>CAVSLS010000035.1:0-11458 GCA_963728845.1 uncultured Acidimicrobiaceae bacterium
TGGCCTCCACCACATCGCCCGACACGAAGACGGCGGCGGGGTTGTCGTCCGCCGTCTTGGCCTGGTGCGTCAGCATGAGCTCGGTGCCCGACCAGGCACCAGTTCATCTGTGCTCGGGGCCGGCGATGAAACCATGGAGCGACATGGCGCAGTGCACCGCCACCTAGCCGTTCATGCCAGTGCGGCTCCCAGGGCGTCGAGGAGCTCGCCCGTGCCCTTCTCGCGGACGGCGGGTGTGTCGCCACCGTCGAGGAAGACGCCCTGCTCGGTGAAGGTCAACGTCGTGCCTCCTCCTGCGGCGGCGAACTCGACCGTGGTGACCGAGACGGAGATCAGCGCGCCGTCGGCCTCCATCGTGTAGCCGTAGACGATCCGCTCGGTCGGGACGATGTCCTTGTAGGACGCCTCGTAGGTGAACACCGGACCCCCCGGGGGGCCGCCGCGGTTGGTCTCGGTTCCGCCGACCCGGAAGTCGAGCGCGTAGTCCGACGTGCCCGGGGCGCCGAACCAACGCGCCTTGGACTCGCGGCTCGACCAGGCGGCGAAGACGCGTTCGGGCGGGACGGGGTAGGTCCGGGTGATCGTGAAGGTGCCGTGCTCGGCTGTCCTGTTGGTGCGCGTGCTCGTCATGCTTCTGTTCCTTTCGGTGGTGATGATGGTGGTGCCTGTGGTCCGTGCCCCTTCGGCGGCACGATCGGCCTCGAGGACCTCGCCCAGCCGGTCGAGCCTGTGCACCCAGGCGGCGCGCTGGCCGGCGAACCAGTCCGCGGCCAGCTGCAGTCCGGCGGGCTCGAGCCGGCAGGTGCGGGTGCGGCCCACTTTTTCGGAGCGGACCAGCCCGCACGACTCGAGGACGGCGAGGTGCTGCACGACGGCCGAGAGGGTCATGTCGAGTGGCCGGGCGAGCTCGCTCACCGTGGCCGAGCCGGCGCTCAAGCGTTCGACCAGGTCGCGGCGGGTGGGATCGCCCAGCGCTCGGAAGACCTCCTCGACTGGCTGACACTTAAGCATTGACTTAACTATTGAGCACCGCCGGGGTCGCCGTCAAGCAACGGGGGTCAGGACGTCAGCCGGGGCCTGAGAGCCCCAGCATCTCGGTGACGCCGTGGTCGCGGCCGGCCGTGTAGCCGCCGTCGACCGGGAGCGCATGACCCGTCACGAACGAGGCATCGTCCGAGAGCAAGAACGCGGCCACCGCGGCCATCTCGTGGGGCAGGCCCATGCGACGGCCGAGTTTGTGCTCATGCACGATGTCGGCCAGCGCGTCCTCCATGCCCGGCCCGAAGATGCATTGCGGTCATCGGCGTCTCGATGAAGCCAGGGCAGATGGCATTGACCCGGATGCCTCGGCCGGCGTAGTCGATCGCCATGTTCTTGGTCAGAATGACCACGCCACCCTTCGACGCGCTGTAGGCGCTGCCCCCGGCGGTCCCCTCGAGGCCCTCGATGCTGGCGACGGTCACCACCGACCCGCGCTGGCCGTCGTCGCTGGCGGGCTGCGCCAGCATCTGGGCGATGACGTGCTTGGCCGTGAGGTACGTGCCGGTCAGGTTCACTTCGATGACCCGCGCCCATTCATCAGCGGGCAGCATGTGGACCGGGCCGCCGCCGGCCACACCCGCCGCGTTGACCAGGCCGTCGCACGGCGCCGCCACCAAAGTCGACTGCGGCGCGAACGAGCGCCGCCACGGAGGATTCGTCTGTCACGTCGACATGCGTGAACGCCCAGCGGCCCGACTCGTCCCTCCCCTCCGGTACGTCGTCGGGCGGCACCACGAGATCGGCCCCCATGACGAGGGCTCCTTCGTCGAGGAGCCGGCTGGCCGTGGCCCGCCCGATCCCCGATGCGGCCCCGGTGACGATGTAGGTCCGCCCTCCCAGTCCACGCATAGATCCTCCCTGCTGGTTGCGCCCGGGCGACCCGGGCTGATAGGAGCAGTGCACTGTCTAGCCCGGGCCGCGCCCGGGCCGCCGTCCGCGGGGGGAGCCCACGCCATGAAGTTCGCGCTGTTCTACGAAATCCCCGTCCCCCGACCTTGGGGGGACGACAGCGAGCTCGTCGCCTACCAGCAACACGCTGGAACAGGCGATCGCGGGCGACCGTTTCGGGTGGCACGCCTTCTGGACGGTCGAGCACCACTTCTTGCAGGAGTACTCCCACTGCTCGAACCCCGAGGTGCTCTACGGGGCCATCGCGGCACGCACGGAGCGCATCCGCCTGGGCTACGGCGTGCGCCTCATGCCCAAGCCCTACAACCACCCGGTGCGCACCGCGGAGTCGGTGGCCGTGCTCGACCTGCTCTCGGGAGGCAGGGTGGACCTCGGGACCGGCCGCTCGGCGACCCGGGCCGAGCTCGAGGGCTTCGGCATCGACCCGCCCGAGAGCCGGCGCATGTGGCAGGAGGCCATCGGTCACGTCGTGGGCTGCTGGACCAACGAGGAGCACGAGTTCGCCGGCGAGTTCTGGCAGATGCCCCGTCGGCGTGTGCAGCCCAAGCCCTGGCAGAAGCCGCATCCGCCGCTGTGGGGCGCCACCACCAGCGACGAGGGCCACGCCCAGGTCGGAGACCTCGGCCTCGGCCTGTGCTCCTTCGCCGTCGGCCTGCCGCCCGCCGAGGTCAAGCGCAAGATCGACATCTACCGCGACGCCGTCGGGCGCTGCACGCGAACCCATCGGCGCCTTCGTCCACGACCAGGCGGCGACGTTCACCATGGCCCTCTGTGCGCCCGACCGTGACGAGGCGATCGCCAAGGCGCGCGAGTCCTTCGAGTGGTACCCGAAGACCGGTGCCCGCCAGATCGCCACGCTGACCGACTGGATGGCCGAGCGCAACGAGGGCCTGGGCACCTACGCCTACGCGGCGGACATGAAGAAGACCGACGACGAGGGCCTGCTCGACCTGCTCACCCTGGAGTACCTGATGAACTCCAATGCCTGCGTGCTGGGGACGCCCGGCGGAGTGCATCGAGGCGTGTCGCCAGTACGAGGCGGCCGGCGTCGACCTCCTGCTCTGCCTGGTCAACCCGTACAAGGTTCCCCACGAGTCGGTGATGCAGACCATCGAGCTGATGGGCACCGAGGTGATCCCGGCCTTCGCGGACTGAGCCCGCGTCCGGCAGGCGCCGGACCATCGGGCAGGCTCGGCCTGCAACGACACCGCGCCCTACGCCGACGCCGTGCCGGGACCCACCCACCGCCACCACCCTGCACTGAGGCCGGGGCGGGGCGTCCCGTCCGGCCTGCGGGGCCCGACCTTGACATCGAACGGTGGAGATCTCTAGGTATCTAGATGACTAGTGAAGTACTGCACCAGTCGATGAGCTTCCATCTCCGCACGGACTCCGGGGTCCCCGCCTACCTCCAACTCGCCCATCAGATCCGCCAAGCGGTGCGTCGGGGCGTGCTCGACGTGGGCGACCGGCTGCCGACCGTCAAGGAGGTGGTGGCGGAGCTCGCAATCAACCCGAACACCGTGCTGAAGGCCTACCGCGAGCTCGAGCACGAGGGCCTGGTCGAAGGCCGCCAGGGGGTGGGGACGTTCGTGGCGCGGCGCCCTGCGGGTCCTCCACCCGGCCCCAGGCGCGCCTGGCCCGCGCCTTGCACAAATGGGTGGAATCGGCCCAAGCGGAGGGATTGGACGACGAAGCGATGGAATCCATGCTGCGTGACACGCTGCGCGGATCCGGACGCAGTCAGGATCGCATGAGCGTGTCAGCCTTCGAGACGACTGGACTCAGCAAGCGCTTCGGGGCCCCAGGGGCCCTGCGGGACTGCACGCTGCGGGTGCCCGAGGGGCACGTGACCGCACTCGTCGGCTCCAACGGTGCCGGCAACCTCATTAGTGATTACGATGACCTCTCGTGGGAGGGGTCAGAGCAGCCGCCATCTACGCCCGGATCTCGCTCGATTCTGAGGGAACCGCCAAGGGCGTCGAAAGCCAGCTCGAGGATTGCCACAAGCTAGCTACTTCCACCTGAAAAAAGTCTGATTGAAGAATCGCGTCGACCAGCGTGTTCGGCGAGTCGGTAATGCTCGCGATTTGCCAGGCGATCAGGGGTACGATGGCCTCGACCCGTAGGGCTAGTACGGGATCGAGGCCATCAATGCTCAGAGCGGTAGGCGACCAGCCGACCCTGTGGGAGGCCATCCTCCCCGCCCAGCTCATCACGATGTCAAAGGAGCTCGAGAAGGTCGACGGACTTCTCGACGACCCGAGTCTCGCTCCCTATCAGGCGTTCTTCCACGAACGCCTGGGACGCCCCTCGATCCCCATTGAGGTCTACCTGCTCCTCATGTTCCTCAAGTACCGCTATCGGCTCGGCTTCGAGCCTCTGGTCAAGGAAGTGGCGGACTCGATCTCTGGCAGCGCTTCTGCCGCATCCCCCTTGGCGGACGGGTCCCACATCCGACCACGCTGATGAAGATCACCACGCGTTGTGGAGAGGGAGCAGTGGCCGCGTCAACGACGCGTTGGTGGCCAGGGCCGCTGAAGCGAAGGTGCTCAAACTCACCAAACTCCGGGCCGACACCACCGTCGTCGAGGCCAACGTGGCCTTAACAGTCGACTCGAGCCTCCTTGCCAAAGGCATCGACCGTATGGTGCGCCTGTCAAAGAAGCTCAAGGGTGCCGGCCTGGCCACCAGGACCAAGATGACCGACCGCACCCGGTCGGCCCATCGCCGGGCCCGCATGGCGGTCAACACCTTGCGTCGCAAAGGTGAGCTGGCCAAAGACGAACTCCGCCGCCTCAATGCCGCACTGGCCACCATGGCGAGCGCCACGGTCAAAGAGGCCGAGGCGGTTGTCCGCAACGCACGCCGCACGCTGGGCCAACACCCGGTCGGCGGCAAGGATCTGGGATACGCGGGGATCAGCCCTGGTGTCATCAGCAACGACACGCTAGCGAGGGAGGCGCCCGCGGGACTCCGCTGGTCCGCATGTCCGGACCCGGTCGATGGGCACCGCCGCCACATGCCGCTGGGGCAAGACGCCCGCTGAGGCCATGCGTGCCGAGAGGCGGACGATCCACCAGCCGTACGCCGCGGACAGCCCGAGCGACGCAACGACCAGGAGCGGCGTGGGAACCAACGGCGAATACCCAACGGGGAATTTGGCGAAGGGATTGAGCGGCCCACCTGGGCCACGGTGTAGCAGATGGATTGCCCACAAAAGGTCCGCGAGCTGTGAGCCGGCGACGCAGACGGCCACGATGATGGTGAGCCGTCGCACGATGGGTCTTCCATGTCCGTCCGAACAGGGCACGGCGGCTGTCCCATCGGTGTCCGGGCGATCGCTCCGGCGACGAGGATCACGCCGCAATAGAGGGGAAAGCCGTCTCGGGCCTGCCACACGATGCCGAGGTGGTCGGCCTGGAACACCATGAGACGGTGGGAATGATCAGGCAGGCTGCGATCAGCGCCACGAGGACCGCGGCTTGCCGGCGCAGGCTGGCTACGAGTCCGAACACGAGGAGTCCCGACGCCACCAGGAGCCACAGGCCGATCGCGAGGAGTGGTGGCTGGGATTCGGCGGCATCGAAGGTGCCAATGAACTCGGTAACCAGCGACCCGGTCCGACCCAGTGCCGCCTCGAGGACGCCCGCCGACGACAGTGAGGACGGGACGGGTAGCCCCAGGGGATAGACCGACAAGGTGTGAGCCCAGATGACGTAACCGACGGCCCCCACTCCGGCGACCGCCACCGTGGCTCCAGCCCCCCTTACAGAACGGCACCTGGCCAACACCGGCAATGAGCGCGGCGCCAGGGCCACCAGGGAGACTGCGATCAGGGCCAGCCAGAAAGGCGAGAGCCCGCGGGTGAGCACCATCACGATGGCCGCAGCGGCAGTGCCGTACACGAGACTCGGCGGTGGGTGCTCGGCATGGTCGAGCACCAGGATCAATCCACCGGTCCAGACGCACAAAGACGCGGCCATCTCCAAGCCGCTGGGATTGACGGCGGACCCGAAGATCAGCACGGTGGGGGTGGCGGCGACTGCCACCGCCAGCACCGGGCCGCGACACGCTCCATACGGAGGACAGCGCCAGGGCCAGACCCACCATGAGGGCGGTCAGCAACCCGCTGAGGAGGCGCATCAGATAGACGCTGACGGACGTGTGCCACTCCAACGACGGGAGGCCGACGATGGCGTAGTACAGCGGTGGATAGCGCCCGACATAGGTGCTGGCCGAGACCTCTCGGCCTGATCCCTGCAGACCACCTGACCCCTGCTGACCATGACTGCAACTGACGCCATGCTCCTCCAGGAGTATGCACTCCGGCACCGTGAAGTGGGCGATGCTCTCGGGAACCGAGACCACGGTGACTGCCCGGTCACAAATGGCTCTGCCGTGGACGGCGTCGCAATGGGCCAGGAGGGCTGGTCAACCAGGCGGAGCCGGACGGCCAACGTCGGGTTCACTGACGGACCCACCACCTGCCCGCGGACCACCGAGGCAGCCTTGATCAACTGGGCCCCTTCGTCGTTGTTGGCTCCGATGGGGGTGGCGAGAGACCAGACTGTGGCGGAGAGCCCAAAGACAAGGGCCGTCGCCACCGCCCAGAGCTTAAGGAGTGGATGGTCACTCAGGGTAAGGCGCTCCCAGACACGGCCGCGAGCTGAGAGCCGAAAACCGGGGGCAGCCCGAGACACAAAGCCACCGTATCGCAGGATGTTACGGATCTATAAAGCTCATGTGATCGGCTCCCGGGAAGACCAAGGAGCTGGACAAGGCATAAACACCGGTCGGGATGAAACTTATTGCAGTCACCAAAGGACCGCTGCGATATCGGCACCCTGGGGGTGAGGTGACACCGACTCGACCCCGTATTCCGCTTCCGGGGTTGGGTCGCGTGCCGACCCTCCGCGAATGAGCTGACCGCTGGTTGGGTGCGAGAACGTGCGCACGGATCGGTCTACCTCGTTCGAGAAGGCGACCTCACGTTCTCGACTCGGACCAGTGACCGATCCGTGACCGGCCGGGCAAGGTGTCCCGGTGTAGTCGTGCGTCCACGCGGGCGGTTTTTGAAAGGCGACCCACCTGACGGGCGCGAGGACTAGGACTAAGAGCTATCTCGCGAGGTGTCGTGCCCCCGAACGCCGTACATGAAGGGGCGGGGCCGGATCAAGGGCCTTTTCTGTCGATCGTTCCTGATTCACCCATCGGCGTCCTGCACGAGGCGCGCGCCGAGCGAGGCGCCGGGGTCAACGTCGGGCGATGCCCGCCGAAGGCTTGGCGTTGACGCCGGCGGCGAGCGGCGCATCCTGTTCGAGGACGCCTATGTGGTGCTGCGAGTTCCCATCACTGCTCGAGGGGTTCTGTCACGCTCCCGTGGGCAGCCAGCCATTCATTCGTCGATCTCCGCACATGATGGGGTTCGGCCACGTCCCGACGGGCTCAATCAGAAACGACGGCCACACCGGAGCCGGTGGGCCACGGCGTTAGTCGAGCACGCGTCGGTCCGTGGCCGAGACTCAGGCGGCGGACTCGAGGCATCGGACCTCCCCGTCGCGCATCGCATAGAAGACGAGGGTCAAGAGCTTGCGGGCGACGGCCACCCGGGCCTTGTACTTGCCGGCGTGCTCGGCGATGCGTTTGTAGTCGGCGCGCAGCTTCTCGTTGCCCTTGGCCCGGTAGTTGCCGACAGCCTCGATGGCCGCCCAGCGGACCAGCGGTGAGCCCTGCTTGGTGATGGTGCCGCGGTGCACGACCTCGTCGGACTCGCGGTGCTTGGGGGTGAGCCCGGCCCAGCTGCAGAGCTTCTTGGCCGAGTCGAAGCGGCTGATGTCACCGATCTCGGCCACGAAGATGGCGGCGATGACCTTGCCCACCCCGGGCAGCGTCATGACGGCCTGATAGCCGGGGTCGGCTTTGAGCGCGGCGTGGATGTGCGCGTCGAGCTCGGCGATGGCCGTCTCGTAGACGTCGAGCAGGTTGCGCAGCGAGTCGAGGCGCATGGCGTAGGCCTCGGGGAGTTCGAGGCGGTCGAGTTGGGCCTGACCGGTCGGACCCCACAGCTCGCCGACGACGGGCAGGATCCCGTTCTTGGCCATGACCCCGTGGATCTGGGCCTTGGCACTGGTCCGGTGGCGGATGAGCGAATAGCGATAACGCACCAGCTCGCGCAGCTCTCGGACCTCTGGCGGCGCGATCCAGCCCTCGGCCAGACGCCCGAGGGCCAACATGGCGGCCAGGTCCTGGGCGTCGCGCACGTCGTTCTTGACGCGTCGGTTCCCCCAGTTGTTGCCGAGCGCATGGGCGAGGTGGACATGGGCGCCGAGATCTTGGAGCACATCGGCGGCCCAGTACCAGCCATAGGTGGATTCGAGGACCACCTCGGGCTCGGGCCCGGCGGCGGCCATGGCCTGGGCGAGTTCGAAGGGCTGGCTGACGAAGCGTTCGGTGCCGAGCACCTCGCCGTCTTCTGCCATCCGAACGATGGTCGTGCTGCGACGATGCAGGTCGATTCCGACGTACTGTCCCATAGGGGCCTCCTCCTCTTTCGAGGTTTTCTTTTGCAAGACCGAGCATGCTCGGATCTCACGAGGGGCGGAGGCCCCGCCCCTTCATCGCATCAGGAGTGAGTCACTCACTCCTGTACTCGCCGAGTTTCGTTGTTTAGTCAAGTCAAGTCAGACCACGGAGTCCCCGCCTGAGCTTTCTATCTGTTCTCGGGCCCAAGAGATCGCAGCGGCCCTATCGATCTCATATCTCGGAACCCCAGCCACCCAAATTGCGGACGGCAGAGGACGGCTATTCCGCCCGACATTTCAGTGCCACGACGCAATTGCCGAACCCGCAACTTAGAATAACCCAGCATGATTGACGAGCAGGAGATACTCGGGCTGAATGAGCAGTTCGACACCGTTGAACAGCTATCGCCCCCGCTCAAGGCGAATTCCACTGGGAGGCTCGAACCGTATATCTATAAAGATGTTCGAGAAGCCAATCTCACGATTAGTCGAGTGCCGACAAGCTCCACATCCCCACGATCCACGGAGTACACCAGCTCGTTGTCCAAGATCTGAAAGGACCAGCTCATTCGAAGCATCAAAAAGGCTGACGTTTAGGAGATAGTGCCCATCCTCGAACCAAACCAGGCGTAGCGGTCGTCGACCATTACCGGCGACGAAGTCGCTGTTCGTCGTAGCCGCCGTCATCTCGATCGAACCGATAGTCGCAGAGGCGACCCCCGATGACTCAGGCCGTAACGGTAGAAGCACCGGTCTGCCTGTTGAATGGTCACGAATGCCACCAGGGTCACGTCTTCAACCGGGAGCAGGCCTGCGGTCTTCTCTCGGTGGTGTCGGTCGCACAGAAGTGTTATCTCCCGGGCAACATGTCGTTCAACCTTGGCATACCCCTCGACATGTTAGATACTCATACAGAGCGGGGGTGATCCACGGTCGCCGCAGCCAATCCACAACGCTGCCGAACTTCTGCACTTTAATGGACACCAGCGCATCGGGGGCCTATCGCCAGCCATGCTCCTGGGCTCCTCTCGATCGCCACCGCCGTCGAGCGTAGACGGCACCCGGGAGAGTGACGACGGCATTCCGGAGTGAGACGACGTTGCTCCGGCTCCTGGTCGGCCTCGCCGCGCAAGAGCACGGCCAAGGTCGAGGTGATCGATCGGGCCACACCGGACGGGTCCAAGGGAATTGACCGGCATCGGCTTGCTGGCCGAGGAAGCGCGTTGTACCGGCGCCTGAGCGCTGCCGATCACCTGGCGCTCGGCGCCCACCTCGACCCGCGGTGGGATGCAGACGGGGCGGGAGACAGCTGGCGCGGCTGCAGGTCCCGCTGGACCAGCCGGTCAGCACCCTCGGGCGGCCGGCGGGGGGGGCGGCGTGGGCTGGCCCTGGCCAAGGAGCCCGGGCTCCTGCTCCTCGACGAGCCGGTGGCGGCGCTCGATCCGCTGGCCCGCCGCGAGTTCCTCTCCCACTCTGAGCGGGGCGGTGGCGGGGGCGGGCTATCGGTGATGCTGTCGTGGCGCACCTCCTTCCACGACCTCGGCGGCTGTGACCACGTGATCCTGCTCGGCGCCGCGTCCAGCTCTGCCGCGCCAACATCGACTTCGTGCTGGCGACGCACCGCATGCTGCTCGGTCCCAAGCGCCCGCTCACCGAGGTGGAACCGGGCCTTCTACGCTGTCATCGCCATGACCCAGACGCAGCGCCAGACCCGGCTGCTCGTCCGCACCGATGGCCCGGTGCTGGACCCGGCATGGGAGGAGGCCGAAGTCGGCCCTGAGGACGTGATCCTTTGCTACATGGGCAGCGAGCGGGGATTGTCGGACAGGGCGCAGCCACGCCTGGAGGTGGCACGGTGAACGTTCTGGTCTGGCGTCTGCACCGCAACCGGGTCTTCTTCGCAGTCGCCACGCTGGCCGTGCTGTCCGTTCTGCTGCTCGTCACGGGCACGGTCATGCGCGACTACTACCCGAGCGCACTGCGCGTTCTGCGGGGCCACACCGGCTGTGCCGACCTGCACACGAGCCTCGCTGATCCGCGGCGACGGTGCCATCATCGACCTTGTCGACCTCACCATCTCTTCGGCCTCTTCTGGGGTGCCCCGTTGCTGTCGAAGGAGTTCGAGGATGGCACGAACAACCTGGCGTGGACGCAAGGGGTCAGTCAGCGGACACTGGCTCCGCGTGAACATCGTCTGGTCGTTGGTCGCAGCAGCGCTCTGGGGAACGGCACTGGCGGCACTGGTCAGCTACTGGCGCTTCCCCGAATACGCGCTGAACTCACACTTCCAGGCCTTTGCCATCCAGGGCATCATTCCCGTGGCCTACACGCTCTTCGCCGTGGCGCTGGGCATCGCCATCGGGTCGGTGCTGCGGCACGCGTCCTGCCCCAGCCTCGCGGTCACGCTCGCCGTCCTCGTGGCGTTCCGCGCCGTCATCGGCGTCTATCTGCGCCCGCATCTCATGGCGCCTCATCACGAAACTGTTCTCACCCGTCGGTCCGGCCAGCACCCCTTCCGGCGCCTGGATCCTCTCGACCAGCTTCGTGAACGGCCGCGGCCAAGACCTCGGGAACGAGTTTCCCATCAACGAAATCCCCGCCGACTGCCGCGCGCGTCCTCTTGAACGGGGAAGGGGGTGAACGGCCGGTGCCTGGCCTCGCACGGGTTCCACCAGCTGGTGCACCTACCAGCCCGACAGCCGCTTCTGGGCCTTCCAGGGGATGGAGGCGGGGATCTTCCTCGTGCTCGCCCTGGCGTTGGTGGGCTTCGCCTGGTGGTGGGTGCGGTCGCGCGACGCCTGAGCTCTCCGGGGAGAGTAACTTCTTCCCAGACTCCGCTGAAACGATTCCGTGGATAGTTCCACGAGACGGCAGCCGCCGGGTCTCTTCCCAGACTGTAAACGATTCCGTGGATAGTTCTGGGAAACACTCCACGGGCAGCCCGACCCACCCAAAGAGAGCCGTCTCGAGCTCTTCTGGAACCA
>CAVSLS010000036.1:0-124499 GCA_963728845.1 uncultured Acidimicrobiaceae bacterium
GATGCGGAGCGGTGACCGGACCGTGAGGTCATTGCTGGTGGCCCACGACGTGCCGTGGCCGTCGCTCGGGGGCGCGCTCGTGCGCTTGGCCCTGGTCGTGGAGGCGCTGGCGTCCGTGAGCGACCTCGATCTCTTCGTCTTCCACGACCCGCTCCGATCGAAGATCGTCCTGCCTCCGTCAGTCACCGTTGCGCGCTCCGTGGGGGTCCCGTTCCCCCGGATGTCCTCGCAGCTCAGGTGGCGCGTGGACTGGGTGGCGCGCCGCGGAGTACCGCTCGAGGTGGTCATGACCCGAGCCGACCCCGCACCCCGACTTGCCTTGCGAGACTGGGCCCGGCCGCCGTACGACCTGGTGTGGTTCTCGACCGCGCCCTCGTACGAATGGGGCGGTCGGCCCGACTTCGGCCCGACCATCGTGGACCTCATGGATCTCGAGGATGTCAAGACCCAGCTCCGGGCCCAACTGATGGCCGAGCAGCAGCGGACCACCCCGTGGCGAAGCTCCGTACGGACCCGTGTGGCCCTGTACCAGACCCGGCTCAACGCCGGCGACTGGCGCAGATTCCAGCGGTCGGTGGCGGCGCGGGTCGAGAGCGTCGTGCTCCCGAGCGACCTCGACGCCGCCAGGTCCGCACTGGGCAACGTCACCGTGATACCCAACACGTACCCTCGGCCGCGGCGGCCGGCCGGAAACCCGGCCAGCGACGGACCGCCAGTCGTGCTCTTCCAAGGGAGCCTCGGTATTTCGCCCAACATCGACGGGGCGGAGTGGCTCGCCAATGCCATCGCTCCCGCATCCGCGCCGCAGAGCCGGCGACCGAGGTACGACTCGTCGGCCGTCCCGTCACGAGCGTGAACAAGCTGCACGAGCCCGGGGTGGTCACCGTGGTCGGACAGGTCCCATCGATGGACGGGAGGAGCTCGCTCGTGCATCGGTGGCCGTTGTGCCGGTCCGTTACGGCGGTGGGACCAGGGTGAAGATCCTCGAGTCGTTCGCCCACCGTGTGCCCGTCGTGTCCACCCGCCTCGGCGCGGAGGGATTGGAGGTGGAAGACGGCGTCCATCTGTTGTTGGCGGACGGTCCGGAGGACTTCGCCGCGGCCACCGTGCGCCTGCTGCGCGACCCTGCGTTCGCGTGCGCCTGACCCGGGCGGCGGAGGCGCTGTACCTGGAGCGCTACGAAGGCCGGGTTGCCGAGGAGGGCGTCCGGCGCCTCGTCGAAGACGTCGTGGCCAGGACCCGTTCATAGGCCTCCAGTGACTTGGTGACCACGATCCGGTCATCGAACTCGGCCTCGGCTTTGCGCCGACCCGCGGAGCCCATCTCCCGGCGCAGGGCTGGGTCACGCACGATCTCCTCGATCGCCGCGGCCAGTCGCACAGGGTCGTGCAGCGGGACGAGCAACCCCGTCTGTCCGGGGGAGACGACTTGTCGGCAACCGCGAACGTCAGTGGCGACGACCGGCAGACCGCACGCCGCTGCCTCCATGGCCGAACGAGGAAAACCCTCGCGGTGGAAAGGCAGCACGAAGAGATCGAATCCCGGGTAGACGTGCTCCATGTCGTCCCTGCTACCGGCGAAGACGATGCGCCCGCGGCGAGCGGCAGCGGCCAACTGCTCAGACGAGATGGCATCGGCCTTGTCGGCATCGGATCCACCCACGACCACGAAGACGACGTCGGGAAGCGTGTCACGCAGCCGCTCGGCGGCCTCGAACAGCTCGTGGAACCCTTTCTGCCAGACCAGGCGAGCCACGGTCCCGACCACCACGGCGTCGACGTCGACGCCGAGGTCCGCCTTGGCCTCTCGGTGACCCTGCTCGTCTGCCGCCGGATGGAAGCGCTGCAGGTCGACGCCGTTCCCGAGCAAAACCAGCTTGTGTCTCGGTACGCCGAGACGGGCCAGCACGCGGAAGTCCTCGGGGTTCTGCACCAGCTCGGCTCCCGAGCCCAGGGATGCCGCTCGTTCGAGGGCGTACACGAGGGCACGGCGTGCCGTCCGATCCTCCGGACTGGCGTAGAGGCCGTGCACGGTGTTGACGATGCCTGGCACCCCCGCCGCTCGGGCGGCCACCCGCCCGTAGAGTCCGGGCTTGGGATTGTGGGTGTGGACGATGTCGGGCTTGAGCCGCCGGAAGAGGCGCCACAGCTCCATCAGCGCCATGACGTCCTGGCCGACGGCGGTGGAGCGTGTGGCGTGCCGCAAGGGCTCGTGACGGATGCCCCACGATTCCAGCTGGGAGACGTACGGTCCCGGAGCCGACACCCCGACGACCTCCATGCCGGCCTCGGCAAACGCTCGGAGTTGTGGGCCGAGCAGGAGCACCAAGCTCATGTCCACCGTGGTGACGTGGACCAACCTCTTCCCGACCAGCGTGCTCGACGCGCCCGATCCACCCGCAGGTAGATGTCGCCGACGGCCCGGTTCGCTTCGGCGATGTCGAACATGGAGCTGCGGAGCTTGGCCTGGCGGCCGAGCCGCGGACGCAGCTCCGGGTCCGACGCGAGCCGCTTCATGACATCGGCCAGGGAGCCGGGGTCGCCCGGAGGCACCAGCAGGGCGTCCACCCCGTCCTCGAGTGCCTGGGGCACGCCGCCGACGGAGCTCGCCACGATGGGCAACCCGACGCTGGTGGCTTCCATCAACGCGACGGGGAGGCCCTCATGGAGCGAGGCCAGGACGAAAGCGTCGGCGCCCGCCAGCAGCTGCAGCACGTCGTCGCGCTGGCCGAGGAATTGAAACCGCTCTCCGAGCGCGAGCTCCATGTGACGGGCGCGCAGGGAGGGACCCAGTGGGCCGCGTCCCACCGCGGCGAACCGGATGGGGAGCCCGTTGTCCGCGATGGATCGGGCCGCAGTGAGCAAGACGTCGTAGCCCTTCTCGGGGCGGAGGTTGGCAACGGTGATGAACAACAACTCCTCGTCGCGTACCCCGAGCTCGGACCGCACGCGGTCCCGCAGCTCTGACCGACGGGCGATCAGGGAGTCCGACCGGGACAGATCGACACCGTGCACGACGATCGTGGCTCGGCGGCGCAGGGCTGCCGGAAGGGCGTCGTACGACGCCTGCGACACCGCCACCAGTCGTTCCCCTCTGCTCATCGAGGCACGCAGCAACGCTCGATTCGCGAGCCTTGCACGGTCCCACAAGCTGTGCTCTGTGTAGACGACCCCCGGCCGAGCAGAGCGGGGCACGGAAGCCACGACCAGCTGCCCCAGTGCGGCTGCATACGGGAGGTGGAAGTGCACGACGTCGAAGTGCCCGCGCACCAGCAGTCGGCGAAGGGCCGCCAGCCACCGCAGATCCGCGTTGTTGGTGGCGCCGAGGGCGTGCACACGCGTTCCGCCCGCCACGATCGCCGGCACCAGGGCGTCCTGGTCCCGGAGCACGTAGGCCACCTCGTAGTGGAACCGTTGTGCGTCGCCCCCCGCCACCATGTCCACCAACAGGCGTTCGGCGCCCCCGTAGCCGAGGCACTTGATGACCAGCAGCACTCGCAGGGGTCGATCGGGCGCACGGGTCCGAAACCCCTCTTCAACGCCCACGCGGCGATAGTACCGGCCGAAACCCCCGCCCGGCCTCTCGGCGGTTCGCAGCATGCGCGATACTGTCTGTCTTCCATGTGGGTTGGGAACGAGGGCCTGCAGGCGCGGGCGGAGAGGTGCCGTATTCGATGACTTTGCCGACTCCCTCGGAGGGGGGGGTGTCATTTGGCGCGAGCGCCGCCGCCTCCAGCGGTGACGCATCGTTGCCGGCAGAGCCACCGAGCCACCTGATCTACCGTCACCAAGCTCGGCTGGGAACGTCGCTCCGCGCTCTCTGGGCGAGCCGCGACATCATCTACACCCTGGCCGAGCGTGACCTGCGGGCCCAGTACAAGCAGGCCACCCTCGGACTGCTCTGGGCTCTGATCTTCCCGCTGGCCATGCTGGGCATCTTCACGATCATCTTCTCTCGGACGTCGGCGAACGGGGTTCCCGGGATCCCGTACCCCCTCTTCGCCTACATCGGGATCTTGTGCTGGACCTTCTTCTCCGGGAGCCTTGGGACCGGTGGCACCTCGCTGCTGACCAACAATGCCCTCATGAGCAAGACACAGTTCCCGCGAGAGTGCTTTCCGCTCGAGAGCATTCTGGTGAATGCGGTGAACTCCGTGCTGGCGTGGATCCCTCTGTTCCTGCTCTTCGTGATCTATCGCTTCGTCCCGTACCCCACGACGGTCTGGGTGCCCCTGCTGATAGTGATCGAGCTGGCCTTCACCGTTGGCATCACGATCGCAGTGTCCGCGTTGATCATCCAGATGCGCGACCTCGCCCAGATCCTCCCGATCGTCATCATGTTGGGCCTCTTCGCCACGCCGGTGATCTGGCAGTTCAGCCGCATTCCGCCGAAGTGGCAGTTGGTCTACGGCTTCGTCAGTCCGCTGGGGCCGGTGATCGACGACGTCCGCCGTACGATGCTCCAAGGCTTGAACCCTGTCCCCGGACCTCTGCTGGCGGCCATCGCCGGCGCCATCTTCTACCTGGCTGTCGGTTACCGGATCTTCAAGCGGTATGAGGTGAACTTTGCCGACATTGCCTAAGGGGTCCATCCGAATCGAGCACGTGTGGAAGAAGTTCCGGGCTGACCGCACGGCACCTCTCTTCTACGACCAGTTCGTCCGGCTGCGTCGCTCCTTCACCGAGGGGACGCGGAAGGACTATCGGTGGGTGCTCAAGGACGTCAGCCTCAGCGTGGAGCCCGGGGGGACGCTCGGGCTCATCGGGATCAATGGATCCGGCAAGACCACGCTGTTGAAGATCATCAGCAAGGTGACCTACCAATCGGCCGGCGTGTGCCAGGTTGAGGGTCGCCTGGGTGCGCTCCTCAGTGTGACCAGCGGCATTCATCCCGACCTGACAGGACGCGAGAACGTCTATCTCTACGGTGCAGTACTCGGCATGCGCCGCAAGATGAGCCATGAACGATTCGACGAGATCGTCGAGTTCGCCGGGCTCAACGACGCCATCGACCGGCAGGTCAAGTTCTTCTCGCTCGGCATGCAGATGCGCCTTGGCTTCTCCATCGCCGCGTTCCTGGAGCCCGAGATCTTGCTCGTCGACGAAGTGCTCTCGGTGGGCGACGCCAACTTCCAGCAGAAGTGCATCCAGCGAATTGAAGAGGTGGTGCGCCAGGGCACCACGCTCGTCTACGTATCCCACGACCTGACCTCGGTCGAGGCAACCTGCGAACAGTCCATGTGGTTGGCCGATGCGAGGGTGCGGGCGGCGGGCCCCACCAGGGAAGTGGCCGCCCTGTACCGCGCCTCCGTGCAGGAGGATGCGTCGGTGGCCACCTCCAACGACGGCGTCATCCGACTGCTGAAGTCATCCATCACCGGTCCGGACGGAGGTCAGGTTCTCTCGCTGGAGGACGCCGAGGTCCGCATGACCCTGAACTCGCCCGAGTCGGTCGAAGCCGACCTCTTCGTCGGGATCTCACTGGGAACCGCCTTCCCCATCTTCATCACCAAGTACCACGGCTTGTTCCCGTCCGGCGACTTCGAAGTGACGTGCAGGCTGCACAACATTCCTCTGCCCAAGGGTGGGTACTCCGTCTGGACCGCGATGTCCGGCTTCGGCAAGTGGGCCGACAACCCCCTGCTCCCGTGGAAGCCGATCCTCTCCTTTGGCGCCTTCGGTCCGGACGTCCTCAACCCGCCAGAGGGGGTCATGGTGGCGGCCCCGCTGTACGTCGGCACCACGTGGAACGTCGACTGACGGCTTCCACGCCCTGCCATCGGGCGGAACGGCTAGGGGAAGAACGCACGGAGTTTCACTGATCCGGCCAATCGCCCGGCGCGTATCCCGAACGTCCGGACCCAGGTACGGCGTCGCAAAGGGTTGACCAGACCGGGGCTCGCGGCGATCAACCAGACCCACGCCTTTGCCGCTCCCCGAAGGTCGCGCCGCATGCCTTTGGCGCGGTAGCGCACGTAGAGCCGGGGTCCGCACCTTCCGTACGACCAGGCGGCACGGAAGATGGGACGGGCGGTGGCACGCTCGCGCTTCTCCACGATGGCATCGGCCGCCACGGTGAACCGGTACCCGGCCAGTTGCAGCCTCCAGCACAGGTCCACGTCCTCTCCTGGCCACAGTTCCTCGTTGAAGCCGTGCGCCGCGTCGAAGATCTCCCTGCGGACGGCCAGGTTGGCGGTGAGGGCGAAGGGGAGGAATCCCAGTTGACGTGTGGCTGCCGGGACCGGGGACGAGCTCGGGTGCCCCTCGAGCGCGCCGAAGTCGAACACCCCCGCGACCAGGTCAGCGCCCGAGAGCGCCCCACAGATGGAGGCAAGCCACCCCGACCGCACCACGTCGTCGGCATCACAGAAGGCCAAGAGCCGGCCCCGGGCCGACCGGACCCCTGTGTTGCGTGCCGCCGCCGCCCCCCGACGGGCGGAGGCGTCCACCAGGCGGATACGAGGGTGCCGTTCGGCCCAACGCTCGACGCAGGCGCTGGTCCCGTCGTCGGAACCATTGTCGGCCACCACGACTTCCCAGTGGGCCGGTACTTCCTGGGTCGACAGGGCCTGGAGTTGCTGCTCGATCCACGGCATGCCTTTGCGGACGGGCACGATCACGCTGATAAGCGGACGATCGCTCGTACCTCGCTCCTCCGCCACCCAGATGTCCTCCACGACCGTTGTTAGCCTATAGAGATGGGGGCGCAGTGACGAACGATCGGAGCCGGTCGGACGGCACTCGCGCCCAGACCCCGACGGCACCGGCACCGGCATCGGTGTCGGCGGTCGTCCTCACGCATCGGAGGCCACGCCTCGCCTCTGAGGTGGTGCGCTCCTTGATCGAGCGAGAAGGCCTCCTGCCCGACCGTATGGTGGTGGTGGTCAACGGGCAAGGCGGACTCGACGACGCGAACCTGGAGTCCAGAGTCCGTATGCTCCGATTGCCGCGCAATCTCGGACCTGCAGGCGGCTTCGGAGCGGGGATGGAGGCCGTGTTCGAGGACCCGTCCGTGCAGTGGGCCTATCTGTGCGAGGACGATGTCGGGGTCTTCGCGCTGCCCACCCCGAGGCTGTCCGACGTCGTGGCGCGAGCCGAAGGGCGCGGGCTGCTGCCTGGCGCGCCCGTCGGGGCCGTGGTGGCTTACGGGCGACGGTTCGTCGGCCGAGGAGCCCACACGGCCAACCTGGTCCCGCCGTCGGGGAACCCCTACGAGCTTGATTCGGTCGATGTGGCCAGCTGGGGGGCAACGCTGCTGTCCCGGGACGTCTTCGACGCCGGCATCGTGCCCGACCCGGAGTGGTTCTTCGGTCTCGAGGACTTCGATTTCTTCTGCCGCGTCCGACAAGGGGGCTTCGAGGTGTTGGTCGACGGCGTGTCGGCACGGGCCGTCGCTGACCAGCAGACGTCGGCCGGCCGGGCCCAGGCCCTTGGACCGCATCGCCCGACAGACGAACACGAGTCATGGCGGTCGTACTACCACGCGCTGCAATTCCTTCCTCCTGGCGCGGCGACACGGGCATCCCTCGTGGCACGTGTGGCACTTGGCCTACTCCGCGCGCCATCTGCAGAAGGCATCTGGGCGCGACGAGCGCCGAGCGATCCTCCATGGCCTCTGGGACGGCGCCCGGGGCCGGTTCGGTGAGAACCCCGCCTATCGGCGCGCCGAAGGCGAGCTCCCGCAGTCGAACGAGCCCCCCGGATCCCCATCTCGTTGAGCCGGTTTCGCATCGCCGACGTCGGTTCGTGAGAGCCGTGCTTGACGGCCACACCGCGACAGCCGATGATGCGCGGATGCCGGACCGGTTCAGTGTCGCTCTGCCCTACCCGTCGTTCCGGGGCTCCGTGGTCACCTGCGCCCACGTGAACGGTCGACGGGTGGGCTGACCCGGCATGTGCGGGATCGCCGGCCTCCTCGACCCGGCCGCCTCGACGGGTGCCGACAGGCTTGGTGCCCTGGCATCGGCCATGGCCGCGCCCCTGGAGCATCGTGGGCCGGACGACAGGGGCCTCTGGGTCGACGCCGACGCAGGAATTGCGTTCGGTCACCGGCGTCTGGCTGTCATCGATCTGGGGCCTGGCGGAGCGCAACCGATGGTCTCGGCCGGTGGCCGCTGGGTGATCGCCTACAACGGGGAGATCTACAACCATCGTCAGCTCCGGCATCGATTGGAGCGGACGGGGATGCGCTTCCGCGGTGATTCCGACACCGAGGCGTTGGTGGCGGCGGTCGAGTGTTGGGGAGTCGACCGAGCGCTCGATGCCTCAGAGGGGATGTTCGCCGCGGCGCTGTGGGACAGGCGTGAGCGCGAGCTCCACCTGCTACGCGACCGCTTCGGTGAGAAGCCGCTCTACTACGGCTGGGTGGGCGCGGTCTTCGCGTTCGGGTCCGAGCTGAAGGCAGTCTGCGCGTTGCCCGGATTCAGCGCTGAGCTCGATCGACGGGCTGTCGCACGCTACCTCCGCCACAACTGCATCCCCGCTCCCGACACGATATGGCGAGGTGTTCGAAAGCTCCTCCCCGGCCATCTGGTGACGTTGACCCACACGACGATCCCGGGTGCGCTCCCGGAACAGCGCTGCTACTGGTCCGCAGCGGACGCCGTGGCAGCGGCACGGCAGCACCCGTTTGTCGGGTCGGACTCGGAGATGACGGATCAACTCGAGGCCACCCTGTCCGAAGCCGTTGCCGCCAGGGTGGTCGCGGACGTCCCGGTGGGGGCATTCCTCTCCGGTGGCATCGACTCGAGCACCATCGTGGCCCTGATGCAGCAAAACGCCACGAGGCCGGTTCGCACGTTCACCGTGGGATTCGCCGACCGGGCCTTCGATGAGTCCCCCGATGCGGCGGCGGTCGCCGCGCACCTCGGGACGGACCACACCGCCGTCCACGTGGGCGACGCCGAGGCGGTCGAGGTGATCGCCCGCATTCCCGAAATATGGGACGAACCCTTCTCCGACGTCTCTCAGATCCCGACCTACCTGGTGAGCCGGGTCGCACGCCGGGAGGTCACCGTCTCATTGTCGGGAGACGGCGGGGACGAGTTGTTCGCGGGCTACAACCGGCATGCCTGGCTCGACCGCGTCTGGGGGAGGGCCGCCGTCCTGCCGACAGGGATACGCCGGACCGGAAGTTCAGCCCTTGGCCGCGTGCCGCCGGCCCTGGTCGACCAGGCGGCCCGGATGCTCCCGGCCGGCTGGCAGGTGCGAAACCCGTCGACCAAGGTGGTGAAATTGGCTCGCGTCCTCGCCGCCTCGGACCCCGAGGACGCCTACCGGGCACTCACCACCCACTGGGACGATGCGCAATCGATGGTGATCGGGGCAGACCCCCGCGACCAAGCGGGCGACCGCCCCCGCTCACCGGTCTCCGACGGTGGCATCACCGAGCAGATGCTCTGGTCCGACCTCGTGGGTTACCTGCCCGACGACATCCTGGTCAAGCTCGATCGGGCCGCCATGGCGGTGTCCCTCGAGACCCGGGTCCCGTTCCTCGATCGACGGGTCCTCGACCTGGCGTGGAGCCTGCCACTGCAGGCGAAGTTGCGTGGCGGTCACACCAAGTGGCTGCTGCGCCAAGTGCTCGCACGCCATGTGCCGGCAAAGCTGGTCGAACGGCCCAAGATGGGGTTCGGCGTGCCGATCGGACCGTGGCTGCGTACAGAGCTTTCCACTTGGGCTGAGCACCTTCTCGACGAGGGCCGTCTGCGGGCCCAGGGACTTCTCGATCCACTGCCTGTTCGCCAGGCCTGGGACCTGCATCGGTCGGGCCGACGGGACCTCGGCTACGAGCTGTGGGACGTGCTGGTCCTGCAGGCGTGGATCGACCGCTGGACGCCTTCCCTCGGTTGAGCTCGTCATCACGGCGGAAGGCGATCGGTTCTGGCCCGAGCTTGGTCGTAGAGCAAGAGTGTGACCCCGGTGAACTGGTGTTCTTCGGAGAGTGCATAGCCCAGGTATTCGAGAACTGCTTCGAAGCGTTCAACGCCCGGTACGCTGCCGTCGGTCACGAGCCATACTCGCCGGGGAAGGTTATCGGTCGAATACGGAGTCAGCGACAGGTCGAATCCTTCGACATATTGCTGTCGAACGCCAGTCTGTGGCCAGAGCGACATGCGCCGATTGTCGCTCGCCAGGTAGTAATCGATGGCCGAGGTAATGGCGTGGTCCGGAAGGGCGATCACGTCTCCGTTTTGCTCGTTCGTTGCTGCGTAACTTGCCGCACCGTGCAGGTCTTCTTGGAGGGCCGAGGCCGAGCTGAGGTAACCGATGACAAGGACGTAGGCCGCGGTGACGCCAAAAGTCGCCATCACGCGTCGCGGCAGTCTTCTGTTCGCCATCTGATCCGAAACCCGTGATGAGCCCAGGATTTCCGGGAACACGCGCACGCAAACGAATGCCAGCAGCAAGGCGGCCCCCGCAGCTGATGCCGTGACGTACCGATCGGAGTAAATTGGGTGCACGAACGAGGCAATCGACAGAACGACCGTGGGAACGACCGTCCAGCCGATCGTGAGGGCAAGTGTGTCCCGATCCGCACTGACTCGTTCGACGACTGCGTCGCGGCGGTTGCGATTCCACAGAGCGGCGGCGACCTTGACGGCAACGACCACCACGATGATCAGCACGACGAGGTCGTAGAACTCACCGATGAGGGGGCCGCGTACCTCTGCGAGCAGGCGGCTGTTGGCCCCTTCGTTTGCGATCCAGTTCACCTGGCCCACCTGTCTCATGCTGGCGACGATCCATGCGCCGGAGACCACGGCGAGGAGAGCAATGGGTGCGGCCAGGACCCGCAGACGCTGTGCCATCAGCCCCGGGCGAACCACCAAGACACAGATGAGCATGGAAGCCGGAGCAAGCAGTGAAAACAATTGCACCGCGGTGGCGAGGAGCGCCACAAGGCTGAACGCCCACGCCCACCGGGCGCGGGAGTCGTCGAGCCACTTGAACAAGAAGACCGCACAGATGGCGACCAGGAGGGTGCTGAGCGCATACGGTCGGGCATTCAGCGCCTTGAGAATGAGGAGCGTGCTGGTTGCGGTCAGGACGGCGGCGATGATGCCGCACCAATTTCCCGCGATACGCAGGCCGGTCCAGCCAACGACCACGATGGTGCCGAAGTACGCGAAGAGCGAGAGAGCCCGCACCCATGCGATGTTCCCCGAAACCATCAGCCAGAAGTGAACGAGGACGTAGTACGGCAGAAAGACGAGATCTACGTGCTGTGATTGAGCCCAGAGATTCGACCACGACAGGTGAGCCGAGTAGAGGGTGGCGCCTTCATCGGCGAACATCGATATTCCAAGAAATGGCAAGAGACCCAAGGACGCAGCAACGGCGACGCAGACGACCGTGCGCTTTCCCATGCGGACGGACGCAGCCGGTCGTGTGTGGTCGGATTCGGGTGCCACTCCCGAATGGATTGTCACAGCTTCTTCGACCTTCACTCGACTCCCGCCGGCGCGCCTGACATGATCCTCGTCACAAGGGACTCAACGTTTACCACAAAGGTGCCTTGAGCCTCTGTGCGCGCTTCATGACCATGGGAGCCCCGGGAGCCCTGGGCCCAGCTTGGACGACCAGGTCGTCGACGTTCCGGACGTGGCCCGAGGTCTGTGGTCAGGGCACGAGGTGGCAGCATGACGGCGCGAGCGTCCGTGGGCGCAGACGACGACCAATCTCCCAGCGTCGTCGGCGCGACGCGGGGACACTTTTGCCAGCCAGGTAAAGAGCGATTGGGGGTGACGGTGCAGAGCATGAGCTATCGGTCATCGGCACCGCTGGCGCACTGGGCATGACGAGCCATCGCGCCCAGGTGAATTTGGGATTCCTGGTGCAACAGGGTTGCGTCAGTGGCACGCGACCCTCTGCCGGTTCTTCCTCAATGACGACAGCACGGTCGACCGCGGGTGCATCGATGCGCCCGTCCGAGCGGTTATTACGCTCCTCACACGGCTATTGGGCATAATGGCACGAGACGCAAAGTGATGCGGCAATCCGACTCCAAGAGGTCACGGTCTTGCAGAAGATTTCAGTCGTGGTATGCACATACAATCGTGCACAAATTCTTTCTGCTTGCCTCGAGTCGATTGGTACCAACCTCCTTCCTGATTCCGAGCTGCTCGTAATTGATAATGGATCGACCGACAACACGAAGCAGGTGGTAGAGGGTTTTCGATGGACGACGTACGTCCCAGAGAGCCGACCGGGACAGTCCAGCGCACGAAATGCTGGTGTGGCAGCCTCCACGGGTGATCTGATCGTCTTTACTGATGACGATGTCGTCGTTGATCCCGGCTGGTTAGAAGCCTTGACAACACCATTTGAGGATCCACGCGTAGCCGCGACTGGGGGAAGGATCTTGCATGAAGGTGTCTCAGCGAACATTGGCGAGCATGGAGCCTTAGTCGAACTCATCGACTATGGAGAGAGTCCTTTTGAGTTTGCTGGAGGGCACAATCTACCGATCGGAGCTAACATGGCCATCAGGCGATCTTCGCTTAAGGCTGATCAACTGTTCGATCCCCGACTTGGTAATACGAGAGGCCTGGCCCTGGCGAACGAGGAATTTGAGATGATGCATCGCCTGTTCCTCGCTGGGCATCGATTGGTGTATTGCCCTACCGCTGTCGTCAGGCATCGGCCCCTTCCGGGCAGAACCACGTCCAAAGCACTACGTCGCGCGGCGTTTCACCATGGTTTCGGGATGGCTCGCCGGCATTGGATCCAAGGAGAGTTGCAGCCCTCACCGAGGCAATGGAGGCGTTTGGTGGCGGCCGTTCGTCCCGTTATCGCCACAAGGACTAGGCGTCAGTACTCCTTGGAACAAGAGCTCTCTGCCACTCAACAACTCGGATGGTCAATAGAGGAATGTCTCATGCCCAGGGTGAACCTGGCCAACACAATTGCCCGATACTTTCCGGTCTGATCTATTGCGCATGTACAAAGTCTTGTGGGCCTCATGATCCGCGCAAGCCGTATTCACTTCGATCATGCAGACCTCCCCGGGAGAAATGGCTCATGTTCAGACTCCAGCCTCAGGTTTGCGATCATCGGAAGTCATCGAAGTCGTTCGAGGAGACGTCGGAGCCCGACATTTTGAGCCTTAGGTGTCAGGTCCCCTGTGGAGTCTCGAAGGCTCGTTGTCCCGGAGCTTCCCGGTGACTCTGGTCAGTGTGTGCATACCAACATACAACGGCGAGGAGTATCTGGGGGAGTGCCTTACGAGCACGATTCGGCAGACCTTCCAGAACCTTGAAATCATTGTCTGCGACGATGGCTCGAGTGATCGAACGCTCGACATAGCCAATCAATTTGCCCAGGCAGACAGGCGGCTCGTTATTCACCGGAATCCGGCACGTCTAGGGATTCCGGGAAACTGGAATCGATGCCTAGATTTGGCTCAGGGAAGATGGATCAAGTTCATGGGCCAGGATGATTACCTAGCCGATGACTGCATCGAGGTAATGGTCAGAGCGGTCGACCAAACAGGACGCATGGTGGTGTGTGATCGACAGATTGCATACCAAGATGTAGATCATCGCTTCCAGGAGGATTTCAACAACTACGTCGCTGAAAACCCCCTCCACAAGGTCGGAGAGACCAGAACTTTCGAAGCAGAGGACATCTCGCGGATTGTCCTAGACAGACTGAATGACAACTTCATCGGTGAACCTGTCTTTACTCTCTTTCCGCATGATGTCATAAAGGACGTCGGATACTTCGATGACCGGTTCGTACTCTGGTCCGACTATGAGATGTGGACCCGAATAGCCGTGAACCGTGGACTCCATTGGTTGCCCGACCGGCTCGCTACCTTCCGTTGTCACAGCAAGGCTCAGAGCCGGACGAACTTTGGTAGCAGCGCGTTCCGTAGCAATACTGTCGAGCCGCTACTTCTGCTCGCTTCGTTTGCATCCAGGCCCGAGTTCAAGACGTTACGGGAGGTAGCTCGCCAGGTGAGCCCTGAGATCGATTTGTCCCGTGAACTCAGTCAACGTGTGTTGGCTCTACAGCGAACCATCCGAAGAAAGGCTTCGCCCACAGAAGATAGTCACCGCGTCGAGCTGAGTGGGTTGTTAGCGGACGAGTACGTGAGTCACGTACTCAAGTCTTTCCCTTGGTACCACCGGTTCGCCCGCCGACACTTCGAACGACCCCGCTGGTTGGGCAAAGCACGGTAACCGGATGGTCTTCCTGAGGGTGCAAACAGTCGGTAGCTGAGGACGGATCGGGGGGAGGGTCGTAACCAGGCAATGACGTCAGTTGGCCAGCGAGGTACCGCCCTTTCGGTCCCGCAGAGCGGTGATCTGGCGAAGCGGCCGGGTGATCTGCCAACTCGTCGAGCCCCGGATCTGGTCGTACGCCTCGCCGATACCCTCCACCTCGGCTCGCAGGGACTCGATCTCCGAGCGTGCGACCGCCAACTCTGCTGACATTTCGTTCGCCCGCCACCGCTGCTGCCGCGCTGTCTCGCGGAGCCTGTCCCGTTGGAGGGACAGGACGGCGAGCTGCTGTCGATCACCCAACACCGCAGTCGTCCACGGCGACTCCGTCCCCGGCGGAGGCGAGGCCAGGGGTCGGTGGGGACCTTCCAAGGAGCCGAGGTGCTCGACCAACCGGCTCTGCTCGCCGAGGAGGATTTTCGATTCGTCGGAACCGTGCTGACGAAGCAGCTCTGGGGAGATGCCGGCACTCGCCCCTCTGGTATTCCATTGCGGCACGTGGAGAGCGAACTGGGGGAGGTCTTTCAACCAACCGATGAGCTCGCCCATCTTTCCCACGGGGTTCTCGACGATGGACTCGTACCGAAGGACGAACGTGTCGACGCCGACGAGGCCCGCCAGGGCCGACCGGTTGTAGCGCTCCCACAGCGCCAAGCCGTCGGCCAGGTGCATGCCGTCCCGAGCTTGGAGTGAGCGTGCGACCGAGAGGGGTGAGCGCCAGATCAAAACCGCAGCGACCGGCTTGGGGATGCGGGCCAACCAGTACGGCAAGAGCAGGCAGGACCGTGGGTCCTTCCACACGACGGGCCCAGGGTTCGGGAACGCCTTGCTTGCGGCCTCAGCGGGGTCACCCAGTCCATCGATGCCAAGGTCGGGATCGGACGCCCAGTCGAGCGCCGGATCGGGCGGGCGGTCCCACGTGCCACCGAGACGCTCGAGGAGGGCGTCGTCATAGTTCCCCAGTGCCCGGCTCTCCCAGTGGTCGGGATTGTCCGGCGAGGGTGCCCACCGGTCCTGTGCCACCGGGACCGCCAACCCGAGATACCCCAAGGCACCGGTGACCGCCGAGGTGCCGCTCCGGTGCATGCCCACCACGAGCAGCCAGGGTCCGTCCGGCATGGCGGCTTCGGGTGGAGTGGACGACGGGTCGCCGAGGGGCGCGTGCAAGATCACGAGTCAGGAAGCCCTCGCCCGGCGCGCAGTCGGCTGTAGACGCGTTTGAAGGTGGCGGCCAGGCCGGGTGAGCTGTAGATGACTTTGAGGACTGCCCTCTTCGGCAGGGACAACGAGGGTTGAGCAGCCGCCCTGCGTTGCGCGGCGACGGCGCGCCGGGTGGTCTCACTGGCCATGAGGCCCACCGACGCGAAGAAGTCGGCCACGGCCGCCGTCGCCTGCGGGGTGATCGACGGTGCCGCGGCCGGCGCGAGCGATGCGACCGCTTCTTCGTACGAGCTCGGTGCCATGTCGACCGGGCAAGGCTCCAGTGCCCATACGAAGTGCGTCACGGACCAATTGGGATTGACCGCCTGGACGGTGGCCTGAATGGCTGCGACCATCTCCTCGGGGAGGCCGTCGCGCAGCCCATCGTCGTACTGCTCGGAGTACAAGGAGTGCTGGTCGTCTCTTCCGACCACGCGCCACCCCGAGCGATCGACCAGGCGTTGCAGCGTTTCCTCGGTGAAGAAGCGAAGGTTCGCCGGATTGAGGACGCCTGCCCCTTGGACCTCGAAATGACCGCACAGGACGTGGAGCGCCATGTCGACATGGGCGACGTGGGGCACAGTGATGAGTAGGGAGGGCGAACCGTGGTCCAGCGACCAGGCTGAAAGGGCGGTCAACAGCTCTTGAGGCTCTGTGAGATGCTGGAGCACGTTGGTGAGGAGAATGGCGCCGATTTCGTCGATACCGTCGAGCGTCGCCTTCAGCGACGCGACGTCGGTGAACGTGCCATGCACCACGTCCGTGCCAAAGCGATGAAACGACGTGTCGTGCGTCGACACGGCCTCCAGTTCCGAGAGCTCGACCACCTGTCGACCCGGACGCAGCTGCAGCTCGGCGAGCAGACCAGCCAGGTTGGCCGTCACCTCGCCAACGACCGACTCGTCGGGCTGCTCGCCGCCGGTCCCCGTCGGTTCGTCGTTGCTCATGGCTGGCCGCTCCGGCGTGATGGCCTGGTCGGTCGCTCGAACCGCGGCGGGGTCGACCAGCACCGCGCGGGTTGCTTCGAGGAAGGCCCGGCCGTATCGCTGGTCGGGCTCCAGGTGGTTTCCCTCAGCCCATTCGTTCCACGCCACGATGAAGAGGTAGTTCTCCTCGGACCGGACCCCGGCGAGCGAGTCCGCGGTGACCCGCAGCCAGTGCTCGTAGTGGGCCGGGGTGGCACCGTGGTAGATGGTGGCACCCCGCGCCCGGCGAGCGGTGTTGTCCCAGCCCACCATTACCGACGGGAACCGTTTCCAGGGGCAGTCGAGGAGCTCTATGGCTGATTCGGCTGCCGACTCGTAGTCGAGCACCCGGTGCCCCCTGAGCGTTTCCAGTGACGGGTGCAGCTCCCCGCCCAGAACCGGCATGAATCCCACCGATGCGTCGAGACCGAAAGGGTTCGGTCCCTGGCGGCCCGGCGGAATACCCCAAGATTCGACCCAGCACAGGTACAGATCGGGGAACCCGGCCCTCTGCACCTCGGTTCGCCAGATCTCGCTGGTGCGGACGAGGTCCGGAATCAGAGCGGGGCGGTAGATGAGCAGCAGCGGTCGGCCGTCGATGGTGATGTATCGAGGATCCTTGAACGCCCGAAGGAGGTCACGGATGTGCGCACGATCGTCCTTCTCACTGAATTCCTGGCGTACGAGCACATGACCGGTCTGTGAGTCCCAGCCCCGGGTCCATTCCTCATTTGCCCAGCACAGTGCGAAAGGGAAGTCCGGCACCCCGGAAGCCAGCACTTCTTCGAACGGGCGCTCGAGCAGCCGGCGGCCATGGAACCAGTAGTGGTAGTAGACGAAGCCGTGTACGCCGTGCTCTTGGGCCAATTCGGCCTGTGCCATCCTCACCTCGGGCACCCGCAAGTCGTAGTAACCGAGCTCTCCTGGGAGGTGAGGCTGATAGTGGCCGGGAAACAACGGCCGGGCCTTGGTCACGTTGTGCCACTCCGTGAAGCCCTTTCCCCACCATTCGTCGTTCTCGGGGATGGGGTGGTACTGGGGAAGATAGAAGGCCAGGGCCTTCGGCTTCCCCGTCGTCGCTGTGCCGTTCCGCCGGGTGTCCATGGCGATCAGGATACGATACCGGCGACCGTGTGGCCCAGGTCAGACGCGGGCCTGGGACGAGACGATCTCGATGACCCGGGACTGGTCGGCGGGCGAGAGCGCCGACCCTGTGGGCAGGCACAGGCCCTGGTCGAAGACCCGGGCGCAATGTCCCTTCCCCACGAAACTGGCCTCGGCGAATGCCGGTTGCAGATGGAGCGGCTTCCACGTCGGCCGGGACTCGATGTCCGCTGACTCGAGCGCCAGTCGCACCTGCTCCCTGTCGGCTCCGAATGCCTCGGGATCGATGAGGACGCAGGTCAGCCAGTAGTTGGACGTGCCCGCGGCGGTGCGCGGCATGGAGGAGACGCCAGGAAGTCCGGCCAGCCCAGCCGAATACGCCGCATCGATCCGCCTCCTGCGCTCGATGCGACCGTCGAGTCCGCGGAGCTGGGCCCGGCCGAGGGCCGCCAACAGGTTGGAGAGCCGGTAGTTGTACCCCACCACGGTGTGCTCGTAGTGGGAGAAGGGCTCTCTGGCCTGGGTGGCCAAGTGGCGGGCTCGCTCGGCCCACTCCGGTGACACCGTCGTCAGCATCCCGCCAGCACTCGTGGTGATGATCTTGTTGCCGTTGAAAGAGAAGATCCCGGCGACGCCGAACGCGCCCGCCGCCCGCCCTCGATGGGTCGACCCGAGGGCCTCGGCCGAGTCCTCGATGAGTGGGACTTCGAACCGGCGGCACACGGACTCCAGCGCCTCGTAGTCGGCGGTCTCGCCGTACAGGTCGACCGTGATCACCGCGGTAGGGAGCCGGCCGACGGCGGCCCGCTCGGTCAGCACCTCTTCGACCAGAGAAGGGTCCAGGTTCCAGCTGTCGGCCGAGCAGTCGACGAACACGGGCTGAGCTCCCAGGTAGGTGACGGCCGCGGCGCTGGCGATGAAGGTGAAGGACGGCACCAGCACCTCGTCGCCCCGCTCCACGCCGGCCAACAGCAGAGCGAGGTGGAGGGCGGCCGTCCCGCTGGAGAGGGCCACAGCGTGGCCGACACCGATCCTTTCGGCCAGCTCGCGCTCGAAGGCATCGACATCGGGCCCTAATGGCGCGATCCAGTTGGAATCGAATGCGTCGAGGAGCATCCGCCGCTCTTCTGCTCCCACCTCGGGCGGGGAAAGGTACACGCGGGTCACGGCCGGGTCCCGGCGGGACTGCTCAATCCGCCGACGAGGGCGGCGCCTCCGAGAAGGGCTGCTGCCACCGCGGCATCGACGGCCACGGCAACGGGCACGGAGGTATGGCCCAGCAATCCCACAATTGCGACGATCACCACTTCGATCGCGATGTAGGTCGCACTCGCCGCAGTGCGGGACCACCCCCACGCCACCAAGAGGTCGTACGGATGGGCGCGGTCGCCGCTCAGAAGCGAGCGGCCGCTCCGGTGGCGGCGCACGATGGCGCACGCAACCTCGGTCCCGGGGACGGCCAGCAGGGCCAGCGCGATCACGCCGGTTCCGCCGGATATGCCGACGCCCCAGGCGTAGGCGAGGAGCACGGTCATGGACGCCCCGATCAGGTACGAGCCACCATCTCCCAGATAGATCCGGGCGGGAGGTCGGTTGTACCACACGAACCCGACCAGGGCCCCGGTCAGGGACGCCGCCATGAGACGAGCCGGGCCGGATACGAGGACAGCGAAGCCGACACTGGCCGCCGCCCCGACGCCCGCGGCCAGCATGTCGAGGCCGTCGAGCAGATTGAACCCGTTCATCAGAACGACGCCTGCCACCATGATGAGCGGTACGCCGATCCAACCCGGAAGGTGCACCGGCTGCGTGGCGGCGATGACGGCTCCGACGCCCAATTGGCCGGCGAGCCGAAAAGGAGCGGGGAGCTCGAACCGGTCGTCACCCACCCCCAACGCCAGGGCGGCCGCCAGCGGGACCAGCACCGACGGGCCGCCCGACGCACACGCCGACGCACACGCCGGCGAAGACGGCGACCCCACCAAGGTAGGGCACGGGGGACTCCTGGGACTTCAGGGCCCCGGGGCGGTCCAGGATCCCCCAGCGGTGGGCGACCACGATGCACACCGGAACCAGCGCCGCCGTGGCGACGAGAGCGGCCAGCGCGACGATCAGGGTCTCGTGGGTCACGACCCCGTGTCGGGCTGGCCCGACCACCGCATGAGGAGGGACTCGGTTCCCGTATGCAGCTCGAACCGCTCCACGACGTGGAACCCGGCTCGCCGGTACAGAGCGACCGCGGTCTCGTTGTCCGCTGCGACCACCACGTGGGCTGCACGCTGTCCCCGACGTTCGACCTCCGTGAGAAACCCTTCGACCAGAAGCGTTCCCGCCCCGTGTCCGCGCGCCGCCGGATCGACCGCCACGGCGAGCAACTCGGCACCTTCGCCAGCACCGCCTGTGCCGTGACGAAGGGTCTCGATGACCCGACGCGACGATCGGACGATGCGGCCGCCCGACGCGAGTGCGGCGGCGAAGCCGTCACGCCACACGAACGATCGGTAGAGAGCGGCTACATCGGTGGAGCCGGCGAGGAATCCCACCGTTGTGCCCTGGTCCACGACGACGAGCAGGAAGCAGCCCGGCGTCCGGGTGACCCGCCGGTACAACCTCCGCAGGAACCGCGGGCCCAGGAAGGTCAAGAACCCTTCGCTGATCTGCCCGGCGTGGAGGCCGGCGGCTGCGGCAGCGTCACCATCATCTCCGGTGCGAAGCACCATGCCGTTCCACGTGCTCGAATCCATCGCCCTCGCCGTCGCCTCCGAACACCTCCAACGCCTGCAGAGGCAGGCCATCTCGTCACAAATGGTGATGCGACTGCGGTGATCAGATGGTACTTCGCCCAGCTGACATGGTCCGAGGACCACGCCGGGCGTATGGCTGGCAGGCGGGAGGCATCGGGCGCTACCATCCACTGCCTGTCGGGGTCACAGACCCCGCGGGGAGTGCAGTTCGAACTTTGGAGGTGGGTAACGTGTCGAGTTCCGCCAGGTGGGTCATTTGCGCGATCTGTGCCGTTCTGGGCGTCATTGCCCTGATCTATGCGGTGATCTACCTTGCCGTGCCGATCCACTCGCTGCCGGGGTTCGTGCCCGGCAAGTCGCCGTGAACGGGCATTACCACAAGCGAGCCGCCCTCACGGGTGTCATCGGCATCGTCCTCTTGGCCATCGCAATTTTCGTCGGGCTGGGGGCCCGTAGCTCGGCGGCGACTGGAACCGGGTCGTCTCCCGGGCCGGCCCAGGACGGGAGAGGGAGGAGCTGCCGGAGGCGCCGTCGGATCCTGAGCGCAGGCTCAGGCCCTGACGGGCGTCGCCTCGACGATGAACTGGTAGCCGAACATGGTCGGCCACACATTCGACAGCATTCGATCCACGAGCCGCACCGTGCGGGCCCTCGTGCTCTCGACGCCCAGCGCATCGAAAGGCAGGCCGACTGGCTCAATACGCCGGATGGCGAAGCCCCGGCGTTCGATCAGCTTGACCAGACTGCGGCGGGTGAAGAACCTCACGTGGGTTGCATCGAGGATGCCCCGCTGGTCGTAATCGAACATCCCCAGGGTCGCCCGGAACCTCGGGTACCAGTGGGCCATGTTCGGGACGCAGATGAGAGCGGTCCCGCTCGGCGACAAGACATCCCTGGCCTGCGTCATCAGGGTTCCAGGACTGAGGACATGTTCGAGCACATCAGCCAGCAGAACAATGTCGAAGCCTGAGCCGACTTCCGATGGGATTCCCTCGTTGAGGTCGGCCCTGACGAAGAAATCCGTTCGCTCTCTGACCCCGTCGATGTCGTTCACGTCGACGCCGACTACCTGGTGCCCCAAAGCTCGTAACCGCTCAGCAAGCATCCCGCTCGAACACCCAAGGTCCAGGATTCGGCTCGGCGGTCGGTGCTGCAGGAGCTTCGTGATCCTGCCGTGCGAGCTGTCTTCGCTCGGCTTGAGCTGGTACTCCTCGACGAGCGCGATTCGGCTTCCGTCCCCGAAGCCGGCCTTTTGCAGCCGGTAAGTGATCACGTCTTTTGTGACGTCAGCCGCATATCCCAATCCATCGACATAACAGATCTCGTCGCCGTAGTAGGTGGGGATGGGCACTTCGGCGATGCGCATGCCGGCATCATGCAGTTGGATAATTATTTGAGTGTCGAAGTTGAATCCGTCTGTGTTCTCCTCGAACGGAAGTTGTTTGAGCGCGCTCACCGAGTAGGCGCGATATCCCGAGTGGAATTCGGACAGGTTGGTTCCGAGCGCGGCATTTTCGAACCGGGAGAGTATGCGGTTCCCTACGAACTTGTAGAGCGGCATACCCCCCTTCCGGGCCGCGCCCTTGATCATGGTACGAGAGCCGAAAACGGCGTCGGCCTCGTCGTTCAACAGGGGGGCGAGGATCTCCGGGAGTGACTCTGGCGCATATTGGCCATCGCCGTGCAGCATGACCACGATGTCAAGCCCGTGCTCGATGGCGAGCTTGTACCCGGCTTTCTGGTTGCCGCCGTAGCCGAGATTCGTGGGTTGCCTGATCAAGGTGATCGGCAAGTCGGACTGCTGTTGGTAGCCGAGGCCGACCAGATAGGTCGAGTCCTGGCTGTGATCGTCACTTACGATCACCTCTTCGATGTCGGCTCTCAGCTCGGCCGGGATCCGGTCGAGCACCTTGGCGAGTGTCGATGCAGCGTTGTACGCGACGACCAACACCCCGACCCTCTTCTTCTCGACGGATGCGTCGGGGGCCACCTTCAAGCCATTCACCACCCAGAACCCTCCAAACTGCCGCTTCCCCTGAGCATATCCAGTGGCAGGGCGAAGCGAAAACGGGGGCGTCGATCCTCGCCGTCCGCCCCTCGATGGCCAAGGGAGCCGTAGGAGGAGCTTCACTGTCTTGCCCTTTCCGGACGGCGACCTCGACTGACCCGTGAGATCAACCGTCGCCCGACACCGCTCCAACCCCCTGTTGCCGGGATCGCAGATTTCCGGAGGGCGAGTAGCCCTATGTCGACCCTGGAGGAACCCCAATCCCGCACCACCTCTTGTCGGAAGAGCTCGAGTCCGAGGGCCGCACACTCGAGAACAACATCGTGGATAGTGCCGTGACGGGCGGGGTTCTCGACCTCCACTCCGAGATTGAGATTCCAAAGGTCGTCGGTGCCGCGCACGAGATCTATGGTGAGCACGACGAGGCCGCCAGGCCGGGTGCGGGCCGAAATGTCACCGAGGAGGGATCGGCGTGCCGCAGCAGTGACGTGTTCGATCACGCTGATCGAGTAGATACCGTCGGAAGGCGGTCGACGAGGGAGCTTGTCAAGTGTGCAGTTCCACGATCGGTTGGCCAGGCCAACGGACCCATAGTCCAAGAAGTCCCATTCGTTCCAATCCGGTTGTGGCGGCCAGCTCCGAATGGTCGGGGACGGATCCACGGTGTCGACGACATAGCCACGGCTGGTGAGGAACGGTGCCAACGGGGTGACACCTGCTCCGACGTCGATGAGACGGCTTCCAGGCGGGAGGATCTCGGTGATCAGTTCGGCCGCGACGGGGTACTCCCACAATCGAGGTGCGTGATCGGGATAGAACCGCGTTGTGCGAAGGGCATGCAGGCGTAAGGTGATCAGCGAGAGCGGATCCGGGTGGCGCAGAATCAAGGGATCCAATGTGGCTGCCACGAAGTCACGCGGGTGCTTGTCCTCGGGAGGCCTGAGGACAACGAAGGTCGAGAGATTGGCGTCGACCCGGACCGGATAGATCTCTGCATCGGGAGCGACGCGCCGCAGGGCGCCCAAGAGCGCTTCGCGGGAATCGTTGCCCGGGTCGGTGGTGTTGCCCGCTGGGCCTTCGTCGCTGCGGATCACAAGGGCTCGGCACGTCGAACGCCACAAGAGGGTCACAAGACGGTCCCATCTGGATGCATCCGTGGGGTGGGTCAGCTCATCGAGACAGACAACGAGGTCAGCCTGGAAGCGATGTTCGGCGAGGGTCTGCCGTACATCATCTGACGGCGCAATCGTCGTGTACCGCTCGGATCGTCGGATTCCGACCGACTCCGATGTTCGCGCCGACGTCGAGGACCGAGGACGGCTCAAGTGCGTTGATGAGGACGTCGACGATCCTCATCAGCTCGTGGTCCTGTTCCGGCGCTGATTGTGACAGCCATTCTCGGTAGGAGGATTCAGGAGCAGCCTTCGTCCAAACCTTGCGGATAGCAGCATTGGCCACGTCGATCTGCCGGTCGATCGAGGGTGCTCCAGTCGCTCGGATCTGACCAAGGCGGTCCAGCTCCTGGTGGTAGTGGATGACGGCCGGCTCGGGCGGGTCTGCTGGGATCCTTGTCGGGTCGTGCATGGGGGTGTTCCATCGCACGTCGAGAGGGACTGAGGCAACAGTCTCGGCCGTCAGGGCCATCGCCATCGCCACCTGGTCGACGTGGACGGCCCAATCTTCAAGCAGTTCGAGGTGGTCGAGGAGCCAAGTGGCCCAGTGGGCCCACGCAGTCGCCACGCCGCGCAGGAGTGGACTCGGTACAAGGTACAGACCGCCGTTGTTGTTTCCCGAAACGGTCCGTTGGTCAGGTCCCCAGGGAAGCGGGACTGCGGGCGGAGCGGACAGTCCCGCAGCGGCGAAGATGCGGAGAAGGACCTCCAGCGGAGGAACCGGAGCATCCACCGGCTTTCCTGCTACGGCGTCGTGCGGGACATCGATCCGGCGGGGATCTTCGAGCACCACCACGTCGGTGTCGCACAGGACGGTTAATCCGGCGGCATCGTCTTCAGCCAGTCGCAGTGCGCCGGAGATCTTGTTGCAGTGGGGGGAGCGGTCGTCAAATCGATCAATGCCGCGAACAGTGACCCCCTCGGAGCGCAGGAACTCGAGAACATCGGAGGTCGACGCGCCGACGGAATGGACAACGAGATCGTCGGGGGTGACTCCGGCGACGTCCGTGAGCGCTGCGTACCATCGCAACGCATCGAGGTGGAAGCGCGGGTGGTCATCGACCACGCAGCTGAACCGTCCCCGAGGCGGGTCTGGATCGGGCGTAGAGCGACGTCGAATGCTTCCGGACTGCGGTGCGCGGGCAAGTCGTCAGGTTCTCCGGGTCAGGATTCGAATTGAGTTCTCCCTAACCTTCGTGACTCTTTCGCCGGATGCGATCGCGGTACCCGAGGAGCTTGCTGGCCAGTTCATCTGAGATCCCCAGATGCCGCTTCGCCCAGTCGTACGCTCTGAGCATCTGCCGATCGACAAAAATGGGGATGGCGTGCAACCCGTCGCCAGGTCGCGGCCGATACTCGGTTGAGCGGACGACGGGGTCTACCTCGATGCTGAAGTAATAGAGCGCCAAGGACCGCCTCGCAGTCCCCTCGGGACAGCGCATCGGTTCCGGGTGGCCGTGGAACGACGTGGCATCGGTCGTGAAGATCAGTACTCGATTGGCAATGGGGCTGACCTTCTCGACGCACCTCTTCATGTCGGTGCTCCATAGCTCGAGGTCACCGCCGTATTCGGGTTCCCAATCCTCATTGAGGTAGAGGATGAGGTTGGCTCGACGCTGCCAGTTGCGGTGGTGAGGATGGACGGTGAAATCGGCATGCATGTTGAGGAAGCCACCTCTCGTCGACTGGTGGAGACCCCCGCCCTCCAAGGAGGGGTCGGCGATCAGTTCGTCCACCCCGAGCAGCGTGCCGATGAACTGCACAAAGCGGGGTGAATTGAGCTCCTCGAGGATGCGCTGCAGGGTCGGTCCCCATGTAGCCGGATCGGTATTATTGAACTTGCGTTCATTGATGTGTAGGTAGTTGTTCCACCGTTCGGGGTCGAGGGGTGGGAACTCGGCGATGGCTGCCTTCGCAGCCTCCGGCTCGAGGAATTGATCGATCACGATGTGTGGGTACGGGTCGGCGGACTGATATTCGACGCGGAGGCGTTCGACCTCCCGCTCCAGGCGATCGATGTCAAGGACGGGTAAGGGCGTTTCGGTCTCGCTTTGGAGCGTCATCCCTTGGGCGTCCCTGCTCGTATGCCGACTGGCACGGTCCTGCCTCCCTGGCCCTGGTATCGCCGGTGAGTCCGAATTGCTGCCCCTCGTGAGCGTGCGCCCTTTTGTGTAGCACGCATCCGGCGTTCGAGCCCGTCCGGTGTCAGGCTCGACAGGGCGTCGCCTCCAGCGAGTCCACGGGGACTTCTGCCCGGAGCCCAGGTTACTGCCTGGTCGGTTCCTTGCCAGATGGTGCACGCCCAGTTCCGGTCCATAGGGGAGTGAGATGCGCAATACGGGCCTCCAGGAGGTCGAGCCGAGAATTGTGAAGGATTTGAGGATAGCCGCCCGAGGCGCAGCCGTCTCCGAGAAGCGTCGAACACTCCAATCCGGGTCCTTCGCTGCAGCGCACCGCCTACCGCCAGGGTTCGGCTGTCCGGTCGCCCTCGCCAAACGCCTGCGTCGCTGGGTTCGGCGCGCTGGCGGGTCGGGCTCTCTAATGCCAGCGGTGCACGTCAGTGAATCAGGCTCAGACACAGCGTCGGTCGCGGTGTCGGCGCACTCTCGATCTGCAAGGGGTTTGATCCGAGCCGGCCGTGCGAGTTGGTGGAGTCGACATGGACGATGTGTTGTCCCGCGCCCGTCACCGCCGTCGCCGAGCGACCGACCCCGTCCATCTCCGTTTCGAGCACGTGCTTGACGGGATCGGTAGTGACGATCACGGTGTGCGCCATGCCGCTGCTGGCTACGAACGAATATCCTTCCACGACCCTTCGCGCCTCCGAAGATTCTCAACGTCATGTCGACGAGACCCGCCGATATCGGTATCGCATCCGCCTTCACCGTGTACTTTCCCATACTGAGCAGTGGGATCGACTCCTCGCCTTTTGATTCAGTGCTCCTCACCGTCATCTGAAACGTTTGTTCGAATGGTTGACCGAGCTCGACCGGCATCCATGTTGTTCGCTGGTATTGCTGACTGGGCACGGTCGAATAGTTCTCCCCGTTGGATATGTAGAGTCCGCTGCAGTTCCCGACGACGTACAACTCTCCGGCCGGACCCCATGGGGGCAATGCGTTGCCTCGTACGACTCGTCCCTGCAACGGATGTCCCGTGAGATCACTCACTGTCTTCTGAGCTTGGACATAGTTGACGAGTTGGGTCGTAGTCCACTCTTCATTGGGGACGATTGCCATGCCGATGTTGGCCACGATGCTAAAGAGCGCGAGCGCTGCAATGACCGCCACCGCGGCGACGCGCACCCGGCGCCGCCGGCCCTCCAGGCGACGAAAGATGTCGGCCAGACCCACCGCACTGGCCAGTACGAGGAATGGAACGAAGTCACCGAGATATCTCGGACCGATGTAGCCCCACAACAACAACGCAGCAGCCGCACTGGCCGCGGCCAGAAGAAGGAGGCGGGTCCGCGCCACCTGCCCGACCGCCCTAGGTCGGAAGGCCGTCACCAGACCCCAGATGCTCAAGAGGAAGAGAAGAGGTGTCGACGCCGGGACGCTCGCCGTGCGATACAGCTTGTCGAAGAGTACGCCACCGAGTGCCTTTGGCGGGCTCGTGGGCAGTGTGAGGAACGGGAAAACACGGCTGAGGCTCAGGTTGTCAAGCCCTAGGTACGTGACGACGTTGGTCGGCACGTACTCGGTCCCTACCTCCGAATTGTGGTTGGCGACGAGAAACTTCTGCCGATACGCGTTGACGTGGGACCAGACCTGGTCAGTGATGGGGACGCCGAACGGGACACCGAACTTGGCGTAGTTGAGCGCGCATGCAAGGACAAGCGGGATCAGTCCCGCGGCGAGCACGGGAACGAACCATCGCCGGTTTTCCGAGCCACCGAAACCGAGCAGGAACCAGACCGCAACGAAACCGGCGCCGACGACACATGCCCAGCCGGTGGTCGCCCGATCGAAATTTGCGCACAAGATGAGCAGACCAGAAGCAAGGACGCGGCCGTTTGATGGTCGCTCCATTACCCCGAGGAGGGCGAAGATGGTCGCCGTCGTGAGGCATATGCTCCACGCGATGTCCTCGTTGAAGACGTAGGGAATCGACGCCAGCAGCATCCAAATCGTGCCGCCCATGATCGTGGCCATCAAGACTCCGTACGCGGTGGCCTCGATTCTGCCCATGGCGCAATCGCCACGAAGGAGGTACCGAACTCGCCAGAGCAAAAGCGACGCAAACAGCCCTGTCAACAGCCACGCCAGGAGCATGGATGAAGGAGTCAGCTTTCCATCCAAGCTGCTGGTAACCAGCAATATCGGCATGCGAATGATCGAGGGAAACAAGCCGAAGTACGTGTACGTTCGCCCCTCGTTCACGAATCCTTCGATGCCAAGAATTCCATTGGGCAGCGACAGGTGGCCGTGAAACATGGCGCGCGCCTGCAGGTCGAAGAAGTTGCTTTGGAATATTGATTGGCGAAGCGGGTTGGGGGGGCCCCAGTCCGACCAGAGGATCCAGACGAAAGGCACCGCAGTGAGCGCAATGGCGATCAGCGATGCAAAGGTGAATCGCCGACGACCAGCCTCGAGATCGGACCGCACAACGGCGCCGTCGCCTGCCGCGACATCAGCCACATTCATTTCGGCCTCGAGCGAAACGAGCCGACTCTCCCCATGAGGACCCGTCTGAAGGGAGCTAGCTGGGACCTTTCCCCATTTCGCAGGAGTGTAGCGAAGAGGCCGTGACGCGAAGGGTCGCATCCAGGCGAACTCCGATGAGCAGCGTTCACCGTTGCCGCGGCCCTCAGGCGGCAACAGGCTCGACGGGCTAATGTTTGACCTGTGAAGAGCCGGTTGGTGCGGCTGTGGCGCCTCGCTCAGAGCCCTCAGGGACTGAAGGTACTCAAGTACACGATGGTGTCGGTGATTTCCGCGTTGACCTCGCTGGCGATCCTCACGATTGTGTTCGGGGTGCTTCGCTTGTGGGGCGAGGTTGCCAGCACCTTGTTCGCCAACGTCATGGCAGGCTTTCCGTCCTACTACCTCAACCGCCGGTGGGTGTGGGGAAAGGGGGGACGATCCCATATCTGGCGAGAGCTGGTCCCATTTTGGGTGATGTCAATATCGGGCATCCTCTTCGCTTTGTACGCGGCTTCGTTGGCGCATAACTTCGCCGATACTCACCATCTTGGCCATTTGGCTAGGACCATCCTCGTCGTCGGGGCGAACATCGCGGCCTTCGGCATTCTGTGGTTCGTCAAATTCCTCATCCTCAATCGGCTGTTCACTGAACTCGCCGATGCCGAGGTGGGGGTCGACGCCTGAGGCGTTCCGCCGATCGGAAAGGTGACACCTCCATCTTCTGTCGCCTCGGCGGCCGTTTCGCAAGTGATCGCGACAGCAGCATTCGGTCGCGATGAAGGTGGTTGCCCTTGCACTGGGGAATTTGGATGAGCGTTTCCGGTCCATCCAGCTCCAGCTTCGAGCCTTCAACTGCGGACCTCGATTACACATCCCTCCCGGCGCTCTGCAGTTGTGACCTGACGAGTCGGATGCAACTGTGAGCTACGGGCTGGGTCTCGTTGTCCCTGAACCCGCGCACTGGTTCAGGGAACAAGCACAGTTTCTGCGGGAACACCACTCAAGCCTGTTCGGATGAACCGAGATCCCAGACGCGTGATCTGTAAGCTCCACTTCGACAACCGAACCATTTGAGACTTCAACGAGATGGTGTGCCACCGACTAATGTCGGTGGCACCGCGTCATGAGGCAGTCCACTCCGAGCTGGGGTGGGTCACGCCCCCGTAGCTCAGGGGAAAGAGCATCGGTTTCCTAAACCGTGTGCGAAGGTTCGAATCCTTCCGGGGGCGCTTTTGAGACGCTTCCGAAGGTCCTCGATGTTGTGAACTCAGGCACTTCCGGGGGCGCTTTGTGATGTCGCGAGACATTGTGGGGTTTCGCTCCTTGGCGACACTCTGGCTTCGGTACCTGGGCGACACTTTGCGGACGCGGCTTCGGTACCTGGGCGACACTTTGCGGACGCGGCTTCGGTACCTGGGCGACACTGGCTTCGGTAGGTAGGCGACACTCCATGGCGTTCGCGTCGTCTGAAATATCCTCCGTATGAGCTGTCCCATGGCTTCGACGTGGCGACCTTCAGTCGCTCCGGTGCCGCTCCAGAGCCTCGCGACGTATGTACCCCGGCCCGGCCACGTCGTCGTCACCAAGATGCCAAAAAGGGCGAGATCGAGCCACCAGTTCCGCAGTTGGTTCGCAGCGATGCGGAGTGTCTCGGAGTCGCATAGAGCGACTGGCCCTCCATGTTCTCCCGCTCCTCTGCGCCGAAGGTCTCTGCTATGGCCTCGGTTGCCTCGCGTTCATCCAAGGCCATCTCGGCATGCTCTCGCATGTTGTGATGCGGTCCGTTGCGCCCGCCGACTTGTCCTCCGTCTGCGAGACCTCGCTCCGGCCCTGGTTGCAACTGACCGAGTCTCAAAGTGCAACCTGGCGAAGAGAACGGGGGCTTCCTTCATAGTGCCCATCTGGGGCTCGATCTGGCTCGTTGTGACGAGTTCCCAACGGGCAGCGTCTGCGGCGCACGAGGGGCGCTTCTTAACTCTGGCGAGAGGTCCTGCCGTTCCGGGTCATTGTCCCTCACCGGCAACGGATTGTCCTGGTCACGGCCTCGTGGGCATACCGATTCGCCAACGAGCATCACCCGCTCCCACCTTGCCCCGACCGTTCTCGTCGTGAAGGCGAACGTCGACGCCTTTGGGATATTGTGGCCGCTCAAGTTCATCATCCTGAACCGGTTATTCGCGCAGGTCGCAGACACCGAACCTGGGGCCGAGCTGAGGTCGGCCCCAGGGCTGGTCCGGCCAGCGGACGCAGGGCAGGTTGGGCCGAGGGTTCGTACGGGCCGAGACCACGTACGGGGGAAGAATCGATGACCGAGAGAATTTTTGTCCGAGGCTTGGGCTGTCGTCCGAACGGTGTGGGGGGATGAGCGCCGACATCCGCTACCGGAGCGCCCGCATGGCAGGGGCCATCGCTGCGCGGGTTCCCGATGACGAGCTCGAGGACCGGCACGTCCGGGGTGCCGGCCATCGATCTGGACCGCCTTAAGCGGGACCCCGAGAGCCTCCGGGCGCGCTACCGAACGGCCGATCTCTATCCGCACAGCGTGATCGACGACTTCCTCTTGCCGCGGCGACGGAGCGGACTGTCAAGCGGATCCACTCCCGCAGTGGACAATTTCCGCGAGCGAGCGGAGTTCTCCAACCGGCGACGATCGGGCTCCAGTCAGGTTCCGGCCGAGTCCAATTCGCCGAGGTTCGACAGCTTCGTGAGCGACCTCATCGGGGTGGAGAACCTCATCCCAAATCCATCGTCCGACGGTAGCGGTCTCCACCAGACCACGACCGATGGGTTCCTCAACGTCCACCTCACGCTCGCGGTCCACCCGACATGGTCCTCGTGGCAGTGGCGGGTAACACACCTGACACCAACTCGGAACGAGTCGACGAGGCCAAGATCCTCGCCTACGGGACCGGTACTTCCAGCGTCGTCGAGGGGGTCCGTGATGGCCACCGCCACCATCACCGGTGCAGAGCAGGCCGACGAGGAGCGCGTCGAAGACCGGGATGCCGTCACGACGCGCTCGCCGGCGGAGGCAAGCCGCCGGCGGTTCACCATCGGGGTGGTGACCGGTACGGCGCTGACGATGCCCTTCATGCTGTGGCTGCTGTGGGACCTCTGGTGGGGCAAGGTCAACGTGATTCGAGGCGTCTCCTTCGACTACTTCTACGACCGCCAGGCCCGAGCCATGTTCCATGGCCACCTGTGGGTCCCCAACGGCCAACTGAGTATCGAGGCGTTCGCCCACGACGGCCACCAGATCACCTACTTCGGGCTCTTCCCTTCGTTGATTCGGATGCCGATTCTGCTCTTCACCAGCCGCCTCGACGGCGACCTCACGGCTCCTTCGCTCCTCCTCGCCTGGTTCGCCACCGCCGTCTTCACCGCCCTGCTCCTCTGGCGGCTGCGGGTCCTCATCCGTGGCACCGCGCTCGTCGGCCGGGCCGAGGCGGCCTCGTACGGCGTGCTGATGGCCGGCGTGATGGGCGGCTCAGTCGTCATCTACCTGGCGGCGACGCCCTTCGTCTACAACGAGGACTTCGCCTGGAGCATCCCGCTCGTCATCGGCATCCTCTTCGTGCTGCTCGGCATCCAGGAGCGGCCGTCGTGGGGCCGGATGGCCGCCGCCGCCGTGCTGGTGGTGTGCGCGAACCTCGACCGGACACCGGGCGGCTACGCGGCCACAATCGGTTGCATCCTCGTGGCCGCATGGTTCGCCCTGGGCAAGGGGGGAACGGCTGCCCGTCGTTGGGCGATCCCGTTGGTGGCGATCGGCTTGGTTGGCTTCCTCATCAACGCGGCCGTGAACTACGCGAAATTCGGCATCCTGGTCGGGCTGCCGTTGCAGGACCAGGTGTGGACCCACCTCAACGCGTACCGCCGCTACTTCCTCGCCGCCAACGGCGGAAAGCCGGAGAACCTCGACCATATCCCTGCCCAGTTGTGGGCCTACTTCCAGCCCTTCGGAGTCCGCTTCTCCACGCTGTTCCCGTTCATCACCCCGCCCGGGTCCCCCGCCTCGGGTCTCGGGGCGGTGATGGAGTTGACCTACCCGACGGCCAGCATGACCACGACAGCACCATTGCTCATCGTGCTCGGCGCCTGGGGGACGGTGACGGCGTTCCGGCGGCGAGGTCCCGGTCGTGTGCGCCTGGCGCGACTGATCCTGGTCACCGCGGTCGTGGGGACGGGCGGGGTCGTCGTCTGGGGCTACATCTCCCAGCGGTACATCGCGGACTTCATGCCCTTCTTCATCATCGCGTCGGCGGTCGGCATGATCGAAGTCTGGCGCCTCCTTGAGGGGCGCAGCCGCAGGGCGCGGGGATGGGCGCTCGGGGGCCTCTGCGCACTCGCCACATATGGGGTCGCCGCCAACGTGGCCGTCGCGGCGTGGCCTGTCCCGCAATTCACGCAGACCCAGACGGCAGGGTTCGTGCAGGCCCAGCAGTCGCTCAGCCTCGGTTCGCTCGGTGCCAGCGTTCGCACCGGTGAGTCGCTCCCCTACTGGGGTCCCTCGGGCGAGCTGTTCGCGGTCAACCATTGCTCGGGTCTCTATCTGTCGAGCGGTGACGACAGTTCGTCGGTGCCGGGCCAACAGATCGAGCACTACACCTGGATGCCGGTCGAGCAGAACCCCGCCTTCACCCGCGAGATCGCGTTCACGTTCAACCGCCCGGTCCGCCTTCTGACCCATCCTGTGACGCTCATGACCTACGGCAGGGCGTCGCTCGTCCTCGTGCCGGTGCAACCAGGTTCCGTCCGCCTCGTGCTCGAGAACTCGGGAACCTCGATCGCGTGGCCCCCGGCGCACGGTTGGATCCTCCCGATCACGTACCTGCATGCGCAGAGCCGCTTCACCGTCACCGTCGATCCCAATCTCCGTGCTCTGATCCTCACGTGGTACGGGTGGCAGTACCTCGACCACTACATCGCCGGACGAGGACCGATCGTCGTCCGGACGACTCCTCAGCCCCCTCCGGGTACGACTCCGGTCATCACGGTCGCGAACGTCCCGACGGCGACGCCGTCCCATCCGATGGCGCTCTGCCACAGCCTGGTGGGCGACCGCTGACCGATGTTGGTACCGGATGGAGACAGGCTGCGGATGGGAAAGCGGGCGCCGACGTGACCGATTGGATCGCCGGAGCCGGTTGGTGACGACTCAGCCACCCCTTGGGACATGAGCGCCACCTTCACCGACCTCGAGCCTCGCCAGACAGTCGAGGATATCCAGAGGCCCCCAGATCGCGGAGCTGACCGCAGGCGCTTCACCTGGGCCGTTCTCATCGGGATCGCTGTCATCACCGTGCCGTACCTCTGGACCCTCTGGGACCTCTGGTCGGGAGGAATCGACCCCCTCAGGAGCGTGGCGCCGGACAACTTCTACGACATCCAGGCGCGGGCGTTGTTCCACGGTCACCTGTACATCCCGAACGGGTCGATCGGCGTCGAGGCCTTCGTCTACCGGGGTCACTCGTACACCTACTTCGGGCTCTTCCCGGCTTTGCTGCGCATGCCGATTCTCCTGGTCACGAGCAGTCTCGACGGGCGGCTGACGGCTCCCTCGATCCTCCTGGCCTGGATTGTCACCGGCCTGTTCACGTCGCTTCTCCTCTGGAGAACACGCCATCTCGTGCGCGGGCCGGTGCCACTCGGTTGGGGGGAGGCGGCCTGCTACGGGGTGTTCGCAGCCGCCGTGACCGGTGGGAGCGTGCTGCTGTACCTCGCCAGCGTCTCCTTCCGTCTACAACGAGGACATGGCGTGGAGCGTGGCCCTCGCGACCGGGGCACTCTTCGCCCTCTTGGGTGTCCTCGAGAGAGCCCTCGCGTCGACGGGTGTTGCTGCTCGGATGCCTCGTGCTCGCCGCCAACCTCGACCGCCCCTCGACAGGCTATGCCTGCGCTTTTGGTGCTCTGCTCGCGGCGGGCTGGCTCGCGCTGGCCCGCAGGGATCCGACGGATCGCCGTTTTGCCTTCTCCACGGCGCTCGCGGGACTGGTGCCGCTGGTCGTCGCGGGCGCCATCGGCTGGGCGAAGTACCGCGCTCCCATCGGCGGCTACCCGCTGCAAGACCAGGTGTGGACCCAGGTCAACGCCCATCGCCGGTACTTTCTCGCCGTGAACGGTGGCACACCGTTCGGCACTCCACTTCCTGCCGAGCACCCTGGTCGCCTACTTCCAACCGGCAGGACTGCACCTGACGGGCACGTTCCCTTTCATCACGCTCCCCGCCCACTACCCACTCGCGGTGGGCAAGGTGGTGCTCGAGCAGACGCAGCCGACGGCCAGCATCGTGGCGTCGATGCCGCTCCTCTTCCTGCTCAGCTGCTGGGGCGTGGTGGCGGCGTTCAGGCCACGGGGCTCCGGCGCCATCAGCCTGACCCGTATACCGCTGATCGCCGGGGCCGCCGGAGGAGCCGGCGTCCTCTTCTTCGGCTTCATCTTCAACCGCTACTCGGCCGACATGCTCCCCTTTCTCATCCTCGCCGGCGCAGTCGGCCTCGTCGACATCTGCCATCGCATCGGCGGTCGGCGGCGCCTCGTCGTGAACGCGGCGGCCTCGCTCCTTGTCGTGCTCGCCCTCTTCAGCGTCGCCGCCAACCTCGGGATCGCAGCGTCACCGGTTCCGCAGTGGACGTCCGCACAGGCCAAGAACTACCTCACGGTCCAACGGTCGCTCACCCCGGCTCTCAGTCGGCCTCCGTGATCCGCAGTGGCTCGCTTCCGTACTGGGCCCCGGCCAACCAGCTCTACGCGGCGCCCGGATGCACTGGTCTCTATCTCTCCACCGGCTATGCGTTCTGGGACTCACCGGGACAACAGATCATGCACTGGACATGGATCCCGGTCGAGCAGGCGAAAGCCATCAACACCACCGTCGGGCTCACCTTCAACGTGCCGCCTCAAAGCATCCGGACCGCCGTCCCGCTGCTTCGGTTCGGCTCGTCGACGCTCGTTGTCGAACCGGCGGGCGGCGGCTTCTTCAACATCCGCCTGGAGAACCCCGGAACCCCCCCCAACACCTGGCCGGAGCCCGTCGGATGGAACTTCCCCGCCCATGAGCACCTCCAGTACCGTATCGACGTGATGACGGACCCGACGCTCAACCAGATCAAGGTCACGTGGTACGGATCGATCATGTTTGTGCACTATCTGCGCGGAAAGGGCCCCGCTCTCGTCGTCGCGAGCCCCAACGGGTCCCGATCGCCGGTGTCGGTGGCCGACGTGACCGGATCCTCACCCGACATGGGCCTATGCCGGCATCTACTGAACGGATAGGTTCTCCGATGGCGACCGGCTAGATGTCTCATCGGTCAGGCCGAGACATGGTCGACACAGCGACGTCGTCACGACCGGCTACAGGTGTCGAATTACCTGGCCACGGAGCCATCGCGTCACCGCGTTCGGACTGGCGGTCGTGGCTGATCCCCATCGCCACCCTCGTCGGCTTCGCCATCCCGGCGGTGTCCTACCTCTGGATGATCCACGCCTACGGGGTCAACGTCATCTTCGCGGACCAATGGGACGACGTGGCACTGATCGGTCATGCGTACTCCGGGACCCTCCACCTCTCGACGCTGTGGTCACAGCACTACGAGAACCGCATCTTCTTCCCCAACCTGATCGTCCTGGCCCTCGCCTACACCACTCATTTCAACGTGGTGACCGAGGAGTACCTGAGCGCCCTCATGTTGTTCGGCGGCACGGCGCTCGTCATCTGCGCTCACAAACGTCGCTCACCAGAGAGGCGGTGGATCTGGTACTGCCCGGTGGCGTTCCTGCTGCTCTCGCTCGCCCAGGCCGTGAACGCACTGTGGGGCTTCCAGATGGCCTGGTACCTGGTGCTTCTCATGGTCACCCTCGCCTTGTTCCTGCTGGACCAGGAGCCACAGCGATGGCCCGTCTTCGGAGGCGCCATCGCCGCGGCCATCGATCGCGAGCTTCTCGTCACTCCAGGGCTTGCTCGTGTGGCCGGCCGGACTCCTGCTCATCTACCTGAGGCGCCGGCCCGGCCACCTCGCCATTGCCTGGATCGGCTCCGCGGTCCTCGCCGGCGTGATCTACTTCGTCGGCTTCAACTTCAACGCCTCCCCGTCGGGCACCCAGGGTCCGGCGGCCATGCTCACCTTCTTCGTTCGGGTCGTGGGTGACATCGTGGGAGAGCGCTCAGCCGGGCGTCCTGGTGACACTCTTCGGCTCGGTGCTGGTCGTGACGGCGATCTGGGTGCTTGGTGCGGTTCGCCATTTGGGGACGGACCAGCACCGGAGGCCGTCCCTTCGCCCTCTCGCTGATCCTTTTCGGGCTCCTCTTCTCGGGGTTGACCGCGTACGGTCGATCCGGTCTCGCCGTCTTTGGATATGAAGTGGAGTACCGCTACACGGTCTTTGCCATCTTCGTCCTCGTCGGTTTGTACCTCGCCGTCCTGGATCCACCTGTCGCCTCTGAGCTGCCGATCGCCGGAACGTGGTGCTCGATCGCCGCGAACACTGGTCGACAGCGGCACGTCTTCTCCGATCCCGTGTTCACTCTCGCTCGGGTCGTCGTCGGGGTGGGCATCGTCCTCACCGTGATAGTCGGGTCGGCCAACGGCATTTCCCAGGCGCGCGAGATACGCCAGAGCCGGCTCTATCTGGGACAGGTGACCGTCAGGGCCAACCAGTACCCGGACACGGTCGTCGGCAGTCTCGATTGGCTGGAAACGGCCCAGTCCATTCGCAGTCGGATCACGATAGCCAAGGACCATCGCCTCAGCCTCTTCGGCACAGGTGACGCGGCGAAGTACCTGAGCGAAAAGCCGCTCGATCTCTACAGCTGAGCCATTACGCGCGACCGTGACCCTTCCCCGTAACGGGTCGACGCTTCACGGCAGGCAGTTCCTCGACGTGCGCGTATCAGACCTGTTCGACGTCAGGAAGGTTGACTACGTCCTCAACGGCCCGGGCCTCCAAGGCGACACCTTCGCCACTGGTATCCAGACCAGCTACGGCTGGATCGGCGGATGGAACACCTCGACAGTTCCCAACGGCAGCTACACAATCGAGGCGAAAGTCCGTGACTCGGGAGGTCGATCCGTCATGACCGCTCCGGTCGAGGTGCGTGTGGAGAACTAAAGCCACTGCTCAAGTGGCCCCTGGCGGCACCGCTGCCCCCAATGGCGGGACGCGGACTCCAGCGGCTTTGAGTGCCGTCTCTGGACCAAGTTCGGCTATTGGTATGTCGCAGGCGTTGCCAAATCAGCGCGCGCTGAGGATCTCGAGAAGCGGACCTGCAAGATGGCGCGCAAGACGCTCCAGCCCACCCTGGGAGTCAGCTTCTTCCCTTCATCGACAGACCTCGGGTTGTACGTGACAGGGACTTCGACGATCTGATAACCCTGGCGCAACAATCGGCACGGAACCTCGGCATCGAAATCGAATCCGTCGCACCGCAGGTTGAGAGCGCTTGCCACGTCCGACCGCAGCACCTTGTAGCACGTCAAAATGTCCGTTAGGCGGGTGAAGAAGAGCACATTCGCCGACCACGTCAAGAGCTTGTTGCCGGCGTAGCTCACGAGGGGAGTGTCGCCGCGGCCCTGGTTCTTGAAACGAGATCCGAACACAGCCGGTCGTCCCTCATGCACGAGTCGTTGCACCAGCAAGGGTATCTGGGCTGGGTCCAACTCCAGATCCGCGTCCTGCACGACCAGAATGTCGCCGGAGGCTCGTTCAAATCCGGTGCGCACCGCGCGACCCTTGCCCCGAGCCTGATCCTCCAACACCAGCACGATCTCGGGACACGCCGGGAGGGCCTGGAGCGCTTCACGCGTGCCATCGGTTGAGGCACCGTCGACGACAATGATCTCTCGAGACATGCCGTAGTCGACTGCACGCACACGCTCGACAAGCGTGACGATTGTCTCCGCTTCGTTCCGTACGGGTATGACGATCGAAAGTTTCATTCGCGGAAAGCGGCGACGATGCGGGCGGCCTCCTCCAGCTGTTCCATCCGGTCGATCGCCAGCCACGCTCCAGCGAACGGGTACGCCCTCACGGTCAGTCCCGAATTGACCGCTGCGTTCAGCAGGTCCGGCATCTCAAACGGCTGCCCGCTCGGGACAAGGTCCAGCGCCGACCATCGAAAGACATAGATCCCGGCATTGATGGTGTCAATGACGGTCGGTTTCTCCACGACGTTGGTGATGCGATCGCCGTCGAGTTGCATGACGCCGTACGGATGCTTCAACTGATAGTCCCGCGTGACCACGGTTATGTCGTTGCCGCCCTCTTCGTGGAAGTCGATCAAACGGCGCATGTCGATCTCGGTGAGCAAGTCACCGTTCATCACGAGCAAGGAGTCGCTCTCTCTCGCCGCGTGACCGAATTGTTTGCGGACAAGTGCGAGCGGCCCTGCCGTACCGAGAGGTTCGGACTCGTGGGCATACTCGATGTGAACTCCCAGGTGAGCGCCGTCTCGAAAGTAAGTCTCGATCAGCTCAGCCCGGTAGCCGACCGCGATGATGACGTCGCGCAGTCCAAAACCCTTCAACCGGGTCACGATCTCCTCAAGGATCGGGTGCTCGCCTACCGGCAACAACGGCTTCGGAATGGCGTAGGTGAGGGGACGCAAGCGGACGCCCAGGCCTCCCGCCAGCAGCACGACCTTCATACGGCGTACTCCTGGGTCCGGTACTCGTCGAGATGCGCCTCGATCCAATCAGCGGTGCGGCGCAGTCCCTCGTCCAGCGGCACTTCCGCCCGCCAACCTGCCAATTGAAGGGCCTTCGAGCTCTCGGCCTGCAGCCGCGACACCTCGCTCTTCTGCGGACGAACCCTACGATCCTCGACGAGGATCTCGAGATCGTGGCCAACGATCTTGGAGACCTGCAGAATAACGTCACGGATGCTGATTTCGACGCCAGTGCCGAGATTCACCACTTCTCCCAACGCCGCGTCGGACGAGGCCACCGCCACGAAGCCACGCGCGGTGTCCTCCACATACGTGAAGTCGCGAATCGTATCTACCGCCCCGAGCCTCAGTTTCGCACCGGACAAAGCTTGGCTGATGATGGTCGGAATGACGGCGCGGGCGGACTGGCGGGGGCCGTAGGCATTGAAGGGTCGAACGATCGTGATGGGCATCGCGAACGAACGGTGGAAGCTGACCCCCAGAGCGTCGGAGGCGATCTTCGTGGCGCTGTATGGCGACTGGGCCTGTAATGGGTGCTGCTCATCGATAGGGGTCCGCAGGGCGGTCCCATAGACCTCACTCGTCGAGGTGAGGACGATACGCTCGAGAGTACCCAGTTCCTTTGCGACCAAGAGAACGTTGGCCGTCCCCATGATGTTGGTGTCGATCACCTCTTGGGGATGCTCGTACGAGTATGGGATACCGACGAGGGCGGCGAGGTGGAAAATGGCGTCAGCACCGCGGCAGATCTCGCGCATCGCATCGACGTCGCGGACGTCGCCAAAGGTGATCTCGACCTCCCGCAGCACTGGCTCGGGAACGTCGCCGAGACATCCACGCTCGGCACGAGAGGTGTAGCGCAACATCGCCCGAACTCGTGCGCCCGCCGTCACGAGCCGCTCCACAAGGGCGCTGCCGATAAATCCGCCCGCCCCGGTGACCACGACCGTCTTGTCTGCGAAGCGCACGCCCCACCCTTTCGTTGCCTCCCGGAGCAAGCGCAGACATTACTACCCGTGCGGGCCTCTATGAGATGGGGTCTTCCGGGTGTCGCAACGACCGTCAATCCCGATCAACGAGGGTTCAGGGAGTCTCGCTGGAGATACAGTCAGCCGGTCGAACCGAGTGAGGATGGATCTCGAGGGTCATGGCCCTCCTACGACCGGAAAGCCAGCCCAATGCGAGTCCGTGCAAGAGCCGAGCAGATGACCAGCAAGCTGAAGGAGCTTCCCGCGCTCTATGTGGTCTTGTCGCTGGCGATCGGGACGTTTCTCGTATTCGCCCAGCCACCCGGTCAGGGCCTCGACGAGGTTAGGCATTTCTATCGGGTTTGGACCTTCGCCAGCGGGGCGTTCGTCGACGCGCACGGCCGGGCAGGTGGACCCATCCCCAATGCGTATCCGACTACATGAATCACTTCGCCAATGCCGCACTGAAGCGGGCACCCTTCTCGTTTCCGCAGTATTGGCAGAGTCCACATCCGTGCATTGGCAGGCACGTCTTCGGCTCGTACGGAACCGCCGCATTCAATGGCCCGATCTCGTACCTACCTTCGATTCTCACGGTAGCCCTGCTGCGTGCCGTAGACGCTCCGGTTCCGTTGATCTTCTTCGCGGGCCGATTGGCGAGTCTCCTCGTCTTCGTCGGCATCTTACTATTTGGCGATTCGCCTGATTCCTGTGGGCAAGCAGGTCCTCTTCGTTCTGGGCTTGTTCCCCACGACGCTCCTGCTGGCGTCCAGCTATTCGGCAGACCCGATGCCCGTTGCCCTGGCTGTTCTGGCCATAAGCCTTGCTTTGCGGACTCGTCGCTCCGAAGTGCCGGACAGGCACGCCTTTCTTTTCCTCTTTCTTGTCCTCGCCGCCCTCTCGCTCACGAAGCCGACGATGTTCGTCTTCGCTCCGCTCTTGTTCATGGTCCCGTCACCCCGGATTGGCCCGAGCCGCCTGCACCCCCGGTCTTCTCCAAGCGGGTGCAGCCGTTGTGGTGGTGGCGCTGGCGGGCGTGTGGAGCCTGGTCACGCGTCACGTGGGGTTCAATGACGTCTACGGTTTGAATCCGCACAAGCAAATCGAATTCATCGTCCACGACCCCTTCGGCTACGCCTGGGTCCTCGCACGCACGTTCTTCGAGAGCATGGGCGAGGCACGTTGGCTGCCGGGGTTCGTCTTCTCGATTGGTTTCCCCCGACCCTTGGTCCCTGACAACATCTACGCGCCAGTCGGATTGGTGATCATCGGTGCATTGACATTGTGGTACGCCTATCAGCTCCAGTTTGGCGAGAAGCGTCGAGCCAACTATGGGACGCTTACCCTCGCGTGGCTACCGATCGTGATGACGGTGGCGGGAATAGTCCTCGTCGAGACGACCCTGTTCGTCTACGGCACACCCGTGGGCCAGCCGGTCACCGCCGCCCAAGGACGGTATCTCTATCCGTTCGTCGCTCTACCCCTGCTCAGCATTGACTGCTTTCGCCGGGTGAGGCAGGTGCCACATTCCACTCGTTGGATCATCGGCGGCAGCGTGATCATGTTGGCCTGGCTGGTCGTAAAGATCTTCGTCCACGACTACAACCTGTAGCTCGAGTGCCCGGGCACAACCGGCCAGATTGCTCTCAGCCTCCCCATTCCGTGTCGACGGTCCCTGCACGAGTGACAAGGATGGACCCGTACCCCGGGCAGTCGAGCCACCAACGGGGGTTGCGCCGAGATATGCCGACCGCTCGCCGGCTCACGGAGCCTCGGTCTTTCGCCGGACACGAATCGGTGAGACCGATCTGCGGGTGACAGGAAGACCGAGCACCTCACCCCTGGTCGGGGGGCGAATTGCTCACCGATCAATTCGGCGTGTGAGGCGGCGCGCGCCGAGCGATTGGCCGAGAGCACAGATTACGCTGCGTGGTTCCAGTGACTAGCTCAGTGTCGCGACTCGCCTCTGCAACTGGGAAGCGGCAGTCCGCGCTCGGCGGAGTCGAAGACCCGCGCCCGGCGAATCCGGAGAGCTTCCGGGGCGACATCGAAGGTATGCGGGCTATCGCAATCCTGGTCATTGTTGCCTACCACGCGGGGCTTCCGGGGTTCCCCGGCGGCTTCATCGGTGTCGACATCTTTTTCGTCATTTCTGGGTTCTTGATTACGAGAAATCTCATCGACGAATCGAGCAACACCAACTCAATCGTGTTGTCTCGATTCTGGGCCAGGAGAGTCAGACGCTTGGTGCCGGGATTGGCCCTCATGACGATCGTCACCCTCATAGCAAGCTCGCTGATCGTTGCCCCATTCGACATGCTGGAGATATCGAAAGAGGGAGCCTCGGCAGGCCTCTACGTGTCGAACATCGTCTTCGGCTTCAAGGCTCAGAACTATTTTGCATCAGACATCAACAAGAGTCCGTTCCTTCACACCTGGTCCCTCGGTGTCGAGGAGCAGTTCTACCTCGTGTGGCCATTCGTTCTGTATGCGGCCCTCCTATGGAGCAGGCGAAGTGGAATAGTCATACGCAGGCTGGCTCCTCCGATCTTTGGCGTTATCTTGGGAGCGTCGTTCACGATCAACGTCATTCTCACGGATCGCGGAAGTAGCTGGGCGTTCTTCAGTCTTCCGACGCGGGCATGGGAGTTTGCGTTGGGTGGGCTACTCGCTTCAATGGCGGTTCGCAAGGTTCCCTCGTGGTGCGGTCTCGCGTTGGGCATCACCGGGTTGGCGGCGATCGCCTACGCGGACCTGGCCTTCAACGACGCGACCTCATATCCGGGGACCAATGCTCTCTGGCCGGTTGCCGGTGCTGGCTTGGTCATCCTGGCTGGACAGATGACCGATTCGTCCAACCCCACTGTCGTCATGAAGATGCTGGGGACACGGCCAATGAGGTGGATCGGTCGCTTGTCGTATTCGTGGTATCTCTGGCACTGGCCCTTCATAGTCCTCGTGGTGTTGGCCGTCGGGAACAGCAGCCTCTCTCTTCGAACAGGCGCAGCACTGGTCTCATTGGGTGTGGCCTATGTCGCGTTCAGGACCGTTGAGAATCCACTCCGATTCAATCGGTCGCTGATCCGATCCTCACGGCGAACGTTTCTGCTCGGCTTGGCGATCACGGGGGTCACGCTTGGGACGGCGGGTGTGACATGGGAGTGGGCGACTCGGAGCACGCCGGCGTCTTACGCAAAGCTCCAGTCTGCTGCTCTCCAAGTGTTCTTTCCAAGGTGTTCGTCCGCTCACACCCCGCAGGGCATCCCCTACTGTGCGGGCGGCGACCTGAGGAGTTCTACTGTCGTCGCATTCGTCGGCGACTCACATGCGGCAACCTGGTTCAACGAGTTGAGCACCGTCGCGGCGAAGCAACACGTTCGCGTCGCCGCCTTCATGAAATCTGGCTGTCCATTCATCCCAATCGCCGTGGAACCGGCCATTCCGAATGGACCGACAAGCACTTCACAATGTCTGGCGGCGCGTGCTCAGGGTATGCACGGTTTGGCGGAGCTGAAACCGATCGGAATCATCTTGACCGAGCATGATCGACAATATTTGGGACTGATCTTGGACAAGAATGGCGACGTGCCCAGTGAACCTGAGCAGGTTGAGCTGTGGCGCACCGCCTTCAAGACCTTTCTTCACCAGATGCAGGATCAAGGCATCCGGCCAGGGGTAATTCTCGACGATCCCACCCTGCCGTACGAGCCTGCCGAATGCGTCTCACGGACGCAGTCGCTGGCGGCCTGCGAATCCTCGAGGGGGGCCGCGCTGTCCACCGGCCAGTCGTTGATGAGCGCGGACATGGGCGTTCTGAAGGCTGATCCGTCAGTTCCCATATTGGCACCCGATGACTTCCTTTGCGACGAGGCGGGATGTCCGCTTGAACTGCACGGCCACCTTCTCTACGCCGATACAAATCACTTGACTCTCGGTGCGACCCAGCTGATGGAGCCCCAACTCTCCAACTTGCTCAGATCGGTCGTCAGTGGCTGATCAAACTGCGCAATCAGCTGCGTCAATTTCTGATTCAGGATTGCCTGTCACGGCCCGGCTGCGCTATGTCGATCATTTGGATCCCATGATCGTCAATGTGCTCACGCTCGTCGGTTTTGGCCTCCCGATCGTTGGTTACTTCTGGTTCATCGCCCATTACGGCGTCAACGTTCCGTACCAAGATGGTTGGGCTGACATGTCGATGATCCATCAGTGTTACTCACATCTATTCACCTGTGGCGCACTGTGGACACAACACAATGAGGACAGGATCCTCTTTCCCAATCTGGTCGTGGTCATCTTGGCCCATACCACACACTTCAACGTCAGGGGCGAAGAGTTCTTGAGCGGCCTCATGCTCGTGGCCGCAACATTTCTGTTGATCCATGCCCACAAGCGGCGATCGCCCGATGTTCCCTGGCTCTACTACTGCCCGGTGGTCATTTTGGCCTGCTCGCTCGTCCAGTACGGAGCCACATTGTGGGGATTTCAATTGGCGTGGTATCTGGTGTTCTTGGCGCTGGCATTCGTTGTCGTGTTCCTCGACCGCGACGAGCTCGGCGTAACCACTCTCGCCCTTGCGATCAGCGCGGGGGTGATAGGAAGCTACTCGTCATTGCAAGGTCTTCTGATCTGGCCGGTTGGGATGGTGCTCATTCTCTACCGGCGTCGCGCCCGGCCCATCGTGACTGCCTGGGTCGTCGCTGCCTGCGCAACCACCGCTCTTTACTATTACCACCTGAACATCAACGCTGGAACCACGTTGCCGAGTTCACTCACTCATCACTCGATATCCCCGATCCTCTTTGCCATTTTTGCGATTGGTGACGTTTTAGGGGTCCCGATAAGACCGGGCGGAAGCGACGTCGGCATCTTGTTGTTTGGACTCGTCATCGTGGTCTTGGCATTGGCGGCGTTGAGACTGTGTGGGTTAGCGCCGGATAAGACAAGTGCACGTCCAGTGGGCGCAACACTCATATGGTTTGGTCTGCTCTTCTCAATTGTGGTCGCTGTCGGGCGGCACGGACTCGGCTATTGGGGCGCGAGTTCCTCGGGTTACACCATCTACGACGTATGGGTACTGATCGGCGTGTACATGGTGTTGCTCGCCCGGAACCCTCGAACAACACGAGGTGGAGCTGGTTCCACGAAATACTTCGAGAGAGTGCCGAACGTGGTGCGGCGAAATGCCCATCGATATGCCCTTTGGATGGTGCTGGCGTTAATGGCCTTACAGCCCATTGTCGGAGTTGGAAACGGATTGGATGGAGCCCGGACCATCCACGCGGCGGAACTGAAGTCCGTCGCGACGGCACGGAACATAAGCACAGTGAGTGACATCGATGTATTGGATAACCTCAGCTTCTACCAGCCCGTTCCACTCACAAAGACGCAGGTCCATATCGCCGAGGTTCTTCAGTTGACCATCTTTGCCGGGACGAGGCCTCCGGTCACGACCACGGCCCCGGCTCCTCGTCGGCGTGCGCCGCTGCCACACCTCAATGCCCAAACCTGGCCGATCACAGTGCTCTGGCTCGACTACAGCCCGAGCGACTACACGAAGGTCGGTGAGTGGGAGGGTCACTACGTGGGCCATCAGGTCAGTGGGGGAGCGCCGGTCTATGCCAACCTCTTCGGTGGTTTCAAGCAGGACTTCTACATGTCCACCCTGCCCATCGGCACCGGGATCTATATCCCCACGTCCCTCTTACGATACGAGGTCCCCTAGTCAAGGGGCTGTCGCCAGGTCCGTCGGACCAGCAACGGGGTGAAATGACTGACCCAAACCCTTGCGTCCGACAGGGCCTCATGGGCTCGGACGGTCTGCTCAACCGGATTCCTCAAGTGACACAAGGTGGCGTTAGTTCTATCGGGAGGCTCTTCAAAAGCGTTCCCGATGTGGGTGAGACGAAATAGTTATCAAACACGCGCGGATTGAGTGCTGGTCGTCATCGGAGCCGGAAACGGATTGGACGGAGTCCGGAGCATTCATGCACGATCCGGTCGCAGGACGCGACACCAAGTCCGGTGCCGAGCGGCGGCATACAGCGATGGTTGACCCGGCTGAGGCGGGGCATCGCCTCGGCGAGCTTCGCCACCAGCACTGAGCCAACTGGCTACATCAAGACTCAGTCCTTGGGCTCTCCCCGGAACTGGGAGGTCGTCTCTGACGGATGGATCGTAAGCCTCGGTAACTCCAGCTTCGAGTGCCTCGGCTTCGCCCCCCATCAGCTGCTGAAATCACGGGTCTAAATATGATGAACGGATGAGCGAACGGTCAAACGGGAGTACTACTTCTGGCATTCGCTCTTCGACGCTCCTCTCGTCACGTGGCAGGCCACCAATCCTGGATCGATTGAGTCGCAACCGACTCTCGCTTATCTGTTATGGCGCGTTTTCAATCGCGTACCTTGGACTGAGCTGGGTAGCTCTCCCCACGTAATTGATTCTTTCCCTGACAGCCCATCCTATCTACCCATAAATTTTCTTGGACATGCAGAGAGGTTGTGGACCGTCCCAGTGATTTATTCGCTCGGAATAGCCTCTATTGGAGGGTAATGCTCCAAACTGTCATTGGTTTGTTGTCCTGGACTGTTCTTTCCGTTCAACTCGGGAAGTCGATACAAACTAGGCTGATCCGATTCGGATCGCAGCTGTGGGTCTTGCTCTTAGCACTTACGGCGCCTCTCTTACAATGGAATCTGAACCATTCTCAGCGAGTCAATCGCAATATCCCTTTCGCTTCTTCTGGTCGCGTGTTCCTTGGCGTTCGCACGGCGGAAGGATGGTAGATCGCTCGCTGCGCTGGTTCTTGTTTTGTTGCTTTGGGCATTTGTCCGCCAGGACCAAGCGATCGTCACGCTCGCATTTCTGGTCATATTCGCAGTATTAGCTTGGCTTGGACCAAATCTACGAAGACTGGCGCTATTTGGCCTTTCTGCAGTTGCGTTCATAAGCCTCTGGGCAGTGGTCGGCAACGGTTAATTCCTCGCATACAACTGTGCAGTACGCACGGCTTGCGGATCTGTCGAATGGAGAGCATTTACGAATCCGGATGAAATCAAATATCTATACAAACATGGCCTGCCGCATAACAGCGTCCTGAAGTCGCCTCCGCCCTTTACCAGATCAGGAGAACAGGAAAATGTGAACCAGTTTGGGGACCCGTACCTTGGAGTACTGATTGAGTTGGACCCCGCATTCAGTCACTGGGCAAGGACACAAGGGGAGAATGTGCTGCTTGGCTACACGCTACCCATCCGTGGCCTACGGTTTCTGAGGCTCTGGTGGCCGCTCCCCAACTAATGACAATGAACCCGGACTACCTCTTCACACCTGCGCTCCCCCAATGGTTATCCACGCTCGTGTACGGCAACCTAAGTTCACGTGTGGCGCAAACGGCGTCGGGTGCACCCAGATCGTCTGATCCTATCTTTCTTGTTGCTCTGCTTGGTATAAGTATCACGTGCTTCTCGTGGTCTGCATTTCGTGGCCGATTCTCTTCGGCTAGCGTTGTTGGTGCGTTCGCAATCGGTTTGGCTGCTCCTTGGTGTGTCCTAATCTGGAATGAGGATGCCGGCGAGCTGCCAAGAGAATCGTCGTTCCTGCAGTCTTCGTCCACGTCGCCCTCGTCGTTCTTCTCGCTGGCAGCCTGGATACCCTCTTCTTGTCACGAAGAAGAGGGCGACGCGCTCTGGGTCTTCGACAAGCGGTGCCGTAACGCACCACGGCATCTAGTGACCGTCCACCAGCACACCCCGAGCTCTTTGACACCACGGGCACGGGCAAGTCGAGCTCGCCGACCTGGCGCGTGGCTTCTGCTCCGGCGCGCACCGTGAGTAGCGCCTGGGCCGGGACGTGCGGCGAGCCCTCGGTCCAGGTCTTGGCACAATCGGGGATCGGCACAGCGCCAGCGACGCTTGATCGAGAAGAGGCTGGCTGGACGCCGAAGCGGGGCAGATCCAGTCTGTGGGCACACTTGCGATCCTTGGCCAGGGCCCGACACCCACAACCTGCACAGCGGACCACGTCAGACGTCATCTCGACCGTCACACAGCCCTCGTCGGGCGTCTCGCTCACCTCCAGCACCCGGACGCCGTCGAGTCCCAACAAAGCGTCGCACCATGGCCCGTGCCCGAGAGCCGGCGACCCGAGCCGAGCGGGCCAGAACTGACCCGTCTGGCCCGGCACCCCACGCTGACCGCCGAGCAGTCTCGGATCAACGTCAAATGCACACCGGCTCTTCACCAGCATCGGGGTAGAGCGGGAAGCGCCACGTTTCCGACGCCTCGATTCGCGCCCGAGGGACTTTTGGGATGAAGCGATTACCGTCCACGGGTGAAAATGCGTACTTCGCGGCCGTCCCAGGGAGACCGGTCTTGTACGGTTCTATGGCCCGACCTTGGACGCTCCATCCGACTGCAACTCGGCGCTCAGCATCAGCTTCGAACTGTTCGATCGACTTGTACCGGCGGACCTGAACGGTCTCACCGTCGGCTTGGTACGGGAGATAGGTAGCTCGATTAATGGGGCTCTACGCGTTGAAGTAGGGAGCACGGCGATTGGCGGCGAGGGTCGCCTGGGCCACGTCACACGACCGGCATAGAGGAGTACACATTTGGCAGTAGTGCTCTGGTCCTTACCGCGCCAGGTTGGCGGTGCCCGTTCCGGATCACCTTGGCAGAAAAATAGCATTTGGACTGCTGGTGGACCGCGACGCAAGACGGATGAGGTCTCCTCAATGTCGATGGCGTGGAGTAGGTCAGCGTACAAACGCGAGCCGGTTTCACTGTGTGTCCGGCCGAACGTGTACACGGTTGCGCAGCCGTAGTGCTGCTCGGACTGCAGGATTGATCGGAGCTTTGACTGAAGGTCGAGTCGGTGCTGGCAGTCCGCGAGCAGGAACCGCGCGCCGCTGGAGCGGACCAGCTCGATGGAAGCCGACGGGCTGAGCTGACCCGAGAAGAGCTGGTTGGCCCGAACGACTCTCATAGGGTAGACGGGCGTCCACGAATAAATCCCGGCCCACGTGTTTCGACCCGTCTAAGCGGGGACAATCTGTCCGAGATAGACCGGGGACAGAACGGCACCCGGCACTGGAGTCGAGATCAGGTAATCCAGTGCTTCCTTTTCGGATGATGTGATGAAGAAGGGATCGGATGGGTTTGTGTGGAGATATGGGGCTCTCGAAGAGCCTCTAAAGCGCCTTCGGAACGCGGCTGCCAACCGCAAAGCCCCGTTTGGGCAAGACCGGTTTACTCCGTTGCCACCTCTAGTTTGCGGAACCGTTCCTGAGCCGCTCTTGACGTGAGACCAAGAACGACTTCACCGACGGAGTTGGGAACCAAGTGCGGCGGATACTTGACCCAGGACCATCTTCCAAGAGCCGCTCTTGAACGTGAGACCAGAGAACGACTCCACCGACGTGAGTCGGGGAACCAAGTGCGGCGGATACTTGACCCAGGACCATCTTCCAATCACCCAACGGATCGATGATCACGGTCATTACCTGATATTTTCGAAGAAAGCGTCGGAGATCAGCTGGAACAGAACGCGTCGCTAACAAGGCGCGCTCGACTTGGCGTTCCGCCCGTGAATGCGACATCGAACAACGCTTGAACCGACTTCGGTTCAAGAATAGCGGGACTGGTGGAGCCGAAGTGGCCGGTCGATGAGGGGAACCACCCATACCCTCCGATCAGCCTGAACCGCATGCCGGCGACGGCTTGGTCGAGCATGGCGCTCTGCGCCGGAAATAACCCCCAGAAGATGCTAGTGCTCTGAGAGTCCACGTACGGGTAGGTAAGGACAACGCTGCCAGCCGGGATAGCATCCGCGGCGGTCGATGAGAAGAACGAAGGGACTGCTGGCGGACCTGTGGCCGACGTCGGCAAGGTGGCCCTCGGCACCAGGGTAATAATCACAATACCGCACAGGACGGCCACGCCTACCGCGCCGATCACCTTGCTCGCGGTCGGTGACAGCCATGCAAAGCGTTGTCGCCGGCTCCGCCGTCGCCAGAACTCATCTAGCCCGATGGCGAACGTCCCGGCCGCGAACAAGGAGGTGAAAAGGGACAAGCGGGCCGGCAGCAGGCCCTGGATGACGGGTAGGTGCGCCAACACAGCAGAGGGGAGAGGTATGCCCGTTGGGTGGTTGTTCACCCATAGATGGGAACCGAGGGAAAGAATGTAAGAGATCAGGGTCATTGCCCCCATGAACAAAATGGCTCTCCGCTTGCGGAAGACCACAGCGAACGAGAGGAGCGCGACGATCAGGGGTACACCTAAATACAACCCACCCCCAGTGGCCAGGCTCGATCCCGAAAAGGCAGGCTTTGGACCCAACCATTCGCCGTTGGGTACGACGGAGGAGAGCAGGTCGGCCGGAAGGAAGGCTTGGCGATCTGGGCTCATTGGCGCTCCGTTGATGTGCTCGGGCCCGCCGAACGTGACCACGACGGGATAGACCAACAACACGGCCCCGACCAGAACCGTGCAGGCGAAGGCGGTGCCCACATACCGCCATCGCCGGGCCAGCGGACGGTGGCCGACGAGGAGATAGAGGACGCTTGCGATCGCGCCCATCATCACCGTGGCGGCAAGCACCTCGGGCGAGATGAAGAACTGAACCGTGCAGAGCAACGCGAGGACCGTTCCCGCCGCCGCCGCCTTCCACTTCTGCCGGACCAAAATCTCGTGGAGGACCAGGAAGATCAGCGGGGGTAGCGGAACGAAGATGAGAAAGAGAAAGACCTCTCCGGCGTACCAGCTGATATAGGCGGAGAAGCCGTAGAGCAGACCGCCGACGAAGGCGGCCGGCCACCAAGTGGTCCATCGGCGGAGCACGAGGCACATGGAGATCGCTGATGCGGCAAGAGCCGAACGCACTGCGATGTTCCAGGCGACCACCGGGCCGAACACTTTCGTGATCGGCAACAGGATTGCACCCAGCGCCAGAAGGGAGCCCTGGTCGCCGAAATTCTGGCCTGCCGGATAGTTCAGCCAGGTAGTCAGGAACAGGTTGTGGCCATGGGTCAAGGCGTATGCCGCCCACGCAAGCCACCACACCTGCGCAATGACATCGGGCGAGCCGATTCCGCTCATGTGACCTGGTCCCAACGAACCGAAATGGCCGAACACAGTCATCGCCAGCACTAAATAAACGGCCATGCAGAACACGACTGGATGCCACCGGCGGCGCGACCGAGGGTTGTCGGCCGCATCGAGTTCGTTACTACTCCTGGGAACCGTGCCAGCGGTCGTCTGCATCGCCATCGCTCTGTCTCTAGTCAACTATTGGTCAAGACCGATAGTGCACAGCTCCGATCCGTGCGTTGGTCAGCGTACCGATACTGAGAGTCGCTGATTCCGGGCTCGATCTGACCGGGCCTTAGCCCGAAGCTGCCGAAGTGTCGCCACCAATTTGGCGAACGGGGGCAGGTCGTGAGATTCACGATTCCCTTCACGCATGGGGTTTCTCTGTGCCAGTTGACCACAATGAGAAGTGGCCTGACGACAACTTGGGCGGGCCGAGCGCTTCGCTGAAGAGCTTCATAACCGGACCACTCCCGACTGTCGAGCGGTCTACGATCACCAATCGGACGTCATACTTGGAGAGCGTGGTCCGTGCGGTGGCCACCAGATCAGGGGTGAGCGGAATCGTCCCGCACCCCCCCCGGGACCCTGAATGGATTCTCGGGGGGGCAAGAATTCTCCTGGATAAAGAGGAACCTCTGCAGGCCGAAAGGGCTCATCGGATCCGTGTAATCCCACCCACCACCGCTCGGGTCCGGGTGAAACGAGTAACCCCCGGTTAAGCGGAATCGATATCCGTCATCTGCCTGCCAAAGTAACGGTTGAGTGACCAACGACCCGTCGGCGTAGGGATACGTGATGGCCACCGGATCTCCCGGGGGAATGACTTGGCGAATGCTCGTCGGAAGGACAGGAGCAAGTGGTTTCACATAGGGCCACTGTGGGAGTTGGGTAGCTACCAGCACCACCAGGGCCACTCCGGTAACGATGATGGCTCCTCGCTCTTGAGTGCGAGGCTGTCGGCGTGACCCGTGCTGGTGATCCCGGACACGCGTTGCGCGCATGTCATCCAGACCGAACGCAATCATCGCAGCGAGACAAGCGTCCATCCCGAAGGAGATCCGAGTGGGTAGGACGTTGTCGATCAAGGGAATGTGGCCCAGCAGCCAGAAAGGGAGTGGGACGTGGGTTGCCCGACCGTGAATGGTCAGAAACGGCCCGAGTGACAGCAGAGCCGAAGTGATGAAGAGCGCGGCCGACAACTGCATGCAGGAGCTGTGACGAGACCGCCACACGAGGAAACCGGTCAGAATCAGGACCGGGATACCAACGTAACCTCCATATTCGGGCGACTCGAACATCGCGAGCGGGCCGGCCCAACTCGATTGCATTCCCAGCGATACCTGCTGCCAAAGTCCATGATCCACAAAGCTGAGTAGGTCGTTGTGGTACGAGTTGATCAACGGATAGGTCGGTCCAGAGACGTGCTGAGGTCCAGCAAGGAGCATCCAGACCGGGTAGGCCAGCAGCACGACAGCCACTACCAAGGAGATGCCGATTGGACCCGCGGCGGTGCGTGCCAGTTGGGGAACCTTCGACGGGCTGCTCAACGCGACAAAGACCAATGCTGCGCCGGTGAGGACGGCCACAGTGACCAGTACTTCCGGCGAAATAAGGTATTGGGCCACAACCAGGAGGCCGAGCTGGATCCCGAGCCGGCGTGGTGGACCCCGACGCTGCAAGATCGAAACGACTGTCATCACGATGAAAGGCGGCAGTGGTACAAAGGTCAGAACTGGATGGGCGAAACTCTGGCCCACCATGTAGGGCGAGAATCCATAGATCAGCCCACCCAGCGCAGCCGCTGGACCCCACACCTCCCACTTGCGCAGGACCAGGAACGCGGCGGTCGCCGAGATCGGCATACCCAGCACCAGCAACAGGTTCGTCGAGACCAGAGGGCCAAACGCCCAGGTAATCGGCGCAGCGATCAATCCCAGGAGAGGGGCTTCCGTGTTCTGTGCCAGGTTCACGCCGGTCGGAGCGAACATGGCGTTGCTGAAGAAGGGATTGAGGCCGTGGGTGAGCGCGTGGGGCACCCATCCGAGGTACCACACAGTCAATGTCAGATCGCCCGTGCCGCTGAAGATGTGGTGAGAGATCTCCGGCACCACGGGCCAGTAGGCGACGAGGCCGAGCACAAAGTACGTCGCCACCACGGCCGTTGGGGGGAGCACTCGACGCCAATTGGGAGTCAATTGGGCATTCTGTTCATCGTGTGTACGCGTAGCAATGGCTCCAGTGACCGCCAATCTGATTCCCTCCTCGCATCGGAACCTACTCAACGTGTCCGGCGACGCTAGCTTGATGCGGTAGGGGAGCTACATCAACGGTGCCCCGCCCTCTACTTCGCCCTCGTCGTCGAATCCCGATGACCGCACGCTGCACCGGCCGGTTGGTCGCCTGTCCCTATGGATTCACATGGTGGCACCCCTACATCAATGTACGGGGCAGGTCATGGGCATCACGAAGACCCTTCACCCATGGGGATTACTTGTGCCAATTGGCCCACATTGAAAACTGGCTTGTCGAGATTTTGGGGGGGCCGAGGGCCTCGTTGAAGAGCTTGATGACCGGACCACTCCCAACTACCGAGCGGTCCACGATGACCATGCCAACGTCATACTTGGACAGCGTGGTCCGAGTGATGGACACCAACTCGGGGCTCAATGGCAATGGAGGCCCGTAGAGGGGAAAGCCTTCATATGCACTAAGGAATCGCTGAAGACCGGGAGGGCTCATGAGACTCGGAGTGGTCACAAAGCCTCCGTTCGGGTTCGTAATATGCGCGTAGCCCCCCAGTAGGCGAAAGGTGTACCCGCTGTCCATCTGCCATTCCATCGCTTGCGGAGTCACGCCCGTGAGATATGGGTAGGTGATGGTCACCGGGTCCCCTGCCGGGATGGCGGCGCGCAGCGCTGTCGGCAATGCTGATTCTTGCTTCGTCGTGATGGGCAACCAATCCTGCTCCGTCGAGTAGGGCCACTGAGGCAACTGGGTGACGACTAGGGCCACGACGAGTGCACCGGCGACGACACGGCTCGTCAACCATGTGGGCCGTGGACGATCGTGGTGCATGTCGTCCAAGCCGAGGGCGATCATTGCGGCGAGGCACCCGAACACTTCCAATGAGAATCGAGAAGGCAGAACGACCCCGACGAGAGGGAGATGCGCGAGAAGGAGGAACGGGAGCGGAAGATGCGTAGACCGGGCGTCGATTACCAGATAAGAGCCGAGGGAGAGTACCGCAGCCACCAAGAACAACACGGATGCCAATTGCATCCGAGGGCTACGTCGAGAGCGCCACACGAGAAAGCCCGCGAGGACGAGGACCAAAACGCCGATGTAGCCATCGAATTCGGTCGGATTACTCCCGACGACAACAAAGGAAGATTTTAGCGGGTTCGCTCCCACCATCAGGCGGTTCCCGAGGGATCCCATTCCAAATGACACCTTCTGCAGTGGTCCGGGAACGAAGAAGCTGAGCAGGTCGTTCGTGTAAGCACTCTCCACAGGAGACGCGGGGTTCGTTGAATGCTGAGGGCCGGCGGTCAACATCCAAATGGGATAGGCCAACAGCGCGGCGATGACGGGGAGCGCGACCACGACAGGCCGGACCATTGCACGACCCATCTCTTGGATTCTGTGCGGAGAGCGAAGGGCGACGCACACGAGAGCAGCGAACGTGAGGACGGCCACATCGACAAGCACCTCTTGGGAGATGAGGTACTGCGCGACGACGAGCAGCCCGAGCTGGACACCGAGTCGCCACGGTGATCCCTTGCGTTGCAGGATGGACACGATGGTCAGTGCAATGAAGGGTGGAAGAGGGACGAACGTAAAGACCACGTGAGCGGTTCCTTGGCCGACCATGTACGGCGAGAAGCCGTAGACGAGGCCGCCCAGCGCTGCCCCGGGCAACCACACCCTCCACTTGCGCAAGACCACGAACGCCGCCGTGGCAGAAATGGGCATGGCCAGCACCATGAGGACGTTCGTGGCGACCAGCGGACTGAACGCCTCCGTCAATGGAGCGCCAATCAACCCGAGGAGTGGGCTTGCCGTATTCTGCGCCAAGTTCACGCCTGTCGGCACAAACATGGAATTGGTGAAGAACGGATTCAGCCCATGAGTGATGGCGTGGGGGACCCAGCCAATGAACCATGCCGACACCACGTAGTCCGCCCCCTGTCCGAACAGCCGATTGGAGATACCGGGGAGTACCGGCCAGTAGGCGACGAGCCCGAGCACCAGGTACATCGCCCCCACGGCCGCCGGGAGGAGCGCTCGACGCCACGCGGGAGGCAGTTGGACGCTTCTGATCGTCCTGTGAGCGCGTGGTGATGGCTCCCGTGACTGTCATCTGGGTCCCCTCCTCGCATCGGAACCTACTCAACGCGTCCGGCGACGCTAGCTTGATGCGGTAGGAGCCACATGAATAGTGCCCCGCCCCTCCACTTCGCCCTCGTCGTCGAATCCGATGACCGCACGCTGCACCGGTTGGTCGCCTGTCCCTATGGTCATGGCATGAAGGAGCGGGGCCTCCGCTCCCCGTGACGGCACCGGTCTCTCAGATCGAGACTGGGGTTGTCACACAAACCCTCACGACAAGGGAGGCCTCGATGTCACAAGAGTGCGTGGGCATCGACCTGCACCGCAGACGGTCGGTCATCTACCGCATGGACCAGGCCGGAGACAAGATCGACTCGGTCTGGGTCGATAACGACCCATCCATTTCGCCGAGGAGGTGAGCGCAGCCCCGGTGGGCAGCGACGTCATCGTCGAGGCGACCTATGGCTGGTACTGAGCGGCCGATCTGCTCGCCGAGATGGGCTACCAGGTCCACTTGGCCAACCCGGACGGCAACGACTGGGGGCACCGGCGGGTGAAGAACGACGAGCGCGACGCGAGGGACCTGGCCGACCTGCTGCGCCTCGGACGTCTGGCCGAGGCCTGGATCGCCCACCCAAGACCAGAGAGCTGCGGGAGATGGTCCGCTTCCGCATGAAGCTGTGCAACCTGCGCACCGGTCTGAAGGCCCAGGTCCACGCGGTGATGGCCCAGAACGGGATCCTCCCGTCACGGGGCGACATGTGGGGCCCGGGCGGTGCCGCCGGCCGGCTCGCACCCGCGTCCCCGCGCCTAGGTCCGCGTGGTTGGAGCGTTTCGATGGGCCGGGGGAAGTCGAGTTCGTGTTGGAGGGATGCACGGGCTGGCGGTATGTGGTCGAGGAAATGGACGGGGGCGGGCGTGATCGCTCATGTGGCCGAGCCGGCGGAGACGGCCGCCTTGCGCGGGAGAAAGAGCAGGGCCAAAACCGACCGGACCGACGCCCGTCATCTTCGCCAGCTGCTCGTGGACGGCCGGGTGCCCGAGTCGTGGATCCCGCCTGCGGAGGTGCTCGACGCCCGGGTGCTGGTGCGCCTCTACAAGGACCTGATCGATGAGCGGACCGGTTGGCTGCAGCGAGTGCACGCCACCTTGTTCCATCATGGCGTTCCGGCCGTGGGCGGGAGCTTGATGACCAAAGCAGGCCGCGAGCTATTGGCCTCGGCCGATCTGCCCGCGGCCGGCCGCTGGGCGGTCGACGCCGGGATGCGCCAAGTCGAGCGGCTCACCGAAGAGATGCTCCCGCTGCGCCGCCGGATCACGGCTCTCGGGCGCCGACAGCCGGGCTGCAAAGCGTTACAGCGCCACTACGGGGTCGGGGCCTTGTTGTCGGTTGCCATCTGGGAGGAGCTCGGCGACTGCCGCCGGTTCAGCAGCTCCGACGACGCCGTCCGCCACACCGGCCTGGACGTGACAGTGTGGTCCTCGGACGGCAAACGCACCCGAGGACATCTGGCTAAACAGGGACCCCCGTCCTGCCTGGGCCCTCTACGAGGCCCCGTCTACGCCGCCCGGCCTGCTTCCCCCGACTACGCCTACTACCGCCAGCTCCGCCAGCGCCTCGACGCCCACCTGGCTTTGATCACCGTCGCCCGCAAACTGGCCCGCCGCTGCTACCACACCCTGCGCAACGTCGGCGACGCCGCTTACCAAGCCGCCGCTTGAACTCCCCGGGCCGATCGTGTCGGCGTCCAACCGATCGATGATCTGCGACCAGCTCCCGCAACCTTGTTGCTGCCAGGCCGCCTGAACAGCCGACCAAGAACGAGCGGCCGCACCATGTTCGTCGGGACACCCCGAACGCCATCTAGCAGCCGGCACATATCGCCGAGCGCCGAGATAAGCAGGGACGCCGGCATACGCCGGATCGAGAACCACCGGAACAGAACGGAGAGACCTCAGCACCAGAGGATGCGCAGAACAGGAAGCCCTGACGGGCTTCTTCATCTTCAGCGTGTCTGCGGCAAGTGACCGGGCTGTCAAGGCTCCCCCTACGGGCGGGCTCCGCCCGGCCTTGACCGCCCTCCCTTGGCTCTGTTGCGCGCGCCCAGACAGGCCGGTTGACATCGCGAGAGCGACAAAGCAGGGATTACGTCTGGTGCGTTGGGCCGCCACCGAGGCGGTGGTGCTCTTCCACGGCCGAGAGCCCCGGGTGTGCCAGGTCGTGTGTCGTCGCTCGTTCTGATGAGACTCCCATTGAGCCGACGAATGCCCCACTGGAGCTCCTTCTGTCCGAGGACATGACGACGTCATAGTGGGTGGCCGCGCCTGCCAACGTCTCTCGTCGCGGCACTAGAGTCCTTTCTCCGGTGCAAGAAGGGATGCGTCGCGAGGTTCACTCCAGGCTGGGTGAGCAACCGAGGCGTGTCATGCTGGAGGTGCTCTTTGGTTGAGGGCTGTGGTCGGACAGTGATCCCGAGCCGATGGCGGTTCGCGGGACCATTGGCGCTCGGCGGTGCGTCACCTCTCGCGTAATGTCGGTTGCAATCACTCGCTCCAAGGCCTCGGGCGACGAGGCCGGAACCGCGCCAGAAGACCGGCCCTTTCGACCAGACGTACAGGGGCTCCGTGCGGTGGCGATTCTCTTGGTCGTCCTCTACCACGCCGCCATTCCCGGGATAAGCGGCGGCTACATCGGGGTCGATGTCTTCTTCGTCATTTCCGGTTTCGTAATCACTGGCGTCCTGCTCAGGGAACGGGTCGCCACAGGGCGCACGTCGATTGTTGCCTTCTACGGCCGGCGGGCACGTCGCATCATCCCCGCGGCCAGCCTGGTCATCGTCGTCACAGTTGTCGCGGCATTCCACTATCTGGGCGCCCTGACCGGGCACGAGACCGCCGTTGACGGTCAGTGGGCCGCCTTGTTCCTCGCCAACTTCCACTTCGCTGCATCGGAGACGAACTACCTCGCTTCTCAACAGCCGCCATCGGCGCTGCAGAACTTCTGGTCCCTCGCCGTCGAGGAACAGTTCTACATCGTCTACCCGACGATCTTCCTCGTGACCGCCAGGCTCGCACGGGGGATCTCACTGCGCGGTCGCCTCGCCGTCGTGCTGGCCACGGTGATCGTTGTCTCGTACGCCTATTCGGTCGTACTCACGTCGACGAACGCTCCGAGCGCCTTCTTTTCCCCTCTGACGCGGGCCTGGGAGCTCGCACTGGGCGGCCTGATCGCCATCGCCGGGCAACAACTCCGTCGAGTGCCCCAGTCCTGGGCCGCCCTCATGTCCTGGCTCGGACTTGGAGCGATCGTGGTGACGAGCCTGACGTTGACGGCGACGACCGCGTATCCCGGCGCGTTGGTGGCGCTCCCCGTTCTCGGAGCCGGCCTCGTCATCGCCGGAGGTACCGCGCAGCCAGCGTGGGGCGTCGAACGCCTCCTACGGCAAAGGCCATTTCAGCTCCTTGGACTCATCTCATATTCGCTGTATCTGTGGCATTGGCCGATTCTCATCATTGCGACCCAAAGCCGTGGACCAACGACGCTGCCCGTCTGGGACAACGTCATGTTGCTCCTCGTGGCGACCGCGGTGGCGGCTGGCACCTATTGGTTCCTTGAGAACCCGGTTCGCCATTCGAAGTTCCTCATCGGACGACGATGGGCCAGCATCGTTGTGGGTCTTTGCCTGATCGGCGCCACCCTGGGTGTGACCACCTATGAGCGGCAGAGGCTCACCGTGGATCTGGGTCCTCTGGCATCGGCGATGCAGGGCTCCATGTGTCAATCACCTTCTTCGAGTGACGTCGCCAACGTTCGGTCCACATATTTGTCCGGTCATCACCGGCGAGTCGATGAGGCCGATGTGCACGATCACTCGGTCCTACTCGTTGGAGATTCGACATCATGCAGCCTGCTCGTCGGCCTCAAAGCTGTTGGGGCGTCGTATGGGATGCAAATCGAGAACGGCGCCGTGATCGGGTGTGGGGTCGTCAGCGGAACGCTACCCCCCTTTGACTACGGCGGCCTGTATTCCACTGCCGGTACGGATCGATGTCAGGGCGAAGCGAATCGTGCCGAATCCCTGGCTCTCGAGCGTTACCATCCGAGCCTCGTCGTGTGGGGTAGCACGTATGAGCACGGTTCAATCGTCGTCGGCACTGCGCACGGGAGTCGGTTGCTTGTCGCGGGATCTCCCAAGTGGGAATCGGTGATGCTGCACCGTATGGACACCCGTGTGGAGCAGTTCCTCGCTACTGGGGCCCGAGTCATCTTGCTGTTGGAGCCACCGCCCCCGCACACTGCTGACTTGGCTCCACCGTCGGCGCAGAAGGGCCAGGTGGACTCTCAGGACGTCAACTATGAACAGATGAACGATCTCCTCAGTAGGGTCGCGGCGAGACACCCAGACCAAGTTGCAGTCGTGAACCTCGAATCTCGGGTTTGCCCCTCAGGTCCGCCCTGCCCATTTGTGGTGACCGCCTTCGACCCGAGACCAACGTCGGTGTGGCAGGCCCTCCGATCGGATGGGAGCCACTACCTGACCCGCGGGTCCTCGCTCTGGGTGGCGGAGTGGTTGGTGCCCAAGATAGTTGCGGCGTCGAAAGGCATCTCATGACGACCGAGAGAACCCAACTATCACGCGTGGAGAAACCAAGGTCCCCGCTCAGCACGGCCTCCGTCGGAGAACGAAGGCGGCCTCTGTCGGGAGCTCCAGGATTGGCTTCCTGAGAGAAGTCCCTTCGTCACATGCGTTGGCATACCCACCTGATGGGCTTCGGGACACATCCGTCCCTGAGCTCGCTGGGCAATTGCCGACCGACATGACCTCTGCTTTCCTGGTGGCTTCATTTGCCTGGTACGGTCCGCGGGACCCAAGAGTCAGAAGCCGAAGGACGTGATGGGGACCGTAGAGCACCCGCTCGACGACGAACCGAGCCCCTGACGCAACCGACTGGAGTTCTGGGTGAGGGGGCTTACCTGATTTATACAGGCCCAAGCGGGCGGAGCGTCGTCGGGTGTACCGGGCGGAAGAAATTGGTGGTTGAGGGGCAGGGAAGTCGACTGGCCCAGCACCTCACCATTTGAAAGATAGCGAGAGCGCTGAAGATCAGCCGCCAACTGGCGGATCTTTGCCCTCGGCAGTGTCAGGGTTCCCCGCGCCAGCTTCGGAGTTCCCAGGGCCGCAGGTGGCATCTGGTGGACGTGCAGCGGTGGACAGGGGCAGTGGGATCCACTACCCGAACTTCTTGTTCCCGTTACTGCCTCCTCACCACCGAGGTGAGGAGGGCCATGACAAGGGGGACATTTAGTGATCGACGTTGTCGAGTTCCTGTTGCACTGGCATGCCGGGCGGTCCTAGGCCGAGGTGGCCAGAGCCCTGGAGCTTGGACCGCGGCACGGCACGCAAGTGCACGGACAAGGCCGAGGCCGCGGGGCTAGGCCCCTTTCAGGAACCGGTCCACCGCTTGGTTGAGGTAGAAGAACTGGGCGTCTCGGTCGGGATGGGTGGCGTCTTCCTCTTGCTTGGGGGAGCCTGCAGCGAACAGCTGAGGGATTTCAAGATCCGCCCCACCACCTCGTCAGGAGTCCGGCGAGGGGAACGAACCAACGACAACGAAATGGCCGCGCCCGCGCTCTTTGATCGGAGGAAGCAATTCGGGCAAATCTAGAATCCGTTCATCTCAGTGTGCGAGAAGAGCCTTCAGTCAAGCATAAGAGCGCGTGTACGCCGGCACACGAATGAATCTCAATAAGCCGCGGCATTGCAAACCCAAGATGACACCTCAAAGACGTACGGGCCCTCAGGGCGGCCCGAAGTCGAGGGCGGTGGGCCCAGCGTGCCGACGCCGGACACGTTCTGGTCGTTGTCGTGGATGAAACATCTCCGTCCTTGCGATCGCTGGGCAACGACAGGCCCATCCTGACCTCCAGTTGCCTCGGGGCCGCATTGGCCTGATACGGTCCGCTGACGCGAAGTCAGGACCCGAACCAGGACCTCTAGAGCAATATGGGAACAGTAGAGCAGCCGGTCGACCAATCGACCCAGGTAGCAGAACTGCAGCGGGTCGTCCACTTCTGGCGGTGGCTGGGTCTGATCACAGTCGAGCGGGCTGGGCCTGCGTTTGCTCGTCGATTGTGCTCTCCCGGCACGAGAAGGTGACAGGCGACGGTTACGAGTGGTCCGCCCAGGGAAACCTGAACGCCGCAGGCCATTGGTTCGTAAGTCCCATCACCCTCCGTCCCGACGCTCTCCGTCCTCCGGCCTGGGCGATCGTCCTCACCGTTTGGGCATGGCTTGGTCAGCACAGCTGGTTCTCCCAACAGATCCTGGCGTGTCTCATCGGCTCTGGCACAGTGTTGCTGGTCGGAGTGTGTGCCCGACGAAGTGGCGGGAGACCGCGTTGGCCTCGTCGCTGCGGGCATCGCCGCGGGATATGCCGGCATTGTGGGTCTACGAGCGGGCGCTGCTGTCAGAGGTACTCTGCTGCTGCCGGAAATCGCGCTCTTTATCCTCCTGGTCTACGGTTCCGCGGCCAGTCCCTCGATTCGAGGGGCGGCCGTTCTCGGCGGCATGTGCGGAGTCATGGCGATGACACGGTCCGAGCAGATTCTCATCTTTCCGTTGGTCGTTCTTCCGGTCGTTCTGGCGGTCAACTGGGGTAACTGGCGTCGCGCCGTCGCTTGGCTCGCCCTGGCGCTCGTGGTTCTGCTTGTGGTGATCGCGCCATGGACGATCTTCAACCTCGGACGCTTCCAGCGCCCGGTGCTGCTTTCGAACGGATTTGGTCCCGCCGTCGCTACGGCCAACTGCGAACCCGCCTACTACGGACCCGACATAGGTTACGGCGAGTTGGCTTGTCTGTATCCGTTCTACGGAGGCGACCAGTCGGTCAATGACGGTGAAGTATCTGCACAACGGGGTCAGGTATGCGGAGGGCCACTTGAGCCGACTACCGGTGGTGTTCTTTGCCAGAGAGGGTCGAACCTTCGGTTTCTGGAACCCTTTCCAGCAGACGAGCATTGATGCTCAGTGGATGAGTACCTGGGTGGGGGTTACCCGGCTCGCCATGATCAGCTACTGGCTCCTGCTCGTGCCCGCGGCCATTGCCGGGGCGGTCGCTTCCGCCGCCGGGGCATTCCCCTCTACCCGCTTCTGGCCTTCGTGCTCACTGCGGTCGTCGCCGTTGCACCGAGCATCGGCGACCCGCGCTACCGAGCAGCCGCAGAGGTGCCCCTGGTCTTGCTCGCGGCGGCCGGAATAGATAGTTTGATCTCCCGAAAACGAGCTACTCTCGGCAGCGCCGGGAAGAGCCCTTGACGGAGATCGAGCCAGCACCTCCGACGGCCGTTGCGTCGGATCGATAGGCAAGGTCTGCGTACGACTGGATTTGGCTAAAGTTGGCGAATCGCATCCCATGCGCCACTTTTTGGCAGGGGGAGAGGGGCGCCAGGTGTCGGACATCGTGTCAGTGAGCGAGCGGGGCCATGACGATGGCCGTGACCGTCGTGACGATTCCACGGTCGAGCTTCTCATTCCCGAACACGACGTCGCCGATCCCGAGGTTTCGATCGTGGTTCCCGCCGTCAACGAGAAACTCACCATCTCTGAATTTGTGTTGTGGTGCCAACAGGGTCTTCATAATGCCGGCGCGTGCGGCGAAGTCCTGATCGTTGACAGCTCGGACGACGGAACAGCGGAACTCGCGCTGGCGGGAGGAGCGCGAGTGCTCCGGACACCCAAACGCGGGCTCGGGCGGGCTTACATAGATGCCGGCTCATACATTCGCGGACGATATGTCGTGATGGGTGATGCCGATTGTACGTACGACTTCCGCCAACTGGGTCCTTTCGTGGAAAAGCTCCGCGAGGGATACGAGTTCGTCATGGGTTCCCGGTGGCTGGGCACGATCGAAAACGGCGCGATGCCGGCTTTGCACCGCTACGTGGGCACGCCCCTCACCACATGGATCCTCAACCGCATTTACGGCAGTCGGTTCACCGACATCCACTGCGGAATGCGTTGCATCAGTCGAGACGCGCTCCAGCGCATGGGTCTCGCATCACAGTCGTGGGAGTACGCATCGGAAATGGTTCTCAAGTCGGTCTTGATGCAGCTCCGGACCACCGAGGTGCCCGTAACGTTCTACCGCGACCGCAATGGCAGGGTGTCTCATCACAAGCGCTCTGGCTGGTTCTCCCCGTTCCTTGCTGCATGGATCAATCTGCGGACGATGTTCGTCTTTCGGGCGCAGTTCTTCATGCTCAAGCCCGGACTTGCGCTGCTGGCCCTCGGACTTCTCCTCACGCTGCCACTGAGTTTCGGCTCCATCACGATCGGGACCTACACCTTCAGCCTGTACTGGCAGTTGCTCGGGGTCACGCTCGCAGTCTTGGGCCTGCAGAGCACGTTCTCCGGAGTCCTTGCTCAAGTCTTGTCCGACTACTCAGGGAAGTCAGGAGTTCGCTGGAAGGCGCGCTTCCGCTACACCCGGACGGTGCTGCTCAGCTTTGGACTCTTTCTCGTAGGGGCTGCCCTTGTTGCCGTACTCCTCGTCAAATACTTTGTCGGTGGCCACAAGCTTCCAGGCCCGTCGTCGGGTGTGGACCACCTGGCCGTGACCGGCTTAATGTTCGTCATCATGGGTTTCTCGACCTTTTGCTTCACCCTGTTGCTGCACGCCACAGGAGTGAAATTCGGCCGAAGTACGTCATCGTCCGCCGATGGTGTCTAGGGCCGCCGACCGACCAGGACCCGATCCGGCGTTCTAGATGTCCTTCACAGAGAAGTTCCTCGAGGAGTCCGTCCATGTACTGAGGACGGTCGACCAATCGGCGATCGAGGCCTGCGCCACGGGCTTGGCCGACGTGCGTCAACGGGGGGGGCGGCTCTTCGTGCTCGGCGTGGGTGGATCAGCGGGTCATGCCTCTCACGCCGTCAACGACTTCCGCAAGCTGTGTGGGTTTGAGGCCTATGCGCCGACGGACAACGTCTCAGAACTCACGGCCCGAATCAACGACGATGGGTGGGACCGCGTCTTCTCAGATTGGCTCGACGGATCTCACCTGTGCGAGCTCGACGGCCTGCTGGTCTTGTCCGTGGGTGGCGGAGACGCCGAACGGGGAGTGTCGGGCAACTTGGTCTCGGCGATGGAGTTGGCGCGAGTTCGCCGTGCGTCGATCTTCGCCATCGTGGGTCGAGACGGCGGGTTCGCGGCGAAGGTCGCCGACACCATTGTCTTGATTCCTCCCCTGTATCCCGAGCGCGTCACGCCGCACACCGAGGGATTGTGCGCCGTGATCTGGCACCTGCTCGTCACCCACCCGCTGCTGGCCCGCCAACGTGCCAAATGGGAAGAGCTGACGTGACAATAGAGCGGGGTTCCGGCATCTCGAGAATCTGCATCGTGGGCGGTGCCGGGTTCATCGGTAGCCACTTTGTCGACCGACTTCTGGACAGCGCCGGAACCGAATCGGTCACCGTCTTTGACAATTTCTCTTCCGGCCGAGAATGGCATCTCGACGGACACGCGGAGGATCCGAGGCTCCGAGTCGTCCGTGGGGACGCGGCCGACCAGGATAGTGTCACCAGGGCGGTGACCGGGAACGACATCGTTCATCCACCTCGCGTCGAACCCCGACATTGCACGAGCGGTCGTGGAACCAGCGATCGACTTTGATTCGGGAACTCTCCTGACCCACCGTGTACTGGAAGCGATGCGTCTGTCGGGTGCCACGCGAATCCTGTATGCGTCGGGTAGCGGCGTCTACGGAGAACTCGGCGAAGTAGAGGTTGACGAGGACCATGGTCCCTTGGCACCGATCTCGACGTATGGGGCGAGCAAGTTGGCTGGGGAAGCCCTCATCTCAGCGTATTGCCACATGTTCGGTCTCAGTGGCTACGTGTTTCGCTTCGGCAATGTCATAGGACCCCGGCAGACGCACGGCGTCGGCTACGACTTCATTCGTCGGTTGTCGAGCGATCCAGGGCATCTCCTGGTCCTTGGGGACGGACAGCAGAGCAAGTCCTACATTCATGTTAACGATGTCATCGAAGCGGTCCTGATGGCGGCCGCTCGGACTTCGGCCCCCGTGGCCACGTACAACGTCGCCACGGGCGACTACATGACGGTCGGTGAGATCGCACACATGGCTCTCGAAGTGATGGGTCTCGATCCCGGGGCGACGGAGCTCGAGTTCACCGGTAGCGATCGCGGTTGGAGGGGTGACATACCGGTCGTCAGGTTGAGTACCAAACGCCTACGCGCCCTCGGCTGGACCAATGCCATGTCGACCCGCCTGGCCATGCGGGCGTCCTTGGAGTCGATCCTCGAGGACGCCATTTCGGGCAGGCTCTGATGAAGGTCCAACCGATCGGGCCAGCCTGCGGTGTTCCTCGACCGTGACGGGGTAATCAACCGGCCGATACTCCGCCAGGGGCGGCCGCACCCCCCCGATTCGGTGGAGGACCTCGAGATCTACCCGGACGCCGCATCCTCGATTCGTCGGTTGAGGGTTGCCGGATATGTCCTGGTGGTCGTCACGAACCAACCGGACGTGGCCCGGGGGTTGCAGCGTGAGGAGGTGGTCCACGAGATCAACCGGGAATTGCGCGAACGCGTCGAGGTGGCGGCCGTGTACGTCTGTTTTCACGACGACGCCGATCGGATGCCGTTGCCGGAAGCCGGCTCCGGGCCTTCTCCTCGATGCCGCGCATGATCTCGGGCTCGATTTGAGCCGCAGTTTCATGGTGGGTGATCGCTGGCGGGACGTGGAGGCAGGGCACAGGGCAGGATGCCGTACGGTCTACATCGATCGCCGGTACTCGGAGCGCTCGCCCCGGGACGCGGACGTGGTCACCACGAGCCTCGCCGAGGCCGTGAGCTGGATCGAAGGTGCGAGATATCGTGGGGGGCGACGGAATGGACGGTCGCAAGGGGGAGTGGCGTGCGAATAAAGGTGTTTGCAGACGGGGCGGACCTCGAAGGCATCCTCGAGCTCGCCGGCGACCCCATGGTTCGTGGGTTCACCACGAACCCGACCCTCATGCGCAAGGCGGGAATCGACGATTACGAGTCGTTTGCCCGCAAGGTGCTCGACCATGTCAAGGACCGACCGATCTCGTTCGAGGTCTGTGCGGACGATTTCGACGAGATGAGACGGCAGGCGCATCGGCTCTCTTCGTGGGGACCCAACGTCTACGTGAAGATCCCCGTGACGAATACCGAGGGGACCAGCTCAAGTCCTCTCATCGCCGACCTCACCGCAGACGGAGTGCACCTCAACGTCACGGGCATCCTCACCTTGGCCCAAGTTCGGGAGGTGTCTGATGCATTGTCCGAGAGCTCTGGTGCCGTGGTGTCCGTCTTCGCGGGCCGTGTTGCCGACACCGGCCGTGATCCGGTCCCGCTGATGGCGGCGGCCGTCGAATTGCTGCGCTCGTATCCGAACCTGGAGCTGCTCTGGGCGAGTCCACGTGAGGTCCTCAACGTGTGTCAAGCTGAATCGATCGGTTGCCACATCATCACGGTAACCCATGACCTTCTCAAGAAGTTGGGAGGCCTCGGCAGGAGCCTGGAGGACGTGTCGCTCGATACAGTGAGAATGTTCTACCGCGACGCCGTCGACGCAGGCTACCTGCTGTAGTCGAACTCCGGCCGTTCTCATGACAGAAACGGGACAGCCCGAGAACGACGACTGGAACCGACATTGGGGAACGTTCGGTGATGCGGTGTCGGGAAATCCCGCCACTGCGTACCGATGCCGGCTCATCCTCAAAGCCTTGGGAAAGGTCGATTCCGATGCCGTGATTCTCGAGATCGGATGTGGCCAGGGTGAATTCACTCTGATGTTGGCGGAGACCTTTCCTCAGGCCGACGTGCGAGGCATCGACATCAGCGCCGAGGGGATCGAGCGCGCCGTACGGTCGGCACGACGCCCGGAGATTGTCGGCCGACTTTCGCGCAACGTGACCTCTTGCAGAAGGAAAAGCTACGATGACGACCAGCGTGGCCTGGCCACGCTTGCTGTTTGTTCCGAGGTCCTCGAGCACGTTGACCAGCCTGATGTGCTGCTTCGCAACGCTGCCGACTACTTGGCTTCCGGATGTCGGCTCGTCGTCACCGTGCCGGGAGGTCCACGGTCGGCGTTTGATCGCCACATAGGTCATCGTCGCCATTTCACCGCAAGCCGCGTCTGAGGCGGCTGCTCGAGGAGAGTGGCTTCGAAGACGTCAGGGTCCGCCGAGCCGGATTCCCATTCTTCGATCTCTACAGGCTGGTGGTCATTGCGCGTGGCAAGCGGCTCATTGCAGACGTGGAGCAGTCGAAGAGCGAATTGGGCAAAGGCACATCGGGAACAGCTCTTCGGTTCTTCGACCGCATGTTGCGTTACAACTTGGATTCCTCCCCCTTTGGATGGCAGCTGCTCGCGGTGGCTCGACGATCGGAGTCCCCGCGTCGTGATCATTACGCGAACTCCCTTGCGCATTACCCTCGGTGGAGGCGGTACCGACCTGCCTTCTTACTACGAGCGGTTCGGTGGTCTGGTCTTGTCGGCGGCAATCAATCGGTACATATACGTCGCCATCAACCGCACGTTTACCGATGACTACTTCCTCAAGTACGCGCGTCTTGAACGTGTACGCGAGATCGACGACATCGAGCATCCGATAATCCGAGAAGCCCTTCGCCTCCATCCGATCGGACCCTCTATCGAGCTCGTGAGTGTGGCGGACATTCCTGCAAGCACGGGGCTCGGTTCCTCGGGAACGTTCACAGTCGGATTACTGCGTGCGATCTATGCGTACCTTCGACAAAGTCTGACGACCGAACAGAATGCTGCCGAGGCCTGTCACGTAGAAATGGATTTGCTCGGTCGTCCGGTCGGTAAGCAGGATCAATACGCCGCCGCATATGGCGGTCTGCAGTACATGACCTTTGACCCCGATGGCCAAGTGAGGGTCGAGCCGCTCGGAATCTCGACCGACACGCTCCTCGATCTTCAGGAGCACCTTTGCATGTTCTTCACCGGCTATTCACGCAATGCCGACTCGATTCTCGAAGAGCAGCGTGCTGGTTCGAACAGTGGCGAATCCGACGTCGTGGAGAGCTTGCACGTCATCAAGGCAATCGGAGACTCCAGCCGTGACGCGCTGCAGGTCGGCGATACCGGCACTTTCGCTGCACTCATGAACGAACACTGGCAACACAAGAAGCGAAGGTCATCCACGATGTCGAACTCTGCGATCGACCGTTGGTATCAGGTGGGGATGGACAGCGGCGCCCTCGGCGGCAAGCTGGTTGGTGCCGGGTCCGGCGGGTTCCTGCTTTTCTACACCAGGGAGACAGATCGACTACGTGCGGCGATGAGTGCCGAGGGTCTGAGCGAGGTGCGATTCCAATTCGACCATGACGGGTCCGTCGTTCTCGTTCGAGATTGACATGCAGTGCGTCGTTCTGGCAGGCGGGCTCGGTCGCCGAATGCGGCCCCGTACTGAAAGCCTGCCGAAATCCCTTCTTCCGGTAGCCGGACGGCCCTTCGTGGATTGGCAGCTGGCGTGGCTGGCGGCCGAGAGCGTGGACGATGTCGTCATGAGCATTGGCTATCGAGGCGACCTGATCCGACGCCATCTCGGCGACGGAAGTCGGTTCGGGGTACGCGTCAGCTATGTCGACGAAGGGGACGTGCCGTTGGGGACAGGCGGGGCATTGCGGTTGGTCGTCGATCAGGAACTGGTCGCCCCGAATTTCTTCGTGCTCTATGGTGATTCGTACCTCCCGATTCATCTGAGCGAAGTCGAGGCCACCTACTTCCGGCAGAGCGCTCCGGTTCTCATGACTGTGTATCGCGATCGTGAGGGTCTCGAACACCCGAACGCCGTGTTCGACGGAGTGATGGTGACTCGCTACCAAAAGGGACTAGAGAATCCGCCCGATGAAATGGAGTTTGTCGACTACGGAATCTCGGTGTGGCAGCGAGATATCGTCGCTGCAATGGTGCCGAAGGGCGCCGCGGCGGATCTGGCTGACCTGTTCGTCGTGTTGAGTGGGTCGGGTCAACTGGCGGGAATGGAGGCTCGAGAACGCTTCTACGAGATCGGTTCTCCCGAGGGCTTGAGCGATCTCGAGTCGCGCCTGCTCACCGGCGGCGCCTTGGGGACCCCTCCAGACGCCGGAGGATAACGTGGGCGAGATGTCTTGGCCCAAGGAGAGAGCGCCTCTCACCGACGAACAAACGGCAATCATGGAGGACTGGATCCATGAGTTCCTGACCTCTGTCAAGTCGGCTCGCTTTGGTTGGGTCAGTCGATTCGATCACACCTTTCCGGGTCGCTCCGCCTCGTCGGAGCGTCGAACGTTGGAGATCGGGGCTGGAACCGGTACGCACGTTCAGTTCGAACCCACTGGTGACTATGTTGCCCTGGAGGCGTCCGGTCAGCTTGCCGCTCAAATCCCCAAGCGCGATCGCCTTTCGGTCGTCGTCGCCGATTGCGAGAAGAGACTTCCGTGGGATGACGACTCCTTCGATCGAGTTCTCGCCATCCATGTCCTTGAACACCTCTACAATCTCCCAGCCGCTCTGGAGGAGATTGCGAGAGTTCTGAGGCCTGGCGGGATCCTCTGTGTGGTTATTCCTTGCGAGGGAGGCCGGCTGTACTCCCTGGGGCGGCGCTTTACCACCAAACGGATATTCGAAAGGCGTTACAAGACTCCCTACGAGTGGATGATCAGGCAGGAGCACTGCAACACCGCCCGAGAGGTGCTTTCCGAATTGGATCGCCACTTCCGAGTGCGTACGCGAAGGTTCTTCCCGCTGAGGCTGCCCGCGGTCGATCTCAACTTGGTGATCGGCCTCGAGTTGACGTCCAAGGGGTAGACCCACGCCCGAAATGGTCCCGCGCCTCGGCCTCGCCGTGGAGGGAACACTTTGCTATATTTCGCCCGATTGCGAGTATGGGATTGCTGGTTGGAAGAGGCCGGTGGCGTGTTGGATCGAATTTCGAATCGCCGTCGGCCTCGGGCCGACACGAGAAGGCGGATCTGGTGACACGCCCGAGCGTCGACATTGCGATCCCGGTGCTGAACGAGCAACGATCGATCGAGAGCACACTCCGCACCCTGGCCTCTTATTTGTCAGCGGAGTGCCCCTACGACTGGTCCATCACCGTTGTCGACAATGGGAGCACGGATCGAACCTGGCCACTTGCGAATTCCTTCGCAGCGGGATGACACGCACACGAGAGCGATCCGTCTGGATCGTCCTGGCCGCGGCGGCGCGTTGAAAGAAGCGTGGTCCACCAGCGGTGCCGACGTGGTCGCCTACATGGACGTCGATCTCTCGACCGGGCTGGAGTCCTTGCATCCGTTGTTAGAACCCATCGTCAAGGGCGAAACCGACATCTCAATCGGTTCTCGTCTTGCCCCAGGTGCGATCATCGAACGAGGGGTGCAGCGCGAGGTCATCTCGCGGATCTACAACGTCATCGCGCGAAGATTTCTTCGATATACGGTCCGTGACGCTCAATGCGGATTCAAGGCAGTCCGAGCCAGCGTTGCCCGGGACCTCATCCCGCGGATCGAGGATGACAGCTGGTTCTTCGATACCGAGCTCCTGGTTCTCGCGTGGCGGGCTGGACTGCGCATCAACGAGATACCTGTGCGTTGGGTCGAAGACGATGATTCCCGAGTACGGATCATGAGAACTGCCTTCGACGACCTACGCGGCATATGGCGGCTGTCTCGTGCGGGGGCACGGGGCGGATCGATCCTTCGAAGCGGTCCTTCGAATAATCCGGAGACCTTCGCATCTCATGGTGCCAAAGAGGAGGAGCGGACCGTCGATTTTGACTCGTAGTCAATCACCATGGCAGCTCAACTTTGAGTTATGCCGCGACAGCCATCAGAGGTGAAGCGGGACCCTACCTGGTAAAGGCTGTATCCGAGGTACCCGGGGAATGGTGGTGCAGTGCGCAAGTCGCCGCGAAGGATCACCTTCGAGTCGTTCCCGGAGTCCATCCAGCTCATCTCCGGTAACGCAGCGGAGGAGAGTCCAGACTTCGTTCTCGCTACGTTTGTCGTGATGAGGACATAGGAATAGCGCCCGCTTCCGATTGCCTGTCGCCACTCGTTGCACGAGCCAAACGTGGAATAGGTCCCATGAGGACCACGTACGCCCAGATACTGGACGTAGTTCGAGAGAGTCTTTCCATAGAGCGGATACTGCAAGTACGAAAATTGGCCGATGACGCCGATTCGGATGTTGTTCTCGTGTTGGAACCAGCTTGCAAAGGACGGCAAACCAGTGCCAGCCGAACTGATGTACCGATCGCGGAGATAGGTTTGCTGAAGCGGGAACCCTGCGACAACCACAGCTGACAGCAATGACGACATATCCAAGGATGGTCTTGCGCCGGCCCGATGTCCGACCTCTCTCGTAGAGGACCGCCATGCCGACGACGAGCACTGCGACGCCGATCAAGAGTCCGATGAGGGAATCAGATCCCCGCACGGGGCCGCCCACGAATCGTTCGGTGAAGAATGTGGTTGGCCAGATCCCCGCATCGAATTGGCTGGCCGCCAGGACTGCCATATAGGCAAGGAGGACCCATCGGGCACGTTGCCACATCGAGAGCACCGGATTGATCGGCAGCAGGACGAGACCCAGGATCACGGCTGCATCGGCGTACCGTGCGTTCTCTGGGAATTGGACGGGCGCCAAGTACTGTGGCGTGAACACGAAGATGACTCCCGACGCGAGACCAACGAAACCGAGGATGCGCAGGAGCCGATCTCCTGTGACGATCGCAAGCACAAGCCCGAAGACCGAGAGACCGAGGAGCGCCCACCAGGCCGGTCCAAAGGAAAGCCGGAGCCCTGGTAGGAAGTAGACGCGCCAATCGGTTGTGTGGAACAAGAAGCGGGTAAGTGCGGCCGACGGAATCGTCAGCTGTGGGCTGGGCAACGAGACTGGACCAAACTTCAGGTGGAGAGGCGGGACGGGATTTCCCACCGCTACAAGGTTCCTCACGTACCAGAAGGCACCCGTGAGGAGGAGCACGACCAGCCATGTTCCCAAGCTCCGGATCCGCCTTCCTCGAGCCACAAAGAACGCGACACCAACGGTCAATGCTGCTGCAGGTCCAAGCAAGGTCCATTTCGTTCCGATGGCGAGACCAGCAGCGGCCGCGGCGACGACCCACGCCACTCGCTGTGATCTCTCGCTCAAGTCCTTGGAGTTGACGAGCACAGCAACGGCAGACAGGAAGAACGCCAGTCCCACGACATCGTCATAGGCACCCCCTGGCTGAGTTGCGACGAGTCCCGGGGTGGCGAACAAGATCGCACTACCGGTGAGCGTGATGGCCGCAACGCCGAAGGGACGACCGATGCACCATGATGCGAGCAGTGCCAAACCCAGCCAAAGAGTGTTGATCAGAGGTGAGAGCACGTCATTCCCCATCAAGAGGATGCCGAGGGAATGGATCAACTCTGATGACGCCGGGAAGAACACGGTGACGGCTTGCGCATCGACGTAGTGCAGCGCCGTGATGGAATGGTCTTGTACGAATCGGGCCGCGAACGGCATGTGATACCACAACGTGTCCGTGTTGAGCATGCCGTGGTGGTAGGCGGCCACGGTCTGGGTGCTCCACTCTGCAATCACGACCGAAACAGCGACAACGGCTGCCGCGTTCGCCAGTCGAGGCTCGGACCGTTGCGCCTGCCCCGCTCGAGGCCCGGGCTCTTCCGATCGATTCCGAGTGGTTCGTCTCGCTGCCCAGATTGCGACCATTCCGAATACGGCCAGCGCTATGACCATGGGCCCTCTTCGGTAGAGGGACACGCTGCCGAGAATCTCGGAGATGCAGATCACCACTGTCAGATCCATGAGGATCTCGACCAGCCTGGCCTGGGCGCCTCTCCATTCACCGATGAGTCGCTCCCGCCAAAGGTACGAGGCCGTATGCAAGGGTGCGAGCGCGACTACGAGGAGGAGAATCCCCGTCAGGTATCTAAGCACCGGTCTTGCTTATCTCGCCTGGCTTGAGGTCAGCCACCCTCGGCCGCGGGCCGACGCTCCCTCATCGAATTGGCCGAAGAGACCCTCGCGGCAAGCAAAGGTGACCACCCACCGAAGATAGCCCAACCGTTGTCCGGCGGGGCTGCGGGATGACGGCCCAGAAGCGAATCCGCTCGAGCTCATCTGAGGTCGCCGGCATCGGTCGTCCAGCCCGTATGTTCGGGTCTGTCCAGGTCCGGAGCGGGCCGCCTCTGACCGGCGGCCGCCAGCATCTCTGTCCGGTCCGCACCAGGGAACGACTGCAAGTTCGAGTGCTGGCCACGCTATCGTCTCTTGCCGAAAGGGCCAGGTTCATCACTGCGATCGTGATGACCATCGTGGTTGCAGAGTTACTTGAGGCTGGCACGAGGACGGATCGCGGTGGAAAGGGGAGAGGGCCGGATGAGCGTCTCGGGTACGCCAACCTCAGGGGTCGACACACAGCCGCAGGAAGCCCCTTCGGTCGCGGATGCCGCCTTCGCCCCAGCCTCCACCGTCCCGTCTCAAGGCCCGCACACCGTAACGCCTGGAATGTGGAACGTAGGGGGGCTCGACCCTCGACTCGTCAAGGCACTGACCGTGCTCGGTTTTGCGTTGCCCGTCCTGGGATACATCCTTCTCGTCCAGCACTACCAGGTGAACGCCATCTGGCAGGATCAGTGGGACGACGTCGTCGTCATCCGCCACTTTCCGCAGTGGTCCTCGCTGTGGAACCAGCACACTGACAACCGCGTCCTTTTTCCGAACCTCATCGTGGTGGCGTTGGCCCACACCGTTAACTACAACATCGACCTCGAGGAGTATCTCAGTGTGGTGATGCTGTTCGGCTCGACCGCGCTCTTCATCTGGTCGCACAAGCGGCGGTCACCGAACACGCCGTTGCTCTTCTACTGCCCCGTTGCGTTCCTGACGCTCACATTGAGCCAGTGGCAGAACGCACTCTGGGGATTCCAGATGGCGTGGTACCTCGTCGTGCTATCGCTGGCAGTGAGCATGGCTCTGCTCGATCGGCCGCAATTGGCTGCCCGGCCGGACTGGCCCCGGTCGGCATGGCCGACGCTCGTGGCCGCGGCTCTCGTGGCAGTCGTTGGCAGCTACTCCTCCCTGCAGGGATTGCTCATCTGGCCGGTGGGACTCGTCCTCATGTACCACCGTCGATGGCCGCGGTGGGCGTTCCTCAGTTGGATCGGGGTCGCCGTGGTCACCGTGGTCTTGTACTTCCACAACTTTGCGACAACTCGTGTTGACAACCCTTGGTTGGTCTTGTCACACGCATATCTGGGCATCAGGGTCTTCCTGTTCGCCCTCGGTGACGTCGTGGGCGTGCAGGAGAACTTGCAAGACCCACCGAATGCTGGGGTGATGGCGTTTGGGATCGCCATCTTCGTATTGGCCGTGTTCGTGGTGCTCAGATGGGGTATCCGCCGCGACGAGCACAGCGGGGCTCCTGTTGGCATCGCCTTGATCGTCTATGGGCTCTTGTTCGACGCGCTCATGACCCAAGGTCGCTTCTGGCTGAAATTTCACGCAGCATCGCAGTCCCACTACACGACGAACGACGTATTAGTCTTGGTGGGGATCTACCTGACGGTCCTCACTGGAACTGCACGTCCGCGTGCGGACGAAGTCCGACCTGCGGAGGTTGAGCCCTGAACCGCAACTCCAGCGGTTCTTCGCCTGGTTCTGGGGCATCATCGAGCGCGTCGATCGTCGGGTCGTCGTACGGATCGCTCTCGCCGCGATGGTGGTCCAGGTGGTTTGCAGCGTTCCACTCGGCCTGAAGGACGCCCGCGATTTCCATCAGGAATTACTCACGACTGCATCTGTGACAGCCAACGTCGAACACGAGCCCGACCCAGTCGTGGTGAAGCAGCTCTATTTCGTGCAATTGGCCCAGTGGATCCGAGATCAGGCGCAGTACGCGCGGGAGCACCATCTGAGCCAATTCGGATGATCGGGGCGTGAGCCTCGCGGGAGACCCGTTTCGGGGACGATCAGGGTGTCGGTGGGCCGGTGCCCGGACTGGACACGGAGTCCGAGGGTGGCCCCGTGGGTGGCCCCGGGTTCGAACCCGCAAAACGCCTGGATTGATCCCCTGAAGGTGGGTCAGTTAACGTAGTCGAGGTGCGGGGAGACTGGTCGAAGGACGTCGTCATTCTGGGGGGATGTGGCCACGTCGGACTTCCCCTTGGCCTGGCTCTGGCCGACGCCGGGCTGCGCGTCACGCTGTTCGACACGAATGCGGCCGCCGTTCAGACCGTCTGCTCGGGACGCATGCCCCATCGTGAGGCAGGCGCCCAGGAGGTGCTGGAGCGGACGTTGGCATCCGGGAGCATCACCGCCAGCAGCGAGCCGAGCTCCGTTGGGTCCGCAGAGTGTCTGATTGTCGTGATCGGAACGCCGGTCGACGAACACCTCAATCCGGACCCTCAGGCGGTCGTGAACGCCGTCGAGTCGGTGGAGCAACACCTTCACGACGGGCAGCTCCTGGTCCTGCGCAGCACCATCTTTCCGGGCGTCACCCGAATGGTCGAACGTCTCGTGGAACGTCTGGGAAAGTCGATCGACGTCGCGTTCTGCCCGGAACGCATCGCGGAGGGCAGGGCCATGGACGAGCTTCACTCTTTGCCGCAGATCGTCTCGGCGCGCACTGTTCGAGGCTCGGAACGAGCGGCGCAGCTCTTTGGCAAGATCGCCAAGACAATCGTCGAGGTCCAACCCGAAGAAGCGGAGCTAGCCAAGCTGTTCACAAACTCGTATCGATACATCAAGTTTGCCGCCGCGAATCAGCTGTACATGATGGCCAACGACTTTGGCGTCGACTACGAGCGCGTCCGTGAAGCGGTCGTGCAGGATTACCCACGTGCGGCCGATCTTCCCGGTTCTGGATTTGCAGCGGGACCATGTCTTCTCAAAGACACCATGCAGCTCGCTGCGTTCAACAACAACAACTTTGCTCTGGGCATGGCGAGCATGCAGATCAACGAGGGTCTCCCGCTCTACCTCGTCTCGAGAATGGCGGCGAGGTATCCACTGGACGCGATGACCGTGGGCATTCTGGGAATGGCGTTCAAAGGGGAGTCGGATGACACACGCAGCAGCCTCTCCTACAAGTTGAGGCGAGTTCTCAAGGTTCGTGCCGCTGATGTCCTGGCGACAGATCCCTACGTGACGGATGATTCCTCTCTCAGCACCCTCGAAGACGTGCTTGTCCGCGCCGACCTCGTGGTCATCGGTGCGCCACACGACCTCTATGCCAAGACGGAAATCGACCAACCGGTCGTGGACGTCTGGAACCTCAGGGGCGGGGGAGTGCTGGTGTGATGCCCCGAGTTTCCGTTGTCGTTCCTGCCTACCAGGAGGGAGCCGGCATTGAGGACGTGATCCGTCGCCTCCTCGAAGCAGTCACCCTTCCCTGTGAGATTGTCGTCGTCGTCGATTCGCCAGACGACAGCACGGTTCCCTATGTCGACAAGTACGCCCGCGTTGACGATCGGATCAAGGTGTTGGTCAATGACATCGCACCCGGACCAGCCCAGGCGATTCGGTGCGGCATCGCCGAAGCATCAGCACCAGTCGTCGTTGTGACCATGGCGGACGGCTGCGACGACCCCCAACAGATCGACGACTTGGTGCGCCTGGTCGAACGAGGCGTCGTGATCGCCGCCGCGTCCCGCTACTCTCATGGGGGTCAGCAGGTGGGCGGACCCTTTCTGAAGAGCATGCTGTCGCGGATGGCGGGCCTCTCGTTGTGGGCGCTGGCGCGGGTGGGTACTCGGGACGCCACGAACTCCTTCAAGGCATACGACGGTGAATTCGTGCGCGATGTGGGCATCTCCTCGAGAGCGGGCTTCGAGATCGGAATCGAGTTGGTGGCAAAGGCGAGGAGGGCACGACTTCCCGTGGCGGAGTTGCCGACTATCTGGCTGGAGCGGCACCAGGGTGTGTCGAATTTCAAGCTCGCCGGCTGGTTGCCGCACTATCTACGCTGGTGGCGTTTCGCCTTTGGCCCACGCCTGTCTGTCGAAGCCATCAGGACGGCTACCGCCGAGGAGACCGACCGGTGACCACCGTCCTCGTAACGGGTTCTGCGGGTTTCATCGGCGGCTACGTGGTGAAGGAGCTGTTGGATCGAGGCTACGCAGTGATCGGGGTCGACAACTACTCCAAGTACGGCCACATCAGCCGCTCGTACGACACGCATCCCGCGTACCAGTTCGTCGAGGGAGATGTGCGCAATGTCGACCTCATGAGGGACCTCCTGAAGGACTGCGAGCACTTCATCGCCGGAGCCGCAATGATCGGCGGCATATCTTACTTCCACACCTACGCGTACGATCTTCTGGCAACAAACGAACGAATTTCTGCGGCATCGTGCGATGCAGCCATTGCCGCGCATGCGGACGGTCGTCTCGAGAAGGTCACGTACATGAGCTCCTCCATGGTGTTCGAGTCGACGGACACGTGGCCGTCGGTCGAGGGGCAGGAGCGACGGGTCCCACCTCCCGAGTCGTCCTATGGGTTCCAGAAGCTTGCCGTCGAGTACTTCGCTCGGGCGGCTTACGATCAGTACGGCGTTCCCTACACGATCGTCCGTCCGTTCAACTGCGTGGGCATCGGCGAGCGCCGTGCCCTGGGCGATGTCGAGATCCTCAGTGGCAACGTCAAGCTGGCCATGAGTCACGTCGTCCCCGACCTCGTGCAGAAAGTGCTCAAGGGTCAGGATCCGCTTCACCTCCTTGGTGACGGAAGCCAGATCCGGCACTACACGTACGGCGGGGATCTTGCCCGGGGCATCGTCACGGCGATGGAGCACCCTGCGGCACTCAACGAGGACTTCAACCTCTCGACGCCGGAGGCAACGACCGTGCTCGAATTGGCCGAGGCGATCTGGGTGAAGGTCAAGGGGCCGGATGTTCCGTTCAGGACCGTGTCCGATCCGCCGTTCCCTCACGACGTGCAGCGAAGAGTTCCCTCGGTGGAGAAGGCCGAGCGGCTCCTCGGTTTCACGGCCCAGACGGGGCTGGACGAGATCCTGACGGAGGTCGTCCCCTGGATCGAGCGTGCCATGGTGGACGGCTCCATCTGACGCACCTGGCGATCTGAGCGTCCACGCCCTGCGAAGTTCGGTCGCTCACGGTTCATCAGCTCGCCGAGTGCCGTGCAGCTCCACCCGAACGCTGATCTCGGGATAGACGCGCACCATCAGCATGCTCGGTGGTTTCATGCCGAACTCGCGGATGTCGAAGACGTACTCTCCAGTGAGGGAGATCCCACCGTCATGAACGTCGATGTGCATCTCGTGCTCGAACGTCCTCGTCTTACCGTGGAACAAGACGTCTCCCGTGACCGCGTACCGGGGATGCGGGGCACGAGTGGAGATGTTCGTGACGCGGCCGACGATGGTCGGAAACCGCCGGGCGTCCATGCGTCGACGCAGCTCGTGGTCGTAGAGCTGGTTGCCGGACGTCAATCTCGCCACCGCAAGTTCCAACTCGCCCGACACGGGAAGGTCGAGATCGAGGGATCCGTCGTCACGAACGGAGGTCTCGAACCAACCCGTGATCCCCCTGGTCTCGGTGTTGATCGGATGCAGGCTCGAGCGACCGCTCACCCAGATGCATGAGCGCATCGAATCCAAGGTGTACCGAGTGAGACTCATGCCGGGTTATCCGTTCCCCGGGTGCGCCGCCACCCGGATCCGTTGCAGGCGAGACCCGATACTGGCATAGAGTCGGGCGGTGGCCCGTCTCGAGATCCCACCCGGCCAGGGGGGAGATGCCGTGCGGATCTGGTCGTTGCAGCCCGAGTTGGGCGGCGCAGCGACCCGTCTCGTCGACGCCGCCTACAACAAGAGCATCCTCCCCGTGCGCGTGCGTGAGGCGGCACGGATGAGGATCGCGCAACTCAACGACTGCACGGTCTGCCTCGGCTTCCGAGCCGACAAGGTCAGGGCGCAGGGACTCGGTGAGGACTTCTACTGCGCCGTCGGGTCTCCGGATGCAGATGTGCTCTCGGAGCAGGAGCAGTTGGCCGTGGAGTACGCCGAGCGCTTTGCCACGGATCACACCGGCATTGACGACGCCTTCGTGGAGCGGCTGCGGGCCGCGTTCACCGACCCCGAGGTCCTGGACCTCACGATCTGCCTCTCGGCCTTCCTCGGGCTCGGGCGGACGCTCCGGGTGCTGGGCATCACCGAAACGACATTGACCGACGTGTAGGCCCGCTCAGTCGGCAGGCGGGGGCTTCGCGTCGAACACTGTGTCACGATCCCGGACCGCTTGTCGGAGCCCGACCTCGGCGATGCGTTCCGAGAAGGCCTTCGCCTCGGGGGCGCGGTGTCCGATGGCGTCATTGAGGGCCGCGAAGCGTTGAAGCTGCGAGCGGCCCATCAGCTCGACCCCCGTGTTCACGACTCTCTTGTTGGCGACCAACAGATCCCGTCCGATGTGTGCCATCCGCTGTGCCAGCTCGAGGACGACGCCGTCGAGCGCGGTGGACGGCGCGGTGGCGACCACCAGGCCGATGTCCTTGGCCTCGGAGCCCGAGAGCGTGTCGCCGGTGAGCACCAGGCGCTTGGTCCACTGCGGGCCGAGGTGGTACAGCCACATGTTGGTCGGCGGCACTCCCATGGAGCGCACCGGCGGGAAGCCGATTCGGGCGTCGTCGGCCGCCACGATCAGGTCACAGTGCAGCGCGAGGTCGGTCCCGCCGGCCAGACAGTTCCCCTGCACCTGTGCGATGACCGGGATGGCGCAGTCCCAGACACGTCCCCACCCCCGGGCCAGCGCGAGCATGGCCGATACGTCGTCTTCGATCGACCCGTGCTGGGGGAAGTCACCGGGGTCGGTGTCCTCCGCGATGAAACCGTAACCCGACGAGAAGGACCTTCCCGTGCTGCGGATGATGATCACGCTGGCTCCCACATCGGCCTCCGCCCACTCGATGGCCTGGAGGATCTCGCGGATGCAGCGCGGGGTGAGCGGGTTGTGGTGATCCGGCCGGTTCAGCGTCAGGCGCCGCACCCGCCCGATCTCCTCGACCAACAAGGTGGTGAAGCTCGCCGTCACTGGGCACTCCTCGGTTCTTCCCCGGCCGCGAGTTGGGACTTCAGGACCTTCCCGCTCTCGTTGCGCGGGAGCGCGTCGACCACGGTAATCCGGCGCGGGACCTTGTAGTCGGCCAACCGGGTTAGGAGGAACGAACGCAACTCCTCAATGGACGCGTACCGGCGGAGCACCACCCACGCCGCGACATCCTGGCCGAGAACCGGATGTGCCACGCCGGCCACGGCTGCCTCGGCCACCGCCGGGTGCTCGAAGAGCACGCTCTCCACCTCACCGGGAACCACGTTGTGGCCGCCACGGATGATCATCTCCTTGTGTCGGCCCACGATCCAGAGGTGGCCGTCGGCGTCGACACGGCCGAGGTCGCCGCTCATGAGCCACCCGTCGACCCAGGTCTGGTCGCATCCGTCAGGGTCTCCGAGGTATTCCCGCGGGCGTCGCGTCCCGCCGATGGCCACTTGTCCGACCACACCCGGCAGCACGGCCGCGCCGCCCGAGTCGACGATCCGGAGCTCGACGCCGGGCAAGGGGACGCCGACCGACCCGAGGTGCTTCCCGCCGTCCCCCAACGGCATGGCGGTGACGGCGCCGAACTCCGTCATCCCGTACCCGCACAGGACCTCCGCAGTCGGCAACCCGGTGCCGAAGCGACGCAAGGTCGCCCCGGCAATCGGCGCGCTGCCGATGTTGACCACGGCCAGGCTCGAGAGGTCCGCCGCCTCGAACCGGGGGGAGCCGACGATGAGCTCGACCATCGCCGGCACGAGGAATCCCGCCACCGGCCGGTCGCGCTCCACGGCGTCGATCCACCGATCGGGGTCGAAGCGGGGGAGGAACCATCCGCTCAGGCCACCGCGCAGGGGTCCGCACACGAGGAGGGATCCGCTGGTGGTGGCAAAGGGCGAGCACGAGATGAACCCGAGCCCGATCCACGCAGATGGGACGTGCTCCATGGTCGAGAGCCCGCCGTGCCGGACCACGACCCCCTTGGGCTGCCCGGTGGTTCCCGACGTGTACATGATGTCGGCGACATCGTCGGGACCGAGCACCTCGGGCACATCGCTGTCGTCCTGGGCAAGGAGGTCCTCCCAGCCCACGGAGCCACCGCCCGTCGTGCTGACCACCGTCGGCACTGCGGCGCGAACCTCGGCGCGCACGTCGCTGCACAGAACGACCGAGGTGCCCGCGTGAGAGAGGATCCGGGCCGTCTCGGACGGTCCGAGTCGGGTCAGCAGCGGGACCGCCACCGCTCCGGCCTTGTGGATGGCCAGGTAGGACACGAGCCACTCGAGAGGTTCTTCGTTGCCGATGAGCAGCCCGACGCGGTCGCCGCGGTGGAGTCCGCGCTCCTTGAGGCCGCGGGCCAGCCGGTTCGACAACAGGTGCCACTGGCCCAGGGTGAGCTCGGCCCGGTCGGCCAGGTTCCGCCACGCGACCGCAGTCGGGTAATCGTGGGCCAGCTCTGCTACCAACTGCGTCTGGAGCAGCGTCATGGCGGCGGGACTCGGGGGGCCATCAGTAGGGGGCGCCGCCTTCGAGGATCGTGCGTGGGTTCTCCTCCAGCATCCTCGCGATGTCGCTCTCGCTGATGCCCCGCTCGCGCATCACCGGAAGGACCTCGTCGGAGATGTAGGTCCAGCGCCACGTCTGCGACGCGTCCATCACGGCGCGTGGGAACCAGTCGACGAAGCACATGGCGTCGTGTGAGAGCACGATGCGCTCCGCGTAGCCGCGAGCGCACAGGCGCGCCACGGCGTCAACCCGTTCCTCCAGGGTTATGCCGGGCAATCCGAAATGATCGAAGCCGAGATACGAGCCGTTGTCGATGAGGCTGAGGTGGTAGTCCGTGTTGACAGTGCCTCCGCAGTGGCCGATGACGACCCGCGTCAGGTTGACGCCCTCGTCCGCGAAGATGCGTTGCTGCTCGAGCCCCCAGGGCTCGGGAGGCGTCGGGGTGTGCGTCGTGATCGGCACGCCGGTGGCCCGGTGTGCCTGGGCGACGGCCCGAAGCACGCGTTCGACCCCCGGAGTGATGCCCGGGCGATCGGAGGCGCACTTCAGGATGCCCGCTCGTACCCCGGTGTCCCCTATCCCCTCACGGATTTCGCGGACGAACAGGTCCACCATGGGCTCGGGGCCGCCCAGGACGGTCCCCGGACCCCGGAAGTGGAAGTACATCGGGACCTCGTTGTAGGTGTAGACGCCGGTCGCGACGACGACGTTGATCTCGGGCACCTGGGCCGCGATGTCCGCAACCCGGGGGATGTACCGGCCCAGTCCGACGACCGTGAGATCGACCAGGGTGTCGATGCCGTGCTCCTTGAGCTCGCGCAACTTGGTGACGGCGCGTCCCCGCTCGGCCGACTCGTCCCATTCGTCCGCCGGCTTCTCGATTTCCGGGCTGAGGACGAAGATGTGCTCGTGCATGAGCGTGCGGCCAAGAAGGCCCCCGTCGACCGGTCCTCGCACCGTGTTGACCTGGGTCATCGTCTCCCCTTGCCCGCCGGCCTCCCGGCGTGGCGCGGGCGATCGTAGCTGGGCCCGCTGCGGCGCGACGGGGGTCGCGGGAACATTGTCACAGGAGACCCACAGCGAGCCTTGCGACGGTGTCGATCCGTGGGTGCTGTGATGCCAGTGTCCCCCGACGCCGGAGCTCTCCAACCACATGTCACCGATTCGCAAGCCGCGCACATTCGAGAACACACCCCAGAACAGGGACATGACGCAGGGCAGGCTGCGCAGTCTCACCCGAGTGGCGGTCATTTCTGCCACTGGGGGTGCCGCAGCGATCGGGATCGCCGTCGCCCACGCCCACCCCGGCGCCGGCGGCACGGCGGCGCACGACGATACCTCGCAGACGGCCGTCACCTCGTCGGGTCGCGGCGGCACCGCGACGTCGAGCAGCTCGTCGGGGACTTCCACCACCGGCAACACGGGCGCTTCGTCGCCGACGACGACGACGACCACGCCCGTCGTCACCTCCGGGGGATCGTCGGCATGACCGGCGCGACCGACACCCACCACACGACGTTGACATCCCGCTCCTTTCGCGCCATTGGTACGACCGCGACCGTCGTCGTGCGAGATGTTGCCGTCGCCGACCTCGCCGAGCGCACATTGGCTGCCGAGCTGGGGGCCATCGACCTCGCCTGCAGCCGGTTCCGGGCCGACTCGGAGCTGCAGATGGTCCACGACAACGCCGGGCACTCCGTGCAGGTCGGGGAGTTGCTCTTCGAAGCCCTCGACGTCGCCCTCCAGGCGGCCGAGCGCACGGGAGGTGCGGTCGACCTCACCATCGGCAACGCGATCGCCGCGCTCGGGTACGACGCCGACCTCGACGAGGTCCGTTCCCGGCCGGCATCTACGGCCCGTGCACTCGGGACGGTGGCGGGGTACGCACATGTCCAACTCAATCCCCGCGACCGCAGCGTGCGGATCCCGCGCGGTGTCCGCCTCGATCTTGGTTCGACCGCAAAGGCGCTGGCGGCCGACCGAGCCGCCGCACGCATCGCACAGACGATTGGTGACGGCGCGCTGGTGAGCCTGGGTGGCGACGTCGCCGTCGCCGGCCCAGCGCCGGCCGGCGGTTGGGCCATCGGCATCGCCCGTGAATCGTCGACCCCACCCGCGCTCGTCGATCAGGTGGTGGCGATCACGCACGGAGGCCTCGCCAGCTCCGCGACGTCCGTGCGGGGCTGGAGCGCTGGTGACCGCGACCTCCATCACATCGTCGACCCCCGGACCGGGGACTGCGTCGAGCCCTACTGGGTCATGGCCTCGGCCACGGGCAGCAGCTGCGTCGAGGCCAACCTCGTGACGACGGCCGCCCTCGTGTGGGGCGAACAGGCACTGGACAGGTTGGCTGTCTTGGGACAAGCGGCGCGCCTCGTCCGCTTCGACGGGGAGGTCTTCTCGGTCAACGGGTGGCCCCAGGAGGTCGGGCCATGAGCTCGACCTCGCTCTGGTACGCCACGCGGGCCAGCGGCATCATGGCGTTGATTCTCCTCACGCTCACCATGGTGCTGGGCATGACCACCACCACGCGGGCCCGGGCCCGGAACTGGCCCGGCTTCGCGCAGCAGGAGATGCACCGTCGCATCTCCATGATCGCCCTCGTCTTCCTCGGGATACACATCGTGACCAGCGTGCTCGACACCTACGTCAGCATCAGCTGGGCTTCCGTTGTCGTCCCGTTCGTCTCGGTCTACGGGCGGTTCTGGGTCGGCGTGGGCGCCATCGCGCTCGACCTGATGATCGCGGTGTTCGCGTCCAGCGTGCTCCGGGCCAGGATGCGGCCCGGAACCTGGCGAGCCATCCACTGGCTGGCGTATCTCAGCTGGCCCGTCGCCCTGGCCCATTCCTTCGGCATGGGCACCGATGCGGGTGAGCCTTGGGTGATCGTGCTGGGCATCGCATGCGTCGCATCGGTCGCCGCCGCCCTCCTGTGGCGGCTGCGGGCATCCTCCCGTCAGGTCTCGGTGCGGACGGCGTCTGCGTCGGGACGAGGAGTGCCGCCGAAGTACCTCGCGCCTGGGGGCCGGGAGCGAGCAGGATCGCGCCGTGTCTAGCACGAGCGGGACCATCCCTACGACCGGCCGTTACCGGCTCCTCGGCCACCCGACCGACCTGGCGGGGCACCTGGCGACGCTGGGCCCCGTCCCGCTCCCGGCGGGGTCCCGGGGCTGGCGTGAAGCATTCGTGTCGATGCTGGAGTCCTCCGGATTGGCCGGCCGCGGCGGCGCCGGGTTCCCGACCGCCGTCAAGCTGGCTGTGGCACACGCTGCCGGTACGGGCGGCACCATCGTCGTCAACGGCATGGAGGGTGAGCCCGCGAGCGACAAGGACAAGCTGCTCCTGATGAGGTCGCCCCATTTGGTCCTGGACGGCGCCCAACTGATGGCCGCGGCGTGTGGCGCGCGGAGCGTCGTGGTGTGCGTGCCCGAGGGCCGCGACCAGGTTGCATCGGCGGTTTCGACCGCGATGGCCGAGCGGACCGGCGCGGGCTGTGCCCCGGTGCGCGAGGGCCTGGTGCGCCCACCCGACCGCTTCGTGGCCGGCGAGGAGTCGGCGTTGACGCGCTGGGTCGACGCGCGCCAGTCGCTGCCGTCCTTCCGTCCCGACAAGGGAACAGCCCTGAAGATCGGCCGCAAGGGCGCGCTGGTGCACAACGCGGAGACTCTTGCCCACGTCGCCATGATCGCCCGGACGGGCCCCGACGCCTTCCGGGCCCACGGGCTGGTGGAGGATCCCGGGACCTCGCTCGTCACGATCTCGGGTGCCGTGAGGCACCCGGGCGTGGTGGAGGTCGACCGGGGCACCCCGCTCATCGACATCGTCAACCGGTCGACACCGTTCGGCCCGCCGCAGGCGCTCCTCGTGGGCGGCTACGGGGGCGCCTGGGTCAGCCCGGCACACTTCACGACGCCCTACGCGTCCTTGCCGTTGCGTGCGATCGGCGCGACGGCGGGCGTGGGCATCGTGATCGCGCTCGGCCAGGAGGCCTGCGGGCTCATGGAGTCGGCCCGCATCGCGCATTACATGGCAGGGGAGAGCGCCGGCCAGTGCGGACCGTGCGTCTACGGGCTGCCCGCCATCGCCGGCGACGTGACCAGGCTTGCTCGCGGGGAGATCGATCCCGGTCTGAGCGCCCGGTTGGACCGAAGGCTCGCCGAGGTCATGGGCCGGGGTGCCTGCCGGCATCCCGACGGCGCGGTCAACGTCGTCCGCAGTGCGCTCGGAGTGTTCGCCGGCGATGCGAGCTCGCATGCCCTCGGCGTACCGTGCGCACACTGGAACAACAGGTCGCAGCTCCGGTTCCCCGCAACCGTCGCGGCGGCACGGCAATGATCCGCATCCTCGTCGACCCGGTTGCCTGCGACGCCTACGGGTATTGCGCCGAGCTGCTCCCCGAGGCCATCAGCCTGGACGAGTGGGGCTATCCCATCGTGGACGGGAAGCCGCTCCCGGCCGACCTCGCCGAGGCCGCGAAGCGTGCCGCGCGGGACTGCCCGCGACGTGCCATCACGCTCTTGGAGCGCAAGGGCAACCGCTGACGTTCGACGGGCGACAACGGACGGTGTCGGTCGAGCGACGACCAGTCCAGATGACCTGATGAGGGGACCTTGTCCCCTGAACTCAAGCTTCCCTCGGTGATCTACGAGACGCCGCCCACTCGAAGACCGCAGCGCCCCCGCTGACGATGCCGATCGACAACAAGATCGACCCGACACAGTCGAGTGGGGTGTGCCATTGCGCGCCGACCACCGCGAGGGACATCACCAGAACCCAGACGATGCCGAGAAGGAGCCCGACGTTGCGCGCCCGCTTTCCGAGCACCGGGCTGAGCGCCAGCCACATGGCCAGCGCCGTTGCGCTCACCGCGGTGACGTTCCCGGAGGGAAACGTGAGCTCTGCGTCGTACGTCCGCTGGACGAGCGGCTTGACGAGGTGCTCGCTGGTGAGCAGGGCGACCGCGGCGAACGCCGCGAAGACGACAACACGGGGGAAGACCCTTCGAACGAATCCGAGGCAGACCGAGACGGCCACGGCGGCGCAGATCGCCGGGTCACCCAGGTACTCGACGAGATCGGCCCAATCGGCGATGGCCGAAGGAGGCCCGAGCCAGCCGAGAGCGCGGTTCTCGAACGGGTACGGGCTGCGGCCGTGCGCGACGGCCAAGGCCAAGACAGCTGTTGCCAGCAGGGACGTCAGCGCGGTGACCGTCAGCCTGGCGCGCAGCACCAGAGCAAACTACGCGACCCGATGCACTGTCCTCGTTCGGACTGGCCGGCCATGACCCACGACGCACAAGACGTCCTGGCACATCTCGCAGCGAAAACAAATGGGCCAGACGTCCAAGGTGGGGGAGGCTCGAAGATCCACTCGAGGTGTCCACGACAAGCGGCCCCCGAGGTCGGCGATCTGCACTGCTGCGTCCCGTCTTCGAGAGGAGTTGAGATGGAGGAGTAATCATGTAATATAGTAATATGAACGAAGAGAACCGTCCGAGAAGAGAAGCTCAGCGGGGGCGCCGGCGCTCGACCTCGCCGCCCCCGTCCGGCCCCGAGCAGGAGCGATTGATCGGGGCGTGGTTCGCCGGCAGGGTCCCTGAGAACTGGTTCGAGGGCAGCCCGAGCATCGAGATCGACAGCGACGAGATCCAGGTCGTGGGCACCCTGGCGCCGCCCCAGCTCCCCGACGGGGCCAGCGAGGACGAGCGGCGCGTGGCCGAGCAGGCCCGGATCAGTGGCTTTCGCGAGGAGAGCCGGGGCGCTCGCATGCGCATCGCCGACGAGGCGCAGCCGGCCTTTCGGCGGACGGTCTCGTGGGGTGCCGTCTGCGGCGGTTCCACAATCCTGTTCACGACGGCCGGAGTCCCGGTCATGACGCGGCTGCGCATGGGGGACCGTCGCGTCCTCGACACGCTGATCGACGGGGGCGTGGCGCGCAGCCGCAGCGAGGCCCTGGCCTGGTGCGTCCGCTTGGTCGCCGGGCACGAGGCCGATTGGATCCGGGACCTGCGCGACGCCATGACGGCGGTCGAGGACGTCCGCAAGCGGGGGCCAAAGGCCGCCGCTGCCGAGGCAGGCTCCTAGTCGACGCCGGTCGGTTCGCCCGCGGCCTCCGCTGGCCGCGTGTGCGATACCGGAGGGCGGCGCCGTCGCGTGCCAGCATGCACCCATGGCACACGAACAGTTTCACCAGGTGCAAGAGGACCTGCGCGAGCCGTATCGGGCGCTGCGTGAGGCCATCCCCGGGGTCATGTCCGCCTACGGCGCGCTGCAGCGCGGCGGCGATGGCCGACGGAGCCCTGACGGCTAAGACCAAGGAGCTCATCGCCCTCGCCATCTCCATCACCCGAGAGTGCGACGGGTGCATCGCGGCGCACGCTCGCGGCGCGGCCCGCCAAGGGGCCACCACGGATGAGGTCACCGAGATGATCGGGGTCGCGATCTCCATGAACGGCGGTCCCGGCACGGTCTGGGGGCCGCGGGCGCTGGCGGCGTTCCAGGAGTTCTTCGGCGCTTGAGGTGCGGCGCTCGTCAGCGCCCGGCGGCGACGGGCGTGAACCGGCAGTCGAGGTGCTTGATACCGTTGATGAACGGGGAGAGCAGGCGGTCCGGCTCGCCCGCGCTCTCGATGTCGGGGAGCCGCTCGAACAGGCGCCGGAACATCACGTCGATCTCCTGGCGGGCCAGGTGCGCGCCGAGACAGAAGTGGGGACCGGCCGCACCGAAGCCGATGTGGGGGTTGGGTGCGCGCCGCACGTCGAAGGTGAAGGGGTCGTCGAAGACCTCTTCGTCCCGGTTGGCCGAGTTGTAGAACATGATCACCTTGTCACCCTCGTGGAGCTCGGTCCCGCCCAGCACGGCCTCATCGGCGACGGTCCGGCGCATCCAGATCACCGGTGAGGCCCACCGCACGATCTCGTCGACACCGGTGGCGGCGATCCCGGCCGGATCGGCCTGCCACAGCGCCCGTTGGTCCGGGTGCTCGGTCAGTGCCAGCAGCCCGTGACTGATGGCGTTGCGGGTGGTCTCGTTGCCGGCCACGACGAGCAGGATGAAGAAGGCGGCCACCTCGGTGTCCGTCAGGTTCTCGCCGTCGACGTTTGTGTTCACCAGGGCGGATGTGACGTCGTCGGTCGGGTGTGCGCGGCGGTAGGTGGCCAGGTCGACCATGAGAAGGTTGAGTTGCTGGGCGGCCGTCATGAAGGCCACCATCGGGTCTGCTCCCTCGGGGACGTACTCGGGGTCGCCGCTCGAGAGAATGACGTTGGACGCGTTGAAGACCGTGTCGTAGTCCGATGCCGCGACGCCCATCATGTCGCAGATGATCGCCAGTGGGAGCCGCGCCGCGACGTCGACCACGAAATCGCACCCCCCGAGCGGGGCGACGCGGTCGATCACGTCATTGGCGACGAAATCGATCCGGTCTTCGATCGACTTGATCATGCGCGGGTTGAACGCGGCGGACACGATCCGGCGCAGGCGCGCGTGGCGGGGGTTGTCCATGTTGATCATGGAGCCGAAGAAGTCGAGCATCTCCTCGGGCATGTCGACGATGGAGGTGGCGCCCCGCCCGGACTGGTAGATCTCGGGGTGCCGGCTCGCGTGGGCAATATCGGCGTACCTCGTCGAGCGCGTAGTAGCCCTTGCCCTTGGGGATCACGTAGCGCAACGCCTCGGGGATCTCGGGTTCCTCGAAGAACGCGACGGGACGCTCCCGGCGCAGCGTCTGGAAGGCGCCTTCGCGCTCGTTCCAGGGTCGGCCCCAGAAGGCAATGTCAGAAAGGTCGATGTCGTCGACCGCGAGAACGGCACTGACTTGCATGACCCAACCCTACCCACCACGATCGCCCCGACGCCTCCGGTGCGCGCGGCGTCAGCACGAGTGCGACGATCACGATCGCCAACCCGTGGCGGATCACACGCGGGTCCATTCCCTACACTGCGATCATGTGCGACACGCTGTGTGCCCCGGGTCCCGGCGGCATGGTGTTCGCCAAGAACTCGGACCGCCCACCCGGCGAGGTCCAGGTCGCCTGGCCCTTCGGCCGTCGCGCCTCGGCCGGCTGCACCCTGCGCACCCAGTACCTGGCGATCGGGGACGCCGGCGCCCACGCCACCTTCCTCTCCTGTCCCACCTGGCTGTGGGGGGCCGAGCACGGGGTCAACGAGCACGCCGTGGCCATCGGCAATGAGCGTGTCGGCACAACCCACGACGCGGCGGCCGCGAAGCCGGCCCTCATCGGCATGGACCTCGTCCGCCTCGGCCTCGAGCGGGCCCGGACCGCCGCCGAAGCGGTCGACGCGATGACCGGCCTGCTCGAGGACTGCGGGCAAGGCGGCATCGCCGACGCCGCCCGTCAGCAGGCATACGACTCCTCGTTCCTGGTCGCCGATCCGACGAGCGCGTTCGTCCTCGACACGGCAGGGCCCGAGTTCGCCGCCGCGCCGTTCCCCGCCGGCACCGCAATCTCCAACAGGATCACGCTCGACCGCGAGTGGACGCGCGCCTCGGGCAGCCTCGCGTCCGGCGACGGCTTCGGGCGCTTCCGCGACCTCAGCGAGGACACCCGCTATGCCGACGTGCGGCTTGCGGCCAGCCGCCGCTTCCTCGATTCGACCGCTCCCGGCGGGCTGACTTCCGCTGCCACCGCGGCCCACCTGCGTGACCACGGGACTGGACCCTGGGGGTCTCCCGGCACGCCGGGCCCGGTCCATCGACCGCCGGCCGGGGCCGGCGAGGACTTCAGGGGCGTGAGCATCTGCATGCACGTGCGCGGTCTCAGCGTGACGGCGGCGTCCATGATCGCCGAGCTCCCGCGCGGCATTGGGGAGGGGGCGCCGCTCCGCGTCTACGTGGCGCCGGGGAGCCCGTGTGCCAGCATCTACGTGCCCGCGTTCCCGCGCTCGGTCGCCGGGCCGCCGCCCTTCGTGCCCCCGGAGCTGTCGAGCGAGGAGATGTGGCACGCGGCCGACGTCGTGCGCCAGCACGTCGAGGGTGATCCCGACGCGCTCGCCGCGGTGCGAGAGGTCCTTCAACCCGTGGAGGACGAGATCTGGGCCGACGCCGACGACGTGCTCGAACTTCCGGGCCGTTGGGCGGCCGCCGGCGCCGCCTGGGGGAGCCGGGCTCTCCACGCGCTCCGGACCTGCATCCCCTGATCACGGGCGGCGCGGCGGTACGCTGCGGCGAGACGCAGTGCACTCCTACTCGCCAAGGGGGACGTCATGACCGTAGTCAACGTGATCACCGACGACGACATCGCGATCGGTGACGCCGTCAGCACAGGGCTCGAGAAGATGTGGGGGTGGTACCTGGTCGGCGGCATCCTCTCCATGATCTTCGGCATGTTCGTGATCAGCTATCGCCATGCCAGCGTGTACGCAATCATCTACCTGGCCAGCGGGTTCTTCATCGCCGTCGGGGTCTTCGAGATCATCGGCGCCGTCCGGGTGGCCCGCCAGCGCTGGCTCCACCTGATATTCGGGTTGATCTGGGTCGGCGTCGGCGTCGTGGGTTTCGTGTGGCCCCACATCACGATCTTCATCGTCGCCGTCCTCGTCGGGTGGGCCTTCTTGGTGCTGGGCATCTTCGACATCATCGATTCGATCCGCTACCACTACCTGCCCTACTGGTGGGCGTACCTCATCCGCGGCATCATCGTCGTCGCCATCGGCTTCCTCTGCATCCGGCACCCCGGCGCGCCGCTGACGGCGCTGGTCGTGCTGATCGGCATCGGCGCCATCCTGTTCGGGGCGGTCGAGGTCATCGGCGCCTTCTCCGCCCGGCACACGACCAAGCACTGGGAGGCCTACAAGGCGCAGCTCCGCTGAGGCCGGCGGGAGCGCGGCGGTGCGCCTGACGAGCTTCTCGCTCCCAGCCGGGATGCCGCGACCCGGCCTCATCGTCGGCGACGAGATCGTCGACCTGAGCGACCCCGCCACGGGGTTGCCGCCCACCATGGCCGACCTGCTGGCGCTCGGTCCCGGCGCACTCGAGGGGGTTCGTGCCGCACGGGCGGGAAGGGCGGCCCGCTATCCGTTGCCGGCCGTGCGACGTCACGCACCCGTGCCGCAGCCGCCCACCATCCTCGCCATCGGGATGAATTACCGGGCCCACGTGGCCGAGGTGGGCCGCGAGCCACCCGAGTGGCAGTACTGGTTCTTCTCTTACGTATGGGACTCCCGTGGCCCTGAGAGGACCACAGTGCCCTGACGTGGACTAACGCTGGACGGGATTCCATAGTCCCTGCGAACGCGATGAGAACGTGTGTAATGAATGAGTAATGGCGAAGGGGTCGAGCGCCCCCTACGCCCACCAGTCGGCGGCGTGGGCCAGTGCGTCCTCCTCCTCGACGAGCTCGCCCTCGGCCCAGCGCAGCTCCTCCTCACGCTCGGCTTTGCGGCGCTGGCGTGGCTTGCCACGCGGCAGCTTCCGCCGCTCGGCCGTCGTCGTGCCGCCCCAGAGCCCGACGAGCTCGAGGTCGGCCCTGGCCGTCTCGAGACACTCGGCGCGCACCGGGCAGGACTCGCACAGCGCCCGGGCTGACGCCCCGTAGTGGCCACGGCCGGCGACGATGAACTGGTCGGTGCCCATGCCCGCACAGGCGGCCCTCTGGTGCCACTCTGGGCGGTGCACGATGTCCTCGAGCATCAGCACCGGCGGCTCGGGCTCGTTGACTGTCACCATCAGCCAGACGAGAAGGGCCTCTTGCACCGCGGCCAGGGTACGTCTGCGCCGGCTCGAGCCGGGCGACCCCACCACGCACTTAGCGGACAGGCCGAAGGCTTTGGCGTTGACGCCGGCGGCGAGTGGCGCATTCTCGAAGAGGACGCCCCTATGTGAGGGTGCTTCCCATCACCGCGAGGTGGGCTCTGTCACGGGTCGGTCGGTCGGCCAGCCATACATTCGTCGATCTCCGCAGACGATGGGTTCGGCCACGTCCCGACGGGCTCAATCAGCAACGACGGCCACACCAGAATCGGTGGGCCACGGCGTTCGTCGAGCGCGCATCGGTCCGTGGCCGAGACTCAGGCCGCGCTTTCGAGGCATCGGACTTCCCCGTCACGCAATGCGTAGAGACGAGGGTGAGCAGCTTGCGGGTGGCGCGCCGCGGGCCTTGTACTTGCCGCGGCGCTCGGCATGGCGAGGAAGGGCGCGCCGATCAACGCCGGGTCCTCTACCACCACCGCCGGCGCCGGTATCCCGCAGGCGGCCACGGCGTTCTGGACCGCCGCCTGGGGCGCCAGGTCGTAGTCGGGGAAGGTGGGCTCCAGGGGCGGCAGGCGCACGACGAAGCCGGCGTGTGCCGACCCGAGGTCCACCCGCAGGGTCTCGTTAGCAATGCCGCCGGGCACCGCCGTCACGGCGCGTACGGCCGGGGCTGGGCCGTCGCGCTGGGTCTCGGCGTCACGTCGCGCTCCGGTGCCCACACAGTGACCGTAGGCCACGGTCCTCGCTCCGACGAAACGCCCTCGTCGGGCTGGACGGCGCACTCGGCGTCAGCGAACTAGCGCGACGACAGGCGGGACGAATGTGAGGTGAGGCGCCGGAGACCGACGAGCGGGACGCTGCAGCAGGTGGCCGAAAATGCATCCCAGGTTGCCAGGGCATGATCGATCCTAGCGGCGCAATCCGAGGCCCCCGTGAGGGCTTAGGGGCTTCCGGCCCTAGCGTCCCGCCTGGTGTCGTTGTTGACTCGAATGTGCAGCGGCCACAGGTGCCGCGGATCGGATACGGCGCAATCTCATGGGAACGGGCCGCACACTGGCCAGTCGCGTTGCAAGAACGTCAGAGGAGGCAACCTCGGGCGGGCCAGGCCGCCCTTGGAGGACGCAGACATACGCCAAGAAGCGTCACCGCGTACGAAGCATCCTTGGCTTACGTGGTCGCGGTCGCACCGTCACCCTTGGGTCGGCTTTTCTTCTCGTTGTCGGAGCCCTGGTGTTGCTGGGAGCAACGGGATCCGGCGCCGTCCCCACCAACTTCTACGTGGATAGCACGGCGCCCTGTCCGGGATCAGGGACACAAACGTCTCCTTGGTGCGACTTCAGTGTCGTCAACTCCAAGACCTTCCAGCCGGGCGACCAGATCCTCCTCAAGAGTGGGGACACCTTCACCTCTGGAATGAACCTCGTTGGCTCTGGAACGTCGACGAGCTACGTGACCGTCGCCTCGTATGGCTCGGGCGCACCGCCGATCATCAACGGCAATGACAACACCAGCTTTGTCGGCATCAACCTCAAAAACGACAGTTACGTCGAGGTCGAAGACCTCGGCATTGAGAACGCTGGAAGCGGCATACTGATCAGCGACACCACAAACCAAACCGGCTACCGGTTCTTGAATCTCACTCTGTCGGGCAACGCCCTAGGAATTCAGTCACCGGACGGAAATGGGGTGGCCAGCAATGTGCTCGTGCAAGACGTGGAGGGAGCGGCGAATACCCTTAGTTGTAGCGTAGACTCATGTGAAGGATCCACGTTGTTGTTAGGCGGAGTTTCCGATGTAATCGTCAACCGGCTGTACTCGCACGGCAACTGCAGTGCGACTGGTTGGGGGCTTTTTCCGGGAGCCGCCAATGTGGTGGTCGAAAACTCCGAATCGATTGACGACGCCAGCTGCCCGGCGGTGGCGACGACCGCGAACTTCCTTGATGATGACACGAACGTGACGTTCGTCAACGACATCGTTGCCGACGTACCGCCCGCCGGCGTAGCTGACCTGTCTGGGATCGACGTCGAACCGCAAACTGGTCCCGACAACGGAATCAGCCTCGAGGACGATTACATCGCCAACAACGCAGGACCGGGCATAGAGATCCTCAATCATCCTTCCCCCATCGCCGACCTCACCATCTCGGGGAACGTCTTTTCGGACAACGGCGCGAAGTACCGCACGAGCTACGTCCCCTACCCCGAATGGGGTCAGATCTTCACGGATGAATGGCTTCCGAACGTCGTGGAAGCGGCCGGCTCCATCGACAACAACCTCTACAATGCGCCGACCGGCACAGGTGGATTCGAAGAGATGCAAGGGGGCGCCAATCTCAATGGATTCAGCCAGTCGAACAACCTCGATGCGAGCGGTCCGAACAATCTGTGGTACGCCGCGAACGGGTTCAGCTGCACCACCCAGGGCGCAAATGGTTGGTCGTATCAAACGAGCACCGACAATTCGACGTGGACGAACCTCTCTGGTTGTACGACGGTGAACCCCTTGGATCAGGAGTGGACCACGGGAGGGTCCGCTTCGGGCTTCGTGAGCAACTTCGAGGAGTTGCCCCCGTCGACGTCGACCTCGTGGGTAGCCCGGTCATGGAGGGCGTCGAGCTTTGCCAGTGTAAGCATCCGCGGCAGAGTCTTGATGACCGATCCCACCTGCGGTTCGGGCGTCACCGCCGAAATCACCAAGAACGGCTCCTCAACGCCGATCTGGGGTCCACAGGTCATCGCTGCGGGCGATCAAGTGGGAGCCGACACGAATGTCGACGGGGTCAGTGTCAACGCAGGTGACCTACTGCACTTTGCCGTGCAGGAGAACGGCCCCAGCCAGTGTCGTGTGAGTTGGACACCGAGCGTCGCAATTCCGAATCCGGTGACGACGCTCTTCCTTCCCTCGGGCGGTGCCCAAGTGACCGGGATGCAGATTCTCGACGCCACTGCGTCGGACTCCGCTTCCCCCATAAACCCAGTGCAGTACGTCTTGACCGGAGGATCACTGAACGACGCAGTGATCGCCACCGCGACCGCGACCCCCTACGGCTGGGTCGCCAACTGGCAGTCAGGCAACGAGCCCAACGGCACCTACACGCTGCAGAGCCTCGTGACCGACGTCGCCGGGAACGTCGCCTACAGCCCCGGGGTGACGATCACCATCGACAACGCTGTCAACACAAGTGTCCTGATCCCCACGACCGGGTCTTGGGTGTCAGGGACCCAGGTGCTCCTGGACGCCGGAGCGTCTGATGTCGTGGGTGTGACAAAACTCGAGTTCCATCTCACGGGCGGATCGCTGAACCATACGCTCATCGCGACGGCGACTGGTACACGCTACGGCTGGCTCGCGAACTGGAACAGCACGACCGTGCCCGACGGCACCTACACCCTCCAGAGCGTTGCGTACGATGCGGCTGGAAATCAGGGGGGCAGCACCGGGGTCACGATCATCGTCGAGAACACGCCGCCTAAACCCACCATCAACTTTTCCTCCAATGGTTCCTGGGTGTCAGGAGGGGTCATCCTCGATGCTTTGGTGCCCGCCAACGTGGGTGTGACCCAGGTCCAATTCTCGCTCACCGGTGGATCGCTGAACAATGTGCCCATCGCTCAGGGTGGCCCGACACAAAATTACGGATGGCTCGCCGGATGGAGCAGCACGACGGTGCCCGATGGTACCTACACCATGCAGGCCGAAGCCATGGACGGAGCAGGCTTGCAAGGAGTCAGTAAGGGGGTCACGATCATCGTCGAGAATTCGCCGCCGACGACCAGCATCTTGATCCCCTCGAGCGGCTCCTCGCTGTCGGGATCACAGGTGGTCCTGGACGCCGGTGCTTCTCTCAACGTGGGTGTGACCAACGTCAAGTTCTTTCTCACCGGTGGTTCGCTGACCAATGCGCTCGTCGCCACGGCGCAACCGACCGACTACGGTTGGCTCGCGACCTGGAACAGCACGACCGTGCCCAACGGCACCTACACCCTCCAGAGCGAAGCCTTCGATGGGGCCGGGTTCGAGGGAGTCAGTTCGGGGGTCACCGTCGTCGTCGACAACCGGCCGCCGACGACCAGCATCTTGAGCCCCTCGAGCGGCTCCTCGCTGTCGGGATCACAGGTGGTCCTGGACGCCGCGGCGCCTCTCAACGCGGGCGTGACCCAGGTCGGGTTCACTCTGACGGGTGGGTTGCTCGACAACGTGCTCATCGCCACGGCAACCCCCACCTACTGGGGCTGGATCGCTTCCTGGAACAGCACGACCGTGCCCGACGGCAACTACACCCTCGAGAGCGAAGCCTCCGATGCGGGAGGCAACCTCGGAGTGAGTCCTCCCATCTCGGTGACGGTTGCGAATTGACCTGATTGTTGACCTGATTGGCAGGCTTATCCTGGTTCAACAAGCAGCGGACCGCCATCGCGGGACCGGGTGATCCCATCATGCTGCCGTCCGTGTCGGACATGGTCGACTACGAGGGCGAGCTGGCCATGGTGATCGGCCGGCGCTGCCAGCACGTGCCCGCCGCCCGGGCCCCCGAGGTGATCGCGGGCTACACGGTCATCAACGACGTGAGCGCCCGCGACTGGCAGTGGCGGACACCCACCTTCACGATGGGGAAGTCGTTCGACACGCACGCCCCGTGCGGTCCCGAGCTGGTGACGGGAGACGAGCTGGGCGATCCCGGCGCGTTGGGCATCCGCACCTGGGTCAACGACGAGCTGCGTCAGGACTCGTCGACGTCCGACATGATCTTCGACTGCGCGCACATGATCGAGTACCTGACCACGGCGTTCCCGCTCGAACCGGGCACCGTCATCGCGACGGGGACACCCGCCGGGGTCGGCGCCGGGCTCGAGCCTCCCCGTTTCCTGGCCCACGGGGACACCGTCCGCATCGCGATCGAAGGGATCGGCGAGCTGTCGAATCCGGTCCAGCGCGGTGCGCGACCCGAGCCGGTCGGCCTCGACTGAGGCCGGATCGTCACCCTCGCCGCAGGCCGCGGGCCGGGCCGTCGCGGGCGGGGCGGTCACGTGGCTCGCCACACACGGCAGAATGGTGAGGTGCCCGAGACCAATTCTGAGCTTGGCGACGCCGAGCGGGCCGATCGCCTGGAGAAGCTGCAGGCGATCATGGACCTGATGCGGCCGGCCGTGCAGGCCGACGGCGGCGACCTGGTGCTGGTGCGGGCCGATGTCGAGACAGGCGTCGTCGAGGTGCAGCTCCAGGGCGCCTGCAGCTCCTGTGCCGTGAGCTCGGCCACCTTGTCGGGCGGCGTCGAGCGGATCCTGCGCGACCGCCTCCCCTGGGTGACCGAGGTCGTCGGTGGGCTCGACGATTCGCTGAGCTTCGACGAGAGCGCCTCACTCGGCTCGGGCGGCTACGTCCCCAACCTCTGAGGGCGCCCTCCCCATGGCGCCGTGGCGGCCCGTCCGGTCTCCGCGGCGCGCCGTGTGCCCGGCCCGTGGTGGTGTGCCGATTGATTAGTTAGCTCAACTAACTATAATGGCACCATGAGTGCGAAGACGGCCCAGCTGACGAACGAGGAGGTGGCGGGCCGCCTGCGCATCGCCGTCAACCGCCTCCAACGCCGGCTGCGCCAGGAGTCGCTCGGGGGCCTCTCGCCTGCCCAGGCGTCGGCACTGGGCTCGGTCAACCGGCACGGGAGCCCGACGCTCGGCGAGCTGGCGGCCATCGAGCAGGTGCAACCCCCGACCATGACGAGGATCGTGGCCAGCCTGAGCGAGGCGGGGATGGTGACCCGTGTCGCCGATGCCACGGATAGGCGCAGCGCCCGGGTGCGCATCACGCCCGCGGGGGCGCGGGCGCTCGAGCGGATGCGGACCCGCAAGACGGCGTTCCTCCTGCGACGCCTGGCCGAGCTCGGCCCCGACGAGCAGCGCAATGCGACCGAGCTGGTGGCCTTGCTCGAGCACATCTTGGAGGACTCGTGAGGCGCCGGGTCAGGGAGGCCGGACGGCGCACCTTCCGCGCCATCTCGGTCCGCAACTACCGGCTCTACTTCACCGGTCAGGTGATCTCCGTGTCGGGCACCTGGATGCAGACGGTCTCGCAGGCGTACCTCATCCTCTTCCCGTTGCACGGCAGCGGTCTCGACGTGGCGATCGCCACCAGCTTGCAGTTCCTTCCCCTCTTGCTGTTCGGCCCGTTCGGCGGGCTGATCGCCGACCGGCTCGACAAGCGCAGGGTGCTCTACGCGACGCAGGGGACCGCCGGGGTCCTCGCGCTCGCCCTGGGCATCCTGGTCGTGACCCATTCCGTGACCCTCTGGGAGGTCTACGCCCTCGCGGCGGGTCTCGGGGTCGTGAACCTCTTCGACAACCCGGCGCGTCAGACCTTCGTCTCCGAGATGGTCGGTCTGGAGCTGCTCCCGAACGCGGTCAGCCTCAACAGCGTGCTGATGAATTCGGCCCGGGTCATCGGGCCGGCCATCGGCGGGGCCCTGATCCTCACGGTCGGCGTGGCCACGTGCTTCTTCGTCAACGCCGTGTCGTACGCCGCGGTGATCGTGGCCCTCGCCATGATGCGCGCCGCCGAGCTCTACCGCCAGCCGGGCGTCGTGCGGGCGAGGGGCCAGGTACGCGAGGGGCTGCGCTACGTCTGGTCCACGCCCGACCTGAAGTTGCCGCTCATCTCCATGGCGGTCGTCGGCGTCTTTGCGTTCAACTTCACGGTGACGCTGCCGCTGCTGGCCAAGTTCACCTTCGGTGGAGGCGGCGCCCTCTACAGCCTGTTCATGGTGGCCATGGGCGCTGGCGCGGTGCTGGGGGGCCTGACCACCGCCTTCCACAGCCGGCCTTCCACCCGGCTGCTCGCCTGCATCGGGCTCGTCTTCGGGGTGGCCATCCTGGCGGTTGCCTGTGCGCCGTCGGAGGCCTGGGCGATCGTGCTGCTGGTGCCCATGGGAGCGGCCAGCATCTCCTTTGTCGCCACCAACAACGCCACCTTGCAGCTGCGGGCAGAACCGAGCATGCGTGGTCGTGTGATGTCGCTCGAACGCGATCGCGTTCCTCGGCAGCACGCCGATCGGGGCGCCGCTGCTTGGTTACCTGAGCGACGTGACCAACCCACGACTGGCGTTGGCGCTGGGCGGCGTCGCCACCCTGGTGGCCAGCATCCCGCTGTTCGTGCTCGGCGCCCGCCAGCGCCGGCGCCGCGCCGAGGGCCCGGGGGAGCACACCGACGACCCCGGAGCCGAGGTGACGAACGTGGTGCCCCTCCCGCTGGCGGGGACCGGCGTCGTGCCCCGGGAGCGCCGCACCAGCTGAAGTCCTTTGGAGGGCGAAACGGAGCTAGGCGGGGTGGCGCAGTTCCTGGGCCACCGGGGACATGACCGCCGCGAACTCGGCGACCAGCGAGATCAGCAGGTCGTCGACCGAGATGATGCCGGCCAGCTCGTCCTCCTCGAGCACCGGGAGCCGGCGGGCCGTAGCGGTCTGGAACACCTTGAACGCCCCCAGGACGTCGGCGGAGCCCTGAACGGTGACCGGGTCGGGCGTCATGACCGACCCCACGTCGGCCGTGGGAGGTTTTCCCTCTGCGGTTCCCCGCACCGTGATGTCACGGTCGGTGACGATCCCGACCAGGCGGTCGCCGTCGACGACCAGGAGCGATCCCACCCCGTGGCGCCCCATCAACTGCCCCGCCTCCTCGAGCGTGCAGCCGGGAGGGACCGTCACCGGCGCGGACCTCAGGCACTCTCTCACCAGCATCGTTGTCGTTCTCCTTGTTCCCTTCGCCGGCGCCGCCGCATGACCGCCGGCACGATGTCCTGTCCGAGCACACGCTAGGGCAAACGTCACTGCTGCCCGAAGTGCGACGTCTGCCCGGACGCCGTCACACTCCGCCGGTTCGAGGAGACCCGTCTCCCGAGCCACGGCCAGCAGCTCCAACTGATTGTGGACCCCCAGCTTTCGGTAGAGGTTCTTGACGTAGCCGCGAGCGGTGTTCACCGTGATGCCCAGTCGGACCGATCCGGTCTGGAGATCCACGCCGCGCGCCAGGAGATCGAGGATGTCCTGCTCGCGGCGCGTGAGCAGATCCCCCAGCGGGGCCACCCGATCAGGCGGGCTTGGGCTCCTTGGGCAAGCCGAGCACCCGCTCGCCGACGATGTTGCGCTGAATCTCGGCCGCCCCGCCCCAGATTGTCTCGGACCGTGAGAAGAAGAAGAGGGACTGGAGGTTGTTGACCGGATAGCCGGCCTTGGCCCGGCGCGCCCCGGGGAGGAGGCTGTCCTCCGTGCCGTCGCCGAGGAGGATCTGGCCGTCCATGCCCAGGATGTCCATGGCGAGCAGCATCGTCTCCTGGTGTGCCTCCGACCAGAACATCTTGTTGCACGCGCCGAGCGCCGCGGTGGTGTGGGTGCCGTTGAGCACATCGCTGAGCGTCCGGAAGCCGTTGATCTCCATGATCTTGATCTTCGACCACGAACGGGCGAGACGCTGGCGCGTCAGCGCATCACGGTCGCGCCCGCGGCTGCGCGCTTCGGCCAGGATGCTGTCGAACTCCTTCTGGAATCGGCGGTGCCCGGTCGTCGACGACGTCCCGCGCTCGAACCCGAGCGTCGTCATGGCGACCTTCCATCCGTTGTTCACGCCCCCGATGACGTTGTCCTTGGGACAGCGCACGTTGGTGAAGAAGACCTCGTTGAACTCCGCGGAGCCGTCGATCTGCTCGATCGGTCGCACCTCGACACCCGGCTGCTTCATCGGCACGAGCAGGTACGAGATGCCGGCGTGCTTGGGGGCGTCGGGATCCGTCCGGGCCAGCAGGAAGATGTAGTCGGCCTCGCGGGCCTGGGTCGTCCACACCTTCTGCCCGTTGATGACCCATTCGTCCCCGTCGAGCTCGGCCTTGGTCTTGAGCCCCGCCAGGTCCGAACCGGCGTCCGGCTCGCTGAAACCCTGGCACCAGGAGATCTCCCCCTTGAGGATGCCGGGTATGAACTGCTGCTTCTGCTCCTCGGTGCCCCACTGCAAGAGCGTGGGTCCGACGAGCGTGTCACCGAAGAAGTCAGCACGCAGCGGTGCGCCGGCCCGGGCGAACTCCTCGTTCAGTACCACCTGCTGGAGCAGGCTGAGCCCCTTGCCCCCGTACTCGGTGGGCCAGCTGGCACAGATCCAGCCGCCGGCGTAGAGCTTGGCCGTCCACTCCTCGTTGAAGGCCCTGCGTTCCTCGGGCGTGAGGGTGAAGCCGGGCTCGCCCCACCCCTCGGGCAGGTTCTCCTCGAGCCATCCGGCGATCACCCCCCTGAACTCCTCCGCTTCGCGCGGGTACGTGAGGTCCATGCCTGGTCACCGTACCCGTGTCACCGTCGCCGCGATCCGAATGGGGCCCGCCGCCCGCATCAGGGGGGCCCAGAGCGCACAGAGCGTCGGGCCGCGAGAGGAGTTGTCCACAGTCAGAACGGCGCCCGGAGGTCCCGGATCCGGCGGAACGGCCGTGTGGGTCATCCCCCCGTGCCTGGCGGGGCGACCGTTTGCGCGGGGCCAGGGCGTTCGGGGAGGCTATGCGGCCATGGTGGGTCGAGTCGGGACATCCCTTGCCTAAGACACCCCGCCAGAAGTGGATCGAGACCAAGGAGTCGTGGGAGCGCTCGCGCCACATCGAGGTGCCCGCCCCGATCCCCGCCGCACCTCCCCTTCCCGGGGGCCTGCGCGTGGCGTTCCTCATCTATCGGGGCAATCCTCGCTGCGGTGGCCAGGGTGTTTACACGCGTCATCTGACCCGCGAGCTGATGGCGCTCGGCCACTCGGTCGAGGTCTTCGCAGGCCCGCCCTGGCCCGAGCTCGACGAGGGGGTGGGGTTCACCCCCGTGCGAGGCCTGGACCTCTACCGCCACCCTGACCCGTTCCGCGTCCCGCACCGGCGCGAGTTCACCTCTCGCGAGGACTGGCTGGAGTTCGCCGTCATGTGCACGGCCGGCTTCGGCGAGCCGCTCGCCTTCTCGTTGCGGGCCCGCCAGCTGCTGGCGCAGCGACGCGACGACTTCGACGTGGTGCACGACAACCAGTGCCTCGGCACCGGCATGCTCGGCATGGTCGCGGACGGGTGGCCGCTGCTCACCACCCTGCACCATCCGATCACGGTGGACCGCCAGCTCGCGCTGACGCACACCACCAACCCCTGGCAGCGCTTCACCACGCGCCGCTGGTTCGGGTTCTTGGGTATGCAGGTGCGCGTGGCCCGGGCCCTCCCCGCCGTGCTCACCGTTTCGCAGAATTCCCGCCAGGACATCGCGTCCCAGATGGACGTCGCGCCGGAGCGTATGACGGTGGTCCCGGTCGGGGTGGACCACACCGTCTACCGGCCCATCGACGACGTGACGCCGGCGCCGGGGCGGATCATGGTCACCTCGAGCAGCGACGTCCCCATGAAGGGCCTCGTGCCGCTGCTCGAGGCGGTGGCCAAGCTGCGCACCGAGCGCGACGTCGAGCTGACGGTGATCGGCCGGCCCAACGAGGGCGGACGCGTCGACCGCGCCATCAGGCGACTCGGGCTGTCCGACGTTGTCCACTGCGTCAGCGGCATCAGCGACGACGCGCTCGGCGCGTCTCTACGGCGAGGCAGAGGTCGCCGTCGTGCCGTCCCTCTACGAGGGTTTCTCGCTGCCGGCGATCGAGGCCATGTCGTGCGGCGTGGCCGTGGTGGCGACCACCGGTGGCGCGCTGCCCGAGGTCGTCGGCTCCGACGGGGAGACCGGCCTGCTCGTCCCACCCGACGACCCAGGAGCCCTGGCGGCGGCCATCGGCCGCCTGCTCGACGATCCGGCGTTGCGGGCCCGTCTCGGGGCGGCGGGCCGCGAGCGGGTGGTGCGCCGTTTCACCTGGCAGGTCACCGCCGCAGGGACGGCCGCGCTGCTACGAGGCGCTCTTGGAGGGAAAGCCCCTGCCCGGCGCGCCCCTCGTCGGTAGGCGGAAGGTCGCGCTGCCCGTCGTGCAGGGCACAGCCTGATGCTGACCGTCGACTACGACCGGCTCGGCATCGGGTCCGGGGACCTGATGCTCGACCTCGGCTGCGGCTTCGGTCGCCATGCGTTCGAGGCGGCCCGCCGGGGAGCCTCCGTGGTGGCCCTCGACGCCGGGGCGGACGAAGTGGCGCAGGTACGGGGGACGGTCGCCGCCATGGTGGATGCGGGGGAGCTGGCCCCCGGCCACCCGGCGACCGCGGTCCAGGGCGACGCGCTCGCCCTGCCGTTCGCCGACGGCACGTTCGACCGGGTCATCGCCTCCGAGGTGCTCGAGCACATCCCCGACGACACCGCGGCGATGCGCGAGCTGGCCCGGGTGCTGCGCCCGGGCGGTGCGATGGCGGTGACCGTCCCCCGCTGCGTGCCCGAGGCGATCAACTGGGCGCTCTCGGACGAGTACCACGACACTCCCGGGGGTCACGTCCGCATCTACCGGCGCTCGACGCTCGAACGCCGGCTGAGCTCGGCTGGGCTCGAGCCGACGGGGTTCCACCACGCGCACGGGCTCCACACGCCTTACTGGTGGCTGCGCTGCCTCGTCGGGCCGTCCAACGAGTCGAACCCCGCCGTCGGCGCCTACCACAAGGTGCTGGTCTGGGACATCGTCCGGGCACCGCTGGTCACCCGCGTGGCCGATCGCGCGCTCAGCCCGCTGATCGGCAAGAGCTTGGTGCTCTACCTGACCAAGCCCGCCGCCGGAGCGGCCGGGTCGGGCCTGACCGCCGACCGGCCCAACCTTCCGCGTGGCGTGCCGGGACGGCGCGGGCCGACCCCGACCCAGGGGGCCGCGGCATGACCACCGAGGACATCCGCTCCACCAGGGTCGCGCTGCCCGAGGTGCCCGGCGTCCTCTCCGGCTCGGACGTCCTGGCGACGGGCCACGCCATCGCCGCGGTGCAGCGCCACGACGGGATGATCCCGTGGTTCGAGGGGGGCCACTGCGACCCGTGGAACCATGTGGAGGCGGCCATGGCACTCACCGTGTGCGGCCTGGTGGACGAGGCGGTCGCCGCCTACCGCTGGCTGGTCGACCGCCAGCTGTCCGACGGCAGTTGGTTCAACTACTACCGGGGCGACACCGTCAAGGACCCGCGGCTCGACACCAACGTGTGCGCCTACCTGGCCGCCGGCGCCTGGCACCATCACCTCGTCACCGGCGACGTGGAGTTCCTGGGCGAGCTCTGGCCGACGCTTGAGAAGGGGATCGACTTCATCCTGCGCTGGCAGCAGCCCGACGGTTCCGTGCTGTGGTCGCTCGACTCGGCCGGCCGGCCCGAGCGCTACGCCCTGCTGACCGGCTCGTCGTCGATCTACCACTCCATTCGCTGCGCCGTGGCGATCGCCGAGTGCCTCGCCAAGGACCGCCCGGAATGGGAGCTCGCGGCGGGCCGGCTCGGGCACGCCGTGGCGCACCACCCCGGTGCGTTCGCGCCCAAGGTCGAATTCGCCATGGACTGGTACTACCCCATGCTGTCGGGAGCGCTCGAGGGCGAAGCGGGCCGCCGCCGCCTCGCGGAGGGATGGTCGAGCTTCGTCATGGACGGGCTCGGCGTGCGCTGCGTGTCGACGGGCGACTGGGTGACGGCGGCGGAGACAGCGGAATGCGTGCTCACGCTCGACGCCCTCGGGATGGACGCCCATGCGCTCGACCTCTTCGCGGCCGGGCAGAACCTGCGGCTGCCGGATGGCTCCTACTGGACGGGGATGGTCTACCCGGAAGAAGAGACCTTCCCGAAGCACGAGCGCACCACCTACACGCTGGCCGCCATGGTGCTCGCGGCGGACGCGCTGTCGAGCACCACCCCGGCCGCCGGACTGTTTCGCGGCGAGTGCCTGCCGGCTCCGCTCGACCTGGCCGAGCCGCACTGCGGCGACGCCATCGAGGGGTGCACCGTGTCAGATCTGCGGCAGCGCTTCACGCGCGGCTGACACAACGGGCCGGTCGCTCAGCCCGTCATTGCCACGCGGCGCAGAACGCGCAGGCTGCCACACACGCCGTCGTCGACGAACTCTCGCGAGTCGAGCGCCGCCCGGTAGATCTCGTAGGGCGGGCGGCCTCCGTCGGCGGGGTCGGGGAAGACGTCGTGAATGGCCATCCAGCCGCCCATCGCCACGTGCGGCGCCCAGCCGCGGAAGTCCGCCCAGGCCGGCTCCTCACCATGCCCCCCGTCGATGAAACAGAATGAGAGCGGGCGGCCCCAGCGCGCCGCCAGCGTCGGTGAGTCCCCGACGACACCGACCACCGAGGCCTCGAGTGCGGCGCCCGCGATCGTGCGGCGCCAGTGCAGCAACGTGTCGATGCGACCGGCCTCGGGATCGACGAGATCGGCGTCGTGGTGCTCCCACCCGGGCTGGTTCTCCTCCGAGCCCCGGTGATGGTCGACCGACAGCAGGACCGCGCCGGTGGCTTCGGCGGCAGCGCCGAGGTACACGCTCGACTTGCCGCACCAGGCGCCGATCTCCACGAACGTACGCGGCACCGCCCCGGGGACCTCTTCCCGGCCGGCCCGGAGGGCGGCGCGGAACAGCGCCTCCCCCTCGTCGTCCGGCATGAAGCCCCGCGTGTGCCGCGCCTGCTGGAGCAGGTCCTGCACGCGGGCGGGGTCGTGCTGGTCGTCCCGCGCGCCGCGCCATCAGGAGGTGGGTGAGCCGGCCGCGCCCAGGGCCTCGGCCAGCCGCGCCCGCTCCCGCGCCGCGAAGGCCACGTTGACCCGTAGACGCTCGACAGATTGCGCGACCCGCCTCGGCCCCGACGCCAGAGGGTGCTCTTCGAGGAACGCGATCGCACGCGCGGCGAAGTCGGCGTCGGCACAGAGCGCGGGCAGCGTCTCGAGGATGCGCGGCGGGGCGTTCTTGGGGAACCGATCGAGTATGGCGTCCCACTGTCCGGTGACGCGTTCCCACACGGCCTGGTTGCCCACCGGGTTGGCCAGGAGTGCGCTGATGACGCTGAACCCGTTCTGGCTGCGCACTTCGGTCATGGCCAGGTCGAACGTCCGCCGGCACAGCTCGACGTCGGGGAAGCCGGCGAGGGCGCCGAGCGAGCGCATCTCCTCCTGTGGCGTCGACGCGTTGCGATAGCGCTCCAGGAGCGCGTCGTAGTCGCCCGGTCGCAGCAGCTGTGCCACCGCGGCCAGGACCGCCGTCTCGATGTCGGCCGCGATGGGCTCGCCGGAGCCTCCGCCGATAGGCGACCCGTCGAAGCGACGCGCCGCCTCGGCCCGCACGGCGGGGTCCGCCCCGACGGTGCCCATGAGGTTGATGGCCAACGAGCGCAACGACGGCGTGCGCTCGCTCTCGCCCGCGGCGGCGTCGAAGCCCAGGCGGCGATGGGTGGGACCGATCAGCGCGGCCACGGCCCCGTGCAGGGCGTCCTCGTACTCCGGTCGTGCGATCCGGTTGCACAGGACGAGCGCACCGGCGACCGGTGCCCATGGTGCGGGGTCGGGCTCGAGTCCGAGCCGCGACGCCAGGACCAGGAACTCCTGCAGCGACGTATGCCCGGCCAGGGCAGTCGCCCACGAATCGCCCAGCAGGTTGGCACGCTCCAACGGTGCGAGCTCGGAGAGATGCTCGGCCAGCGCCAGTCCGTGCTCGCTCTCGTAGCCGACCCGGAACATGCCCCAGCCGCCCGCGTTGACCACCGCCAGCCCTCGTCCGGCCTCCTGAATCGGCGTGGGGCCGGTCCCGAGGACCAGATGCCGCAACGGGGCCCCGGGCGCACCGCTGGCGGGCAGCGCCCGCACCGCCACGGGCACGCGCCACTCCGTCCCGATGGACGAGGTGACGCCCGGCGGGACGGGCCCGAGCGCAAAGGGCTGTTGGCTGAGAGTGTCGCCGTGCAACGAGACCAGCGGATGTCCTCCCTGGAGGATGAACGTGTCCATGACGTCGCGCACCGGCGCGCCGCTGGCGTCCTCGAGCGCGTCCCACAGGTCGACGGTCACCGTGTTGCCGTACGCGTGTTCCTTGAGGTACGCCCGAACCCCGTCCCGGAACACATCGGACCCGATGTGTTGCTCGAGCATGCGCAGGACGCCACAGCCCTTCTCGTAGGTCAAGAGGTCGAACATCCCCTCCGCCTCCTTGGGTGGGCCGACGGGGTACTCGATCGGGCGCGTCGAGTGCACGCTGTCGACGGCGAGGGCCGCCTCACGCGAAGGGGCGAAGCGAGACCCAGCGGTCCCATGACGGCCGGAAGGCGTCGACGCAGAGTGTCTCCATGAAGGTGGCGAACGCCTCGTTGAGCCAGATCCCCTCCCACCAGCTCATCGTGACCAGGTCGCCGAACCACATGTGGGCCAACTCGTGGGCGATCACGTCGGCGACGCGTTCGAGCTCCGTGCGGGCCGCGTGCTCCCTGTCGACGAGGAGCGCGGTGTCGCGGAAGGTGATGCAGCCGAGATTCTCCATGGCGCCCGCGGCGAAGTCCGGGATGGCGACCAGGTCCACCTTCTCACCCGGGTAGGGGATGTTGAAGTAGTCGGTGAAGAAGCGCAGCGAGAACGCCCCGACCTCGAGGGCGAACTCGGCCAGCGCCTTCTTCCCGGGTGTGCAGACCACGCGGCAGGGGCACGCCGTCGACGTCGACGGTCTCGGTCGCCTCCAGCTTGCCGATGACGAAGGCCACCAGGTAGGTGGACATCTTCATGGTGGGGGAGAACCGGATGCGGCGCTTGGTGCCGACCTGGTCCGTCCCGACGACGGGCGAATTCGAGATGGCATCGACGTCCGGGTCCACGATGAGGGCGATCTCGAACACCGCCTTGCGGTCCGGCTCGTCGAAGCAGGGGAAGCACCGCCGGGCGTCCACGGACTCGAACTGGGTGGTGGCAATGGTCTGCGTCTCACCGTCGGGGCCGCTGTAGGTGGAGCGGTAGAACCCGCGCAGCTTGTCGTTGAGGGTGCCCGTGAAGCGGCAGCTGATGGTGCACGGCCCGGCTGGCAGCGGCGCCGACGGACGGAAGATCACGTGCTCGAGCTCGTCGTCGAAGTCCACGGTGCAGGTGACCGTGGTCCCGCCGGCGGTGCGGACCTCGGCGTCGCTCACCGCGAGCTCGGCGGCGTTGAGGACGATCTCGTCGACGGCCTCCGCCGCGAGCGCGTCGATGGAAACGCTGCCCGAGAAGGTCGCGGACGCCACGTCCGGCTCGATCTCGATGTGGTACGCCTCTGGTTCGATCGTGCGGGGCAGGCGGAACGCCTCCGAGGCGGGCGCGCTGGAAGAGCTGGAGGCGGGCGGCATCCGGTGAAGGTTACCCGCGGGACTGCGGGTAGTTTCTCCCATCGTGCCTGCCTCCGATTCCATCACCGCCGCTGCCGCCTCGTCACCCGAGGCCGACGAGGGCGTCGACCATCACGACCTCGACGTGGTCGCCATCGGATCGCCGTTGCTCGACCTCATCGAGATGGCCACCCACGAGCAGCTGGCCCGGGTCGGCCTGGAGAAGGGGACGATGACCCTCATCGACCTGCCGACCGCCAACGCCGTACAGGAGCTCATGGGCGCCCCCCGCTGCGTCTCCGGGGGTTCGGTGGCCAACACGACGGCCGGGATCGCCGAGCTGGGCGGCCGCGCCGGCTTCGTGGGCGCGGTTGCCGATGACGAGATCGGCCGCACCTACAGCGAGAACCTGAAGGCCGCCGGCGTCGAGTTCGAACCGCACTACAGCGAGTCGGCCGCGGGCGACGGGCTCGGCACGGGTCGCTGCGTCGTCCTGATCACCGAGGACGCCGACCGCACCATGGGGACCTACCTGGGTGCGGCTTCCACCCTGTCGCCGGAGGGCGTCTCGACCTCCTTCGTGGCCCGCGCCTCGGTCGTCCTCCTCGAGGGTTACCTCTGGGACGTTCCGGCAGCCAAGGACGCGATGCGCCACGCCGCCGCCAGCGCCCACGCCTCGGAAGGGTCGGTCGCGCTGTCCCTGTCGGACCCCTTTTGCGTGCAACGGCACCAGCGCGAGTTCCTCGACCTCCTGATCGACGACGTCGACATCCTGCTGGGAAACGAGGAGGAGGTCACGATGCTCTTCGGCGCCTCCTCGTACCCGGGCGCCGTCTCCGCAGCGGAGGAGACGGGCCTGCTCGTCGTGATGACACGCGGCGCGCAGGGAGCCACCGTGCTGACGGCCCGGGGCCCCGAGGAGATCCCCGCGGCGGCGGTGGAGCGTGTCATCGACACGACGGGGGCGGGGGACCTCTTCGCCGCCGGCTTCCTCTTCGGGCTCACCCACGGGATGGGGCCGGGGGCGAGCACCAGGCTGGGCGGGCTGTGCGCGGCCGAGGTGATCTCCCACACGGGTGCGCGTCCCGAGGCCGACCTCAAGGCGCTGGCGGCCCGGGCGGGCCTGCTGGCCGGGTAGCCGGCGCCTCGTGAGCCTGTCGATCGGCATCGTCGGCCTGCCCAACGTGGGCAAGTCCACGCTGTTCAACGCCCTGACCAACAACGAGGCGCTGGCGGCCAATTACCCGTTCGCGACCATAGAGCCCAACGTGGGCGTGGTGGCCGTGCCCGACCCGCGGCTGGAGCGGCTGGCCGCGCTCTACGACGGCGCACCGGTGGTGCCGGCATCGGTGACCTTCGTGGACATCGCCGGCCTCGTACGCGGGGCGTCGCAGGGCGAGGGGCTCGGCAACCAGTTCCTGGCCGCCATCCGCGAGACCGATGCGATCTGCCAGGTCGTGCGCGCGTTCCACGACGAAGACGTCGTCCACGTCGACGCTCGGGTCGACCCTGGTGCCGACATCGAGACGGTGAACACCGAGCTGATCCTGGCCGACCTCCAGACGGTGGAGCACCGCCTGCCCCGGCTGGCCAAGGAAGCCCGCGCCACCGCGTCGCTCAAGCCCAGCCTCGACGCCGTCGTCACGGCGGAGCGGATCCTCGGCGAGGGCCGCACCATCTCGAGCGCGGCGGCGTCCGGCGAGGTCGACGCCCTCCTCCTGCGTGACCTCCACCTGCTGACGGCGAAGCCCTTCATCTACGTGTTCAACGTCGACGATGGTGCGCTGGGCGACGCGGACCTGGCCTCGGACCTGGTCGAACGGGTGCGTCCGGCGCGGGCCGTCGTGCTGTGCGCCCAGATCGAGGCGGAGGTGGCGGGACTGGACCCGGCCGACGCCAGAGAGCTCCTTCGCAGCTACGGGCAGGAGGAGTCGGGGCTGGAGCAGCTCGTCCACGTGGGCTTCGACACGCTCGGGCTCCAGACCTTCCTCACCGCCGGGCCCAAGGAGGCGCGGGCGTGGACCATCCATGTCGGCGACACCGCCCCCAAAGCGGCCGGGGTCATCCACACCGACTTCGAGCGGGGGTTCATCAAGGCCGAGGTCATCAGTTTCGCCGACCTGACGGAGTCCGGCTCGGTCGCCGCCGCACGCAGCGCCGGCAAGGCGCGCGATGGAGGGCAAGGACTACGTCATGCGCGACGGCGACGTGGTGGAGTTCCGCTTCAACACCTGAGCCTTGGCGTAATGGCAGGTCAGCCGGTTACTGGACGCCGGCAGTCCGCACAGAGTCCGCAGGAGCCGCGTCGAGCGTCTCACGGACCAGTCCCTCGGCGGCATACAGGTGGTGCTACGTAAGATCGTCGTGGAGGAAGAGGAGGATCATGCAGCAGGCGACCACGGAACCACCACTCCAAACGCCCAAGCGGAAGTTGAAGTGGTGGCACGTCGTCATCGTCATCGCCGGTCTTTTCGTGATCGGCGTGATTACGAAGGCGGTGGTGTCACCACCCAACTTCGGTGGGACGGCGTCCGGTTCGTCCTCACACAACTTCACTGTCGCGGTGACCAGTAGCACTGGAGACAACGCGGACATCGACGTGAACCACAATGGCCGTTGGTCCGAAGCGAGCAATCAAAGTCTTCCATGGTCAGAAACCCTCGGGGTGGGAATCGTCAGCGTCGCCGCCGAAAAGGGCGGCAGCGACGGTGGTTCGATTACCTGCACCATCTCGAACTCGGATGGCTCGGTGCGGGACACTCAGACGGGCACAGGCCCATTCGCCGAGGTGGCCTGCAACACCAATCCCGGCAACTCCGGCAACTCCGGCAACTCCTGAGACGAAACCTCCTACCAACGTTCTGGTCGGGTCGCCTAGGGAGTCACGGGCCGTCCGAACTCGACCGAGCGCAAGCCGGTCAACCGTCCAGATGGTCGGGGCTGGCGCACCTGGAATCCGCGGCTCGTGTCAAGGGAGCACGCCCCGAGCCGGTGTTCGGGGTCACCCCGACCTCAGCTATGCGGTGCAGCTCGCCTGCCGAACTCCCGCAGTCCCGTCAGCCCCTCGAGGTGGTCGGGGCAGGCCCACACGACCCACCAGCGGTCACCTCGAGGCGAGCGCCAGCGACCGGTCCATGCCGGCGGCTCCGCGCAGTGAGTCGCCTGGAAGTTGTGGTCATACACCATGCACCAGCACCGGCCATGCACCAGCACCGGCCCGCCTCGGCGATGAAGCCGGGGGACACGTCGCCAGGCTCAGGCATCGGGCTCACGGCAAGACGGTAGACAGCGGGAGTGCCCAGCGACTGGGGCGCGGTTCAACCCCGGCTGGCAGGGCAACAGGGTTGAACCGGCCACGTCAGACCGTCTGAGCGGAGCGGTAACCGTGGCCGCAGATATTGAGCGAGGGCCGATGACTCCTGATAGACAACGCTCGGTCAAGAACCCGGCTGAAGGTCCACCCGCGCTGAACCGCCCACCGTAGGCGCCCCACGGAAGAGGCCTTTCTCGCCTGGATGATGACGACGTCCGACGCCGGCCGTCGAGGTGCCATCGACGGGGGTGTGGTGTGGCACGACGGGGATGGAGCGGCGGGTGCTGCGGCGGTGGGTGGCCTAACGGTCCGCGAAGAGTCGGCAGGACGTTGTGAAAGGACCGCAAACAATCAACGCCAGCCACAGGCAAGAGACCAGGTCAAGGACAAGAATCAGAAACTGCCCAAGACAACCGCTCATGCCTGCGGAATTCCGCTTCAACACCTGAGCGCGCTGCCGGTTCATCCGTTGCCGTTCTGGTTCGGGCTGTTGACCGAGAACGGCGTCGTGATCTGTTGGCCCTTGGCTCCCACGACGTACCAGAGCCCGCCGTCCTGGTCGAACCCTTGGCCGGTCACCATGCCGGGTGTCACGTCCAGGTTGTACGTGTAGAGCGGGTGGCCCCCGTAGGAGAGCTGCGTCGCACCGTCGGGGCGCCGGAGCGTGCCCACCAGCGAGGGGTCGACACCCTTGCCCAGCCGAACGGGTCCCTGCTCGACGAGGGGCGGCCACTGCAAGACGCACGGGTCTCCGACACAGGCACTGTGGGTCGGCGTGTCGGGGACGAAGTCGTAGAGGGTGTTCCCACCGCCGGTGGCGAGGATCGGCCCGGCCGGAGAGTGCTGGACGGTGAGCGTGAGGGACGCGTCGGTGGTCGGCGGGGCCGACAGTGTCGTGACGTCCGAGCCGCCACAGGCGGCGAGGGCCAGGGCGACGCCGACGGCGGCTGCCGGGACGACGAGGGCGGTACGGCGCAGCCCCACCCGTATCAGGAGCCCGAAACGGGGAGGGCGGTGCCGAGGAGCCAGCTGATGGAGGCGAGTGCGTCGGCCGTCGTCCAGTTGGGCGCCTGCGGGTGTTGCAGGTCGTGCACCCCTCCGTCGTCGAGCAGCGAGGTCAGCTTCGGGTTCAACTCGCCCTCGAGGTTCGGAGCGGTGGCGTCGACGAAGCGTTCCCGGCCGCGAGGATCGATGAGGATGTAGCCGTCGGTATGCTCGATGTCGTAGGTGAGCGGGGTGCCGGTGTACCAGTCGGTCTTCGGCGGTTGTTCCTCGGGGACGATCTGGTACTCGACACCGAACGGCTTCCAGAACGCGGCGACGTCGCTCGGCGTTCCGGTCCAGAGATCCCAGTCGGCGCCGAACTCCTTCTGGTACGCGGCCAGGCGGGCCACGCTGTCACGGCCGGGGTCCACCGTGGCCTCGACGAACACGACGCGGTTCCCCAGTCCCGCGGCGCGCAGGTCGCGCTGCAACGCGATGTATGCGCCCGTCACGAGCGGACACTCGTCCTGACAGAGGGAGAGGAACGGGGCGAGGACGACGACCTTGCCCCTGAGCGCGGCCAGGGACACGGCGCGTCCCTGCTCGTCGACCAGGGGGGTGTGCTGCGGCGTGGGCCGGTCCAGCACCAAGCCCTGGCCCGGCGGTGGCGCGGCGGGAGCCGACGATCCGCAGGCGGCCAGGAGGGAGCCGAACGCGAGCACGAGGACGACGACGAGGGCCCGGCGGGGGGGCAGACGGGTCAGGCGTCGTCCTCCCCCGGGGGCAAGAACGTGAACGGGAGGTCGGCCAGAGAGATCAGCGTGGAGGCGATCCAGCGGGTCAGGTCGTCGAAGACCGGGGCGATGGTCGACGGGTCCTCGAGCTGTTGCTCGCTGAAGCGGACCGAACCCTCGTAGGTCGCCTCGGCGGCCCAGCGGAGGGCGCCGTCGAGGCCCTCGGCGTCGGCGCGCACCTGCTCGATCGTGGTCGCCGTGCGGACCAGGTCCATCGGGTCCCCCAACGGCCCCGTCACCGGCAGGGCGGCCATGACCTTCTCGGTGTCGGGGGCCTCGGCCATGCGCTGGACCCTCAGGGCGACCTCGATCACGACCTCGGGGAGCTCGTCGGGCGGTTCGCCGATGGACCAGCTGCGGTACGACGTCTGGCTCCACGTGGGCCAGTCGACCGAGACGTCGGCGCGGACCCGGGGCGGCTGTTCCTCTCCCGGCAGGCTGTAGGAGGTCTCCCAGGAGACGTCGCCGAGGAACACGTCGACCTGGAATCGCTCCTCGACGGCCTGGCGCTGGAGCAACGCGCGGTCGAAGGAGGCACGGATGGTGCCGATGACGTCGACGAGCAGGTGGTCGAGCACGCCGCCCGAGGATAGGCCCCCTGCGGCGGGGCCCGGCCTCGCCCCTGGTCGGCGGTGGCCAGCGCCCTGGGCCACGGCTGTTACCGTCGATCGGGTGAGCGCGGCGTCCGGGTGGCTCGAGCGCAGGGTGATCGCCTACGCGCACCAGGGCGGCGCATGGGAGTCGCCGTCGTCGACCCTCCACGCCATCGCGCACGCCCTGGAGGCCGGGGCCACCGGCATCGAGCTCGACGTCCACGCGACGGCGGACGGCGAGCTCGTCGTGTGCCACGACGCCACGGTGGACCGCACCACCGCGGCGCAGGGCACGATCGCCTCCTTCACGCTCGCCCAGCTACGCCAGATGGACTTCTCCTACTGGTGGATCCCCGGCGCCGACGTGACGCCGGACCGGCCGGCGGGGGACTACCCGTTCCGGGGCCGGGCGCCGGCCGACCCGACCTTCGGCATCGCCACTCTGCGCGAGGTCCTCGAAACGTTCCCCGGTGTCGTGCTGAACCTGGACATCAAGCAGACTGCGCCCGTCGTCGCTCCCTATGAGGAGTCGCTCGCCCGCCTGCTGGCGGAGTACGGGCGCACGGACGACGTGATCGTGGCGTCGTTCCTCGACCTGGCGACCGACGCCTTCCGCGGCTTCGCGCCGACGGTGCCCACCTCGGCCGGCACGATCGCCACGGCCGAGGCCTGGCGGACGGTGCAGGAGGGCGAGGACCTACCCGACCACCCTGCGGTGGCCTTCCAGGTGCCCGAACGCCAGGGTGACCTCGTGGTGGTCGACGAGCGGTTCGTGCAGGCCGCGCACCGCGCCGGCAAGGCGGTGCACGTCTGGACGGTCAACGACACCGAGTCCATGGAGCGGCTGGTCGATCTCGGCGTGGACGCGATCATCTCGGACGTGCCCACGACGCTGTGCGGCGTGCTGGCGTCCCGGAGGGTCGCCTGGGACGGGTCGTGACCGCCCGGGCGTCCGTGACAGGGCCGCGTGCGCCGGCCTCAGCCGCGGCCGCAGTTCGGCTTCTTGCCGTGGTTCGCCTTCTTCTTGGTGCGCAGCTTGCGCTTGACCGTTCGCTTCGACATGGGGGAGACAGGTTAGACCGGCGCCGGGTGCCGCTCCGGCGGCGACACCTCAATGGCCCGGTGGAGGGGCCGGCCCTGCGCATCGGTCGACCTGGCCAGCGGTGTTGAGCCCACGCGTCATGGCCTCGACCCTGGGAAACGAGTCCGTATCGCTCGAGGCACCCCCGAAGCACAAGCGTCATTCCGCACCACGCCACGCCGCGGTGCGACGGCGCTCGACGCTCGCGGTGGTGGCGTGGGTCACCGCGCCGCGGCTGGCGATGGCCTTCGTCCTGTCTGCCGTCACGGAGCGCACGGCCGCGGTCGGCACTGCGGGCCCGGCCGTCCACGGCGTCGCGTCGGGCCTCCTCAACTGGGACGGCGCCCACTACCTCTCCATCGCCGAGCACGGGTACGTCACGGTGTTCGACACGATTTTCTTCCCTCTCCAGCCCCTGCTGGCGCGCCCGCTCGCAGAGCTGCTCGGGTTCCCCAACGCCGTCATCGCGGTGTCGTGGATCGCGTTCGGGTTCGCGGTCTGGGGCATCGTCGACGTCGCCACCCGTCTGACGACGCACCGCGGCGCCATCGCCGCAGCACTTCTGTTCGCATGGAACCCGGTGTCCGTGTTCCTCGTCACAGGGTACGCCGAGTCGCTCTTCGTCGCCCTGACCGTCTGGAGCCTGCGCTTCTGCCTGGAGCGGCGCTGGGTGTGGGCGGCGGTCCTGGCGGGCGCGGCGAGTGCGGTCGAACCGCAGGGGGCGTGCGCGGGCGTGGTCGTCGTGGTCGGCATCCTGCTGGCGGAGCGCGGCACCCGCCGGCTGGCGCTCGCGGTCGGCTGCGGGCTCATCGCCGAAGCCGGACTGATCGGCTTCTCGCTCTTTTGCTGGGACCGCTTCGGCAAGCCGCTGGAGTTCCAGACGGTCGCCTCGGACTTCTACGGCCAGCATCTGACGTATCCCCTCCACGCCTTCGTCGAGGATCTCCGTTTCAGCGGACTCAGGGGCGGCACATCACAACTCTTCACGACGTCGCACTTCATCTACTTCGTGGATGCCGCGTCCTCCCTGGTGGCGGTCGGTGCGCTGGTTCTCGGCATCAGACAGTGTCTGCGCGACCGGCGCTGGATCCTCCCGATGGCGTTCTTGGTCCTCGCAGCGTGGGTGAGCCTGTCGACGATCGATGCGTGGGCCGCCAGTGACGCCCGGTTCGTTTTCACGCTGGTCACGATCTATCTGCTGAGCGCAGTCGTCTTCGAGGCCCTGGCCCGCCGGAGCATGGCACTGGTGGCGGCCGTACTGGTGCCCTGCGCCGCACTTGCGATCTACCTGGAGGCGTTGTTCCACATGGTCTACTGGGTTGTGTGATCGGGAGCCCGCAGCCCGGTCGGACCCCGGTGCCTGGCTGGCGGCGCGGCTGGCCGAGCGGGGCGAGACGGTCAGCACCGTGCCCGGGCCGTCGTCGGTGCTCGGCGCGCTGGTGGTGAGCGGGGCGCCGGCACCGACGCCGGCCGGCGAGCGGTCCTGAGCCCACGCGCCATGGCATCGACGCTCGGCAACGAATTCGTGTCGCTGGAGGCGCCACCGTGGGAGAGGCGTGGTTCCGCCCCACGCAACGGCGCCGTGCGCCCGCGGTCGACGCTCACGGTGGTGGCGTGGGTCACCGCGCCGCGCCTGGCGGTGGCCTTCGTCCTGTCCGCCCTCACGGAGCGCACGGCCACTGTCGGCACCGCGGGCCCGGCCGTCCGTGGCGTCGCGTCGGGCTTCCTCAACTGGGACGGCGCCCACTACCTGTCCATCGCCGAGCACGGCTACGCCGCCGTGTTCGACACTCCGTTCTTCCCCCTGCAGCCCCTGCTGGCGCGCCCGCTCGCCGAGTTGCTGGGGTATCCGAACGCCCTCATCGCGACATCTTGGGTCGCCTTGGGGTTCGCGGTCTGGGGGATCGTCGATCTGGCCGCCCGCCTCACGACGCGCCGCGGCGCGATCGCCGCAGCGCTGTTGTTCGCATGGAACCCGGTGTCGGTGTTCCTCGTTGCCGGGTACGCCGAGTCGCTCTTTGTCGCCCTGACCGTCTGGAGCCTGCGCTTCTGCCTGGACCGGCGCTGGGTGGTGGCGGCGATGCTGGCGGGCGCGGCGAGTGCCGTCGAACCGCAGGGCGCGTGCTCAGGGGTGATCGTCGTGGTCGGCATCCTGCTGGCCGAGCGCGGGGTTCGACGGGTGGGCCTCGCACTCGGCTGTGCCCTCATCGCCGAGGCAGGACTGATCGGCTTCGCCCTCTACTGCTGGGACCGCTTCGGCAACCCCCTGGAGTTCCAGGCGTCCGTCTCGACGTTCTGGCACTCGCATCTGACCTACCCCCTCCACGCCTTCGTCGAAGACGTCCAGCGCAGCGGCCTCACGAGCGGCGCCCGGCCGCTCTTCACGACGGGCCATTTCATTTATGTCCTCGATGCAGGCGGCGCAGTGGTGGCCGCCGGCGCCCTGGCCGCCGGCATCGCACGGTGTGTGCGGGATCGCCGTTGGGTCCTGCCCATGCTGCTCCTGATCCTCGGTGCGGGGTTCAGCCTGTCGACGATCGACCTATGGGCTGGAAATGACGCCCGGTTCGTCTCCACCCTCGTCACGATCTATCTGGTGTCAGCCATCGTCTTCGAGTACCTGGCGCGCCGCAGCATGGCTGCTGGTGGCGGCCGTGCTCGTGCCCAGCGCCGCCCTTGCGATCTATGTCGAGACGCTGTTCCACATGGTCAGTTGGATCACATGACCCCGGATCGTCGGCACGGCGACGCGCCGAAGGCCGTCCGGTAGCCTCATTCCGATGCGGTCCGGATGGCTCCTGCGCGACGGCGACGTGGTGTGCGCGCTCGAGATGACCGACTCGGCGACGGAGCGCGGGGCCTTGCGGGGGCGCACCGGGTGTGAGGGCGCGCTCCACGTGGAGGGCGTGCGCACCGTGCACACCGTGGGCATGAAGTTCCCCATCGACGTCGCCTTCCTGTCAGTCGACCTGACGGTGGTGCGCGTGGCCCGGCTGAAGCCGTGGCGTGTCGCGACGGGTGGGCGGGCCGCCCGCAGCGCCGTGGAGGCAGAAGCCGGCTCACTGGAGCGGTGGGGCGTGCGGGTCGGTGACCAGCTCGAGGTGCGCCAGGTTCCGAACGGTCCAGCGAGCGACGGGCCTTGAGCGGGGAGCGGCGGGGCCAACTCGTGCTGGTGGCCACGCCGATCGGGAACCTGGGCGATCTCTCCCCCCGTGCCCGCGAGGTACTGGCGACGGCGGACCTCGTCTGCTGCGAGGACACGCGCCGAACCAGGGCGCTCCTCTCGGCCATGGGGATCACGGCGAGCGGCCCCGGGGGCGACCGCCTGCTCTCGCTGCACGGGCACAACGAAGCCGCCCGGCTCGAGCGCGTCGCGGCCGCCGTGGCGGGCGGCGCGACGGTGGCGGTGGTCAGCGACGCGGGGACGCCCGGCATCTCGGACCCCGGTGCCTGGCTGGCGGCGCGGCTGGCCGAGCGAGGCGAGACGGTCAGCACCGTGCCCGGGCCGTCGTCGGTGCTCGGCGCGCTGGTGGTGAGCGGGCTTCCGGCCGACCGCTTCTGCGTGGAGGGGTTCCTGCCCCGCAAGGGCCCCGAGCGCCGCCGGCGCATCGCCGCGCTCATGGCGGACGAGCGCACCAGCGTCGTGCTCGAGGCACCGGGCCGCGTCGCAGCGACACTGGGCGAGCTGGCCGCTGCGGACGAGCGCCGGCCGGTGGCCGTGGTGCGGGAGCTGACCAAGCTGCACGAAGAGGTCTGGCGCGGACCGCTCGGCGACGCGGCGACAGCCTTCGCGTCCCGGCAGCTGCGGGGCGAGGTCGTGCTGGTGATCGGCGGGGCGCCGGCACCAGCGCCGGCCGGCGAGGCGGAGGTCCACGAGGCGGTACGTGCCGCGTTGGCTGACGACCCGTCGGCGGGACCGCGCCAGGTCGCCGATCGTGTGGCCACCTCCCTCGGCGTGCCGCGGCGGCGCGCCTACGAGGCGGCGCTGCGCATCCGTGCATCGGCCGGCGGCCAAGCTGGCACGTCGGGCCAGGGCTGAGCGCGCCGGTACGCTACCGGCGGTGCCCCCCTACTACCTGACCACACCGATCTACTACGTCAACGACGCACCGCACGTCGGCACGGCGTACACGACGGTGAACGCCGATGCCCTGGCCCGCTGGCACCGCCTGCTGGGCGACGACGTGTGGTTCATGACGGGCACCGACGAGCACGGCGCCAAGATCGTGGAGGCGGCCGAGGCCAACGGGACCACCCCCAAGGAGTGGACGGACCGCACGTCGGCCCGCTTCAAGGAGTCGTGGCAGCGCCTCGACATCGCCTACGACGACTTCATCCGCACCACCGAGCCGCGCCACTACGCCGTCGTCCAGCAGTTCCTCCAGCGGATCTACGACAACGGGTTCATCGAGCTGGCTCCCTACTCGGGCCTGTACTGCATCTCGTGCGAGGACTACTACACCGAGGACCAGCTGGTCGACGGCAACTGCCCCGTGCACGGGCGACCGGTGGTCGAGATGCAGGAGGACAACTACTTCTTCAAGCTCAGCGCGTTCGAGCAGCGCCTCTTGGACTACTACGACAGCCACCCCGACTTCGTCCGACCCGTCTCCAAGCGCAACGAGGCCCTGGGGTTCATCCGAGGAGGGCTGCGCGACGTCTCCATCACCCGCACCTCCTTCTCGTGGGGTGTGCCGGTGCCCTGGGACGCCGGGCACGTCTTCTACGTCTGGTACGACGCGCTCATCAACTACCTCACGGTGGCCGGCTACGGCAGCGACCCGGCAACGTTCGCGGCCCGCTGGGGCGCCGCGCACCACCTGCTCGGCCAAGGACATCCTCAAGTTTCACTGCGTCTGGTGGCCGGCCATGTGCATGGCGGCGGACATCGCGCCCCCGAAGGAGATCTTCGTGCACGGCTACCTGTTGATGGGCGGTCAGAAGCTGGGCAAGACGATGATCGCGGCAGGACGGGCCGGCGGCGAGGGCTCCAAGCCGCTCAACATCACCGACGTGTCGCCACTGGCGCTGGCCGACGACTTCGGCGTCGACCCGCTGCGCTACCACCTGCTGCGGGAGGTGCCGCTCGGCGGGGACGGCGATTTCTCCTACGAGGGCATCGTGGCGCGCTACAACGCGGACCTGGCCAACAACTTGGGCAACCTCGTCTCGCGTGTCACGACCGTGGTCCACTCCAAGTGCAAGGGGGTCGGTCCCGCCTGCAACCCGGCGAGCCGGCTCGCCCCCGTGACGGCCCGGGTCCTTGAGGCGGCGTCGGAAGCCTGGGCTCGCTGGGCGCCGCACGAGGCGCTCGAGGAGACGTGGCGGCTCATCGGCGCGGCCAACAGCGAGCTCGAGGCCGCCGAACCCTGGAAGATGGAGCCCGGGCCCGTCGTCGACGCCGTGCTGGGCGACGCGCTCGAGGTGCTGCGCATCGTCGCCGTCCTGATCGTCCCGGCCATGCCCTCGACGGCCGCCGAAGTGTGGCGCCGCATCGGCGTTGCCGGCGACCCCTCGGCGGCGCGGCTCCCGGCCGACACGCAGTGGGGCGGCTACGCCGGCGGAGCCGCGGTGGTGAAGGGGGAGCCCCTGTTCCCCCGCCGCAAGGCCTGACGTGGCGGGCTGGTTCGACTCCCACTGCCATGTGCAGGAGGAGTATCGCGGTGGGCACGACGGTGAGCCTGCCGACCTGGACCCCGTCATGGACCGGGCCCGCGCCGCCGGCATCGACCGGCTGCGTGTGCATCGGGACCGGTGCGGAGACCTCGCGGCAGGCGGTGGCCGTGGCGCGAGCGACGGCCGGAGCCGGGTCGCCGCCACGGGCTTGGGCGTCCATCGGTTTGCATCCGCACGAGGCCAGCGAGGGGGTGGAGGCGGTGGCGGAGCTGCTGGCGCGCGAGCTCGACGCGGGTGACGGCGCGGTCGTCGCGGTCGGTGAGTGCGGGCTCGACTACTACTACGAGCACTCGCCGCGCACCGCGCAGCGCGCTGCGTTCGCGGCCCAGATCGGGCTGGCGCACGCGCACGGGCTGACGCTCGTGATCCACGCCCGCGATGCGTGGGCAGACCTCTTCGACGTGCTCGACGCCGAAGGCGTGCCCGAGCGCACGGTGCTGCACTGCTTCACGGGCGGGCCCGACGAGGTCGAGCGGTGCCTGCGCGTCGGCATGTACGTCTCGTTCAGCGGCATCGTGACGTTCAAGAACGCCAGCGACGTGCGCGAGGCGGCGGCGCGGTGTCCTGTCGACCGGCTGCTCGTCGAGACGGACAGTCCGTTCCTGGCGCCCGTGCCCCATCGCGGTCGTACCAACGAGCCGGCGTACCTGCCGTTGGTCGGTGAGGCGATCGCTGCGGTCAAGGGCTGCACGGTCGACGAGGTCAAGGAACGCACGGCGGTTGCGGCGGCCATGGTGTTTTCCACAGGGGACTAATACACGCGACGTTGTGCGTAATACGAGAACCTCGTGACCTGGGTGTTTCATGCTGAAATTCGCCAGAAACCCACGGTGACCAGGGAGTTCATCTAAATATCACGCAGCCAAGGCGCTGTGACCTGGGGAAAGAGCGCCCAAAAAGACTCGGCCACATTTCGGGTTTGCGTGGCTCGCAAATGGTTATCTAAGTTCTCCAGAAACCCCTCGCCACCCGTGTGTCGGCGCGGGTGCACTGTGTCCCCGGAGAAGGGTGGAGCCCTGCGGAACCAGAGCACTGGGGGGAGGCGCCTGGGCGTCGCTGCAATCATTTGCGGCGTGTTGTTCGGCGCGCCTCTCCTGTTGTTGCAGAACGCGTCAGCGCATGCGTCACGATCAGAAGCGTCGGCGCGCGACGTCCACACACACGTGGGCGCCGTGCGCCCCGCGTCCAAATCGACTGGACGGCGTGAAGCTGCCGTCACATCTGGTCGCCTACCACGCGCCGACCACGACGACCACCGTCGCCGCGGCCCCGGCTGCGGTGTCCACGACGTCGTCTGCACCGGCCACGACGTCGACGACCGCGCCGCCACCTCCGCCGCCAGATCCGCCGCCGACGACCACGACCACGCACCCGCGCCGCCGCCGACGACCACGACGACCGCGCCACCGCCCGTCGTGGCGTCGAGCGACGAGGTCGGCGAGGCCACGTGGTACTCGGCGGCCGCGTCGGGGACGTGCGCCAGCCCCACGCTTGCCTTCGGGACCGTGCTCACGGTGGTGAACAACGCCACCGGAGCTTCGACGAGCTGCACCGTCGACGACCGTGAGGGGGCCGGGTACCCCCGGGTGGTCGACCTGTCGCCCGATGGCTTCTCGCAGATCGCCGACCTCAGCCAGGGAGTGGTGGACGTCACAATCTCCTGGTGACCCATTCCGGTGCCGCCATCGCCCAGCTGTTGTCGGCGCACGGACTGCACCCCAGCCGGGCCCTCGGGCAGAACTTCGTCGCTGACCCCAACACGGTCCGGCGGATCGCCCGTCTCGCCGGCGTCGCCGCCGACTCGCATGTGCTCGAGATCGGGGCGGGCCTGGGGTCGCTGACGCTGGCCCTGGCCGAGACGGGGGCCGCGGTGGTGGCGGTGGAGACCGATCGCCACCTGGTCCCCGTGCTGCGCTCGGTGGTCGAGCCCGTCGGCGTCGAGGTCGTCGAGGGGGACGCGCTGACCCTCGACCTGGCGGCGCTGATGGCCGAGCGGGGCGCCGGGTCGTGGCACCTGGTGGCCAACCTGCCCTACAACGTGGCCACCCCCATTGTGCTCCGGACCCTGATTGAGGTCCCCGCCGTCGCCCACCTGCTGGTCATGGTGCAGCGGGAGGTTGGTGAGCGCATGGCGGCCGGCGCCGGGGAGGACGCCTACGGAGCGGTGTCGGTCCGCATCGCCTACTTCGCGCGGGCCGAGCTGGTCGGTCGCGTGCCCGCCTCGGTCTTCGTCCCGAGGCCGCGGGTCGAGTCCGTCCTCGTGCGCCTCGAGCGACTGCCTGCTCCTGCGGTCGACCCCGCGGTCGTGCCCTACGAGCGGCTGGACACGGTCGTCCGGGCCGGGTTCGCACATCGACGCAAGATGCTGAGGCGTTCGCTGGCCGGCGTCGTGGAACCAGCGGCGTTCGAGCGGGCGGGCGTACGACCCGACGCCCGGGCCGAGGAGCTCGGCGTCGCCGAGTGGGGCAGGCTGGCGGCGACGTGAGCACCGTGCTGGCCCCGGCCAAGCTGACCGTGACCCTGCGGGTGACGGGCGTGCGCGCCGACGGCTACCACGAGCTGGACGCAGAGATGGCCACGCTCAGCCTGGCTGACGAGCTCGTGCTCGACGAGGACGGATCCGGACTCGTCGTCGAGGCCGAGCCGGGCGTGCGCGCCGACGACCTGGCGGGCGACGACCGGAACCTCATCGCTCGTGCGCTCGAAGCGTGCGGCCGCACTGCGGCGGTCCGCCTGACGAAAGCGGATCCCCGTGGGCGGTGGGCTCGGGGGTGGCTCGGCCGACGCGGCGGCCGTGCTGCGCTGGGCCGGGTGCACGGATCCGGCGGTGGCGGCGCGCCTGGGGTCCGACGTGCCCTTCTGCCTGGTGGGCGGCCGAGCCCGCGTGCAGGGGCTGGGGGAGCGGGTCACCCCGCTGCCCTTCGAGGCCCGCGAGTACCTGTTGCTGGTGCCGCCGTTCGGGGTGGACACCGCGCGGGTGTACCGGGCCTGGGACTCCGACCCCCGACGACGAGGCACCGAACGCGCTGGCCGCAGCCGCCCTGGCCGTCGAGCCCCGCCTCGCCCGCTGGCGCGACGCCCTGGGGGACCTGGCGGGCAGCGAGCCGGCGCTGGCCGGCAGCGGGTCGACCTGGTTCGTGGAGCGGGGGCCGGCGGAGGCGGGGACGGCGGCGAAGCCCGAACTGCGACTCGGGGCGGACACGGCCCGGCTGGTGCGGGCCCGTACGGTGCCGGCGGGCTGGGAGGGGGACTGAGGGGACCGGGGAGGCGGAAGCGACGTGGATGAGCGGGGGACTACTTGCCGGCCCGGCGCTGCCAGCGGGTGGCCTTCAGCATCTTCTTGTGCTTCTTCTTGCGCATCCGCTTGCGGCGCTTCTTGA
>CAVSLS010000037.1:0-41650 GCA_963728845.1 uncultured Acidimicrobiaceae bacterium
CTCAGTACCAGCTCGCCTCGGTCGGAAAAGCACAACCGCGCACCGAGGGCATCCCTTGCCCGAACTGTGGCCATCTGAACTGGTCAGGTTCTAATCCGGGGAAATTGCCACCGAAGCGGTGGTGGGAGCCACCCAACATCGCACCGCCTAGTCCACGTCAACTCCTGCGTTCTGAGCCACCCCAAGCCCGTCTTGTGGTCTCGTGAGCGCTTGGGACACCGACGGCTGGCGGGAGAAGATCGGTCGGCCGACGATCACCTTCTTGAGTCGAAGAGCATGCTTCTCAACCAGCCACCAGCTGGCCACGGCGAATGCAAGGGTGACCGACGCCGTGAGCCCCATGAAGGGCCAAAAGCCAACCCGGTCGGCGCCGAGAGAGACGAGCAACTGGGTCAAAGGGTAGGCGTAGATGTAGACGCCATAGCTGTAGTCGTTTTTGGAGCCGATCCAATAGAGAGGTAGATGCGCGCCCAGCCAGAGCAGTGGGTACGCGAGAAGGAATACGCCGAACTTCGAGGGGTTGAGAGTCCACGCGTGGCCATCGGTGGGAAGATGGAGCGTTGCGACGAACGCGATGAAGCACACGACGGCCAACAGGGCAGAGTCGGGAATTTGCTCTCGATAGAGATATATCAGCGTGCCGCCCAAGAACGCGAGGGACAACACCATGAAGTTCATCAGGATGTAGTTGCTTTCTCCGTTGAACATCGAGTTCAAGCTCGGGGCCAACGTCGTAATGAGCAGGGCGCCGAAGATACCTAGCGCGACGAGGGCGACCCACCCACGGTGTCGCAGCACCCCGACGAAGGAGAGGACTGCCAAGAGCAGATAGCACAAGAACTCGAAGAACAGGGTCCAGAGCGAGGCATCGGCCAGAAACAGTTGGGGGGGGCTACATTGAGCTGGTTCAGCTTCACGAGCGCGTTTGAGTAGACGAAGCTGAAGGGTCCGGGGTGGAGTTTGAGGTAGCACACGTAACCGCAGTGGGGCAACGGATTGATGGCCAACGCGATTGCGCCGAACGCGAATGCGGTCACCACCAAACACACCCAAAGGGCAGGGACGATGCGGAGGAACCGCTGCCACAGGTAACGACCCACACTGTTTCTGGTCGCGCTCCCCGCGATCAGGTATCCGCTGATCCCGAAGAATCCGTAGACGGCGATGGTGCCCAGCTCGTTGCCGTTGACAACCACGTTACGGTATCCCCACCAGCCCAGGTCGGAAGCGTGGGAATAGACAACGCAGAACGCCAGGACGAGACGAAGAAAGTTCAGGCTGTTTCTCTTTGGGTCAACGGCTACGCCGATTGTCCTCTTCGGCACGATCCGAAGAGTACCAATACGGTGGCCCGCCAGTCTCTCGCAGTGGCCGAGCTGCCCATAACGCGTCGCCACCAGGGTGCGTCCCCGAAGTGCGTGATTCGTACCGGGTCAACTCAGATGAGCGGGCCCGACATAGAGAACCCACCCCGCTTCGGCCCGTTAAGTGCGCCTGGCACTGGGTCCACCCTGGTAGATGGCCGGTACGGCATAGATCCCGCCCGTACGAGACAGCCCATATCGGCGTCGTTCCCGACGGACTCAGGAGGACGACGTGCCACCAATGACCACCGCAGAGATCGAGAAGGCCAGGGCCGAGACGATCGCCGCCTTCGACTTGGGCGCAGCCCAGAAGCCGACGCCCGAGAACGTCGTCGCCATGAAGGCGGTGGTGGCGTCAGCCCAAGCACTCGATGCGATGTGCGGCCAAAGCGGCCGAGGTCCACGCCGCGCTGCTCGACGTGGCTCCGTACCTCGCGAGCCGAAGTTCCTTCCAGCGGTCAAATGGTACCTGGCTGCAACGGCACCCGAACAAACGAGCGACGCGGACGCGGCTTCTTCCTCTCCATAGTCTCCATTTTGGACATCCTTTCCGGGGCTGTGCCCCTGATGATGGATGTCCGTCAGACCGGTGGGCGCCCATGGCGGGCGTTCTCGGCCTTGGCATCGGCCTGCCTCAATGCGTGTTGGATAGTTTCGAGGTTTCGCTCAGCTTGTGCCATTCGGTTTAGCAGAGCCCGAAGGCCGATTGCGTCGAGGGCGGCGCCGGCCATGATTTCGTAGAAACCTCCGGGCGTCGTGACTGACGGTGGCATCGGAAATTTGTCTCGCTGGGCGAGCCCCTTGCCCGCGAGTTCTACATACCACTCATAGTCCGACACGTACACAAAGGCGTACTGGGACCGTGCGGCCTGCAGGGCGGTTCTCAACTTGTCGCACTCCGACTGCAATGCGGCGAGCTGGGCCTTGTACTGCTCCTCCGCCACTTTCGCCTTGCGCTTCTTGGTTACAGTGGCGCCAACATCGTTTCGATGCCCGCTGGCAGTGACTATCGTCGACCTACAAATAAGGCACTGTTGTCCGTTGTAAATGGCCGGATGCGACGCATGACACCGAGGACAGGTCACCCGCTCGGGGCGTCTCAGAACGACAACCTTGGCCCGTTTCCAAAGACCGTATACCTGTGGATTCCTTGGTCTGGCTCGGGTCACGGCCACCTGCCCCCTTGAGCCTCCAGCAGATCGCCAGACCATAACTCTTGCTGTCCCTAACTGTCTCGTCACAAGGTACAACTGGCATTGCCCACCCGCGAGACAAATAGGGCAGACCCGGTCCAACCCTGCGGTATTTTGTCATCGTCGAGCTTTGTCCTATGGATGGTTGGGTCACAGAATTGGGATGAACGTTCGGGAATTCCAGCTCTGTCCGCGACCTGCACGTACGTCGTCGGAGATGGACAGTCCGGCCCTGAGTCAGTTCATGGAGCAGGACGAGGTATTCATAGCGGCCACCGTTGACGTCTCTCCACGGCCAGACTGCCCGTTGTACCGCGTTCGGTGGCGAATACCTGGGGGTCAAGAGGTCCCGGGTTCAAATCCCGGCACCCCAACCACTTGCAGCCCAACCATGTGCGGTTGACCCCAATGGGTGGACCGCGCTTCTGAGAATGCGCTCCCGGGGGTTCAGCAGCTTGTCCGCCGCTGTGTTGACGGTCTGAGCGAGGCCTCGACGCGGTCCGAGCGACTCCCGAGTTGGACGACGACGACGGCGCCGGTCCTCGGATCAGCCGGCGACGCATCATCGGGCGTCGGAGCGAACAGCAAGGTCCCGCACGTCCGCAGCGATCGATTGAGAAGGGGGCGGGGTGATGATCCCCCCAAGGATCTCCCCGATCACCCCGCCCCGCTGTTCGAGTTTGGTGACCGTCGCCAATGCGGGATAGGGCCATTGGAACCGGTCTCGCACAACCGAGAGACAACTCTGGCGTCGAAAAATGGTACGGGCGGCCCATTCGGTCGGCGAGGTCGAGATGTTACGTTGCCCTGGCTGATCCACTTCCTGGGCACGAGGGGGCGAACGGAATCGTGAGGTGGCACCGAACTGGCCCGCGCGCCTTGTCGAGGTCGTTGTTGCGCGCCGTCCTTGCTGTCGCTGCTGGAACAGGCTCTGCCGTCGTCCTCGCCATTGGTGATCCGGTCAGCGCCGGCGCCTCGGGCATCGTCCCGCCGTCGAACCCGCCCGTCAGCGCTCCGCCGCAGGTGATGCCGCACTGCACCGTCTCCCCGGTCGACGACACCAGTGCCGCTTGCATCAACTCGGTGCTGCACAACATCAACTACGCGCGTGCGCTCGAAGGGCTGGGCCCCCTCGTCCTGCCGAGCAATTACGCGAGTCAGCCGGTTGCCGTACAGCAGCTCATCATCACCGACGAGGAACGGGGGGATCGCGGCCTGTCTCAGTTCTCGGGCCTTGACGCCTCCCTCAACACCGCGGCGATGGCCGGTGCCGTGGGCAACACCGACCCCACCCCGCCCGCGGGGTATCAGTACACGACGGCGGGCTCCATCTTCGCCCTCGACTACACGCCCCTCGGGGCCGATTACGCGTGGATGTACAACGACGGTTACGGCGGGACCAACCTCGACTGCACGACGCCGCTGAGCAGCGCGTGCTGGGGCCACCGGGACAACATCCTGGGCAACTGGACGACCACCGGGAGCCAGACCGCGATGATGGGTGACGCCGACACCTCGGCCGGGCAGTACACACAGATCTTCGCCAACCAGAAGGACCCGGCCGACTCCCTCGTCGACCCGATCACGCCCAGCTCCTTGCCCACGCCCTCCAGCTCGACGGCGCCCGACGTGGTGCAGGTGCTGCCGGCTTCCTCACCCCGCACGGCGGCCGGGACTCCGGTGACGATCGAGGGCAACTACTTCGGCACCTCGCCCCAGGTGTACTTCGGCGGCGAGGCCGCCACCAACGTGCACGTGGACTGGGACGGCGAGCTCACCGCGGACGCGCCCGCGGATCCGGCCGGCGCCGGAACCGACCAGGTCGTCGTCACGGTCACCACGGGCGGTGGCACGTCGAGCGCGACCGGTACGCCGGCCGTCAACGAGTTCACCTTCGCCCCGACGACCGCGCCCACGGTCACGTCCGTCTCGCCTTCCTCTGGTTCGGAGATCCCGTCGGGCAGCGTGACGATCCACGGCACCAACTTCGTCGACGGATCCGTGGCCCCCATCGTCGACTTCGGGACGGTTGCCAGCATCGGCTCCATGAGCTACAACTCGACCCAGATCACCACGACGATCCCGCCTTCCATCAACCCGGGCGCCGTCAACATCACCGTCTCCACGCCCGCCGGCACAAGCGCGACCTCGGCGGCCGACCAGTACTCCTACACCGCCAGCGGCTCCTCGGCACCGCCGCCGCCTCCGCCACCACCTCCGCCACCACCTCCGCCAGCACCTCCGCCGCCGCCGCCCTCGCACGGCTACTGGCTGGTGGGCTCGGACGGCGGCATCTTCACCTTCGGGTCCGCGCAGTTCTTCGGATCGACGGGCTCGCTGCACCTCCAACGCCCCGTCGTGGGCATCACCCCGACGGCCGACCGGGGCGGTTACTGGCTGGTCGCCTCCGACGGGGGGATCTTCGCCTTCGGCAACGCCGGCTTCCACGGCTCCATCCCCGGCGCCGGCCTGAACCCAGCCGGCTCGGGCCTGCCCCGGAGCCTGAACGCACCGATCGTCGGCATGGTGCCCTCCAGCGACGGAGGCGGCTACTTCATGGTGGCCTCGGACGGGGGAGTCTTCGCCTTCGGTGACGCCAAGTTCGAGGGTTCCTGCCCCGGCATCGGTGGCTGCAGCGGCGCCGCCGTCGCCGTCGTGCCCGATGCCACGGGCAACGGGTACTGGGTGATGACCAGCACCGGCGCCGTCTACACCTTCGGCGACGCGGCCAACTACGGGCAGCCGGGAACACAGAGCTCCGCCATCACCTCGGCCGTGGCCACCCCGAACGGCGGTGGCTACTGGATCCTCGACGCCGCCGGCCAGGTGTTCCCGTTCGGCAACGCGGCCGGCATGGGGAGCCTGCCGCCCGGCTCGGCCGGTGCACTCGACCCTGCCTCCGCCGTCTTCGAGACCTCCGACGGCGGCGGGTACTGGGTCGTGACCGCGTTGGGCAAGGTGGCGAACTTCGGCGACGCGCCCTTCGACGGGGACATGTCGGGCACCCACCTCAACGGGCCCATCGTCGCCGCTTCCGGCTCCTGACGGCCCATGCCGCGTCGCCGGTCCACCGGGCGCGACCGGCCCGGCCATTCCGCCCGGACCGCCAGCGCCACCCCGGGGACGAGGCCAAGGTGATCGCGGAACTGCCGGCGTCGGCCGCCGGTCCCGACGGCGCGCACGGGCTGATTCGAATCTATGGTGGGGTGACGGACCGACCCCCAGGGAGGGAACGATGGGCATCTTCCAGCGGGCACACGACATCGTGCAGGCCAAGACGAACAAGGCGCTCGACGCCGCCGAGAAGCCCGACGAGATGCTCGACCTCTCCTACGAGAAGATGCTCGAGCAGATCACCCAGGTGCGGCGCGCCCTGGTCGACATCGCCGCGTCGAAGAAGCGGCTCGAGCTGCAGGAAGAACAGTTCCAGCACACCCTCGACCACCTCCAGGACCAGGCGAAGCAGGCGCTGGCCGCCAACCGGGAGGACCTGGCCAAGGAAGCGCTCTCCCGCAAGGCGGCCGCCCAGCAGCAGATCGACCAGATGGAGCCGCAGGTCCAGCAGCTGACCGAGGAGGAGCAGAAGCTCACCCAGACCCTCGATGCGCTGCAGAAACGGGTCAACGACTTCCGGACCCAGAAGGAGACCCTCAAGGCCCAGTACACGGCGGCCAAGGCGGTCTCCACGGTCGACGAGAGCGCGGCCGGCATCTCGAAGTCCTTCAACGACTCCGGCGCCACCCTCCAGCGGGCGCAGGACAAGATCGCCACCATGCAGGCCCGCTCGGGCGCTCTCGACGAGCTCCTCGAGTCGGGGGTGCTCGAGGACGTCGGCGGCGGGACCGACGACATCCAGAAGGAGCTCGACCAGGTCGGCAAGGATGCGCAGGTCGACAACGAGCTGGCCGCCCTCAAGGCCCAGCTGGGGACGGGTGCGCCCGAGCCCGAGCCCGAGGCGTTGGCGGCGGCTCCCGACTCGGGCGCCGAGAAGTCCACGCCGGCCTCGTAGTCAGGCGGGGGGCGCGTCCCCCACGAACCGGGCCACGACATCGGCCAGCTCGGCGCCCCGTTCTTCCTGGAGGAAGTGCCCGGCGCCCGCGAGCGTGGGGTGCGCCCGCCCGGCGGCGCCGGGGACGTGGTCGCGCAGGACCTCCGCCCAGCCGCGCGTGCCCGGATCCCCGTCGGAGAAGGCGGTGAGGAACGGGCCTTCGAAGCCGGCCAGGACGTCGAGCGTGCGCCGGTTGAGGCGGGCGCACTCGCTGCCGGGCGTGAGGCCCATGAGCAGGGGCAGTTGGCGCGGTCCCGCGCACGACGCCTCGTCGGGGAACGGGGCGTCGTAGGCCGCCAGCACCGCGTCCGGAACCTCCGACTCGGTGGCCCCCTGCACGAAGAGGCTGGGCCGGAACGGCGTGAGCTCCTGGGTCAGGCGCTGGTAGTCGAGCAGGGTCTGCTCGACGGTGACGGTCCCGTCCGCGTTGGCGTGGCAGGCCCAGGCCAGCCGGCCCGCCAGGCGCGGCGTCGGCGGTGTGCAGCGCGGTGTTGGTGGCGACGACCCGGCGGACCAGCCCGGGCCGGGCGCCGAGCAGGCCGAGCCCGATCGGGCCGCCCCAGTCCTGGACGACGAGGGTGAGGTGGCGCAGACGAAGCGCGTCGACGAATTGGGCCATCCATTCGACGTGCCCGCGTACCGAGTGGGCCGTGCGGGCCAACGGCTTGTCCGAGCGCCCGAACCCCACGAGGTCGGGCGCGACGGCACGCAGCCCGGAGGTGGCGAGCCGGGCCACGACCGTGCGGTACAGGTAGCACCACGTCGGCTGGCCGTGCAGCAGCAGCACGGTCTCGGCGCCGGCCGGCCCCTCGTCGACGTAGTGCATGCGCAGCCCGTCGGGCAGCGTGGCGTAGCGCGGGGCGTAGGGGAACCCCGGCAGCTCGGCGAAGCGCTCCTCGGGTGTTCGCACCACCTGCACGGCGCTCATGGTGCCCCATCGCTGGCACGCCGGCCGCCGGGCTGGTGGACTCGGGGCCGTGAACGGGGAGGACAGCGACGTCGCCGTGCTCGGTGCCGGCCTGGTCGGGCTCTCCCTCGCCTACGAGCTGGCGTGCCTCGGCGCGCGGGTGACCGTCGTCGACGCTTCGCATCCGGGGCGGGCCACCGACGCCGGCGCCGGCATCCTCTCGCCCGCCACCAGTACCGAGGCCGACCCCGATCTGTGGCCCTTCCTGCGCCAGGCCGGCGCGCACTACCCGGCGTTGCTGGCGCGCATGACCGCCGACGGGGTCGACACCGCCGGCGCGGGATACGGCGCCTGCGGGATCCTCTCCGTCGGCCTGCGCCCGCACGAGGACGGGTGGTTCGCCCCGTTCGCCGACCTGGTGCTGCGGCGTTCGCCCGGTGAGGTCTCCGAGATCACCCCGGAGGAGGCCGGGTCGCTCTTCCCGCCGCTCGGACCGGTCCACCGCGTCCTGTCGCGCGCCCGGTTCCGCCCGCATCGACGGCCGGGGCATGGCGGCCGCGTTGCGCCAGGCAGCTGCCGCCCGCGGGGTGACCTTCGCCGACGGGGCGGTGCACGGCGTCGTGCGCGGCGGCGGGCGGCACGCGGCACGTCGAGTCGCTCAGCGTCGAAGGGCACGCAATGTCAGGTGCTCCGCTCTGGCCGTGGCGGGCGGTGCGTGGACGGCGGCGGCGGGGGAGTGGCTCGGCCGGCGACTGCCCGTGGGGCCGACGAAGGGGCAGATCGTGCATCTCGGTGTCGAGGCGCGACACGGGGGGCTGGCCCATCGTCCAACCGCTCCTCACCCACTATCTCGTCCCCTGGCCCGGGGGGCGCGTGGCCTGCGGCGGCACGTTCGAGACCGGGGCGGGGTTCTCCGTCGCCGTGACGGCCGCCGGGCTCCACGAGCTGCTGCGCGAGTGCCTCCTCGTCGGCGCCCGGCCTCGAGCATGCGACGTACCTCGAGACCCGCGTCGGCCTGCGCCCCACCTCGGCTGACGACCGCGCCCTGGTGGGGCGGCTACCGGGGTGGGGCAACGTCTTCGTGGCCACCGGCCACGGCGCCAACGGCCTGCTGCAGGGGCCCTATTCGGCCCGGGCGCTGGCACACGACATGACCGGCAGCGCGCTGCCCGGCGACGAGCCGCCGCTGCCGGCCGCGTTCGACCCCGGCCGCTTCGCCTGAGGCGTCCGCGCCGGCACGGCCGCGACCGCATCATCCACCCGGACCCGTCCGGGCGCGATGAGACTGGGACGTGCTGAAGGGGACGTTGCGTCAGGAGGGCCGTGACGAGCCGGCAACGTCCGAGCGCGTGCTGGCCGCCTTGGCCGGCACCGGCTTCTTCTGGCTCGACCTCGACGACATCGCCGGCGACGGGACCGTGTCCGAGCTCCTGGGTGTCCACTTCGGGTTCCACCCGCTGGCCGTCGAGGCGGCCGAGCGCTTCGCGCAGCGTCCCCGCATCGACGACTACGACGACTTCATCTTCCTGGTGGCCCGGGGTGCCGATCCGGACAAGAAGGGCACCGCCGAGGTGCACTGCTTCTGGACGGACCGCTACGTGGTGACGGTGCACCGAGGAGAGTGCCCGGCGATCGCGCACGTGCACGAGCGCCTGGAGCGGCACCCCGCGACGCAGGTCTCGTCGCCGCAGATCATCGTCGTCTACCTGGTCATCGGAGCCCTCGTGGACACGCTTCTTCCCCTTCCTCTCGGCGTTCGACGACCGCATCGACACGCTGGAGGACGACATCCTCAAGACGCCGACCGAGGCACAGCTGGGCGAGCTCTTCGACATGAAGCGCAGGCTGATGGAGATGCGGCAAGATCATCGCGCCCCAGCGGGACATGATGGCGAGCATCAACGCGGGCGTGACGGATTGCCCGGGCATGACCGACGAGGCGATGCGGTACTTCCGTGACCTCTACGACCACATGATCCGCCTGGCGGACCTGGTCGACAGCTACCGGGACCTGCTCTCGAGCGTGATGGACACGCACCTCTCGACCGTGTCGAACCGCCTCAACGTCGTCATGAAGCAGCTGACGATCATCGCCACGATCTTCCTGCCACTCAGCTTCCTCACCGGGTTCTTCGGGCAGAACTTCAGCCTACATGGTGCGGGTCTGGCTCGCGCCGACGTGGAGCTTCTTCGTGGTGGGGATCGGGCTCGAACTGGCGACGGTCGTCGTCCTCGTGGTGCTGTTCCGCCGGAGGGGCTGGCTGGGCGGGCCGACCGTCTGAGCGGTCAGCCGCGCCCGATCCGTGCGCGATCGGCGTGGCCGGCAGTCCGCCCGGCCGCTCGGCCGTGTGGGCCTCGTACTCGAGCCACCAGGCCTCGCAGCCCTGGGGCACCGGGAAGCCGAGCTGCTTGCGCCGGTCCACCAGCTCGCGCACCAGCTCCTTCTGCTCACGGACGAGCGCAAGGGTGCCGGCCTCGGTCGCGCCGGTCGGTGTGCTCGTCCACAGCGACTCCTCCAGGCGCCAGGCCTCGCGCCGTGCCTCGACGATGGCATGGGTGCCGTCGGCCATGTCGGCCCGGATGCCGGCGTCACTCTCGGCCAGGACGTCGGCGGCGCGCAGCCAGCCGTAGTCCTTGTTGATCCGCAGGAGGCCGGGCTCTATCTCGAACAGGCCGACCACGTCGACGACGGGGTCGATGGTGGTCAGGACCGAACCCTCGGGCAGGGCGACGTCGAGGTTCGAGATCTGCCGCTCGGCGACGCCGATCATGCCCATGGACCGGAGGCCGATGTAGCCGAGGGGTACACCCGCATAGTCGCGTTCGTCCCGGGCGAGCCGCAGCGGCACCGCGACGACGGCGATGATGCGCCTCGCCCCCAGCTCTGCTGCGGCGCGGACCGGGACGATCTCGATCACGCCACCGTCGACGTAGTCGTCGTCGCCCATCGGGTGGGGAGGGAAGACCATGGGCACGCTGGCCGAGGCCACCGCGCCGTCGACCAGGTCGACCGGGCCGGCGGCCGGCCCGGGGCCGGCGTCGCGGCGTCGGACTCGACGATCGTCCCGTCCTCGGTGACGAAGCGGAGGGTGCCGGCCCGCAGGGCGGTCACGGCCAGGCGGAGCTGCAGGCCCGGCCGCCCGACGAGGGCCGGGTCGACGGGCCGCATGCCCTCGCTCGTTGCCGTGGCGGAGCGTGCCGGCCAGGGGGTCGAGGTTCAGGACCGCACTGCCGCTCGTGCGCAGCTGCCGGCGGACACGGGGGAGCCGGAAGGCGGCGCCGGCGACGAGGCGCAGGATGTGGCGTTGGCGGCTGGCGCCGGGCCCGGCGCGTCCTGGCGGCGCTCCCGGCGGTTGGACGCGCCCGCCGGGGGCACGACCTCGCTGCCGGCGAGCACGGTGGCCGGCGTGAGGGGAAACGGCGGGCGGGTGCCCTCGGTGATCTCCTGGTGGATCTCGCGGCCGAGCGCGGTGCCGTCGAGAGCGGCGAGCCACGGCTGCTTGCCGAAGACGTGCCCGGCGTGGGTCCAGGCCAGCACGTCGGCCTCGATCTCGTCGACCCGTGCCGCGAACTCCGCGAGCGTGCGGGCCTGCGAGAGCACGGTGGCGGCGATGGCGCCGGCGGAGGTCGCGGTGATGATGTCGGGCACGATCCCCTCGACGCCGACCAGGTACTGCAGCACGCCGACCTCGAAGGATCCCTTGGTGCCTCCTCCGGCGAGGACGAACGCGGTGGGGCCGGTGCGGGGGATCCGTGGGCATCGGGTGATTCTGGCACCGGCCGGCAGGGCCGCACAACGATGCTCAACCGCCTGCGGCGGCGCTCACCACCTCGACCAGGGACCCGGCGCGGGCGGGCGTGGTGGCCCACTCCGAGCGCGGGCACGACGCAGCGGTCGACGGCGACGGCTACCCCCTTGGCATCGTCGTCCTCGACGAGTTGCGCCACGAGGTCGGCGATGGTGGCACCCGGCGCCACCTGCATCGGCTCGCCGTTGACGCGCAGTGCGAGCATCGCTCATGCCGGCGCCAGCGCCTCGATGAGGGGCGCCACGGGCCGGCGGCCGAGGAGGTCGACCACCGCGGCGGCCGTGAGGGGCGCCAGGAGGATGCCGTTGCGGTAGTGCCCGACGGCCACCACGACGCCGTCGAGGCCGGTCCAGCCGATCCGCGGCGTGTTGTCGGGCGTGGCCGGTCGGAGGCCGGCGGCCGCCTCGACCAACTCGAGCTCGTCGACACCGGGCACGAGCTCCCGCGCGTCGCAGAGCAGCTCGTGCACGGCCCCCGCCTGCACGGCGGGGTCGATGCCACGCTCCTCCACGGTGGCCCCGACCACCACCGAGCCGTCCCGGCGCGGCACCAGGTAGACCGAGCGCCCGTGCACGAGGCCGCGCACCGTCCGGGTGAGCAGCGGCACGGGAGTGCCCGGCGGCGGCGGCTCGGGCGGGCCCAGGCGCAGGATGTGACCCTTGACCGGGCGGACCGCCGGGAGCCCTGCGTCCTCGAGACCGGCGATGGCTGGGCAGGCCGGTTCCCGCCGCCAGGACGACGTGGTCGGCCGCGAGGCGGCGGCCGTCCGCCAGGACGAGCCCGGGCCCCGGCTCGACGGGCGCCACGGTGCCCTCGACGAGAGTGACGCCGGCCGCTACGGCAGGCCGCACCAGCGCGCCGAGCAGGGCGCGGTTGTCGACGGGGTGATCGCCGGGGACCTCGATGCCGCCGCGCAGTGCGGGGCTCAGCGCGGGCACGAGGCGCCGGCACTCGCTGGCGCTGCGCCGCTCGGCACGCGAGGCCGAGCGAATGCTGGTAGGCGAGGAGATCGTCGAGGCTGGCCCGGTCGGACGCATCGAGCGCCACGGTCAACGTGCCGGTCGTGTCGTAGCCGATGGGGTGCCCGGCCGCCTTCTCCAGCGCGGCGGCGAAGGCCGGGCCACAGGCGCGCGCCCTCGAGCAGGAGCGCCGTCAGGGCGGATTCGCCGAACTGCGCCTCGGTCACCGGGGCGAGCATGCCGGCCGCCACCCAGGAGGCGCCCTCGCGCCCGGGCGCCGGCGCCACGACCGTCACGTCATGACCGTTGCGTGACAGTTCCCACGCGCAGGCGAGCCCGATGACCCCGCCCCCCACGACCTGGACGCTGCCCGGCATGTGCCCAGCCTAGGAGGGCGGTCGTGTATCCTGGTCGTTCCACCTTCGGGCCAACGTCGTCCCGGTCGCCGAACTTCTCCCCATCTCGGAAGGACGCCGATGGCCACTGGCCTCTACGACCCGGCATACGAGCACGACGCCTGTGGTGTCGGCATGGTGGCCGATCTGCACGGGCGGCCCGATCACGACATCGTGGACCGCGGCCTCACCGTCCTGGAGCGCCTGGCGCACCGCGGCGCATCCGGGGCCGAGGTGGAGACGGGCGACGGCGCCGGCATCCTGGTCCAGATCCCGCACCGCTTCTTGTCCGCGCCGCCCTGGATGCCGGGTTCTCCCTTCCCGACGCCGGCGGCTACGCCGTGGGCCTGGTCTTCCTGCCGACCGACCAGGACGACGCCCTGAAAGCGCGGAGCATGGTGGAGCAGACGGCGGCCGAGGAGGGGCTCACGGTGCTGGGCTGGCGCACGGTGCCCATTGAGCCGGACGGGCTGGGCCACACCGCACGGGGCGCCATGCCGCTGATCGAGCAGCTCTTCGTGGCGCCGGCCGGACCCGGCGTCGACCTCATGGCGCTGGAGCGCCGCGCCTTCGTCCTGCGCAAGCGAGCCGAGCACGCGGTCGACGGCGTCTACTTCCCCTCGCTGTCGGCCCGCACGATCGTCTACAAGGGCATGCTGACCTCCGAGCAGCTGCGCCAGTTCTTCCCCGACCTGCGCGACCCCACCTTCGAGTCGGGCCTGGCCCTCGTGCACTCGCGCTTCTCGACCAACACCTTCCCGAGCTGGCCGCTGGCCCACCCGTACCGCTACCTGTGCCACAACGGGGAGATCAACACGCTGGCGGGAAACCGCAACTGGATGCGTGCTCGCGAGGCATTGCTCGAGACCTCCCTGATTGAGGGCGACCTCGCCCGCATCTACCCGATCTGCACGCCGGGGGCGAGCGACTCGGCGAGCTTCGACGAGGTGCTCGAGCTGTTGCACCTCGGCGGCCGCTCGCTGCCGCACGCCGTGCTGATGATGATCCCCGAGGCGTGGGAGAACCACACCACGATGGACCGCGACCGGCGCGCCTTCTACCGCTACCACGCGTCGCTGATGGAGCCCTGGGACGGGCCGGCGGCGGTCTGCTTCACCGACGGGACGGTCGTCGGCGCCGTGCTCGACCGCAACGGGTTGCGCCCGGCGCGCTACTGGGTGACCGACGACGGCCTGGTCGTGCTGGCCAGCGAGGTGGGCGTGCTCGACATCGCACCCGAGCACGTCGTGCGCAAGGGCCGCCTCCAACCGGGCCGCATGTTCCTCGTCGACACGGCCAAGGGCCGGCTCGTCGAGGACGAGGAGATCAAGTCCGAGCTGTCGTCGGAGCACCCCTACGCGGAGTGGCTGGCGGCCGACCAGGTCCGCCTGGAGGAGCTCCCGGCCCGCACCATGCTCACGCCCCAGCACGGGGGCGTGGTCACCCAGCAGCGCCTGTTCGGCTACACGACCGAGGAGCTGCGCGTCATCCTGGCCCCCATGGCCCGCAGCGGGGCCGAGCCCCTCGGCTCCATGGGCTCCGACACGTCGATCGCGGTCCTCTCGGACCGCTCCCGCATGCTCTACGACTACTTCACCCAGCTCTTCGCTCAGGTCACGAACCCGCCCCTCGACGCCATCCGCGAGGAGCTCGTCACGTCGCTCTCGGCCACCATCGGGCCCGAGGCCAACCTGCTCGACGCGCGGCTGTGGCTCGTGCCGCCAGATTCTGCTGCCGCTCCCGGTGATCGACCGCGACGACCTGGCCAAGCTGATGTACGTCAACGAGCACGGCGAGACGCCGGGCTTCAAGGCCTTCGCCATCGACGGGCTCTTCGAGGTGCGCGAGGCGGGGTCGGCCGGCGCGCCCACGGCGGCGGGCGGCGAGGCCCTGGCGCGGGCCATCGACGACGTGCGGCGCCGGGTGTCGGACGCCATCGCGGAGGGCGCCAACCTGATCGTCCTCTCGGACCGCAACTCGACGGTCGACTGGGCGCCCATCCCGTCGCTGCTGTTGACGGCGGCGGTGCACCACCATCTCGTGCGCGAGAAGACCCGGACCAAGGTGGGGCTCGTCATCGAGACGGGCGACGCCCGCGAGGTGCACCACATGGCGCTGCTCATCGGCTACGGCGCCGCGGCCGTCAACCCGTACCTGGCGCTCGACTCCATCGACGACATGATCTCCGAGGGCCTGTTGGAGGGGGTGTCACCGCGGCAGGCCCGGCGGAACTACATGAAGGCGGCCTGCAAGGGCGTGCTCAAGGTCATGTCCAAGATGGGGATCTCGACCGTGGCGTCGTACACGGGTGCCCAGGTCTTCGAGGCCATCGGCCTGGACGGGGCGCTCATCGACGAGTACTTCACCGGCACATCGAGCCGCATCGGCGGTGTCGGGCTCCCGGTGCTCGCGGCGGAGGTGGCCACCCGGCACCGCCAGGCCCACGAGCCGCGGCCGACGGAGCGGGCCCACCGCGAGCTCGAGGTGGGCGGTGAGTACCAGTGGCGGCGCGAAGGCGAGTTCCACCTCTTCAACCCCAAGACCGTCTTCAAGCTGCAGCACGCCGACGAGGTCGAAGCGCTACGAGATCTTCAAGGAGTACACGGCCCTGGTCGACGACCAGGCCGAGAAGCTGGGGACGCTGCGCGGCCTGCTCCGGTTGCAGCCCGCGCCCGGCGGCCCCATTCCCCTCGAGGAGGTGGAGCCAGTCGAGCGGATCGTGACCCGCTTCTCGACCGGCGCCATGTCGTACGGCTCCATCTCGGCCGAGGCGCACGAGACCCTCGCCATCGCCATGAACCGCATCGGCGGCCGGTCCAACACGGGCGAGGGCGGCGAGGACGCCGACCGCTACACGCCCGATGCCAACGGGGACCTGCGCCGCAGCGCGATCAAGCAGGTCGCCTCGGGCCGCTTCGGGGTGACCAGCGAGTACCTCGTCAACGCGGACGACCTGCAGATCAAGATCTCCCAGGGCGCCAAGCCGGGGGAGGGCGGGCAGCTGGCGGGCATCAAGATCTACCCGTGGATCGCCCGGACCCGGAACTCGACGCCGGGCGTGGGCCTGATCTCGCCGCCGCCGCACCACGACATCTACTCCATTGAGGACATCGCGCAGCTGATCCACGACCTCAAGTCGTCCAACGCCGAGGCGCGGGTGCACGTCAAGCTCGTGGCCGAGGTGGGCGTCGGCACGGTGGCGGCCGGGGTGGCCAAGGCGCACTCCGACGTCGTGCTGATCTCGGGCCACGACGGCGGCACCGGCGCCGCGCCGCTGACCTCGCTCAAGCACGCCGGCATCCCATGGGAGATCGGGCTGGCCGAGACCCAGCAGACGCTGTTGGTCAACGGACTGCGGGACCGCATCGTGGTCCAGGTGGACGGGCAGCTCAAGACGGGCCGCGACGTCTTGATCGGGGCGCTGCTCGGCGCGGAGGAGTACGGCTTCGCCACGGCGCCGCTCGTGGTCTCGGGCTGCATCATGATGCGCGTCTGCCACCTCGACACCTGCCCCGTAGGGATCGCGACCCAGAACCCGGCGCTGCGGGCCAAGTTCAGCGGCAAGCCCGAGTTCGTCCAGACGTTCTTCGAGTACATAGCCGAGGAGGTGCGCGAGCTGCTCGCGTCGCTCGGCCTGCGCTCGCTGGACGAGGCCATCGGGCGGGTGGACCTGCTCGAGACCGAGACGGCGGTGATGCACTGGAAGGCCGCCGGGCTGGACCTCTCCACCGTGCTCGCCCAGCCCGACGTCCCGGGCACCGTCGGGCGACGCCAGACGAGGCTGCAGGACCACGGCCTGGAGAAGGCGCTCGACCACGCCTTCCTGGGCCGGTGCGCACCGGCGCTGGCCGCCGGCGTTCCGGTGTCGGTGGAGCTGCCGATCACGAACGTCGACCGCACGGTGGGGACCCTGCTCGGTGCCGAGATCAGCCGGCGCCACGGGTCGGCCGGATTGCCCGACGACACGATTGCGCTGACCTTCACCGGCTCGGCCGGCCAGAGCTTCGGCGCCTTCGTGCCGAGGGGCGTGACGATGCGCCTGCACGGCGACGCCAACGACTACTTCGGCAAGGGCCTGTCGGGCGGACGGCTCGTGGTGCGGCCCCCGGCCGGATCACCCTTCGCCGCCGAGGAGCAGATCATCGCGGGCAACGTCATCCTCTACGGTGCGACGGGCGGCGAGGTCTTCATCCGGGGCCAGGTCGGCGAGCGCTTCTGCGTGCGCAACTCGGGCGCGACCGCGGTGGTCGAAGGCGTGGGCGACCACGGGTGCGAGTACATGACCGGCGGCCTGGTCCTGGTGCTCGGACCGACCGGGCGCAATTTTGCAGCCGGCATGTCCGGCGGGGTGGCCTACGTGTACGACCCGGGCCGAACCTTCGGGCAACGGGTCAACCTCGAGATGGTCGACGTCGAGCCGCTCGATCCCGCCGACAGCTTCGTGGTCCGTTCCCTGGTCGAGCGGCACGGGGTCGAGACGGAGTCGGCCGTGGCGGGGCGGATGCTCGACCGCTGGGACGCCGAGGTCCTCGAATTCGTGAAGGTGATGCCGCGCGACTACCGCCGCATCCTCGACGCCACCCGCCAGGCCGAGGCCGAGGGGCGATCGGTGGACGAGGCCGTCATGGAGGCCGCACATGGGTAAGACCACCGGCTTCATGGAGTACGGGAGGGAGCTCCCGCGGCGACGGCCCGTGTCGGTGCGCCTGCGGGACTGGAAAGAGGTCTACGAGCCTTTCTCCGAGGAGGCGACGAAGGAGCAGGGGGCACGCTGTATGGACTGCGGCATCCCCTTCTGCCATGACGGCTGCCCGCTCGGCAACCTGATCCCGGAGTGGAACGACCTGGTCTACCGGGACGACTGGCCCGAGGCGATGGAGCGCCTGCATGCCACCAACAACTTCCCCGAGTTCACCGGGCGCCTGTGCCCCGCGCCGTGCGAGGCGGCCTGTGTGCTGGGGATCAACGACAACCCGGTGACGATCGAGCGGATCGAGTACGAGATCGTCGAGCGGGCCTGGGACGAGGGCTGGGTCACCCCCCAGGTGCCGACGGTGCGCACGGGCAAGTCCGTCGCAGTGGTGGGCTCGGGGCCGGCCGGCCTGGCTGTGGCCCAGCAGCTGGTGCGGGCGGGGCACAGCGTCACCGTGTTCGAACGGGCGGAGAAGCCCGGCGGGCTGCTCCGCTACGGCATCCCCGAGTTCAAGATGGAGAAGGCGGTGCTGGACCGCCGGCTGGCCCAGATGGAGGCCGAGGGCGTGACGTTCGTGTGCTCCACCGCGGTGGGCGGGAGCGCCGTTGGTCCGGCTGCCGCATCGGGTTCGGGTGACGCGGTCGAACCGGGCGAGCAACGGGGGCTGGGGACGGCGAGCGCTCCCGACGTCCGGGTGCGCCCGGCAGCAGAGGTGCGGGCCGAGTTCGACGCGCTGGTGCTGGCGGGCGGGGCGACCTTGCCCCGCGAGCTGCCCGTGCCCGGGCGGGAGCTCGCGGGGGTCCACTTCGCCATGGAGTACCTGAAGCCGTCCAACCTCGTGCGGGAGGGTGCTGCGCTGGCCTCGTCGCCCATCAATGCCAAGGGGAAGCACGTCGTCATCATCGGCGGCGGCGACACCGGGGCGGACTGCCTGGGGACGGCGCACCGGCAGGGCGCCGCGTCCGTGCACCAACTCGAGATCATGGCCGAGCCCCCAAGTGACCGTCTGGCCGACAACCCGTGGCCACTGTGGCCGTTGATCCTGCGCACGTCCGCCGCCCACGAGGAGGGTGGACAACGACTGTTCTCGGTGACGACCACGGAGTTCGTCGACGACGGTGCAGGGACGGTGCGGGCGCTGCGGGGCTACACCGTCGAGATGCGCAGCGAGGACGGGCGACCCGTCTTCGAGGAAGTGCCCGGCTCCGACTTCGACCTGGCGTGCGACCTGGTGCTGCTGGCCATGGGCTTCGTCGGCACCGAGCGACGGGGCGCCGTCGCCGAGCTCGGGGTCTCGGTGGGGCCGCGCGGGACGGTGGAGGCCGACGGGCAGTGGGCGACCAACGTCGAGGGTGTCTTCGTGTGCGGCGACCAGACCCGAGGACAGAGCCTGATCGTGTGGGCCATCGCGGAGGGACGCTCCTGTGCCGCTGCCGTGGACCGCTGGCTCATGGGGGCGACGTCTCTCCCGGCGCCGCTCGTGCCGGGGCAGCTGGCGTTGCGCTGAGCCGCCCGAGCCGGCTGCGGCCGGCGGCTGTTTCTGGAAACTGTAAACTGGTGTTCCGTTGATAGTTTCTGGAAACACCCCGCCGGGGGTTCAGGCGTACCGTCAGCCCTAAGTTCCCGGCCCGTCCGGGGTCTCTCGATCGCCGACGGTCTGAGCCCGGTCGCTGTTTCTGGAAACTGTAAACCCGCCCGTTGATGGTTTCGAGAACCCCCCCGGGGGGTCAGGCGTACCGGGCGGCCCTCGTTCCCGGCCCGTTGAAGACGCCCGGGACAGCGTCCGGATTCTCGACGCAGACCTCGCACTCCAGCCCGTCCGGGTCACGGAAGAAGAGGCTCAGCATCGGGCCGAAGTCGGTGACGAAGTCGTCGGCCGCCCCCCGCGCCATGAGGCGCTCGCGGATGGTCTCGAAGGCCTCGAGTGTGGCGGCCTGCAGAGCCAGGTGGTCGAGGCGGCCGCGCCCGAACATGGGCGTCTGGCGATCGGCCTCGTGGTTGCCTTCAATCTGGAACACGTTGAGCTCGGCCCAGTCCCCGATCTTGATTATGGACAGCCGCGGTCCGTTGCCCTCGGGGAATTCGTTGCCGTCCCGCAGGACCTCGGCGTCGAAGACCTCACGATAGAAGTGGTTGAGCCTGTCGGCGTCGTTGGTGATCATCCCGACGTGGTTCAATCCTTTGAGCAGCATGCGTGCCTCCTCGGCTCGTCCCGTGTGTCCACTGTAGGAAGGCAGCGCGCGACACGGAGCACCGCGACCGTCCACCCGGCGGCGAGCGGCCTCACCGTGGTTACAGTGACGGTGTGCCCAGGTGCGTCGCCAATGGCGTGTCGCTCTATTACGAACTCGAGGGCACCGGCACCAGCACAGGGACCGCCGATCGGCTCCTGTGCATCTCGGGCACCGGGGGTGACCTGCGCGACCAGCCCCGGCTGACCGACGGCCCCCTGGCCGACTCGTTTCAATTGCTCGTCTACGACCAGCGCGGCCTCGGGCAGAGCAGCGTGCCGTCAGAGCCCTCCACCATGGCCGATTTCGCCCATGACGCGGCGGTGCTCCTCGACGCCGTCGGCTGGGACGACTGCCTCGTCTTCGGCGTGTCCTTCGGCGGCATGGTGGCCCAGGAGCTGGCACTCCGTCACCCCGACCGGGTGCGTCGGCTCGTCGCTGGCCTGCACGTCTGCGGGGGGCGCCGGCGGCGCGTCCTTTCCCCTGCACGAGCTCGTGGCCCTGGACGCCGACGCCAGGGCGGCCCGCCAGATGGAGCTACTCGACACCCGGTGGGACAAGGCCTGGCAGGCCGCCCACCCCGACCTGGTCGCCATGATCACGGACCGGATGCTCTCCGGGTCTCGGGAGACCGGATCAGCGGGCGCCGGACTCGCCAACCAGCTCGCGGCCCGCGCCCAGCACGACGCGGCGGCCCGACTCGGGAGCATCGCCTGCCCCACGCTCGTCTGCGGCGGCCGCTTCGACGCCCTCGCCCCGCCGGCCAACAGCGAGTTCCTGGCCGGCGCGATCCCCGGCGCGCGGCTGGCGATGTTCGACGGCGGTCACCTGTTCCTGCTGCAGGACCGCAGGGCGATGCCGGCCGTGATCGAGTTCCTCAAGGCCGGAGCACACCGCTCAGCCGACCCGTAGATTGCCCGACATGGACGTGACGACGACACCCGAGTGGAAGGCCTTGGCGGCGCACTTCGACGAGATCGCGGCCCGGCACCTCCGTGACCTCTTCGCCGAAGACCCCGAGCGAGGAATGCGCCTGACCGCGGAGGGCGCCGACCTCACCCTGGACTACTCGAAGCAGCGGGTCACGGACAAGACCCTGCGCCTCCTCATGGCGGTGGCCCGCGCCGGCGGGGTGGAAGAGCATCGGGATGCGATGTTCTCCGGCGAGCACATCAACACGACCGAGGACCGCGCCGTGCTGCACGTGGCGCTGCGGATGCCCCCCGGCACCGACGCTGGTGGTCGACGGTCAGGACGTGGTCGCCGACGTGCACGCCGTGCTGGGGAAGATGGGCGAGCTCTCGGAGCGCATCCGCAACGGCTCCTGGACCGGTGCGACGGGGAAGCGGATCGGCGCCGTCGTCAACATCGGCATCGGGGGCTCTGATCTCGGACCGGACATGGCGACCACCGCACTGGCCGACTACGCGCAGCCGGGGCTGATCAGCCGCTTCGTGTCGAACGTCGACCCGGTCGACCTCTACGCCGCCACGCACGATCTCGACCCGACCACGACGCTGTTCGTGGTCAGTTCGAAGACCTTCACCACGCTCGAGACCCTGACCAACGCAGCGGCGGCCCGCGACTGGCTGCTGCGGGGACTCGGCCCGACGGCGGGGGAGGGTGCGGTGGCCAAACACTTCGTCGCCGTCTCCACCAACGCGAAGGGCGTGGCGGAGTTCGGCATCGATCCCGAGAACATGCTCGAGTTCTGGGACTGGGTCGGCGGGCGCTACAGCTACGACTCAGCCATCGGCTTCTCGCTCATGGTGGCCATCGGCCGCCAGGCCTTCGGCGAGATGCTCTTCGGGTTCCACACCATCGACGAGCACTTCCGTACGGCGCCGTTGGAGGAGAATCTCCCCGTCATCCAGGGCATGCTCAACATCTGGTACGACAATTTCTTCGGCGCCGAGACCCACGCCGTGCTGCCCTACAGCCACCGCTTGGCCCGCTTCCCGGCCTACCTGCAGCAGTTGACGATGGAGTCGAACGGCAAGTCGGTCCGCCTGGACGGCACGCCGGTGTGGGGACAGACGGGCGAGATCTTCTGGGGCGAGCCGGGCACCAACGGCCAGCACGCCTTCTACCAGCTGCTCCATCAGGGCACGAAGCTCGTCCCGGCCGACTTCATCGCGTTTCGCGCACTCCACCCACGAGACGGGGGACCAGCACGACCTGCTCATGGCGAACTGCCTGGCGCAGACCAAGGCCCTCGCCTTCGGCCGGACGGCCGAGGAGGTCGCGGCGGACGGGACGCCTGCCCGGCTGGTGCCGCACAAGGTGATGCCGGGCAACCGGCCGAGCTCCACCATCGTCGCCCCCAAGCTGACGCCGTCCATCCTCGGCCAACTGGTGGCGCTGTACGAACACACCGTGTTCGTCGAGGGCACCATCTGGGGCATCGACTCGTTCGACCAGTGGGGCGTCGAGCTGGGCAAGGTCATGGCGAGGGAGCTCGCGCCGCTCCTGACCGCCGAATCGGCACCGGACCTCTCCGGGCAGGACTCCTCGACGGCGTCGCTGGCCCGTCGCTATCGGGCGCTGCGAGGACGCACCAGCTGAGCACTCAGGCGCGGCCCTCGAGGCCGTGCAGGGGCTGGCGCGGCAGGAGGCCCCGCCACGCACCAGGCAGCGTGCGACCCAGCCGGCGGAGCTCTTCGAGGTGGAGATCTGACAGCGCATCAAGGCGCTTGCGGCCGGTCGCGGTGAGCTGCAGGCGCACGACGCGATGGTCGCCGGGGTCACGCACCCGCTTGACCAAGCCAGCCGCGTCAGCCCGGTCCACCAGTCCGACCGCACTGTGGTGGCGGAGGAGGAGGTAGTCGGCCACCTCCCCGACGGTCGGGCCACGACGGTCGGTGTGACCGCGGATGGCGAGCAGCAGCTGGTGCTGGGCCGCGGTCAACCCGGCGGCGTCAGCCTGCTGGTCGCCCCAGCGAAGGAACCGTCGCAGCCCGGTGCGCAGGGCCAACAGGTCCTCGTAGTCGGCGTCCCGCAATTGCATCGCCTCACGATAACATCGAGACACGATGTAATCGTCGATGGGGTGTTTGCGGTCAGGCCGGCCGCGTGGCGCCGACGAAGACGAGGCTCCCGAAGGGCGCGCCGGGCGTACCCGGGAAGGCGTCCGCACGCACGTCGGCCCCGGTGTCGGGCGCGTCTGCCACCCCGTCCGGAACCGAGCCGACGATGAGCCAGGTGACGAGTCGGGGAGCGGGACCTGCAACGCGGCTCGTAGGTGCCCGCATAACCGATGCGTTCGGGGACACCCCCGCCCCTCACCCGGGGCAAGAACTGCGCCGAAGCGACTGACGGCCGGCGCTCTACCGTCCCCCGGGGGGGACGGGAAACGGGAACGCTCGGCCGCGTCGCTGAGGACGACCCTATGAGGCTCGCCCCGGACGTCATGCAGTGCCCGCGAACGGCTGATGACACTGCAGGCTGCGGGTAACACCAGCGCGAAAACCGCCCCCCCGTACCGGTGTGGCGTTCGGGGGCACTATGTGGGGATGATGTCCGATTAGATCCCTTGGACTAATTTGAGGTGACGCTACCGAATGAGGCGCAATTGACTTCGGGCGCTACACATATCGTGGAACACTTTTTCTCGCATTTAACGGCGAGGGAATGGAATGAACTGGGCACCATCCTCGACCAGGAGGTTGTGAGGATCGGTCCCTTCGGCGATCAGCTCACCGGACGACAGGTTTATCTGGACTTCCTAAGAGCCACAGTGCCCTCTGATTACGACAATGACGTCCTGCGGATCATCTGCGCGCCCGACGGACTCTTCGTGTTTGCCAGGGTTACTGAGCACCTTCGATACGGAGAAGAGGAGTTCCACCTGGACGAGACATATTCGTTCGATATCGGCGAGGACGGCCTCATCTGTCGCGTCGAGATCTATTGGCAGACGCCCCAAAATGACCCCGGTGGCTTCGGTTCGGCAGCGAGCGATGACAGCTATACCTCGACGAGCAATTCCACCGACCCCGTTTCGCTCCGGGCCAAGGTTACGCCCAGATAAGTCTTCGCCGAGAGGGACGGCTCCGACGTTTCGCACTTGCCTCGATCACTTGCGCCCTGTGCCGCAGGGTGACACGTCCTACCCGGCGTTAGGCGACACCCCCCTGATCCCGCTGAGACCACACGGGATCGGTACTTCCCGTGCGGTCCTTGCCGACTCCGTCGCTGAACCGTCGAGGCCGTTAGCTGGGGAACTGCACCTGCTCGGCCTGCGCCAGGAGCGACGCCTCGTCCGCGCTGAGAATGAACCCCGAGGCGATGGCCTTGTTCAGGCTCTTCGTGTAGGCGGCGATGTAGTTGCTCTTGGTCCCGTAGAGACTAGTCAGCTGGGCCGGAGTGAACGCGACCGTGGACCCGAAGAGGCCACAGATGGCGGTGGCGCCGGAGGGCGGTGCACCACTGAGGGTGGAGACCGGCACGTCGACCGCCGGCGTCCGGACGCCCCCGATCACGTTGCCGTGCGCATCGAGGGCCAACGCCGCCGGGTGCGTGCTCGACAGTCGGAAGGGAGGCGGGCTGGGCGGTGGGGTGCCATTGTCGACCCACTTGTCGAACGCGGTGAACGCCGCCTGGACCACGTTGTGCTGGGGGCCGCTGTTGACGGGCGTGGTGCAGCCGAGGACGCTCGCCGCCGCACCCACGAAGTAGGCGTCGGCGTGCGAGGTGCCGGCGATCTCCCAGGTGCGGATCTTGTCGGTGTTGGGCTGCTGCGCGGGGGCGTAGCCGAGCTGTATCAGGTCGGTCTGGGTCTCGGACATGAAGACCGGGACCTTCAGGTCGGTGCGGATGCGCAGGTTGTCCGGCCCATTGCTCGACGCGATCGATGATCCCGTGAGCGAGGCACCCGAGCCGCCGCGGCTGTGGATGAAGATGCCGTCGAAGACATTGGTGCGGGGCTGCAGTGGCGTCGGCGAACGTCGTCAGGTAGAAGGCGGACTGGGACTCGCCGATGGCCAGGACGTGTTTGGGCTTCATGCCACCCAGCGCCGCGGGGTGCGGCGCCCGGAGGGCCTGGCCGATCTGGGCGAACATGTCGAGGGCGTACTGATCACCGGGGTGGTGCAACGATCCGTAACGCTCCGGCTCCTGGGCGACCAGCCCGCCCGTTCCGCTGGGTGCTGCGCCCGGCGTGCCGAGCAGGGCCTTGCCCCCGTCGACGCCCAGCGCCTGGGCCGAGACCCCGACGTACGCATAGCCGTCGTGCATCAGCATCGGATTGAGGAAGTCCCAGTCGGGCGCCGATTCCCCGGCCGACACGTTCATCCACTCCACAATGACCGTTCCGTTGAAGTGGGCGGGATTCGTCGGCCGGCGCACCAGGATCCTGGTCTTGAACGCGGCTGACGTCGTCGGCGAGATGGTCCACTTCCCGTCGCTCGGCATGGAGTCCGCCTTGAACGCGGTGGCCGTCCCCGACGCGAAGTACTCGTTCTCCTCGTAGCCGGTGGCGGCGAGGTCGAGCGGGTGGGCCGAGAGGGGCTCGACGATTTTTCCCGTGGTGATCGGGCCGGTCAGGGTGGCGGCGCTGTGGAAGGTGACGTCGGACGAGGTTGCCGTAGCGGCTCCGGCCTCCTGGGGGCCGGCCAGGATCAGGGCGACGAGCGTCGCCATCGCGGCAAGTGCTGTTCCAGCCCTGGGCACGAACGAACTGTGCCGCCTGATGAACGACATGGACACCCCCCTGGTGCAGTGCGCCGTGACTATATCGACGTCCGGTTGCCGGCTGGCCCCGGACATGTCCCAGGCAGTCAGGAAGCCGTTGACTGATTTCCCGACTGGGATTACAGGCGTCATACCGGATGGACTCAGTCAGATATGGCCCCTCTAGGAGGCGTTTCCTTTCCCATCGCTGAGTACCTGAGCCAAGACGATACCCAGGCGTTGGGCCTCTGCGTGGTGGGTTTCCTGAAGCGACTTGGGATGTACGAGGACCAGTCTTCGCCAATGCTGCTCGGCGCAGCCGAAGATCTGCCGACGCAGCCTCCGTGTGGCTCGTAGCACCCTCAGGAGTCGGGGCTTCGCCCTCCTTCAGTGTTTCGCTTCCCTCAGTGACGTGGGCAGCTCGACCCCGACCAGCCCGGCCAGTGATGCCCGGTGTCGCCGATGTGGAACCCTGAGGCCGGCCCGCCATTTCGCCGCCGCCGAGGTCGAGACGCCCGTCGCCTTGGCGATGACGGGCAGGGTGAAACCGGCCAACGCGGGACCGACCGACTCGGCGAACCAGGCCTGTTCGGGCTCGGGGTTGTCGGAAGCCTCGAAGGCAATCTCGGCCACACGCTGGCGCGTGTTGGCTGCGGACCGGGCGCTCTGCGCGTCAGCCGTGTGCGTCGGAAGGGTGCCCGTCACCTCGGCGAAGCGTTCGGCGGCGACACGGGCGTCGGGAAGGGATGACCCGATCTCCCCCGACGTAAGACGACACAGTTCGGGCACCACTCGGTGCGGGCGGTGGCCCTCTTGCTCTCGATGGGCAATCGTCCGCCACACCCACGACAGGGGCGCAGCGGCAGAGGCGGGCTCGCCGATGGCCTGGTGGGTCAGGTCATTACGTCCTCGCCCACATGTCCCATAGCCGGCAGCGAGTACGGGGGCAGGGGCCGTGCGCGTGTTTGCCTTCCCGCTCCCGCTCGGTCAGGGCGCTGCCAGCAGACCTACGAAGGGATGTTCCGCTCTTGACCCTCGCTCTCGCTGGCCCGAGTAACTCTTAGAGCGGTGAGCTGTCCGCATTGACTGCACGTTGCGCGTTGGTGGTCCGCTACCGCGCCACAGTTCGGGCAAACGTGGGATGCGCGTCGATTTCGCATGACCCTGTCTCCTTGTCCAGCACGGATGATCATGACGACTGGCCGCTGCGTCGAGTAGAGCCCTTCGCACCCCGTTTTCACAACCGCCGGACATATCAACTAAAGGGTGGACCACGAGATCCGAGTTGTTGAACCGTTGTGTCGGAACGGTCCGGTCGGCTCTACCTCGGGCTGGACGGCATCTTCAAAATCGGGACCCAGGGGCGGGTGTTCTCTAGGCGATAGGCGACACCCCCCCTCGCCATCACCATGGCGGCATCAGCGCGGGACATGCGGACCTCGCGATGAGATGCAGCCATCACTAGCGAGAGGCTCGGGGGTGCTGGCGAGGATCTGAACGGGTACCTACAGTTTGGAGGATCTCAATCGCTCGGCCAGCTGTTACCCGGAAGTTTCCTGCGCCTGCTGGACCGCGGTCGAATCGGGTCCAACGCCACGCCACCCTGTGGGTCTCGCATTCCGTCGGGCTCATTGTTGGAACTGGGTTTGTCGTTGGCTTGGTGTTCGGTTTGGTCCTCTGGTATCGGGACTCAAAAGCTGGCGCTGGGGGGGCCGGACAGTTCATCAGCGACGTTGTCGTCTTGGGCTCCGTCGTTGGCGCTTTTCTCGCGATGGTGCTACTCGTCATCATCGGCGCATGGATTGGACGCGATCCCAGAAAACGATCACTCCATGGGACTCAAAGAGACACGGGTCATAGGGATCAGGGGGAAATCCTGCACCGCGGACTCGGGAACTCCGTTCAGGTCGCCAGGCCATTGCCTTGGTTGTGTGTCTCACTCCCGGTGTGTGCAGGCGATTGGGACAACCCCCACCACGGTGTCCTCACAGGCCGACGTGGAGGGATGAAAAGGGTCTCCCCTCCAAATAACGGTTGCAGCCGCAGTCCGATCATGTTAGACAGGCGATCGAAGCGTCGCGTATGGCTTTACGAGGAGGGGGCCAATTCAAAGGCGGTTCATTATGTCGAGAGTGTCATCATTTCGCGTCGTTGCGGGGGGTATCGGCGCCGCGATGGTCGTCGCCATGTCAGGTTTTGTTGTGTCGACGGTACCGGCTGCCGCAGCCTCTCACGCGGCCACCCGGGACCCGACTGTGGTCGTCCCCCGTCAGACCTCGTCTCTGGGTCGCCGACCACCGGGCAGTTCGTCGTGACGAACGAATCCGGCGGCGGCGGGAGCGTCTCCATCGTGAGCGGGCCAGCTGGCGGGCCAAGCGCAGGCAGCCTCCAGATGTCGACGACCGGCACGAGCGACCACTGGGACGCCTTCAACTATGACTATGAAGGCGCGGCCCTTTCGAGTATCTCGACACTTTCGTACTGGGCCTATACGAACAACGCTCCCGACTACGATCCGGATTTCCAGTTGCAGGCCGACCTCAGTCCGAGCATCACCTTCTCGACGGTGAACTACGAGCCGTATGAGCAGGCCACTCCGGATAGCGCCAACACCTGGCAGAGTTTCAACATCCTGACCGGCCTGGTGTGGGCCACCCACATCGCCGACACTTCGCCGGGAGGCATCGACGATCCGATCAGCTGGAGTAGCTTCATCAGCCTTTACCCCGGCGCCACCCTGATCGCAGTGGGGGCCGACGTGGGTAGCGGCTGGCCTGCCATGACCGGCAACGTGGACGCGCTGTCCATCGGTACCGATGGTGTGAACGGCTCGACGACCACATACGACTTCAACGCTGCCTCGCCGCCGACCACGAGCGTCCTCATCCCCTCGAACGGGGCGACGCTGTCGGGCACAGCTGTCACCTTGGACGCCCTCGCATCGAACGCCACCAGCGTCGAGTTCCTGCTCTTCGGAGGCATCTACGGCTATGCCGCGCCGGTGATCTGCACGGCTACGCCGACCCTCTACGGGTGGCTGTGCGCCTGGAACACCACGACGGTACCCGACGGTTACTACGTCCTCGTATCTGCGGCCTCCGGCCCAGGTGGGAGCGCAACCAGTTCTTCGGGCGTCGGCATCACCGTCGATAATCATCCGCCGCCGACCACGAGCGTCCTCATCCCCTCGAACGGGGCGACGCTGTCGGGCACAGCTGTCACCTTGGACGCCCTCGCATCGAACGCCACCAGCGTCGAGTTCCTGCTCTTCGGAGGCATCTACGGCTATGCCGCGCCGGTGATCTGCACGGCTACGCCGACCCTCTACGGGTGGCTGTGCGCCTGGAACACCACGACGGTACCCGACGGTTACTACGTCCTCGTATCTGCGGCCTCCGGCCCAGGTGGGAGCGCAACCAGTTCTTCGGGCGTCGGCATCACCGTCGATAACTGAATGCACCTCCTCTCATCACCAATCCGGGGATAACAGCGGCTCGTCGTCACGGCTGAATACCGCGCCTGAGTCCGGTGTGTGGGTAGTTATCCACACGCCCCGTTGTGCCTGCTTGAGACTTAGCCCCGAGCGCTAGCGCGATTTCCTAGCGTTAAGGGGTCCCGGTGGGGTCGCTCTCGTAGTGCCTGCCCCCGGCTTGTGTCGGGTGGCTTTCGTGCGAAGAGCGTCCCATCGGGGCTTCGCCCACGGAGTGGCTCAAAAGAGGATCGAGCACGAACATCCGCAAGCAGGAGTGCCCCCGTGGTTCACATCAACCAAGGAGGTAGTCATGAATGTGGTGATCGGGGTAGACCCCCACAAGGCATCGCACACGGCGGTGGCCATCGACGAGGCTGAAGATGAGGTCTCCAGCGTCAAGGTGCGTGCCACCCGTCGTCAGGTCGAACAGCTGGTGCGCTGGGCCGAGCCTTTCGAGAAGCGGAGGTGGGCCATCGAGTCGGCCGGCGGGATGGGCTACCTGCTGGCCCAACAGCTCGTGGCGCAGGGCGAAGAGGTGCTCGACGTCCCAGCCACCTTGGCCTCTCGCATCCGAGTGCTCGCCACCGGTCGTTCCAACAAGAACGACCCCAATGACGCCCACTCGATCGCCGTCGCCGCCTTTCGGGCCCCGAGCCTGCGCAGCGTCGAGGTGGCTGACCACTCCCAGGTCCTCCGGCTCCTGGCCAAGCGCAATATCGACCTCGGCAGCCATCGGACTCGTGTCGTGTGTCGACTCCATGCCCTCTTGGCCGAGCTGGTTCCGGGCGGAATCGCCAAGGAATTGTACGTTTCTGACGCCGAGAGGTTCTTGGCCAACATCACGCCTTCGACCCCTGTCGAGCAGGTCCGCTACGACATGGCCCTCGAGCTCCTCGACGACGTCCGCCGCCTCGACGAGCAGACCAAGGCGTCGCACCGCCGGATCCGCCTCGCCATCAAGGCGTCGGGGACTTCGCTGACCGAGATCTATGGAGTCGGTCCGATCGTCGCCGCGCAACTCATCGGCTATGCCGGCGACGTGCGCCGTTTCGCCAACCGCGATGCCTTCGCCTCCTACAACGGGACGGCACCGGTCGAGTTCGCCTCGGGCGGCCGAGTTGTCCACCGCGTCTCCCAACGCGGGAACCGTCGGCTCAACCATGGGCTGCACATGGTTGCCGTCACCCAGATCCGTAATCCTGGGACAGAGGGACGCATCTATTTCGAGCGCAAGGTCGCCGAGGGCAAGACCAAGAAGGAGGCGCTCCGCTCACTCAAGCGCCAGATCAGCAACGCCGTCTACCGCCAGCTCCTCCTCGACGCGCGATAGGGGGTCCGGGAGGACACTCAGGGACGACTCGCTGCCTGCGTGACCGGCTCTTCACCCTGCGCGACCGGTTCTTCGGCGAAGTCACTCCCGAACCCATAGAAACCCTACGCCGTCGTGCCCTTCAACGACGGCTCGATTCGTCGCGCCTGGAAGTCCCCGGAATTGGGGTCTTGACTCAAAGAGGATTCGTTAGGGGCTAGGCCGCTACGACTTCGAGCGTAAGGGCAGCACCAAACGACGGTCCCATGCGGGACGAGGCGCTTCTGCCACCCCGTCCGGAACCGAGCCGACGATGAGCCAGGTGACGAGTCGGGGAGCGGGACCTACGTGGTCGCAGGTGCCCGCATAACCGGCGGTATGGGGCTCTCACCCTTCGCACCCGCTCGGTATCGGCACCTATCGGATGCCTGCGATTGCTCAGATTTGGTTACGAAGCCGGGGCAATACGTCCTGGGCGACATGTTCGAACGTGGACCGGCGATGTTGCTGAGGCCGGTGGAACACGAACTCGTTGAACCCCAATCCGCCGTAGGTTTCCACGATGTGCTCCACCGTGGTCATCGACTCCCAGGCATCAAGCGGGTTGAGTACAAGTAAGGACCTCCGAAGTTCATCGGGGTCGCGGCCCTTCGTCGCACACTGCTCCTCAAAGATCTGAACACGAGAGACGATGTCCTTGCGTGCCTCGTCCAAGGGAAGCAGGGGGTCTGAGTAGGTGCTCCACGTGTCAGCCAGGTCGACCGCCACTTCAATGGCACGTCGTTGCACGGCACCGATCGTGATCGGCACCCGCGGGGATTGGAGGCACCCTGGTTCGGTGTGGGCCTCGGTGTAGGTCGAATATTTCCCTTCGAAGGGGGACACGTCACCGCGCAGGAGCCGATCGATGACCCCACGCCTTCTCGCAGGCGTTCGATACGTTCACGAAGGGCCATTTCGAGCATCCCCGCCATAGCCTGGTCGCCAAAGGCTCCCGTACCAACGCCTAGTTCGAGCCGACCGGCCGAGAGCTGGTCGACGGCGATGGCAGAACGAGCCACTTGGATCGGTGAGCGCCACGACAGGTTTGTTATGAGGACGCCCAGGCGAATGGTGGTCGTGATCGCCGCCCACGCAGGGAGCAGCGCCCAGCCATCCAGGAAGGGCGCGTCGGGTGCCAAGAAATAGAACAGATGGTCGGCGCACCACAGCACGTCAAATCCCAGACGCTCAGCATGCTGTGCGTCATCGCGCCACCCCTGGAGGCCCGTGGGCGAAGCCAGGCACACCGGCTGAGCACCGGTAAGCGGGTCCATATCCATGAGACCAAACCGCACGGGATGGGGCACGAGCATCGCTTTCTAAACGGTCATTGGACCGAACGTTATCGAACGAGGACCCCGGCGATAATGCCCGGATACCGGACGACCCGCCGCCATGAATCCCCTGCCCCCAGGGTGATTCGTTAGGGGCTACGCCGCTGTGATCTCAAGAGCGAACGGTAGCTCCAGACGTCGGTCCCACATCGGGACCAGGCGCTTCCGCCACCCCGTCCGGAACCGAGCCGACGATGAGCCAGGTGACGAGTGGGGAGCGGGCCCGATGCGCTCAGGCTGATGTCCTCGCTGGTTCCCGCATAACCGGCAGCGAACTGGGTCACACCAGTCAGTTACCTCATCTCTGCCCGGAAGATCGGGTTCCTTCTGCCCTTGTACTTGCCCCGCCCCACAGGGAGCATGATGGGACAGCATTGATATTGGGACCAGGATCGAGGAAACGATGACGGATCTGATGCAACGACCAAGCCCGGCGGCTCACGCCGTTCCGCACCTCACCGCCGAAGAGCGGGTCAAGCTCGGCAAGGAGGCCCGAACCCGGGCCCCCCGATCTTCTCAGGCCGAGTTCAGCCCTGCGACGAACCGCCCGGACCCGGTCGGGCTCCTCGAACGACAGGCCACCACCCGGGTGCCCGAACTGGTGCCGATCCGCTACGGGCGGATGCTGGTCTCGCCGTTCACCTTCTTCCGTGGAGCCGCGCTGATCATGGCCTCCGACCTGGCGACCACGCCCCGCTCGGGCCTGACAGCCCAGGTGTGCGGCGATGCCCATCTGTCCAACTTCGGACTCTTCGCCTCCCCGGAGCGCAAGCTGATGTTCGACGTCAACGACTTCGACGAGACCCTGCCGGGGCCGTGGGAGTGGGACCTCAAACGGCTCGCGGCCAGCGTGGTGATCGCCGCCCGGGACCGCGAGTTCACTGACAAGGAGGCTCGGACCGCCGCTCTTGAGGTGGGAGCGAGTTACCGCCGGGAGATGGCCCGATTGGCGGGGCTGTCCACGCTGGACGTCTGGTACTCCCAAATCGACGTGGCCGGTCTGCTCGCCGAACTCGACGCGGCGGCCGGCAAGACGGGGTCCAAGGCCGACAAGCGCATGGCGGCTCGCACCGCCCAAGCTGTGACGAAGGCCCACACTCGGGACAGTCTTCAGGCGCTCGGCAAGCTCACCACCGTGGTCGACGGGCAGCTCCGCATCGTCAGTGATCCGCCGCTGATCGTGCCCACCGAGGAGCTGTTCTCCCAGGACGTGAGCGACGAGATCCGCGAGTCGTTCCATCAGCTCGTGCGCGGGTATCGACGCAGCCTTCAGTCCGACCGGCGTCACCTCCTCGAGGAGTTCCAGTTTGTCCAGATCGCCCGCAAGGTGGTCGGGGTCGGGAGCGTGGGCACCCGGGCCTGGATCCTTCTCATGGTGGGGTTGGGGAACGAAGACCCGCTCTTCCTCCAAGCCAAAGAGGCGGAGGCGTCTGTGCTCGAGGAGTTCGTCGGCAAGAGCGGCTACGCCAACCATGGGGCCCGGGTGGTGGCCGGCCAGCATCTGATGCAGGCAGCCAGTGACATCTTCCTCGGCTACCAAACGGTCGAAGGTCCCGACGGTGTGACCAGGGACTTCTACATCCGCCAGCTCCGGGACTGGAAAGGGAGCTTCGAGGTCGAGGGGGCGATCCCTCAGGGCCTGACCAAGTACGTCGGGGTGTGTGCCCAGGCCCTGGCGCGCGGCACACGCCCGCTCGGGTGACCGCGTCGCCATCGCCAGCTATCTCGGGGGAGGACCGATGTTCGAGCGGGCTCTTGCCGAGTTCGCCGAGACCTACGCCGACCAGAACGAGCGGGACTACGAGGCGCTCCGACACGCTGCGTCCACGGGGCGGATCACGGTTGAGTCGGGTCTCTAGGCCGGTCCTCCCACCAAAAGTCTCTCTACGGGCGGCTGCTTTGTCGATAGCGTCTGAGCAATGAGTCAACCGAACATCCTTCTCATCATGACTGACGAGGAGCGCTACGCGCCTCCGTACGAGGCTGACAGCGTGCGCGCTTTCCGCAACTCCCAGCTCACCGCACGGGAGTCGATCCGGTCCCGGGGCCTGGAGTTCCACCGGCACTACGCAGGCTCGACGGCGTGCGTACCCAGCCGAGCCACGCTGTTCACCGGCCAGTACCCGTCACTGCACGGAGTGACGTCCACGGACGGCGTGGCCAAACAGAACACCGACCCGGGCATGCAGTGGCTCGATCCGAACACGGTGCCGACCCTGGGGGACTGGTTCAGGGCCGGCGGCTACCGGACCCACTACAGGGGCAAGTGGCACGTCTCGTTCGCCGACCTCACAACCCCGGGCTCGCACGAGGGGCTCAAGGCCTCCGACGACGACGGCATCCCACTTCCTGAGGCGGTGGAGGCGTATCGCAAGGCCGACAGGCTCGACCCGTTCGGGTTCTCGGGATGGATCGGGCGCGAGCCCCACGGCGCCGACAAGTCCGATTGCGGGACCGTCCGCGACGGCGTCTTCGCCGAGCAGGTCGTCGAGCTGTTCGGCGACCTGGCGGCATCTCGGTCAGACGGCCCATGGCTGACGGTGGCCTCTTTTGTTAATCCTCACGACATCGCCTTCTCGGGATTCGGATGGGAGCAGATGCTGCACTTCGGACCGCCGGACGACACCGTGCCCGACGTGCCCGAGGCGCCATCCCAGTCGGACCCGTTCACAGGCCGCCCTGCGTGCCAGGAAGCGTTCAAGGCGATTTGGCCCCAGATGATCTTCGAGACCGCCACCGATCTCGGCTATCGGAGGCTCTACTACTACCTGCTGAAGTTGGTGGATAAGGCCATCGGGCGCATTCTTGAGGCGCTTGAGCAGTCGGGCATGGCTGACGACACCATCGTCGTGTTCACGTCCGACCACGGCGACCTACTCGGTGCCCACGGGGGCTTGATTCAGAAGTGGTGTAATGCGTTCGACGAGGCCACCCGCGTGCCGCTACTGATCACCGGTCCGGGCATCGAGCCCGGGCGTGGAGGCATAGACGTGCCGACCAGCCACGTCGACCTGATCCCAACACTCCTCGGATTGGCCGGCATCGACCCCGAGCAGGCGACCGCTGGCGTCGGCGCCCATCACGACGAGGTCCAGCCGCTGCCTGGTCGGGACCTGAGCCCGGTGGTCCGAGGGCAGATCGACCCAGCTTCGTTTGGCTCGCCGATCTACTTCATGACCGAGGACGACGTCACTCGGGGAATGACCGAGGTCAACATCTTGACCGGGGCTGCATTCGACCCGGTCGCACCGCCGATCAACATCGAGTCGGTGCTGTCAATGCTCCCAACCGGTAACGGTGGCGAAGCCGAGCTGTGGAAGCTGAACCACTATTACGAGCGGCTCGACGACTGGTACGCCGCACAGGGGGTCGCTCCGAACCCGTTCCTGGGTCCGGCTGCCGAGTCCGACTGGGAACTGCACAACCTGACCTTGGACCCCGAGGAGCGTCACAACCGGGTCTTCGACGATCCTGCGACTGCATCGAGCATGCGGTCTGTGCTCGAATCGGAACGTGATGGCAAGCGTCGGATCCCGAAGCTACGGAACGCCACCACGTAGGTCCGTTCTAGGGGACTGCCTCCGTAGTGCCTTTAGGGCTAGGCGGCTGCGACCTCAAGCGCGAACGGCAGTACCAAACGGGCTCTACGCGTTGAAGTAGGGAGCGCGGGTTCTGATCCGAGGCGGTGATGGGCGCCTGGGCCAGGTGACACCTCCAGCATGGAGGAGTACGCGCAGGCGGTAGTGCTCGAAGCAGGCGAAGCCGTGGCCAGCGCGCTTGACCTTCTTCACGCACAGGTTGAGGCCCTCGGTCGGACCGTTGGAGGCCCCGGTGCGGTGGTGGTTCAAGATCTCGTCTTGCCAGCGCTCGAGCGTGTCGCCGAGGGAACGGATCTCAGCGACGTCGTCGCTCTTGGAGCCGACGATGGCCTTCTTCAGCAGCGTGCGGGCCTCGCCCACCTTCTCGGTCAGGTAGACGTCGCGGACCGACTCCTTGGCCAGCCAGGCCCCGAGCAGTTCGTCGTGGGGGTCCCCTCGGCGCAGCCCGAGCAGCATGCGCTCATGGCCGCGCTCGTCGAGACGCTCAGCGCCGGCGAGGAGCAGCTTTCGGATCCGATAGAGCGGGTCAGCCTTGCGGCCCCGGTGCCCGAGGGTCTCGTTTTGGACGCGCCGGCGCACCTTGTCGACGCAGCGGTTGGCGGCACGCACGACGTGGAACGGGTCGGCGACACGCACGGTGTGATCGAGGTGCTCCGCGATGCCGCGCCGGTAGCTCTCGGCGAGGTCAGTCGCCACCACCTCGATCGTCTCGAGCCACAGCGGGTCCTGGGCCGCACACCATCGGCGCAGGTCAGAGGCTGCGTTGCCCTCGATCATGTCGATGAGGGTCCGACCGTCGAGATCGACCAGGCCGGTGGCGTAGATGGTGTGGTGGTCCCTCGTCGCCGAGAGGAACGACGTCTCGTCGATGCCAAGAGCCCGGACGTGGCCCACCCGTGCGGGGTCCTCGACGAGTGGCGTGCCGTGGAGCACGACGGCGTCCATGACCGTCCACCAGCACACGCCGAGCTCTTTGGCCACGACGGCCACGGGCAGGGCGAGCTCTCCCACCTGGCGGGTGGCCTCCATCCCGGCGCGCAGCGTGAGCACGGCCCTAGAGGGCACCTCGGGCGAGCACTCCGTCCACGTCCTCTCCTCGCAGTCGGGATCGGCGCAGCACCAACGGCGCTTCATCCAGATCAGCCGGGCCGGCCGCCCGAAACAGGGCAGGTCCCGGATGTCGACGCGTCGGCGTTCCTTGGCCAGTGCCCGCACGCCGCAGCGGGGGCAACCCACCACGTCCGCCGTCGTCTCGACCGAGATGCAGACCTCGTCAGGGCTCTCCTTCACCGCCAGCACACGGAAGCCGTCGAGTCCCAACAGTGCCTCGGCCAGGCCAGTAGCGTCGTCCATCGTCAGAGGTCTCCTTCGTTGCCGTCTTCGAACAACAGCAACGATTGCGGGACCTCTGGCCGCGTTCGCGGATACCCGCCGAGGGCTACTCCCTACTCAGACGCGAAGAGCCACCAAACGTCGGTCCCGTTCGGTACTCGGTGCTTCTGCACCCCGTCCGGAACCGAGCCGACGCTGAGCCAGGTGACGAGTCGGGGGAGTGGGGGAGCGGGCCTGATGCGCTCGGGCTGATGTCCTCGCAGGTGCCTGCATAACCGGTGCCGACGTTCGGGACACCCTACCGACGGCGGACGGTCTTGGAGGGTGACGGTATCTCTGAAGCTAAGGCTGAACTCGGTGAGCCCGCGCTCGTTCTCAGATCTCCAACGCCCTCTACCGCCAGTTGGTCATCGATGCCGAAAGGGGTCCGGGAGGACACTAGGAAACGACTCATTGCCTGCGTGGCCGGCTCTGCATCCTGAAGGCCGGCTCTTTGGCGAAGTCACTCCCGGACCACCAGAAAGTCTACGCATCCGTGCCGTCGCGTGACGGGCCACTTCGTCGCGCCCTTGAGGCCCTGGAATAGGGGTCTTGACTCAATGAGGATTCGCAGAGTGGCATACCCGGCGTATGGCGTTCTTGAGGAACATACGGGGGCACCTGCGTCCATCGAAGCGTGCCAACTCCTGCAGGTCAGTGCAGGATCGAGATCGCCCTGCTGCTTCTCGGTGAAGTGAAGATCAAGTTGGATCAAATCTCCGGCGCGTGGCTCCTCCCGGCTCAACCGTGAGGAGGGAAGTTGCCTGGCGTGCCACCAGGCGGAAAATAGTCCATGGGGGTGGTCCAGCTGATGGAGCGCTGTAATCGGCTGTGAGAGCGACACCGGAATCATCCACTCGAGCTGGCCATCCCTGCATACTCCACTGCTCAGCCATAATGACAACCGTGGACGGATCGATGATTTTCTCGGCCACGCCCTCCACGACGAGGTCGAACTGGTGGGTGGCAACGCTCAACGTGCACCGCGGGTCCGCGCCAGATTCCGCCCCTTGCGGGTGAGCTCTCCGGTCTCGAACCAGAAGGCGCCGTCGAACCAAAGCGCACCGACACCTGTCACATGCGGGCTGCCATCCCGGTTGATCGTCGCCAACCAGCTGGTGTGTCGGTCAGGGCCGCCAGTCCCAGGGGCTTGGGTCACCCCCTGTGCGAGTCGGTCCTCGATAACGGCCCAATCGATAATTTGGCAGCCCATAGATGTCGGCAAGATTCTTCGTTTTCATGATGGTATGACGAATTCTACGATGGAGATTCATCGGCTATCCATCGACGTTCTGTGGTCTCACCCGCCTCCGGTCGTCCTGGGGGGTGGGGCGCCGGGATCGGGCAAGACAACATTGACGGAATCTCTCGCCGTCGGATTGGACCTCCCGGTGCTGCACAAGGACCGCCTGGTACACGGGCGGTGGCGCACTTTGGACAGGGCCACAGAGCTATCGTCTCTTTCGCTGCCGAAGCCTGTGACGTTCTGGAGAAACGAGCGATCCTCAGAACCCTGATCGGAGATTGGCTGCTCAGTTGGGCCACGGGTCGTCTAGGACCCCCAGCTGAATGAACAGGCCGAGCTTGTCGGCTCCGATCCATTCCCTGACGACCTTGTCACCCTCGAACTGCATGATGGTGACCGCCCATTCCTCCACGGCCCGTCCCGTCGGGGCCCGGCCCGCGTATCCTCCCGTGTCGGTGCCACGGAATGTGACCCTCAAGACGACCGTGTCGCCGGCCACGATCAGGTCCTCGACGTCCAGGTGGAGATCAGGAAACGCCTCGCGGTAGCGGCGGATCGGCTCGATTCTGGCCGAGGGTCCTACCCCAAACGGATTGCCGTATTTCTCGCTGTAGAGATCAGCGGCCGCTTCGTAGTTTCGGCCATTCCAGACCTCGTCAACGAACCTCCGCACTTGCAACTCGCGCTCGGCAACTTTCATCGCTGGCCCCCTTGCCGCTGAAGGTCACGAGTCTATGAGGCCGTCTTCGGGTGCCCCATTCGTGCTGCTAGCTACTGCCGATGAGAAGAAGGGCCAACCCTTTCATTTGCCCGGCGCCTCACTACGGAGCTTCGCCCTCGAAAGCCGAATGCATCACCACATTCCAATCCTCGGTCCCGAGAGTCCGAAGCCGCCGCTCAGCAATGCGCCATCCGTCGGGAAGGCGGACAACTGAGTCGTGGTAATAGCCCCACAAACGAGGTGTAACCCCGTCGGACCGCTGATGCCAGGCATAGACGGATGTGCGCACGGACGCATGATCAAGGTCCTCGAACGTCACGAGGACGTTCGCATTGTGGTGGCTCGTTGCAGCAAATCCCCCATCAGGATTTCCGAACATCCGCCGGAGATCGGCCCTGGATCGCACGGTGCGATACTCCGGTCCGTAGTCGACCACACAGTCCTCGGTGAATAGTTCCGACGACCTCGTGGTAGAGCCTGTGATCGACGCAGTATGAATAGCGATGGACGAGATCGATGATCTCATCTTTGGCGATCAGCCGCCCGATGGCGGCAGCGTTGTCACTGTCCATCGGTCCTCCTAGACCTGACGCTCCACTCGCACGCGAAACTGCATCATGCTCCCGGTGCCGGAGTGAGATCGAGATGAAGCGTTCGAAGGCTCCGTGACAGATAGGTCGGCACGTACTTCTATTGACGTGCTACATGCTATGGCTTTGGCTCGAAACGCACGCCCGTAGAGGGATCGAGCGAGGATCAGCGGGTGTCGGGGTTGGGACTTCAAGACGTTGTGGGCCTCGTTCCAAGTTATCCACACGCCCGGATGCCGTTAGGGGCTAGGCCGCTGCGACTTCAAGCGCGAACGGCAGCACCAAACGTCGGTCCCATACGGGACGAGGCGCCTCTGCCACCCCGTCCGGAACCGAGCCGACGATGAGCGAGGTGACCGGTAGGCGAGTGGAGCTCAAGCGTTAGGGCTGATGTCCTCGCTTGGGGCCACGTAACCGGCGGCAATGTATGGGGGCACCCCCTGCTGTCCTACCCGTCCTGAAACGCCGGGGAGTAGCAGACGGCAACGAGCAAGCCTTCTGGGCTCAATAGGCGAGCGGTGATCTGGCCCCACGGCTCTGTGCGGGCACCGTGGATGAGGCCATAGCCCTTGGCAGTGAGTTCTGCTGCTGCAGCGGCAACGTCAGCCACCTCGAACTCAATGCTGGCCTGGGGGACAGGGATTTCGGTCGGCCATTCGGGGGTTCCGAAGCAGGCATTCGCCGCCTCGGAAAGGGGCCAAAGGCCGAAGTGTTTTGTCCCTTCAAGTTCGTGGGTGAACACATAGTCGCCGTCTTGACCCTCGAAGCCCAGGCCCAAAGCGTCCGCGTAAAAGGACCGAGAGGCCACAGCATCTCGCACGATCGGGGCGACGCTCGTTACAAACTGGACGTCCATGAGCCTGCACCTCCGCAGTTGCTGGCTACCAGATCTTCCCTCCTGAACATACCCCCGCGATGCGACATCGCCCCTTGGCTGGGCACAAGGTGAACTAGCACGCCCTCACCAGCCTGAACCGAAGCGTCCCACCGTCCCGGCAACTGGGGCACAAGCGAGGTTTGGTGTTCCCAGCCAGATGACGATCTACACTCCGATGTCGATAACAACCGGCACGATCCCGAGAGGGGGGCGTGTGAGCACGACACGCAACGGTGAAGTGGATCTTCACTACGAGTCTTTCGGCGACCCAAACAAGCCGACCCTTCTCCTGATCAATGGCCTTGGATCACAATGCATCAACTATGCCGTGCCATGGTGTCGGCTCTTCTGCGACGAAGGGTTCCAAGTTGTCAGATTTGACAACCGCGACGTCGGGCTGTCCACCAAGCTCGATGGTATCGACTACTCGCTAGCCGATATGGGCGATGATGCCGTTGCGGTTCTCGATGCAGTGGGTGTGGACAAGGCACACGTCATGGGCTGCTCAATGGGAGGCATGATCGTCCAACGGCTCGCCATCGACCATGGCGACCGCTTGCTCTCTATGACCTCGGTCATGTCTCGCACCGGTGAGCCTGGCTACGGCGGCAGCTCCGAGGCGGCTCTCGCCTTCTTGATGGCGACACCAGCTTCGTCTCGATCGGCTTATATTGACAACCAAGTTGCTGCCTTGCACGTGTACGGGTCGAAGTCCGAATGGCTGGACGACAACGCGATACGTGAACGGGCGGCCGCCGCCTATGACCGATGCTTCTGTCCAGAGGGGATCGGCAGACAGATGAGGGCGGTCATGCACGATGGTTCACGGGCCGATCGACTGACCAAGGTCGATCTCCCCGTCCTGGTGATCCACGGCAGTCGCGACACCCTGATCGACCCCAGTGGAGGGCGTCGTACTGCCGCAATCATTCCCGGCTCCCGTTATTTCGAGATCGAGGGAATGGGCCATGACTATCCGCCAGCCGTGTGGAATCAGTGGGTCAGCGTCTGGTCGGAGTTCGTGCACGCCAGCGTCCCCACTTGATCCCATCAGCGGTCCAAACACCAAGCATCGCCGTCTGCGTGCGCCATCCCCCTTCCGGCGTGCGAGAATATGGGACAAGCGTGCGACTCGACCTCGGCGGCACCCTTGATGGCAGCCAAGCCGTCCACGGCGACGAACGAGTAGCCCCATCGAGCGGGTAGGGGCTCACCCACGACCCAGGCGAACTCGCCGCCACGGTCGGCCGTGACGACCTCCGAGCGTGTCTCCCACGTACGCTCGGGGCGCTCGTTGCGTCCGGTGAACTTGGCACCGACATGCGGTCCGTCGCCCTCGTCCCACCAACATGCCGTGCAAACCGGGCTCCACTCGCCCATGCGGGTCACGTCAGCGAGCATGTCGTTGAGCTCCTCTGGCGAGCGCTTGATGACGATTGAGCCGCAGCCCCTTTAGGTCGAAACGCAACCCCCGATGTACAACCTGACTCGCCGGGCGTCGCTGAGTTGGTGCCTGGGAGCGGGACGTCGACACAGCCCGGGTTTGGTCGTGTTGGAAACCCAGCAGCCACGCTCCGCGGGCGGGACCTACGGCCGGAAAAGTCTGACCTTCACCTCACGTTAGGCACCGTCTCGGGCATCGACTCGTTCGGCCAGTGGGGCGTCGGTTTGAGCAAGGTCATGGCGAAGGAGCTGGCGCCCCTCCTGATCGCCGGGTCGACACCGGACCTCTCGGGACAGGACTCCACTCGACGGCGTCGCTGGCCCGTCGCTACCGGGAGCTGCGAGGACGCAGCGCCTGAGCGCTCACGTCGGCCGTG
>CAVSLS010000038.1:0-26382 GCA_963728845.1 uncultured Acidimicrobiaceae bacterium
TACTCATAAGCACCTAAAGAACGTCCCATATCAGCAGATCGGTTCTCGCTCGATGTTGGCGGCAAGGTAGCTCCTCCTGTCTTTTCCTCATTTGGGGCCCCCGTCAAGGGGGCCTTGCCCCCCCCCTTTGTTTCCGATTGAGCGCCAGCAGTCAAGGGGCGGCCGAAGGCCGAGCGAGGACTCGAGAGCAGCGCTCCAGCGCTGCGGAGGCCCGCAGCGACCAATGTCTTGACGGGCCGGACTGTTCGACGGCATCCGGTCCGGGTGGTTGACATGGAGGCAAGGGACCTTGCATACTGGGCAAGGTAGGTTGACAAATAGGCAAGGAGGCTTGACGTGCCCAATCGGATAGGTGTTTTCGATACGGAAGGCGATTTCCCTGGCTGGGGGGAGATGGCTGTAATCCGTGGAGAGATGAGGGGGTTTGCGGTGGTTGTGGAGGCTGAGAAGCACTTCCACGAATACTTCGAGGACCAGCTTCGGAACCTCATATTTCGACTGCGCTATCGCAGTTCGTTCTTTGACGATCCGGATGGTCTCACCTGGGCCGAGATAGGAGAGGCGCTGGGTACCAGCAGGCAGGCGGCGCAGCAGCGGTTCGGAACATGGGTCGAGTTGCGGCGACGCGAAATCATTGATGAGTACGACGAAGCGTTCCAGGAGCAGGTGGAGGACGGCGAATGAACACGACGGAAATGGATGGGATCTTCCTGTGCGGGGCGTTCAAGCGGCTCGAACAGGTGAAGTACGGGGCGAATCACCCGAAGAAGCCGAGTGAGCCGGTGCCGGGGATGTTCAAGATCGTGGTTGGGGTCGGGCCGGGTCTGAGCTTCGAACAGACGGCGTCGTTTAACCGCATGGATCTGGCGACGCACGAGGAATCGGTGGTGAGCCGGGTGGTCGGAGACGGCTCGGAGCTAGTCGGTCGGCTGGTGTATGTCCGAATCGTGGTTCGAGGCAACAAGCAGGGTTACGCCAACCTGGAGGCGCTGAACCTTTACGTCATCGGGCGGGAGGCCGCGGCGTGAACGAGTGCCCGTGGCCAATCCGGTACTACTGGATGGAGGTCTCTCCGGGGTCAGTGCAGATGAGGTCGAGCAAATACGACCCGACGAAGCCAGGGCCGAAGCCGTCACGGGTCGGTGGAGTGGATGAGCCGAGTGATATTGGACAGACCCGGGGTCGGATCAGGGGGTTCTCGGCGGACTCCAGAGAACGGCTATCCCGACGTGCCGTTTCGCTTCGGTGGGAGGACGCTGTGGAAGCCGGAGGGATCGGGATGGTGACGTTTACGTACCCCGAGGTGTTCCCGACCAATGGTCAAGTTGCGAAGGCACATCTGAAGCGGTTGTACGAACGTTGGCGAAGTCGCTACGGCAAGCCGAGGGGAATGTGGAAGTTGGAGTTTCAGCAGCGAGGAGCGCCGCACTTTCACTGTTTCGTCGGGTTGCCGGAGTCGGAGGACGAGCTTCGAGCGTGGCTGCTTCGCCAGTGGTACGAGGTGGTGGGGTCGGGGATGAGCGGCATCTGTTCCACGGCGTTGACATTTCTCGTTGGCGCTGGGGATCGCTTGGGGAGAACCGGGCTCGTGTCGGAGAATTACTTCGCACGTCACGGTGCGAAGGGGTGGAGGTCGTATCAGAACCGGGTGCCTGTGGGATACGTGTCCCCGGGTCAGTTCTGGGGCGTGTGGGGCCTGAAGCCAGCGGTGGAGGTGATCCCGCTGGTGCGGGGCGAGTACGTTCAGCATCGGCGCCTGACGTGGGCATTGGACGGCAAGAATCGGGAGCGCAAGGTCCGGAAAGGCGGCGGGGACCGAGGGGCATTTACTCTGTCGGTGGATGGGCATCGGACCGGTAGGCGCTGGGTGGGTGCGCTGCGGCCGGCTGATGATGGCCAGGAGCAGGCGTAAGTCAACGGACCCTGCAGTCGGGAAGGCCTGGGGCCCGGAGACCGGCGGAGCCCGGGCCCGGGCCCCAGGGCTCCCGAGCGGCGGGTCCGGTAGGTGCGCCGGATCGGGGGCGTAATTGGCCAGGCGCAGGGGCCCCGGATGAGGTGGCACTCCGCTCTGCCCCATTCCCGGCGTTACCTGTGTGAGTCGCTCGCGTCAAGACGCGGGTAACCATTGGCGAGGTGGCCGTGGGTGATCGGTATTGATCCGGCTTGGGACGGCGTGGGGGCGCCCTGCGTTACCTAGGTGCTCGACGAACCTCAGCCCGTCGGCGACAACAATCTTGATCGGGTGACCCCCGGGTGGGAGAGCGGTCGCGTCAGTGTACGAAGGCCGCCCAGCACGAGTGCTGGCGGGCACGCCGGTGGCAGGAGCTGACCGCTTGAGACCCGGATGTTCTGGTGGGCGACGCGCACCGTCGCTGCCGGCAGGAGAGATGCTCAGGCGGGGATGGCGTAGACCTCGTCGGGATCGACGGCCCGCAGCACGTGATAGCTGCGTCGCGCGAACTGGCGGGCGACGGAGATCGCGGCGATCTTGCCGTCGTGACGCTCTTTCACCTTCGCGTAGTAGCCGTGATCGGGGCTTCGACCGTGCGAGGAGTTCTTCGCCGCCTCGTAGAGCGCCCAGCGAAGTGTCTCGGGGCCCTGACGTGAGAGGTGGCCGCCGGCGCGTCGACGGTCCGAGGAGTCGACCGTCACGTCGAGACCGCTGTGACGGACCACCTGCTCGGAGCGACTGAATCGCCGACAGTCGCCGAGTTCGGTCCAGAGCACCACGGCGAGGAGTCCTCCGATGCCGTATTGCGCATCGACGAGCGCTCGACACGCCGGCTGGCGAGTGCCGAAATGCTGCAGTGCGTGCTTCAAGGGCAAGGCCTCTGTGTCGGCGGCGTCGATCATCTTGGAGCCGACGTCGATCCGCTCGCGACCGGCCGGGGAGATCCGAAGGTTGCCGTCCGCGAGCATCGATCGGGTTTTCTCGGTGCGGATGGCGCCCTCTGGGATCGTGACCCCGTGGTGATAGAGCACAGCGTGGATCCGTTGGCACCACAGTGTTCTCTGGTCGACGAGGGACTTGTAGAGCCGGACGCGTTCTCGCCACTCCAAGACGTCGTCGGGTGGGATCCAGCTCTCGGGGAGCTCCCCTGCTTGGAGGAGCTCCCGCAGCAACTGGGCATCGGTGCGATCGGTCTTCGCTCGGTGCTTGCGTCCTCTCGCTGCTTGGGTGTCGGCCGGCTCGGCGAGGAACGGTGCGAAGCCAACTGCCGAGATCTCCTCGACCACGTAGCGCCAACCCGTGCAACCCTCCACTGCGAGCGCTACCGAGCCGCCTTGTGCTCGAGCGCTGACCTCGTGTTCCAGCCAGTACCGGAACCGCGACCGGTCCGGCTGCCAGAGGCGTCCTCGCCAGATCTCCCCGGAATCGACGTCCAAGACGTCGTAGGTGATCTGTCGCCGGTGCAGATCGAGTCCACCTACCATGTTCATGAAGGACCTCCTTGTGCTCGCTTGGGTGTTGAGACAACCCAATGGTTGCCCGTGCGAGTGGCGAGGAGGTCCTCACACATTGAATGTACGGGGACACCCTCCGCTCCGGCGATCAGGGGCGCCGCTTCAACCTCGACCCGGCCTTGGCCGGTGTGCTGAGTGGTCTCAACAAACCGTCTGCCCTCGGGGTGACCAGGAAGCGAAAAACCCTTCCGCCTCAACACGGATTAGGAGGCTCGGGTGGGCGTCCAGGACCTCCGAGATTCCTCCGTCGCCAAGAATGTCGTTCCATGCGTCAAGGTTGCGTCCGAACCAATCAGGAAGCCCGCAGGGCTCTTGGAGCGCATCCCACAGTTCGTCCCATGAGTCGATGAGCTCGGTTGCGGAGGTCCACAACCAACGGCTCGCCGTCCCGAACGCCCAGCCTGGTCATGCGCTAAGGGTACGTCCGAACTGCCCACCGTCCCGGCGGTAGGTGGCACCCTTCACTTCTACACCCCTAGTCCACATCGACTCCTGCGTTCTGACCGCCCCAAGCCCGTCTGGAGCTTTCGTGAGCGGTCGGGACGCCCACAGCTGGCGGGAGAAGATGGTCGGCCGACGAGCACCTTCTTGAGTCGCAGAGCATGCTTCTCAATCAGCCACCAGCTGGCTACGGCGAATGCAAGGGTGACCGACACCGTGAGCACATGAAGGGCCAAAAGCCAACCCGCTGGGCGCGGAGTGAAGCGAGCAACAGGGTCAGGGGGAAGGCGTAGATGTAGACGCCATAGCTGTAGTCGTTTTTAGCGCCGATCCGTGGAAGGGCAGGTGCGCGCCCAGCCAGAGCAGGGATACGCGAGCAGGAACACGCCGAAACTCGACGGCGTGAGCTGCAGTGTGGGCAAATGGCCATACGTGGGAAGGTGGAGCGTTGCGACGAGCGCGATGCGGCGACATGGCCAACAGGGCAGATCAGGAACCCGCTCCCGGTAGAGGTAGATCAGGGTCCCGCCCAAGAACCCGAGGGACAACACCATGAAGTTCATCGGGACGAGTTGCGGTAGAGGTTGAACATCGAGTTCAAGCTCGGGACCAGGGTGGTGATAAGCAGTGCGGCGAAGATGCCCAGCGTGATGAGGGCGACCCACCCACGGTGTCGCATCACCCCGACGAAGGAAAGGGCTGCCAAGAGCAGATAGCACAAGAACTCGAAGAAGAGGGTCCAGAGCGAGCCATTGGCCAGATGCACCTCGGGGGCGGCTACAGCCAACTGGTTCATCTTCAAGAGCGCGTTTGAGTAGACGAAGCTGAATGGTCCGGGATGGAGTTTGAGGTAGCAGACTAGCCGCAGTGCGGCACGGGATCGATGGCCAACGCGATGCGCCGAACGCAAAGGCGGTCACCACCAAGCACACCCAAAAAGCGGGAAGATGCGCAGGAACCGCTGCCAGAGGTAGCGACCCACACTGTTTCTGGTCGCGCTCCCCGCGATCAGGTAGCCGCTGATCCCAAGAAACCGTAGACGGCGATGGTGCCCAGCCCTGTGCCATTGACACCACGTCACGTATCCCAACCAGCGCCATGCGGAAGCGTGGGCAAAGACAACGGAAAACGCCAGGACGAGACGCAGAAAGTTCAGGCTGTTTCTCTTTGGGTCAAGAGCTCGCCGATTGCCCTGTTCCGCACCGATCCGAAGAGTACTAGCGCGGTGGCCGGCGAGGCTCTCGGAGAGGCTTCACTCGCAACCCCACAAGCGTTCCCCAGTTCCGGACGGGGTCAGTACCGAAGCTCGTCAGCGGGTGTCCCCATGGTGCCTGCTTGAGACTTAGCACCGGGCGCTAGGGCGATTTCCTAGCGTTGAGGGGTCCCGGTGGGGTCGTTCTCGTAGTGCCTGCCCCCGACTTCTATCGGGTGGCTTTCGTGCGAAGAGTGTCCCACCGGGGCTTCGCCCACGGAGTGGCTCAAAAGAGGATCGAGCACGAACATCCGCAAGCAGGAGTGCCCCCGTGGTTCACACACCGACCAAGGAGGTAGTCATGAATGTGGTGATCGGGGTCGACCCCCACAAGGCATCGCACACGGCGGTGGCCATCGACGAGGCTGAAGACGAGATCTCCAGCGTCAAGGTGCGCGCCACCGGTCGCCAGGTCGAACAGCTCGTGCGCTGGGCCGAGCCCTTCGAGAAGCGGAGATGGGCCATCGAGTCGGCCGGCGGGATGGGCTATCTGTTGGCCCAGCAGCTCGTGGCTCAAGGCGAGGTCGTGCTCGACGTCCCGGCCACCTTGGCCTCTCGAATCCGGGTGCTCGGCACTGGTCGTTCCAACAAGAACGACCCCAATGACGCCCACTCGATCGCTGTCGCCGCCTTTCGGGCCCCGAGCCTGCGCAACGTCGAACCCGCTGACCACTCCCAGGTGCTCCGGCTCCTGGCCAAGCGCAACCTGGACCTCGGGAGCCATCGGACTCGGGTGGTGTGTCGCCTCCATGCCCTCTTGGCCGAGCTCGTTCCGGGCGGAATCGCCAAGGAATTGTACGTTTCTGACGCCGAGAGATTCTTGGCCAACATCACGCCTGAGACCCCGGTCGAGCAGGTCCGCTACGACATGGCCCTCGAGCTCCTCGACGACGTGCGCCGACTCGACGAGCAGACCAAGGAGTCGCACCGCCGGATCCGCATCGCCATCAAAGCGTCGGGGACCTCGCTGACCGAGATCTATGGAGTCGGTCCGATCATCGCCGCGCAGCTCATCGGCTATACCGGCGACGTGCGCCGTTTCGCCAACCGCGATGCCTTCGCCTCCTACAACGGGACGGCACCGGTCGAGTTCGCCTCGGGCGGCCGAGTTGTCCACCGCGTCTCCCAACGCGGGAACCGTCGGCTCAACCACGCCCTGCACATGGTTGCCGTCACCCAGATCCGTAATCCTGGAACAGAGGGACGCATCTATTTCGAGCGCAAGGTCGCCGAGGGCAAGACCAAGAAGGAAGCCCTCCGCTCGCTCAAGCGCCAGATCAGTAACGCCGTCTACCGCCAGCTCCTCCTCGACGCCCGATAGGGGGTCCGGGAGGACACTCAGGGACGACTCGCTGCCTGCGTGACCGGCTCTTCACCCTGCGCGACCGGTTCTTCGGCGAAGTCACTCCCGAACCCATAGAAACCCTACGCCGTCGTGCCCTTGCGCGACGGCTCGATTCGTCGCGCCTGGAAGTCCCCGAAATTGGGGTCTTGACTCAAAGAGGATTCGTTCGGAGGCACCCATGAGAGCGGAGGGGGTCGCTCGTCGGAGGTCGCTCGGGAGCGGGTGCATATGGGGTCCGTCTGGGCCGGTGTGGTGACGGCGACTAGGGTGCCCGCCGTGGGTTCTCTGATAAAGAAGCGGCGCAAGAGAATGCGGAAGAAGAAGCACAAGAAGATGCTGAAGGCGACCCGGTGGCAGCGCCGGGCCGGAAAGTAGCGGGAACGCCCTAGTCGAGAACCCTCGCTGCCCGGTCCATGACCTCGGTGTCCATCGGGTCGAGGTAGCACTTCATGGTGGTAACCGGGTCGGCGTGATGCAGGACCTTTTGGATGTCCAGGAGGTCGAAACGGTGCGATCCGTCTGGCCCTTTTTCCCTGTGGAGGATCCCGGCTGCGCTGCGGCGTAGGTCGTGCGGAGCGACGTGGCCGAGGCCAGCCCGACATGCGGCTTCGGTGACAATGTTCCAGATGCTCGCCCGGCCGCTGGCTCCTGGGGCAAACCCGGTTCCGTAGTCGAGGCGGTGATGCTGGCCCTGGGCCGTGCGACCGGGTCGGCGTCGGCAGATGAGCGGCGCATCGGGCGGGGGGTCCTCGCCCATCTTGTCTCGGTAGTCGGCGAGATAGCGCCGAAGGGCGACGACGGTCTGAGGACCCAGTGCGATGTGGAGTGGCTTGTAGCGCTTCCCGGTCCAATACAGAGACGGGTGGTCGGTGTCCAGGTCTCTCAAGTTGCCGAGTTGCAGCCCGACGATCTCCTGCGCCCTGACCCCAGCGAGGCCGAGCCGGATGACGAGTTCGTCTCTGCGGCCCATCGGCGTGTCGTCCAAGGCGTTCAGGAGCGTGCTGTAGGCCTCCTCCTTGGTCAGCCAGCGAGGCGGATTCTGGGATTGCGCCTTGCCATGGTTGGCCGGAATTGGCGCAGGGGGCTGTCGGGGTCGGTCAGGTACTCGGGAGCAGGTGCGGGAATGCCCGACCGTGCGCACCAGCGCAGGAGTGTGGCGACGACAGCGGTGCGACCTCTGATCGTGTTGTTCGCCAGGGTGCGGGGCGAGTCGGCACCGGCGCACCAGCGGAGTACGTCGGTGGGTGTCAGTTGTCCGAGCGGCCGGGAGCCATGGTCTCGGATCAGCCGGAGCAAGATGTACTGGTTGCGCTCGACTGTGGTGGCATTCGTCCAGCGTTCCCGGCAGAACCGCCGGATCAGGTCCTCGGTAGGCTCTGGGTCCGTTGGTCCTGTTCCAGTGCCTGGGACCAGGTGGATTATGGGATCTCTTATTTCTTGATCAGTGATCCCATGTCGTGCGGCAGGCTAGCGGTCCGGGGGGCCGACTGCCAGGTCGCCCGGCGGCGCGGAGGCAGGGATGGGCTTCGAGATCGTCCGGCTCGACCACGTGCAGCTGGCCATGCCTCCGGGCGGCGAGGAGGCGGCCCGGGTCTTCTACGCGGGTCTGCTCGGGCTCGACCCAGTCCCCAAGCCGGCTCCCCTGGCGGCCCGGGGCGGCTGCTGGTTCCGCCGGGGCGACACGGCGGTGCACCTGGGCGTAGAGGAGGACTTCCGCCCGGCCCGCAAGGCGCACCCGGCCTTCTCGGTCCGCGACCTGCCCGCCCTTCAGGCCGCGCTCGGTGCGGCAGGGGTGGCGGTGCGGCCCAACCCCGACCGGGAGCCCGGACGCGGTGCCTACGTCGACGACCCGTTCGGGAACCGCATCGAGCTCATTGCCGAGGACTGAGGGGAACGGGGACCGAGAGGATCGTGAGGGCCGAGGTACCGAGAGGAGGGGCCGGCGGGGACGGGCGGACCGCCCCCGCCGGTGCACCGGTGGCGAGCCGGCGTCCTCGGACGCCACCAGCGGGTTCCCCACGAGTATGCGCCCGCCACGTGAGCGACGGGTTGGCACTCCATAAGAAGGAGTGAAGAATCGCGCACCACACGCCAACTCACGCCTGCGTTCCGCCTAGGGCTGCTCGCTGGAGCCGTCGGGAGCGGGCATCGTCGACAGGCGCATCGACATCCGGGCCCCTCCGGCGGGGTCGTTCTCGGCGAGGATCGTGCCACCCTCCGCCTTGACCACCTGGGCCACGATGGCCAGGCCGAGGCCCGACCCAGGCAGCCCCCGCGCGGCCGCGGAGCGGTAGAAGCGGTCGAAGATGTGGGGCACGTCCGCCTCGGCGATGCCGGGGCCGTGGTCGTGGACCACCACGACTCCTTCCTTGCACGCGACGGACACGGATTGTCCGGGCGGGCTCCACTTGCGGGCGTTGTCGAGCAGGTTGCCCACGGCACGGCTCAGGCGATCGGCGTGGCCCTCGACCCAGCAGGGCTCGGCGTCGAGCTCGAAGCGCACGTCCTTCGATCGCCCGTGGGTATTCTGGACCGCCACGGCCTCCTGGACGAGCAGGTCGAGCCGGAGCGGCTCGGGTGGGGTCGGCTTCTGGTCACCTGGGCCAGCTCGGCCAGGTCTCCGACGAGGTCCGTCAGCTCCTGGAGCTGCACGAGGACGTCGTCGACCAGCACGGAGCGGTCCTCGACGCTCAGCTCGTCGACCCGGCGGATCACCTCGAGGTTGGTGCGCAGGCTGGTGAGGGGTGTGCGGAGCTCATGGGAGGCGTCGAGCACGAGCTGGCTCTGGGCGGGCGCGACGACTCGAGTGCCTCGAGCAGGCGGTTGAAGGTGCGGCGCAGGCGGCCGAGCTCGTCGGGGCCGCCCGGCGAGAGCCGGCGCGTCACGTCGGTCGTCTCGGCCACGTCCTCGACGCTGTCGGTCAGCGAGTTGAGGGGGACCAGGGCGGTGCGGGCCACCAGCCAGCCCAGGACGACAGCGAGGAGGACGCCCGCGAGGGCCACGACCCCGAGCAGCAACGCCAGCGTCTTGAGCTCGGAGCTGGCGTTGAAGAGTGTGGCGATCTGGAGGGCGCCCCCTTTGTAGAGGATGCCGGACTCGACCGGCGTCCCCGCCGGCAGGTGCTCGACGAACTCGCGGATCGGGTTCCCGTCCACGGTGACCGTCGTGAAGAAGTTGGGCGCGAGCCCGACCGCCACCAGGCGCACCTGACCGGTCACGGGGAGGCCGCCCCCGGCGACGACGGCGCCCGTATTGTCGATCACCTGGCCCACGGTCGTGGTGGTCGTCCCGATGTCCTGGCCCGCCACCACCCTTTGCGCTGCCGTGGTGAGCGAGTTGTCGGCGGCCTGGAGCAGTGTGTTGCGGGCCACCAGGAAGGCGCCGAGGGAGGCCGCCAACACGGCGACCACGACGGCGGCAGTCGTCGCCAGGACGAGCCGGGCGCGAAAGGTCACGCGTCCCGCAGCACGTAGCCCACGCCGCGCACCGTCTGGATGCAGCGCGGTGCGCCCCCCCCTTCGAGTTTGCGACGCAGATAGCCGACGTAGACGGCGAGCGAGTTGGTGCCAGAGTCGAAATCGAAGCCCCAAACCCGGTTGAGCAAGACCTCGCGCGTGAGCACCTGGCGAGGGTGGCGCAGGAACATCTCGAGCAGATCGAACTCGATGCGGTCAACGCAAAGGTGCGTTCACCGTGCTGGCCCTCCCGCGTGGAGAGGTTCAACGAGAGGTCGCCCACGCGGAGGAGGCCGCCCTCACCCTCGAAGCGCCGGCGCAAGAGCACACGCAACCGGGCCAGCAACTCCGCCAGCGCGTAGGGCTTGACGAGGTAGTCGTCGGCGCCCGCATCGAGACCTTGGACGCGGTCGTCGACTGCGTCGCGGGGTCAGCATCAGGACCGGCGTGTCGTCTCCCACACTGCGCATCCGCCGGCAGACGGTCAGGCCGTCGAGGTCCGGTAGCCCGAGGTCGAGGATCAATGCGTCGGGTGGATTCTGCGCCAGGGACTCGAGCGCCTCGCCGCCCAAGGGACCGTCGCCACGTCGTAGCCCTCCAGGCGGAGGGCACGGTCGATCGACCGGCGGACTGCGGGGTCGTCGTCCACCACCAGGATGCGCACGAGCAAGAAGTTACCGCCGGGCCGCCCGGGCACGGGCGGCGACGTGCATAACCTCTAGGGGTCTCTCGCCTCGGTCCGGGGTAGTTCAATCGGCAGAACGTCGGCCTTTGGAGCCGGATGTTGGAGGTCGAGCCCTCCCCCCGGAACTGATTCATCTACCTGCGAGAATGTCAGCATTGCGGCGTTCGTCAGCGTCCGCGTTGAATACACGTTGAATAGCGAGATTCAACGCCCCGACCTATTCGCCGGTGATCGGCCGCACCGCGGAGGGCTCTTCGTCGGGCGACGCGTGATCTGCGGCGCGGCCGCCGGGACCATCACCCACTGCAACGCCCAGCTCTTCAGCGGCACGGCGACGCCGACGTGGGCTCGACGCCGTTCACTGTGAACAGTGCGTTCACGTTCACCTGGGCCGCGCCAGGCGTGCTGGTCACCCAAGCCAACGCCCCGCAGCGGTTCGTCTACTTCTCCCTCGGGCTGACGGACTCGGTGGCGCCGAGCTTCGCGGCGGCGTCCGTGCCGATCGCGATCAACACCGCGCCGTCCGCCTTCGGGGCCTCGGCGCCGGTCCTGGCCGCCAAGTACACTGGCGGTGGCGCAACTCAGCCGGCGACGCTGGTCTCGCCCACCACCGTGGCGGCTGCGACCCTCGTCTGGTTGACGTGAGCGGCCGGGGGTGCAGGCCGGCTTGGTTACCCGGTTTCCCGGGCGCTGGGCTTTCTTCCTTTCACTAGCGTCCGGCGCACCAGGCCCGGGAACTACCCTCGGCGCATGGGAGACCTTCACGTGTTTCGGCATTCTCCAAGTCCGGATCGCTCTTCAGGTCCAGTGGACTGCCAGCACATCCTGCTGAATGGCCACAACCGTTCCGATCAGCCCAGCCAATGGGAGCAGGAAGCGAACGAGCAACCGCCATCGCTCGAGACCCAACGCTGCCAGCCCGCAGATGGCCACCAGTCCGAAGTAGGCATAGCGTGCCTGGTAGGTGCCGGTCTGAAACGACACAACCCAGACAGAGAGCAGCGCAGATGTAGACAGTGCACCGAGGCTAAGAAGCGTATGCGGTTCGACATTCCGCCCGACCAGACCGATGAGAGCGCACACGAAGGCAATGGTGATGGCCACGTTGACTTCCCAGGGCCAATGGGACCGGTTCCACCCCGACTGGTACCAGAACGATTCCACAATGCGGTTGGGCACGCTCACGAAGACATGTCTCAGCGGATCGCCCACCGTGTAAGGCCCGCCCCAAGCACCACCGAGTCCGTTCAGCTTGGTTAGGTACCGGATCGTGGCGGTGCTCGCCAGTGGGTCGCCGTAGCGGACGGTGTTTTGGACGAGGTACCAGCTGCTCACCACCAATGCAGAGCCCAGTCCGATCACAGCGAACTGGACACGCCTCACCCATCCGGGAACCAAGCAGGCCAAGGCCAGGATGGCCAGGCCGAGAGTCAGAGTCGAGAGCTTCGTAGTGATGAGAAGCCCGAAGACCGCGCCCACCCACGCCATGCGCCAGAGGCTCGGGGCCTTGGCGTAACGGAGAGACAGAAAGACGAGGACCGCTCCCAGAAGGTCCACCAGGTTGTCGTTGGTCACGAACGATGACAGGAAGACAAAGCGGGGAAGGAACGCAACCAGCGAGGCGGCGACGACGGGTGTCCAGGGATCCGTAGTGATGAGCCGAACGCTGAAGTAGGCGAACAACACCGTCAGCATGCCGAGAATGACATTCGGCAGCCTTAGCCAGAGGAGGAACCTGAGGTCGGCGGCGCTGTGATGCTCGAACCATTCTTTGCCGCCAAAGAAGATCCCAAGATTCAGCTGTCCCCGGAACGGAGCGTGAGCTGGTACGCCAGCGAGCTTCTGCCACCCGGCCATGACGAGGTAATAGAGCGGGCCCTGCTGGGCCTCGTTGCCCGAGCAGGGAGGCCGGCAGTTCGACCTCATCCCGTACCACTGCCCGCTGACCAGCGTCTCGATGTTCTCTACGTGCCCAGGTTCGTCGGACGACTCGTAGGCGGGGGTCTTCACGGCGATCACGATTCCGAGGAACACAAAGACGATCATGACGGTGACCAACGCGACCCTCGGCCAAGGGTTCCGTGTCCGCTCCGGGGTGGCAGCCCCACTCCGAGCATCTTTCGCTGCAGAAGGGATCAAGACCATTTCGACAACTGTGCCACCCTTGAGGATGGGAGGTAGAGCGCAACGCCAGCGAAGGGCGCTTCTATCTTCATGAACGTGAGCTGCCGGTCTCTATTGGGGCGATCCCGCTTGCTTTGGACGACCTCATCCACGGCGCCAGCGTGCAAGTACCGCGAATGCAAAACCGACCACCAGAAAAACCGACGACCAGAAAATCGACGACTAGATGGCCCACCCAGGCCATTTTTGCCAGGAAACCGATTCGCGTCATATCCGGCGAGCTCCTATCACTTGTCAACCCCTCTTTGGGGGCTCGGGAGTGAAAACAGCGGACACGACATTGATCAGTCACTCGAGGTGAGGACAAGCTCCTATTAGGTCACGCGTTTTCGAGATCGTTGGCCCGAGCTGAGGGTCGGCGAGTCGCTGGAGAGTCAGCTCCGAAGAGCGACAGTACGGGGGAAAGCCAGACCCACAGCCCGAGGATTCAGCCGCGAGGCAGGTAGCGATAGACCTCGCGGGCGACGTAGCGCTTCAAGATGCGGATGACCTCGGCCTTGGTCTTGCCCTCCTTGACTCGGCGCTCGAAGTAGAGCTGGGTCTCGGGGTCGTGCGCGATGCGGACCATGACGATGCGCCACAGCGCACTGTTGGCCTGGCGATCGCCACCGTCGTGGGCCTTGACCTTGCCGTTGGTCTTGCCCGACCCGGCCGGGACGGGTGCGACGCCGCACAGGTGGGCCCACGCACCCTCCGAATGCAACCGCTCGGGGTTGTCACCGGCCGCCATCACCAGTGCGGCTGCGGTGTCGGGTCCGACGCCGAAGAGCGTCGAGGAGCTCGGGCACGGTGGCGACGAGGAGTGCTTCGATCCTCGGCGTCGAGCTCGGCGAGCTCGCTCTCGAGCGCTTCGATGCGATGCGCCAACGAGGACAGCGACGCCTTGGTGGCTGCCGTCACCGGGTCGGGAGATCGCGTCGGCCGCAGCTTGGTCCCTTCGGCGACAAGAGCCGGCACAGAGAGGCCTTTGAGGCGGCAACGAAGCTGCTCTGGGGCGGTGTAGCCGAGGTGGCGCATCTGGATGAGGGCCTTGGCCCGAGCCTGGCGGGCTGAGCGCTTGGCGACGACGAGGACCCGGATCGCCTCGACGGCACCGTCCCTCGACTTGGGGCGCCCGCTCGCCCGACCACTCAGAGCGGCCCGGGCGGCTTCGACGGCGTCGAGGGGATCGGACTTGCCGCTGCGACGACGCTCCTCTCGGTTCGGTCGGTCGACCTCGATGACCTCGACGCCCACTCGGCGCAGGTAGCGGGTCAGTCCGGACCCATACGAGCCCGTGCCCTCGATGCCGATCTTGGTCACGTCGCCGAACGACTCGAGCCAGGCCAGCAACGCCTTGTAGCCGGCGGAGTTGGTCTCAAAGCGCTCCGTGCCGAGCAGCCCGCCGAGCGGGTCGAGGGCCGCAGCCACATGGACGTCGAGGTGCGTGTCGACGCCACCAGTCACCCCACGCGCAGCTTCTACGATGGTCATGGTCATCCCTTCTGTTAACGGTGTTAGGGATGGCACGGCCGTTCCGGATCGGAGCGACGGGCGGTCCAGGCTTGTTCGTGCAAGCCGGGCCAATCACCCCAACTCGGAGACGGGACGTGCCGCTTTCAATGTGCCGCTGGAAGGTCTCGGTCGACGACGTCTTGCAACGTCACGGGACTCCAAGTCAGACCGAACCCGCCAGCACTCCCGAAGCTATTCAGGACCAGCAGTCAAGCGGTGGACCCTCAGAGAAGTATCAATGTACGGGGGCACTGGACCCCTTCGACATTCACCCGCCGAGCGGGGAATACGGTCATGCTCCTACGTCTGCTGGTAAACGCGTGAGTCGGATCAGACGAGCAAAGGTCAGTGCGAGGGCTAGCTCACTAATGACGAGACCGACCCAGCGAAGACCACGATGATAAAGGCCGAGCGGGAGCAACGAGAACAAGATACTGAGGATCAGCCCCAATGGCACCACGCTCGCGATGAGGAGTCTGCGCGTTTTCGGCTTGGGGCGGGACGGCAACACGATTGAAGTGTTCAGCGTTTGCTCAGCGACTGGTTGGCTGTAGAAGTCGATTGCTGCGTGACCGAGCCGCCTGGTCGCCCGGGCGGATTACCGGGGTGGGTGAGCCTCGGCGTTCGTTGCGATAGTCCTCGAAGGTCATGGCTCACAAGCACGACACGGTCGGCGCAAGTCCTTGCTTGACAAATTTCGAGGCGTCCGATGTTGCGAACACACCCAGACTGTTGTGCCGGAGAAACTGGGCCTCTCTCCGGGTGGCGCTGGGTGACTCGAAAGGATACAGGCAGTATTTAACTTGGGCACTTGAAGCGTGCTGAATATTGACGAGGACATCGGCCGACTTGACGAGGAGCCTCTGAGCCGCTTGCCCACCGGAGAGTCCGTTCGTGAGGCCGAGCACAACTTGCAGGCCGATGACTCCGGCGAGGATTGCGGCGAGCACGGGAAGCAGGACCCGATCCATGGCTCGGTGAGGTGTCCATGAAGACTCGACTGAGTCGATTGCCCGTGACGGCAGAAGCGGGTGATGCCCTCCCCCGGAGGAGCCCCAGTTCAGCACTGCCAGGTAGCAACCAATCGGAATGAGAAGATCGAACGTCGTATAACGCGACTGCGCTGCCAGCCCGATGCCGAGTACTACTCGGCCCTCGGTCACGGTGGCAGCGAATAACAACCCAAAGCAAATGAGAGCCGAGCAGAGCGGACTACCATCCGTTTCGTGCCGGCGTCTGTTGCAATGGACCAGAACTACGATCGCGGTCGCAAAGATCACAACCCCCAACCCGATGACGGGTCCATTGCTACTCGTCTGAGACGGCTGGGCACCAATGACATCACCGATCGCGTAGAAAAAGAACTTCACCGCGTCCAGGGGGTGCGCCAACACATAGCCATATCCGCCCAACTCGCCCTGTTGAGAGTTGTAGTTGTTGTAACCATCGAAGTAGACGATTGTGCTCAGCACTGCAGCCACCGCCCATGTCGCCACTACATTGAGCGGACGCCGCCGGTGATAGAGCAAAACGAGACCAGCTGGCCAAATCAGCAGTCCTTGCAGCGACGAGAAGCTACCCACCACCGCTGCGGCTATCGCACCCCCAAGAGTAAGCCAGCCAAGTGTAGGGCGATCTAGAAGATACAGCGTCAATGCCAACGTCAGCAGCACGAGAGACCAAGCCAATTGGAATCCCGAGAGGGTATTACCGTACTGGACGAACGAGAGGAGCACGACAGCGACTGGGCAGTAAAGGAGCCACGGTGTTTCCGGTGATCGAAGACGATGCATCCAGATAACCAACCCGACAGCCAACACCATCATCACGCCGCTCAAATAGAGCTGAGCGAGAATGCTGTAGTGAGTTACGCGGGCAAGCCCGATAACGATGAGGTTGGGGAACAATATCCGGTTTTCGTTGTGCAGTGCCCATAGTTTGGAAAAGCTCAGTGTCCCCGAATAGGAATCATGGATCAACGCTTCGTTGCTCCACTGGTCTGCGTACATCGCGTTGACGCCGTAGCGCTTGATGAACCAGAAGTAGGCGACCACGGAGGCTGCCAAGACGAAGGCGGCCAGATAGGTGGTCCACGAGGGTAGGCGCATCGGCGCAGTCGGACTGGCGGTGTCTTTAGTCGAGGGCACGGCGCATAAACATTCTAGATGCCTAGAATTTGGGGCGCCAGCCGCTGTATTCGCTTCGCAGGCTGCGAGAGATCGCATTGAGCATTGACCGGTCGGCGGTCGTTAGGCACTGCCTCCGGTGTCACCGTTGTGCCGGGACTGGGCAGATTGTCGTTGGTGACGAACGCCGAGAGAAAAACGAACCTCGGCAGGAATCCGATGATTGCGGCCGCCACCACTGGCGTCCAGGGGTCCTTGGCGATGATCCGGGCGGCCAGGCCGAAGCCTGGATCGCCCCGCCCAAGACAAGAGAGCTGCGCGAGATGGTCCACTCCGCATGAAGCTGTGCAACCTGTTGGATCGTCCCCACACAGGTGATAGGGACGGAGCCTCCCAAAATTCCAGGACGGTTCACTCTGACTAGCATTTCCCCGCGTGTCGACTGACAGTTCGGTGGCCCAAACGGGGCGAGGGTCAGCCCGACCCACACTCGAACAGAGCTTTAACTGGCGATCCAATAGCCTCAACTTCCTCCGGCTCGTCCTTGCCACCGCGGTGATCTTCAGCCATGCGAGCACACTCTCTATCCCCTTTTCTGAGAACCTATGGCGCCTCGGGAAAACGACGATTGGCACCGTGGCGGTCTACTGTTTCTTCGGGATAAGTGGCTTCCTGATTGCCAGAAGTGCCATGCAGAACGGCGCCCTCGAATACTTCTGGAAGAGATTTCTCAGAATATTCCCGGCCTTCTGGGTTTGCCTTCTCGCGATCGTGTTTGGGTTCGGGGTGATCGGATGGTTTCATTCCAACCCAGGACGCGCCGACTGCGGGCTGTCTTGCTACTTTCGTGAGCCCGACGGGCCGGTGAGCTATGTCTACCGGAACTTCTTCCTCTACATCGGCCAGGGGGGCATTTCAAACACACTGAGGGGGAGCCCGCTTTATGGCCTCTGGAACGGCTCAATCTGGACTCTGTGGTGGGAGTTCCTCTGCTACGTCGTGTTGGCGGCGGCCGCTTTCGGCGGCCTGCTGCGCCGCCGTTGGCCAGTGTTGGCGGCGACGGTTCTGCTCTGGGGAATTTACGCCGTCGTGGTCGGGTATCCGGGTTGGAATAGTCAGGTCAATGCATTTCATTTTGCTAACTGGATGAGCGTGCTCAGACTGTTCCCGGTCTTCCTTTTGGGTTCGTGCATCTACCTGTACCGGGACAAGATCCCGGACTCCGGACTCTTGGCCGCGATCAGCAGTGCGGTCTTCCTGGTGTCGTTCGCGGTACCGATTGGCAACGACGTGCCAAGCTACTGGTTAACCAGCACCGACCTAGCTGGCGTCTTCCTTGTCTATCCCATGATTTGGCTCGGCATGCACCTACCCTTCCGAGGCGTCGGATCGAAGAACGACTATTCGTATGGCATCTACATTTACGGGTTCCCAACGCAGCAGCTGCTGACGATCTTCGGAGTGGTTTCCTGGGGCTATTTTGCTTTCTCAGTCCTGGGCGTGCTCTGCACCGTGCCCCTCGCAGTCCTCAGTTGGTGGTTGATTGAGAAGCAGGCATTGCGGCTCAAGGACGCCCACTTTGAGTTGCCGATCCGGCGTTGGCGGTTCTTGGCGGCGGACGCGTGGCGCACCGTGCTGCTCGCTCTCGGAGTGACCGTTGCGGTACTTTTCCTAGGGCAGGCGCTGGTGTCGCGTCTCGTACCCCAGCCGCGAGCGCCCGCCGTCGCCGCGACCACAGGACCGACGTCGTCGAGCGTCCATTCCACCCCGCCACCTCTCAGGACTGCTCCTCCGCCGAGCCCGGTCGTGCAGCCGCCGCCGACGACCCAGCCCCCCGCGACCCACGTCTACGTGGTCCAGCCCGGTGACACCCTCTGGGCTCTCGCCGCCCGATATTTGGGATACCCCCTCCGCTATCAGGAGCTGTTCGCGCTGAACAGGGGGATCTCCCAGGCCGACGGGCACACCTTGGTCGACCCCAACCTGATCTATCCCGGAATGACGTTGCTGTTTCCTGCCGACGCGACCGGCATACCCACCAGCAGCGTGACCTCGGCTCCAGCACCGCAGGCTACGAGGCCACCAATCGGAGGAGGTGGTCCTTTCACGACGAGCGGCTCGTCACCCTGACTGCGCCCCGGGCCTGATCGGCGCGCTCGAGACGACGTTTCGCCAGAGCCTGCGCCAGCGCTGCCTCATCCATCGCTGTCGCAACATCGTGGCCAAGGTGCCGGTGTCCGCCCAAGCCGAGGAGAAGGCGGCGTTCTGGGGGATCTTCGCCACCCGCTACGCCAAGGTGTACCCCGCCGCGATCGCCTGCCTCGAAGACGACTTCGCCTCGCTGACCGAGTACCTGCGCTTCCCGCGCCAGCACTGGAAGCGGATCCGCCATTCCAACTTCATCGAGCGCACCTTCGGCGAGACCCGCTGGCGAGTCAAGGTCATCGGCCGGCTGCCCGGCGAGGCCAGCTGTCTCTCGCTCGTGTGGGCCGTGCTCGATCGCGCCGGTTGTGGTTGGCGCGGTGTCACGCAGACCTCGGAGAGCATCCGGCTGCTTCAGGACCTCCGACGCCAGCTGCTCGAACCACAGCGAGAACTGCGACCCCCTACTACCAAGAAGGCGGACCGAGACGACGTCACAACCGCCGCGTCACATCACCAACCAGGAGCCTGCGTCCTGAGTCGTTTACCACTCGTGAGACGCCACCGCAGTAGGTGCTTTCGGTTCCCCAACCTAAAGCACCTACTGCTCCATATGAGTTGGCCCAACCTCACCGCGCCACGGGCCCGACTTCGCGGCCCTTTAACTCACGATGGACGCCGCCCGAAGTCCCGCAGCCCTGTCAGGCCTCCAGTGCTCGGGGCAGGCCCACACGATCCACCGGCGGTTACCCCGCGGCGAGCGCCACCTTCCCGTCCACGCCGACCGTTCGTCGCAGTGGGTCGCCTGGGGCTTCCGGGCGTAGACCATCCGCCAGCACCGTCCCGGCTCGCCGATAAAGCCTGGAGAGACGTCACGGTCGCTGCGCAGGGTCTCTTGGGCCGCCCGGTTCCGCCGTGGAGCCTTGTCATGCCACGGAAAGTGAGTGCCTCGTGGTGAGTGGGTCGGAGCGCCGATGAAACGGCCTCGTCGTCCTCGCCACGTTGGTCGTCGGGAGCTTTGCCTGTGGCGGGATCGCCCAGGCCGCGACACACACGACGGTTCACCCCACGAGTCCGCTGCGCGCACCGAAGTCAACCCCGTTTAGGATGCCGCCTACCTCACCGACGTGGCCAAGGCCGACTCTGACCTGGCCACCTACGTCCAGCAGGACGTCAACGTCGCCCTCCGGGCCATGTTGACGGACGGAGCCGCATTCTGCGCGTTTCTGCGCCAGGGCGGGGGGATCGATACGTCCCGGACGAACGAGGCCCTCGGCGCGGACAGCGTGGAGAGTCAGACCCACGTGCCCCTTTCCGTCCACACCTTCAACAACCTCGAGTCGGTGGCCATGATCGACCTGTGCCCCGGCGAGCAGGACTTGGTCCCGGCCTCGGTCCGGGGCAACGTGCACCGGCTGACCGCATCGCTGAGGTCCTCTTCGGGCTCGCGGGAGTCCACATCGGGCTGAAGCGGCGCCGGCCAGCTTACGCGAGACCGGTTCGGAAATGAGCCTTTTGGCCCATGGCGACTGGGATCTGACTTCCTAGATTGGAGTGGGGAGGTAGGCGTGGGTTCGCACGTCCGAACCGACATGGCGGTGTAAGAGGGGGGAAGACCAGTGGATCGGTTGAGATGTCGTGCGCCCTGTGCTCCGTGCCGTCGCCGTCGCGACTCGATCGCCTGGGTCTGGCTCCGCTGATGAGCACCGTCCAAGAGCAACCCTTGGCGTTGAGACCGGGCGAGCCCGTTGAGGCCGCGGTGGCCCTGCCGGCGGACAAACTTGTACCGACTCCGACGGCGGATCGAACCGGGTCCGATGTTGGGCCCCTCGAACCCGCCCCACCGACGGACGGTGAGCACTGGCGGCGCTTACATGCCATCGCCCGCCCCTGCGCTTACTACGTCCTCTCAAGAGTCGCGGTCCTGTTTGCCGCAATGGGAGCCAAGTGGTTCACACCACATCTGCACTTGTTCAGCGCCTTGACGGCAGGCTGGGACGGGCACTGGTACACCCTCATCGCGCAACACGGGTACCCGCACCATGTCGTCAACGAGGGCAACGGCAGCCGGTGGGCCTTCTTTCCGGCCTGGCCCCTCACCATACGCGCCGCCGTCGAGGTCACCCGTCTGTCCTACGGCCAGGCCACTGTGATCTTGTCCTTCGCCCTCGGGCTCACCTCGGCCATCGCTGTCTGGTTGGCGGTACGAGAGGTCTTCGGAGCCGTCGTCGCCGATCGGGCAGTTCTGCTCTACGTCTTTTTTCCGACCGTGTACGTTCTGAGCTTGGGCTACTCCGAGGCGCTCTTCATCACGACGTGTGGAGCGTGCCTCTATGCACTCTCGCGGCGCTATTGGATCACGGCCGCGCTCTTTGCCGTACTCGGAAGTCTCACCAGGGACTTCGGTGTTGTCCTCATTGCGTGTGTCGCTGTTGGCGCGGGGCACGCGTGTCTCACGCATCGCAAGATCCGCCCATTGGTAGCCGTGGCCATCGCGCCACTCGGCTTCGTGGCCTGGTTGGTGTACTCGTGGTGGACTGCGGGCACGCCATTGGCCTTCGTGCAGGCGGAACGGTTCTGGGGAGATTCGCACTTCGTCTGGTTCACCACTCCGATTCTGGCGGTCGTCGACCTGTTCACGGATCCCCAGGCGCTGAAGGACGGGCAGGTGGTGCTCTGCGTCCTCGGCGTGGCCTTTGCGTATGGCGGGATTGTGCTCTTGTCCAAGGCGCGCGACAAGGGGGTGACCATTCCGGCGTTCTGGTGGGTCTTCACCATCGCGAGCACTTTGACGGTGCTGAGCTCGTACGAGCCGGACAGCGTTCTGCGGTACTCGATGGCGGTGATTACCGTCTACGCGGCCTACGCGTGGCGAATGCGCCCCGCCTGGGAGGGTCCGCTTGTGGGCATGCTGGGCGTGTCGCAGGGAATGATGATGCTTGTCGCCCTGATGGGAAGCATGCATCCTCATACGGCAACCCTTTGGCCTTGAGGAGCCCACACGCCAGCGCACCGAATCGGCTTTGGCGGCAACGCCGGTCAGCCTGACCACGCTGTCCGATCATCGAGTGAGGCGCCAGGACGCAGAGGGTCCCGAGAGCGGGGAGGTGCTCTCCAATGTCACGCTGGTGACGTGGGAACCCTGGTGTATCCGAAGAAACCCGATTCGTGATCCGGCCGCAAGGGGCATGGTCAGCTCGTTGAGCCGGGCTGTCACGGCAACGCTCAGGCCGGGCCACCCCACGACGGTCACCGGCTCGGTCACCATGACCGGCGCCGACGCACCCCACTGAGCGGAGAGCTCACCGGCAACGTGTCCGGCGGGGAAGACCGGAACGGCGGTGATGGCACCGAGAGCGGCCCTCACCAGTGCGTCGCCCGCATCCACTGCAGCGGTGTTGGGGCCGTTCGGTCCGGACTGCCCGAGCACCGCCCCATAGAGGGTCACGCTCTGCCCGTTCACGGTCTTCCGCGCTGGCGAAGAGGTAGCAGCCGTTCGTGGCCGTGTCGGACCCGGCCGCGATCCCGACGATGCCGTCCTGGCCCAAATCGAAATTGGGGTTGTAGCGGAGGCCGGCCAAGGGGAGGGTCGTCTCGCCGAGCGAGACAATCTGGCTGAAAACCGGGATCCGCATCGCTGCTTCGCCGAGGCGAATGAGGTCGCTCGGGGTGCTGACGGTGCCGGGATCCGCCCCGCTGGGATCCGTGATGTGGGTGTGGCTGAGGCCGAGGGAGAGCGCGGTGAGGTCCATCTTGGTCACGAAGGCCGACGTGGATCCCGCATCCCAGTCAGCGAGGAGCGTGGCCATGTCGGCACCCGAGTCGATGAGCAGCCCTTCCAGCGCGTTCAGCTCGGTCAGGGTCTCCCCAGCGGCCACCGTGACCTCGGGCTGGCCTGCCGCACTGCCGGCCTGGTACGCCGAGAGCGTCTGGGACGTCACCGAGATGGTGGGCCCGGAGTCACCGCCAGGTGAGATGGGGTGATCCTTCAAAATCACGTAGGCCGTGAGCACTCCGACGAGCGCGGCGATGGGTGCCGGTTCGGTATCTCGGACATGCCCGAAGGTCCCCAGACCTTGCACCGTCAGCGCCGCCTCGCCTGTAGAGGGCCACGGCAACGAAGGATCTGGCCCTGGTATGCGAATCGGCGTCGCCAGCGCTCCCAAGGCGGGTTGGGGCACAGGCCGAAGCCATTGCACCGCCCCCCCGACCCCCAGGGCAAGGACGAGCAGGACCACGAAGCCCGCGGCGAGACGTCGGGTGATGCGTGCGGCCTGGTCGGCGGCCATGACCTTGCGGTCCGCCTCGCTCGGCGGTGGCAGTCGCCGCCCAAGCTCAGCCAGGCGCTCTTCGGTGGCCCGGCTGACCCCGTGCCGTCGGGCATGAGCCGGACGTCGTTGTTCACCTGGTAGGTCGCTTCCGACCATCGGTTCGCACTCTATGGCCACCCGACGCGCATGTCGGCGCGCCTCAGGCAGGTCGCCTCCGTACGATGCCGGACCGGGGACATGATGTGGCATGGAGATTCGCAGAGCCCTTCCAGGCGAGGCAGAATCCCTCGCTGCGTTGTGGCTCCGGTCCCGTGCGGCTGCAGTTCCATCAATACCTCCAACCGTCCACAACGATCAGGAGGTACACCGATGGTTCGACGAGGTCGTTCTCCCGAACTGTGAGGTCTGGGTCGTTGACGTTCGTGGCGAGGCGATAGCCCTGATGGTGCTCGACCATGAGTGGGTCGAGCACCTCTATGTCGCCCCAGGTTCGACGCGCAGGGGCATCGGGGGAGCACTGCTGGACCATGCCATGAGGCAGCGTCCGACCGGGCTGAGACTCTGGACCTTCCAGAGCAATATCGACGCCCGGCGGTTCTATGAGGAGCGCGGATTCGTCGCCATTGCCACGACGACCGGCGACAACGAGGAGCAGGCGCCCGACGTTTGCTACGAGTGGCGCCCGGCCTCCGCGATCGCTCCAAGCTAGGCACGGTGCCCCCATACGCCGAGCTGGCGGGGACACCCGCCTCGCCGCCACCGGGTTGGAGTTCGTGGTCCGAGCATCGTCGGCCGCCCGGCCGGCCTGGCCGCGGGTGAAATCCACCGTGGTTGTCAGATCAGCCCATAGGCTCAGGTCATGGCGCAGGGCGATGTACCCACATCGAGGGGCGGTCCCCTCCGGCGACGCCGGGACAAACGTCAGCTCGAACAGTTGGCTGAGGCATCCGAACGGGAAGACACACCACGACCGGCCACGGCTCACGTCAGGGTTATCGAGGATCAGACTGATACCGCCGACCGGGATCCCGAGAGGCAAGAACCCGACTCACCAGTTGATGTTCCGCCAGAACGTCGTATTGGCGGCTTTCACGTGCGACCCGTGCCGATTGACCAGCCGGTTGGCGAATGAGCGCACATACCGGCCGCCCTCGATCGCCGGGTGCTACCCCGACAGGTTCACGGATCGGTGCAATTGAGGCCACGTGGATCGCCGGTGTCGCCTCGTTGGCGCCGCAGGCCGCCGTTCCTCTTGTCGCCGTTGCGAGTCCTTGGCCATGATTGGCTGGTATTGCATGGACGCCTCTTGGAACTCGTGCATGAGGGGAACGAACACTCGAGCGTACAAGCCCTTCGACGCCCTTCCACTGCGCATCGATGACAATTGCGCTTGCACGAGCTCCACTTGACTCTGCAACACCGTCATTCTCTCCCTGAGCGCATACGCCAGTTCTGTGTCCTCGTCGAGGGAGTTCGCTCCCCGATCGGACAGATAGCGCTCGGCGAGATCTCGGCCTTGCTCCGGGGCAGACGGCTGCCCGAACGAGTCGATCACCTCTATAGCGATGTGGTTCTGAGTTTCAGTCATTGTGTACCCGACGTGCTCAAGCGGGTCGGTTCTTGCGCCCCCGATGTCTCTCTCATCGACATCAACGCCCCCTAACTTGAGCCCCGGGGTCCTTGTGGCGCTGTCGACGCAGACGACGGGCACGCCCGCCGCGCCGACCGCAACGGCCACGAAGGGTGCCCTCATGGGACAGGTTCGTCCGTGCCCTCGGCGACGTCGGCCTCCGCGGGACGTTGCCATTTCGTGACTCCTTTCGTCGCCCTCGGCTCATGCGCCGTCACTCCTGTCCAGGGTGTTCGCATGCCATACGAGCCGGTAGGGTCCTTGGTCCCGAGTGGTGGATCGAAGAGCCCCGGTGGGCTCAGTCGCCACGCTCGCCTTCCCGCCGCCCGGCCCCTTCCTTTGCGTCATTCCGTTGTGAGAACCACGACGTCCTCCTTCCTTGTGGTTGTTGTCGGTGTCTTGACTCGGCTGGCGGGTCCGAACAGTGCGATCGAGGTGACGATGGGGGCCTGGGCACTCACGAACACGCCCGCTCTCGGGACGCTGGGCGCCCTCGGCTGGGATGCTCCAACCGGGGCGGCCTGCGGTGGATGCCGAAGGCCTTGTCGGCATGTTGCGCCTCGCGCCCTGTAGGCCGGCGGCGGTGTCAGGCCTGGGCGGAACAGGCACTGCTATGTTCCGGAAAATGAGGGACGTGCTTTGCGTCTGGAGCTGAGCGAGGCGCAGCGCGAGCTGAAGACCCGCCTTCGGGCGTACTTCGCCCAACTGGTGGGCGAGATGGCGCACGACGGCGGTCGGCCCGACTATGTCGCCACGATCCGGCGGATGGGAGAAGACGGGTGGCTCGGGCTGGGCTGGCCGGTGGAATACGGCGGTCAGGGGAGGGGTCCCGTCGACCAGATGATCTTCGTGGAGGAGTCGCATTGGGCCGGCGTGGCCCTGCCGCTTCTCACCCTCGGTACCGTGGGTCCTGCCATCATGCAGCTGGGCACGCCTGAGCAGAAGGCGCGCATCCTTCCCGGCATCCTCCGGGGTGAGCTCCATTTCTCCATCGGGTACACAGAGCCGTCGGCCGGCACGGACCTCGCCTCGCTGCGGACCCGGGCCCAACGCGACGGCGACGAATGGGTCATCACGGGCGAGAAGCTCTACACGAGCGCCATCCAGTACGCCGACTTCGTCTGGCTCGCCGCTCGAACCGACCCCGAGGCACCCAAGCACCGGGGGTTGTCGGTGTTCCTGGTGCCGACGGATGCCGCCGGCTTCAGCTGGACCCCGCTCCGGACGATCGCGGGGGAGTTCACCAGCGCCACCTACTACGACGACGTGCGGGTCCCCGCCGCCAACCTGGTCGGCGAGGAGAACGGCGGCTGGGCCATCATGACCAACCAGCTCAACCTGGAGCGGGTCGCCATCTCTCCGGCGGCGGGCATTCTGCGCGCGATCGAAGAGGTCCGGGGCTGGGCAGCGGCCCATCATCTGCCCGATGGTCGCCGGGTGATCGACCAGCAGTGGGTCCAGATCGCCCTGGCGCGCCTCTGGGCCCGTGCCGAAGCGCTCAAGCTCTTCAACTGGAAGGTGGCGTGGGCCGCCGACAAGGGCCTGCAGCCTGCCGACGCATCGGCCACGAAGGTCTACGGAAGCGAGTTCGCCCTCGAGGCCTACCGGACCTTGAGCGACGTCGTGGGCCAATCCGCCTATCTGGTCGATGGGTCGCCCGGCGCCGTGCTCCAGGGCAGGCTCGAGCGCGAGGCCCGGGCCCACACCATCTTCACCTTCGGTGGTGGCACGAACGAGATCCAGCGTGATCTGATCGCCTGGTTGGGGCTGGGACTTCCCAGGGCACCCCGATAGGAGAGCGCGGCGCCCCGACGCGAGCAGGGGCGAGCCTCTGGGTCTCTAGGTCGTCAAGGACGGCTGCCCCGGCTGCGGAGGTGCCGGCCAGGGTCCCG
>CAVSLS010000039.1:0-150781 GCA_963728845.1 uncultured Acidimicrobiaceae bacterium
GCGTCGGCGGGGACGGGAGGCTGCGTGTCCTCGGGCGCCTCGTGCACGAAGCGCCACCACATGTAGACGGCGTAGCCGGCGAAGATGGGCCACTCGAAGACGTAGGCCCAACTCAGGCTGTTGCCCCCGAGGGCGCGGGTGATCTGCCAGATGCAGAGAGCCATGAAGGCGGGGACGACGACGAGGATGACTGCGTGCAGCTTCAGGGCGCGACGCGACAGCCAGACGCGCTTGTCCATCAGCCGTCGGAGAAGAGGAACCGGGCCAGGATGCCGGCCAGCTCGACGGGGCGGTCTCCCTGGACGCTGTGCCCTGCCCCCTCGACACCCACCACCGTCGCGGTGGGCTGGCGGCGCAGCAGCTCGGCGACGTCCTCGTCGTCGACGACGGACCAGGCCAGCCCGCGCACGAGCATGAGCGGGACGGTGAGCGCGGAGACGGCTTCCCACCAGTTGGTGAAGTCGGGTGGGGACGCCGCGGGCTCGGTGCGGAAGCGGGCGTAGCGCCACACCCAACTGCCGTCCTCGCGCTGGACGGCATTGTGCAGGATGCCGCGACGCAACGATGACTCCGATCGGGTCGGGTTGTGCTCCATCGTCCGGGCCAGGAGATCGTCGAAGCTGTCGAAGCTCGCCGGCCCGTTGATGAAGTTGGTCACCGGCGCGGCCTTCTCCGCGTTCACGCCGGGCGTGATGTCGACGAGGACGAGGGCACGCACGAGCTCGGGGGCCTGCGCCGCCAGGGCGAGGGAGGACATACCGCCGAGCGACATGCCGACGACACCGCGCGCCGCGGGGGCGAGCTCGGCCACGACCGTGGCGAGGTCGCGGCCGTTGCCGCCGACCGAGACGGAGCCTTCGGGCCCACCGTCGGAGTGGCCGTGCCCGGGCAGGTCCACCGCCACGAGCGGGCGCCCGAGGGCCAGCGCCACGGTGTCCCAGGTGTGGGCGTTCTGCGCCCCGCCGTGGACGAGGACGAGCTCGGGCGGCTCGGTGCCCCAGACCAGGCTGGAGACCCTGCGACCGGGCGAGACCTCGAGGTCGACGCGGCGGACGTCGGGTGGCCCCGGATAGGGCAGGCCGTACTCGGCGGCGTTCTCGTGGAACAGCCCGAACTCGTCGTAGGGGATCAGCTCCGGCACGCTACGAGTGTCCCATACGCACACCGGGCGTCCAGGCGGGCTAAGAATGCTGCGATGCCCGAACGCCGACTGTCCGCCGTCGTCCTGGCCGCCGGGGAGGGGACGCGGATGCGCTCCGAACGCCCCAAACCGCTGCACCTGCTGTGCGGCCGCCCCATGATCCTGCACGTGCTCGACGCCATGGCCGAGATCGACGTGCGGCGCGTCGTGGTCGTCGTCGGCCACCGCGGTGAATGGGTCACCAAGACCCTCGTGCAGCACGCGCCGCCGACCATGCAGATCGAATTCGTCGAGCAACTCACACAGTCGGGGACCGGCGACGCGCTGGCCGTCGGGCTGACGGGGCTGCCCGAGGACGACGACGAGGTGGAGGACGTGGTCGTGCTCCCGGGCGACACGCCGTTGTTGCGGCCCCAGACGCTCGCCACGCTGGTGCGGGAGCACCGGGCCGAGGACGCGGGCGCCACGCTGCTGACGGCCGTGGTCGAGAACCCGTCGGGCTACGGGCGGGTCGTGCACGGGAAGGACGGCGACGTCAGCCGGGTCGTGGAGGAGGCCGACGCCACCGAGGAGGAGAAGGCGATCGACGAGGTCAACACCTCCATCTACTGCTTCCGGCGCAGCGTGCTCGCGCCCACCCTGCGCCGGATCCGCCCGGCCAATGCCCAGGGCGAGTACTACCTGACCGACGCCGTCGCCGTCCTCAGCAGCGCCGGCTACAAGGTGCGCTCCTTGGTGCTGCCGGACTCCATGGAGGCGGCCGGCGTGAACGATCGAGCCCAGCTGGCAGTGGCCGAGGCGGAACTGCGCGACCGCATCAACGAGCGCTGGATGCGCCGAGGCGTCACCATGTGGGATCCCGAGCGCACGTACGTGGACGCCCGAGCCCACCTGGAGGCAGACGTCGCGCTCTTGCCCGGGGTCGTCCTGCGGGGCAGTTGCACCATCGGGGCCGGAGCCGAAATCGGGCCCGACAGCGTGCTGACCGACACCATCGTCGGCCGTGGCGCGATCGTGGCCGAGAGCGTGTGCACCCGGGCCACGATCGGCGACTGGGCGATCATCGGCCCCTACAGCGTGCTGGAGCCGGGTGCAGAGGTGCCGGCCGGGACGGAGCTGAGGCCCCACACGGTGCTCGGCAGCCCGACGGCCTGAGCCCGCCCGCCCTGCTCGCTCTGCCGGCTCGGCGCACGCACCCGATCAGGTCGGCGGGACCTCCGCCCTCGGCGGATGGCCCCCGTGGGCCGATGTCCTCGGGCGGATGGCCCCGGCGCGGGCCGTTGTCTTCGGCGAACTATAAACAGATGAAGTGATAGTTCTCGAAGGACAGCCGGCCACGGTGCGCGCAGCGGCGCACTAGCGTTGTGCTCGTGGAGCTGATCCCGCGTCGCCGCCTGGAATTGGTCTCGGGTCGCGCACATCCCGCACTGGCCAACGACATCGCAGGACACCTGGGCGTCGAGCTCGGGGAGGCGAACCTGCGAGAGTTCGCCAACGGCGAGATCTACTGCAAGTACGACATCTCCATTCGCGGCTGCGACGTCTTCATCATCCAGACGCACGCCAGCCCCGTCAACGATTCGCTGATGGAGCACCTGATCATGATCGACGCCGCCAAGCGCGCGTCGGCCAAGCGCATCACGGCCGTGTGCCCCTACTACGGCTACTCGCGCCAGGATCGCAAGTCGACCGGTCGCGAGCCGATCACCGCCAAGCTGGTTGCCGACATGCTCTCGGCGGCAGGCGCCGACCGGGTCATCAGCGTGGACCTTCACTCGGGGCAGATCCAAGGCTTCTTCGACACCCCGTTCGACCACCTGGTGGCGGCGCCCGTGCTCGAGGGCTACATGCGCGACCACCTCGGCGACGACGTCGTGGTGGTGGCGCCCGACGCCGGGCGGGTCAAGGTGGCCGAGCGCTACAGCCAGCATCTCGGCTTCGACCTGGCCCTGATCCACAAGACGCGGCCGCGGGGAACCTACAACGAGGTCAAGGCGCGCCATGTCGTCGGTGAGGTGGAGGGTCGCCACTGCGTCCTCATCGACGACATGATCGACACCGCCGGAACGATCTCTGCCGCGGCCGAACTGCTGGCCGACGCCGGCGCAGCCGAAATTTCGGTCATGGCCACCCACGCCGTGCTGTCCGACCCCGCCGTCGACCGGCTCAAGGCGGCACCGATTTCCCGGGTCGTCGTCACCGACACCCTGCCCGTGGCCGAGGATCGCATGTTCGACAAGCTCGAGGTCCTCTCGGTGGCCAAGATCATCGCCGACGCCATCGACGCCGTCTTCGAGGACACCTCGGTCTCCGAGCTCTTCGGCGGGGACAACCTGGTCTGAGGTCCAGCGGCGGGGAATCAGGCGAGGCCGAGCGAGAGCTCACCTCCCGGAGGATCTCACCCCGTCCCCGTGCCGAGGTCGATGCCCGTGACGGCCGGCGCCGATCCGACCGGCCGGGGGTTCGTGAGCGTCACCTGTGTCACGCCCGCGGCCGCTGCCTGCGCCCGGCCGGGTGAGGCCCATTTACCTGTAACACACACGTCCCGACACTTGAATCGTAGAAAGGTTCATATCGAAGATTTCCGCGCCGGCCAACTGCCGCTGCATTCGCGCATTCAGGCAACTCATTGGCGGGATGGGGTCCCTGTACTGTCGCTACAAAGACCCAAACGGTCGCTGGTGGGCGGTCTTCGTCGCGGACGATTTGAGCTTGATCGAATGGAAAATGATCAGGACCTGGCAGCGTTGATTCGATAACAATTGCCGTCTTCGTCGCCCAAGTGGCAAGGGTCATCTGTTCATCTTGCACCAGCGATTTCCGAGTTCCAGTGGCCAAAGGAGTCAGGATTGGCTGCGTCCGGGCCTCTAGCCGATTCATCCACCCTGTGTTGTACTCGTGACACATATGGGCCGGTGAGGGCTTGGCAATTTGGGCGCTTGACCACGACCGCACGACACGTGACTGCTCGGTCGATGCTCTGAGTTGTTAGCCTGCGGGATCCTGTTCGCGATCCAAGGAAAAGATCGTATTTAGCCAGTTGGGGAAGAGATGCTCTTGTGAGCCGGCTCGTGCGCCGCAGAAGACAACGATCTAGGCACAGGCTGTCAGCGTAAGACACCGTCGAGCCGCCTCTGCTCAGTGGAGCAAACTCGGAAGCATTGTGCTCTGAGCCATGCGAAGCGCTCCTAGTCGATACGTCACGGGGGCGAGCCTGGTGCCCCCGAACAATCAGGCACTTTCGGGCGACTCCCGAACATGATGACTTGCCGATGAGGATTTTCGGTGAGCACACTGCGACGTGCCTCTTCGACCCGACGTACCCGGACACGCGGATCGCTTTGTGCAGTCGCCGACGTCACCGCCGTCTTGTCCGGTCCGGAAGCGGCCTTCGACCTTCTACCTTCGACGAACGGCGATCCCGGGGGACCCGAGCGACGATGGAAGTGGCTGCGCGTGGCCGGCGCCGTTGTCATGGGGCTCTGGTGCATCGGCTTGGTCGTTTACTCCACGACCATCTACCACCACGACTATCTGGGTGAGGACTTCGCTACCTACAACCAGGCCTGGACTCTGATCGGCCAGGGCCACCTGAATCCGTACGACACGATCTACCACTTCCCGTTCTTCAAGAGCGACTTCGAGCTGATCGTCTGGCCCTTGGCCCTCGTTCACCTGGTGTATTCGGGGTCGGTGGCCCTGCTGTGGATCCAGGACCTGGCCGTGGCCGGCAGCGGTTTCGCGGTCTTCCTCTGGATCGTGGACTACCTGGAGCGGCGCACGGTGCCGTGGTGGCCCGCCGCTGGCGTGGCAACGGTGGTGTTGGCAGTGCTGGTAGCCAGCCCAGGCGCCTACCAGATCCTCTTCTCCGACTTCCACATGGAGGCCATCTCCACCTTGTTCGTCCTGTTGGCCGGGCGTGACCTGTGGTCGGGCCGGCACCGGCGGGCGTGGATCTGGGTGGTGATGGCGCTGACGTGTGGCACCTTCGCCGCAATCACCCTGGTCGGGCTGGGCATCTCGGCACTGCTGGCCGGTTGGGAAACCCGGCGCCAAGGGGCCCTGGTCGTCGTCGCCGCCATCGGCTGGTTAGCAGTTGTCTCAGTCCTCGGCGCCAGCGCCGGATCGGGCATCACCACCTACGCCCACCTGGTCGGACGGCGGACGCTGTCGGGTCCCACCGGCATCGCCATCCTGATCTCGGGCTTACTCCTCCATCCGACACGGGTCATCAACCAGCTCCATGAGCGCCTGACCACCATGTACATCCTGGTCAAACAGGTCGGTGTGGTCGGGCTGGCCTCCGCCTGGGGATTCGGAGTCCCCGTGGTGGTGATGGTCACCAATGCCTTGAGCGCCAACACCGCGCTGATCAATCAGGGGTTCCAGAACGCCGCTGTCTACCCGTTCGTGCTGCTCGGAACGGTCATGGTGCTTGTATGGACGGCCCAGCGGTTCCGCTACAGCTGGATCCCCGCATCGCCGTGGCGCTCGTGGTGACGGTGCAGGCCCTGTCTTCGGCGCGGGGCTGGCGCCCGTCAACGTCCGCGCCGGGATCTCCCAAGTCGGCGAGGCCCAGGCGACCCAGATCACGAGGGTCCTGGCCCTCACACCGGCTGACGCCGAGGTGATCAGCACCATCAGCATCATGGGCAGGTTCTGCTCCCGCCCGTACTGCTGACTGGTTCTATCCGAATGGGTCATTTCCGGTGCAGAGCCGGGAGGTGGTGTTCGTGTTCGATCCCGCGGCCGAGAACCAGATCCCCGACGCCAAGGCGGCCGACGACATCCGGGCGATCGCCTTCGTGCGTTATCGCCTCCACGCCCACATCTTGGTCAATGCCAGCGGCATCACCTCACTCGTGTGGCGGCCACCTGCCGGGACGACGAGCATCGATGTGGCCTCCCGTCATTGACGGCCCGGGCTGAAGACGCCGGCCGGCGTCATCCCGGTTAGGGCGGACCAGGGATTGCATCTACCATGACGCCAGCCACCGTCGCCGCAGAGGCGGTGCTTGCTTGGGCTGCGACGCCAGGGTGCCCCTATCGAGTAGGTGGGACGGTTCGAATTTCTTGAGTCAAGACCCCAATTTCGAGCGGTTTGAGGGCGCGACGAATCGAGCCGTCATCTGAAGACACGGCTGAATAAGGTTGGCGTGGGTCCGGGAGTGACTTCGCCGAAGATCCGGCCGTTAGGGTGTGGAGCCGGTCACGCAGGCGTCGCGTTCAATTACTCACGACGATGGGGACAGGTGGACTCTCGCCATCGCCACCAAGACTGCCGTACGCGATGCTCCTCAGCATGTAACTGCCGTTCGGCACCGTGGAGGTATTCCAGCGTCCAAACCATCCGTGGAGCCGGCTATACGCCTTAGCAATCACCTTGTCACCTAAAACGCTCCCGGTCAGTTCGAACTCTACCTTCGTCACTCCGTAGGCAATCGATGATGCCTCAGCGACGAGCAACTGGGTTCCCTTCAATATCGCTCCAGATCCAGGAGAAATGACCGTCGTAAGAGGCGGCTGGTCCTCTGCGGGAAGTCCCTCTCTTTGCAACTGCGCTCTTTGCAACCGCGCTGCTTCACTCGTACCGAAGATTCCGAGATGGTGCGTCCTGGCGAAGTTAACCAGCTGACGAATGTAGCTTGCGGGGCCGAAACCAAGGGCCGGTGCTAACAGAGCATCGGGAGCCTTGGCGATATTCACCATTACATTTGCTTCGTAGAGTTCTGTCTGGTGCCAGGATCTGGCTCCTGCCAACCCATTTTGGGTGCCAAGAATGACTTGCACAAGGATTGCCCCCGCCAACGCGGCCCCGGCCACGCTGCGCGCAATAGGACTCGTTAGCCGAAAGCGAAGTCGAGCCAGCGGTACAACGAGTGCCGTGTAGTTCCGGGCGTCTGCACTCCCGGATGACCCGGAGTCTCGCATGGCGCTTTCTTGCGGAACCCTAAGCCTGGCTCGCCCGAGAAAAGCCAGATAGCACCCGACCAGAATCAGAGCGTCAAATGTACAGTAACGGGACTCGCCCGCCTGCTGTAAGCCAAGCTGCAGCCGCCCCATCATAGTGATCACTGCGAAGAGAAGACCATAGACAATCAAAGCGCACTCTATCGGTGTAGTCCCAGATACATCGCGATCAGGGCCGGCCTCAATCAGGGTCCAACACGCGAGGCAAAAAATTACTGATGCCCAACAGGGGCACCGTGTAGTCACCAACGCTCGGATTGTTGGGAACCTGAAGCCCTACCAGATCTCCGATTTCGAAAAAGAAGAACTCGATGGCGGCAATTGGATGAGAAAATGCATACGATGGAGTTGAGCCGTCAGTTCCAAACCGAAAGTCGTAGAAATAGAAAGCTATAACCAAAAAACCGCACGTGATCCAACTGAGTATGGCCCACCGTGGTCGCCCTCGTTTGTACATCAGCACAAGCGCTGCGGGCCAGATCAGCAACCCCTGCAGAGACGAATAGCTTCCTACCAGTGCCGCAACTGCCGCTCCCAAGAAGGCAAAGCGATTGAACCTCGGACTATCCAACAGGTAGAGAGCCACCGCCAATGCGAGGAGCACGAGATACCAAGCCATCTGGAAGCCCCACAAGGTGTTGTTGCCAACCCATCCGGCTTGGGCCCAAGACAACAGCACGACGACAACGGGAAGGTAGTAAACCCAAGGAATGGAGGGACGTCTGCGGCGGTGGGTCACCATCAAGAGCGCGACGACTGTCGTAAGCATCACCGCGCTGAGGTATTCCTCGAACACGATGCTGTAGTGAGTAGTCCGCGCGAGGAGGATCACGATGAGCTTGGGGAAAAACATGCGGTGATCCCCGTGTTGCGCCCAGAGCATTCCCACACTCAGCGTTCCGGCATACGAATTCCGTATGAGGGCGAGGTCGGACCACTGATCAGCGTAGAGGGAATCGACGCCATATCGGCTGATGAGCCAGAGGTAGGCAGCAACGGGAACGGCAAAAGCAAGGATTGTCGCTCCGCGGCCTAACGTACTTGCTCCAGAGATCCGCCCGGCTAGCGGCGAACGGTTCACGCCTGAAGAGTAGGCGGATCTCGCCATCTCACTCAGGCGACGAGTGCCACAGGCTCAGCAGCGCGTACTTGGTGAGTGCGTGACTTCCATAGAGCATGAGGGCAATGGTCTCGCCTCTGAGCTGACCTGCCAACGCTTGGAGATCGTTAGAAAAGGCGCTCGGAAGTCGGTCGTTCGCCGGTTTTGTAGTCACGCGTAAATGCTAGGCAGGAAGGTCGAGCAGCCCTGGGGGAATCGCACCCCCCCGGCTCTCACAGAACCGGACGTGAACCTCTCAGCTCATCCGGCTCTTGCAGGTCGGTTGGGAGTGGCGCGAGAAGCTGCCAATGAGCGAAGAGCCGGGGATTGCGCTACAGGTGCTCGGGGTGCTCGATCCGTCGGCAGCGTGCACGAAATATGACCAGGGGGGTTTGCGATCTATCCGCATGTGAAGACGCATAGTGGCGGTTATACGGACCTGACGCGCCATCGCACCGCTGGGGGCGTTCACCGTGGATCTTGAGCCCATTGGGTGGACCCTGTCCGATGAACTGCGCTTACCCAGCATGCTCAGCCGTCCCACCAGGGGTATGACCATCAGGCCTCGATTCCTTTGCGGCGTGTATGTCCCCCATATAAGTGAACCCTCGAAGACCCGCCCCTCTTTTTGCCAGCGGCGTCGCTGGGAAATGCTGGGTTAGTTCTAGCCCGGATGTTTCATTAGTTGCCGATTCCCCCGTTGATTCGCCCGATGTGGTCGTCTGACGGTGATCTGGCGGGCGTGGGGTGACCCCGATCAGTGCGGGACGGGTGATGTCTTGTTGTAGGGGTCAAAAGTGACCGGGGCGTTGCGCGACGGGACGTCAACGGGCGCCTTGGGTGCGCTGGTTCGTCTTCACCGGCGACGTCTCGGTTCAGGTCATCAGTGGGAGTGATCGGAGACGGGCAAAGGCATCGGCCAGTGTGGCGGCCCAGGGCCATTCGCGCTGAAGGCGGAGCGTCATGGTCCTCGAGGTGGTCGTGAGTCGGCCGGCGGCGTGCAAGAGGGCGTAGCGCAGACGCTTGGGTTCGGCCCTGGCCATTTCTCCCCTCAGAGCCAGTCCCTGGGTGAAGGCGATGAGGTCCTGAGCCATGCAGACGAGCTCGACCCAGCAGGCGTTGTTGGCGAAGTCGGGAAACGGCAGATTGCGCAGCCCGGTGTCCTTGGCGCAGCGGATCCGGTCTTCGACCCGGGCATGTCCGCGGTGGCGGGCCTCGAGATAGGTGATGTCGGGGTCGGCCGAGTTGGTGATGAACACCTGGTGCCGCCAGCCGTCGGGGTCAAAGAGGTTGAAGTGGGCCCCGGGGTGGGGCTCTTCGCGTCGGACGATGGCCCGGGTGCCCCGGGCCAGTGCGAGAGGTCGAAATGAGCGGTGATCTCGGCGACCTCGGCGCCCTCGCGAATCTCACAGCCGAGGAGATGGCTTCGGTCCAGTCCTTCTCCGAAAGAGCCAGGACAGCCAGGCGCACCGGCGTGCGCATCTCCATGCCGACGGAGAACTCGATCCCCGCTCGACCAGGGCGTCGATGAAGACGTGGCTGGCTCCCGCGGCGTCGCTTCGCACCAACATGGCCATGCCGGCGGCGGGGTCCAGGCCTGGGTGGACGGGCAGTGGGCCAAGGCGAGGTCGAGGACCGCAATGGATCGTCGCGTTGTGGGCCGACGCGTTCCCCGGTCGCAAGAGCATCGCCAGCGCCTCGTTGGTGGCATCGAGAAAGCAGGTCAAGGGGTGGAACCCGAAGCCGCCCTTGTAGGTCGGTCCCGCTCCGTTCTTCTCCACGTAGGCCCCCACCATGGTGGCGTCGAAGTCCAAGATGAGCGGGCCGTGACGGGTAACCGGGCACAGCCCGGCCTCCCAGGCACGCGCCCTGGCCTTTGCCCTGGCGCTGCGGATCGAACAAAGACGATCAGCGTCGACCGAGTCGATTACCCGCGAGGCCGTCGGTGTCGAAGCCACCGAGCCGAACAGGGCGGGCTGATCCCGCAGCACGGCGAGGTCCGACAGGCAGTCGCCGCCGTCAGCCAGCGTCAGGGCCACGTCCAAGAGGACCCGGCCCGGATCATGGCGCCTCACTCGGCGCACCGTCGCCGACATGGCGTCGGACAACGCGCCGGTCAAGCCGGTGAAGTCGGCCATCTCTGCGAGCAGGCGGGTGCCGGCATGAGCGGCGATTCCCTTGCCGTCGGCGGTCACTGACAACTGAGGACGCGCGTTGGTACGCTTCACTTTGGAAGTGCCCTTCTCTCGGGGGATTCTTGTTGCTTCGCAACACCAAGTTTCCCAGAGCAGAGGGGCTTTTCCGCGTCTTTCAGCCCGCAGTCATCACGACTTCATGAAACATCCGGGCTAGAGCCCGCCGTAGACTCGGGCCCTGATGGAGGGTCTCCTTCCGAGTGATCCTGCGACCATCGGGCCCTACCTACTTGTTGAGCGAATCGGTTCAGGGGGGAATGGGTGTCGTCTATCTGGCTCAGGAGGACCCGGGGACCCAGGTCGCCATCAAGCTGATCCGCGGGAGCCGGGCAGACTATCTTTGGCCCATGTTTCGTCGGACCTGGCCATTTGCAGGTCTGCGTACACTGGGTACCGGCGACATCGGGTTATGGACACTCGAACGCCCCGGCGACGAGAGGGGCGAACATCCCGAAGTGCGGGCTCGTCTATCGATGCCTAGACCCCCTCGGGTGCTCTGATTGAGCCTCCTCGGGCAACGTCGAGTTGGCGGTAGTTCGCCCTTCCCTCGGACCGGCGTGACCACTCCCCCCCGAGGTCTCCGGTCTGACCACCGTGGACGCTGAGCTTGCTGATCCTCCTGCCTGCAGGCGTGCTGGGATTGCTGTGGCTTGCCGTCACTCGGCGGAGAGACACCCTGGGCCTCACCCGACTCTCTCGTCGCGGCGCCCTCATCGTGGCATACCTCGGACTTCAGGCCCTCCTCGAGGTCGGGACGCAGCTGACCAGCATCGGGCATCACTTCACCCGTGGCTCGCTGACTGTCTACTGGACCGTCCTGTTGATCATCCTTGCCGTCGCGGTATGGCCTGACATCAGGAGAGCCTTCGAGAACACTCCGGTTCATCCGCACTTCGGATCACTCATCAAGCGGTCCATCGATGGAATCGGAACGGAAAACACCGTCTGGCTGACCGTTGTCGCCTTCATCCTTGGTGTCCTGGGCTATCTGGGATGGTCGTTTCTCCCATCGAACGGCGATTCGCTCGTCTACCACCTCGTCCGGGTCGTCCACTGGATCCAAGATCAGAGCGTCGGTCCCTTTGCCACGCACTATGTGGCTCAAATCGAGCTCTCACCGCTCGCTGAGTTCAATCTCGCCCATTTTCACCTTCTTGTCGGGTCCGATCGGCTCGATGCCTATGTTCAACTCTTGGCGTGCATCATCTGCCTAGTGGCGGTCTCGGAGATCGCGAGGCTGCTCGGCGGCAGCCGTTGGACCCAGACGGTGGCGGTCGTCATTTGTGCGACGATCCCCTCGGGCATCCTTGCGGCCACCAGTACCGAGAACGACTACTTTGCCGCGGCAATCGGCATCGGGTTGCTCGTCATCGCCCTCGGCTGGCCGTCTGCCGGCTCATGGTGGTTTCCGGCATCGATGCTGGGATTGGGCGTTGGCCACAGCTACCTGGCCAAGGGCACAGTGGTCGTGCTCATCGGCCCAGCCGTCGCGTTCGTCCTCCTGGCACACATAGCCAGGATGGTGCGCACCCGCGGCCTGGCCAGGACCACCAGGCGGTGGGTCGGCGTCCTCGGCGCCTCAGGCGTGGCCGCGGTCATCATTGCCGCTCCGTTCGTGGCTGAGAACGTCTCGGTCTTTGGCAGCCCTTCCGGGCCCGTGACGAGAAGCACGATCAGCACCGATCTCACAGTGTCCGCGGCAGGCGCGAACATCGTACGAAGTACGGCCGCGAACTTCATGATGGGCAACGGGAAGAATGGGATAGAGACCGAGATAAGTGCGACCGTTCTGAGCGGCCTTCACCAGCTTGTTCAACCAATTCCATATCAATCCCAGTGATCAACACTATGTCTTGGGCACGGCGACAAATGCTTTCGCTAAAGCCGATTATTCGCAGTGGGATCGCAGCGCGAGATGCTGGTGCAGATCCGTGGGACGTTGTTCTGATCTGCTTTGCCCTTGTGGCGTTGATTGTCTCCTGTCGCTAGGGGTAACCGTAAACGGCAAATGGCGCTACTGCTAGCGGCTCGGCCTCGCGCTCGGGTATCTGCTCTTCACGGGCACCGCACGGTGGAGCGTCTTCGGGGTTCGGTACGAGATACCGCAGTTTGTTGCGTGGTCTCCGGTAATCGCTATCGTGTTGTCGACCCTGCCGAAGATGGTCGTGCGGGCTGTTCTGTGCCTTCTTCTGATTGCCTGCACACCTCAGCTGTTCCACAACGTGCCAGAACCGTTCATCCATCCGGATTACGCGGCAAATTCGCTGGTCCCTTACTTTCTCGACACGGTCGTCCAGCAAGACGCTCTTGTGATCAGCGGGTGACTACGAAGCAACGTCTGCTGCCATCGCTGATACCTCGTGCCATCGCTTGGCGTTGGCCAATTGGATCTTTGCGGAGTATCCGTTGTGGCCAGGGCTGAAGGATGTCAGCTGGCAGGGCGAGATCCAGAACGTCAACGTCCAGAATGTGACTCGTCGTTTCGAGGATCCGACATTTGACCCTGTATCTCGCTGCGTCAAGAGTCTGGACGGTATGTAGCACTCGACACGAGCAAGGTCCAACTTCAATTGGTCTCGCTCGCCCTCTCGGTGGACCCCGACGTTGCCGGTTCGCTCCGCTCGAATTCCGCGAACTTCCGCAGTTCCGTCGCCGGCATCCGCGTGCTCCCGGGTGGAGGTTGGTCCCTGGCTCCACAGTCGGGCGAGCCGACACTGGTTCGGTCGGGATCGATCTTTCTCTTCAACCCCGTTCGCCAAGTGATCAGCTTGCACGTCCAGAGCAATTCGACGACTGAGGCTGCTCATCTGGTGGTTGAGGCGACGACCGCAGGACTGGGACCGACCGCGGTCCATCCGCTGCCAGCATCACCATGGTCCTCCCGCCCGGGATCACCGAGGTTCGAGTGGATCCGACTCAAACCGCCGGTGCCACCAGTCCGAAGGTCACCGGCATCGCCGTAAGCTCTGCCTCCACCGCCTGAGGTTAAAGCCCGGCCCCGGCCGGGCTGGGTTCGGCATTCGGGTCTCGCTCCGCCGCCCAAGGACAGTACCGAAAGCTCGCCGAAGGCTTGGTCATCGCCTCTCGCGGCGCATCAGGCCAGTGCTTCCGGAGAAATCGGCGTCCCCGAGCTCGTCGACTCCGCTGACCCTTCGTCGGATGGACGATCGCCGTGGGAGAAGACGGGCCCGAGCTGACTGCTCACGGGGCGGGGAACGCCCAGACACCACTCCAGGGCAGAGGCGATACGCCATCGCGCCTGGAGACCGGTGGCAATGTCCAGATCGCAGAGCGGCTCGGCGATGTGACGAAAGGCGATCGAGCGCTCCACGCCCGACGTCGGGTTCCGTGAGCCCTGACAGCGAGAGTGGGCGGCACGCCTGTCTGGCTCTGGTCGACTATCCAGCGCTGGAGCCAGAGGACCGGCTACCCCTAGCCGATGTTCAACGCGAAGCCGGAGCGGCCGAGCCGATCAGTCGGCGCCCAGACCCGAGAGCGACCGACCATCAGGCGGCTTGGACCGGGCCAGAAGGGCCGTGCGGGTAGGACCATCCTGCTCGATAGCGAGCTGGTCACGGAGTCCGTAACAGTACACCGAGCTCCGTCACCACGAGGAGCAGCGCCTCGAAGACCAGGTACGCGAGCAAGAACGCACCACGCCGGCTCAAGGCGGGTGACCCGAACCACGTCGCGCCGGGTCCACACCTGCAACCACAGCAGGGCGAAAACGACCGGCAGCAGGACTATCGGCATGGATCGCGCCGGGCAGGGTGCCGATGGCACCCATTCACTGGAGGGCTCCGGTCCCGAGCGCGCAATCGAACCCAAGGCGGCACGGTAATCGTCACTCCCGAAGAGGATCTTGCACTGGTATCAGATGCCCCCGGTCCGCCCTACACCAGGATGGGCATTCTGGCCAATATAGTGATCCCTGTCACACCGGCGACCGCGGTCGGCCCGGGGCCGGAACTTCGCCGCCCGGCACCCCCAGGAGGAAGGGCACGTTGTCATCCATCTACGAAGTCTCCATCGATCCCGGTGATGACAACAGTAGCCACGCCTTCGCTCTCTCCATGATCGGGTACAACAAATCGGTGCTCGAGTTGGGCTGCGCGACGGGTTACTTCACCAAGGTGCTGGTGGAACGCGGCTGCAATGTCGTGGGGATCGAACTCGATCCGAATGCGGCCGAGATCGCCGGAAAATGGGCGGATCGCGTCATCGTTGGCAATCTCGACCAGGACGATGTGTGGGAAACGCTCGACGACGAAGCGTTCGACGCCATCGTGATGGGGGATGTCCTGGAACACTTGCGCGATCCCCTGAACTCACTCAGGCATGCCGTTCGCAAGTTGAAACCGTCGGGATTCGTCGTGACGTCTTTGCCGAACATCGCCCATGGCGACGTGCGGATAGCCCTCATGCAGGGAAACTTTCGCTACAGGGAGACGGGACTGCTCGATCGGACCCACGTTCGGTTCTTCACGCTCGAGTCGGCTCGTGACCTCATCACGCGGGCCGGTCTGGTCATCGTCGAGACCAAGCGCGTCATCATGCCCCTCTTCCACTCGGAGATGGGCGTGAAGCGGGAGGACATCAATCACAAGGTCCTCGACGAATTGCTCGAGGACCCCGAGGTCGAGTCGTATCAGTTCGTGATGAAGTCGGTTCGCGACAATGGGACTCGAACGCTCAAGGATCTGGCGGGACGAGTCAGTGACCTGTCCGACCGAGCGCATGACGAAGAGGTGCGGAGAGCACTTCTCCGGAAGGAGATCCGCGACGCCGACGCTGTCTCAATACTCCAGGAGTACGTGGAGGCGCTTCAGGGCCATGTCACGGGCCTCGAACACAACATCGAGGTGCTGACGACAGCGCTCACCGAGAGCGATCAGCGGTATCGCTCCGTGCTGAACTCGAGGGCAGTGCGTATGACAGCACCAATCCGATGGCTGCACGGCAAGGTCCGGCGTGGTGGCGGGTCCTCCTGACGTGCCCGGTGATGTCATGGAGAGCAGCGACGGGTCGCCGCAGGTTCTCGCCTTCTATCTCCCCCAGTTCCACACACTGCCGGAAAACGATGCCTGGCACGGTCGGGGATTCACCGAGTGGACCGTTGTCGCCAAGAGCAAACCTCTCTTTGCGGGGCATCGGCAGCCGAACCTTCCCGGAGAGCTCGGGTTCTACGACCTCCGCGTGCCCGAGACTCGATATCTGCAGGCGCGACTGGCGCGGGAGCACGGGATCAGCGGATTCTTGTACTACCACTACTGGTTCAGCGGGCGGCGCATGTTGGGTCGGCCCTTCCAGGAGGTGCTGGCGTCAGGACAGCCCGATTTTCCGTTCGCGCTGTGCTGGGCCAACGAAAGCTGGTATCGCAGATGGCAGGGCTCGACCGACGAGATGCTCCTTGAGCAAGTCTTCAGCGAAGAGGACGACCTTGCGCACATCAAGTGGCTCATCGAGGCCTTCAAGGACCCCAGGTACATCCGCGTGAACGGACGCCCGCTCCTGGCCGTCTATCGCGCCCACCACCTCCCGAACCCAAACCGAACAGTGGAGTTGTGGCGCCGCGAGTGCGAGGCAGCCGGTGTCCCGCACCCGTGGCTCGTCATGTTCGAGACGAACGAGGATGTTCGTGAGCCGGGAGAGCTGGGGTTCGACGCAAGTGCAGAGTTCGTGCCGCATCTCCTGTCATCGCTCATGGAGGCGCAGAGGTTCGGGGAGGGCGGCATCCATATCAGCTACGACTACGAGAAGGTGGTCGCGGCCTATCTCGACCGCCCGGCAGTTCCATGGCCGAGATATCCATGTGTTGCCGCGGGATGGGACAACTCGCCTCGACGGCAGACCGGCGAGGCCCTGATGCTGCGCGACGCGAGCCCCGATGGTTACGGCCGTTGGCTGGACGAGGCGACTCGGCGTCAGATGGCGACGTCGGGTGGTGATGGCATCGTCTTCATCAACGCGTGGAACGAATGGGCCGAGGGCGCGTACCTCGAGCCCGACGTCGCGCAGGGACGAGCGCTGCTCGAGGTCACGAAGGAAGTCCTCGGCAAGATCATGCGCATTTCCACCGATGACCCGTCTGTCGAGCCAACCGAATCGAGACCGACGCCAGTTGCGGATCTCTACGAGGACCTCTACGAGCAGTTCGTCGCCCTGCAGCAGGTTTCGAGTGGCTTCGTCTCGTACACCGACCGACGGATCGGTGAATGGCGGAAGTACTACGAGGGACTGCTGGCCGAGGCCAAGGACGACGTGCGCGAGATCGCGGCGCTCAATCAGGTGATGGCCGACCAACTCGAACTGCAGGCGAAGCAGTTGCGGGAGCTGGGTGTGCCCTGTCCGAGTGCGAGATGGTGGATGGCTGACTGATGAGGACGATGCAGGGCTTGGGACCTCGCGAGATGTACCTCGAACTCCTGAAAGCCTGCCTGACACGGACGCTCTTCATGAACGACGTCCCCGGCCGGGATCCCGCCGAGAAGGCCAAGAACCGCGAGATTCGTGAGCTGGGCTGGGACTGGCCAGACGAAGCGGAGACCATGATCGGGATGGTCCGGCTGGGCTGCATTCAGGAGTGTGTCGAGCAGGCCATCGTCGACGGCGTGCCCGGTGACCTCATGGAGGCCGGGGTGTGGAGAGGCGGTGCGGTGATCTTGATGCAGGGGATTCTCACCGCGCATGACGTCCGCGACCGGAAGGTCTGGGCAGCCGACTCGTTCGAGGGTCTGCCGCCCCCCGACTCGAAGTCATTCACGCAGGACTTGGAGGTGGACCTGTCGACCTTTGAGGAACTGGCCGTGAGCTTGGAGCAGGTGAAGGCCAACTTCGAGCGTTACGGACTCTTGGGCGAGAACGTGAAGTTCGTCAAGGGTTGGTTCAAAGACACCCTCGCGGATGCTCCGATCGAACGAATCGCCGTCCTCCGGCTGGACGGCGACTACTACGAATCGACCATTCAGATTCTCGAAGCTCTCTACCACAAGGTCTCCCGTGGCGGATTTGTCATCGTCGACGACTACCTCCACCTCGAGCCCTGCCGGCAGGCGGTCGACGACTTTCGTGCCGCCGTCGGCATCGACGACGAGATCGTCGAGGTTGACTGGAATTCGATCTACTGGAGGGTCGGCGCCTGAGCGGTAACCCAGGCCGGCGCCGGGGCAGCGAGCGCCCAAGGGCCCGCACGAGGGTCTCGAGAGCCCGCGATTGGAGGTCGCAGCCGTTGAGGCTACGCTGGAAGGCCGTCCGCCGGAGGCCCCACACGGGGGCCGACCGCGCCCACCGCTCTCGCCACCTGAGGAGATCTGCAATGGCCGAAGTCGTACTAGCCGCCGAGGTCGGGCGTCCCATCGGCTCGCGCTCCGTGCGCCGCCTGCGGCGCGAGGGGAAGATCCCGGCCGTGATCTACGGCCGCGGGACCGACCCACTGCCCGTGGCCGTCGTGGCCCGGGAGCTGCGGGCCGCCCTCAACACCGAAGCGGGGGCCAACCAGCTCCTCTCCCTCGACACCGGGTCCGGCACCTACCTCGCGCTGGCTCGTGAGATGCAGCGCCACCCCGTCGCCCAGACGGTGACCCATGTCGACTTCGTCATCGTCCGGCGGGACGAGGTGATCAGCGCCGACGTGCCCATCACGCTGATCGGCGAAGCGACCGAGGTGCACCACGGTGACGGGCTGGTGGAACAGCAGATGTTCACGCTGCCGATCAATGCGTTGCCGACCGCCATCCCGTCCTCCATTGAGGCCGACGTGAGCGGGCTCACCATCGGCGGGCAGGTGCGGGTGTCCGACCTCACGCTCCCGACCGGCGTGACGACCGACGTCGACCCCGAGACGGCGATCGCCATCGGCCAGCCACCACGGGTGGTCACCGAGGAGCAGCCGGCCGAGGGCGAGGGCGAGGAAGCTGCAGAGGGCGAGGCGGCAGCCCAACCGACCGGGGAGGCACCCGAGACCGCGGGCGAAGAGGGCTAGGCCCTGCGCCGCCCCTTCTCCCGGTCTGAGCGCCAGGGCACCCCAGCGGACCTCCTCGTCGTCGGGCTCGGGAACCCCGGGGCGGAGTTCGCCGGGAGCCTGCACAACGCAGGGTCCGACGCCGTCGGGCTCGTGGCGCAACGGCAAGGCGTGTCGCTGCGCGCCGAGAAGGGCACCAACGCCCGCGCTGCCGTGGCGAGCATCGGCGGACGCCGTGTCGCCCTCGCCGTGCCGACCACCTATATGAACGAATCGGGTGCGGCCGTGCGCGCGCTGGCGAAGCGTTTCGGGATCACCGATCCGACCACCATCGTGATCGCCCACGACGAGCTCGACCTGCCGCCCGGCACGGTACGCCTCAAGGCGGGCGGCGGCCTGGCCGGGCACAACGGGCTGCGTTCCATTCAGTCACACCTCCACTCGTCCGACTTCCTCCGGGTGCGCATCGGCGTGGGTAAGCCGCCGAGCGCAGCCCAGGGTGCGTCCCACGTGCTGCGGCAGCCCCCGAAGTCGGTCCGCCCGGTCCTGGCGGCCGCAGTCCAGACGGCGGCGGACGCGATTGAGCGGATCGCGTTCGACGGCATCGATGCCGCGATGCTGTGGTGCCACTCGCTGCCCTCCTGAAGCGTGACCAGCGTGCAGCCCACCCCCGTGCAGGCATCTCCCGGCAGCCTGGCTGCCGTCCCCCGCCTGCTGCGTGCCGACCCTGCCGTGGCCGTCATGTTGGGCGCCCGCGACGCGACCGTCGCCGTGCCCGAGGCGGCGCAGGGGGTGGTGGCCGGCGCTCTGGCGGCGTTCAGCGAGCGGTCTCCACTCCTGGTGATCACCGCCACCGGGCTCGACGCGCAGCGCCTGGCTGACGACCTCGCCTGCCTGATCGCTCCGGAGGGCGACGGCGGCCGCGACGGCGTGGCCGGCGCCCTCTCGGGTCCCGTCGCCGTGTTGCCGGCCTGGGAGACGCTCCCGTTCGAGCGTGTGAGCCCGGAGACCGAGACGATGGGCCTGCGTCTCGGCGTGCTCCACGCCCTGACCGGGGAGCCCGACCCGTTGCTGCCCGTACCGCCCAGGGTGATCGTCGCCCCGGTGCGCGCCCTCCTGCAGCGTCTGGGGCCCCTGGAGGAGACGGCACCCATCGTCATCGGCCGAGGGCAGCAGGTCGAGCTCGGGACTCTGCTCGCCGACCTGGTGGCCAGGGGCTATCGGCGTGAGCACCAGGTGGAGCACCGCGGTGAGTTCGCCGTGCGCGGCGGCATCGTCGACGTGTTCCCCTCGACGGCAGACGAACCGGTCCGTCTCGACCTGTGGGGCGACGAGGTCGACCGTCTCACTGCGTTCTCCGTGAGCGACCAGCGGTCGTCGCACGACCTCCGGGCGGCCGCCCTGTACGGGTGCCGGGAGTTCGTCGTGACGCCGGAGCTCGCCGCCGCGGCGGAAGCGCTGGTGGCGCGGCGGCCGTGGGGGACCGCGGTGTGGGAGCGCCTGGCGCGCGGCGAGCAGTTCGACGGCATGGAGTCGTGGCTCCCGTTCCTCGACGACGGCGAGCGGATGCTGCCCGATCTGCTCGGGCGGGGAGCCCAAGTGGTGCTCGTCGAGCCGCGCCGGATCAGGGACAGGAGTATCCAGCTGCTCGACGAGGAGGCCGCGCTGGCCGAGACGTTGGCGGCCACCTGGGGGGCCAAGGAGGGGGACGAGGACCCGTTCCCGAGGCTCCACCTTCCCTTCGACCGCCTGCTGCGTGACTGCCCGGCCGGCGTGATCGCGGTGCCCCCGGTCCCCGAGGGGCCCTCGGTGACGGCGCTCACGGTGCGCCGCTTCGACCCGGTGGCCGGCGACCCAGCACGTCTGGCCGCCGGGGTGACGCGGCTCGTCGGCGAGGGCTATGCGGTCACGCTGTGTGCGGCCACGGGTCCCGGCGCGGCGCGACTCTCCGCGGCCTTGGCCGACGAGGGGATCCGCGCGCCCGTGCTCGAGGCGGCACCTGGCACGCCCGGGATCGCCGTCGTGGCAGCACCGGTGACGAACGGGTTCATCCTCCCCGATGCCAAGGTGGCTGTGCTCTCGGAGACCGATGTGACGGGCCGCAGGATGCCGCACCGGCGCGCCCGCCCGCGGGCCCGAGCGGCGGACGGGTTCTTCGACGACCTCGTGGCGGGGAGCTTCGTCGTCCACCGCCAACACGGGGTGGCCCGCTTCGAGGGCGTGACCACCAGGACCATGGGCGGGACCACCCGGGACTACCTGATCCTGCAGTATCGGGGGTCCGACCGCCTGTACCTGCCGGTGGAGCAGATCGAGGCGATCACGCCCTACAGCGGCGGCGAATCTCCGACGTTGTCGAAGATGGGCGGTGCGGACTGGCAACGGACCCGCGCCCGGGCCCGTGCCGCGGCCGGCGAGGTCGCGGCCGAGCTGGTCCAGTTGTACCGGCGCCGCCTTGCCGTGCAGGGGCGAGCGTTCGGCCCGGACACGCCGTGGCAGGCGGAGATGGAGTCCTCGTTCGGGTTCGTCGAGACCGAGGACCAGCTGCGGGCGATCGCCGACGTCAAGGGCGACATGGAAGAGCCGCGCCCGATGGACCGCCTGGTGTGCGGCGACGTCGGGTTCGGCAAGACGGAGGTCGCGGTGCGGGCCGTCTTCAAGGCGGTGCAAGACGGCACCCAGGCTGCAGTCCTGGCCCCGACGACGTTGCTGGCGAGCCAGCACGCCCAGACCTTCGCCGAGCGCTACGCGCCCTATCCGGTTCGGGTGGAGCTGCTCAGCCGGTTCCTCTCGCCGTCCCAGCAGCGTGCCGTCGTGCAGGGCCTGGCCGACGGGAGCGTCGACGTGGTCATCGGCACGCACCGGCTGTTGGCCCAGGACGTGCAGTTCAAGGAGCTCGGGCTCCTCGTGGTCGACGAGGAGCAACGCTTCGGAGTGTCGCACAAGGAGGCCGTGAAGCGCATGGCTGAGGGCGTCGACGTGCTGACCCTGACCGCCAGCCCGATCCCGCGCACCTTGGAGATGGCGCTGACCGGCATCCGCGACCTCTCCATGGTCAACACGCCGCCGGCGGACCGCCGACCCATTCTCACCTACGTGGGAGAGCACGATCCCTCGGCGGTGAGCGAGGCGCTGCGGCGGGAGCTGCTGCGGGAGGGGCAGGCCTTCTACGTGCACAACAGGGTCTCGGACATCGAGCGCGTGGCCCGCGACGTACGCGACCTCGTACCCGAGGCCCGGGTGGCCGTCGCCCACGGGCAGATGGACGAGGGAAGTCTCGAAACAGTGGTCCTCGACTTCTGGGAGCGGCGCCACGACGTGCTGGTGTGCACGACGATCATCGAGTCGGGTATCGACATGCCCTCGGTCAACACACTGATCGTCGACCGGGCCGACCTCCTCGGGCTCGGCCAACTGCACCAGATCCGGGGCCGTGTGGGCCGCGCGGCCCATCGCGCGTACGCCTACCTCTTCCATCCGGCCGACCGCGTCCTCACCGAGCAGGCCTACGAGCGCCTGCGGACGATCGGCGAGCACACCGAGCTGGGCTCCGGTTTCAAGATCGCCATGCGCGACCTGGAGATCAGGGGAGCCGGCAACCTGCTGGGCGCCGACCAGTCGGGGCACATCGCCGCCGTGGGGTACGACCTCTACGTTCAGTTGGTGGCCGAAGCGGTGGCCGAGGCCAGGGGCGAGGCCAGGCCCACGCCACCGACCGTCTCCATCGATGTCCCCGGGGACGCGCACCTGCCCAAGGACTACGTCGAGGCAGAAGACGCGCGGCTCGAGGCGTACCGCCGTCTGGCCTCGGCCACGACCGTCGATGACGTCGACGACATCGGCGTCGAGTGGGCCGACCGCTACGGCCCGCTCCCGGCTGCGGCAGAGGGCCTTCTCGCGCTGGCGCGGCTGCGGGCCAGTGCCATGAGGCGCCGGATCGACGAGATCGCCATGAGCTCGGTCCGGCCCGGCGGCACGCGCCAACCGGTGGTGCGGCTGTCCCCGGTCGTGCTGGCCGCCAGCGCCCAGGTCCGGCTCCGGCGCCTGGTGCCCGGTGCGACCTACCGCGAGGACCTGGGCCAGTTGCTGGTCCCCATCGACGGCCAACCCGCCGCCGACATGGTGCGTGGCCTGATTGAGCAGCTCATCCCCGTGGGTGATGCGGGAACCGGTGGGGACACCTTGTAGCATGCGCGGCGCGTGAAGCGGCTCCTCGTCCTCCTCCTCGTCCTTGCCGGCGGCCTCGTCGCGGCCGCGTTCTTGGTGCCCACCAGCGCCGCGGACGTCAACGGCACGACGATCAGTCAGCAGTCGATCAATTCCGACGTGAGCGCGATCGCGGGCAGTGCTCCCTACCAGTGCTACCTCAGCTCCCAGGAGTACCTGTCGTCGAACGGTGCCGGGTCACTGCCACCGGTGACGGGCGCGGGCAGGACCGAGAACGCCGGCGATCATCCGACGGCCACGAGCGCGTTCGTCGCCACGTACCTCGACACCGAGATCGGCCACCAGCTGGTGCAGCAGGCGGCCGACGAACGGAACGTCACCGTCACGCCGTCACAGCTGGCCGATGCCCGTGCGGCCTACGAGGGCCAGATCACCACGGTCATGAGCTCAGTTGCGCAGACCCAGAACCCGCGGCTCACCTGTGGGGCGACCGTTCCGCTCACGGGCCAGGAGATCCTCCAGACCCTGCCTGCCTCGTTCGTGAACGAGCAGGTCCAGTTCGTGGCCACGGCCAGCGTGCTGCAGGAGCAGTTGTCCGGGGTCGGGTCCAGTGACGCCGACCTCATGCGCTACTACGTACGGCACCAGTCCGAGTTCGACCGGGTCTGTGTGACGGTGGCCGGGTACAACACCCAGGCCGAGGCGCAGACCGCGGCGGCGAAGGTGGCCTTCGGGACTCCGTTCTCGCAGGTGGCCAGCCAGGCGCAGGGCGGGCCGCGGGGATGCGCCCCGCTGCCCGTGTTCGTCAGCCAGGTGCCGTCGACGGCCAACCTGGGAAGCCTCCCCGTCAACGCCGTCTCGGCTCCCATCTCCGCGGGCGGGGGCTACCTCCTCTTGCAATTCACCTCCCGGACGCCCACGCCCTTCTCCAGCGCGAAGCCCTACGTGGAGCAGGCGGTCCAGGAGGCCGGCTCCGCCGCGACACAGAAGGCCATCACGGCGGCGGAGCGTCATGCCTCGGTCAGCGTCGATCCGCGCTACGGGGTCTGGGTCCCCGTTCAGGCGTCGGTGTTCACACCGTTGACGCCCAACACCTCCGACGTGTTGAACCCGTCGGCCAACGAGGTCGGCGTCGCACCGGCGACCGCCAGTCCGGCCAGCGGCTGACGGTGCCGCGGCGCCGCCCCCACATCACGGTGGTGGGCCTCGGGCCCGCCGGCACCGACCATCTCGGGGAGGCCACCGCCACGCTGTTGGCGGCCCAGCGCGCACGCGTCTACCTCCGCACGGCACGCCATCCGGCCGCGGCGCAGCTCGAATGGGCGCACGCGTTCGACGACCTCTACGAAAGCGCGGCGACCTTCGACGAGGTGTATGGGGGGATCGTGGAGGCCCTCGTAGAGGCGGCGGTGGGAGGAGAACCCGGGCCGGTCGTCTACGCCGTGCCCGGATCGCCGCTCGTGGCCGAACGCAGCGTCGAGCTGCTGCGTGCGGACGACCGCGTCGAGGTCACGCTCCTGCCTGCGCTGTCCTTCTTGGACCTGGCCTGGACGGCCCTCGGCATCGACCCGCTGGCCGCAGGGGTCCGCCTCGTCGATGCAAGCGTGTGCGGCCCGGTGGTGGCGGCCGAGCAGGGCCCGTTCCTGGTCGCGCAGTGCTGGTCGCGCCAGGCGCTCTCCGACATCAAGCTCTCCATGCCGGACGACGTCGGCTCGGCGCTGCCCCGGCCGGTCATCCTGCACCATCTCGGGCTCGAGGACGAGGTGGTCGCGGCCGTCGATTGGTGGGACCTGGATCGGACCGTGGAGCCCGACCACCTGACGTCCGTCTACGTGCCGGCGCGGCCGGTTCCCGCTCGCTCCGCCGGCGCCGAGGTGGCGCAGCTCGCCGCCCTCATGGACACATTGCGGGAGCGTTGCCCCTGGGACCGGGCACAGACGCACGCCACGCTGATGCCGCACCTCGTGGAGGAATGCTACGAGGTTCTCGATGCCCTGTCGGGCCTGGACGGGCGCGACGCCGCGCCCGGCGCCGCTGCGCACCTGCAAGAGGAGCTGGGCGACCTGTTGTTCCAGATCGTGTTCCATGCCCGCCTGGCCGCCGAGGAGGGACAGTTCGACCTGGCCGACGTCGCCCACGGAGTGCACGACAAGCTGGTGCACCGCCACCCCCACGTGTTCGGCGACGTCGAAGCAGACAGTGCCGGCCAGGTGCTGTCGAACTGGGAGACCATCAAGAAGACGGAGAAGGGAAGGCAAAGCGTCACCGAGGGCATCCCGGCGGCGCTCCCCGCGCTGATGCTGACGAGCAAGCTGGCCCGCAAGGCCCGCTCGGTGGGCCTCGAGCCCGGCACCACATCGGGGGAGCAGACGGCAGCCGTGTTGGCGTCGCTCACCCGACGCGCTCGTGACAGTGATCCTCGACCCGACGACCCCCTCTCCGGCGAAACGGGCGACGTCTCCAGTGAGGTGGGTGCGCTGCTCTTCGCGGTCTCGATCCTGGCGCAACACCTCGGTGTCGACGCAGAACAAGCCTTGCGCGACCGCGCGCTGACACTGCGCGCGGAGATCCTCGCGGCCGAAGGCGTCCCCGACGGGCAGGTGGGCAACCGCTAATCTTGTGCCCCGGTGTCCTACCAGGGACGACACCCAAGGAGTGATGTCGTGAGCACCATTGAGTACGTGATCGGGCGCGAAGTCCTGGACTCGCGCGGCAACCCGACCGTGGAGGCCGAGGTGCTGCTCGACTCGGGCGCTCGCGGTCGTGCCATCGTTCCCTCGGGGGCGTCCACCGGCATTCGTGAGGCGGTCGAGCTCCGCGATGGCGGCGACCGCTTCTCGGGCAAAGGCGTGCTCCGGGCGGTGGCGAACGTCAACGACGAGATCGCCGACGCCGTCCGCGGGCTCGACGCCCTCGACCAGCGCGCCGTCGACCACACGATGATCGACCTCGACGGAACGCCCGACAAAGGGCGCCTCGGAGCCAATGCGATGCTGGCCGTCTCCCTGGCCTGTGCCAAGGCGTTGGCAGACGACCTGGAGATCCCGCTCTACCGTTCCATCGGCGGCGCCAACGCGCACGCGCTGCCCGTTCCGATGCTCAACGTGCTGAACGGCGGTGCCCACGCCAAGAACTCGATCGACTTCCAGGAGTTCATGCTCATGCCCGTGGGTGCCGCTTCCTTCAGTGAGGCTCTGCGCTGGGGCGCCGAGACCTACCACACGCTGCGGGCGGTCCTGACCGAGCGCGGCCTGCCCACGGCCGTGGGCGACGAAGGGGGATTCGCACCCGATCTCCCGCACAACGAGGACGCGGTCAAGCTGCTGCTGGAGGCGATTGAGCGGGCCGGACGCGTCCCGGGCGAGGAGATCGCGCTCGCACTCGACCCCGCCACCAGCGAGCTGTGGGACGACGGGTCCTACGTGCTCGCCGGCGAGGGCCGGACCCTATCGCCTGCGGAGCTGGTCGACTACTGGGTGGACCTCGTCGACCGCTACCCGATCGTCTCCATTGAGGACGGCATGGCCGAGGAGGACTGGGGTGGTTGGTCCGCCCACACCAAGGCGCTGGGCGGTCGGATCCAACTGGTGGGTGACGACATCTTCGTGACCAACGCCGAGATCCTCGAGCGCGGCATCCGTGAAGGGGTGGCCAACGCCATCCTCGTCAAGCTCAACCAGATCGGCACGCTCACCGAGACGCTCGACACGGTCGCGCTGGCGAACCGGTCCTCCTATGCCACGGTGATCTCACACCGCTCCGGGGAGACCGAGGACACGACGATCGCCGACCTGGTCGTGGCAGTGAACGGTGGACAGATCAAGACTGGCGCGCCGGCCCGTTCGGACCGCGTGGCCAAATACAACCAATTGCTCAGGATCGAAGAGGATCTTGGCGAATCGGCCAGCTTCCCCGGGCGCGCCGCGCTCTCGGGCGAGGGGAGCACCCGGCATGGCGCGGGGTAGCCGCCCGGCGCGGCACGAGAGGTCGGGCGCCGGCTCGACAACTGCCGGATCGACGGCACGGGCGCGCCTGATACTGCTCGGGGCGGTGGCTATCTCCGCTGTCGTCCTGTTCGCCTGGTTCCCGGCCAGCTCGCTCCTGAGCCAGCGGTCCAACTTGACCGCCAGCGAGGCGCAGCTGGCCTCGCTGCACAAGCAAGACGCTGCGCTGGCGCAGGAGAAGAAGAACCTCAGCGATGCCGGTGAGATCGGGCGCATCGCCCGCGAGCAGTACCAGTTCGTCAGTCCGGGCCAGGGAGCCTACGAGGTGCTTCCGCCCTCGGGTGCGACGGCGGCCGGCACGCCCTATGCCGGTGATCCCGGGTCGGCCGCCCCGGTCACCCCCTCCGCCACGCCGGAGCTGCCGCCAGGGGGCGTCACCGCCACGACTCTGCCGCCCTTGACCGGCAAGGCGGCAACGAGGGCGTCGACGAGCTCTGGGTTCGTTTCGCGGATGCTGCACGCCCTCGAATTCTGGCGTTGACGTCTCCGATCCCGAACGACGACGACCTGCGTGCGGTTGCGCTCCTGCTGGGCCGCCCCCCGGCGGGCCCCTTCTGCGTCCTTCTCCGGCGACCCGACGGCACACCTGCCGTCATCGAGAACGCACCGCTCCTGTCCGACGGCACCCCCATGCCGACCCGATTCTGGCTGGTCGATCCTGCCTTGCGCGAAGCGGTCAGCCGACTCGAAGCCGCCGGCGGTGTGCGACAGGCTGAGCGAGCGGTGGCGCCGGCCGCGGTGGCCGAGGCCCACGCGCGCTATGCCACCGTGCGCGACGCAGCACTGCCGCCTGGTCACACGGGTCCGGCGCCCTCGGGCGGAGTCGGTGGCACGCGTCGCGGCGTGAAGTGCCTGCATGCCCACCTGGCCTGGTACCTCTCCGGCGGGGACGACCCGGTCGGCCGATGGACGGCCGAACAGCTGGGTGTCAGAGTGTCCGACTTCGTGGAAGATGGGACCGTGGAGGTTCCGTCTCGACCCGTTGCGGCCATCGACTGTGGCACGAACTCCACCCGGCTCATCGTGGTGGACGCCGACGGCACTGTGCTCCATCGACAGATGCGGATCACCCGCCTGGGCGAGGGGGTCGATGCAACGCGGAGACTGTCGACGACGGCGATCGACCGGACTCTCGCCGTCCTGCGCGACTACCGGACACTGATGGACGACCTCGCGGTCGACCGGTGCCGCGTCGTGGCGACCTCTGCCGCTCGCGATGCTGTCAATGCGAAGGAGTTCATGTCCGCAGCGGCCGAGATCACCGGTGTACTTCCCGACGTGCTCTCGGGCGACGACGAGGGACGGTTGTCATTTGCGGGGGCCACCGCGCACCTCCCTCCGACGTCGCTTGGGACGGGACCCGTGCTCGTCGTCGACATCGGCGGAGGGTCGACCGAGCTGGCCGTCGGGCATGCGAGGCCTTGGGCCCGCGAGACCGAGGCACCCGAGGCGATGACCCGGTCGCTCGACATCGGCTGTGTGAGAGTGAGCGAGCGGTGGCTGCCCGAGGACCCTCCGCGGCCCGAGCAACTGGTGAGAGCACGCAATGAAGTGCGGGAGCGACTCCTCGCGGCCCGGAGCGAGCTGCCGGCGCTGGCGCGGGACAGCCTCCTCGTCGGGCTGGCGGGCACGGTGTCCACGCTGGCCTGTCTGGACAACGAGATCACCATGTACGACCGGGAGCGCATCCATCACGCCGTGCTGGCGCGTGCCGGTGTGGAGCGCTGGTTGCGCACCCTGTCGGCTGAGAACGCACGCGCCCGGCTGGAACGCCCAGGAATGGTGAAGGGACGAGAGGACGTCATCGTCGGTGGCGTGCTCATTCTGGCGGTCGTGATGGAATGCTTCGAGCGGGATCGTTGCCTGGTCTCCGAGGACGACATCCTCGACGGGCTCGCGGCCGAGCTCCTGGCCTCGGCGCGCACCTGAGTGAACGAACCGTAACGGCCACGGGATACCCCGAGGTACTGGCGCGGTGCCCCGAGGAGGGTCAGCCAGCCGGCTCGAGACGTCGTCTAGTCTTCCCGCGTGCTGCGGAGATGGAGGGCGATCACGGCGTCGCTCACGGCATGGGCGAACAGCCGGCCCTCACCCGAGGACGAAGGCGATCGCGTTGGTTCGCTCCGTCGTTGGCTTGTTTGGTCGTGTGTCATCGCGATCGCCGTGCTGCTGGCGTCGGTGGCAGCGGGTAACCACCAACGCAACGCGCCGAGCTTCGACGTCCTCGACGAAGGGGCGCACTACGACTACGTGCTCGATCTCACGCACGGTCACGTCCCGGTGTCCGGAGACCGCCTGTCCCAATCGACGATGCGAATGCTCAGTTGTCTGGGTGGATTCGGGTTCCCGCCACGCGGCTGCGGCGTCAAGGAGCGCAATCCGGCTTCGTTTCCCGCCGGCGGATTCAGCTACGAGTCCCTCGCACAACCCCCTCTCGGCTACCTGCCCTATCTCCTCACCGCTCGGCCGAATGACTCGCCTCGGGCGGCGCTCGTCGCCGCCCGATGGGGAGGGTTCGTCTGGAGCGTCGTGGCCGCTGGCCTGCTGGTTTGGGTGGGATGGCTCTCGGACCTGACCCTGCTCGAGCTCTGTGCCGCCCTGTCGATCTGCCTGCTCAGCCCGGTCGAGGTGCATGCCGCAGCAACGGTCACCAACGACAGCGCGGGGGTGGTCGCCGGGGCAGCCGTGCTCGGGACATTCCTCGCGGCGCGCCGACGAGAAACGACAATGGCCGGCATAGGGCTCCTCGTAGGGTTGCTCGTCGGGTTCATGAAAGGCCTCTTCGTCGTCGCACCCTTCGTCATTCTCGTTGCCGTGGTCATCGCGGACGTCAGTGATCATCACCGGGTCCAGCGCGCCGACTTCTGGCGCAGGTATGGCTGCGCTCTCTCGATGTTCCTCGGCGCGGCCGTCAGCTTTCCCGGCTGGTTGTTGATTCAAGACGCACGCGCCACTGTTTCGTCGAATGTCGTGCTTCATGCGCTGCAAGGCTTCCAAACGACCCCGTACTTGCGCCTTTCCACCATTCTCGCCGGAATGGAGAACGCGCTGTCGGACTTGATCTCATATACGTCGAAACCCCTGTATTGGATGTGGAACCTCTCGGTCTACGGGAGTCTGGTGGGGCTCCTCCTCTTGCGGGGTCCCGTCGGACGACCCCGGATGCGGGTGATGGCCGGAGCGATCTTGGTCGGCATGATCGCTCTCGCCCTCGTGTTCCCGTGGCTCAACTTCATAGAGGGCCACTATGACTTCAACGCGCAAACTCGCTACTTCTTACCGCTCCTCCCCCTTGTCGGTTTCGTCGTCGCGCGATCGCTGCGAACTCGTGGTCTGCTGGTCATCGGGATTGCCCTGCCGGCACTGGCCGTGATAGATCAGGTCGCCGCCGGCCAGTTCTGAGGGACGGAGGGTCGCGTGGACGATTCGAGTGGTCCCCGAAGTGGCGGATTCCAATCCTCCCTGGGACAAGGCGGGAGGCAGGGCCGTGTCTCAATTAATCTGGACTGGTCAGAAAGCTCGCCCGATGGCTTCGATGGATGGAACTAGGTTGAACGATCTCCGACAGAGCGCGGTTGCACGCCAGGCGGACAGATGAGCGAGGAAGTACCAGCAGGTCCGCCGAACTCGGTCGCGAATGACGCGCTGCTCGCTCGGCTCCGAGATGCCGATGCGACCATCGAGCAGCTTCAGCACTTCTTGCGTGGGCAAGAGTCCATGGCTCACGAGCTCTCCGTCGCCACGCAGGAGCTCTCGCGGGCCACCCTCGAATTGGCCTCTGCTCGTCAACCCACACCGAGCTGGTCGACGTTGCGCCGACGCCTGGGTCGGGCCCGGGCCCGAGTGTTCAAGCAGCGCACGTGGGGTCGAGCCGGCGGCGGCGCCAGCGGAGGAATGGTCCGAACGCGGCATGTTGCTCATGGACGATCGGTACCGTCAGTGGGTCGACCTCTATGACACCATCGGCGAAGACATCCGTCAGGCGCTCGTATCGAAGCTGGAGGCATTGGTCGACCCGCCGCTCGTCTCCATTATCTTCCCCGTGTACAACACGTCGGAGACCTTCTTGCGACAAGCCATCGATTCGGTGCGGTCACAGATCTATGCGAACTGGGAGTTGTGTATTTCAGACGACTGTTCCACGCTCGACTACGTCGGGACCGTCTTGGCGGAATACGCGGCAGCCGACGCTCGGATCAAAGTCAGGCGGAGGGACGCGAACGGCCACATCTCGGCGTCGTCGAACACCGCCGTGGCTATGGCCGATGGTACCTGGCTGTGCCTCATGGACCACGACGACGTGTTGGCAGAGCACGCGCTCGCCGTCGCCATCCTGTCAATTGCAGACCACGACGACCCCGGAATCCTCTACAGCGATGAGGACCACATCGACGCGGACGGCCAGAGGAGCGCTCCCTACTTCAAGCCTGACTTCGACCCCCTTCTCATACTCGGACAGAACTACTTCTCTCACCTGTGCATGCTTCGCAAGGACCTCGTCGACGCCGTCGGTGGTTTCCGTGAGGGTTACGAGGGAAGCCAGGACTGGGACCTGGTCCTCAGGGTGATCGAGAAGCTGCGTCCGGCTCAGATCCTCCACGTACCCCACGTCCTCTACCACTGGCGGGCGCACTCGGAGTCAACCGCGTCAAACCTGTCCGCCAAGCCATACGTGATCGAAGCTTCCCGCAGGGTGGTACAAGAGCATCTGGACCGAACCGACATTGGCGCCCAGGTTTCGACGATCTGGGGGAGCAGTTTCAATCGCATCAGGTGGAAACCTTCCGAGGATCCGCCATTGGTCAGTGTGATCGTCCTACCCCGGAACGGAACGCGACTGCGACGCTGCATCGAGAGCATCCGCGCGGTGTCGACGTATCCGAATATGGAGATCCTGGTCCTCGACGATGGCGGATTCCGCCCACCCATGCGACAGTTCCTTCGAGATCGAGCCGATTGGCTCACGGTGATCGAAGACGACCGCGATCTCAGCGATTCTGCACAACGTAATCTTGTTGCACAGACAGCCAATGGGGCGGTGCTCGCTATTCGTCCATGACGATGTCGAAGTACTCGATTCCGGTTGGTTGGACGAGATGACCGGGATGTTCGGCTTTCCCGACATCGGTTGCGTCGGAGCGAAGCTCCTGTATCCCGACATGAGAATCCAGCATGCCGGGATCACCGTGGGGATCGGCGGAACGGTTGGCCATTCGCACCGGCTCCTCTTCGATCGGTTTGACGCCGGATACTGTGGCCGGCTCAAGCTGGCTCAATGCCCCTCGGCCGTCAGTTGGGCGTGCATGGCAGTTCGACGTGAGGCCTTCGAGGACGTCGGTGGCTTCTCCGAATCGCACCTGACAGGGATGTTCGGCGACGTGGATTTCTGCTTGCGGCTGAACGAAGCAGGTTGGCGTTCCGGCTGGACGCCCTGTGCCGAACTCATCCACCATGAGCTCCCGGAAGATTCGAGACCTGACGGGGAGAACGCCATCCGCTTCGACCGGGACATTCGATACTTGAATCAGCGATGGAGGCGATGGGTCGAGAACGACCCGGCCTACAATCCGAACCTGTCGCTTGCCCACGAGGCCTTTCTGCTGGCGTGGCCCCCGAGAGTCCGGTACGCATGAAGGAGCGATTCGACGTCGAGCCGCTGGTGCGGGCAAGAGCGAGCTCGCGTCGAGAACCTCCCTACAGCGCGCGACTGAGGAACTCCCTCAAGCCCGAAACGGCATTGTCACTCCGTCCGAACGTGGCATCGGCGTACCCTCTGCCGGCGGCACTGACGGACCGCAGGACGTCATCAGCCATGAGTCGCCGGACCTCGGCCAGGCAGTCGGGTATGTCCGAAAAGGACATCCCACCGACCCGAGCATGCACCTCGGCAGCGCTGCCCACCGGCACGAGAATCGGAGTGCCCAAGCGGAGTGACTCAATGCATTCACGGGCGATCACGGCACCAGGTGCCAGGTCGATCAGGATTCTCGCATGAGCAATCAATCGCTGGAGGTCAGTTCGGGTCTCCACGTTGATACGGCCCTCGGAGCGAGCGACCCTTCCACACGGAGGCACAGGCGTCCTCTATGACCACAACATGTGCGTCGAAGTAGCGGGCTGTCAGCCAGGCGACCATTGGGGGAGGACTGTCTGCTCCGATCTGCCCGACTCGGTCGGACAGGACCAGGAGGTAACCGGTGAAGCCCAAGCCCATGTGCCGGTGCAACCGGGCGAGCGGGCTCACTGGCACGTGGATCCCGACCGTGGGTGGTACTCGTACGGGAGCCGGTCTGCCGTCACGGCGTCTTGACTCGCGGTGCGTCCCCCCTGGTCCGTGACGTCGTAAATGCCCGCGGTGGCGCAATGGTGACTGAGAATGGCACGGCAAGAGGGATCCATTTCGTCGACGATGACGGCGGTGAACGGCTCAGCGGCGGCAGGCCAGGCCACGTCTTCGGGCGCCGGCCACGGCGTGGTGATGCCCTTACCGATCGCGAGAAGGTCGAATGCACCGTCCGGCAACGACGGGCCGGGAGCATCAGGGACACAGACCGTGATGCGGCCGAGTCGGCTTGCCGCGCCGGCCAGCGAACGGGTGACGAACGATATTTCAGAGTTTGTGCGCTGCCAGTGACGGCTCAACACCAGCGTGGAAACCGGAGGCGATGGATCACCCATCGCTTGGCGCGACCTCGGGTTTCGGGCCCGACCGGATCTCCCGAAGACGCTCGAGGTCGGCCCGAGCCTGAATGATGTCCTCCCCGTAGGTCCGTGCCATGTCATCGACGTTCGTGGTGAGCGTCTCGACACGCGCCGCCAAGTCGTCACAGCGTGCCGCAATGGCGTCCACGGCTCGGATCAGGTCTCCCAGCAGCTCGTGGTCGCCCCTCCCCGTCATGCGGGCACCGACCCGGCGGGAGCGACGAAGGAGCTTTTGCCAGGCAGTCGCCGGCGGGTCCTCGGCCGTCGCGTGAAGGCCGAGCCACTTGGTATGCACGATGGAGAGTAACTCGCTGCCACGAATGGGTGGGAGAGGATCTGGCACATCGGTGGGGCGGCGGAACATCGATGGGGGACGCGGATCTCGTTGTGCCGCACGGGGTTCGTCGTCACTCGTCATGCGTGAGCGAGCCCAGTAGCCCATTGTTGCCACCATGTGTCCTCATCGGCGCCTCGGAGTGCACATGACGGGTCCACGCGGGTCAAGTGATGGTTCAGGTACTGATCTCCGTCCACGATTGCCGACCTCCAGCGGTCTACGAATCGAACGATGTCTCTGACGTCTCCGGCCACACCCCGGCTGGGTGACTCGTGATGCACGAGCTCAGCCCCGGGTTCATAAATGACCGACAGCCCTGCTTGTTGCGCGCGCAGACAATAATCGATGTCATTCAGGTCGATTCCAAGTGTTTCGTCGAAGCCTTGCAGATCCTCGAAGACGGCTCGCCTGGTCGCCAGACACGCGCCGGTGACCGCAGAGCACTCTCTCGTCGTCACGGCCATGTTGAGATAGCCCGGTTCGTCGGGCTGGAGCCCGGCAAAGACGTGACCGGCGGCTCCACCCAGTCCGATGACGACTCCGCAGTGTTGCACGCGCCGGTCCGGATAGAGCAGTCGAGCTCCGACCGCCCCAACGCCGGGACGAACAGCCTGAGCGCAGAGCGCATCGAGCCAGCCCGGACCGAGAGCCTCAATGTCGTTGTTCATGAAGAGGAGGACTTCGCCTCTCGCCATTCCCGCTGCAGAATTGTTCAACGCTGCCCAATTGAAGGGGCGAGCGTCCGAGATGAGCCTGGTGTCCGTTCGAGCGGCGAGGCGCTCGGTCAATGTGGCCGTTTCTGGCAGGACCGACCCATTGTCAACCAACAGGTATTCGACCGGCAGCGCCCTCGTTGTGGCGTCGATCGTTTCGACGCAGGTGCGAAGAAATCGGGGTTCGTCGCGAAAGGGAATGATGATACTCACCAAGGTGTCGGATCGAACGGTCCGACGGAGCTCGAACGTGCCCGGGTAGAACCCAGGTGCAACGTGTCCCGATTGGTTCCGGCGTGTCAGTGCGTTTACCACATGATCCGTATGCGGACCATCCTGGCCCGGATCGAGCGTCGTGTGGCAGAGCACCTCGGAGATGTGGACCGTGCGCTCCGCGCATTCGCCGGCCCGGAGGGCAAAGTCGTGTTCGAACTTCATCGGATCAAGCGGTCCCAATGTGGCCATTCGCCTTGCGACGCTCGACCCCACTGCCATTGGTCGTCCCATGTACGGCGTGTGCAACAGGAATTCGGGCGAATAGCCCGGCTTGAGGCGTGGTGACGAGTGAGACCCGTCTGCGTCCATGCGATCCTCGTCGGCGTACACCAGGTCGGTCGATGTGAGTTGGCCTGCCATCTTGTTGACTGCGTCGGGAGCCCATACGTCACCGGGGAAGATCAAGGCGATATCCGGCTCTGTCCCCTCGCTCAACGCAATGTCGAGCACTTGACTTGCGACGACGGGACCGGGAACGGTGAACGTCTCGACGTTCGGGCTGCCCGGGTGAGACCCCGAAGCCCGTAGGAGGGAGGCGAAGGCAGGGAGCTGCGATTCAGGCAGGGCCGCCCAGAGCTTCCAATTCGTGTCCGTCTGCTCCTGCAAACTTCGGAGCGTCAGAACAGTCTCCGGGGGCGGCTCACGCTCCATGACCATCACGAGGCGGAGCATCCGGGTGGACGCTCGGCACGATGCGCGGCCCCGGCGGGCCTCTTCGCGTTGCTTGACCCAATCGGAGTAGGGGCCAGGGTCCTCTTGCACGTTTGGACGCAGAGGCGGCAGGACCCTGGGAGCAAAAAGCACCCGTTCCACGCAGGCAATCTAGTGGACACTGCGGTGACGCCTTGGCGCGTTGGCGCAGGTGAGCGTGGACCTGTCACGATGCGCCCGTGGGTATATCGGACCGCCTGCTCATGGGACCGGGGCCCTCGAATCCGTACCCGGAAGTCACCATGGCGTTGGCCGGGCCGGTGGTCGGGCACCTCGATCCAGAGTTCCTGGAGTTGCTCGACAGCACGAACGACCGCCTCCGCCGGGTCTTCGCGAGCCGAGAACGGTTTGACTCTGCCGGTCAGTGGCACCGGGTCGGCCGGAATGGAAGCGTCATTCGTGAACTTCGTACGGCCGGGCGACCCCGTCGTGGTCGGCGTCAACGGGGTGTTCGGCGAACGGATGTGCGAGGTGGCGTGCCGCCAGGGTGCCGAGGTCGTTCGAGTGGATGCCGAGTGGGGACGGCCACTCGACCCGGCGCGCCTGCTCGCGGCACACCCGTCTCCGGCGATCATCGCAGTGGTGCACGCCGAGACGTCGACGGGCGTACGCAACGAGATCGAGCCGCTGGGTCGCGGCAAGGGAACGGCGCTCCTGCTGGTCGACACGGTGACGTCCCTCGGGGGCATCCCGGTGGCCGTCGACGACTGGGCGGTGGACATCGCCTACAGCGGCACCCAGAAATGCCTCGGCGTCCCGCCCGGGCTCTCCCCCCTCACGGTCTCGGACCGGGCCATGGGCCGGCTGGTCGAGCGGCCGTCGAGCTGGTACCTCGACCTCAACCTCCTCGCTCGCTACGTCAACGACAGCTCGGGCGGGGGCCGTGTGTACCACCACACGGCCCCGGTGGCCATGGTGGCGGCGCTGCACGCCGGCCTGGGGGCGTTGCTCGACGAGGGCCTGGCAGCCGCCTGGGAGCGCCACGCCGAGTGCGGCGCCCTGTTGCAGGAAGGACTCGTCGATCTCGGCCTTGAGCTGCTGGTCAAGGCGGAGCACCGCTTGCCCCAGCTCACGACGGTCCGGGTGCCCGGCGGCGTCGACGAGGCCGCGGTCCGTCGGGACCTCCTCGGCTCCTACGGCATTGAGATCGGCGCCGGAGCGGGACAGCTGGCCGGGCAGGTCTGGCGCATCGGGTGTATGGGGAATACGGCGCGGCGGAGGAACGTCTTTGCGCTGCTCGGAGCCCTGCGCGAGGTGCTCGGGCGGTGAGCGCGGCCAGGGCGGTGCGGCACGCACCGCTGGAGCTGCGGGGCAAGCGTGTGCTCCTGCGGTCGTTGACCGAGGACGACTTCCCTGCCTGGCACGAGGTTCGAACACGTTGCGCGGACTGGCTCCTACGTTGGGAACCGCGTCCAAAGGGCGCCCCCGTGCCTTCCGAGGACCGGCCGAGCTTCGCCGCCCGCTGCGGCATCCGCGAGAGGGAGCGTCACCTGGGCACCGGCTACGGCTTCGGGATCTTCGTTGGGGAGCGGTTCGCCGGCGAGGTGACGCTGTCCTCCATTCAGCGCGGGCCGTTCCAGAGTGCGTTCATCGGCTATTGGATCGACGAGGCGTTGGCGGGCCGGGGTCTCGTGCCCGAGGCGGTCGTGGTGACGTTGCGCTTCGCCTTCGAAGCGATCTCGCTGCACCGTGTGGAGATCTCGATCATCCCGAGGAACCTGGCCAGCCGGCGGGTGGTCGAGAAGCTCGGCATCCGCGAGGAGGGAATTGCGCAGCGCTTTCTCGAGATCGACGGCGCGTGGGAGGACCACGTGCGGTACGCGATCACCGCTGAGGAATGGGCGGCCCGTGAGCCGCAGCTGATGGAGGACTGGCTGCGCGCCTGAACGTCAGGTCTCGTTGGTGCCGACGACCGACGGCGAATGCCGGAAGAATTGCTCTACGTCGTGCTCGTAGGTGTATGACAGTGGCTTCTTACCGGATTGCCGGCGCAAGCGCAGTGCCCGGATAAAGGATTGCACCGCGCCCGCGCTCGTGGCGTGGTAGGTGAAACCGGTGGAGGCGAAGCGACGGGTATCGACGCCCCGTCCGTAGCGGAGAAGGTCCTCGAGCTCCTCGGGTAAGTCGAACAAGCGGGCCAGGGGCCGGATCTTGAGGGGGCTGACCGGAGAGATGGGGACGAGGCGGGTCCCACAGATCGCTGCGACTTCGCTCCAGGGAAGGCGGCCGTCCGCTGCCACGTTGTAGAGACCGGGGATGCTGCCCTGGGTGACGTGCAGAAGGGCGCGGACGACGTCGTCCTCCTCGACGAACTGCAACAAAGGGTCGAACCCGAAGATGGCCGGACAGACGGGCCGTGAAAGATTGCGGCTGATCGGCGTGGTCAAGTGGGTTCCGAGGACGTTGGCGAAGCGGAGAACGGTCACCCGCGTCGCGGGGTTGTCCTCCGAGAAGTCCCGCACGAGCCCTTCGGCCTCGACCAGAGCACGTTCGACGCTGTTCCGCACCGGGCTCGTGCGGGGCGTGTCCTCGTGGAACGTGTTCGGGTCGCTCGCCGCAGACCCGTAGACGAGCGTCGAGGACTTGACGACGATGTGGCGTACCGACGAGCCGGCGGTCCCGGCTGCCGCCAGGAGGTTCATCGTCCCGATGACATTGATCTCGTGCATGGCGCGCCTGGGCAACGTGGCCGAGTTGGTGATCATGAACGTGTGCAGGATCGTGTCCACCTGGGTGGCCTTCACGATCCGGTTGAGGATGGAGTAGTTCTGATCGGCGCGGACGAACTCGGCTCGCTCGAACGGTACGGACGGGGCTCGCGTGCCCATGCCCAAGATCACGTCCATGCCGGGGTCGGTCTCGAGGGCCTGGACCATCCGGCCACCCCAGAAGGTGTCGGCACCCGTGACGAGGACGCGCCGGCTCATGGGGTCAACCGAACCAGACGCTGCGCCGATCGCGCAGCATGTCGTAGACGGCCTCCTGGAGCAGCGAGCGGATGTGCTCGGACTCCTCCATGATCCGGCTCTTGGAGTACCGGTCCTGGTCCGGCGGTACGCCGAAATGGACAGGATCGAGTACCCGCAGCTTGATCTTGGCGGGGAAGGGTGTCACGACGCCGAGCGGTCCGAAGGCGAGGACGTTGGCGGTGATCGGGAAATAGGGAACGCCGAGGGCCTTGGCCAGCGTGGGCAGGCGCATGATCACGGGCATCGCCTCCTCCGAGCCCACGACGGCGATGGGGATGACGGGGACACCGGCTCGCATCGCGATTTCGACGAACCCGCCGCGGCCGAACCGGCGCAGCTGGTAGCGGTCGGTGAAGGACTTGGACGGGCCCTTCGTCCCTTCGGGGAAGACGAGGGCTAGCTGGCGTTGTTCTTTCAGCAGGCGATAGGCGTTGGCGGGCCGGGCCGACACCCCGCCCGCACGGGCCCAAAGGGTCCCGATGACCGGCACCGTCCGGAAGAAGTAGTCGGCCAAGCCGTAGACCGGGCGGTCGAGCTCTTTCTCTATCCCATGCATGATGACCGGCGCGTCGGAGGGAATCGCCCCGGCGTGGTTGGCGACGAGCAGCGCGCCGCCGTCGGTGGGGATCTTCTCGAGACCTTCCCATTGGGCACGGAACCACTTGGAGTAGATGGGCTCGTAGATCGCTCGTGCGAGCACACGGGTCCGCTCGGATCGTCCCCATTCGTCGACATCGGACAACCGGGGATCCTCCTGCTCCTCGGCGTCCTCTGTCCTCACCCGGATCGGGACGATGGCCGTCGATCGGTTCCTCTCACCCGTGACCGGGCGCCCGCTGGCCATCGGGCCATCGTACCGACCGCACGAGTGCGGGGGTCCGGGCCCCCGCACCTGACCGCTGGCCCTAGGGCCTGGCCGCCCCGATGAGCCCTGCCGTGAAGATAGGGGAGTACGACACGCTGGAACCGGTGAAGGGGGCCTGAATGACCGTGTCGGTCCCGTAGGGCCCCGAGCCGGTGTACATGACGACATGGTCGACCTGGTTGTCTCCGTCCAGGTTGTAATAGAAGAGCAGGTCGCCGGGCTGGAGGGCGTTCAGCGGCACGTGGGTCAGCGACGGCCACTCCGTCTCGGTCGTCCGCCCTATGGAGACCCCCGCCTGCGCCCAGGCCCACTGCACGAGGCCCGAGCAGTCGAAGCCGACACCGGGCTGCTCGCCACCGAAGACGTAGGGCACGCCCAACTGCGAGACGGCGGCCTGCACAGCAGCCATCCCGGCCGAGCCGCCCTGCGACGACCCGCCGACGGGACCAGTCGTCCCACTCGCCTGGTTGGCCGCGTTCGTGGCCGCGGCGCCGCTGGACGCGCCGCCGACCACCCCTGCGACGGTGACCGCCGTTGCCGCCGCCGCCGCCGCCTGCTGCTGCTGCGCAGCACTGGCCGCCTGCGCCGCCGCCGCGGCTTCCTGCTGAGCCTCTTGGATGGCAGCCTGCGCGACCTCCTGGGCCAGCTGACCCTGCACCTGGGCCAAGGTCGCCTTCGTTGTCGCCGCCTCTTGTTCGTTGGCTTGTGCCAACGACTTCGCCTGCGCAGCCTCGGACTGGGCCTGCGCTGCCACGGTTTGCTGCTGGGCCTGTTCGGTCTGCAGTCGCGCCTCGGAGTGCTCGAGCGCAATTTCGTCCTTCGTGAGGTTGCCGACGATCTGGTCCGTGTATTGATCACGAGCTTGGTTCAGGGTCGCCGACGAAGAGAAGTAGGACGCGAACCCGGTCTGGGGTGTGGCGTACACGTAGGCCGCAACGGCGTCGGTCCTCACGAGCCGTTTGTCGGCCTCGACCGCCGCCCGGGCGTGCACGAGGCTTGTGGCGATCGACTGGAGAGCGGACTGCGCGTTCTGGAGGTTCTGCATGGCCGTGTTGTACTTGTCGTCCAAGATGGAGCTCTGCTGCTCCTCCTGGGCCAGGGTGCTCTCGATCTGGGCGACCTGCGACTGTGTCGCGTCGATCTGTGACTGGTTGGGTGCCGGTCCGGGAAGTGTGGTCGAGGTCGTTGCCCCGGCGCCGGACGCGGTCGATAGCCAGACACCGAGGAACGCGGCGATCACGATCGCTCTGCTCGCATGGGCCCGCCTGCGGACAGTGCCCCGACAATTCACTGCACCCACGGGGCAAAGCGTAACGGCTCGGTGGTGGCAGATTAGGCATCCGCCCGTTTCGGTCCGGTTGCAGACGTGGTGACGGCACGCTCGCCCTCCGCACGATTGACCGCAATGGTCTGCGTCCGTATGGTGCTCGAGCGTGAACGGTGTCGTCTCGGTCGCCCAGGGGAGGCTCAGGGGTGTGTGGCGCGGCGACCTGTGGTCGTTCTCGGGGGTTCCCTATGCGCGGGCGCCCGTCGGTGAGCTTCGCTGGCGACCACCGTTGCCGGTCGATGCCTGGGACGAGGTGCGCGATGCGTCGACGTTCGGTCCCATCGCACCGCAGTCGGCCGCCCTGCCCGGCATCACCAGCCCCGCGGACCCCGAGGCGTCCGAGCCGCACAGCGAGGACTGCCTCTCGCTCAACGTCTGGACCCCGCAGCTACCCGAGACACCGACCTCGCAGCCGGGATGGGGTCGGCCGGTCATGGTCTTCATTCACGGGGGTGGGTTCACTTCTGGCAGCGGGTCGGTGTTCTTGTACCGGGGGGGCAACCTCGTGCGGAACGGCGATGCCGTCGTGGTCACCATCAACTACCGACTCGGTGCTCTGGGCTTCCTCGGTCACCGCGGCCTGGCCGATCCGGACGGGTTCGTGGGCAACTGGGGCGTCCACGACCAGCACGCCGCGCTGATGTGGGTGCGCGACAACATCTCGGCCTTTGGTGGCGACCCGACCAACGTCACGATCTTCGGCGAGTCCGCCGGGGCATTCAGCGTGGCCACGCTGCTGGGCACGCCCGGCGCCAAGGGACTCTTCCGCCGGGCGATCGTGCAGAGCGGCGGGGTGCACGTGCACTCGGTGGCCGACGCGGAGCGGTCCGCCGAGCGCATGGCGGCCGTCTTGGGAATCGCGTCGTGCGACCGGGAGTCGTTGGAGCGGATACCTGCGGTCGAACTGGTCGCAGCCACCGAGGAGATAGGGAGGCGACGTCCGGACCCGGGCATGATGCCGCTGCCCTTCCTGCCGGTGGTCGACGGCGTGTTCCTGCCCGAGCACCCCCTGGCCGCAGTGGCGAACGGCGGCGCCACGGGGGTCGATCTGCTGATTGGCACCAACCGGGACGAGTTGACCCTGTTCGGATTGGGAAACCCTGCCCTTATGGCGCTCGACGAGCAGGGCACACAGCGCTGGGTCGCCAACGCCGTTCCTGACATGTCCGCCGACGAGGTCATCGACGCCTACCGGGCGGCCCGGCGCGCCCGCGCCGAGCCCGTCGAGGCCGGGGACATCTGGGTGGCGGTCGGCACGGACATCGTCTTCCGCTGGCCGAGCCTCCAACTTGCCGCCGCCCACGTGGCTCGTGGCTCTCGTGCCTACGTGTACCTGTTCGACTGGGAGTCCCCGGCCTTCGGAGGGATCCTCGGCTCCTGTCATGCCCTCGAGCTGCCCTTCGTCTTCGGGGCGGTTCACGAACCGGTGGTGCAGGTCTTCTCCGGGGCGGGTCCGGCCGTCGAGGCGCTCTCCGGCGAGATGCAGAATGCGTGGCTCGCCTTCGCCCGCAACGGGAACCCCAGCCACCGCGGAATCGGCGCGTGGCGGTCCTGGGATCCTGCCGATCGCGCCACCATGATCTTCGGTGCACGGACCAGGCTCGAGTACGCGCCGCGGAACCAGGAGCTGGCTGTCCTCGACCGGCATCGCCCTCTCGTCTCGGGCGTGCCCGGCTGATTGCGTCATCGACGTCGACCATCGGGAACCACGCCCGTCTTCAGGCCTGGGGGGCGGTGTTCCAACTTCAGACGTACCGGGAGGTGTCGGATGCCCGTATGGCGGTTGCTGCGGGTCCACTCGGGAGGCGCGGTGAGCGTGAACGACTCGACCGACCGGAGCACCTCTTCGAGTGCGACCCGAATCTCCAGGCGCGCCAGGTGCGCACCGAGACAGAAGTGCACGCCGTGGCCGAACGACAGATGCGGATTGGGATCACGGGCCAACAACATGGAGTCTGGCTCAATGAAGCGGCGGGGATCCCGGTTGGCCGATCCCTCCCAGACGACGACCTTCTGCCCCGGCCGGATCGTCTGGCCGCCGAGCTGGCACGACGTGGTCGAGGTGCGCCGCTTGGAGGGCGACGGCGTGGTCCAGCGCAGGATCTCCTCGACTGCGGCGTCGATCGGAACACGTGCGGACTTCAAGAGGTCGAGCTGCTCGGGCCACTCGACGAAGGCGAGCATGGCTCCGGCGATGGAATTGCGAGTGGTCTCGGCACCCGCCGAGAACAGGAGCGAGAAGAACGCAAGGAGCTCCTCGTCGCTCAGACGGGCGGGCTCGGCATCCGGGAGCTCGGCGTGGATGACGGTCGAGAGCATGTCCGAGCGGGGGTTCGCACGCTTCTCCTGAATGAGCGCCGCGCCGTACTCGTACAGGGAGTCGACGGCAGACTGCCGTCGGGGGCTCATGGAGAGGAAGTCGGACTCGTCGGGGATGTCGAAGATGTGCTCCACGGCGTCGAAGAGGAGATGGCGGTCCGCCTCCGGCACCCCGAGCAGCAGGCAAATGGCCTGCATCGGAAGCTCAGCAGCCACGTCGAGGAGAAAGTCGCACTCCTCGTCGACCGACGCGAGCAGCATCCGCATCCGCCCGCGCAGCTCGTGCTCCAGACGACGGACGGCGCCCGGCGTCAGCCCCTTCGTGACGAGGCGGCGGATGCGGGCATGACGGGGATCGTCCATCATGTTGAGGACGACTCCGGCCACGGGGAGGTCTTGGATGATCGTCCCGCCGTAAGGCCGGTCACCGCCCGTCTCCGACGAGAACGTCACTGGGTCGTGCAGGACCCGGAGCACCTCGTCATAGGTCGCCACCGACCAGAATCCCTCGCCGTCGGGTGTGTGGGCGGTCGGCTCGTGCCACCAGACCGGCGCTTCGTCGCGGTGCATCCGGAAGATGTCGTGCGGGAAACCATGGGCGAAGGCGTCGAGGTCGGTCAGGTCGACCTGGCCAAGAGCCTGGACCATCGGGCCATCCTCGCGGTGGTGCCCGACCCGGTCAAGAATGGTCTCCCGGGGGGCGTAGCCCAACAGGCAGAGGCAGGGCGCTTAAACCGTCCCCAGTGAGGGTTCGAATCCCTCCGCCCCCACACTCAGGCCTTTCGTATCGTGTCAGGGATTCGAACCTCGGTACACAAGGAGTGCATCGAAAGCTTCCTTGTAGGTGGCCTTCACCCCGTGGCCTTCGTGGAGGGAGTTCGGCATCCCTGAGGCATACCAGTCCATCTCGACAACACCGATACGTCGACGCGGGCGTGTAGCTCGTCGATGTCTGCTCGTCTGTGCAGGGGAGGACAGGTGGGGCAAGCGAGGAAGTGTTTGGCGCTGTGGACTCTTCAAACTCAGCGCGAACGGCGCGGATGCGCCGGTGCAGCGGGAGGTTCTGCGGCTGGGCCGTCACCACGTCCCGCGTCGTCGGGCTGATGGGCGATCGCCGGCGTAGTCCGGAAACGGTGTGAGCATGGCCAACGATCTGTGGATCCACTGTTCGAGTGAGTTCCTTCTCATTTCAGGATCGCCGGCACAATTGCCAAAGGAATCAGGGTACGCCATCCTTGTTGTGGATGATCTCCGGTGCTCGGACATTGAATCGACTCGCGGCTGTCTCAAAAGAGCGCAGCTTCGGGTGGACTTGCCTCGCCTTCGTTGTCGGACCGACTGTCCTTCTCTACGTCCTCGCGAGTGCGCCCGGGCGTACCTTTACCGGTGCTGTCCCCGCAGGCGCGACTGCACCCTCGGTTTTCAGACAAGCTGCCCGGCTATTAGGATTTGACCACCTCAGTTCGCCACAGGCAGCGGAGCTTGCCTCTGCACTGATCGCTGTGGTCTGCGCTGGCTTCGTGGGTGTGCTTCTCGCGAGCAGACATGGTGGCATCTCGGCCCGGGTGGTTGCTGGATGGTCGGTGGTGCTCATAGCGCTCGCGTGCGTAGGTCCACCCCTCTTCTCACATGATCTGTTCCTGTACGCCATCTACGGCCGTCTCTTGGTCTTCCACCACGCAAACCCCTACGTCCAGACCCCCTCGGTGGCACCGCACGATCTGTTCTATCCCTACAACCCCTGGACCCATCTCCGCTCGCTCTATGGTCCGGCGTTCACCGATATATCCGCGGCGCTGGTCTGGGCTTTCCGCTCGGCCGCCGCAACCGTCGCCGCATTCAAGGTGCTCTCTGGGGCGTGCTGGATAGCCACCGTGGTCTTGGCGGTAAGGCTCGGTCGTCGACAGGGTCCGACCCAGGCTTGCTTCGCGGCTGCCGTCATCGGCCTCAATCCAGTGGTGATCCTCCGCATCGTAGACGGCGGCCACGAATGACGCGCTTATAGCGCTTGCCGTCATTGCGGCCCTCACAGCGTGGTATGACGCTCGACCTCTGCTGGTCACGGTGTTCTTGACCCTCGCGATGCTGGTGAAGATCGTGGCCGTGATCCCGTTCATCATCTTCCTTGTGGCGTCGATTCGCGCACTGCCGACGACGCCGGACCGGATGAAGACCCTGGGGAAGCATCTTGCCGTCGTCGGCGGCCTGTCGATCGTGGCATTCCTGCCCTTCGGGTACACGCCGCGCGTGCTGTCGGCAGCCCTGAACGAGGGCTCGTTTAGCGGGGGCAGCCTCCGTCCGCCCGAGGCCATGATTGCGACCAGGGCGGCGTCGCTCTTGCGGCAGGTCGGCCTATCCCGTCAGGTGGCCCTCTCCAACCGGGGCATCGAAGCCCTGTTCCTGGCGGTCGTGGCGCTAGCCCTCCTCGTCCTCGCTACGTCGCGGCGACACGCGGCCCGTGCCGGAGCGGGCGCTTCTTGCTCTGATGATCTTTGTACTCTGCTCGCCTTGGTTACAGCCATGGTACCTGGCCTGGTTCATCCCGTTGGTCGGATTCGTGACCCGGAGGACGGTCATCACGGTGGCGGTCGCACTCTCGCTCATTGCATCGGAGTCGTTAGTCACGCAACTCACGTCCGGTCTGGTTCTCCACACGCTTGCCCAGGTGTCCTACGACGTCTACCCTATTCTTGCTCTGGGCTTCCTCATTGTGCTCCTGGCCGAGGTAGTCCGCCCAGTGCAGCGCAGACTTGCCAGTTAGGCAAGTACGTTGCCGCCGAGAAAAGGTACTCCATCACCTGGAAGCGCCGTAGCGGACTGACCCCTGAATTCCCGCAGTGAGAAGGTGCGAGCGCCGCCCGTGAGCTGGACACAAATCTGGAGCGTGGGTGGATGAAGGTCATGTACGCCCGACCTTGAGTTTTGGCACCCCACGCGCTGTCAGAAGGCGGCGCGACGTAGAGCCATCGCTCTCCTGTGCTCAGCGTGTTGTCGGCGGGTCAGCTCCCAGATGTAGCGGGGTGGGCGATGACGTGGGCCGCGCGGGATACAGAGCAGCACGAGGTAGAGCGGCACCATCACTGTCGCCTCCCGGGTGATCAACCCCAGGTTGCCCAGTGCGGCGAAGAAGTAGCAGAAGCTCATGACGTAGACGAAACACATGATCAGGTAGGGGCGGGCGAAGGCCGCTCGAGGCAAGATGCGCAAATTTCGGAGCGACACGATGAGCAACCCCAGCAGCACGGTGTTCTGCAACGCCTGAAACTTCTCCCCGCCGCTGTGGGCGTTGAACGGCAGCGGATCGAACAGCACCACGTATATGTCCTTCGGGTAGTAGAGAGGGCTCTGCGAGTAGCCGATGCCGCTACTGCCGAGACCCTCACCCGAGCCCTGGTTGTTCTTGTTGATCTGGGAGAGGTTGACCGAGCCGTGGAGGCCAGGCAGGAGGTGGAGCGTCAAGAACATGACTACGGTGACCAACACGGCGAGGAACACGAGGGAGGCCGTACGGCGACCCGGCTCGAACTTACTTGATGCGCTCGGTTGCCGGAAGATCATGGCGATGGTGAATCCGCCCAAGACGAGCAGCATCTCGTTCGGGCGGATGAACACCGAGCCGGCACAGGCGGCCAGGATCAACACCCAGGCGTGGAAGCCACCCTGACGGGCGAGGACCTGCGCACATCCGTAGGTGAGCACGCCGAGCAGGAAGATCATTATCGACTCTTTGCTCACGTCAGCGGTCCAGAAAATCAGGCTCGGCAGGAAGAAGATCAGATACCCGTAGCGGCGTTTGTTCGCCCCGCTGAAGGTGAGCGTGAAGGCGCGGTAGTAGCACACGATCCCGATGAAGGCGAGGAAGCTCATGATCAAGAACGCGGCCGCCTGGTTGAGCCCGACGAGAGCGAAGAGAACCGCGGCCACGATGCTGATGGAGCCGTTGTCGACGATCCCGCCGAAACCCGTAGGGGGAGAGAAATCGAAATGGCGGAAGTCACTCGCCCACCGCGCCCCCCTGTAGATGTATCGGGTGTAATCGGCGATGCCACCGTAGAGATGGTTGACCGACCAGATCTGCAGCGGGGCTGCCACGAGGTGGACTATCAGACAGGCGGTGAGGACCTTGGCCAACCACGGATCGCCGCCCTCGGCCTCCACGATCCGCCGGATGATGCGTCGTCCAAGGGCGAAGAGCGCGACCGCCAAGATAGCCACGACAATCGGGTTTGAGCCGATGGTGCCGTTGAAAGTTCCGTTATTCATGGAAGAGAGCTGGTTGCCTTCGCGTTCACTTTTGGGGTCGAGTTGGACGGGCTGTCCAGCCCCTCCATGCAGCCCACCCTAACGGATGGATACCGAGCCTAGGAATGGCCGATGAGTCATCTCAGTGAGTCTTCATGACTGGGCGGCCGCCTCCGAGGTATGAAATGCCCGTGCAGCAGCTTGGTGCTGGACCGTGGGACCGAGCAAGTGTCGCGACGAGCACGAACTCGAGACTCCGCTTCACACCGTGACCCTCTCCCGGTGGCCTCCTACAAGGAAAGGACGATGTGCCAGTGAAGCCGATGCGGGACCGGGTCGACGGCCTCGAAGTGGTCAAGGAGTGGTTCGCCGAATCACCTACGTCTCGACGTGGATGCTGCACGCCGCGGTCTTCGATTACATCCAGAGCTGGTTCGACCCCCCGGCTCAACGGCTCACCCGACTGCCGTCGTCCCGCAACCCACCCGTGGGTCCAATCGGATCAAGCCCACCTGTGGTGAATGCGTGTGGCAAAGCGACACATCAGGGACTGCTCGCGGCGGGCATCGGGGGAGCTGAAGGAGCTGCCGGTTCAGGCTAAGCCCGCCGTACCCAGGCGACGTACTGGCCGCCCAGGCGTACGTGCCGGAGGTGTCGGTCGAGAGAGCATCCGATGGCGCCTCCCAGCGGCGAGAAGAGGAAGTGGCGCAGGTCGGGCTCCGCGTCAGCCGCGTCCCTGAGCAACTCGACCGCGTGGTGGAAGGAGAGCAACACAACGTTCTCATCGAGCTCATATGTGTTCACGGCATGGCGGGTGAGTGGATTGAATGGGTTGTGCTCGAAGACCGCCACGACACCCTGGGACCGGGTCACGCGGACCATCTCGCTCACCATCTTGAACCGCTTCGAGACTGGGACGTGGTGCAGCACACAGATGGTGACCACCACATCGAACGATTCGTCGGCAAACGGGAGCTTTTCCCCGTCGTACCAGCTGAAATCCGCCTTGGGCACCGTGCGTCTGGCGTGGACCAGCATCTCCTCGACTCCGCCCCCACTCGGTGCGCCGCCGACCGTTCCCCTGCGTGACCCACGACGGCGTCGAAGTCGCGGTCCTCGGTCCGGTCGCCGTGCGAGGCACTGCGGGGCCGTTTCACCGCTCGGCCGCGCTCGAGCTCGTCGTGTACCTGGCGTTCCACCGTTGCGGCGTCCGTCATGCGGAATGGGCACTGGCGATCTGGCCCGAACGGTCCGTCGTCCCGCCGACGGTGCACTCGACCTGTTCGGATGCCCGACGGGCGCTGGGCCGGGCCCGGGACGGCACGGCGCACCTGCCGCGTGGCGGCGTCCTCCGCCTGCACGAATCCGTCACGACCGACGTCGAGCGCTTTGCGTCGCTGTCCGCGTCGGAGGACCCGCGCCGACTCCTCCGCGCGATGCAGCTGGTCCGCGGCTCGCTCTTCGACGGTCTGCACCGCACCGATTGGGCCGTCTTCGACGGCACACAGTCGGACATCGAGTCATTGGTGGCCCGTACCGCGTTGCGCGGCGCCGACCTGTTCGTCCGGCGCGGTCGTGGAGCCGAGGCGGCATGGATGGTCCGTCGTGCGTTGCTCGTCAGCCCCTACGACGAGCGCCTGTACCGGGCGCTGCTGCGAGCCACGTCGGCACAGGGCAATCGGGCGGGGTTGCGTTCCGCCATGGCCCAGCTCCGGACACTGGCCGGCGAGGCGGGCAGCCGGCCAGCCCGAGCTCCGGGGCGGTGGCACGACAGCAATCCCGAGGACTGTCTCCATCCCGAGACAACCGCCCTCTACCGTGACCTGCTCAAGGGGTCGTCTGCCGCCGGAGGGCACCCCGCCAGGCTGTAGGGTTGCGTCCCGCCATGGCGAGAAGCTCTTCTGGGAAATCGGTCGCCCGCGCCGCCGCAACGGGCGGTGGCGCCACCTATCGCGGGCAGATGCCGGTGAACTGGTATGCCGCGCTCGTCGTGATCGTCCTGGTCGGGATCGCCTCGGTCGCGCTGGCCAAGTACAACTACAACAAGACCCCGACGGTGGTCGAGCCGACGGTCGGCACCACCTGGCACGCCGGCCTCGCCTTCGACATCTGCGGCACCACGGAGCCGGCCCTGGCGGCCTCGCCGACCACGGCGACCACCGGTTTGACGACGACGGGCAGCGGCGTCCTCCTCATTGCGCCCAAGACGGCGAGCGAGGCGGGGAACAACGCGACGCTCGGCAAGTTCGCCCAGGGGTACGAGGGCCTCACGCTGACGAACACCTCGTTGAAGTACCCGTCCGCCTCGGTTCCGCTGTACAAGAACGGCGAGAAGTGCGCGGCAGGAACGCCCGACGCCGGGAAGGTTGGTGAGGTGAAGGCCCGCTGGTGGGTGCTGTCCACCCAATCCGGCAAGAGCAGCCAAGTGAAGGAGGCCGGCGGTCTCACCACGGTCAAGCCCGCCGACCTCAAGTTCGTCAATCGCCAGCTCATCACCGTCGGGTTCGTGCCGGACAACGTGTCACTGCCGAAGCCGGTGTCGGCGATCTCGCCTCTGCTCCAGGTGCTCGAGCGGGACCCAGCCCGTTGCGACGACGACCACGACCGTCGCCGGCGCGACCACGCCGACGAGTTCGTCCCCGTCCACCACCACGACGACGCCCGCGTCGACCACGACGACGAAACCCTCGTCCACGACGACGACCAAGTAATGAAGGCGGTCGTCCTCGTCGGCGGCGAGGGAACGAGGCTGCGTCCCCTGACGCTCTCCGCACCCAAGCAGATGCTCCCCATCGTCGGCGTGCCGATGATCGAGCGCGTGCTCGGTCACCTCGCCCGCCACGGGGTCGACGAGGCCGTCCTGTCCCTGGGCTATCTTCCTGACGCGTTCATGGAGGCCTATCCCGACGGCCGCGCCGCCGGGATCCGGCTCTTCTACGCGGTGGAGCCCGAACCGCTCGACACCGCGGGGGCCGTGCGCTTCGCGGCGACCCTCGCCGGCATTGCCGAAACCTTCGTCGTGGTCAACGGCGACGTCCTGACCGACCTCGATCTGACGAGCCTTGTCGCCTTCCACCGCGAACGGCGGGCCGAGGGGACGATCGCCCTTCATCCGGTGGCCGACCCGTCCGCCTTCGGTGTCGTACCGACCGACGAGGAAGGACGCGTGACGGCGTTCGTGGAGAAGCCTCCCCGTGACGAAGCGCCCACCAACGAAATCAACGCGGGGACCTACGTGCTCGAGGCGTCGGTGCTGGCGCGGATCCCCGAGGGCGGGCGGGTCTCGATTGAGCGGGAGACGTTCCCGACCATGGTGCGCGACCGGTGTCTCTTCGCCCGCTCCGACGAGAGCTACTGGCTCGATACGGGGACCCCGGCGGCCTATCTCGACGCGAACTTCGACTACCTCAACGGAGCGGCGCGGCCCGATCGTCGCGCCCGGGCTGGTGGACCGCGGCCAATCGGTCTTCATGGAGGGCGAGAGTGACGTGCAGGGTGACGTGGTGGGTCCGGCGGTCCTTCTCTCGGGTTGTGTGATTGAGCCCGGGGCACGGGTCGAGCGCAGCATCCTCGGACGGGGTTCGGTAGTCTCGGCCGGTGCCGTGGTGGCCGATTCGGTGCTCATGGAGGGCTGCCACGTTGCCGCCGACGCCAAGGTTGCCGGCTCCGTGATGGGCCCGCGGTCCATCGTCGGGCAGCGGGGCGACGTCCGACCGGTGTCGGTGCTCGGCGCCGATGCGGTGGTCTCCTCGGGCACGCTGGTCGACGGCGAGCGGGTCTCGGGGTAGGGACGGCATGCGCACGCTGGTCACCGGAGGCGCGGGGTTCATCGGTTCCAACCTGGTCGACCGCCTCCTCGTCGAGGGGCACGAAGTCGACGTCGTCGACGACTTCTCGACCGGTTCCCTGTCGAACCTCGCCGAGGCGCGTGCCAGCGCGGGCCGGGCCCTTACCATCCATCATCTCGACATCAGTGCGCCGGCCGTCGTCGAGCTCATGGCCCGCCGTCGCCCCGAGCTCGTGTTCCACCTCGCCGCGCAGGCTGATGTGCGGGTCTCGGTGGCCCGCCCCGCCTTCGACGCCACCGTCAACATCGTCGGTTCGGTGAACGTCCTCGAAGGCGCGCGCCAGGGCCGAGTCCGAGCGCGTGGTCTTCGCCGCCAGCGGGGGCACGCTGTACGGGGAGCCGGCGCCCGAGGACCTCCCCGTTCGGGAGTCCCATCCCCAGCAGCCGCTGTCGCCCTACGGAGTCGCCAAGAAGGCGGTGATCGACTACCTCGTCGCCTACCGGGAGATCCACGCGCTCGAGTTCTGTGCCCTCGCACTGGGCAACGTCTACGGACCCCGGCAGGATCCACACGGCGAAGCCGGCGTCGTCGCGATCTTCGCCCAACGCATCGTCCGCGGTGAGCCGGTGACGATCTTCGGGGACGGCGAGCAGACGAGGGACTTCGTCTTCGTCGACGATGTCGTCGATGGTTTCGTCCGGGCGGCCACTCGCGGGGGCGGCCTGGTCTGCAACATCGGGACCGGCGGCGAGACGTCGGTCAACCAGCTGTTCGCCACCATGGTGGCCCAGGCCGGCGCCGACGTGACCCCCGTCATGGCGCCGGAACGGCCAGGTGAGCTCCGGCGCTCGAGCCTCGACAACGAGCGGGCTGCGATCCAGCTCGGGTGGCGGCCCTGGACCGAGCTGGGCGACGGGACGCGCGCCGTGCTCGAGTTCGTGGCCGAGCGACCCGGCTGAGCGACTCAGCGAAAGAGGTCTTCGTCCGGAGGCCGGATGACCTCGGCCTTCACCGAGGCCGGGCGCAGCCAGTCTCGCGGCACTCCCCGCACGACGGCGACGGGGACGCCGCGGTCCTTGCCCATCACGAGCTCGGCCGCCGACGCCAGTTCGTCCGCCACGCAGATCTCGGTGGCGGCGAGCTCCCGCCCGCCCGCATCGAGCGTGCCCCGCAGATCGACCACGGCGGCCACCCCGGCGCAGCCGATGGCGACGTCGGTCACGCCACGCCGCCAAGGGCGGCCGAAGGTGTCCGAGACGATGACCCCGACGTCGATCCCGAGGGCGTTCGCGAGACCGGCCCGTATCCGCCGGGCCGAGCGGTCCGGGTCGTCGGGGAGCAGCGCGGCGGTCCCGTCCGCGACGTTGGACAGGTCAACGCCGGCGTTGGCGCAGACGAAGCCGTGTCGGGTCTCGCTGATCACCAGGTCACCGCGGCGGCGCAGGACGCGGACGGACTCTTGCATGACCAGAGCGAGCTTGGCCGCGCTGTCGCCGTGGTCGATCGGCACGAGCCTGCCTTCGGCCTTGGAGACGATCTTCTGTGTGACGACGAGGACGTCGCCGTCACACAGCTCGGGTCCGTCGGGACGTGCGGGCACGACGGCCTCGGCGATGAGCCGGGCGACGTCGGTTCCCGGCGTCACCTCGCCGAGGCCCGTGACGGGGAGCACCTGCACGCCGTCAGCCCGCGCCATCGACGACCACTCGGGCCAGGTCCGCCGACCGTTCGGGCGAGCTCATGACGGTGGGTGCCACGATGCAGCGGATCCCCTCGGCCTCGACGTCCGCGACGAGCGAGGCATCGGCGACGTCCACGACGAGCGTGCCCACCCATGGCGCGTAGAGCCTGGCCACCCCGACCACCGACGCCTCGGTCCCCAGCTCGACCATGAGCCGGTCGGCGGGACCCTTCAGGGCGGCGCCCGCGACGATGGGTGAGACGGCCACCACCCGCGTCCGGCGGGACGCCAGCGCGTCGCGGACGCCCGGGACCGACAGCAGGGGCCCGATGGAGACGACGGGGTTCGACGGGCACACCACGATGGTGTCGGCGCTCTCCAGTGACGCCATCACCCCCGGTGCGGGACTGGTCGCGGGCGCTCCCTCGAAGCGGACACCGCTCACGGGCACGTCGTGCCGCAGGCGCACGAAGTAGTCCTGGAACGCGACCTCTGTGCCGGGCGGCCCCAACGGGCTCGCCTGCGCCAGTGTGACCCGGGTGCGCAGCGGGTCGTCGGTCACCGGCAGCATCCGCACGGTGATGCCGCGCCGGGCGCACAGCTGCGCCGTCACCATGCTGAGGGTGTCGCCTGCGTGCAGCCGGCCGGTGCGGAACAGGTGCGTGGCCAGGTCGCGATCGCCGAGACGGAACCAGTCCTCCCCCCCGATCCGCGCCAGCTCGTCCATGACCGCCCAGGTCTCACCGGCCACGCCCCATCCGGTGTCGCGGTTGTCCATGCCGGCCAAGGTGTAGGTGACCGTGTCGAGGTCGGGGCTGATGTGCAGTCCGTGCAGGACCATGTCGTCCCCCACGTTGACGATGGCGGTGATGTCCTCCGGCGGGACCACGCGGACGAGCCCGGAGAGCATCCGGGCGGCCCCGACGCCGCCGCACAGGGCCACCAGCACGCCGCGAGCATAGGAGCGCCCGCCCGACAGGACCGTTCGGCGTCTCCTGCTACCATCGCCGCCCGCCATGCCAGAGCGCATCCCCTCGGATCGGCACGAGACCGTGGTGTCGCTCCTGCGAGAAGCGGCGCGGGTCAACGGCGACGTCGAGGCCTACGTGGAGCCCGTCCCCGGACGCGAGCGGCGCTCCCTCACGTTCGCCGAGTGGGACCGCGCCGCCGACGGCGTCGCCGGCGCCCTGGCCCGGCGAGGCGTCGCCAAGGGCGATGTGGTGTGCCTCGTCGTGCCGTCGTCGATCGACTACGCGGTCCTCTACGCCGCGTTGCTCCGCCTCGGGGCGATCACGTCCGGGATCAACCCCCGCATGGGAGCCGGAGAGATGGCGTCCATCCTCGAGCGGGCCGCGCCGGTGCTCGTGGTGACCGACCCCGAGGCGACGGCGTTGCCGCCCGCGGTCGGCGGCGTGGAGGTGATCGAACGGGCGGAGGTCGCGACGTGGTGGGCCGGTGAGCCACCGCAGCGGTGGCCCGACCTGGCGCCGCACGACCCGGTGGCCGTCGTGTGGACCAGCGGGACCACCGGCAAGCCGAAGGGGGCGCTCTTCGACCACGCCAACCTCGCCGCAGTGGCCCGGGGGACCGACGCGCTCAGCCAGCCGGGCGACCGCCGGCTGTCGCCGCTGCCCTTCGCCCACGTGGCGTACATGACCCGGGCCTGGGACGAAATCGCCAACGTCGTGACGACGATCATCACGCCGACGCCGTGGCGGGCCGACGACGCCGTCCGCATCATGGCGGCCGAGTCCGTGACCGTGGCCCAGGGGGTGCCGACCCAGTACACGTTGATGCTGGCCAGCCCCGAGCTGGAGCGGGCCGACCTCGAGCGCGCTGCGGGTCGCCGGTACGGGCGCGGCGCGCGTGCCGGCTGCGCTCGTCGGCGAGGTGCGCCGCCGATTCGGGGTCCCGGTCGTGGTGCGCTACACCTCGACCGAGGCGTCGCTCGGGACCGGCACCACACCGACGTCGTCCGACGAGGAGGTGGCCACGACCGTGGGGCGCCCCGTCGCCGGCGTCGAGCTGGCCATCGTCGACGACGAGGGGAGACCGGTTCCGCCAGGATCGATCGGCCGGGTCCTGCTGCGCTCGGCGGCCACCATGCGCGGCTACTGGGGACACGGCCCGGGCCGGGGACGCCGCGTCGACCAGCTGATCGACGCCACCGCCACCGCGACCGTCCTCGACGACGATCGGTGGCTGACGACCGGTGACTTCGGGAGGCTCACCGCTGCGGGGAACCTTCAGCTGTCGGGGCGGGCCCACGAGCGCTACATCAGGGGCGGCTACAACGTCTACCCGGCGGAGGTCGAGGAGACCCTCTCGTCCCACCCGGCGGTGGCCCGGGCCGCGGTGGTCGGCGTGCACGACGACGTGCTCGGTGAGATCGGCGTGGCCGTCGTGGTGGCCGAGGCCGGCGCCGTTCCCGAGCTCGACCAGCTCCGTGCGCATTGCGCCCGGGCCCTGTCCGACTACAAGGCGCCTGACGCACTCGTGGTCGTCGACGAGCTCCCTCTGACCCCGATGATGAAGGTCGACCCGGCGCGCCTCGCCGCTCTGGCTGGAAGGGCGGCCGAGGAACGCCGCTCGCTCCTGGCCCAGAATCGTGAGGTCCGCCCCGGGGTGCTAGGCAGTGGCCCCACCGGAGAAGGCGACGAGAAGGAGCGTGCATGAGCCCCACCACCAGAGTCGGGGAGTCCGACCCCAACCGGGGAACGGCCCCTGAGGCGATCACGCCCGGACGCTACGCGGGGCACGTGGCGGTGGTCACCGGGGCGGGGTCGGGCATCGGGCGTGCGACGGCGCGCCGCCTGGCTGCCGAGGGGGGCGCGGTGGCGTGCCTCGACCTGGCGGTGGACGCCATCGAGGCGGTGGCGGCCGAAATCAACCAGGAGTCGGGTGGCGCGGGCGGGCGCGCCATGGCGGTCGGCTGCGACGTCACCGACGAGGACGCGGTCAGCGGCGCGGTGTCGCAAGCCCGAGAGGAGCTGGGCCACATCACCAACCTGTGCAACATCGCGGGGATCGGCGGGTTCGCCCACACCCCCGAGCAGTCGCTCAGCGGATGGGACAAGATCATCGCCGTCAACCTGACCGGCACGTTCCTCATGTGCCGCGCCGTGCTCCCCGGCATGATCGAGCACGGCGGTGCCATCGTCAACACCGTCTCGACGGCGGGCATCATCGGTCAGCCCTACTCGGCCGCCTACTGCGCCTCCAAGGGCGGCGTCAAGCTGCTCACCAAAGCCCTCGCGGTCGAGTACATGGCCCGGGGCGTCCGCGTGAACGGTGTCGCTCCCGGCGGGGTGGACACCCCGATCATCCACAACTTCGGGCCGCCCGAGGACGCGGACTGGAAGCTGATTCAGCGGTTGATGACCCCGATCGGCTTCGCCTACCCGCACGAGATCGCCGGGGCGTTCGCCTACCTCGGATCGCACGAAGCGGACTACGTCACCGGTGCGATCCTCTCCATCGACGGGGCGATCACGACCTGAGCGCCCTCGGCACGTCCCGGGCCACACCGCGGGCGCCGCTGCGCGTCGCGCTCGACGCGACGCCGCTGCTCGGCCTCCCCACCGGCGTCGGAGCCTTCTGCCAGGGCGCTCTCGACGCCCTGGCGACCCGGCCGGGTGTCGACGTCCGGGCCTACGCGGTCAGCTGGCGGCGGCGGGGGCTCATCGAGGCTCACCTGCCGGCGGGGGTCGCGGCGCACCAGCGTCCCATGCCGGCCCGGCCGCTGCACGCCCTGTGGGGGCGCTGGGACACGCCGCCGCTGGAGTGGTTCGTCGGCCCGGTCGACATCGTGCACGGCACGAACTTCGTGGTGCCGCCCACACGGCGGGCCGCCACGGTGGTCTCGGTGCACGACCTCACGCCGCTCCACCACCCCGAGCTGTGCGACGAGGCGACGCTGGCCTACCCCGGGCTCATCCGCCGGGCGCTGGCGCGGGGGGCCTGGGTCCACACCGATTCGGCCTTCGTCGCGGGCGAGGTGGCCGACGCGTTCGGGGTCGACCCCGCTCGCCTGCGGGTCGTGCATCCCGGCATCCCCGACCTGCCGGCCGTTGCGGAGCGAGATGCCGCCGCCGTGCTCAGCAGGCTGCTCCCCTCGGGATCGGGGCGGTACTGCCTCGCCGTCGGGACGGCCGAACCCCGCAAGGACCTGCCCGGACTGGTGCGCGCGTTCGGTGAGGTCGCGGCGCGCCACGGCGACCTCCGGCTGGTGCTCGCCGGGCCACCGGGTTGGGGTGAGGACACGCTGGCCTCGGCCGTCGCCGCGTCGCCCGCCCGCGACAGGATCGTCCGGACCGGGTGGGTCGAGCCGCGTGACCTGGCGGTCTTGCTGTCGCACGCCAGCGTGCTCGCCTACCCCTCCCTCTACGAGGGGTTCGGCTTCCCGCCGCTGCAGGCGATGCGGGCGGGCGTCCCGGTGGTCGCCACACGCGCCGGCTCGTTGCCCGAGGTTCTCGGGAACGGTGCCCTCATGGTGGAACCCGGCGACCATGACGCGCTGGTCCTGGCGCTCGAGGCCAGCCTGGTCGACGACGCCTTGCGCCGTCGGTTGGTCGCGGCCGGGACGGCCCGGTCGTCCGGGTTCTCATGGGAGCGCTGCGGCGCCGGTCTCGAGGAGCTCTACTGCGACGCGGCGGGGGGCACGCGTGCCTGAGCAGGCGCCATCCGTGCTCCTCGTCGTCGAGCAGCTGCGTCGCCGGGTGCCGGGCGGCATCGGCGTGACCACGCGCGGCCTCCTCGGCGGGCTGGCCCGGTGCAGCACCGAGGGCGACGGTGTCGACGTGACGCTCCTGGCCAGCCGGCCCGACGTCCGTCCCGTCGGGCGGGCCCACGCCGTGGGCGACCCGCTGGCCCGCTTCGGCCGGCCCGTCCTGTCGTCACGGCTGCCGGGGCCGCTCCTCACGAGGGCGTGGGACCACGGGCTGGTGCACGCACCAGGGGGTTTCGATGTCGTGCACTCGGTGTCGCTCGCTGCGCCGCGCCCCCGGCGCTCCAGCCGGAGCGGGCTCGTCGTCACGGTCAACGACGTCGCCTGGCGCCGGTATCCCGAAGCCACGACGCGGCGGGGGCTGCGGTGGCACGAGGCCGCATTGATCCGGGTCCGCCACAGCGCGGCGTCCGTGGTCGTGCCGTCCCGCCTGGTGGCCGCCGACTTGGAGTCGTTCGGTGTCGACCCGGCCCGGATCACCGTGGTGCCCGGGGGCGCCGACCACCTGCCCGACCCGGACCCCGGGGCAACCGACACGCTGCTCGTGCGGGCGGGGGTCCGGGGCGAGTTCCTCCTCACCGTCGGCACGCTCGAGCCCCGGAAGAACGTGGACCGCCTCGTCGAGGCCTTTGGCCGGGTGCGCCCCCGCCTGCCCCACCCGTGGCCGCTGGTGGTCGTGGGACCGGAGGGATGGGGACCCCGGCCCACGCGACCGCCCCAGGCCGAAGGGGTCGTCTTCACCGGCGCAGTGCCCGACCCCGTGCTCGTCGAGCTCTACCACCGCGCCCGTGCCTTCGCGTACGTGCCCCTGACGGAGGGGTACGGGCTGCCGCCCCTCGAGGCGATGCGGGCCGGCACGCCGACGGTGGTGTCCCGTGAGGTTCCGAGCGTGCACGACCTGGGCGCGACGGAGCCGGCGCCCGCCGTCATCGTGGACCCACTGGACGTCGACGACATCACCTCGGGCCTGGCGGCCGTCCTGACCGACGAGGGGCTGCGGACCGAGTTGTCGGCACGCGGCGTGCGGCACGTGCTGCCGCGCACGTGGCACGCCGCCGCACGCTCCCACGTCGCCCTGTGGAAGACGCTGCGGTGACCGATCCGCTCGCGCTCGCGCTCGATGTCTCCGCCGTCCCGACGCGTCCTGGGGGTGCGGGGTACTACACCATGGCGCTCGCCACCGGCCTCGCCCTGCGTGACGACGTCGAGCTCACGGTCGTGGCGCGTCGCGGCGACGAGGAGCGGTGGCAGGAGCTGGCCGCCGGAGCGGCGGTGCGTGCGGCCGTACCCTCCTCGCGGCCGGGGCGCCTGGCGTTCGAGCAGGTCGGCCTGTCGTCCGTGCTCCGTTCCCTCGGGGTGCACGTCCATCACGGGCCGCACTACACCATGCCGGCGAGGTCGCCGGTCCCGTGCGCCGTGACGATCCACGACTGCACCTTCTTCGACCACCCCGAATGGCATCACCGCTCGAAGGCGGCCTTCTTCCGCCGGGCCATCCGCCGTGCGGCGCTCCGTGCCGGCGTGCTCGTCTGCGTGAGCCAGGTCACGGCCGACCGGCTCCAGGAGAGTTGCGAGGTGCGGGCGCCTGTGCTCGTCGCGCCCCACGGGGTCGACCACGGGCGGTTCGCGCCCACCGAGCCCGCCGAGGGGGCGGACCGGGCCGTCGTCGCCTCCCTCGGCCTTCCGGCCGATGCGCCGTTGGTGGTCTTCGTCGGCACCCTCGAGCCGCGCAAGGGTGTTGCGCCGCTCGTCGCCGCGTTCGACCTCGTGGCGGAGGCGAACTCCGATGTCGTGCTCGTGCTCGGGGGTCAGACGGGTTGGGGGATGGGCGAGACCGAGCGAGCGCTGGCGGCGGCCCACCACCGCCGAGCGGATCGTTCGCACGGGCTACCTCGCGGACCGGGCCGTGCCGGCGCTGCTCCGCCGGGCGTCGGTGGTGGCCTACCCGGCGCTCGAGGAGGGATTCGGGCTGCCCGCCCTGGAGGCACTCGCCTGCGGCGCGCCCGCTGGTGACGACGGAGGGTACGGCCATGGCCGAGGTCGCGGGCGGGGCGGCACTGCTGGTGCCCCCGGGGGACGTCGGCGCCCTGGCGGGGGCGCTCCGCGCCGCGCTCGACGAGGGCCGCGCGACGGAGCGGCAGGCGCGCGGCATCGCAGTAGCCGAGGAGCGGACGTGGGAGGCGAGCGTGGCGCGGCACGTGCAGGCCTATGCGGTGGCTCGGGCGGCCTCGCAGTAGGGTTCCGCGCATGCGCGCGCTGATCACCGGCGGGAAGGGCTTCGTCGGCCAGTGGCTGGCGGCGCACCTGAGGGATCGGGGCGACGACGTCGCGGTCATCGACATCGAGACGGACGTGGCCGACGGTGGGGCGGTTCGCCACGTCATGGCCGACGTGAGGCCCGATGCCGTCTACCACCTGGCCGCCATGACGCACGTGGGTGAGAGCTGGGAGAACCCGAGCCAGGTGCTGCGGGTCAACGTCCTCGGGACGGCCGAGATCCTGGCGGCGGCTCGGTCCGTGCCGGCGAGCCCCCGCGTCCTGGTCGTCAGCTCGGCGGAGGTGTACGGCGTCGTCGGTCCCGCACAGCTCCCGCTGGGCGAGGACACGCCCAGCGCCCCGGCCAGCCCCTATGCGGCGAGCAAGCTCGCGGCCGAGGTGGTGGCGCTCCAGGCCTGGCGGGGTTACGGCCAGCCCGTCATCGTGGTACGGCCGTTCAACCACGTCGGTCCGGGACAGTCGCCCAACTTCTTCGTCCCGGCATTGGCCAAGCGGATCGTGGAGGCTCGGCGGTCGGGTGCCCGGTCATTGCCGGTGGGGACCCTGACCACCCGGCGGGATTTCACCGACGTCCGAGACGTGGTGGTCGCCTACCGGCTGCTGATGGAGAGAGGTGCCCTCGGCGAGGTCTACAACGTCTGCTCGGGCCGCGACGTCGCCATGTCGGAGGTGGCCGCGCAGCTCCTCGAACTGGCCCACGCCGACCTCACGCTCGAGACCGACCCCGAGCTGGTGCGTCCGGTCGACGTCCCGGTTCTCCGCGGCGATGCGACCCGGCTGCACGCCGCCACCGGCTGGCGGCCGGCGATCCCGCTCGCGACGACGCTCGCCGACGTCCTGGCCTCGAGGGAAGCGGACTGAGGGCGAGCGTCGTCGTCGAACGTGGCGGGAGCGGGCTCAGGCGCTGACGCGCTGGCGAATCTGGGTCCGCACCTCGCGGGCCTGCTCGCGGGCCCGCGAGGTCAGCTGCGTGACCGTCGGGGGCAGCTTCTCCTCAATGGGCTGAAAGGTCGTCTCGACGAAGTGCGCGGCCGACTCTGCCAGGTCGTCGATCTGCGCGATCCCCTTGGCCACGCCGTGGCGGACGTCGTCGAGGCGCTGCTCCAGCGCAAGGTCCTGCGACAGTCGGTTCCGAAGCTCCAGCCGCTGCACCTGGGCCCGCTGGTAACCCAGCACGCCGAGGCCGACCGCCACGTAGGCGGCGTCTCGGGCCAGGTCCGTGACGCCCTTGGAGAGGGAGTTGATGTTGGTGGTTACGTCGGGCATGAGAGCCTCCTGTCGGGTCGGTTCACTCTGAAAATCGGCTGGCGCAGCGGCCGCTGTCCGGCTGCTGCGTTCACGTACAAGAGTATCACGTTTGTTAAACAGTAGCAAGCAGTTGCGTGCCAATTTCGTGCCTGAGGGCCCCCCTTCGTGCCTGAGGGGGCGGATGCACAACCGATAGCCTCTCCCCCCTGATGGACGCCCAAGTGCCGGCCGTGGTCGCCGTCGTGGTCACGACCGAGCCCGGGCCCTGGTTCGAAGAGGCGCTCTCCTCCCTGGCCACCCAGGACTACGAGGAGCTTTCGGTCCTGGTGCTCGCCACGGGGGACGACGGCGACGGCGTGACGCGGCGGGTCGGTCGCATCCTGCCGGACGCGTTCGTCCGCCACCTCCCGGACCGGCCCCCGTACACCGCAGCGTCCAACGAGGCGCTGGCCATGGTCGAGGGTGCCGCCTTCTTCTTGTTGTGCCACGACGACGTCGCCCTCGATCCGACCGCCGTCCACCAGCTCGTCGAGGAGGCCTTCCGCTCCAACGCCGGCGTGGTCTCCCCGAAGTTCGTCAACTGGGACGATCCCACCATCCTCTTGCATGTCGGGATGAGCTGCGACAAGACCGGTGCCGTCGTCGACCGCATCGTCGAGGGTGAGGTCGACCACGGCCAGCACGACGCCGTGCGCGACGTCTTCGTCGCGCCTGGAGGCTGCATCCTCGTGCGGGCCGACCTCTTCCGGCTCCTCAAGGGGTTCGACGCCGGGATCGTCGCGATGGGGGAGGACCTCGACCTGGCGTGGCGGAGCCAGGTCGCCGGGTCACGCGTGGTCGTCGCGCCGGAGGCGCGCGTCCGCCACCGCGAAGCCGTGGCCGGGGGTCTCGAGCCGCTGGCGGTCCGCGCCGAGACCCAGGGCCGCCACCCCCTCACCTTGCAGATGCTGCAACGGCGCCACGAGCTGCGGGCCGTGCTCAAGTGCTACACCCGGATCCACCTGGTGCGGGTGCTGCCGCAGGCGGCGCTGCTGGCGCTGGGGGAGGTCGTCGTCGCCACGCTCGCCCGCGACGGCGACCGGGTACGGGCCGTCACCGGCGCCTGGAGGTGGAACGCCCGCCGCCTGACCGAGATCTCGCTGTTGCGCGGCGAGCTGGCCGAACAGCGCCTGTTCCCCGACGCCGAGGTCCGCCGTCTCCAGCTGCGGGGCAGCGCGCGCCTGTCGCGCTACTTCAGCCGCCTGACCCACCAGGGTCTCGCCGTGGCCAACGCGGCGGCCGCTTCGCGGCAGCGGTCGGACCGCGCCGAGGAGCGCGCGGAAGTCGCCGTGCTCACCGGCAGTGTGGGGTCGGCCTTCAGTGAGGACACGGACTTCGACGAGCTCGACGACCTGGGCCGGCGGGCGGGCCGAGACCGGTTCGGCCGCAAGATCCGCGCCGCGCCGCTGAGCACGGGACGCCAGCGCGTGCTGGCCATGGTGATCGCGCTGCTGGTGGTCGGGTTCGGGACCCGCGAGCTCTTCTTCGGGACCCTGCCGCTCGTCGGCCAGCTGGCCCCGCTCCCGTCGTGGACCACCAGCTGGCACCATTTCTTCTCGGGCTGGCAATCGGCCGGTGTGGGCACGACGGCGCCGGCCTCTCCCGCGTTCGGCATCGTCGGGATCACCGGAACCGTGCTCTTCGGCGCCATGGGAACCCTGCAGCGGGTGCTGCTGCTCGGCTGCATCCCCCTCGGCGCGTGGGGGGTCGCGCGCTTCATGCGTCCGCTCGCGTCGCCCCGAGCGCGCGTCGTCGCCGTCATCTGCTACCTCGGAGTCCCGTTGCCCTACGGCGCCCTGGGCACGGGCCGCTGGGACGGCCTCGTCGCCTATGCCGCCTTCCCGTTCATCGCCCGCCGGCTGGCCGAAGCGGCCGGGGTCGAGCCGTACCGGACGGAGACGGAGCCGGGAACCAGATGGCGCACCCGCCCGTCGGGCCAGATCGCCATGTTGGGCGCCCTGATCGCCGCGGCGTCGAGCTTCGCACCAGCAGTTGTCCCGATGTTCATCGCCATGGCGCTGGCCTGGGCCGTGGGCTCGCTCCTCGTCGGGACCCGGGACCCCGGATGGAAGGTGCTCCTGGTGGCCGCCGAGGCGGTTGCCGTCGCCTTGGTGCTGGACGCCCCGTGGGTGCTCGGGACGGTGCTCGCCGGCAAGGGCGCGGTCGCGATCTTCGGGTTGCCCGTGACCGGTGCCTCGGCCCCGAACTGGGGCGAGGTCATCCGCTTCGCCGTCGGCCCGGCGGCCCACTCGCCCGTCGTGTGGCTCCTGGTCGCGGGGGCCGCCCTCCCGCTGCTGGTGGGGAGGGGGGTCAGGCTCACCTGGGCGGCCCGCCTGTGGGTCACGGCATGCGCATCGTGGGGTCTGGCCTTCGCGGCGACGCGGGGCGACCTCGGATCGTTCACGCCGTCGGAGTCGGTGGTCCTGGCGCCGGCCGCGCTGGCGGTGGCCGCCTGCGTGGGTCTCGGGATCTCCGCCTTCGAGGAAGACCTGACCGGCCGGGAGTTCGGGTGGCGCCAGCTCGTGAGCGTCGTGGCGCTCGTCTTCGTGGCGGTCGGCCTCCTCCCGGTGGCTGCCGGGTCGGGCGGCGGTCGCTGGGGCCTGCCGTCCCAGGGGGTGGAACAGCCGCTGGCGTTCCTCGCCCACCCGAGCACGACCGTCGTGGGCAGGGTGCTGTGGCTCGGTGACCCGCGGGCCCTGCCGGCCGGGGGGTGGTCGGTGCAGCCCGGCCTGGCGTACGCGCTGACACCGCAGGACCTCCCCGACGCGTCGCAGGTGTTCACCCCGGCCGGGCCGGGCCCGGCCGTTCTCGTGGCCGATGCGCGTCCGCCTCGCCGTCTCCGGCGGGACGGTGCACCTCGGCCGGCTGCTGGCGCCGGCCGGCGTGCGATACGTGGTGGTCGTCGAAGCCCTGGCCCCGTCCATGGTGGGCACCGTCCCGCAGTCAGTGAGCGCGCCCGCGCCCGCCGGGCTCGACGCCGATCTCCTCCAGCAGAACGATCTCCGGGTCGTCCCGGGCCTGGTCGGTGTGCAGGTCTTCGAGAACGACGAGACGATGCCGGCAACGGCAGAGCGCGCCGCACCGTTGCCCGCCGTGCGCGCCTGGTCGTACCCGAGCGGGGCGGACGTGGTGGGCTGGCTGCCGGTGCTGACCGCGCTCGCGCAGGGTGGGCCGGCGACCGGCCTCGTCGCGCCAGGGACCCTCTACGCCGGCTACGCGCCGGCCGGGAGCTTCGTCCTGACCGTCGGCGGGCCATGCGGTCGCACGGCACCCGGCGTTCGGCTGGGCCGCCCAGTACGGCGCCGTGCAAGGGACGGGCCTCACTCGCCCTCTCGCAGTTCCCCCTCGGTCCCGTCGGTGTCCTGCTCGAGCTGGCCGCCTGGGTGCTCCTGGCGGCCGCGATCGTCGGTCGGCCGCGGCGGACCGGACGGGCGCGGGTGCGCGAGCCGTGAGCCCCGCCCATCACAGCCGGGAACGCCGGTGGCGCGTGCTCGCCCTCGTCGTGCTCGTGATCGCGGGCGTGGGCATCGTGGTCGGGACCCGGGGGACGGCGGCTCCGCCCAGCGCGCCGGCTGCGCCCAGCGCGCTGGTCCCCGCGCCCGATGCGGAATCGTCCGCCTGGTACTGCACCGGGCAGTCCACCGCGTCGGGCGTGGCGCCGGGCTTCCTCGTCCTCACCAACACGTCGGCCGCACCGGCCTCGGGGACCATCACGGCCGTGACCGACGGGGGCTCCTCGGAGCGCACCGCCGTCGCCGTTCCGGCCGGCGGCGCGGCGGCACCGTCCATCCCGGCGTTGTCGTCGGGCTCGTGGGAGTCCGAGATCGTCTCGGTCTCCGGTGGTGGCGTCGTCGTCACCCAAGCGGTGCACGGCTCATCGGGCTGGGCCCAGGCGCCGTGCCAGAGCACCACCGCGGCGACCTGGTACTTCGCCGGCGGCACGACCGTGAACTCCGACGGGCTGTACGTCTCGCTCTTCAATCCGACGTCGACGCCCGTCGTGGTCGACCTCAGCTTCATGACACCCACGGGCGCCGTCCATCCGATCAACTACCAGGGGATCGTCCTGCAATCGGGGCAGGTCCAGGTGGAGAACGTGGCGTCCGAGGTGCAGAACGTGTCGACGGTGAGCACCGTCGTGTCCACCCGGACCGGGCGTGTCGTCGCGTCCGAGGTACAGGTCTTCGCCGGGCCCTCCGCCGGCCTGGCCCTGGTGCCGGGCGCGGCGTACCCCGAACCGCAATGGGCGATCCCCCAGGCCCAAGAGGTGGGAGGTCACTCCGAGATCGACGTCTTCAATCCCGGGACCGGCGCCGAACACGTGACCGTACGTCTGCGCCTGCCGTCCGCTCCGTTGGCCCCGCTGACCGCCACGGTCGCCGGTGGCTCCACATGGGCCCTGGCCACGAGCGCCCAGACGCGGATCCCCCACGGCGAGACCTACTCCGCCGTCATCGACGCCACCGGGGGCACTGGTGTCGTCGTGAGCCGGACGGTCACGCTGCCTGCGAGCGCGTCGGCGCCCCAGGCCGGTCTGGCCATGGCGGTCGACGGCCGGAGCACCGTGTCGCCGACCGGGACGTGGGTGGTGCCCCCGCCGGGGACGAGCGCGAACCCCGCGGTGAGCGGTGCCGGCGCCGCCTACCTGGGGCTGGTGAACACCGCCACCAGCGCGGTGCACTACGACGCGTTCGTCGCGACGTCCTCGGGCGACAATCAGATCGCCACCGGCACCCTCGAGCCGGCGTCGGGCTCGGCGTCGGGCTCGGCGTCGGGCTCCGTGTCGGCCTCGGTGCTCTCGAGTGCGGGGCTCGGACCCGTGATCGTGCGCGCCACGGGAACCGTGGCGGTCAGCGAGAGCGCGAAGCCGTCGGGCGGCATCGGCGTGGTGACGATGCCCGGGATCCCGTTGGCGGCGCCGATCGGTCGCTGAGCGATTACAGGCGGTGCCGTTGGTAGCGGCGCCACAGGGCGCGCCCGCCCACCAGCAGCACGCCCAGGCACAGCAGCGCGAAGAGCACCGGCCCGGCGAGCAGGACGACGCCCTCCACCCCGGCCACGAACCCGCCGATGCTGTCGTGCCAGGCCCGCACGAGCCCGGACTCGGGGAGCGGCCCGGGCGGCGGTGGCGGCGTGCTCTCGTTGACGGTCACCGTCAGCGTGGAGTACGACGTCTCGCTGCTCAGCACCTGCAGCTGGCCCTGGAGCTGCTCGATCTGGGTCTGGATGCCGTCGAGCTGTTCCTGCACGGCCAGCACGTCGCCGACGGTCGTGGCCTTGGCCAGGATGGTCAGGTACTGCTGGCGGCTGTCTTCCAGCGCGGTGATGCGCGACTGCAGGTCGACGTACTGTCCGGTGACGTCGGTGGCCTTCGTGGTGAGCGCGGACGTCTTGCCGAGCGCCTGCGCCTGCCTCAGCACCGCCGAGAAGCTGTCCACCGGGACCTGGAGGGTGACGCTGCCGTACGGCGCGCCGGCCGTGCCCGCGCCGGTCTGGGTCTGCGAGTTCGCCACGAAGCCGCCGTAGGCACCGGCCAGAGCGGTCAGCTGCGTCATCGTCCGCGCCAGACGGCCGCGGCCCACTGCGAGCCCCAGGGTCCCGGTCTGCTCGATCTTCGCCGATTGGCCCACCGCGCCGGAAGGCAGGGTGGGGGCCGTCGGCGTCGTGACCTGGGGGGACGCAGCCGATCCTTGGGCCCCGTTGGAAAGACCGAAGGCGCCCGGGGCTGCACTCTTGAAGGTCGTGCCGCCGCCGGCGCTGCCGATGCCGCGGGGGATCGTCGTGGTCGCCCCGGGGGACGGCGTCGCCGGGCGGTGGGGCAGGTGCGCCAGGCCCGAGGTGACGGTCGGGCCCGAGGGGCTGCGCAGCAGCGCGCCGACGGTCCCGGTGATCACGAGCGCGACCACGATGCAGGCGGCCACCGCGAGCACGCGGTGCCGGCCGGCGACGGCCACCACGCGGTGCACCCTGCCGTCGCCGGCCGGCTCGGGAGACGCCGGCAGGGGCTCCTCGGTGTCGCCGCCCGTGCCGTCCGGACCACCGCCGCCGTCCGTGGCTTCGGCACCAGCGACGCGACCTGCGGCCCGGGCCAGGATGTCGTCGACGCCGGTGCCGGGCACGTCGAACGCCGCACCGGCGCGGCCGAGGAGGGAGGCGAGGCGTTCGTCGTCGAGCATGGTCATGGTCCGGCCTCCTCGGCGGGAGCGGAGTCCCCGGGGGCGGCCAGGGCGGCCAGGGCGGGGTCGGCCGCCAGGCGGCGGCGGGCCTCGTGGAGGCGGGACTTGACCGTTCCGGGGCGCCGTCCGATGGCGAGCGCAATGTCCCTTTCGCTCAGGTCGGCGTAGTAACGCAGGACGACGGGCACGCGCAACGACATCGGGAGACGCTGCAGCGCGGCCAGCACCGTCTCGGCCGTCTCCCCCTGCTCGGCCCGCGCCTCGGGGCCGCCGCTCGCCTCCTGCACATGCGCCAGCGGCCCGTCACCGGCGCGGTGGTCGCGGTGGGGGATCTCGCGGCGGAGCTTGGAGTAGCACGAGTTGACGACGACCCGGTAGAGCCAGGGCCGGATGCTCGGCACGCCCGAGAGCGAATCGCGGAAGCGCCAGGCGCGCAGGTAGGCGTCCTGCACCGCCTCCTCGGCGTCGGCCCGGTTCCCCAGGATGAGGCAGGCGGTGCGGAAGGAGGCGACGTAGCCCTCCTCGAGCCAGTCTGCGAGCTGGTCCTCCACCATCCCCCCTTCCGACGCAGCGCCGCCCGGTTTGGTTCGATCCCGGTGCGCGCCGTGCCTAGCGGGCGGGGGGTCGTGCCTCCGGGTCGGCCGGCGGGGGCCACGGGGGCGGCGGCCACGACGACTCGGTCTCGGGTCGGCCGGCCGCCGGCGGGGCCGGGACGGCGACGGGTTCGGGCCCGCCGGCGGCGGCGCCTTCGGTGGCCGCGACGGTGTCGGGTTCGGTGTGCGGGGCGTGCCCGTTGCCGGCGCCTGCGCCGGCTCCGGTGCCGGTGCCGGCGCCGTTGACGACCGGCGGGCGGACGGCCGCCGCGTTGAAGTGCGGGACCGACTTGGCTCCCTCGCCGTGGACGGGCGACCCGTGCGCCTCGTCGACCAGCCGTGCCACCTCGGCGCCGTCGATGATCTCGTTGTCGAGCAGCGCGCGGGCGATGGCGTTGAGGCCGCCCCGGTGCTTGCTCAGCACCTCCATGGCCCGCTGCTCCTCGGAACGCAGGATCCGCTCGACCTCCTCGTCGATCACCTTGGAGGTGTCCTCGGAGTAGTCACGCGTGTGCATGAGGTCCTCGCCGAGGAAGACCTGGCCCTGGGACCCCCAGGCCATCGGGCCGATGGCGTCGCTCATGCCCCACTCGCGCACCATCTTGCGCGCCAGCTCGGTGTTGCCGACCAGGTCGTTGGCGGCGCCGGTCGACAGGTCGCCGTAGACGAGTATCTCGGCGCAGCGGCCGCCCATGCGGACGCACAGCGAGTCCTCGATGTACTGGCGCGGGTGGATGTGGCGTTCCTCCATCGGGAGCTGGTGGGTGACGCCCAACGCCATGCCCGTCGGGAGGATGGTGACCTTGTGCACGGGGTCGGCGTGCTCGAGCACGTAGGCCAGGACGGCGTGGCCGCCCTCGTGGTAGGCGATGCGCTCCTTCTCGGCCTCCGAGAGCACCATGGACTCGCGGCGCTGCCCGAGGAGCACCCGGTCGCGCGCGGTCTCGAAGTCCGCCATCGCGATCTCGGCACTGCCCCGGCGCACGGCGTGCAGGGCGGCCTCGTTGACCAGGTTGGCCAGGTCGGCACCGCTCATGCCGGGCGTGCCCCGCGCCACCACGCCGAGGTCGACGTCGTTCGCCATGCGCTTGCCCTTGCAGTGCACCTGGAGGATGGGGAGGCGCTCCTCGAGGTCGGGGAGCGGCACGACGATCTGGCGGTCGAAGCGGCCCGGCCGCAGCAACGCGGGGTCGAGGATGTCGGGCCGGTTGGTGGCGGCGATCATCACGACGCCCTCGGCGGTGTCGAAGCCGTCCATCTCCGAGAGCATCTGGTTGAGCGTCTGCTCACGCTCGTCGTGCCCGCCGCCGAGTCCGGCACCGCGCTTGCGGCCGATGGAGTCGATCTCGTCGACGAAGACGATGGCCGGCGCCTGCTTGCGTGCCGTCTGGAACAGGTCGCGCACCCGGCTGGCCCCGACGCCCACGAACATCTCCATGAAGTCCGAGCCGCTCACCGACATGAAGGGCACGCCGGCCTCGCCGGCCACGGCCCGGGCGATGAGCGTCTTGCCCGTGCCGGGCGGCCCGACGAGCAGGACGCCCTTGGGGATCTTGGCCCCGATCTCCTTGAAGCGGGCGGGCGTCTTGAGGAAGTCGACCACCTCGCTGATCTCCTGCTTGACGCCGGTGTAGCCCGCGACGTCGTCGAAGGTGGTCGACGGCCGGTCGCTGCTGAAGGTCTTGGCCTTGGAACGCCCGATCGACATGATCCCCGACATCTGCCCTCGGGTCTGGCGGCCGATGAAGTAGATGAAGGCGGCGCCGATCGCGATGATGAAGAGGTAGGGCAGCAGGGCGGTGAACAGGTTCGACGACGGGGTCGGGAAACTGACCTGGACGCCGTCGTTCCGCATGGTCTCGACGTCGTTCGGCAGCGACGGGGTCGGGCCCTGGACCTCGTAGTTCGTGCCGTCCTTGAGCGTCCCGGTGATCTGGCCGGTGGAGTTGGAGATCTTTGCCGTCGACACCTGCTTGGACGTCACGTCCTGCATGAACTTGGTGTAGGTGATCGACTTGGCGTTGCTGGTCTTGATCGTGCCCACGGCCAGCAGGATGGCCACGATCCCGATGGCGAGGACGCCCCACAGCCAGCGCCAGCTCTGGCCGCCGGTCGGCGGCGCTCCGGGCGGGCCGCCCTCTCCGCCCGCCGGCGCGTTTGGTCTGCTCGCAGGCTTGTCCTGACGCTGAGGGCTCACCTCGTCCATGCTAGGCGCCCCCCTTGCAGAAGGGTGACCGCCCGTGGAACCTGCGCAACGTGGGTCTCCCTGCAGGTCGCAGGCCCATCGGGCGCCGGTAACGTTCTACTCGATGACCGATTCGGAGCCCGGCGGGCCGCCTGCAGGTCCGATCGGCCCGCCTGCGCGGCCCCCGGGGCCCGTCCCGGCCGGGTACGTGCCCCGCGAATGGGTCCAGCAGGCCGCAGCGCCACCGGTCCCGCCGCCGGGGTACGGGGCCGCGGTCTGGCCGACCGTCGCCTCCCACGCCACCACGGCGCACCCGGACCCCGCGGCGTCCGGCGCCTCCTGGCCGGCGGTCGCCGTGCCGCCCGCGCCGCCCTCGGAGCCGGCCGGGGGCGACGCCCCGTTCCTCGACACCCCCTGGGTCCCCCCGCAGACCAAGCGCCAGGGCTGGATGTGGCTCGTCTACGCCGTCGTGGGCTTCCTGGCCGGCCAGCTCGGCGCGCTCGCCTTCGGGTTGGCGGCCGGCGCCGTCGCCGGCAAGACCTCCGCGCAGATGCAGGCCATCGCCACGGCCACCGTGCCGCCCGAATGGTACGTCGTGTCGACGCTGCTCGGCCTGTGGATCGGGTTCTTCGGCGCGCCCTGGCTGGCCAGCCGGACCCAGGGGACGCGCAACTTCGTGCGCGACCTCGGTGTGCGCTTCCGGGTCGTCGACCTCGTCGGGATCGGGATCGGCATCGGGGGCCAGATCCTGGTGGCGATCATGTACGCGCCGTTCCAGCACGACATCCACGACTTCAACGGGCCCTCGCAGCGCCTGACCGGCGGCGCGCACGGCGGCGGCTTCGTCGTCATCGCCATCGCGACGGTGCTCTTCGCCCCGGCCATGGAGGAGCTCTTCTTCCGCGGCCTGCTCCTGAAGGCGCTCGTCCGGCTGTTCACACCGCTGCGGGCGGCCGGCGGCGCCCGTGTCGCCGGCGTCGTCCTGGCCGTGATCGCCGACGGGCTCCTCTTCGGCCTGGCCCACGGCGAATGGGTGCAGCTGGCGGGACTGGCCGCCTTCGGCATGATCCTCGCCGCCGTCTCCTACCGAACCGGGCGTCTCGGCATGAACATGGTCGCCCACGGCACGTTCAACCTGGTGGCCATCATCGCCATCGCCAGCAACGGGAACGGCGTGATCCACTGAGCGTCGGCGACATCCGTCGTTTCGGATGGCGCGGCGGGCGCCCCTATGGTTGGGGCCCGTGAACCGGATGGACCAGGTCTTCAAGGCCTACGACGTGCGCGGCATCGTGCCCGACCAGCTCGACGCAGACATGTGCCTCGCCATCGGCCGCGCCATGGCCCGCTTCGCCGGGGCACCCGAGATCCTCGTCGCCCGCGACATGCGGGAGTCGGGCCTGGAGCTCTCCGCCGCGTTCTCCGACGGCGTGCGGGCCGAGGGCGTCGACGTGACGGACCTCGGCATGGCCTCCACCGATTTCCTGTACTTCGCCTCGGGACATCTCGACGCACCCGGCGCCATGTTCACGGCGTCGCACAACCCGGCGCAGTACAACGGGCTCAAGCTCTGCCTCTCGCAGGCGCGGCCCATCGGGCGCGACACCGGCCTGGCTGACATCGAGGCCGAGGCCGAGAAGCTGCTCGGTGCGCCCAGTGCCGCCCCTGCGCGGCGCCTGCAATGAGCTGGACCTGCTCGGCGCCTGGGCCGATCATGTCCGGTCGTTCGTCGACCTGGGCTCCCTGCGCCCGCTCACGGTGGTCGCCGACACCGCCAACGGCATGGGCGGCCTCGTCGTGCCGATCGTCTTCGACAAGCTCCCGTTCTCGGTCGAGATCCTGTACCCCGAGCTCGACGGCACCTTCCCCAACCACCCGGCCGATCCCATTCAGCCCGAGAACCTGGTCGCGCTGAAGCAGGCCGTGCTCGAGCAGGGCGCCGACATCGGGCTCGCCTTCGACGGGGACGCCGACCGGGTCTTCCTCGTCGACGAGAAGGCCGAGCCGGTGTCGGGCTCGCTGACCACGGCACTGGTCGCGGCCAGCATGCTGACCAAGCATCCGGGGGAGACGATCCTCTACAACCTCATCTGCTCCCACGTGGTGCCCGAGGTGGTGACCGAAATGGGCGGCACGCCGGTGCGCACCCGCGTCGGTCACTCCATCATCAAGCAGGTGATGGCCGAGACCGGCGCCGTGTTCGGCGGTGAGCACTCGGGCCACTACTACTACCGCGACAACTTCCGGGCGGACTCGGGCATCATCACGGCGCTCCTCGTGCTGGAGCTCTTGAGCCAGAGCGGCCAACCGCTCTCCACGATGCTCGAGCCCTACCAGCGCTACGCGGACTCGGGAGAGATCAACACCGAAGTCGCGAATCCCGCCGCCACCGTCGCCGCCATCGCCGAGCACGAACGCGCTGCGGGAGCATCGGTCGACCGATTGGACGGGCTGACCGTGGAGCACGCCGACTGGTGGTACAACGTCAGGCCTTCCAACACCGAGCCGCTGCTCCGCCTCAACGTCGAGGCCAAGACGCCCGAGCTCTGCGCGGCCCACGTCGCCGCGGTGCGGGAGCTGATTGCCGCCAACGCCGGCCGCGAGGCCGGCCCGACCTGAGGAGCTGACATGAGCCTTGACCCCCTGCTGCTCGACATCCTGGCCTGCCCGGTCGACAAGGGCCCGCTGCTGTGGTTCGCGGACGAGGAAGTTCTCTACAACCCGCGGCTGAAGAAGAGCTATGCGGTGGTCGACGGCGTGCCCGTGCTGCTGGTGGACGAGGCGGTCGACGTCGGCGAGGCGGAACACGAGCGGCTGATGGCAAAGGCCGAGAAGGACGAGGTGCGGGCCACCGGGCCGGCCGAGGTGTGAGCGAGCCGCCGCACCTCGACACGCTCGGGCTGTGGGAGGCGGCGGCGGCACTGCCCGAGCAGCTCGTCGGTCGCGCTGGACGCCGCCCGCGACGCCTTCGACGGCGCTCGGGCCGTCCGACGCGGCCGCGGTTCGCACCGTCGCCGCGTTCGGGCTCGGCACGGGCGGGACGGCGTGCGAGGCCGCAGCTGCGCTCACCGCAGGGCGCCTGCCGCTGCCGTTCTGGCTCGGCCACGGTCCGGAGGTCCCGGCGTTCGTCGACGCGCACACGTTGGTCTTCGCCGTCTCGAGCTCGGGCGGCACCGAGGAGACGCTGGCGGCCGCGCGCGGAGGCCGCCGCGCCGCGGGGCGCGGGTCGTGGCCGTCGGAGGCGACGACGACGGTGCGCTGGCCCGCCTCGCCCTGGGCGCCGCGTCTCGTGGTGTCCCGCGGCCGGCCGGCTCGGCCCGCTGGGCCGGCGCGGCACGCCGGGCGCACCGCGGGCCCGCGCCGCGCTGGGCGCCGTCACCGTGCCGCTGCTGGTCGCGTTGTCCCGGATCGGCCTCGTGCCCGACTGCGTGCCGTCCGTCCGCGCGGCTGCCGCCGCGCTGGCGCGCCGGCGCGACGCCCTCCTGGCGCCGGGCGGCGCCGCGCAGGAGCTCGCCCGTCGCATCGGGCGCACCATCCCGCTCGTGTACGGCTCGTCCGGGGTGAGCGCCGTGGCGGCTCGCTGGTGGAAGGCCCGGGTCAACCTCAATGCCAAGACGCCGGCCTTCGCCGCCGTGGTCCCCGAGCTGACCTACGACGAGCTGGCCGGCTGGGGCCAGGGCGGCGACGTCACGCGCCAGACCATGTCGCTGGTGCTGCTGCGGCACGCGGGGGAGGGCCCGCGGGCGGGCGAACTCTTCGAGGCGGTGCGTGCCGCCACCGAGGAGGTGATGGCGGACGTGCTCGAGGTACGCGCCGAGGGTGACGACGACCTCGGTCCGCTTCTTCGACCTGGCGCTGCTGGGCGAGCTCGTCTCCTTGCACCTGGCGGCACACGAAGGGGTCGACCCCGGTCCGGCGCCGGCCGTCGAGGAGGCGCACGTCCGGGGCGGACGCGCCTCGCCCCGCTAGCTCAGGCGTTCCACGATCATGGCCATGCCCTGGCCGCCGCCGACGCACATGGACTCGAGGCCGAACGTCTTGTTCGCGTCCTCGAGCCCGTTGAGCAGCGTCGTCATGATGCGGGCGCCCGTCTGGCCGAACGGGTGACCGAGAGCGATGGCACCGCCGTGGACGTTCAGCTTGTCCCAGCCGATGCCGAGATGCTTGGCCGAGGGGACCACCTGGGCCGCGAAGGCCTCGTTGATCTCCACCAAGTCGATGTCGTCGATCGTCATGTTCGCCCGCGCCAGCACCTGGCGGCAGGCGTCCACCGGGCCGAGGCCCATGATCTCGGGGTTCAGCCCGGTCACGCCGCTCGCCACGATGCGGGCCAACGGGGTGATGCCGAGCGCCTTGGCCTTCGTGTCGCTCATCACGATCACGGCGGCCGCGCCGTCGTTGAGCGGGCAGGCATTGCCCGCGGTCACGGTGCCACCCTCACGGAAGACGGGCTTGAGGTTGGCGAGACCCTCGAGCGTGGTGTTGGGCCGGGGCCCGTCGTCCTTGGTCACGACACTGCCGTCGGACAACGTGACCGGGATGATCTCGCGCTCGAAGAAGCCGTTCTCCTGCGACGCCACGGCCCGGGTCTGCGAGAGCAGCGCAAACTCGTCTTGCTCCTGACGGCCGACCTTCTCGAACTCCGCCACGTTCTCCGCCGTCTGCCCCATGGCGATGTAGACGTCGGGCAGGCCGGCCAGAGGGGTCCACGGCTCCGTCACGGCGGGAGCGCGGACCTTGGTCCGCTCCTCGGCCTCGGCGAACTCCGGGTTGTGCGGGCCGGTGTCCGAGGCGCCGTGCATGTAGCGGCTCACCGTCTCGACGCCGGCGGCGATGAAGACGTCGCCCTCGCCGGCCCGGATGGCATGCGCCGCCATGCGGATCGTCTGGAGGGAGGACGAGCAGTACCGGTTGACGGTCACGCCCGGGACGTTCGGCAGCCCGGCCAGGATGGCCGCCACCCGCGCCACGTTGTACCCCGCCTCTCCTGCGGGTTGGCCGCAGCCGAGGAGGACGTCCTCCACCTGGGCCGGGTCGAGCTGGGGGACCTTGTCGAGCACGGCGCGCACCACGAGAGCGCTCAGGTCGTCGGGCCGGCACTCCACGAGCGAGCCCTTGTTGGCCCTCCCGATCGGCGTGCGACCGGTGGCGACGATGACGGCTTCAGGCATGGTGACGGCTCCTCGGCTCCTCGGTTCGACATGTGCCCGGGGGTCCCGCCCCAGGGCGGATTGCAGGCTACTTGCCGGTAGCCGAGCCACCTTGCGGGCCCAGGTGGCCGCGCCCCGAGGCGGACTGTAACGTGTTCTAGCGCGTGGAGCCCCAACGGCCGGGCCGGCGACGACGTGGCGTTGACGTGGGCCGATGGCCGATGTGGCGTCGCCACCCGGGAGGGACATCGATGGACATTGCCTACACGGAGGAGCAGCAGGCGCTGAAGAGCGAGCTGCGCGCGTACTACCAGAACCTGCTGACGCCCGAGGTCGAGCAGCGAGCTCTCGAGGGCCGGCGGGGTCGGGCCCGCCGTACGACGGGTGGTCAAGCAGATGGGGAGCGACGGCTGGCTCGGCATCGGCTGGCCCACGGAGTGGGGGGGCCAGGGCCGCTCGGCGATTGAGCAGTTCATCTTCTTCGACGAGTCGATGCGCAGCGGCGCGCCGGTGCCCATGCTCACCATCAACACCGTCGGGCCCACGATCATGAACTTCGGCACCCAGGAACAGAAGGAGTTCTTCCTGCCCAAGATCCTGGCCGGCGAGATCCACTTCTGCATCGGCTACACCGAGCCGAACTCGGGTACGGACCTCGCGTCGCTGACCACGCGGGCCGTCCGCGACGGCGACGAGTACGTCATCAACGGGGCAAAGATCTTCACCAGCCTGGCCGGCGACGCCGACTACATCTGGCTGGCCACCCGGACCGACCCCAATGCCGCGAAGCACAAGGGCATCTCCATGTTCGTGGTGCCGATGGACACCCCCGGGATCCGGGTCGTCCCGATGAAGCTCCTCGGGGACCACAACATCAACTACACGTTCTACGAAGACGTGCGCGTCCCGGCCACCAGCCTGGTCGGCGGTGAGAACCAGGGTTGGAACCTGATCACGAACCAGCTCAACCACGAGCGGGTCACCTTGTGCTCGCCCGGCATCATCGAGCGGGTCCTGACTGACGTTCGGGCGTGGGCCCAGGCGACGAAGCTGCCTGACGGAAGGCGCGTGGTCGACCAGCAGTGGGTGCAGGAGCACCTGGCCCGCGTGCACGCCGAGCTCGAGTTCCTCCGCCTCATCAATTGGAAGGTGGCATGGCAGGGCACGCAGGGACACCTCGACGTCGCCGACGCCTCCACGATCAAGGTCTTCGGCACCGAGTTCTACCTGCGGGCCTTTCGCTCTCTCATGGAGATCCTGGGGCAGGCCGGCTACCTCACTCGCGGCTCACCGGGAGCGGTCATCGCCGGCCGCCTGGAGATGTACGCCCGCTCCATGATCATCCTCACCTTCGGCGGCGGCACCAACGAGATCCAGCGGGACCTCATCGCGATCTTCGGCCTCGGCATGCCGCGGTCGCTGCGCTGAGCCCGCCCGACGAGGAGATCCCATGGACTTCAACTACAGCGAAGAGCAAGAGGCCGTCCGCCAGCTGGCCGGGCAGATCTTCGGCGAACGGGCGACGCACGAACGGCTGAAGCAGCTCGAGGCGGAGGCGGGCGACGAGGGGCCGTTCGACCGCGGCCTGTGGCGGGAGCTCGCCGGCGCCGGCCTCCTCGGCATCCACCTGAGCGAGGACGTCGGGGGCGCGGGGCTCGACTTCGTCGCGGCATGTCTCGTGATTGAGGCGGCCGGCCGCACCGCGGCCTACGTGCCCGTCGTCGAGACCATGGTCTACGGCGCCGTGCCCATCGCGCGCTTCGGCACCGATGCGCAGCGCAAGGCGTGGCTCACCGGTGTGGCGAGCGGCGAGACCATCCTCACCGCCGCCCTGGCCGAGCTCGTCGGCGAGGTGATCCTGCCGGGTGGGACCGAGCCCGCCACGACGGCGACGGCCCAGCCGGACGGCACCTGGCTCCTCTCAGGCACCAAGGCCTGCGTCCCGGCCGCACTGGTGGCGGACGCCATCTTGGTGCCGGCGACGTGCAAGACCCCGGACGGCGCGGTCTCGGGCATCGCCGTCTTCATCGTCGACACGGACGCCGACGGCGTGACCGTGACGCGGCAGACGACGACGACCGGGCGCCCCGAAGGCATCGTGGATCTCGATGGCGCGCGCCTCGGCGCCGACCGGCTGCTCGGCGAGGACGCCGACGGCGCCGCGGTGATCGCCCTCATCACCGAGTCCGCCACCACCGCGCTCTGCGTCCAGGAGGCCGGGGTGTGCGCCTCGGCGTTGGACCTCACGGCCGAGTACACCAAGACCCGCGTGCAATTCGACAAGCCGATCGCCACCTTCCAAGCCGTCGGGCAGCGGGCGGCGGACGCATACGTCGACACCGAGGCGATCAGGCTCACGGCGTGGCAGGCCGCCTCCAGGCTGGCGGTGGGACTGCCGGCCGCGGCGGAGGTGGCCGTGGCCAAGTACTGGGCCGCCGAGGGCGGACAGCGTGTCGTGCACGCGGCGACGCACCTGCACGGCGGCGTGGGTGTCGACCGTGACTACCCACTGCACCGCTACTTCCTCTTGACGCGCCAGATCGAACTGACGCTGGGCGGGGCGAACGAGAGCTTGCGCCGGCTGGGACGGCTGCTGGCGGAGGAACCCGTCTGAACCGCCCCGACCTTCTCTCCACTCTATAAACGAGAAGGTTGATAGTTCCCAGAGAAGAACCCCGAGAGACTCAACAAGACACTCGGCGAGACACGCAGCGAGGGCACTCCGCGCAGCGCCAGTGTGGTGCGGGGGCGCCGCTCAGGGCAGGGAAGTCGAGAGCCCGAGTCCGTAGCCGGCCAGGAACACGCCGGCTTCCTCGTGGCGCGGGTACGCACCGGCCAGCCGATGGAAGGCGGGTGAGTGGTCCGGGTGGGTCAGGTGCGACACCTCGTGGACCAGCACCGAGTCGAGCACCCAGTCGGGCACCGCTCGCAGCCGATGGGACACGCGGATCTGGCCCGAGTAGTACGAGCACGAGGCCCAGCGGGCCGTCTGGTTGGTCACCCAGCGAACTGATGACGGGCGGGCGCCCAGCCGGTAGCGATCGCTGAGCGCGATGGCGCGGGCGAGGAGCTCGTCGTCACCGGGGGGCCCGTCCAGGCGATGACGCGTGAGCAGTCGGTTCACCAGCCAGTCGATCGTCCTCTGCCGGCACTCGACATCGAGGTGGGCGGGCAGCGAGACGACGATACGGCCGCCGACCCACTTGGCCTCCGAGGTCTTCTTGCGGCGCGCGCTGATCCGCACCTCGACTTCAGGCAAGGCCTCGACCGTGCCCGCGTCGGACGGCTGCCCATCGGCGTCCGCGTGCTCCGTCCCCACCACGCCGGCGCCGGGCCCGTCCGGCGCCGGCTCAGGTCCGTACAGCTCGCAGAGGTCGAAGAGGGTCATGCACCGCATTGTGGCCGATCAGTGTGACGTCCCGGTGAATGCCTGGCCAGCATCCCTGCAGTGGGGAATGCGCCAGCGTACGATCGGGTCGCCCCGCCCCTGCGGCCGTGGGCAGAACGGGAGGATCCGCCGTGTCAGCTGTGCTGCTTGCCTCTTCGGGCGCCGGAGTCGGGATCTTGATCATCGTCTACATCGCAGTGATCGTGTTCGAGATCGCCGCGTTGTGGCAGGTCTTCGTGAAGGCCGGTGATGACGGATGGAAGGCGATCATCCCGATCTGGAACACCATCATCATCTTGAAGATCGTCGGCCGACCCTGGTGGTGGATCTTCCTCTTCATCATCCCGATCGTGAACATCATCGTCTTCATCATCGTGTACTGGGAGTTGGCGAAGTCGTTCGCCAAGAGCGCGGGATTCGGCGTCGGGCTCATCCTGCTCAGCTTCATCTTCATCCCGATTCTCGGGTTCGGACCGTCCTCGTATGTCGGTCCCGCTGCCGGAGGACCAAGGGCGATGTAGCCGCCCCGGCCGCGTCGAGGGGCGCGGCGGCCGGCACGTCGTACCCGAGCCCGCAACCCAAGCCCGCAACCCGAGCCGGCGACCTAGCCGAGCACGAGCTCGGCCATGGTGCGCATGGTGGTGATGTCGCCGTTGATGAGCATGGTGGTGGCGCGTGACTCGCGCCAGGACTCGAGATCGTCGCGGATCTTCTCGACGGGCCCGACGAGCGCGATGTCCTCCACCATGGAGGTCGGGACGGCCGCCGTGGCGTCGTCCTTGCGCCCGTCGAGATACGCGTCCTGGATCTTGTGGGCCGCCTCCTCGTAGCCCATGCGGGCGAAGACGTCGAAGTGAAAGTTCATCTCCTTGGCGCCCATGCCCCCGATGTAGAGCGCGAGCATGGGGCGGAACCCGTCGGCCGCCGTGTCGATGTCGTCGTGGATCACCGTGGGGGCGAAGGCCAGCACCTCGAAGTCCTCGGCCGACCGCCGTGCGCTCGGCCGGGCAAAGCCGTCGTCGAGCGCGGCCTCGAAGGACGACATTGCCCTGGGGGAGAAGAAGATGGGGAACCAACCGTCGGCGATCTCGGCCGCCAGGGCCACGTTCTTGGGCCCTTCGGCGCCCAGGATGATCGGGATGTCGGCCCGCAACGGGTGCACGATCGGCTTGAGCGGCTTGCCCAGTCCGGCGCCGCCGGGGTAGGGCAGCGGGTAGTGCGGGCCGTCGTTGGTCACCGGCTGCTCGCGCGCCAGCACCTGGCGCACGATGTCGACGTACTCGCGGGTGCGGGCCAGCGGGGACGGAAACGGCTGGCCGTACCAGCCCTCGACCACCTGGGGGCCCGAGACCCCGAGGCCGAGGACGAAGCGCCCGCCCGAGAGGTGGTCCATGGTCAGCGCCGCCATTGCCATCGCCGTCGGCGTGCGCGCCGACAGCTGGCACAGCGAGGTGCCGAGGCGCACGCGCTCGGTGCGCGAGCCCCACCAGGCCAAGGGCGTCAGGGCGTCGGAGCCGTACGACTCCGCCGTCCACACCGAGTCGAAGCCGAGGCGCTCGGCCTCCTCGACGAGCTCCACCGCCCGGGGCGGAGGCCCCGATCCCCAGTAGCCCAATTGCAGACCGATCTTCATCGTCTTCACGTGCGGCTCCTCTCGCGTGTCTCGCCCGGGTCGAAGTGTCTCAGACTCAGACCTTGGCGACGATCTCCTCGGCGAACCACCGCACCGGGCCAAGCCGCATGGCCAGCGCCTCGTCGTCGGGAGTCTCCGGCGCGACGTCGACGAACATCCATGGCGCGCACACGAAGTCGGTCACGCCGGCGTCGGCGAAGCGGCGGTACAGGTCGACCGCCGGCCGCTCGTTGAGCGACAGGTAGATGCTGAACCCCTCCTCGTCGCGGCCCGCCTTCTTGAGCGCATCGCGCAGGTTGGCGAGGTGGATCCACGCCTCCTCTTCGCTGTAGGCGCCGGCGGCGATCCAGCCGTCGCACAGCTCGGCGGTGCGACGCAACGCGACCGGGGAGTGGCCGCCGCCGATGAACGGCACCGGCTCGGTGGGGGCGGGCTCCATTTGGCACTCCGGGACGTCGTAGAAGTCGCCGTGGAACTCGACCCAGCCGCCGCGCCACAGCGCCCGGAGCGCGACGATCATCTCGTCCAGGCGCTTGCCGCGGGTGGCGAAGTCCTGCCCCGTCTGGTCGAACTCCTCCTTGCTCCAGCCCACGCCGATGCCGAGGCGCAGCCGGTTGTCCGACAGGACGGCCGCGGTGCCGACGGTCTTGGCCACCGTCATGAGGTCGCGCAGCGGGGCGATGTAGATGCCGGTCGTGAAGAGCAGGTTCTCGGTCGCGCCGGCGCACGCGGAGATCACGCACATGGGGTCGGGCCATGCCGTCTCGTCCTCCCAGCCCGGCGCACCGTCCTCGCTCTTCGAGTAGGTGTAGCGCGACTCACGGCGCCTCGGGTTGAAGAGGTGGTCGGAGACGTACATGCCGCCGTAACCCAGCCCGTCACACGCTTTGGCCAAGGGGAGGATCTCGCGGGTCGGCAGGAAGGCGACGGCCTGGTGGAAGCGCACCGCGCGTTCGGCCACGGCGGCGACTCAGCGGGCCCGTGCGGGGAGCGGTGCGCCCCCGATGGGGGCGGATGGCGCGAAGGCCACGGGAATGTGCTTGGTCCCGTTGATGAAGTTCGACTGGAGCCGCTGGACCTCGCCGGCGAGGCCGATGTCGGGTATCCGCTCGAGCAGGCGGTCGAACATGACCATGATCTCCATGCGCGCGAGGTTCGCACCCAGGCAGAAGTGCGGCCCTCCGCCCCCAAAGGCGATGTGGTTGTTCGGGGAGCGGGTGACGTCGAAGGTGTCGGCGTCCTCGAAGGCCGACTCGTCGCGGTTGGCCGAGGTGTGCCAGAAGACGACCTTGTCGCCTTCCCGGATCTGCTGCCCGCCCATCTCCATGTCCTCGGTCGCCGTGCGGCGGAAGTGCATGACGGGGGTGACGTAGCGCAGCATCTCCTCGACGGCGCCGGGGAGCAGTGAGCGGTCCCGTCGCAGCAGCTCCCACTGGTCCGGGTGGTCGAAGAAGGCCGTCATGGCGCCCGACATCAGGTTGCGCGTGGTCTCGTTCCCCGCCACGATCAGGAGCAGGAAGAAGAGGTCGAGCTCGAGTTGGTCGAGCTTCTCGCCCTCGACCTCGGCGTCGATCAGGACCGAGAGGAGGTCCTGCTTGGGGTGGAGCCGGCGGTTCGACGCCAACTCCTCCGCGTAGCCGTAGACCGCCATGGCCGCCTCGCCCGGCTCGGTGTCGGGGATCTGGTACTCGGGGTCTTCCGACCCGATCATGCGGTTGGACCAGTCGAAGACCATGCGGCGGTCCTCCTGGGGCACGCCGAGCAGCTCGGCGATGACGAGGAGAGGGAGCTCGGCCGCGATCTCCTCGACGAAGTCGGCCGTGCCGCGCTCGCACACCGAGTCGATGATGCCGTCGGCGTACCCGATGATCTGCTGCTCCAGGTCGCGCACCATCTTGGGGGTGAAGCCCTTGTTGACCAGCCTGCGGTAACGCGTGTGCATGGTCGGGTCCATGTTGACCATCATCAGCTGCTGTTGGGCCAGCTGGTCCTCGTCCATCTCGTGGAAGAGCGAGGTCCGGCGAGCCGAGGAGAAGTGCTCCCAGTCCCGGTTGACGTGCACGCAGTCGTCGTAGCGGGTGATGGCCCAGAAGCCACCCCGGGGGGCGGCCTCCTCGGGGTGCCAGAACACCGGCGCCTCCCGGCGGAGCTCGGCGAACCAGTGGTGGGGCACGCCCGGCACGAAGTTGCGCCCGTCGATGAGGTCGATCTCCTCGAGGCTCATCCAGGACCCCCTTTTCGGGCACCGGCCTCGCGGGGGTGCCTGGCTCTTTGCGGCCATTACTAGAACGTGTGTCATTCGATCATACGCACGACGGGTCGTCCCGCCGACGGGGCCGCGCCGGTCGGGTCCGGCCGCCGGGACGGCGTGGGTCCGGAGCCCGGGCGGCGGCCTTACCCGGAGTCCCGGAGTCCGGGGTCCCGGAGTCCCCGAAACGAGAACGTGTTACAGTTTTGCCCCGAGCGCGGCCTTGACCTGGCAGGGACCGCGGAGTGCACGCGAGGCTGCCCCACGATGTTCCTCGAAGAGAGCCCCGAACAGCAGCAGCTGCGCGCCGAGTTGCGCGGTTACTACGCGGAGCTGCTGACCGACGAGGTGCGGGCCGGACTGGCCGAGGGCGGTGAAGGCGGTGACGCTTGGCGGGACGTCGTGCGCCAGGTCGGCAAGGACGGCTGGCTCGGCATCGGGTGGCCGACCGAGTTCGGCGGGCAGGGTCGGCCCGCTACGGACCAGTTCATCTTCTTCGACGAGACACGGCGCTCGGGCGCGCCGTTCCCCTTCGTCACCATCAACACGGTCGGGCCGACCATCATGCGCTTCGGCACCGAGGAGCAGAAGTCGTTCTTCCTGCCCAAGATCCTCTCGGGAGAGCTCAACTTCGCCATCGGGTACACCGAGCCCGAGGCGGGCACCGACCTCGCCTCCTTGCGCACCCGGGCCACCCGCGACGGCGAGGAGTACGTCGTGAACGGGGCCAAGATCTTCACGTCGGGCGCCGACATGGCCGACTACATCTGGCTGGCCGTGCGTACCGACCCCGACGCGCCGAAGCACAAGGGGATCTCGATCCTGTGCGTGCCCACGTCCGCGCCGGGCTTCGAGTGGTCGATCATCAACACCGTCGGCGGGCTGACGACGACGCAGACCTTCTACGACAACGTGCGGGTCCCGCTGAGCAACCGCGTGGGCGAGGAGAACGAGGGTTGGCGCATGATCACCACCCAGCTCAACCACGAGCGGGTGGGGTTGGCGGCGTGGAGCGGGCTGGCCATCTCGCTCTACCAGGACATCGTGGCATGGGCGGCGGCACAGGAGACCGACGACGGGCGCACGCTCGTCGACCAGGGCTGGGTGCAGATGGATCTCGCCCGGTGCCACGCCGAGCTCGAGGCGATGTGGCTGCTGAACTGGCGCATGGCCGTCCACGTGGCCGACGGCGAGCTCACCGGGGCGGAGTCGTCGTCCATCAAGGTCTTCGGGACCGAGCGGATCCTCGACGTCGTGCGCCTGCTGTTGGGAGTCGTCGGTACGGCCGGGTACCTCGTCCCGGGGTCGCCGGGCGCGCTGCTGCGCGGCCGGCTCGAAGCGACGGCGCGTCAGGCGCAGGTGAACACGTTCGGTGGCGGCGTGAACGAGGTGCAACGCGAGATCGTCGCCTCGGCCGGACTGGGCATGACCCGGGGATCGCGGTGAGCGTGGCGACGGGGTCGGAGCGGTTCGAGGAGCTGACGCCGTTCCCGGACCACGGCGCCGAGCTGGCGGCGCTGGTGGGCCAGGTGTCCGGGACGCCCACGCTGTCGCCCGATGCCGTGAACCTGCCGATGATCCGGCACTGGGTCGAGGCGATGGGCGACGAGAACCCCGTCTACGTGTCCGACGAGGCGGCGCGGGCCGCCGGGCACGAGCGCCTCATCGCGCCGCCCACCATGCTGCAGGCGTGGATCATGCGCGGGCTGCGTGCCTCCATGGCGGTCGAGGAGGCGCGCGCCGCGGGGACCGAGCAGGGGAGCGGGCCCAACGACATCATGATGGGCCTGCTCGACGACGAGGGGCTGACCTCCGTCGTGGCCACCAACTGCGAGCAGCACTACGGGCGACCGCTCGTGGTGGGGGACCGGGTGCTGTCGCGCTCGGTGATCGAGTCGGTCTCGGAGCCGAAGCGGACGGGGCTCGGCACCGGGCGCTTCGTCACGACGCGCATCGACTTCGTCGCGGTCCCCGAGGCCGACGTGCCCGCAGGCCCGGTGTCGACCGGACAGGTGCAGGCGCTCTTCGACGCCGGCGAGCCCGTCGCCACGATGCGCTTCCGCATCCTCAAGTACCTGCCGCCGGCGCGCACACCGACGCGTCCGCCGCGCCCGCGGCCGGCCCTCACCCAGGACAACGCGTTCTGGTTCGAGGGTGCCCGGGCCCACCGGCTGCTGATTCAGCACTGCACGTCGTGCGGCACCCTGCGCCACCCGCCGCTGCCCGCCTGTGCGACCTGCGGGTCGCTCGAGTGGGACACGGTCGAAGCGAGCGGCCGGGGCACCTTGTACTCCTACGTCGTCGTGCACTATCCGCAGGTGGCCGCGTTCGAGTACCCCTTGCCGATCGGCCTGGTCGAGCTGGAGGAGGGGACCCGGGTGGTGGCCAACCTCGGCGGCGTGGCGCCGGACGACATCACGGTGGGGATGGCGCTGCGGGCCGAATTCGTCGATCACGACGACGAACTGTCGCTGCCCTTGTTCGTGCCGGCCGGCGCCGGCGGAGGGGAGCGCTGATGGACTTCGCCTTCAGCGACGAGCAGCTCGCCGTCTCCGAGGCGGCGACCGGGGTCTTCTCGGGGATGGTGGACCCCGAGCGGGTCACGGCGGTCGAGGCCGGTGACGACCGGATCGATCGCGACCTCTGGCGGGCCCTGGCCGACGCCGACCTGCTGGGCCTCGCCGTGCCCGAGTCCGAGGGCGGCGCCGGCCACGGCCTCACGGAGCTCTGCCTCTTGCTCGAGGCGCAGGGCAACGCGGTGGCACCGGTGCCGCTGTGGGCGACCCTCGTGCTCGGGGCCCTCCCCATCGCGCACTTCGGCTCGGAGGTGCAGCGGGCCCGCTGGCTTCCCGGCGTGGTGTCCGGCGACGTGATCCTGACGGCCGCACTGACCGGCAGCGCGGCCAGTCCCACGGGGCTCCCCGTGGTGCGGGCCGGCGTGGGCGACGCTGGCTGGGTGCTCCATGGCAGGGAGCTGGCCGTGCCCCAGGCGCACCTGGCCGCCCGCATCGTCGTGCCGGCCCGCACCGACGACGGCGTGATCTTGGTGCTCGTCGACCCGCGGGCGTCCGGGGTGTCGCTCGAGCGGGCGGTGACGACGAACCGCGAGATCCACCCGCACCTGCATCTCGCCGGCGTGGCCGTGGGCCCCGAGGACGTCCTCGTCGGCCCCGACATGGGGCGGCCCACGCTCGACTTCCTGCTCGTCGCGGCCACGATCGCGCTGTGCGCGCTCCAGGTCGGCGTGTGCGAGGCGGCGCTGCAGCAGACCGCCGCCTACCTCAACACGCGTCACCAATTCGGGCGGCCCCTCAGCACGTTCCAGGCCACCATGCTGCGGGCGGCGGACGCGGCCATCGACATCGAGGCCATGCGCGTCACGTGGCAGAACGCCGCCTGGCGCTTCGACACCGGCCGGGACGCCGCCGACGCGGCCCGAGTGGCCAAGTGGCAGGCGGCCGAGCGCGGCCAGCGCACGGTGCACGCCACCCAGCACCTGCACGGAGGCATGGGGGCGGACATCACCTACCCCATCCACCGGTACTTCCTGTGGGGCAAGCAGATAGAGCTCGTGCTGGGCGGGCCGAGCGCGCAGCTGGCGCGTCTCGGCGCGGAGATCGCCGAGCGGGCGTTGGCCCAGGCCGAGGCGGGGCAGTGACGGCAGGCCCGGGGCCGACCTTCTCGGGTGTCTCGGAGGGCGACGAGCTGCCGACACTGGTGCTGCCGATCACCCGGACCCTGATCGTGTCCGGCGCCATCGCCAGCCGGGACTACCAGGACGTGCACCACGATCCCGTGCTGGCCAAGGAGCGGGGCTCCAAGGACATCTTCATGAACATCTTGACCACCAACGGGCTGGTGGGGCGCTACGTCACCGACTGGTCGGGTCCGCGCAGCACGCTGTCGGAGGTCAACATCCGCCTCGGCGCGCCCAACTACCCCGACTGCACCATGACGCTGACCGGTTCGGTGACCGGCAAGGGCCCGTTGGGCGACGACGGCACGAGCGGCGCGGTGACCGTCACCATCCGGGGCGCCAACGACCTCGGCGACCACGTGACGGGCACGGTCACGGTCAGCCTCCCGCTGGGGGACGAGCCCGGTACGGGTGGCACCTGATGGCGCACACCTTCTCCGGAGCGACCGCGATCAGCGGCATCGGCGCCACCGAGTTCTCGAAGCACTCGGGGCGCTCGGAGCTCCGCCTGGCCGTCGAGGCGGTGGCCGCCGCGCTGCACGATGCCGGCATCGCGCCGTCGGAGGTGCAGGGGATGGTGACCTTCAGCTCGGACACCAACCCCGACATCGACATCGCGCGCAGCCTCGGCATCGGCGAGCTCTCCTTCTTCAGTCGCATCCACTACGGCGGCGGCGCGGCGTGCGCCACGATCCAGCAGGCGGCGCTGGCCGTGTCCACGGGCGTGGCGGACGTCGTGGTCTGCTACCGGGCCTTCAACGAGCGGTCGGGGAACCGTTTCGGCGCCGGCGTCCAGGGCCGGGCCGCGATGCCCAACGCGGAGAACGCGCACATGGCCTCGTACCTGCCCGTGGGCCTGCTGACGCCTGCGTCGTGGGTGGCCATGGCGGCGCAGCGCTACCTGCACGTGACCGGGGCCACGAGCGAGGATCTGGGTCGCGTCGCCGTGGCCGACCGCACGCACGCGGCGACCAATCCAAAGGCGTGGTTCTACGAGCAGCCCATCACGCTCGAGGAGCATCAAGCCAGCCGCTTCATCGTGGAGCCGCTCCACCTCCTCGACTGCTGCCAGGAGACCGACGGCGCTCAGGCGCTCGTCGTCACCTCCCTCGAGCGCGCCCGCGACCTGCGCACGACGCCGGCGGTGATCAGGGCGGCGGCCCAGGGGTCGGGCGCGGGCCAGGACATGATGACCAGCTACTACCGTGACGACCTGCTCGGCCTGCCCGAGATGGCCGTGGTGGCCCGCCAGCTGTGGGCGAACTCGGGGCTTGGCCCCGACGACATGCAGGCCGCCATCCTCTACGACCACTTCACCCCCTACGTCCTCTATCAATTGGAGGAGCTGGGGTTCTGCGCCAAGGGGGAGGCCAAGGACTTCGTGGGCGACGGCCGCCTCGAGCTGGGCGGCGCGCTGCCCATCAACACCCACGGCGGCCAGCTGGGCGAGGCCTACCTGCACGGCATGAACGGGATCGCCGAGGGCGTCCGGCTGGTGCGGGGGGACTCGGTCAACCAGGTCGAGGGCCTCGAGCACGTCGTCGTCACCGCCGGGACCGGTGTGCCGACCAGCGGGCTCGTGCTCGGCGTGGATCGCTGAGGCGGGCTCGACCGCGTCGTCGGTCAGACTGTCGGCATGGCCAAGGTGCCCGACACCCAGTACGCCAAGAGCGGGGACGTCCACGTCGCGTACCAGGTGTGGGGTGACGGCCCCCTGAACCTGGTGTTCGTGCCGGGGTGGATCTCACACGTCGAGCTCATGTGGGAGGAGCCGGCGAGCGCCGCGGTTCCTCGAACGGCTGGGCGCCTTTGCGACGGTCGCCTTCTTCGACAAGCGCGGCACCGGGCTGTCCGACCCGGTCCCCGTGCACGAGCTGCCCACCCTCGAGCAGAGGATGGACGACGCCCGCGCCGTCATGGACGCCGCGGGCATGGAGAAGGCGGCGTTGCTCGGGATCTCCGAAGGTGGCGCCATGGGCGTGCTCTTCGCCGCCACCTATCCCGAGCGCACGGCGGCGCTCGTCCTCTACGGCTGCTGGGCCCACATGGTCCGGACACAGGATTATCCGTGGGGGCTGCCGCCCGCCACACTCGAATCAGTCCTGACCAACATCGAAGCCGGCTGGTCGCGCGGGGACGCACTGAACGTGCTGGCTCCGAGCGTCGCCTCCGATGCGGCCTTCAAGGAGCGCTGGGCGCGTTTTCAGAGAATGTCGGCCAGCGTCGGAGCGGCGGTCGCCATCATGCGCATGAACTTCCAAACCGACGTCCGATCGGCGCTGCCGCTCGTCTCGGTGCCGACACTGATCATCCAACGGTCCGGTGATCTCATGATCCGGGCCGAACACGGGCGCTATCTGGCGGGCCACATTCCCGGAGCGAAGTACCTCGAGCTGCCGGGCGAGGACCACCTCTTCTTCCTCGGGGACAACGAATCGGTGCTCGGCGAGATCGAGGAGTTCCTCACCGGGCACCGCGCGACGGCAGACCCGGAGCGGGCACTGGCCACCGTTCTCTTCACCGACGTCGTCGGGTCGACGCAGCGAGCCGTCGAGTTGGGCGACCAGGACTGGCGCGATCTCCTCGAACGTCACGACGCGCTCGTCGAGCGCCAGCTCGAGCGCCATCGGGGGCGCCTCGTCAAGTCCACCGGTGACGGGATCCTGGCGACGTTCGACGGCCCGGCGCGAGCCATCCGGTTCGCCACATCGATCCGGGAGGCCCTCCGGGGCCTCGACATCGAGATCCGGGGGGGCGTGCACACCGGCGAGCTCGAGCTGCGGGGCGACGACGTGGCTGGCATCGCGGTGCACATCGCCGCCAGGGTCGAGGCCCTTGCCCGACCGGGCGAGGTGCTGGTCTCGAGGACCGTGGTCGACCTGGTGGCGGGATCGGGTATCGAGTTCGACGAGCGCGGCGAGCACGAGCTCAAGGGTGTCCCGGGGAAGTGGGGGCTCTTTGCCGTGCGGGATTGATCGCGCCCGTTCGCCGGCGTGGTCTCGCCGCTCTCTTGGCGGCCCCAGCAGAGTCGGCGGTCGCGGGAGCCACTTGACCTGGGCTGACTTGTCCATTATTGGAACACGTTGCATTTTTTTCGGCCTCGTGTTAGCGTCGCAGGAGCGCCTGCGGAACCGACCGCGGCCCCGTAGACGAGGACGTGCGAGCCCATGGAATTCGGCATCTTCAACGCCGCGTGCGTGCTGCCCCGGTACGCCGAGCAGCACGGAGCGTCGGCCGAGCACGATCGCATCATGGACGAGGTCGCGTTCATCGTGGCGGCCGACAAGGCCGGCTTCAAGTACACCTGGGCCTCCGAACACCACTTCCTGACCGAGTACTCGCACCTGTCGGCTTCGGAGTCGTTCTTGGCCTTCGTCGCAGCCAAGACGAGCAACATCCACATGGGGTCGGGCATCTTCAACATCACGCCGCCGGTGAACCACCCGGCCCGTATCGCCGAGCGGGTGGCAATGCTGGACCACCTCTCGGAGGGCCGCTTCGAGTTCGGCACCGGCCGCGGCTCTTCCACCACCGAGCAGAAGGGTTTCGGGATCGAGGATTCCGAGCTCACCCGCGAGATGGTGGCCGAGACACTGCCCCAGATCGTGCGCATGTGGAAGGACGAGGACTACAGCTACGAGGGCAAGTTCTTCTCCATGCCCACCCGCAACGTGCTGCCCAAGCCCTACTCGAAGCCTCACCCACCGATCTGGATGGCGGCGGGCAGCCCGGGGACCTTCGACCTCGCCGCCGAGCTCGGTGTGGGGGTCCTGTGCTTCGGGTTCTCGACCCCGGACCAGCTCACCCCACTGGTCAGCCGCTACAAGGAGAAGATCGTGGACTGCAAGAACCCGGTCGGCGGCTTCGTGAACAACAACGTGATGATCACGACGCAGATGATCTGCATGGAGGACGGGGCGAAGGCCCGCAAGACCTTCCTCGAGGCCGACTCGAACTACCACCTGAGCCTGGTCTTCCGTTACCTCGACACCTTCCCGCGGCCTCCCGGGATCCCCGAGTGGCCCGAGATCATCCCCGGCATGGACGCCGGCACGCTCGACGCCGCCATCGCGGCAGGCGTCACCGCCGTCGGGACTCCCGACGAGGTGGGCAAGGCCGTCGAGAGCTTCGCCGCGACGGGCGCCGACCAACTGGCCTTCGGGATGCTGTCGACCTCCATGTCCATCGAGTCGTGCCAGGAGGCGGTCGAGACGTTCGGCAAGCATGTGCTGAAGGACTTCGACAAGGACCCCGAGCACCTCACGACCAAGCAACGGCTCGCCGCCGGAGGCAGCTAGCCACGAGGAGCTCTCGAGGCTCCGCACGCCCTACAGCCGGAGATCGCCTGCGCCGAGCCGGCGGTCGATCTCCTCGGCCACCTCTACGGGGCCGCGCTCACCCGAGTCGACCCGGTGACGCTCCTCGACGCCGTGGCTCTCGAACTGCGTCCAGAGGTCGTCGACGACGGTCGCGTCGGCCAGCGCACCTGCGTGCGGCGGTTCCACCCTTCGGTCGTGCACCCGCTGTTGGACCACGCCGATCGGCGCTCGCAACACCGCATAGTTGACCGCGACGCCATGGGGCTGGCACGCCTGCTCGAACAGATCGAGCATGAAGGGGTAGAGGATCCCCTCGGCGACGGTGAGATAGCCGCCCGTGGCGAAGGCGGCCGTCGCCTCGGCGGCGGCGGCGAGGACGACCCGGTTCTGGGTGTGCGCCTCCTCCCGCCACGGCTCGATCGCACCCCGGCGCAGCTTGGCGAAGAACCAATCCAGGTCGAGACAGGCCGACAGCTCGTGGCGATCGGCCACGAGGGGCGCCACGGTGGTCTTGCCGCATCCGGGGGAGCCGGTGATGAGGAGCACGGGAGCCCGAGGCACGGATGCATCATCGCGTGGGGAACGGTGACCGGTGACCCGGTGACCCGGTGCGTGACGCGGTCGATGCCCCGTCGGTGCGGCTCTTCGAGGCGCCGTTCAGCTGGCCGATGCGATGCCCACGACCGGCTTGTTGAGCACCGTGCCGCCCTCGGATCCGTAGAAGTTGGCGTTGCCGTAGGTGAAGATCCCCCCGTCGGACGCCGAGATCCAGTACCCGCGCCCGTCCGGCGTGTCGGCCATGCCGACCGCGGGCCGGTTGAGCGGGGTGCCGCCCGCGGAGCCGTGGAAGGCGGCGTCGCCGAAGTTGAAGATGCCCCCGTCGGAGGCGACGAGCCAGTACCCGAGCCCGTCGCTGGTCGCCGCCATGCCCACGATCGGCCGGTTCAGCGGCGTGCCCCCCATGGAGCCGTGGAAGGCGGCGTCGCCGAAGCTGAAGATGCCCCCGTCGGAGGCGACGAGCCAGTACCCGAGCCCATCGCTGGTCGCCGCCATGCCCACGATCGGCCGGTTGAGCGGCGTGCCCCCCATGGAGCCGTGGAAGGCGGCGTCGCCGAAGCTGAAGATGCCCCCGTCGGAGGCGACGAGCCAGTACCCGCCGCCGTCCGGCGTGGCCGCCATGCCGACGATCGGCGCGTTGAGCGGCTTTCCGCCCATGGAGCCGTGGAAGCCGGCATCGCCGTAGCTGAAGATGCCCCCGTCGGAGGCCACCAGCCAGTACCCGTCCTTCGATCCCGTCGGCGCCATCCCGACCACCGGCCTGACCAGGGGCAAGCTGCCCGCCGACCCGAAGAAGCCCGCGTTCCCGAAGCTGAAGATGCCCCCGTCGGAGGCGACCATCCAGTACGAGGAGTTCGGCGGCGCGGGCGGGGCCGGCGACGGAGGGCCCGGGATCCCGGCCGAGCCGAAGAAGGCGGAGACCTGGTCGGTGCTCGGGGCGAGCAGCAGGCCGTCACCGACCGAGGGGGTGGGGAAGTGGTTGGCCTGGCCGCCGATCGAGACCTGCTGGACCCTCTGCCCGTTGGCCGGGTCGAGCCCGTAGAGGGTGCCCCCGGCGATGGACCACACCAGCCCACCGGCGGTGATCGGGGGGCCATCCGCGCCGCTCGAGGTGTGCCACAGCTCGCCGAAGGGGCTCGTCTGGATCGCCTCGAGCCCGCTGTCGCAGGGCACGTAGACCACGGTCCCCGAGACGGCGTCCCCGCCGTCGGCGTCGCTGCCGCACGCCCCGATCGTCGGCACGCTCGCACCCAACCCGCCCAGCGATGCCTGGTTGAGGAGGTAGGCGGTGGAGGACTTGCCCACCTGCAGGGCGGTCCCGTCCGAGAGCAGGGCGGGCGCCGTCGACCCGAGGTCCAGGTCGTGCCCGTTGTCGTACTGCCACGATGCCGGCGCGAAGAACTGCGTGCGGGCCAGGCCCGGTGACAGCTCGAGGACCGAGTCGCTGAAGTCGTAGGGCGTCGACGAGGACCCGTTCCCGGTGGCCACCCAGATGTTGCCGCTGGCGTCCACCTCGGGTGCCGCCCCGCCCATCCAGACGGCCCCGTCGTGGCCGATCGGCACCGCCTGGTAGTAGCCGGGCGTTCCACCGCCCTCGGGCACCGAGCCCACCCAGCCGCTGTAGGTCGAGCAGTCCCCGTCGTTGCCGCCGTAGCCGAAGACCACGTTGCCGTCGCTGAGGTTGAGCCCGGTGCGCTGGAGGATGTCGTGCCGGGTCCTGGCCCGGCGGGTCGACTGCCTGGGCCAGGAGCGTGGCGCCGGTGTAGATGTTCAGCCCGACGAGGACGTGTGACGGGGCGCCGTTGCTCAGCACGTCGGCCACGGCGAAGATCTCACCACGCCCGGCGTCGATGACCGGCGTGCCGGTGATGCCGACCGTGGGGTCGATGTCACCGCAGGGGAGGTCGCCCGACGGCACCGGGGTCCCGAGGTGGTCCGACCACAGGACGGCCCCCGTGTCCGCCGCCAGCGCGTAGATCGTGTCGTTCTCGGTCGCGACGAAGACACGCCCGGTGGCCTCGAGTGGCTCGCCGTAGACCTGGCCGTCGAGAGGGGTGGATCTCCAGGCCAGGTTGGGCGGGTTGAAGGTGACACCCGAGGTGTCCACGCCGGAACCGAGGGCCTCACCGTGGTAGACGGTCCACGCCGTCCCGGCGTTCACATGGGGCAGTGTCGGCGGCGCTGCTGCCGGCCGTCGCCGTCACCGCGATGCCGGCGGCCGACAGGAGGAGTGTGGTCCCGGCCAGCGCAGTCACGATCCTGTGGCGCGTGCGCCACGCGGCTCGGCTCACTCGCCCGTCCCCGGGAAAGATGTTGGTCCGACGAGTGATGGGGAACCCTAACCCGAGCCCGGCGCGCCTGTCGACGGGCCGTGCGGGCCAGCGCGGGCTCCGACGACTCCGGGTGGGGCGGCCTGCCAGGGCTGAGGGTCACGCCCCGGCGCCTGTTTCCGGCGCCGCTCCCGTCGGCGTAGCGGACTCGGCGTGCACGATCGCGGTCGCCCACGTGTAGTCGGGCTTGCCCGACGGCGAACGTTCGACTGCGTCCACGACGTGGAGGCGGCGGGGCAGCTTGTACCCCGCGATGGTCGCCCGGCAGTGCTCCTGGAGGGACTCGAGCGACGGCGCCTCGCGTCCCTCCCGGGGCTGCACGATGGCGGCGACCGTCTGGCCCCACCGCTCGTCGGGTGCTCCGCAGACGATGGCATCCATCACGTCCGGATGGGAGCGCACCGCGGACTCGACCTCCTCGGGGAAGATCTTCTCGCCGCCCGAGTTGATGACGATCGACCCCCGCCCGAGCAGGGTGATCGATCCGTCCGCCTCCACCGTCGCGTAGTCGCCCGGCATGACGTAGCGCGTCCCGCGCACTTCGATGAAGACCTCCGCCGTCTTCTTCGGGTCGTTGTAGTAGCCGAGCGGGATGTCGCCCGACCGGGCGATCTTGCCGATCACCCCCGAACCGGGTTCGACGAACTCCAGGTTCTCGTCGAAGACGACCGTCCGGCCCAGCAGGCGCACAGTGGGGCCGCTCTTCATGGCGGTGTTCCCCGCCGTCACCACGGTCATGCCGTTGTTGCCACCTTCCGACGATCCGATGGCATCGGTGATCACGAGGTCGGGGAGGTGGACGAAGAACTGATCCTTGACCGGCGCGGAGAACAGCGCCGCGGACGACACCACGGCCAAGAGCGACGACAGGTCGTGGTCGTGGTCCGCTCCGGGATCGGCCAGGGACTCGATCAGCGGCTTGCCCATGGCGTCCCCCGTGATCATGACGGAGTTCACCCGCTCCTCCGCCACCAGTCGCCAGACGTGGTGGGGGTCGAACTTGGCCATGAGCACGATCTTCGAACCCACGAAGCTCTGGCCCATCACGCACCACTGGGTGGCGCCGTGCATCAGCGGCGCCACGGGGAGGTGCGTCATCCCGCCCCCGGCGCCCTTGGCGACCATGACGGCCGGGTCAGTGACCCGCTGGTTCGTGACGGGGTCCGTCCCGCCACCGAGGGCGTAGAAGACGTCCTCGTGGCGCCACACCACCCCCTTGGGCATGCCGGTCGTCCCGCCGGTGTAGAGGATGTAGAGGTCGTCGGCAGATCGCGGCCCGAAGTCGCGCTCCGCCGACTCGCCCTCCAGCGCCTCCTCGTACCCGACCGCGCCCGGGGTCGGCTCGACGTCGCTGCCGTCCTCGATCACGATGACGTGGCGCAGCTCGGGCAACTCGGGGAGGAGCGCCGCGACCAGCGGCGAGAACTCCCGCTGGTGCACGAGCGCCTTCAGATCGGCGTTGGCCAGCAGGTAGCGCAGCTCGTCCTTGACGTAGCGGTAATTGATGTTGATCCAGATCGCCCGCAGCTTGAAGACCGCCCAGGCAGTCTCGACCCACTCGACCGAGTTGTAGGCGTAGATCCCGACGTGGTCCCCCGGCCCGATCCCCTGCGCCGCCAGGTGGTGGGCGAGCCGGTTCGCCCGGTCCTCCATCTCGGCGTAGGTCCGGCGTTCCCCGTCGGCGACGAGGTACTCCCGCTCGGGGTAGGCGTCGACGGCCGCCTCGAAGAGATCGGCGAGGTTGAACTCCATCGACCTCAGGTTAGAACACGTTCTTGTTCTCCGGGCAAGCGGGCCCTGACGGCGCTCGGATGTCTGCGCGGCCAGGGTCAGGCCTCCAGGTGCGCCCGAAGACGGCAATCGAACAGTTCGGGCTCGCTGCGCGAGATCTCGTCCCACAGGGGCTGGAACGAGAACCACCCCGCCCCGGGTGACGCGGTGCGGTCGCGGGTGTAGCGCGCCCCCTCGTCGTCGATCAGCAGCGGCGTCCCTGCCGCCTCGGCCAGCAGCTGCGCCTGGCACGATCGCTCCATCGTGATGAACCACCAGGCCGCCTCGTCCACCGAGTGACCGACCGTGAACAGGCCATGGTTGCGGTGGATGGTCGCCTTGTGCGGTCCCAGCGCCGCCGCGAGTGCCTTGGCTGCAGCCTCCTCGAGCACGATGGCGCCACCGCCTTCCTCGCACACCGTGTGGTCCTCGTAGAACACGCACGCATCCTGGGTGATCGGGTCGAGCGGGCGCCCGAGCGCCGACCACGCCTTGCCGTACACAGAGTGCGCATGCGCGGCGGCGATGACGTCGGGCCTGGCCGCGTGAACGGCCGAGTGGATGGCAAAGGCGGCCGGGTTGACAGGTCGGTTGCCCTCGACCACCTCACCGGTGTGGTTCACCAAGATGAGATCAGAGGCGCGCACGTGGCGGAAGCTCATGCCGAACGGGTTCACCCAGAAGTGATCGGCCAGCTCGGGATCGCGCGCAGTGATGTGCCCGGCCACGCCTTCTGAGAACCCGAAGCGGCCGAAGAGCCGCAGCGCGCCGGCCAGCCTCTGCTTGCGGTGCAGGCGTTCCTCCTCCACGCTGGCGAAGGTCGGCGGCGTCGGCATGACGAGCTCCCGAGGCCCTCGGCCGAGCGTCTGGGTGGCTTGGGAGCCCGCATCGGAACGAGTCTGTGCCATCACCTCAAACTATCGTCTGGGCAATGGCCTACCCCACAGCCGTCTCCCGCGACATCGCCGCCCCGCCAGAGAAGGTGTGGGCGCTCGTCTCCGACCTGCCCCGGATGGGGGAGTGGTCGCCCGAGAACGTCGGCGGCAAGTGGACGAAGGGCGCCACCGGTCCGGCTCTCGGCTGCCGTGTTCAAGGGCAGCAACAAGAACGGCTTCCGGCGTTGGTCGACTACCTCCACCGTGGTGGCCTGCGAGCCCGGGAAAGTGTTCGAGTTCGCGGTCACCTCGGGACCACTCGCCGTCGCCAACTGGCGCTACGAGTTCGTGGAGACCGACTCGGGCTGCCGGGTCACCGAGTCCTGGCAGGACCACCGCAAGCCGTGGTTCGTCGTCGTGGCCCGGGCCATGGGTGACCACAGCGCGGCACACGCCGCGGGGGAGATGGAGGCGACCCTCGCCAACCTCGCCGCTGCCGTTGAGTGACGGCAGGGCCGGCGCGGCCCCGGAACCGCCCCCTACTCTCCCGGTGGCCTGCGTCGCTTAGCCGGCGATCCCGACGATGGGCTTGTTCAGCACGATTGAGCCCGTCGACCCGTAGAAGGTCGGGCCACCCGACGTCGGGTAGGTGAACACGCCGCCGTCGGAGCCCGACAGGTAGTAGCCGCGGGCCACGGCGGTCATCCCCACGATTGGCTTGTTCAGCGTGATGGAGCCGGTCGAACCGAGGAACGGAGGCCCCCCCGTGGTCGGATAGGTGAAGATGCCACCGTCCGATGCCACCAGGTAGTAGCCCCCCGACGTCGGCACGGCCATGCCCACGACGGGCTTGTTGAGCACGAGGGAGCCTGACGAGCCCTGGAAGGGTGCGGCGCCGTAGTTGAAGATGCCGCCATCGGAGGCCACCAGGTAGTAGCCCTTGCCGTCGGGGGTCGCGGCCATGCCCACGACGGGCTTGTTCAGCTTGAGGCTGCCCGTGGAGCCGTAGAACGCGGCGTCCCCGTACGTGAAGATGCCGCCGTCCGAGGCCACCAGCCAGTAGCCGGCCCCGTCAGGGGTGACCGCCATGCCCACGACGGGCTTGTTGAGGTGGAGCGAGCCGGCTGAGCCGTAGAACTTGGCCGATCCATAGTTGAACACCCCGCCGTCGGCGGCCACGAGGTAGTACCCGTCGCCGGCCGGCATGACGGCCATGCCGACGATCGGGGCGTTGAGCGTCGTGCCGCCGAGCGACCCGAGGAAGGGGGCGCCGGCGCCGTACGCGAACACGCCACCGTCGGAGGCGACGAACCGGTAGCCAGAGCGTGCGACCGGCGCCGTCATGACGTAGGGCTGGGAGGGCAAGGAGTCGTACGAACCGAACGCCACGCAGGCCCAGCCGGTGAGGCAGCTGACCGCATCGAGGCCGGTGGAGGCGGCACCTGACGGGCTCGGCGCCGTGACCAAGGACCACGTCTGCCCGTTCCAGGTGAGGGCGACGGGGGACGCGGCGGGGTCGCCGGCGCTCCCGACCGCGCGTACAGGAGGTGGCGCTGATGCAGGCCACGTCATCGAGGTAGTTGTACGTGCTGGGGACGGCCTCGGGGACCGTGACGTTGCTCCACGTCGACCCGTTCCACGCCGCCATCTCGGCCTGGAAGACGGTGCCGTTGTAGTAGTAGCCCGCAGCGACGCAGAATTGCGTCCCCGCACACGCCATCGAGTCGAAGTATCCGCTGGTGCCGTTACCCGGGTTGGGGCTCGGCACGACGCTCCAGGACGACCCGCTCCACAGCATGGCGAGCGAGAGGAAGTCGCTGCTTCCGTTCTCGTAGTCGCCGCCCGCCATGCACCACGAGGTGGAGACGCAGTCGATGCCGTCGAGCTGCGATGCGACTGATCCGGCCGGCGGTGTGGTCGGAGAAACCGCCCAGACGGTGCCGTTCCAGGTCTCCGCCATCGCGATTCGATCGCTGGACGCGTTGACGCTGTAGCCGACGGCCATGCACCAGGTCGTGGTGACGCACGAGACGGCGTTCAGCTGGGTGGAGTCGACCGAGGGCGGTGTGGCCGAGGTGCCGAGCGACCACACCGAGCCGTTCCACTGCTCCACCAACGGGTCGACGTAGGTCGAGCCCGGGCCGCTGACCCCGACGGCGACGCAGAACGAGGGTCCGGCGCACGAGACTCCGTAGAGCTGGTTCTCCCCCGCACCGCTGGCGTTGGGGCTCTTGACGATGCTCCATGCCGAGCCGTTCCACTGCTCGATGAGGGTGGTCGTCCCGCTCGCGTTGGACTGGTTGCCGACGGCCACACAGAACGATGACGTCGCGGAGGTGTCCGCGGCGATCTGGTTGACGAACGCGGGGTTCAGGGACGGGATCGAGCCGAGCGTCCATGTGCTGGGGGTGACGAGGGCGGGGGGCGTGGGGATCGTCCTGGGTGCAGGGGAGCCGGCGGCCGTGGCCCCAGCGGTGGCAGGGGTGGCCGCGGCGAGCGATGCCCCGGCCGCGATACCGGTTCCGGCCGTGACGACCCCGGCGATGAGGACTGCGAGTGTGCGTCGGCCAAAGCGGTTGCTCATCGGTGACTTCGACTTCATGGACGTGTCCCTCCATCCGGGCGTGCGCGGTGAGCGCCTCGCTGGTCGAGTCGGCCTCGGAAGCGGGGTCCGAGGCCGGATTGAACCCCATCGGGTCTGAGACGGAGGCTACGCCAGCCCTGCTTCACCGTCGAGGATGGTCGGGGGCCTGGGGTCTCTCGACCCGGCCGCCGGCTCAGCCTGGAGACGGCGGAGGACATGCGCCGCTGCGGCGACGTCCCCCGCCCCGTCCCGTGCCCGCAACCGTTCGACCACGGCCCGCCGGTGGCGCGCGTCGACGTTGCCCCCGTACTTGAACTTGGCCGACACCTGCTGCACCGCGATCTCTATCCCGAGGATCCCCAACACCCTCGTCGCGTGGGACTCTTCGGGGTCGGCCACCTCCTCGCCGGGCTGGAAGGCCGCGAGCTGGCGCCGCAGGATGGCGGAGACGCTTCCCGGTGACGTGCGCTCGTCGTGCACCGTGGCCGAGCCGACCAGCTGCACGGCGCCGTAGTAGGTCGTCGGGATCCCGAGCGACGGGTCCTCGTCGCCGACAACCTTCCACGAAGAGGGGATGAAGGCCCAGTCGTCGGCGACGCTCAGCAGCACCCGCGGGTCCTCGGCCAGGGCTTCGAACACCGGATTGGCCCGCACGAGATGCAGCCACACCGTGTCGCCCTCGAGCACGAACTGCGTGGGCACGACGACCGGCAGATCGCGTGCGGGGCCGCCCGGCGCGATCAGGTGTCCGAAGGGATGGGCTTCGACGAAGGGGCGCCACTCGGTTTCACCGAGGGTGGCATCGACGGGGGCGATGAACATCGCCTCAGTCTGGCGCGGGACAGCCGTGGCTCAGGCCCACACTCAGGCCCCCAGGCTCAAGCCACGGTCAAGCCCACACTCAGACCGAGACGGCTCCGATCTCCTCCATCGACTCGGCCCGGTGGCGCTTGTAGTCGACCTTGCCGTTGGGCGAGCGCCCGATCGTGGCGACCGAGCGCACGCGCCGAGGCGCCTTGTAGTGGGCCAGGCGCTCCTTCACGTGCGCGATGAGCTCCGTTTCGCTGGTCTCGGGGGCGCCGTCCGCCGGCTCGACCACGGCCACGATCTGTTCGCCGTAGGTCGGGTGCGGGATCCCGACCACCACGGCGTCGCGGACGGCGCCGTGTGTCTTCAGTGCCTCCTCCACCTCCTCGGGGAAGATCTTCTCGCCCCCCGAGTTGATGCAGACCGAGCCCCGGCCCAGCAGGTGGATGGTGCCGTCGGCGTCAACCTGGGCGTAGTCGCCCGGGATGGAGTAGCGCACGCCGTCAATCTCCTTGAACGTCCGGTCCGACTTCTCGCCGTCCTTGTAGTAGCCGAGGGGGTTGCGCCCGCCGAGCGCGAGCACGCCCACCTCGTCGGACCCGGGCGCCACCGGGCGGCCGTCCTCGCTCAGCACCTTGACGTCCGGGCCGAGCGTGAACGACGCCGTCTTGGCCGCCGCACCGCCCCCCGAGACGGACATCCCCATGCCGAGGGCCTCCGACGAGCTGAAGGCGTCGACGAGGAGCATGGTGCCGTGGTGACCGAGCAGGCGCTCCTTGACGGGCTCGCTCCACATCGCGCCCGAGGAGATGATCATCATGAGCGAGCTCAGGTCCCATTCCCCTGGATGGTCGTCGAGCGCGGCGAGCAGCGGCCGGGAGAAGGGGTCGCCCACGATCACCAGGCCGTTCACCTTTTCCCTCTGGATGGTGTCGAGCATCTCGACCGGGTCGTACTTGCGCGACTCGAGCAGGCACACCCGCCCGCCCTCGGCCAGGACGGTGTTGGCCGTGAAGGCGCCCGTGCCGTGCATCAGGGGGCAGGCCGGCATGAGCGTCACCCCGCCGGCCGGGTTCGACTCCAGCGCGGCCCGCACGCCCTCGAGCCCGCCGTTGACGTCGTAGTGGCGCACGCCGCCGTCGATGAGCCGCGCGAAGAGGTCGTCCTGGCGCCACATGACGCCCTTGGGCATCCCGGTGGTACCGCCGGTGTAGAGCATGTAGAGGTCGTCACCGCTGCGGCCCCACGGCGCGGCGCGTCCGGCCGATGGCCGACTTCGCCGCATCCTCGTAGGGCGTGGCCCAATCCGGGCAGGGGCCCGAGCCGTCGTCGACCCACAGCCAGCCCAACACGCCGGGCACCCGGTCGAGGATGCGCTCGATACGGTCGGTGAACGCCCCGTGGAACACGACCGCCACCGCGTCGGCGTTCTCCCACAGGTAGCTGAGCTCGTCGTCGCCGTAGCGATAGTTGGTGTTGACGGGCACCAGGCCGACCTTCATGGCCGCGAAGGTCGCCTGGATGTACTCGGGCGAGTTGTACAGGTAGACCGCCACCTTGTCCTGCTGGGCGACGCCGAGGTCGAGCAGGAACTGCGCCACGCCGTCGGCCCCGTGGTCGAAGTCGTCCCACGTCAGGTTGCGCCCGCCCTGGGTGATGGCCACCTCGTCGGGCCGGAACCCGGCCACGAGCTCCCAGACGTCTGCGTAGTTCCAGTCAGTCATGCCTCACTCCATTCCGCCGCCGCTCGACTCGACACAGCCACTGCACCGTCGACCCCCGTCGACCCCCCCGCCCCCGCCGAGATGCGTGAAGCGAGACGCCGAGCCTACGCTGCGCGCGTGGACCTCGGCCTCCCGGGCGACGATGATCCCCGCCGCCGCACCGTCAGGGACTGGCTGGCCGAGCACCCGCACCCGACCGGGCGCCACCTCGCCGAGGCGGGGTACGTCGTGCCCCACTGGGCCCCGCCCTACGGGCTCGACGCCGACCCGCTGAGCCAGCTCATGATCGACGAGGAGCTGCGGCGAGCCGGGGTGCGGCGCCCCGTCAACCCCATCGGCATCGGATGGGCGGGGCCGACCCTCATGTACGCGGGCACCGAGGAGCAGAAGGAGCGCTGGCTCTGGCCCCTCCTCAGCGGCGAGGAATTCTGGTGCCAGCTGTTCTCCGAGCCCGGCGCCGGCTCCGACCTGGCCTCGCTCACGACCAGGGCCGAGCGCCACGGCGACCACTACGTGGTCACGGGGCAGAAGGTGTGGACCAGCTACGCCCACATCGCCAAGTGGGGGATCCTCCTCGCCCGCACCGACCCGGCCGCGACCAAGCACATGGGCATCAGCTACTTCGTCTGCCCCATGGATGCGCCGGGCATCGAGATCCGCCCGCTCATCGACATGACGGGCGAGCACGCCTTCAACGAGGTCTTCTTCAGCGACGTGCGGATCCCGGCCGACCACCTCGTCGGGACCGAGCACGGTGGCTGGGACCTGGCCAAGGTGACGCTCGGCAACGAGCGGGTGTCGCTCTCGGGGGAGGGCGCCCTCTGGGGGATGGGCCCGACCGCCGACGACCTGGTGGATCTGATCCGGGGCGCCGGTGGGGCGCCCGACCCCACGACCCGTGACCGCCTCGTCGACGTCTGGATAGAGGGCGAGATCCTCCGGGTCCTGCGCCTCCGGATGGTCTCGGCCGTCCTGGCCGGCCGCCAGCCCGGCGCGGAGGCCTCGGTCCGCAAGGCCATCGCCGACGCCCACGGCCAGCACGTCATGGGCATCGCCCGGGACCTGGCCGGGCCGCACGCCATGCTCGCCGGATCGGGCCCGCTCGGCGGCCGGGGCCGCCACGCCGCGCCGGCGCCGGCCCCATCCGGGGCGACTCCACCTGGTCGCGTGGCTTCCTCTTTGCGCCGGCGCTCACCGTCGGCGGCGGCACGGCCGAGGTCCAGCGCAACATCGTGGCCGAAAAGGTGCTCGGTCTCCCGCGAGATCCCTGACCCCCATCCGTTATCGACTCAGTACGGGGAGTGTGCCCGGCGCCTGCCGTGACCGCCCCTGGTCGCAGGCGGCGTACGGGTCGTGCAAGCGGTAACTGGTCTGGTGGGAAGTGGCTCGCCTCGAGCCAACGATCAGGGAGGTTCGATGCGCAGAGTGCTTCCATCCGGTGCGCCGGTGCTTCTTGGCCTGGCGGCCCCGGCCGCCCCGATCCTGGCCTCCGCCGCCGCGCCGCCTGCGGCTGCCGCGGCGGCTCCAACGCGTCCGGCGGCCCCCGGCCTCTACCACGTGCCGATCATCGGCAAGGTCGTGCTGCCCGGACTCGGATCCCTCCTCGGAGGTGGCCTGAGGCGCGCCACCGATGTGCAGTCGGCCAACTTGTCCGGCTACGCGGACACGAACGACACCTACACCTCGGTTGCGTCCTCGTGGACAGAGCCCGCCGTCAACTGCGCCAACAGCGGCAGCGGCCTGCTCGGCGGGCTCGGTGGACTGGGTCGTTCTCGGTGACCTGGAACAACTCGTAGGAGGCAACTCGCAGGGCGGGACGCTGGCGGACCGTCAGGAGCTCTCACAGCACCGGCCCCCCGGTTGGCGGGCGTACCCCCCGCTTCGGTTGATGCATCCGGGGCCCGTCGATCGGGGGTGCCGACCCCTTGTCCGGTTCGACCCGGTCGCTTGCGTCCGGACGGGGGAGACGGACGGGGAGACGGAAGACGGGGAGACGGACAGGAAGACGGAAGAAGGCGGCGGTTTAGATCTCGAGGGGCCCGGCGTGGGCGAAGCCCTGGCGGACGCCCTGCCCCGCCCGGGCGACGAGCGACTCGGGCTCGTAGAGCATGAGATAGGCGTTGCGGGCGTGGTCCCGCGAGCGGTTCTTGAACACCATGGCCAGGGTCGCCGGGTCGTCGGACTCGTCCTCGTGGACGAAGACCTCGAGGATGGGCGTGTTCGTCATCAGCTGGGCCGTCATGATCCCGGTCGACGCCTCGTGCGCACAGACCTTGTCGACTTGCTCCTTGCCGGGCATCCCCAGGGCGACCACGATGCGGCAGCCGTCCTCCTCGATCAGCTTCTTGGCCGCCACCGCCAGATCCTTGAAACCCGGGACGGTGCGGCGGATCGTCGTGAAACGGGTGCCGTAACCAGGGCACAGGGACAGCTCGTCGAGCGCCTCGGCGCCCATGTCGTAGCGGGCGAACATGGTGTCGACCACCCCGATCAGGTCCATGATCCATTCTCGCGCAATGGACCCACCCGTCCGGCCGCGTCCAGAATCGTGGCGTGACTGGCACCGAATTCGAAGTCCTGGGTCGAGCGCGACGCTGCGGTGGTCTGGCACGGCTTCACGCAGATGGCCGACTACGCCGACAACGCACCGCTGGTGGTCGAGCGGGCCGAGGGCCACGAACTGATAGATGTCGACGGGCGGCGCTACCTCGACGCCATCTCCTCGCTGTGGGTCAACACGCTGGGGCACCAGGTCCCCGAGCTCGACCGAGCGCTGATGGACCAGGCGGCGAAGGTCGCGCACTCGACGATGCTCGGCAACGGCAACACGGTCGTGGTGCAGCTGGCCGAGGCGCTCGCGCGGTGGTCCCGGTGGACGACCCACATTTCTTGTTCGCGTCGGACGGCGCGGTCGCGGTGGAGCAGGCGCTGAAGATCGCGTTCCAGTACTGGGTCAACAAGGGCATCGAGGGACGGACCTCGTTCCTGGCGCTCGAGGGCGCGTACCACGGCGACACCATCGGCTCGCTGTCGCTCGGCGACGGCGGCTGTTCGGCGCCGACTGTTCGACCCCCTGTGCTTCCCGGTGGTGCGGACGCCCGGCTATCGCCGACCCCGGTGGGCGCCCAAGGCGTGCGCGGCGATCGATGCGCACGCCGCGGAGCTGGCCGCCGTCGATCTCGAGCCCCTGGTGCAGGGAGCCGCCGGGGATGTTGTGTGCCTCCGCATCCGATGTGAGGCAGGTCGGCGAGGCGTGCCGTCAGGCCGGCGTCCTCATGATCTGCGACGAGGTGGCCACCGGGTTCGGGCGGACCGGAACGCTGTTCGCCTCCGAGCAGTGCGGCCTGCGGCCCGACCTGCTGTGTCTCGGCAAGGGGATCACCGGCGGGTACCTCGCCATGTCGGCCACGGCGGCGTCCGGTGCGCGTGTTCGACGCGTTCCTCGGCGCCGACCTCGGGCCGAGCACCTTCTACCACGGGCATTCGTACGGTGGGAACGCGTTGGCCGCGGCGGTGGCGCTCGAGCACCTGCGTGTGATCGAGGCGTGGGACGTGCTCGCCAACGTCCGGGCGCGCGCCGACGCAGCTTGCGTTGCTGCTCGGAGAACGGTTCGCGGACCGGTCCGTCGTGCGCGAGGTTCGCCAGCGTGGATTGATGGTCGGGGTGGAGTTGGCGCCGCCCTCGCCCGGGCTGCGGTGGGGGCGGCGGGTGTGCGCGGGTGCCGTGTCGACGGGGCGTGTTGCTGCGACCGCTCGGCGACGTCGTGGTGCTGATGCCGCCGCTGACGACCACTGCGACCGAGATCGTGCGGATCGTCGACGCTCTGGGTGGGGCGCTCCATGACGTGACGGCGGAGCAGGCGGCCGGGGCGTGAGCGGGAGCCTGTGGGACGACCGCATCCGTGATGCGCTCGCCCGGGTGGTCGACGAGGGCCGCTGGCGCTCGCCCCGGGAGTTCGACGCGCTGGGACCGGCAGGCGCCTTGGCTGGGGCGCCGCGTCGTGTCGTTCGCGTCCAACGACTATCTCGGCTTGAGCTCCCATCCAGCCGTGGTGGCGGCGGCTCACGAAGCCCTCGACGCGCTGGGGCGCCGGATCCGGTGCATCGCGCCTGGTGACCGGGACGCGCCCCATCCACAGCGATCTCGAACTGGCCCTGGCCGACTGGAAGGGAGCCGAGGCCGCCGTCTGCTTCCCGACCGGGTTCGCTGCGAACCTCGGTGTGCTCTGCACGTTCGGAGGTCCCGAGGTCCGTGTGCTCTCGGACGAGTTGAATCACGCCAGCATCATCGACGGCTGCCGGCTCTCTCGTTCCTCCCTCGTTGTGTACCGGCACCATGACATGGAGCACCTCGAGCAGTTGCTGTCGGCCCCCGGCGGCCCAGCGCGAGCCGGGTCCGCTGCCAATCCGACGATCGTGGTGACCGACACGGTCTTCTCCATGGATGGGGATGCGGCGCCGGTCGACGAGCTCGTGTCCCTGTGCGCCCGCCACGGCGCGCTGCTGGTACTCGATGAGGCACATGCCGTCCTCGGCCCAGCCGTCCCGGCCCCGAGCACGGCGCCGATCGTGCGGGTCGGCACGCTCTCGAAGACGCTGGGATCGCTGGGAGGTTTCGTCGCCGCGTCGCGTGACGTGGTGGATCTGTTGGTCAACCGGGCCCGGCCCTACATCTTCTCGACCGCGTCGAGCCCCGCCGACACCGGCGCGGCGCTCGCTGCGCTGGGCGTCCTGCGATCCGACGAAGGCGCTGTGCTCGTGACCCGCCTGGCCGATCTGGTCGAGCGGGCCGTGGACGCGGGGCTGGCGGCAGCGGACCACCCGAGCCCGATCATCCCGGTCGTCCTCGGGAGCGAGACGCGTGCGCTGGAAGCGTCGGCGGCGCTCCTGGCGGAAGGTTTCTGGGTGCCGGCCATCCGCCCGCCGACCGTGCCGGCCGGGACGAGCCGGCTCCGAGTCACGCTGTCGGCCGGGCACCGCGACGAGGATGCGGAGCGACTCTTCGATGCGCTCGTGCGCCTGCGACCCCCCATGCCGGCCGCGCTCTGAGCGGCACCGGCGTGCGTCCCCGCCGGCTGGTGGTCGTCGTTGGCACGGGAACGGATGTTGGGAAGACATGGGTTGCCTCCCGCCTCCTCATCGACCTCCGCGCGGCGGGCCTGACCGTTGCCGCCCGAAAGCCGGCGCAGTCCTTCGACCCTGACGACGATGCCTCGACTCGTGACGCCGCCGTCCTCGGGTCGGCGAGTGGCGAGGAGCCCGAGTCGGTAAGCCCTCCGCATCGTTGGTACGAGGTCCCCATGGCTCCGCCGATGGCTGCCGAGGTGCTGGGTCGTCCTCCGTTCGACATCGGCGACCTGCTGGAGGAACTGTCGTGGCCGGGTGAGCAGGTCGACGTCGGGTTGGTCGAGACGGCAGGCGGCGTGCGTTCACCCCTGGCCGCCGATGGAGATGGTGCCGCCCTATCCAGAGCGCTCGCACCCGAACTGGCGGTACTGGTGGCCGATGCAGGGCTGGGGACGATCAATGCGGTACGGCTGACGGCCGGGGTGCTCGATGCGCCCTTCGTCGTCGTTCTGAATCGCTTCGATCCCTCGTCCGATCTGCACGAGCGGAACCTCGTGTGGCTGCGGGAGCATGACGGGATGCGCGTGGTCACGGTGCCGGGGGAGAGGCAGAGCTGCTTGCCCTCGTCAGGGGGTGACCGCGCCGTGGCGGGGACGACCGTGCCGGGGGCCGTGACGGGGGCGACTCCGCGCCGTGGCGGCGGGCGACCGGTTCATGTCCGGTGAGGAGCCAACGTCAGCCCGTAGCAGGACCGGCCGCAGCGTCGTCGCCCGCCGTGCCGGAATTTCGGCGGGGATGCCCGCTCGAAGGAGCTGGCGCTGCAAATCGTGCGGCGGTCCGGGCAGATCTCCGCGTCTGCAGCGCGAGCAGCTTGGCGGACATCGCCGAGTTCGATCGGGCCGAGGGATGGCGAGGGGACGGAGCCGTCTCGATGGTCGCGTGGGTGACGGGGCAATGCGGGGTCAGCACCTCGACCGCTCGGCAATGGGTGCGCTCGGCGGCGAATCTCGAGTCGTTGCCCTGCCTCGCCGAGGGACTGGCGTCGGGAGAGCTCTCGCTGGACTTGGTGGAACCTTTGGCCGAGGTTGCCTCGGCTGAGACGGACGCGGCGTTGCGGGAGGCTTCCGCCCACTGGAGCGTGCGACAGGCGGGCGAGTTGGTCGCGTGGCACCGGGCGCAGAGCGAAGAGGCCGACGAGGCGAGGGCGGCCGAGGCGGTGGCGGCTGGGGTCGACATGAGTGGATCTGCGGTGCGGGAGTTCCAGCATCGCACGCTCCGCTTCAACGACACCAGGCGGACGATCTGGGTCGCCTTTACGAAGGACGACTACGCAACGGCGAAGTCGGCCCTGGTCGGGTGGGTCTCGGCCGACAAGCGAGATAGGGCACGACACAGAGTGGGGCCGTCCGCCACTCCGTACATTCGCCGCGGGGTCGGACGCCACAGATCTAACGGACATCTTTCTGGCAGGCTTGCTGAGTGGCAACAAGGACCGTCACCCTTGACAAACGGCAAACTGGTGGTGCTCTGCAGTTCCTTTGGGGCGCAGGCATGTCCATTGCGACATTCGTCGCCTATATCTGGGACTCTTCGCGCTCTCTTATATGACGCCGCCGGCTCTCGTGGGAACTTCATCGCCACTGCGTCTCTGCTGGACCCATTCCGACGCCAGGTCGGATACAACAACCAGGTTCTGTTCTCCTTCTTGGAGCACGTTGTCTATTCAGCGGGATTCCAAAGCGTCAGCGCCCTGAGGGTCCTTCCCGTGACGTGCGCTGCACTCACCGTTGGCGTCCTGGCGGGCATGACAGCACGTTGGTTCGGCTACCTCAGCAGCACAGTGGCGGTCGCTGTGCTTGCCCTCAACCCCGAGTTCGCAACGCAAGGGAGGGATGTTCGCGGCTATTCCCTTATCGCGCTCATGGGTCTGCTTTCCACGCTGTGTTTGGTCCGATGGCTGCGAGGCGCCCCACGTTGGATACCGTACGCATATGTAGCGACGCTGGTCGTCGCGATTGGAACCAACCTCTTCGCATTGGGCATTGTCGTGGTGCAGGTTGCTGTACTGCTCGCGGCGTGAATTCACTCGCCACCGCGTTGTTGCAGCATGCTCTGCGGTCGTCTTGGGTCTCCTACCTATCATTCCCCTCCTCCACTTCATGCTGGGGTACGACCCACGAGGTGGGAGGAGGCAGTTCCACGCCCACTTTCCGGTTCAGGAAGTCAAGACCGCACTCGGCGTGGCACTGGTCACCGGGTACACGGCTGTCGCTCTCTTTGTAGCGATTCCGGTGCTCATCGGCCTCCTGTGGGTTCTGAGGCATCGGGAAGGACGGGCGGCGGTCGGCGCAGTCCTGGTTCTCGTGTTTGGTGCTTGGATTGTTGCCCCTGCGGTCCTTGCGCCGCGGTTCTTTGACTGGACATTGCCAGGGATTGCCTTTCTGGCCGCCGCAGGAACTTGGCGAGTCAGAGCATCGGCTCTGGTGCTTCCGGGAATAATTGTCTTGAGTGTCCTGCAGTTTCGGGGAGTCAATGCCTGGGGCGTCCAACGATACGCCTGGACACAGGCCGCAGCGTTTGCGAACAGCCAGGCTGCGAATGGTCACCCCGTGTGTGTTCCGCAGACGATTACGGAAGACAACCCTTTCGTGGGCTATACCCGCCACTTCATCCTCGTCGAAAATGCACAACAACTGCGCGGGTGCCCCATAGTGCTGCAAGTAACTGAAGACGTGTCGCTGCACTCTGAGATTGAGTCTCAGTACACGATACAGAAGACGTTTCCGGCATGGTTCCCGGCGGACGTCTGGGTGCGGCGCTGAACCGAGCCATGGTGCTTACTCCACCGGGGGCCGAGCCGGGCAGGGACTGATTAATAGCTGGCGACGAACCTGGTCACGTTGTGCGATCGGCATCACCGGGGGGTTAAGCCCCAACGAGGTGGTGTACGAGGCGACGTGAGTCGCTCTTGTCCTCGCATCAACCCGCGAGCTGGTCGCCAGAACGCGATCGACCAACTCGCTGGCCTGCTCGCCATAGCCGGCACCGCACTGCATCGAGGCCTGGGCGCTCATGATCGCCTCGGCGAAGGCCTGCAGCATCGCCCAGGCGAGGTCCGTGTCGCCGTCTGCGCCCTCGAGCTACTTGCTTACTTAGCCGGACGGACGCGTCGATAGTGGTGCGGACCGTCTCCGTGATCCTCCTCAAGTAGTTGTCGGAACTTCTTCTTGAGGTTGACGCGGTGACCGTCGCGTCTGGGGGGATGGTCCTCAGCGTCGATCAGGCGGTACACACCTCAGGGGCCTTTTGTACAGGAAATCGCCATTCATGAGGCATGCGGGTGGTAGGCGCGCCCGACGACGTCTTGTGGCAATTGGCGGGAGAGACGGCTCTAGGAGGGGTCCATCCCATTCGCCACGCCATCATTGAGTTCCTAGTTCGAGTGGATGACAGCCATATGGCATCGATGATTGCTGCCCGTGCTCGTCTCAAAGAGACGACGGTGCGCCGTCACCTCGACGACCTGGTGGCGCTTGGGGTCTTGGATCTCGTCAAGACCAGACCTGATGAGTGGGCTGCCTCCAAGTGGCTGCTCGAAGGCTGGACGGCGTTAACGCCTCTAAGTGAGTGGGAGGGGCGTCCCGTGCAGTCGCGCTACCTCTTGTAGTTGACTATTCCGCCATGGCCGGGCGGGCGTTAGTCGTCTATATCGGGCAATCGTCGTTGGCTAACTTCCGGCTGGCGACTGATCGTCTGACCTGAGGATTCAAGGGCCATCGCCCCGAATACGGGACCCTGCATCCGGGCGACCGAATGTCTTCGGGGTGAGCGCTTCAGGGAGCCCGCGGGTTCTTCCTGAGGAGTGGGCCACCTTTGATCTGGCCCAGGTCGTTGTTGGTCGGCTCACCTCCGCCTCTACACCGACAGCACCCCCTTCTGGCCTGATGAGGACGAAGTCACCTCATACCCTCATCGATTCACCTTCGAAGTGCTCGGTGAGTGGCAAAACGTGGCGCTGACGCCGGGTCTCCTCGGGCCTTCGGCAATCGAGGGATTGCGGAAAGCCAGGGCCGGCGGACAGGGTGTGGTCGCCGATGCAGACGGAGACGTTTTTCAGGAGTTGAATGTGGCATCTGATTCCGTAGTTGAGCGAGACTCAGCCCTCCGCGATCGGATCGGAAAGATCAACCGCAGCCCTCAGGCCTACGGCCCAGCACCATACAAGCCGCTGCTCCTTCTGCTCGCCCTCGCCCGAGCGCAGCATGGATCTCCTCGGCTCGCCCGTTCTCGGAGTACGAGGAACCGCTCAAGGAACTCCTCGTCTCCTTCGGGGAGGGCAATACGCAGAATGCGGCCCGTCCGTTCTGGCATTTACAGAACGATGGCCTCTGGGAGGTCGTCCGCGAGGACGGAACAGAGATCATCGAGCCCAGAACCCCGCTAGGCGATCCGCCGATGGCTGTCCTGCGGGCAGCGGGTTTCTTGCGGGCGCGCTAACGAGTTCGGTCGACGTCAAGGGAGAGTCTTGGCCCATGACCCGCTCGATTCGGCACGCTCCCCTGCGGGCTCCGACAAGGGCGTTGCGCGGCCAACTGTTCGAGGGGCCGGTCGGATCGTCCCCGAGATGGTCTGGGGTTCAGGCATAACGGGGCACCCGCTGCTCTACTCTCTGAAACTGTGAACGATTGCCGCCGGTGGATCGGGCCCCACACCTTGGTGGACGGACCTTGAGGCAACGAATAAGGGATGCCGTCGAGTCCGTCGCGGGCGTCTGTCCGACCGCTATGGCGTCCCCTGCACGCTGGTACGTGCGAAACACACCGTGGCACCACGGCACGCGGGGACTCTCGATAGTTCTCGATATCCATCAGCGGCTCAGACCACACCGATTCCGGACCCAAACTCGATTTGGCTTCGAAATATCGGGAACCACTGAAGACCTCGTACAGCGCCATATCTACATGTTCGGCGTCTGGGAACCGCACTTGACGTACTGGATTCAAGATCGACTGAAGCCCGGCGACACCTTCGTCGATGTGGGCGCCAACATCGGCTATTTCACGTTGTTGGCCGCCAGATGTGTGGGCCATCACGGCTGGTGCGTTGCCATAGAGGCCTCGCCATCAATCCTTGAACTGCTGAATGAGAATCTAGAGATCAACCACATTGGCTCAAGGGTTCGGACTGTCAATCTGGCCGCATCCGATCGAGATGGCACGCTGACTGTGTATGGCGGACCCAGAGCTAACCTGGGATTGACAACGATGGTGCCGAATCAAGATTTACAGATCGAGACGACGATCAGCGCGAAGACGTTGAAGGACATCTTGACCGAAGAGGAAATAGCGGGGGCTCGTCTCATAAAGATCGATGTTGAGGGGTTTGAGGGCCCGGTCGTACGAGGGTTGTTGCCAGTACTTGGGTCATGCCGCAAGGACTTGGAAATAGTGTTGGAGGTCAATGGCCAGGCCACTCCAGAGGGTGAAGAGACGTCAGACATCGTGCGGCAATTTGCGGTCCACGGTTTCCATGCCTACGAGATTGTCAACGACGAGAAAGAGGACCCGTACCTCAAGGCGGTGAGGTCTCCTCAACGCCCACGTCGGATCCACAAAGATACGGAGCTCGACCATGAGGCGGAACTGATCTTCTCGAGAATCGATGCCGCTCTTCTGTAGCGAAATTTACGAGCAGAGAACCGAGAACCGGAATCAAGAACCGAACAACACTCGACCCGCGACCGCGCAGAAGGCCGGCTGACGATGGTCAGGTCGTTCTCCTCGGGATGGTCATAGGTGTCCTGAGACTTGAGCTGTCACCGCCTTGGACTCCGAAATTCCAATGACATCGCACGATCTCCCGCAAGGCGCCTATGACGTTCAATTGGAGGGTGGGCACGGCGAGTTTGCAGCACCTTGACGTCCCAAATGCCTCTCTCATGGCGTCCTTCACTGCGCAGGCCGCGAGCGCTTCGACGGCCGGGGACAGGATCTGAGACCAGATGTACCGGGCACCGAAGCTCCTGAACATCGACACGATGACGACACCGTCCACTGTCAACCACCCGAGTGCTCGCTCGAACATCTTGCACGGATCGACGGAGTAGTAGAGGCACTCGTCCAGCACGATGACATCGAACCGTTCGCTTGTGTCCCAGTGATCCATGTCCCCGACCTCGAAGCGAGCGTGGGAGATCGAAAGTAAACGTGCACGCTGGACAGCGTGATCCGACCAGTCCACACCTACGTATTCGTCGAAGTCGACACTCGCCAGGAGCTGTACGAACCGCCCATGACCACAACCGATCTCGAGAACCCTCGGCTCCTTCGCTCCGTAGGTCAGATAGCCGAGGATGACCATGTGGTGTGGTACTTGGCGAACCGCGTCGAGTCGCTCCGCGTAGTCACCATCGGCGTATTGCGCATCCCATTGGGTCACGCTGACGGGGTGGCGTCGAGCGAACTGATATTGCCGCCCGAGCAGTGCATGCAGCGGGCCTCGCCGCTGGAGGGCGGCCGATCCGCGTTGGGCGAGATTACACGATGACGAGCATAAGCTCATAGAGGCCCACACGAGGCGTTGTCGCAGACGCGGCACACGTCCAACCTAGTTGGACGACCGAGATCGTCGAATGTCCCGAGGACTCTCCTGCGCGGAAGAACGCTTCGTGAAGCGAGCGTCGAGGTTTGCGGCAAACTACGACTGCGAGTCCGATCGCAGAACAGCGGACCTGTGTCCGAGCTCTGTGTCGTTGGACTCTCGCTTGCCGGTGTCTGAGCGACGAGCTATGTCATGTCCGCTGGTGTCGATTTGCGTGGTTTGCACATCGACACCGGGACGGCGGACGACCTCGACAACCAAGACCGCGATGAAGACGAGAGCCAACGCAGGGTAGATGTCGTATGAGAAGCGCGCCAACCAGGTGAGAAGCTGGCCCTCGCTTTGGCGGGCGCAGTTTCAGCGGCAATGAGCGACACTGCGAGAACAATCCCCAGGACTCTTCTCCTGGTTGCAGAAACACACGAGTGGAACGACCCACGCTAGATACCACGGCTGCAGATAAGCGCGAACAAAGCATGAAGATCAGAAGCGAGAGCAGTATTACTTCCACAATGGGCCGGTTGCGCGTCGTCGAAGAAGAACGAGCAGAGTCAGGGTTGCAAGTCCCAAGAAGGCAATAAGGAGGACATCGTTTGAGAGGGTGACAGCTGGGGCAACCTGAGCGATCGAAGGGCTGATGCAGATGCTGAAGAAAGCACGAGTTCGGGAGGTCTCGGGCTACCGTTGCTCAGCGAAGTTACCTTCGAGAACGGGAGAGAAAGCGCAACGGCGCACCAAAGGGGATCACCGCGAGCACGGTAGAGCGACAACCACGGCTAGGTGTTTGCCAAGGTGACCAACCGGCCTCTGAAAGTGCTCTCCGACCGGATCATTTCCCAGAGGAAGATCACGAGTGGAATCACCGCCACGATCTTCACAAGCATCCCAAGCGTGAGGAAAAATGTGACGAGGAGCCTGTGACCGTCGTACCAGGCCGTAATCGCGGCCATGATGGCCAAGGCGACCAGGGCGTCGTTGTGTCCACCTGCAATCAGACGCAAAGTGATGACCGGGTTCAAGCCGACAACCGCCGCGGCAAAAGATGCCTGCATTTTTCCCCGGCGGCGACCCAGTCGATATGCGAGGACGACAACACCGATCCAAGCGGCGCCCGACAGGAACTTGAAGGCGGCGACCGTGGCTGCCGGCGATCTGAAGATCCAGACGAGCAAACCCGAGATCAGAGTGAAGAGCGGGCCGTAGACAGAACGGAAACCATTGGATGCAACGTGAAGGAAGGGGTCGTGAACCGCAACGGAAGGACTTTGAATGTATGGATTGACATGCTGCAACACCCACATGCGACCGTAGAGGGCGTACGAGTAGACGTCGTGGGAGAACAAGGGCGGACCCAGAGTCGCAAATGCGATAGCCACGATCGAGCTTCCAATGACGGCCCAAGTCGGAATACCGCGTTCACGTACTGCCAGTAGCACGCCGGAGAAAGCCAACACAGGCACCGGTGATGAGTATGTAGGCAAGGACAGGGGATTGAGAGGCATTCAGCTTCTCGAGTCCGAGGGAGCGTGCTGCATGCGTCAGCACCGATGGAGGTGGCGCTCCCTGGGCACATGGCCGACTATCGGGCTCCCGGGCACGCTCCCCAGCAGAACGAGAATGCCCGTTGTCACCAAGACAAGACGCAGGCACGCCCACCCGAAGGCGGGCTTTCGACCGATGTTTCGACCGACCGCCGCGAAGCGGGCCAAATCAAAAGAGGCACTCCTCGCGGAGCGGACAGTCATCGCGTGGACGATGATCCCACGGAACGAACTAGTTCGGTCTGACCGGGCACCGTAACTCGCAGATCGCCACGATCGCCTCCATGCTCAGGCAGGTGTGAATCATCAAACGATGTGCTCCCGCGAACCACCTGTTTGCGTTTATACACCGAGAGCCAATCGAGCGCCAGCTGTCACACACACACAGGAGCATTGGTACGCCCAGAACATTCTTGTAGATCAACTCGTTCCAGTCGTGACTGTCGAAGGTCTGAAGTCATGCACTGTTTCGTTGTCCTGGCGACTTTGCAGAAGCAAGAGTGATCGTGATTGGGTAATGCTTCAATCAGGAGAACCGCGTAATAGCGATGTTCACACTGTGCTGAGCCCCACGAGCGCTCGGGGCCACCTCCTTGCACAGCGGCGCAGATCACGGGAGCCGGATGCCCGGGATGGCCGATACTCCGTCACGCTACCCCTCACTGAGTTACTGATAGCGTCATCGGTCTGCGACTAATCAGCTATGGCAAATACCTGACGGTGGGGAGATCGTCTGAATCGCGATAGAGATCAGGCCACACGTAGCCTGGAACTGGGTTCGCTCGGACTGAAAATCCACGGTCACCTTGTTGCTCAACGAGATCTACCCGCTTCGATGAGGCAAAGTGTCGGCAAGAGCTCGCATGGGGTATCGATGTGCCATCCGCCAATCGTACCCATCGGGTCTCTTGACGGCCGGGGTGGATATCTCTGTGCCGCCTGGTCTCCCCTTTTCCGTGGCGCCGGTCGCTCGGCAGCCAGGTGGCGTCGGCGTCCCTCCTGGCCCCGTGCCCGGCCAGCGCTACGTGGGCCCTACGTTTCCGGTGGCGCTGGTATCCAGCCCGTCCCGATCGCGAACCACTGCCCACTAGCTTCTTCGCCATGTCGCACTTCGTTTGGACCCGGGTTGGGTCGAATGCCGGTCAGGACATCAAGGTCATCGCAGCCCGAAAAGAGGCCGAACGCGAGGCCGGCGGCGGAGAGTTTTGGTGGGGAGTGGGAAGCAGCCTCGGACCGGCCCTGAGAGCGCCATAGAGGCGGAGGGACCTCTCCCAGTCGTGTTTCGCACATGCTCAGCGGGCCTCGAAGTAGCTGATAGCGCGCCAGCTGATGTGTCGCTGTGGAACTCTTGGGTCGACCAAAGCGGTTCGCTGCACGACATCCCGCCGCACGTGATCGTCACGAGCACGAGTCATGGACGGCCGAAGCAGTACGCGATCGTTTGCCACTCGGAGGACCTTTTTGTTGCTCGTCGGTACCCGGCCCTTCAATCCAAAGCAGTGCCGCACGACGACGGGCAAGGCTCCTGGGGCACAACAGGTCGTTTGTCTCCTGGAGGCTTTCGCTCGACATCTGAGAGGTCCGTAGACAGGTTGCCTTTGAGGGAGTGCTGAGCAAGCCATACTTTGCCGAACTACGTAATCCACGGACGCTCACCCGTGAGGAGCGCTTGTCGCTCGACAGGTGGCCAGCGTCAGGTTCGAGCTGGGCGAAACTCACCCAACAACTCCGGTCGTAGCTCCCCGTCCCGCGCCGCGGTGCCCCTCCGTTTCCGGTGGCGCCGGCCGCCCCGGCCCCCCCTCGTGGCCCTCGCCCGCCGTCGCGCGGCGCTTGTGTTCCGTTTCGGGCGCCGGGCCCCTCTCTCCCCACTGCCCTGGTAGAGGTACTTTCCTCCCGGAGGGTGCAAGCGCATCGAACCTAGAACCTGCTAGTTGTCTCGGTCGGTCTGGATTTGCACAGGGGTCAGCGTGCGACCGGCCATACCCGCGTAAATGAACTGGCCCGTATCGTTCCAGATCGTGTAATCGCCCGCGGCGAACCCAGGAATGTCGGAATCGATTGGCTGTCCGAAACTGCGAGCTATACCGTCGCTCAACCGTTCAGCGCAAGGATGGTGAGTAGCGCCGGGTACACGGCCAAATCACCCACATACTGTGGGATCGCCGGGATACCAATCGGTGAAGTTGGGATCGTTTGCACGACCGTCCTGGCCGACGAAGACTCCGATGGCACCGAACGCCGGCAGCCCGTTTGCACAAACAACCCCACTGTCCGGCTGCAGTAGAGAGGCTTGAACGAATGGCAGAGCTAAGCATGCCTGACAACGGACCTGCTTGCTCGTCTTCCTCTGCCATCAGCGTGATCCACGATGGAACGCCCGGAACTGACGTCGGGCGAGTTTCCGGTAACGCAGCCAGAGCCTCCGATGGGGCATCCGCCACGACGGTCTAGCTGTCCCCGCCCAATGCAGGGTGAAGATCGGATACCCATGGTCTCCGGCTCCGGGAGAGTTAACAAAGAAGTCGCTACCGGTCTTCCGGATCTCTCGTCCCGCCCATCCCGTTCCAATGTGGTCGTGGTCCGACAGGACAGCAGCCTGTATGCCCAGGGTGTCGATAACGTAGTTGAAGACGGGCTGCTCATAAAGCCCTGAGAGATCTGCGCCCACACGGGCAAGCTCAGAAGCGGCAGCCGCCAGGTCTTCCATAGTCACTGCGCCATGCGAGGAATAGAAGATCCCGCTGTTGTAACCCCGGGCCGGGTTAGGCGGATTCCATTCGTTGCCGTAGTTCACCCCGGTAGCAGTAATCAGGATCCCAGGCATCGAACAGAATGAGTTCCCGCCTAACCGGCAAGGTATCAAGAACGGTGGCGAGCGATCGTAAAACAATCGCGTCGGCGTCGATGTAGGCAAACGTCTTCGCCGGACCACTGAAGGCGGCATACCGCCGAAAATGACCACGGAAGTCATTGCCCATGGCACGTTTGCCGACTGCATCAAGTTGCCTGAGGCATTCGTCGTCGTCAAACAGGCTCACTTGGGGCCACGCGCGAATGACCGCGCGAAGTCGTTCAACACGTTCGTCGAAAGGAATCACCACTAGCGGCACGTCAGGATTGTGATAGCAGGTGCTCGCTATAAGAGGAAGAACCCATTCGATGAACGGGTCATTAGCAACCGTATAGATCGCCTGCGACACCACCGTCGGATGCATCTTCGAAAAATCGGTCATCGCAAGGCCCGAAGCCTGTCGTCTCCCGTCGGTCCTGGAACCGAAGCGTCGTACTCTAGCGTGGTTCTCCGGAGTGCGGGCGGGTCAGATTCTGTCGCCAAGCAGAGCCGAATGAGGCAGCTATGGACCGCCAGCTTGAAACTCTCGATCCGCAAGACAAGCGGGACCATCGTCTGCCCCCGACCCGTGGCCGGAAGACTGTCCCCGTACTCGCTCACGACACCATTCCCGCTAAATAACCCTCGAAGTAGCTCGATGTTGTATGAGTGCCACCGTTCCACAAGATCCACGGCGTGATCGAACTGCTCATCCCGCCTTATGTCCTCGTCGAGCAGCGCCTTACCCGCCTCAATCCGGGCGGTGATCTTCTGCTCGACCTCTGGCCTCGGAAGCAGGAGTACGAGGGAAGACATAGCTGATCGGAGAGCATCATGTCACCTGCTAGTTCCCCGGATTCGGACCGAGGCCGACCAGGGAATTCGCGCCTAAGCGCAGCGCATATTCCGCACAGGCTTATGACCAGCAGGTCGGGGGTTCGAGTGCCTCAGCGCCCATCACCTCAGCGCCCATCTGCCGAAGGCTTCACGCTCTTACCGTCGCCGATTTGGCGTATGTCGTCGGCCCTCCGGTCGCCGCGCGACCCGCCGATGCGTCGTTGAGCGAACGGATCAGGCCGGAACGAGGTCGGAACGCAGCCTGCCCGAAACGAATCAGGTGGAGCGGAGTTTCCGATGGGCGTCGTCCCTGCAATGAGCGACCCATCCCGTGGGGACCACCGTCACCGTCATGCGCCGTCCGCAGTCGGGGCAGAAACGCGGCGGGTCGAGCGCGCGCCCGCATCCAGGACAGTCGGCCGTGGGTCGGCCGCAGCCCGTGCAGTAGGCGTCGTCGTCGGTGGGACGACCGGTCATGGGGGACCGGTCACGGGGTCCGGTCACGGGGGGAGTAATCGTCCGGCCCTTCAGGTGACTGCTCAGATGGCGGCGGAGAGGGCGCCGATGGGCATGCGCAGGTCTTCGAGCATCTGGAGGTCCTCGTCGGCCGAACGGCCGAGCGTGGTCAAGTAGTTACCCACGATGAGGGCGTTGATCCCAGCCGTCATGCCGATGGCCTGAAGGTCGCGCAAGGTCACCTCGCGCCCGCCGGCGTACCGCAATATCACCGAGGGAAGGGCGAGGCGGAAGAGCGCGATCCAGCGGACGGCCTCCCAGGCGCCCAGGACGGGGCGATCGCCGAGTGGTGTGCCGGGCCGCGGATTGAGGAAATTGATCGGCACCTCGGCCGGCTCGAGTTCTTGGAGCTGGGTCAGCAGCTCGACCCGCTGGGCGTCGCTCTCACCCATGTTGATGAGGGCGCCGCAGCACAGCTCCATTCCGTGTGCCTTCACCAGGCGGCAGGTCTCAGCCCGCTCGTCCCAGGTGTGGGTCGAGACGATCGAGGGGAAGTACGAGCGCGCCGTTTCGACGTTGTGGTTGTAGCGGTGCACGCCGCCGGCGGCCAGGCGGCGGGCCTGGTCCTCCGTGAGGATGCCGGCGCTGACCGCCACGTTGAGGCCGGTCTCGTCGTGGACGCGGGGCACGAGCTCGAGAATGCGCTGGATGGTGCGCTCGTCGGGGCCCCGGACGGCGAGCACGATGCAGAACTCCGACGCACCGAGGGCCGCCGTCTCGCGGGCGGCGGCGAGGACCTCGCCGGTATCGAGGAAGGGCGTGGCCTTGACGGGCGTGTCGAAGCGCGACGACTGGGCACAGAAATGGCAGTCCTCGGGGCAGCCGCCCGTCTTGGCCGAGAGGATGCCCTCGATCTCGACCTCGGGCCCGCACCACGCCAGCCGCACTTGGTGGGCGAGCGAGGCCAGTGCCATGACCGCGCCGTCGGGCAGCGCGGCGAGCGCGGTGAGCTCGTCCGGGGTCAGGAGTCGTCGCTCGTCGAGGAGGGCATGTTCCGCGGCGGCGACGACGGCCCTGTCCGCCGCACTCAGGGCGACTTGGGGCTGCGGGCGGCGGGCTCTCCAGATGGGACGAGTCCGGGGGGGTGGACGCGGCGGCATTGCGGAAGGCGACGGGGCTCGTGGTGGTCACGGCGCCCACGGTAGTGGCAGGGTGTGAGCCTCCGGAAGTTGGCCGGAGCCAGAGAAGGAGTGGCGATGGCCTGGGATTTCTCAACCGAGCCCGAGTTCGAAGAGAAGTTGGAATGGATGCGGCGCTTCGTGCGGGAGGAGGTCTTCCCGCTCGAGACCTTGGATCTGACCTACGACCAGGTCAAGGTTGCCATCCGACCGCTGCAGGAGCAGGCCAAGGCCCAGGGCCTCTGGGCGGCGCACCTACCGCCGGCGTTGGGCGGGATGGGGTTCGGGCAGGTGCGGTTGGGGCTGATGCACGAGATCCTCGGCCAGTCACCGCTGGCGCCGGTCGTCTTTGGCAACAATGCGCCGGACTCGGGGAACGCGGAGTTGTTGGCGGTGGGTATCGAGGAGACGGGTGACGAATCCATGCGGGAGCGGTGGCTGCAGCCGCTCTTGGATGGCGACTTGCGATCCGCCTTCTCGATGACCGAGCCGCACACGGCTGGATCTGATCCGACGCTGTTGACGACGTCGGCGGTGCTCGACGGCGACGAATGGGTCATCAACGGGCACAAGTGGTTCACATCCAATGGATCGGTGGCGGACTTCCTGATCGTGATGGCGGTGACCAATCCAGACGTCCACCCGTACCAGGGGTCGTCGATGATCGTCGTGCCCGTCGGCACGCCCGGGGTGGACATCGTGCGGGACGTGGCGACGATGGAGGATCCGCACACGCCCTACGGCAGGTTCGGCAACCATGCCGAGATCGTGTACCGGGACGTACGGGTGCCGGCGAGGAACTTGGTGGGCCGCGAGGGATCCGGGTTCGCGTTGGCGCAGCACCGGCTCGGGCCGGGTCGGATCCACCACTGCATGCGCTGGCTGGGCCAATCCAGGCGGGCCTTCGACATGCTGTGTGAACGCGCCGTTTCCCGCTACGCGCACGGGTCGATGCTGGCGGAGAAGCAAACCATCCAGAACTGGGTGGCGGACTCCATGGCCGAGATGCAGGCTGCCCGGCTGATGACGTTGCAGGCCGCCTGGAAGATGGATCAGGAGGGAGCGGCGGCGGCCAGGGTCGAAATCGCCATGATCAAGTACTTCGGGGCGAAGGTGTTGTACGACGTGATCGATCGCGCCATCCAGGTGCACGGGTCGCTCGGGTTCTCGTGCGACCTTCCGCTGGAGTCGATGTACCGGGCGGCGCGGGCGGCCCGGATCTACGACGGTCCCGACGAGGTGCATCGCCAGACCGTCGCCCGCAGGGTGCTGAAGGGGTACGTGGCGCACGAGGTGCCGACGGAGCACATCCCGACCCGCCGGGCCGAGGCGCAGCGTCGCTTTGCCGATCTGCTCGAGACGCTGACCGTGGACGCGTAGGGCGTCGAGACCCGATACCAGGGAGCTCGCGTTGACGTGGCGATCCGAAGACGGTGGTCCGGCGCGCCTGCAGTCGGTGCCGGGCCGGCTGGGAATCGAGCCGGGGAGCCGGTTGCGCTCGACGACCAGGTTCGCTCCGGCGGCGACCATGGTCGTCGGCGACGGGGAGCGGCTCTTCCTCCTGCGCCACACGGCCGGCGACGGGGCGGTCTGCAGCGTCGAGTCCATCCACCCCCAATCCTTGGACGTCATCGCAAGTTCGCCCGAGCTGGCGGGCGGTCCGGTCTGGCCGGGCGGTCTCGGGGTTGACGACTCCGGATCCATCCACGTGGTCTTCGGGAACCACATCCACCGGCTCGATCCGGACCTGCGGGTTGTTGCCTCTCGGCGGCTGCCGCGGGATCGGCCCTACAACAGCTTCGTCCGGCTCTCCGACGGCACGCTCGTCACCAAGGACTTCGGCGGTTCGCGACCAGGCGTCAGCGTGCCGCCCGAGGCGCGTCGAGCCGTGCGAATTGGTCGCCCTCGATCCGATCTCCCTGGACCTGGTGGCTCGGCTGGAGTTGCCCGAGGCCTCCATCGCCCGGCTCTCTGCCGACGGCACCGACGTGTACGTGGTTGGGGACACCAGCTTGTTCCGGGTGCGCTGGGATGGCCGTGAGCTCAGCCGCGAAGGGCAGATGGCCGCGCCGTATCGAGTCATGGATGGTCAGACCTATGGATGGGACTGCGTGCTGGCACTCGGCGCCGCGTGGTTCCTCGACGACGGTGAGGGGAGCGAGCGCTTCGCCGGCACGCTGCGCGGGCTGGGGATTTCCATCGCGCCCCTGCACCTGGTCCGCATCGATCTACGCAGCGGCATGGTCCGGCTCACCGAGGTGTGCGGGCTCCTCGGCGGCCTGGTCGCCAATCCACCCCTCGTCGACGAGCAGCGCCGGCTGGCGGTGGCATACGACAGCGGGAACGGGGTGGTGGCCTGCTTCGACGCCGACACGCTCGAGCTGCGGTGGCGCCGTGAGCAGGACCACGCCAGCCACCTCCTGCTCTACGCCGCATCCGGGGAGCTCGTCACGGGCGACGGCAACGACGTCGTCGTGCTCGACATCCAGTCGGGCTCCGAACTGGCACGGGTGGACCCTGGCCACGGGATCCAGAGCGTGCTGTTCCCATGCCCGGGGACGGGTCGTGACTTCTATGTCACGTCGTTCATGGGGGTGAGCCGGATCGAGGTCGTCGACTGAGTCCGGTCCCGGAGCGGTGCCGTCCTATTCAGGCGTGTGGCAGACCGCTTCGATGTTGTTGCCGTCCGGATCGCGCTAGCCGGCGACGATCTGGCCGACCCGCAGTCCGGGTCGGCGGGGACTACGGGCGGAGGCCCCGCAGCATTGAAGTGCAGACCCTGTCGTAGCCGACGGCCTGGTCCTCGACGAACCCGATGCCCAGGAGCTCGAGGGAGACCCAGCCGTGGATGCTGGCCCAGATCAGCTGGGCGGTCTCGGCGGGGAGGCGTCGGCGATGACCCCGGCGGCCATCGCCCGCTGAACCGCGGCAACGAGGCTGTCGAAGGCCTGGGCGGCGATCTCGAGGGCGCCGATGCTCGGCTCGAACCCGGGAACGGCCCGCAGGAACATCACCTGGTACACCATCGGATGGGCCAGCGCGAGGGCCCGGTAGCGGCGGCCGGCCTCCGGAGCGCCTCGTAGGGATCCTCGATATCGGCGATGGTGGCCATGGCCTCCCCGAGCCGCTCGAAGCCCTGGACGAAGAGCGCCTCGACGATGCCGAACTTGGACTCGAAATGGTTGTAGACGCCCATGGGGGCCACATCGGCGGCGGCGGCGATGCGGCGGACCGAGAGGCCGTCGGGGCCCTCCGTCTCCAGGATGTCGGCGGCCGAGGCCAGGAGGCGCCGCCTCCATCCCGGCACTGGGAGTCCTGGTCCGGCGGATATTCGTCATATCGGTAGCGTACTGAAGAACATCGTGCTATAACAATAGCACAGCGTTCTATAAAGGTGCAGTCCCATCCGAAGGAGCCGAGATGACCGGACCTTCACTTACCGCCGCCTGGTGCCGACCTGTCGCTCCCACTCCAGGACCGCCGCTGGGTCATGCTTGCCGTCCTCTGCCTGTCCGTCTTCCTGGTCGTCGTCGACAACACGATCGTCAACGTGCGCTCCCCACCCTGAACCGGCACCTGGGGGCGTCGATCACGTCGCTCCAGTGGATCGTCGACGCCTACGCCTGGCCTTCGCCGGCCTGCTGCTCGCCGGCGGGGGGATCGGTGACCGTCTGGGACGCAAGGGCACGATGCAGGTGGGCCTGGTGTTCTTTGGATTGTTCTCGGCGGCCGCGGCGTGCGTCGCATTCGACGGGCACGCTCATCTCGGCCCGGGCGCTCATGGGCGTGGCAGCCGCCTTCATCTTCCCGGCCAGCCTCGCCATCCTCACCGAGCGTCTTCCCCGACCCGCGGAGCGCCAGAAGGCGCTCGGCATCTGGGGGGCGACGTCCGGCATGGCCGTGGCGTTCGGACCGATCATCGGTGGGGCGCTCCTCGAGCACTTCTGGTACGGGTCGATCTTCCTCGTCAACGTGCCGATCGTGGGCGTGACGCCGTCGCCGGCGGCGTGCTCATCCCCGAGCTCGCCCGAGGTCGCCAACACCCCTTCGACATCCGAGGCGTGTTCATCTCGACGTTGGGGTGACCAGTTTGGTGCTGGCCATCATCGAGGGCCCCAGTGGGGCTGGGCGTCGGTGGGCACGCTGGCCTGCTTCGCCGCCGCCGCCGTCCTGCTGGCCGCCTTCAGCACTGCTCGAGCTGCGCACGGAGGGCCCGCTGCTCGACGTGCGGGTCTTCGAAGACGCCCGCGTTCAGCGGTGGCGCCCTCTCCATATCGGTGGCCTTCTTCTGCCTCTTCGGGTTCATCTTCTTGATCACCCAGTACTTCCAGTTCGTCAAGGGGTACTCGACGCTCTCGGCGGGCGTGCACACGCTCCCTTCGCCATCGTCGCGGCCATATTCACCCCGCTCGCGGCGGTGGTCGCGCTCAAGGTGGGGACACGGCTCGTCGTGAGCGACCGGGCTGCTCCTCATGGGTGGCGGGCTGCTGGTGGCGGGCGTTCAACTCGGAGCCGCACGCCGCGTACTTCGGACCGATCATCGTCTCGATGGTCCTGTTGGCCCTCGGGCTTGTCCTCGATCACCGCGCCGACGGCCGAGGCCGTCATGGGCTCCCGGTGGCCGACGATCAGCGTGGCGCCGGCGCCGGCAGTGAACAACACGACGCGCGAGCTCGGGGGCACCGCTCGGGGTGGCGGTCTTCGGCTCGATCTTCGCCTCGTCCTACGCGCCCGAGCATCATCAACGCCTTCCGGCCGTTGCCCATCCCGGCGGGGCCGAAGGCAGAGGCCCACCAGTCGATGGCCGCCGCGCTGGCCGTGGTCGCCCACGCCCCGCACGCGGTTCAGCCCGCCCTGCAATCGATCGCCTTCGCGGCGTTCCACAGCGGATTGAAGGTGGCCTGCATCGCGGGGGCTGGGGTCGCCGTGGTGGGCGCACTGGCTGCCTTCCGACTCCTGCCGGGCCGGGGTGCCCCCGAGGTCGCGACGCTCACGGAGCCCGAGCACGATGAGGGTCTCCCTGAGCTCTCGCTTGGCTCCCGCCTGAGATCTGGGGTCGGAACACGCTGGCCCGAGGGGAATCCCCAGTCCGTATGTATCATCGTGGCGGCGAGTCGTAGATCGTGCCGATCTCGTCGGTCGTCGACAGAGTCGGTACCCGAGCTGTGCCGTTCTATGCCGTGTGTGGCTGACCGCTTCGATGTTGTTGCCGTCCGGATCGCGGACGAACGCTCGTGTACGGGGTGGTACGGAGACCCCGGAGCTTGAAGCCTCTGCGCCAGTACCCTGGCCTCCTCACAAGGACGCTCGCAAGACGTTTGGCGCCCGAACGCGACTGGGTTTCGTGGTGCCTTCTCCTCTGCCGTGTCCTTTCCAACTACGGAGCGGAGATCCCGGAGCGATTGAAGTGCAGAACTCCAGACTGTACTCCGAAAAGAGACCACGCGACACTGAGGTCGTGCTTGCCGTCCTCTGCGCCTGGATGGAGATGTGTGAGATCATGCGCCGAGTGTGCCAGGCACGCCAGCGCTCCTTGGTGGTCGTCGTGGACAGCACCAAGGCTGTGTACGGACTGCCTGGGAGAGATTCTGTCCAGCTGCGTCCCTGCTCACAGCCCCAGGTCACGAGTCTTCAAGAGGGTCGAGCGCCGCTCGATTCGCATCCTGGTTGCTGCGCGTCTAGATCACTGCTAGAGAGAGCGCGCACACCAGGGATGCCTCGACGGCGTCGGGGAACTGGTGGGCAGGAATCCGATGGGTGTGTGCCGTGCGAGAAGACTGGGGGCCGTGCAGGCCGGGACGCTGCTGTTCGTGGGCGTCGTCCTCACCATGCCAGCGCGGATCGCTGGTGCGGCGACGCAGCTGGTGACGAACTGCAACGATGCGGGGCCGGGTGCGCGGCGACAGGCAGTACTTCACGGCGAATCGGGTCACTCCGTGGGCTTCAGCGCACTGGCCGTAAGTTGTGACAATGCCAGCCGAATAATCACGATCGCCTTCAGCCAGGGTGGCAGCACCTTTGCAAGCTGACCAGCGAGGCGCAAGCCCCACCTCGTCTGGTGGTTCAGGTAACACTCTCGAAAGCAGATCGCCTCCGTGGCGGGCAAACCTGGCGTCGAGTCGATACTCACGGAGCGACACACGAAGAACCGCGTTTTACGTCGGGGCCGCGGTCACGCTGGCGTATCTGCTCATCCAGCAAGGGCAGGTGACGGTATCGGACGGCAGGGACATGCTCGCCGTATCCCAGTCCATCGTTCATCACGGCACCTTGTCGGTAGCCCCACAGTCCGGGGTCATGGGACGTGGTGGACACTATTTCGCCAAGTACGGGATCGGATTGAGCCTCCTCGCCGTTCCGTTCGTAGCCTTCGGGGATCTCGTCAGTGTCATTGCCGGTAATCAGGTGAGGCTCGAAAGCTTCTTCGCCGCGTCGCTCGTGCCACTGATCATGGGCTTTCTCGCTGCCTCACTTTTTCGAACGACACGACGGTTAGGGGCCGGCTTCCGTTGGGCCACGGTGATCGCCGTCGGATCAGCCTTCGGCACTTACGCTTTGCCGTACGGCAAGGATTTCTTCGCCGAGCCGTTGACAACGTTGGCCATCGTCCTGTCGATCGAGTTCCTGATCAACGGCCGCTTCGAACTCGCGGGAGTTGCTCTCGCTGCCGCCGTCACAACACGGCCCGAATCAGTGGTGTTGGTGGCCATCTTGCCGCTCATCGTGTGGGCCTTTCGCGGATTCCGTAAAGCCTTCGTCTACGGAGCGATTGCCGCGATCGGGGCGGTTGTCGATGCGGTCTACAACCAGTACCGATTCGGGAGCGTACTCAAGACCGGCTACGGGAGCGAAGGGTTCTCTACGCCATTTCTCCACGGTGCGGCCGGACTCCTCTTCTCTCCAGAAAAGAGCGTCCTGCTCTTCGCCCCAATCGTCATCCTCGTTGGTCTCGGCTCGATCCGGCTCTGGAAGGCAGGGGACCGTTTCGTCGTGGTTCTGACTCTCACGAATCTGTTGGTCTTCTTCGTGCTCTCGGCTACCTGGCACTCATGGCAAGGAGGCTGGAGTTGGGGTCCGCGGCTGCTTCTCCCAGGGTTGATTCCAACCATGCTCCTGCTTTCCCGACTGACCAGGAAGGAACGTCGTGTGGGCATCGTCCTCCTGGCCATCGGATTCGTGGTGTCCGCGTCGACGATCCTGGTGTCCACCAGGGCTCAGCAGCTCGATCACCCTCTGCCCTCCGTGGGGCCGAGCATCCCACGTCAGTATCAGCTCGTGCCCACTGTGACCCGATATACCGTCGACCTCCTTCAGAAAGCTCATACTCTGGGGGATTCGCGTAGATATCTGCCGCTTTGGCAAGTCAACCTCAGACAGTTCGGCACCAAGGGACTACTGGTGGGTATCGCCGGATCACTGGTCCTGCTGGCTGCGCTGGTAGGAGCGGCTCGACGTGGTAACGAGGAACGTGCAACACGGAGCCGGCGCGCTGCAGGGCAAGTTTCGAGCGGGGAGAACGACCGCAATGGGTGACACGGCCGCCCGACCTTGAGTCTTGGCACCCCACACGCTGTCAGAAGGCCGCGCCACCCCGGGCCACCGCCCTCCTGCGCGCCGCGCGTTGTCTGCGGGTCAACTCCCAGATGTAGCGGGGTGGGCGATGACGTGGGGCGCGCGGGATGCAGAGCAGGACGAGGTAGAGCGGCACCATCACCGTCGCCTCCCGGGCGATCAACCCCAGGTTGCCCAGTGCGGCGAAGAAGTAGCAGAAGCTCACCACGTAGACGAAACACATGATCAGGTAGGGGCGGGCGAAGGCCGCTCGAGGCAAGATGCGCAAGTTTCGGAGCGACACAATGAGCATCACCAGCAGCACGCTGTTCTGCAACGCCTGAAACCTCTGCCCGCCGCCGTGGGCGTTGAGCGGCAGCGGATCGAACAGCACCACGTACACGTCTCTCGGGAAGTAGAGAGGGCTCTGCGAGTAGCTCACGCCGCTGCTGCCGAGCCCAGTGCCATGGCCCTGGTTGTTCTTATTGATCTGGGAGAGGTTGACCGAGCCGTGGAGGCCGGGCAGGAGGTGGAGCGTCAAGAACATGACCACGGCCGACCAACACGGCGAGGAACACGAGGGAGGTCGTACGGCGAGCCGGCTCGAACTTACTTGATGCGCTCGGTTGCCGGAAGATCATGGCGATGGTGAATCCGCCCAAGACGAGCAGCATCTCGTTCGGGCGGATGAACACCGAGCCTGCACAGGCGGCCAGGATCAACACCCAGGCGCGGAAGCCACCCTGACGGGCGAGGACCTGCGCACATCCGTAGGTGAGCACGCCGAGCAGGAAGATCATGATCGACTCTTTGCTCACGTCAGCGGTCCAGAAGATCAGGCTCGGAAGGAAGAAGATCAGATACCCGTAGCGGCGTTTGTTCGCCCCGCTGAAGGTCAGCGTGAAGGCGCGGTAGTAGCACACGATCCCGATGAAGGAGAGGAAGCTCATAATCAGGAACACGGCCGCCTGGTTGAGCCCGACGAGAGCGAAGAGAACCCCGGCCACGATGCTGATGGAGCCGTTGTCGACGATCCCGCCTACACCGCTCACATTGAAATCGAAATGGCGGAAGGGACTTGCGAAGGCCGCCCCCCGGTGACGTAGCGGGTGTAGTCGGCGAGGCCACCGTAGAGATGGTTGACGGTCCAGATCTGCAGCGGGGCCGCCACGAGGTGGGCTATCAGACAGGCGGTGAGGGCCTTGGACAACCACGGATCGCCGCCCTCGGCCTCCACGATCCGACCGATGATGCGTCGTCCGAGGGCGAACAGTGCGACCGCGAGCACAGCCACTTCGATTGGGTTTGAGCCGATATTCATGGCAGAGAGCTGGTTGCCTTCGCGTGCACCGGTTGGGTTCGAGTTGGACGAGCTGCCAGGCCCTTCCAGGCAGCCCACCCTAACGGATAGATTCCGATCCCAGGAATGGCCGACGAGTCGTCTCGTGAGCTTGCTCACACACTCTTCGCAACGAGCGTTCCTGGGCGTTCAGCCCGCCTGCAATCGATCGCGTCACCGTTATTTTCACGGCGGATTGAAGGTGGCCTGTATCGCCGGCGCGGGGATCGCCGTGTTGTCGGAGCACTCCGGCCGGTCCGGAGGGGAGCGCTCTATCCGAAGACGAGCGGGGCGTGCCGGACACCGGCGATGACCGCACTGGCCGTCCGCTCGACCGGTCCGGCAGGGTCGAGCGATGCGAATCGGTCGAGAAGCTCCTGGAGCACGATGCGGGCCTCGAGGCGGGCCAGCGCCGCCCCGAGGCAGAAGTGTGGGCCGAACCCGAAGCTCAGGTGTGGATTGGGCTGGCGGTCGATGCGCACCTCGCCGGAGTCCTCGCCGAAGACGGCCTCGTCCCGGTTGGCCGACGCGTACACGAGCAACACCGGGTCGCCCGCTGCGATCGCCTGCCCCCGGACGGTGGTGGGAGTGGTGGTCGTGCGCATGAACGAGATGACCGGGGTCGTCCAGCGCAGGATCTCCTCCACGGCAGACGGGATCAGGGACCGGTCGCCGTGTAGGGCGGCCCACTGGTCGGGTCGTTCGGACAGGGCGACGAGACCACCCGAGATCATGTTGCGTGTCGTCTCGTTCCCGGCCACGAGCAGCTGGATCAAGAACATGGCCAACTCGGCCTCACTCAACTGGTCGCCGCCGTCCCCCTCTGGATCCCCCACGTTGGCCAGCACGGACACGAGGTCGTCCGCCGGCGCCGCACGACGCTCCTCGGCCACACCCACGAGATACCCCCACATCTCAACCTGCAACTGCGCCCGTTCCTCTTCCGTGCGCTCGCTCTCCCCGGGTATCACGGCCTCGGACCACTCGAAGAAGCGGGGCCACTGCGAACCATCCACCCCCAACAACTCGCAGATCACCTGCAACGGGAACGGGATGGAGAGCGCCTCCACCACGTCGACCACCTCACCGCTCTGGATGGGGTCGATGAGCGCCTTCGCCTTCGATGCTACCCCTGCCTCCATGAGGCGCACCATCGACGGCTTGAACCCGGGCTGAACCAGCCGACGGTAGCGGGTGTGCTGCGGCGGGTCCGTATGCATCATCGTCGGCGGCGAGTCGTACGTCGTGCCGATCTCGTCGGTGAGGATCCCCCGTGACGAGCAGAACCCCACCGGGTCGGCACCGATGGATGACACTTCTGGATGAGTCGTCACCGCCCAGAAGCCGCCGCCATCCCGGTCGACCCAGCGGACGGGTGCGGTTCGTCGCAATTCGGTGTACAGCTCGAAGGGGTCGTCGTCGGAGTACAGCATCGGATCGAGCAGGCGGCCGGCGTCGGCAGTCATCGAGATGATCTTCGGGCCTCGCGTCACTCAGAGGATCAGACCGTTGGGACGGGGATCGCCCTGGGCTTCCAGTAACGCGTAGTAGGCCTCCAGCGTGCTCGGCCCGTCGGAGACCGACTCCACGGACCCGTCAGCGGCCAGATTCAACAACGCGCCCTCGATGATGAAACAGACATCGGTGTCGCCCTGGTTGTCTTCAGGAACGTGGAGCGTGTGCACCGAGTTCGCCGGCTCGTACAGGTAGGAGCCGGCTGTCACGTAGAAGTCGTACTCGAGATAGTGCCAGCGACCGGCCGACGTGTAGGCGTCGACCGAGCCGGTGTGGCGGTGGATTTGCAGCTGCACGCCGGGACGAAACCGGTTGAGGATGACCCACGTCCCGTGCTGGGAGTCGAACCGGACCACCTTGAGCAGCACGCCCATGCCCGTGTCGGCCCACGGCGCGTCCTCTTGACCAACGAGGCGGACGGCGTCCTTCGGATTGGCGGGAGTTGCGATCGACATCGGATGTGCTCCTTCTCGTCTGGATCTGTTCTGGCTCGTCTGGATCTGTTCTGGCTCGTCTGGATCTGTTCTGGCCTAGGTCGGCAGGGGAGCGAGCGTATCGAGCTCAATGGCGGCCTCGAGGGCGGCGGCGGTGCGCAGGACGACCAGGTCGCCGTGCTGGGGTCCGACCAGCTGGAGGCCGATGGGGAGGCCGCCGCTGCTGAGGCCCACCGGGACGGTGGCGGCGGGGGACCGGGTCATGTTGAAGGGATAGGTGAACTGGATCCAGTTGGCCGTCGTCTCCCCGTTGACCGAGCTGGTCATCTCGCCGGCGAACGGGGCGATCCCCGAACACGTCGGTGTGATCAGGATGCGACAGGTGTGGAACAGCTCTACCAGTCGCAGGTTCATCAGGTGGAAGTGGTCGAAGGCCTTCAGTAGCTGCTCGGCGGTCGTCGCCTGCGCAGCGTCCACCATGGAGCGCAGGACCGGGTGGACCTCGTCCCAGCGCGGATGGCCCATGAAGGGTCGGAGGGTGCGCAAGGTGGCGGCCCCCGTCACGGTGAGGAAATCACCGACGGGGTCGGCATCAAAGACCGAATTGAGCACGACGACCTCGGCTCCCATCGATTCGATCACCCCGACGGCGCGCTCGCAGGCGGCGGCCACCTCGGCGTCGACGGTGGCGTAACCGAGCGTGGGGGCGTAGGCGACGCGCAACGGGACGCGGGCTTCGTCGAGGACGGCGAGCCACGAGGCCTCGGGGCGTGGGAGGGCACGGAGGTCGGTGGGGTCGGGGCCGACGACCACATCGAGGGCGCGGGCGACGTCGGCAATGCGGCGCGCCATCGGGCCGTTGGTCGAGAGGTCGACCCATCCGGGGGGAGTGGGACCGCCAGCGGGGACCCGGCCGAGGCTGGGCTTCATTCCCGAGAGGCCGCAGCACGCGGAAGGGATCCGGATGGATCCGCCGCCGTCGGACCCGGTGGCGAGCGGGACCATGCCGGCCGCGAGGGCCGCCGACGCCCCGCCCGAAGATCCGCCGGGACCCCTCGATGTGTCGAACGGGTTCAGGGAAGGGCCGAAGACGGCGTTGGTCGTGTTTCCCATCCAGCCGAACTCGGGTGTGTTGGTCTTGCCGAGAACGACGCAGCCGGCCGCACGCATGCGGGCCACGAAGGGATCGTCGAAGACGGCGGGCGGGTCGTCCGCGTGGAGGGCCGATCCGTAGGTGGTGCGAAAGCCGATCGCGTTCTGGAGGTCCTTGACGCCGATGGGGATCCCAGCCAACGGTCCGGGGTCATCGCCGGCGACGATGCGCTCGTCGATGCCGGCTGCAGCATGGAGTGCCCGTTCGCCATCGACGGCCACGAAGGCGTTGTACACGGGGTTCAGTCTCTGGATCCGATCCAGAGACGCCTCGGTCAGCTCGCGTGCGCTGATCCGCTTCTCCCGTACGGAGCGGGCGAGCTCGGCCAGCGAGGTGGTGCGGAAGTCGATCTCGGTCATGTTGCGGTGCCCCCTTCGCTCTGTCCGACCCGCCGCCGCTCCATGCCGCTCGCCGCTCGCCGCTCGCCGCTACCCGGCCGACGGGGAGAGTCCGGCGACGGCGTCGGCCAGGTCGATCCCGATGGGGATGACGGCGGGGGCCGGGATGGTGACACCGTGGTCGACGTAGCGCTGCACGTGGGCTCGGCACTCGTCCACCGACCCGTGCACCACCAGCTGGTCGACCACCTGGTCGGGGATGGCCTCGAGCGCCGCCTTGCGCTCACCGGCTGCCCAGGCGTCCCACATCGGCTGCAGCGCGGGACCCCGGCCGAGCCAGCGGTGGAACTCTGCGTAGGCTTCGACGTTGAGATAGGCCGTGATCATCCGCCGCCCGATCGTGCGGGCCATGTCCGCGTCCTCGGTGACGATGACGAAGATACGGGCGACGATCTGCCGCGCCGCCCCCTCGGCCGCCTTCTCGACCTCCGCCACGGATGTGGCTACATCCTCGGCGCTGAGCCAGTTCAAGATGGCTCCGTCGGCCTCCCTTCCGGCCAGGTGCAACATCCCGGGACGAAGCGCCGCCAGATAGATGGGCGGCAGTTGCTCGGGGATCCGAGCCAGGCGGAAGCCCTTGACGCTGAACGTGCCGAAGTCCTCGGTGACCTTCTCGCCGCTGAAAGCCAGGCGCAAGAAGCGCAGCGTGTCGCGGACGCGGCGGTATTGGTTCTCGAAGACCATGCCATTCCAATTGGCCACGATCACTTGAGACGACGCGCCGAGCCCGCAGGCGAAACGACCAGGCGCGGCGTCGGCCATGGCGGCGAGGCTCTGGGCCAGGAGCGCAGGACCGCGGGTGTAGGCCGGAGTGATGGCCACCCCGAGATTCAGCTCCGGTTCCCAGGCAGCGGCCAAAGCAAGCGGTGTGAACCCATCCGCGCCGTCGACTTCGGCCGACCAGATGTCGGTGTATCCGAGCTCGCGCAGGCGTGCGAACCACTCTCGGTGTGCGTACAGGGGGATGCCGTCGAAGGGGACCGTGATGCCCGGTCGAGCGGGTCTGCCACCGAAGGTCGGGTTCATGCGTCGAGACGCTCCTCGGAACCGACGGAGCCGACGGAGCCGACGGAACCGACGGAGCCGACGGAGCCGCCTGTGGTAGTGGCCGGGCCGTCCGGTTCGTGTATGAACTCGGCGTCGTCGAAGACCAGAGCGAGTTCGGTCTTCTCCTCGGCGGCGTCATGCCGCGGCACGGGGACGCCCCAGCGCTCCATGCCCTCCTCCATCCGTCGGATCACGGTCTCGATGACCTCCACCCGGCCGTGGCGCTTGTTCTCCGACGAGATGACATCCCACGGAGCAAGCGGACCGTTCGTCAGGCGCAACATGTCGGAGACCGCAGCGTCGTACTCGGCCCTCCGCTCGCGGTTGCGCCAGTCCTCGTCGGTGAGTTTCCAGGACTTGAGTGGATCGTCGCGGCGGCGGACGAAACGTCGAAGTTGTTCCTCGTGCGACATGTGCATCCAGAGCTTGATCACGATCATGCCCTCTTCGGCCAAGGTGTGCTCGAAGTCAGCGATCTCTTGATAGGCACGGCGCCACTGGACCTCGGTCGCCAGGTTCTCGACCCGCTCGACGAGGACGCGCCCGTACCAGCTGCGGTCGAAGATGGTCATACCGCCCCATCCCGGCAGCGGAGGCCAGAACCGCCACAGAAAGTGGTGGCGGAGCTCGTCGGGGGTGGGCGCGGCAAACGGAGCAACGTGCACGTGTCGGGGGTCGAGTGGCTCGACCAGCCGCTTGATCGCCCCTCCCTTGCCGGCGGCGTCCCAGCCCTCGAAGACGATGCACACCGGAGGACCGAGCCTGCCTTCGTTGAGCTGTCCGCCGTTGATGAGGCGCAGATGGAGAAGGCGACGCTGCGCTCGACCGAGGCGCTTGGCCTCCTCGTCCTTGGACAGCTTGAGGGAGAGATTGCTCTCCTCCAAGCTCGGGTAACTGCGGGCCCCCGTCTCGCTCGCGGCGCCGGCCTTCTCGTCGTCACGGTGGCCGTTCCCGTGGCCGCCGTGATGGTCGTTGCTCACGTTGCCTGTTGTAGCCGATCCACCATCGCTGCGCCGACACCCGCACCGGAGCCGTCGCTCACCCCAGCGTCGAGCGCCGAGCCGAGCGGGGCGGCTCGGACTGCCTCCACCACTCGGCGTACCAACGCCGGCTCGCCCGCGATGACCAGCAACTCCTGGTTGGAGAGGTGACTGACCCGGCCCACCTTGCGCCCGGAGGGGTCGAAGATGCCGATGCGGGCGCCGACGTATCGAGTCGAGTCGAAGGCGAGCGTTGCGACCTCCCGACGCTTGGCCCGGCGGCCGGCGTCCGCCCGGTCCGCTCCGTCCGTGCTGACCGCACCGTCCGTGCTGACCGCACCAACCCCGCCGCCCCTCCCTTTCCGGGGGCTCTGGACGGAGCACATCGCCTCGAGTTCCTCGAGGTCGAGCCAGGACTCGTCGTTGTACGACAAGACCAAGAGGCCGCAATCCACGGATTGGACCACCGAGGCCAGCGCAGCGGGCATCGTGCGTTTCGAGTTGAACGCCGAGTGCGTCGACGCGTCGCGGGCATCGACCCGCTTGCGTGCCACGCCGTAGGCCTCGGGCGCATCCCAGGCCACCAGCGTCTCCCACACGTGATAGTTGGTGAAATACCGGTGTTGGTTGTATGGCGGATCCAGGTACGCCAGGTCGAAGTGCCCCAGCGCCGGCGCCAGTGCAGCGGCATCGCCCTGGATGGCGCGGCCGGGCCCGTCCAACAGCTCGGGCGCCCGTAGCTCGAGGTGGTTGAAGGACCGGGGCGCCCACTGCTTCACGTAGGCCATTTGCACACCCGTCGTCGAATCGACCCGGTCCGCCGCCTCGATGAGGCTTGTCAGCAGGATGGGGAACAGGGGTGACCCCGCATACTCCGAGTCAAGGGCGTCCCGCACGGCATCTATCCGAGCGGCGTTGTGCGGTTGGAAGAACCGGGCCTGACGGCTGAACGTCTCGTGGACGTAGCCCGGCTTGCCCGGGAGGGCGTTGAGGTGGGTGACCGCCGCCTGCAGCGCCGCCGTGTCGGTGGTGGCGGCATCCGCCTCGATGTAGGTGCGGGCGAAGGTGTGGGCGTATCGAGCGCTGTCGGCGGCCGTGACGTGCACGCCCTGGGCCTTGAAGGCCTGCGCCACGCGGGTCGTCCCGGTGAAGAGGTCGAGCGCGGTGCGGGCGCCCGAAACCCGGCAGATCTGGGCGAGGACGGGAACGAGGCGGCGTTTCGAGCCCAGGTACTTGATCACGGGGCGGTCGGGCCGTGGCGGGGTGCGAGCTCGAGGCGGGCAATCGCTCGGGCAACTGGGGCTGGCACGTGACCCACCCTACGATGGGCCGTCATGGCCTCCGGGGACCATCGAGAAGCCGCTGTGGCCAACGAGGGGGAATCCGGCCCGTCGGATTCGCACTGGGTGCGCTGGCACCGCCCCTACGACGATCCGTCCTCGCCGCTCTCGGTGCGGTTGCGCCTCGTGCAGTCCATGGTGGCCGACGCGCTGCGCACCGCCCCGGACGATCCCGTCCGGATCGTGAGCCTGTGCGCCGGGCAGGGCAGGGACGCGATCGACGTGCTGGCCACCCATCCACGGGCGGCGGACGCCTCGGCGCTCCTGGTCGAGCTCGATCCTGCCCTGGTGGCGTTCGCCCGTGATCGGGCCGCGGCCGCCGGGCTGGCGGGCCGGGTGCGGGTCGTCGAGGGTGATGCGTCCCTGTGCCGTTGGTATCGCGACGACGTGCCGGCCGACGTGGTGCTCGTGTGCGGGGTGTTCGGCAACATCAGCCGGGCGGACATCTCGCGCACCATCCAGGCGCTCCCGGGGTTCTGCCGGATGGGGTCCGAGGTGATCTGGACCCGACACCGTCGCCCACCCGACGCCACGCCATTCATCCGGGCCGAGTTCGCGGCCGCCGGATTCACCGAGGTCGCCTTCGAAGCGCCCGACGACTACGTGCTCGCCGTGGGCCGCCACCGGCTCCAGCGTGCCCCCCGGCGAGTTCGACCCTGGAGCGACGCTGTTCGAGTTCGTCGGCGACGGCTCTCTCCCGGCGTGAGCGCGGACGACCCCGGAGGCGGGCCCGGCGAGGATCGCCTCACGGACGGAGGCGGGCAGGTGGTCGCGGGCGAGACCGCCGCATCCCAATTCGAGGTCCCGGTCGTCCCCGGAAAACCGCACATCCCCCGGGGCCTGGACCGGCGGGCGGCCAAGTTGGGCCGGCACCCGCTGCATCCCCTCGAGCTCATCTCCATGGGGAGGCGGACGTTTCGCCTGGAGCCGGCACGGGTGCTGGTCCCCGCGGTGGTGATCTTCGGCCTCACCGCCGTCCAGGGCACCTGGCTCACCGAGATCTCCGTCGACCATCTCGGCTTCGGCTCCGTCGCCGGTGTCGTGCTGTTCGGTGTGTCGACACTGGGGCTCACGTTCTACAGCGGCATGCTCGAGCGGCTGGTGGGCGCGGTCGAGCGCAACGAGAAGCCACAGCCCGTGCCCCACGTCCTGCGCACGCTGCCGTGGTTTCGGCTCCTGTTCGCAGAGATCGTCCTCGTGATCGCCGACAGCGCCGCCGCCGCCTTCCTGGCCTTGCCGGGGCTGATCCTCGACACGCTCTGTGCCCTGGTCGGTCCGCTGATCAACCTGCTCGACTGCTCGGTCCCCGAGGCGTTCCGGCGTTCGGTGCGCCTCGTCTGGCCCCATTTCATGATCGTCCTGGTGATGGTGACGCTGCCGCTGGCGATCGAGCACGAGGTGGTCGTGCTGATCGCGGAGCTCGTGCCACACGAGCGGGTCATCCTCGTCTTCGTCACGAACTTCGCTCTCGGCCTTGCCTTCGGCGTGGCCCTGGGCCTGGTGGAGGTGTCGCTGGCGGAGCGCCTCGTCAGCGGAGCGCACGGACCGGGCGAGCTCATCAACACGGCGGACGTCGAGCTGCCGGGCGGGGCGGCCACGCTCTGAGGGACCAGGGCCGAGCGGCGCAGGCGGCGCCGGCGGCATCTGTAACCGGAGCCGGATGAACCCGTCACCTGATCGGCGCCAGGGGCACAATAGGAGCCCACACCGAGGAGGAAGCCATGGAAGAGACGATCCACGGAACGACGATGCCGGTGCTCGAGCTCTCGTTGCAGCCGGGCGAGGCCGTCGTGTCGGAGGCGGGCGAGTTCAGCTGGATGTCCGACGCCGTCCAGATGGCCACGAACACCGGCGGCGGCATGGGTGGCAAGGGTCTGATGGGTGCCGTCAAGAGAGCCGTGTCAGGCGCCTCCATCATGATGACCACCTACACGGCCGAGGGTGGCCCGGGATCCGTCGCGTTCGCCTCCAAGTTCCCCGGTCACATCTTGCCGATCGACGTGTCACCGGGAAACGAGTTCATGGTGCACCGCCACGGGTTCATGGCGGCGACTCCGGGGATCGAGCTGTCCATGGGGTTCCAGCAGTCCTTCCGAGGGGGCGTCTTCGGCGGCGAGGGGTTCATCCTCCAGAAGATCGGCGGCACCGGACGGACCTTCGTCGACCTGTCCGGCGAGGTGATCGTCTACGACCTGGCGCCGGGGCAGACGATGCGGGTGCACCCCGGCCACGCCGGCCTCTTCCAGGCGTCGGTCACGTTCTCGGTGCAGAAGGTCCCCGGGTTGGCCAACCGCTACATGGGTGCCGACGGCCACCACTTCGCCGTGCTGACGGGCCCGGGCCGGATCTGGCTGCAGTCGATGCCGCTGCCGGTGCTGGCCGGTGTCATCGGCGAGTACATGCCCGACCGCGGCGACCACCATGCGGCGGAGGGTGCGGTGGCCGGTGTCGGTGCCGCCAAGATCATGGGCGACCTCTTCAAGTAGGCCGGGTGGCCGAACGCTGGCCGCGCTTGCCACTGATGTCGGCGGGGACCTGATGCGGGGGATGAGGCGGCCGCGTCGGGCTGATTCCACTCGATCCAGCCGGAGCCGGTGCGGCCGTCGGCGGTGCGGCACCGCAGCATCGCCCGGGGAAACCGGCTCGTGCGACCGTCGTCGTTGCGGAGGAGCACGGGTCCGAAGGCAACCGGGGCTCACGTCGATGCACGAGGTCATGAGCGGGCGCGGCGGCGATCTCGATGCGGGCGGCCGACGGGAATCCGTGGTCGGCGACGTCCTCGGTCATCGAGAGGGCGGTGACCGGGTTGACGGTGCCCGGCGTCTGGATGTATCCGAAGAAGGTCGGCATTCCCGGGATGCGGATGTCGGCCAGATGGACGCGGGTGCCGTCGTCGAGGCGCAGCGAACACCAGCACCATCCAAAGGCCCACCAGTCACGCACGCCCCAGGAGTGGTCCCGCTGGCCCTGCCCGCTCGATCGTGAAGGTCTCGCCGTCGACGGTGACCGTGCCGGTCACGAGGCAGGGGATCTCGTAGCGGGTGGTGAGCACGTAGTGGTACGGGACGCCATCGGTCGCCCACGTCAGGTCCAGGTCGAGTTCGGTGGGCCGGCCCCACGCCTCGCCGTGGGCGTACACGTCCTCGGGTCGCTCGATCGTCGTGGCGCGGGTGCGGGCGGCCAGGCGGAACTCCTCGAGCGGGCGGCGCAGGTCGATCTCCACCCGACCGAGCGAATCCGACTCGGAGACGAGACCGTTCTCCGGGGGGACCGGCGCGCCGTAGTCGACCGAGCACACGCCCGGATGGCCGGGACGGACGATCCATGCGGTCCACCAGGCGACCTGGCGGTTGGGGTAGAGGCCCAGCCGGAGCCAGCCCCCCAGGGACCCGTCGGCCTGGACGAAGTCGCAGTAGTACGACTCGTTCCAGAGATCCTCGGCGTCCGGCGTGTGCCGGGGTTCGTCGTCCGGCGAGACGACGTGGGCCGCCGTCACCGGCGTGGTCCCGGATGCATGGCGGAGGCACCCGGAGGACCGGGAACCTCGACGACGGGATCGTCGCGGTCGTCGAACTCGGTGCGGAGGGCCTTGGACATCACCGCGTGCTGAAAGTACAGCGTCGTGATGTAGGTGAGCTCGAGGATGGCCACCTCGTCGAGGTGACGGCCGAGCTCGGCGAAGAGGTCGTCGGGGACGCGGCCGTGGTCGTAGACGAGGCAGTCGGCGTATGCGAGGACAGCACGCTCGGCGGCGTTGTACGTGCCCTCCGGGGCGACGCTCCAGGCCGGGATGTGCGTGATCTGCGCCTCGGGCATGCCGAGCTCGCGCATCGACTTGGCGTGCTGGCTGAAGACGAACTGGCTGCCGGCGGCCCACCCGGCGCGGATCTGGCCGAGCTCGCGCAGTTCGGGGTCCAGCGTGCGGTCGGGAGACTGGTAGAGGCCGAAGCCCTTGACGCAGTGATCGAGGATGTCGGGGCTGTTGGCGAAGACCGTCCACCAGTCGCCGGTCGTGCCGTCCCATCGTCCCGGTTCGGCGACGGGGTCACGGCCCTCGAAGAGCCACTCGTACATGGTGGCGACGATGGGCGCGTTGGCTTCGTCCTTGGGGACCTGGCGGAGTCGGGGCATGGTGGTCGATGGAGGGGCGGGGCTCGTCGGGATCAGACGGGCGTCGGCTCGCTCGGGACCTCGGGCTCGGCGGCGAGGTCGGCATCGACGGCGCGGGCGGGGGTGTGCGAGACGTCATGGAGGTCGAGCTCGCGTAGCCAGCAGGCGAACTCGAGCAGGATGCCGTCGGGATCTTGGAAGTAGATGCTGCGGATGTAGACACCCGAGTGCATGGTGTCGCTGATGCCCCACTCGGAGTCGTCGTGGTTGGCGATCTCGGTGCAGTCGATCCCTGCGGCGATGAGGCGATCGCGGTACTCCTCGATCTTTTCCGGCGCCACGTCGAAGGCGACGTGGTTCATGGATCCGATGGCGCTCGTCAGGTCGCCCTGGTCGGGGCGGGCTGCGGGAGCGCTGATCCCGGGCACCCCGTCGGGGGCGTGGGGGAACCAGAAGAAGGCCAGGCAGTCACCGCCCCCGCAGTCGAAGAAGAAGTGCTGGCCCATGCCGGCCGGGAGCTCGATCGTCTTGACCAGCGGCATGCCGAGGACGTTGGTGTAGAAGTCCACCGTCCGCTCCATGTCGCGGCACACCGAGCGCGAGATGGTTGATGCCCCGCAACTCGAACCCGCTCGCTCTGCTCGTCATCAGCCTGCCCTCCCTTGGCGCCGCCCACGGCCCCATGGCGGATCAAGGATAGGCGGCAATCCATCCGGCATCTCCGTCCGTATAGCCCTCCGGCCACGTGCAGAGCCTCGGCGCCGACACGCAGAGCCCTCGGGCCACGTGCCCCCAATGCCCGGGTGGCGGGCGAGCGGGGAGGGTCCCGGCAGGTGAGCCCGAGAGGTCGGGACACCTGGCTGGGGCCCTGGGGCCCCTACGGCCGCACACTGACGCTGGCAATCCGCAGGGCTCAGGTCGGCGCGATCCCGACCATGGGGGCGTTCAACGGGAGCCCACCCATGGAGCCGAGGAACGGTGCGTCACCGAAGGTGAAGATGCCGCCGTCGGATCCCTGCAGCCAGTAGCCGGCGCCGTCGGGCGTGGCGGTGATCCCGACGACGGGGCCGTTGAGCGCCTGCCCGTACATTGACCCGTAGGGCGCGGCGTCGCCGAAGCCGGCCACGTTGCCGTTGGCGCTGGCCAGCCAGTACCCGTTCGAACTGCGCGTTCCCGTCATCCCGGTGATGCGGTACCCGCCGGGCGCGAAGGCAGGCTGGCCCTCGAACACGGCGTTGCCGTAGGGCAAGACCTGACCGTTGGCGTCGGCCATCCAGTAGCCGCCACCGAGGAACGAGGGTGCGGCGGCGGTCACGGGATAGGCAAGATTGTCGCTGCCGGCCGATCCGTAGAAGGTCGCGTCGCCGTAGGCGAAGACGCCGCCGTCACTCGCGATCAGCCAGTAGCCGTGCCCGTCGAGGGTTGGGATCATGCCGATGACCGGTTTGTTCAAGCACGATGGACCCGGTCGAGCCGTAGAAGCCCGCGTCGCCGAAGGCGAACACGCCGCCGTCGCTCGCCACCAGCCAGTAGCCCCGGTGGTCGGGGGTGGGGGCCAAGCCCACGACGGGCTTGTTGAGCCTCATGGAGCCGGTCGAGCCGTAGAAGCCGGCGGCCCCGAAGGTGAAGACGCCGCCGTCGGAGGCGACCTGCCAGTATCCAGGCGGGGGCGGGGGCGGCCCCGGGCAGGCCGGGTTGGCGGCGGGGGAGGTGCCGCCCGCCGGGGTCGGGCGTGAGTGACGGTGTCGGCGGAGAGACACCCGTGTCGAACGTGAGATCGGCCAGGTACATCGGCCGGATGCCGCAGGAGAGGTAGCCGATCGTGGTTCCCTGCCAGGCCGCGAAGGCCTGCCACCGGTTGCCCGGAGGGCAGGATGTAGACGTCGGGACCGCCGGGACCGGACATGCCCGCCGCCGACGTGAGCACGGGGTTGGACGTCGGCGCATCGGTACAGGGACCCGAGGGCCCGCCGCACGTGGCCCAGCCGATGGCGTAGGTGGACGTTCCGTACATGCCGGCCGAATAGAAGAGGTAGAAGGTGCCCGCCCGTGAAGTACATGTCCGGGCCCTCGATGACGCCGCCCTGCCACGGCTGATCGTCGTCGAGGAGGAGGCTCGGGGTGGCTCCGGCCACCGGGAGCAGGGACGACGCCAACGGGACCGACCAGATCGACGTCGTCAGGCCGGGTGCGATGTGGTTGCCGTCGTTCTTCCAGAAGAGCCAGGAGTGCCCGTGAGGGATCGGTGAAGATGTCGGGGTCGATGCTCCCGCCGTAGTTCCCGTTGTCGACGGTGTTGCCGACGTCGATGCCGTTCTGGCACACCGCCGGGCGCGGAGGAGGAATCGGTGTACGGGCCCAGCGGACTTGTCGCCGGGGAGGTGGCGACCCCGATGCACTGGTCCCCCGTGGACGCCTGTGTCGCCGTGTAGTACATGACGAAATCGTTGGCCGTCGCGTCGTAGGCGACGCTCGGGGACCACGTGTTGCCCTCTTGGGCCCAGCTCGGGAGTTGGGGGAGAGCGTCCGCGTTCGACGGGGTCCAGTGCACGCCGTCGGGCGAGGTCGACTCCTGGATGTTGATCGTCTGGCTGGCTGCCGCGAAGTTCTGCGTGGCGAAGGCGTAGTAGGAACCGTTCCATTGCAGGATGCTCGGGTCCGGGAAAGTCGCCGGCGTGCACCGGGGCCCAGTTGGCCGCGCTCGCGGCGGGTGCGGTGGCCATCTCGATCGACGACACCGCCGAAACGACGGCCAGCAGCGCGGCGAGCAGCGAGAAGGTGGTGCCGTGGTCGTCCGGCGGGAACGGTGCCACCGTGGGGTGAGGGCTGAGGGGGGCACCATCCTCCTTGATCGGAATGCCTCGTCGGGTCGCCGATGCCGGCCGTCATCGTATCGAGCGTGGTCGGGACCGATGGGTCAGCACCGCGCATTCGCGGCATTTCGTCACGGAGACGTCATCCGGGGTCGTGCGGATAGGTTCTCGGGGTGCGAGCGGGTCGATTCGGCGGCCGGCGCACTCGGCGGCCGGGATCGAGGTCGATGAAGGGACGGCGAGGATGGTGCAACGAAAGCCAGTTGTCGACGCGGGATTCAAGTTCTTGAACGTGACGCACCGGACCGCCCTCCGGGTGACCGGGGGCCGGTGGCCGCACACCCTCTTCGGCATGCCGGGCGTCGAGCTGCACACCATCGGCCGCACGAGCGGGCAGCGCCGTTCGACCTTCCTCACCTCGCCCGTCCACGACGAGAACCGGGTCGTCCTCGTCGCCTCCAAGGGGGGTGACCCCCGTGACCCCCAGTGGTACCGGAACCTGACCGTGCATCCGGACGTGGAGGTCACCATGAACGGCGAGACCAGGCCGATGCGGGCCAGGACGGCCTCGCCGGAGGAGAAGGCGGCGTTGTGGCCCGAGATCCTGGCCGCCTACAAGCACTACGACAGCTACCAGAAGAGGTCCGGCCGGGACATCCCGGTCGTGATCTGCGAGCCCCGACCCGACTGACCCAGCGCCATGGCCCGGGCTCGCAGGGCCTCGCCCGCAGGACCGCTTCGGAAGGAGGGCGGTACGATGCGGCCAATGTCGATGGAGCCCGCCGGCTCACCAGGTGAAGTCGAAGGGGTGGGCGGAGGCACGGGCCCGAGCGAAGGTGGGGGCGACACCGCCTTCGATCTGAGCATGGCCGTGTCACAGCTCGCGTCGAACGGCACCGACCTGCGCATCATGCTCAAGCTGCTGGTGTCGCAACTCTCGGGCGTGCTGGGGGATCGCATCTCGGTGGAGCGCGGGGGGCGGTTCCGCAAGTCCGACGAGATCAAAGCGGTGCGGATCGGCCTCGGTGACGACACGCTCGAAGCCGTCGTCGAGGGCGCTTCGGTGCGGTGCAGCATCGGGCACTCCTCGGGTGGTATCCGCATCCGCAGCGAGCAGGTCGGCATGGACGCGTGGCTCACGCGGCTGCTCGCCACCTTGCAATCGGAGGCCGCGCACAGTGAGCAGACGCGTCTCGCCCTGGAGAACATCTTGATCGGAGGCCAATCGTGACCGAACAGACGGCGCAGTCGGAGCCGCAACCGCCGCAGTCAGCGACCGGGGGCGGGGCACACGACCTGCCCAAGGACGCCGCCCACCGGCTCGAGGAACTGGAGCACGGCCTCTTCACCTCCGACCTGTCGGTGAACGAGTTCCTCCTGGTCAAGGAGGCCGGCTTCCATCCGCTGGGGTTCGTGATGGGCTCGTCGATCTACCACATCGGCATCCAGACCCGGAAGTGGGGCGAGAGCCAGGAGCTGGCCAAGCTGACCGAGGCGATGTACACGGCGCGGGAGCTGGCGATGAACCGGATGGAAGAAGAGGCCGAGGAGCTCGGCGCGGACGGGGTCGTGGGGGTGCGCCTCGACGTGAACTACTACGAGTGGGGCAACGACTCGGCCGAGTTCATCGCCTTCGGCACGGCCGTCAAGGCAGAGGACGGGACGTCGTACCGCAACGCGCTCGGCAAGCCGTTCACCTCTGATCTCTCGGGCCAGGACTTCTGGACCTTGATGCAGACCGGCCACGTCCCGCAGGCGCTCGTCATGGGGACCTGCGTCTTCCACATCGCGCACCGCAAGCTGACCCAGGCGCTCGGCTCCATGGGGCAGAACGTGGAACTGCCCAACTTCACCCAGGCCCTGTACGAGGCGAGGGAGCTCGCCATGACGCGCATGCAGGACGAGGCGGGCCGGCTGAACGCCAGCGGCATCGTCGGCGTGCGCCTGGAGGAGAAGTCGCACCAGTGGGGCTCGCACACCATCGAGTTCCTGGCCCTCGGCACCGCCGTCACCAAGACGAGCGGGGAGGTCACGCTGCCCAAGCCGACCACCATCATCTCGCTGGACAACTGATGCGCGGGGAGCCGGGCAGCGGCACGGGCGCGGCCACGGGAAGCGGCACGGCGGCCGGTGGCACGGCCGGCGACCTCCCGGAGGCGGCGGTCCGCCGGCTGGAGTCCACGGCCTTCTCCTCCGGCCTGACCGTGCCCGACTTCGCCGCGTGCCTCGACATGGGTCTCCAGCCGGTCGCCCTCGTCCAGGGCTTCTGCGTCATGCAGTGGGGCTGGTACGGACCGGGGTCGGGGTACATGCGCGGCATGTCGCCCTACGCCGGCGGTGAGCAGACCCCGGGCGCGTACTCGGAGATCTACCGCTGTCCCCACGGCTACGTCTCCAACGAGCACCGGATGTGGGGCCAGAACCTGGAGCAACCCTGGGTCGAGGGCGGCCTGGGCTCAGGGCTATGGCACGGCCTACAGCCGCATGCTCGAGGAGGCGGGCACCCACGGCGCGCACGGTGTCATCGGCGTGGTGGACCGGGTCTCCAACGTGGCCGACACGGGGACGACCGAGTTCCACTTCCTGGGCACCGCCGTCACCGTCGAGGGCGGACCGCCCCCCGCCGGCGGGGTGCCCTGGAGCACGTACCTGGCGGGGCAGCGACTGACCAAGTCGATCGAGGCCGGGTTCATGCCGGTCGCCGTGGTGGCGGCCCTCGCCTCGGTGCGGGTCTGGGCCTACTGCATGACCGAGTACTACATGGAGGGCACCATGGGCTGGGGGGTCCCAGGGGAACCGCGGCTCGTCGAACAGGTCAGCAAGGCGCACATGGCCGTGCGGCAGCTCGCCCGCAAGCACGTGCGCCAGCAGCTGGCGGGAGACGAGCTGCACGGGGCGACGATCGACGTCGTGACCCGGGAGTTGTCCCAGGGCGACGAGGTGGTCGACTGCACGCTGCGGGGCAACCGGGTGCGGCGCTTCAAGGACTTCGACCAGGTCGTCCTCCCGAGGCCGACGGTGCGGCTCGCATGAGCATCGACGGCGCGACGACGCCCGACGTCAGGGCAGAGATGCTCAAGGGCGCGCAGTCCCTGGCGACGGCCGCGCCCCCATCCAACGCTCGCGGCATCACCTCGGATCTGTCGGTCGACGAGGCCCTCCTGCTCCACGCGGCCGGCTGGGAGCCTCTCGACCTGGTGTGCGGCGTCGCCGTAGTGTCGGTACCGGTCGGGGTGTGGAACTGGGGAAGGGGCGCGATCTCGCTGGCCTCCGACGCCCACGACGCCGCCGTCGACCAGGCGGCCCGCCAGCTGCGCGGAGAGTGCGGCAAGGTCCACGGGCATGGCGTGGTCGGCGTGCGGGTCGAGGTGGCGGTGCGCACGCACCACATCGATGTCGAGCTCGTCGGCACCGCGGTGCGGCCCATGGACGGCAAGGACCCCCGGGGATCCGACGCAGCCCAGGCCATGCCGTTCGTCTCCGATCTCTCGGCCCGCGACTTCACGCTGCTCCAGCGCGCCGGTTGGATCCCCGTCGGCCTGGCCTTCGGCGCCAGCTTCGTCTATGCGCCCCGGCGCACCGCCGGGGCCGCCATGAAGCAGACGACGCAGAACGTCGAACTGACCAACTACACCCAAGCCATGTACTCGGCCCGCGAGTCGGCCATGGAGAAGATGCAGCGCTCGGCGCTCCAGGCCGGGGGCCAGGGCGTGGTCGAGGTCAAGGTCACGGAGGGTCCGATGAGCTTCGCCCGCCATGCCGTGGGCTTCACGGCGTGGGGGACGGCGGTCCGGCTCATGGCGGAGGCGCACCAGTTCGTCCGGCCCGAAGTCGTCCTGTCCCTCGATGACGCCGTGGTCACATTCGAGGCGGAGAGCCTGCGTGGCGGAGGGGGAGGGCGGCGCCGATGAGCACCGGACGGGACTGGGACGCCTGGGCGCGTGCCTACGAGTCGACGAGCGGCCCGGAGGAGTTCGCCGCGCTCTTCGCACCCGACGGCGTGTTCTGTGACCCGGTGACGCCCTGGACCACCGACGTCCGCAAGGTGGCACGCGACACCGACGCCATCTTCCCCGACTGGGCCCAGCGGGTGGACAGGATCCGGGGCGGAGACGACTGGGCCGTCTTCGAATGGACCGGGACCGGCACCTTCACCACCGGCGACGGCCCGGGCATACCGATCACCATGCAGGGTGCCACCGTGATCGACGTGGACGCCGCGGGGAAGGTGACCTCGTGGCGCGACTACCTCGACACCAACGAGCCGACCCAGCAGATCTCGGCCGGACTCGAGGGCCGGGCCGGGGACACGACCGCCTGAGCGACCCGGCTGACCGGCGGGGCGGGGCGGGTCAGGCCTCGCCCGCCACCGCCTTGACGTGGGCCATGCGGACGTCGCGGGCCTCGTCGTACTCCTGGGCTGCCTTCTCGTCGTCGGCCATCTCTGCATCGATGTCGGTGTCGGCGAAGCCGATCACGCCCATCTCCTCGAAGGCCGAGCGCAGCTTTGGGCCCCACAGGCCGATGTCGCGCAGGATGGGCACGATCCGCATGAACAGGAAGCTTCGGAACACCCGCAGCGTCTCGCTGTTCTCGACGTAGGTGCCGATTTCGTCGGGTAGGTCGAGGCGCTCCCAGATCTCCTCGCCCAGGAAGCGGTCACGCATCAGGTAGCAGGCCTCGATGCAGAACGCCTCGCGTTCGTCTCGCTCGGCCTGGGTGAGCTGGGGGTAGTAGTCGCGCAGCGCCAGCCTCCCGAACATGACGTGGCGTGCCTCGTCCTGCATCACGTACGCGTTCAAGCGCCTTGGCCAGCGGCTCCTGCGCGTTGTTGCGGATCATCGCCGAACGCCGCCAGGGCCAGCCCCTCGACGAGGACCTGCATGCCGAGATACGTCATGTCCCAGCGGCTGTCGGCGATGACGTCGTCGAGAAGCGCCTTGAGGTACTTGTTGAGCGGGTAGACGAGCTGCACCTTCTCGTGGAGGTAGCGGCTGTACACCTCGACGTGGCGGGCCTCGTCGATCACCTGGGTGGCCGCGTAGAACTTGGAGTCGATGTCGGGGACCGTCTGCACGATCTTGGCGGTGCAGATCAGCGCGCCCTGCTCGCCGTGCATGAACTGGCTGAAGCGCCATGCCTCGACGTGCCGACGCAGCTCGCCCTTGCGCTCGTCGGACATCTTCGTCCCACCAGTCCGTGCCGAAGAGCGGGTTCATCTCGTCGGGCATCCCCACGGGGTCGGTCAGGTCGACCTCCTGGCTCCAGTCGAGCCGGTCGCTCCCGATCCACTGGCGCCGCGTGCCCTTGTCGTAGAGCCGCAACAACTGGTCCCGCCCGCCGGTGTAGTTGAAGTCGAACATCGTGGTGGCCGGCGACTCGATGCCCCACTTCGGCTCGAAGGCGAGGTCCGACTCGGTGATCGACGGGCTGGTGGTCATGAGGCCCCCCTTGGGTCACGTCCCGATGTGCTGTGGCGAGGTGCGCCACTCCGCGACGCTACCCCCTCAGACGACGCGCCGTCACGGGGCGGAGACTGCTCCGCCGCGACGTGACGGCCTGGTCACGGGAGCCGGGGAGCTACCGCCGGGCCTTCAGCGAAAGTCGAACGCGACCTTGATGGCCCCGCTCGTGTCCTGGTTGGCGAGCACGGTGAACGCCTCGCGCCATTGCTCGAGCCGGAAGGTGTGCGTGAGCATCCCGGTCATGTCGATCCGGCCCGCGTCGGCCAGACGCAGGTAGTGCGCGATGCCGTGCATGCGCACGCCGTCCACCTCTTCCACCCCGAAGGCGTTCGACCCCACCCACGAGATCTCCTTGAAGTACAGCGGCGACCATTCCCAGCGCTCCGGCGCGTGCACCCCGCTCTTGACCATGGTGCCGCGCGCCTTCAGCAGGCGGACGCCGATCTCGGCCGTCTGCGCGGTGCCGACCGTGTCGTACACGACGTCGAACCCACCGGGATGAGCCATCGGCAGCGTGCTGCCCTCGAACTTCTGCAGGACGCCCCCGGACCACGCTGCAGCCTCCTCGAGCAGTCGTTCGACCGGGAAGGGGTCGACGACGGTCGCACCGAGCCGCCGGGCCAGCGCCGCCTGGGCGGGCCAGCGGGCCACGACCATCACCTCGACGTCGGGGTACAGGGCGCGGACGATGGCGACGGCGCTGCTGCCGAGGGCGCCTCCTCCGTAGACGAGCACCTTGCCCCCGGGAGGAGGTGGGTGGCGGGTGACCGAGTGCAGCGAGACGGCGAAGGGGTCACCGATCACCGCGACCTCGTCGCTCAGGCCATCGGGCACGGGAATGAGCATCGACTCGTGGGCCGGGAAGTACTCGGCGAAGCCGCCGGGCGCATCCTTGGAGGTGCCGGTGTGGATGCCCGGTGCGATCGGGCCCTCCGTGAAGTGCCAGCACAGGCTGTAGTCGCCGTCCTGACACGACGGGCACGGCGGGTCGATGCCGCGGGGGCCACAGGACAGCCACGGGTTCAGCACCACCCGCTGGCCAACGTCGAGGGTCGTGACCGCGGGACCGACCTCGACGACGTCGGCGACGACCTCGTGCCCGAACACGGTCGGGAATGAGAAGTACCCGTTCAGCGCGCTGTCGCCGAAGTCGTCGCCGAAGTCCATGAAGACCATCTTGGCGTCGGAGCCGCAGATCCCCGTCAAGCGGGTCTTGGCGACGGCCCAGTCGTCTCTGATCGGCGTGGGCCGGTCGAGCTCCTGCAGCCGCATGGGCGTCCGGGAGAGACCGAGCATCAGATGATTCGACCCGTCGGGCGGGGTCCATGGTTCGGGTCGGACGCCGTAGAGAAGACCTTGCATGTGACGCTCCTAGTGACGATGGATCGGCCGGCTCGATCCGCATATGACGTGGGTTGTCCACGATGACGTGGACCGAGCCACCATACGGAAGGAGCCGACCGTGTCCAAGCGTAATTCTGCCTCCCCGAGTACGACCTGGGTAGGCCTCGACGTCCATCGCGACTCGATCACCTCCGCGGTGCTGCGACCAGGCACCGAAGGAGCGGCGGTGGACCGTTGGTTCCACGATGAGGCGAGCGTCCGGCGTTTCGCCAAGTCCTTGGGCAACCCCAAATCGGTCCGGCTCTGCTACGAGGCCGGCCCCACCGGTTATGGACTGGCCCGCCTCCTCGAGCGCCTCGGGGTCCCGACCGAGGTCATCGCCCCCTCCTTGATTCCGATCACCCCGGGCGCCAAGGTCAAGACCGACAAGCGCGACGCCCGCCGCCTGGCCCAGCTCTACCGCGCCGGCGAGCTCACCGCGGTCCACATCCCGGGCGACGCCGAAGAGGCGATCCGGGACCTGGCCCGGACCCGGGCGGACCTGGTGATCGACCGCACCCGGTGCCGGCACCGACTCTCGAAGTTCCTCCTGCGCCACGGAGAGGTCTTCCGGGAGGGAAAGGCCTGGACGATGGCGCACGAGCGCTGGCTCATGAGCCGCCACTTCGACGATCCCGCCCTGGCCCAGACCTACTCGCACTACCGCGCCATCGTCGCCGATCTCGATGCGCATCTGAGCGCCGTCGAGTCCGACCTCAAGTGCTATCTCGAGCGTGGGCCCTTCACCGAGCCCGTGGCGCGCCTCGCCGCCTACCGGGGCGTCACCGAGCTCGGCGCCCTCGCCCTCTCGGCCGAGGTCTGTGACTGGCGGCGCTTCCCCCGGGCGACGTCGCTCATGGGCTTTTGCGGACTGGTCCCCTCTGAGTACTCGAGCGGAGAGAGCACGCGCCGGGGCCGCATCACCAAGGCCGGCAACACCCACCTGAGGGCCCAGCTCGTCGAGTCCGCCTGGTCCTACCAATACCGACCGCGCGTCGGCCCCGTCATCGAGAAACGCCAGCAGCGCTGCTCGCCCGACACCGTGGCCCGGGCCTGGCACGCCCAACTCCACCTGTGCACCAAGTTTCGCCGGCTGGCTGAGCGCAAGAGCTCACGCCAAATTGTCGTCACCGCCATCGCCCGCGAGCTCACGGGGTTCTTGTGGGCCGAGATGGCCGCCTAAACGAGACATGACCGTCCAGCTCGCCTCCTTCTCGGCCAGAAGATGAGCGAGGCCTTCACCATGCGCCGGGAGACCGCCGCGGCAGGGAAGATCCCCGGATCAACTATGCAAACCTCCGTCATTGGAGGAAGCGTTCCTAGTGAGGGGCACCGTCCTGCGCATCGCCGACCTGCGGTGAAAATCCGCGTACATCAGAGTGGCGGACAGCCGACGCACTCATTCCCGGCGCATGGTCAAGATCTCATTCGTCCGCCGCCGCCCCACTCGGGGTGACGTAGCAGCCGTCTGCCCGTCGTCAAGGCGGTGAATCGAACCTTGACGACGGGACCCCGCCGCCTGCCAAAAAGCTCTCATCTGCCGAATCCCGTGGGTTCGGCGCGCCAAAAAAGAACCTACGAGGATCTACTTGACATGCCGATCCACATCAGTTGACGGGGCCGACCGCGCCGCAGCACGGGACGGCGAACAGGAAGGAGAACATGGAAGCGACGATGCCGCTGCTGGAGGTGTTCCGGGCACCGAGCGCGATCCCGAGGGCAAGCAGCACCAGCCAGCCGAACCCGACGATGATGCCGGCGAGGGCGAGCCCGTCGCCACGCTGCGCTCCATCGGACCGCTTGATCTGTGCGCGGGAGACAAAGCCGAGGACGATGCCGGGGATGGCCGGCACAAAGAACAGTCCGGCACACGAACAGATCAGCGAGGCGATGGCCAGTCCGTTCGTCTTCGCAGCGATCGCCGCGCCGTGCGCGGGGTCGTGCCCGTATC
>CAVSLS010000040.1:0-163299 GCA_963728845.1 uncultured Acidimicrobiaceae bacterium
ACCGGGCCCTCCCTGGCACCTGCGCAGCCAGGGCAGCCATCCTTGACGACCTAGAGGTCACCGGCGTTCGCCGACGCACCCACGGCGGCGTCAGCGTCACCGCCGACACGGCCACGCCGTACTCGGCCCAGTCTCCGGCACCGGGCTCGATCTCCGCCCAGGGGACGGTCGCATCGGTCCGGAGAACGATTCTGGTGTATCCACGCTGCCAGTCCGGTCCCGTCTCCAGCGTGTACCGCACGCCGCCTTCGACGGGGGCCTGCATGAGGGCACATCCTTGACCGTTGACCTCCATGACCAGCGTGGCCAGCGTCCGGGCGGTCGCACCGCCGCAGACAACGACTTCGACCCGGGTCTGGGGAGGAAGCGTGAGCGGCAACTCAATGGCGGCCTCACGTTGCGGACCGGTCCAACGCATCCATCCATCGGCGCAGGGAATGGGATCGTGCCAACCCCACCCCAGCGTTCCCACCGTCAGATCGACCTCGTACGGCTCTTGCAGCGGTTGCGCCACGCTCTTCAGATGGTCGAGTCGCACGACCGGAACGAGTCCATGGGACTCCGGTACCGCAACGCCTCGAGGGCCGCGTCGATGACGCCGCCGCTCTCGGCGGCAGCAGCGAGCGACGCCCGTCGGAGCGCGAGGATCGCAAGGTTCGGTTCGTCCATGCCAATGGCCACTGCGGCATCTCGAACCGAGGTCGCCACGTCGGGGGGCGATGCCAGGTACCCGAATCCCCGCTTCACATACAGCACGTCGGCCCAGGCCACCTGGCCGGGCAGCGCCGGAATGGCCACAGGGAGGGATTCGAACCAGTGCACGTCCACCCGATCCACCATGGGGGGTCGGTCGGGCTCCTGCGAGTAGTGGGCGATGACGGGAAAACGCCACAACTCGAACCCGTGCTCCCGAAGAAGGCCGTCGACCTCGCCGAAGAGCGCTGCGCCTTCATACATCTTGTTGAGGTGCACCTCGGCCACCAGCATGCGCACGCTCTCGAGCGCCTTGGGGGCGCCTTTCAGGATGTCAAGCTCCGCTCCCTGCACATCCATCTTCATGGCATCGATTGGTCCGTCACCCGAGGTCTCCAGCCATTCATCGAGCGACACGACCTCGACCTGCACCACCTTGTCAAAGGTCGTCTCCCAGCCGGATCGGACGGAACCCGCCGTCGGAGACCGAGGTGCACCCGCCGGCTGGTAGATCGACGAGCCCGACGGGTCGTGGGCCACGTAGAACGGAATCGTCCCGCCCTCTTGGCCCAAGGCAACCGGTACGACGACCACGGAGGGATCCCCGCGATACTGATTCGCCAGACGTTCGGCCTCTTCACGATCGGGCTCGAACGCAAGGACGCGGACATTCGGGCCGAACCAGGTCCACGGCGTCGGCACCCCCCACCTCGCCCCGGCGTCGACCACCGTGACGGGCTTCTCCAGGAGCGACCCGACCAGCAGCGCCGCGGCCGTCGGCCCGACGGTCGGCCGGGGCGTGCTGTCCCCGTCCTGGGTCTGCATCGTCATAACGGTCCCGTGGAGTTCGGCGCCTTTCGCAGTGACGGGGGATAGCATCGCCGCGGTGATCCCCGGGGCAGAGTATGGCAGAACGTGTCCCGTACCCGGATTACCTCTGGGGACAAGGGCACCGGGGAATGGCGACTGATCAGGACGCGCTTCACCCTGATGACCCGTCGGTGTCCAACCGGTGCGACGTGGCCCAGATCACCTACGCCCAGAATTGCGAAGACGTCCGGCTCTGGAAGGCACTGGGGGACGAACCCGAACGGTTCTATGTTGACATCGGCGCCGGCCACCCGGTCGACAACTCGGTCACGAAGCTGTTCTCGGGACGCGGATGGCATGGTGTCAACGTCGAACCGGGACCCAACTTCGACCTCCTCGAGACCGATCGCATCGCAGACATCAACATTCGCGCTGCCATCACGGCACGGGATGGGATCGCGCCTTTCTACGTCACCCAGCCCTACCCCGACCTGAGCTCCCTCCATCGTGAAGCCTTCGCCGCCGCCATTGGCCACGTCGAGTCGTTCGACGTCATTGAGATCGCGACGATGCGATTGGACACGCTGGCAGCGCGCTATGTCGGTGACGAGCCTGTGTGCTTCCTCAAGGTCGACGTCGAAGGCGGCGAACGTGAGGCGCTCGTATCCGTCGATTGGAGCTCATTCCGACCGGTCGTCGTTGTCGTCGAATCGATTGTCCCGGTCAGCTACGAGGTGTCCTTCGGGGACTGGGAGAACATCGTCCTCGATGCCGGGTACGTGTTCGCTCATGACGACGGGATCAACCGTTTCTACGGTCGGGGTGATCGTCCGGAGGTCATCCGGCGGTTGGCGCTGCCGGTCTCGGCGATCGACGGCTTCATCGCCTGGCCGCTCGTCCTGGCGCGGCAGGAAGTCGCCGAATCACGCGCTGCTCTCCACGTCACACAGGACCAGCTCAGCACGTCGACTCACTCGCTCGAAGTCGCCGAGGCAGAGCGCGACTCGGCGCGCACCGAGTTGGAAGGCGTCAAGGTCGCGGCCGACCTGGAGCTCGAAGCTGCCCGAACGGCCCTGCAGCTACGTCAGGCCGACTTGCAACGGGCAATCCGCACCGTCCTCGACCGCGACCGTGCCGCCAAGGAGACCGGCGTCGAGCTCAAGCGCGCCCACGAAGCCATTCGCCTTCGCGAAGACAACAATCTCTTCCTCATACAAGAGACGACCCGCTGGAAGAGGACCGCCGCCCAGACCAGGGCCTACTGGTCGTTCCGGATCGGACGACGATTGGTTGACAAGACAGGACGGCTCGCCCCGCTCCTCGATCCGGTCGCGGCGTCGGCCCTCAAGTTCGTGCGGTTGCGCAGGTCGCGGCCCGGGCTGGTCAACGAGGAGTACGCCGCGGCGACGGCGGCGGATCGCCCGTTGCGGACCACCCCTTCCATCCGGCAATCGAGTCAAGGGCTCGCACGGTCCGACCCGTCGGTTTCCCCTCGCCTCGAGGCGGCGTGGAGCGTCTTCGCAGCTTCGCGGGGGCACAGCCCGAAATTGCTGAGCGTGCGTGAGCTCGAGGAGCTTCACGACATCGACCCGACCGACGACCGCGTCCCGCTCTCTGTCCGAACGCTCGGTGAACTGGAGGGCACACACCCGAGCCCCGGACGGACCACGCCGACGACGCTCGTCATCGACATCGGCGCCGTGCAGTACCCGACGCAGTGCGGAATCCTGACGCATGCTCGCAGCGTTCTCCACGACGCCCTGGATGCCGTGCCCCCGGGTATCCGCGTCGTCTATCTCGCCGACCCGAACTTGCCACTCCCGGCACCCGATCTCCTGACGCGATTCGATGACGCCTGGAATGACTCGATGTTCGGCGAGGTGGGGGCATTCCTCCAGTTGGCAACGTTCCCGCAGAGCGTCGCGTTCGATTACGTCGCCCTCTTGCGATCGCCGTGGATCGTGAAGGCCTCGGTCTGGCTGGACGCCATCCCCGGGTTGAACCCCGATGCGTACCTCACTGGCGCCGAGCCGTTCTTCTCCTATCAGCTGGCGCTCGAGACGGTGGCACGCTTCGATTGGCTGCTGGCGCTGTCCCACGCTTCGGCCGATGAGCTCGCGTCGCTGGGAGAAGTCAAGGGAAACGTGATCGTCACGGGCAGTCGGGGATCGCTGGAGGGTGGCCCGCGCGTGCTGCGGCCGCTCGGCTTGCCTTTCGACCGGTACGTGCTCGCCCTGGGCAACAGCCTGCCCCACAAGAACCTCGCCGCCGCCGCCGCCGGGTTCGTTCGCTCGTGGGTCCGTGACGGTGGGGATCTGGGATTGGTCGTCGTCGGAAACGTCTTGGACGAGCAAGCGGTCGACCTCATTGATCTTGCCGTCCGGCTCGGCCTCGAGCCGCATCGGGTGGTGGTCCACCGTCGCGTGCCGGACGAGGACTTTGCCCAATTGATCAGCGCGGCCGAGGCGGTCGTCGTGCCATCGTTCCATGAGGGGTTCTCGATTCCAGTCATCGAAGCGACCCAACTCGGAACACCTGTCGTTGTCTCCGACATCCCGGCCCATCGGGAGCTTCTCGGACGCGACATATGGTCATTCGACCCATCGGATCCCACGACACTCTCCCGCGCCTTGAGCGCGGTCCTGGCGGATCCCGCCGGCGCACTCGTTCGCCAGCAGGCGCGTCTACGGGGCACCTACGACGCCGACCGGCTCCGGCGAAGCGTCCGACATGTCGTCGGTGAACTCTGTGCGCGGCTGCAGGTGGCTCCGCTGCGCACGCGGCCGAGCATGCACGTCGACTCAGCGAATGGGTCGACGTCAGCCGACCACCCGCTCTCACGGTCGAAGATCTGCCAGCTCGAGGATTTCCGGGATCCCCGCCTCGAGCCATATATGCGTGACGTGTTCGCACACGAGGTGGCACGGTTCGGGGAGGAATTCCCCCGCGGAAGGGAGTACCGTAAATACTGGGAAGTCGCCATGGCGATCATGACGTTCGATGCCGGTGGGCTCCTCGACGGGACGCGACACTTCCTTGGCGTCGGTGCCGGCAACGAGCCGACGGTCTTCCACCTGACTCGCCACGCGGCGTCCGTTCTCGCCACCGACCTCTATCTCAACGAGGGCTGGGAGGAGAGCGCCAATTCATCCATGCTGACCGATCCTGGGGTCCATTGGCCGATGCCCTGGGCTCCCGAGCGTCTTCAAGTGCGTCACATGAACGCCCTGAGCCTCGATCTCGAGGATGAGTCGTTCTCGGGAGTGTTCTCGTCGAGCGCCGTTGAGCACTTCGGAGACCGCAGCGACGTTCGGCGGGCGATCGACGAGGCCTTTCGCGTTCTGGAGCCCGGCGGGATCCTGTCCGTCTCGAGTGAGTTCCGACTCGAGGGCGACCGTCCCGGCATACCCGGAACCCTGCTCTTCGACATCGACGACGTCTACGAGCTGTTCGTCGGCGATCGCGATTGGGCGTTGCTCGAGCCCTTCGACGAGTCAATTTCCGAGGCCACCCTGGCAACAGCCATCTCGTTCGTGGACGCCGCCGCCGACCAGCAGTCCCAGGTGGCACGCCTGGGCGGGCTCTGGACGCACCACATCGCGTACCAGCGCTACCCCCATCTGGTCCTCCGGGAGCGATCGTGCACCTTCACCAGCTTCCATCTGGCCTTGCGCAAGGCGACCTAGACGCAGAGGCTCTCGCCCCTGCTCGCGTCGGGGGTGCCACGGTTCCCTATCGTGATGCCCTGGGAAGTCCCAGGCCCAGCCAGGCGATCAGATCACGCTGGATCTCGTTCGTGCCGCCACCGAAGGTGAAGATGGTGTGGGCCCGGACCTCGCGTTCGAGCCTGCCCTCGATCACGGCGCCCGGCGATCCATCGACCAGATAGGCGGACTGGCCCACGACGTCGCTCAAAATCCGGTAGGCCTCGAGGGCGAACTCGCTTCCGTAGACTTTCGTGGCCGAGGCGTCGGCAGGCTGCAGGCCCTTGTCGGCGGCCCACGCCAGCTTCCAGTTGAAGAGCTTGAGCGCTTCGGCACGGGCCCAGAGTCGCGCCAAGGCGACCTGGACCCACTCCTGGTCGATCACGCGGTGACCGTCGGGCAGATGGTGGGCAGCTGCCCAACCCCGGACCTCTTCGATGGCGCGCAGGATGCCAGACGCCGGGGAGATGGCGACCCGCTCCAGGTTGAGCTGGTTGGTCATGATGGCCCAGCCGCCGTTCTCCACTCCGACCAGGTTGGCGGCGGGAACCCGCACGTCGTCGTAGTAGGTGGCGCTGGTGAACTCCCCCGCCATCGTCCGGAGCGGGGTCCAGCTGAAGCCGGCGGCATCCGTCGGCACCAGGAACACCGACAAACCCCGGTGCTTGGGTGCCTCGGGGTCGGTTCGAGCGGCGAGCCAGACGAAGTCGGCGTACTGGATGGCGCTCGTATAGAGCTTCTCGCCCGTGATGACCCATTCGTCGCCGTCGCGTTCGGCCCGGGTTCGCAACGAGGCGAGGTCCGTGCCGGCCGACGGCTCTGTGTACCCGATGGAGAAATGGAGCTCACCCCGGAGGATGCCGGGAAGGATGCGCGCCTTCTGTTCCGGCGTGCCCAACTGCATGATGGCGGGACCAACGGCACCGAGGGTCAGCAGCGGCAGGGCCACGCCGGCCCAATGCGACTCCTCCACGAAGATCATCTGGTCGACGGGACCCCTCCCCTGGCCGCCGTACTCCACCGGCCAGCCCAGCCCGAGCCACCCGTCGTCTCCCATCCGTCGGATCGTGGCGACATAGTCGGGCCGACCGCCGTCGTGCGCCATCTCGGCCACCAGCTGGGCGAAGTACGCCCGAAGGCGGGTCTTCAGCTCGCGCTGCGCCTCGCTCAGCTCCAGACGCAAGGCACGTCCCTCATTTTCGGGAACATAGCATCGGGTGTTCCGCCCAGGCCTGACACCGCTGCCGGTCCCAGGGCGACGAAGCGCAACACGCCGACGCCGCCTTCGGCATCCCACCGCAGGCGACGGCCCCCCGGTGGAGCATCGCAGCCAATGGCGCCCAGCGTCCCGGGAGCGGGGCCCGTGTGAGTGCCTGGCCGCCCATCGTCACCTCGATGGCGGTCCTCGAACCCGCCAGCCGAGCAAGACACCGACAACAACCGCAAGAGAGGGGGGCGTCGTGGTTCTTCGATCCACCGCTCGGGACCAAGGACCCTACCGTCTCGTACGGCATGCGGACACCCTGGAACGAGTGATGGCGGATGGAGCGAAGGGCCATGACAGGAGGCACGAAATGGCAACGTCCCACGGAGGCCGAGGGCGCGGGCGGGCCTGTCCCCTGAGGACGCCCTTCGTAGCCGTCGCAGTCGGCGCGGCGGGCGTGCCTGTCGTGTGTGTCGACGGTGCCACGAGAACCCCGACGCTCAAGTCACGGGGCGTTCATGTCGATGAGAGAGACATCGGGGGCGGAAGAACCGACCCGCTTCAGGACGTCGGAAACACAATGACTGAGACTCGGAACGACATCGCTCGAGAGGAGGAGATGGACTCGCTCTGGCAGCCGACTGCCCCGGAGCAAGGCCGAGACCTCGCCGAGCGGTATCTGCCCGATCGGGGAGCGAGCTCCCTCGACGAGGACACAGACCAGGCGTATGCGCTCAGGGAGAGAATGACGCTGTTGCAGAGTGAGGTGGAGCTCGTGCATGCGCAATTGTCACAGATGCGCAGTGGAAGGGCGTCGAAGGACGTGTACGCTCGAGTGTTCGTTCCCCTCATGCGCGAGTTCGAAGAGACGTCCCGGCAGTACCGGGCAATCACGGCCAAGGACACCCAACGGCGACAAGAGGAACGGCAGCCTGCGGCACCAACGAGGCGGCACCGACGATCCACGTCGCTTCAATTGCACCGATCCGTGAACCTGTCGGGGTAGCACCCGGAGGCTGAACGATCGCCGTCGTCGCGTGCTTGCCGTTGTGGTCGCGGCTCCTGGATGCAGCTCTCCGATCGCGCCGATCAAGGGCGGCCGGCGTGTGCGCTCACTCGCCTACCGGCTGGTCAATCGGCACGGGTCGCACATGAAAGCCGCCAATACGACGTTCTGGCGGAGCATCAACTGGTGCGTCGGGTTCTTGCCTCTCGGGATCCTGGTCGGCGGTATCAGTCTGATCCTCGATAACCCGGACGTGAGCCGTGGCCGGTCGCGGTGTGACTTCCCGTTCGGATGCCTCAGCCAACTGCTCGAGCTGGCGTTTGTCCCTGCGTCGCCGGAGTGGACCGCCCCTCGATGTGGGTACATCGCCCTGCGCCATGACCTGAGCCTACGGGCTGACCTGACAACCAGGGTGGATTTCACCCTCGCAAGGACGACCGGGCGGCCGACGACGCTCGGGCCGCGAACTCCAACCCGGCGGTGGCGAGGCGGGTGTCCCCGCCAACTCGGCATATGGGGGTCCCTGCCTAGCTTGGAGCGATCGGGGAGGCCGGGCGCCACTCGTAGCAAACGTCAGGCACCTGCTCCTCGTTGTCGCCCGTCGTCGTGGCGATGGCAACGAACCCCCGCTCCTCGTAGAAACGCCGGGCGTCGATATTGCTCTGGAAGGTCCAGAGTTTGAGCCCGCTCGGACGCTGCCTCATGGCACGGTCGAGCAGTGCTCCTCCGATGCCCCTGCGCGTCGAACCTGGGTCGACATAGAGCTGATCGACCCACTCATGGTCGAGCACCATCAGGGCTATCGCCTCGCCACCACTGTCAGCGACCCAGACCTCACAGTTCGGGAGAACGACTTCCTCGAACCATCGGTGTACCTCCTCATCGTCGTGGACGGTTGGAGGAATGGATGGAACGGAAGCCACACGGGACCGGCGCCACAATGCAGCGAGAGATCTTGCCTCGCCTGGAAAGGCTCTGCGAATCTCCACGCCACATCATGTCCCCGGTCCGGCATCGTACGGAGGCAACCTGCCTGAGGCGCGCCGACGTGCGTGTCGTGCGGCCATAGAGTGCGAACCGATGGTCGGAAGCGACCTACCCGGTGAAAAGCGACGTCCGGCTCATGCCCGACGGCACGGGGTCAGCCGGGCCACCGAGGACCGCCTGGCTGACCTTGGGCGGCGACTGCCACCACCGAGCGAGGCGGACCGCAAGGTCATGGCTGCCGACCGGGCGGCGCGCATCACGCGACGCCTCGCCCTGGGCTTCGTGGTCCTGCTCGTCGTTGCCCTGGGGGTCGGCGGGGCGGTGCAATGGCTTCGGCCACTGCCCCAACCCGCCTTGCGAGCGCTGGCGACGCCGATTCGCATACCAGGGCCAGATCCTTCGTTGCCGTGGCCCTCCACAGGTGAGGCGGCGCTGGCCGTGCAAGGCCTGGGGACCGTCGGGCATGTCCGCGATACCGGGCCGACACCCATCGCCGCACTCGCGGGCGTGCTCACGGCCTACGTCGTCTTGCACGATCACCCCATCTCACCCGGCGGTGACTCCGGGCCCACCATCTCGGTGACGTCCCAGACGCTCTCGGCGTATCAAGCCGGCAGTGCGGCGGGCGAGCCCGAGGTCACGGTGGCCGCTGGGGAGACCCTGACCGAGCTGAACGCGCTGGAAGGGCTGCTCATCGACTCGGGCAACGACATGGCGACGCTCCTCGCCGACTGGGACGCGGGATCCACGTCGGCCTTCGTGACCAAGATGGACCTCACCGCGCTCTCGCTCGGCCTCAGCCACACCCACGTCACGGATCCAAGCGGGGCGGACCCTGGCACCGTCAGCACCCCGAGCGACCTCATTCGCCTCGGTGAGGCAGCGATGCGGATCCCGGTCTTCAGCCAGATTGTCTCGCTCGGCGAGACGACCCTCCCCTTGGCCGGCCTTCGCTACAACCCAAATTTCGATTTGGGCCAGGACGGCATCGTCGGGATCGCGGCCGGGTCCGACACGGCCACGAACGGCTGCTACCTCTTCGCGGCGAGGAAGACCGTGAACGGGCAGAGGGTCACTCTCTATGGGGCGGTGCTCGGCCAGTCCGGATCAAACGGTCCCAATACCGCTGCAGTGGACGCAGGCGACGCACTGGTGCGGGCTGCTCTCGGTGCCATCACTGCCGTTCCGGTCTTCACCGCCCGACACGTTGCCGGTGAGCTCTCGGCTCCGTGGGGTGCGTCGGCGCCCGTCATGGTGACCCAGCCGGTGACCGTCGTGGGGTGGCCCGGCCTGAGCGTTGCCATGAGGGCCCGGCTCAACAAGCTCACCGTGCCCCTGGCGGCCGGATCACGAATCGGGGTTCTTCAGATACACCAGGGTTCCCACGTCACCAGCGTGACACTGGAGAGCACCTCGCAGCTCTCGGGACCCTCCGCGTCTTGGCGCCTTCTTCGCTGATCGGACACGGTGGTCCGAGTGGGCTCCTCAAGGCCAAAGGGTTGCGGTATGAGGATGCATGCTTCCCATCAGGGCGACAACCATCATCATTCCTTGCGACACGCCCAGCACGCCCACAAGCGGACCCTCCCAGGCGGGGCGCATTCGCCACGCATAGGCCGCGTAGACGGTGATCACCGCCATGGAGTACCGCAGAACGCTGTCCGGCTCGTACGAGCTCAGCACCATCAAAGTGCTCGCGATGGTGAACACCCACCAGAACAGCGGCATGGTCACCCCCTTGTCGCGCGCCTTTGACAAGAGCACAATCCCGCCATAGGCAAAGGCCACGCCGAGGACGCAGAGCACCACCTGCCCGTCCTTCAGCGCCTGGGGACCCGTGAAGACGTCGACGACCGCCAGAATCGGAGTGGTAAACCAGACGAAGTGCGAATCTCCCCAGAACCGTTCCGCCTGCACGAAGGCCAATGGCGTGCCCGCTGTCCACCACGAGTACACCAACCAGGCCACGAAGCCGAGTGGCGCGATGGCCACGGCTACCAATGGGCGGAACTTGCGGCGATTCGTGAGAAACGCGTGGCCCGCCCCAACAACGACGCACGCAATGAGGACGACACCGAAGTCCCTGGTGAGACTTCCGAGTGTGGCAAAGAGCGCCGCCGTGATCCAATGGCGCCGCGAGAGCATGTAGAGGCACGCTCCGCATGTCGTGATGAAGAGGGCTTCGGAGTAGCCCAGGCTCAGAACGTACGCGGTCGGAAAGAAGACGTAGAGCAGAACGGCCCGATCGGCGACGACGGATCCGAAGACCTCTCGTACGGCCAACCAAAGAGCGATGGCCGAGGTGAGCCCGAGGACGAAGGACAAGATCACAGTGGCCTGGCCGTAGGACAGACGGGTGACCTCGACGGCGGCGCGCATGGCGAGGGGCCAGGCGGGAAAGAAGGCCCATCGGCTGCCGTTGCCCTCGTTGACGACATGGTGCGGGTACCCGTGTTGTGCGATGAGGGTGTACCAGTGCCCGTCCCAGCCTGCCGTCAAGGCGCTGAACAACTGCAGATGTGGTGCGAACCACTTGGCACCCATTGCGGCAAACAGGACCGCGACTCTCGAGAGGACGTAGTAACCGCAGGGGCGGGCGACGGCGTGCAGGCGCCGCCCGAGCTCACCGCCGGTCGGTGGGGCGGGTTCGAGGGGCCCAGCATCGGGACCAGTCCGATCCGCCGTCGGAGTCGTGTCCGCCGGCAGGGCCAATGCGGCCTCAACGTGCTCGCCCTGTCTCAACGCCAAGGTTTGCTCTTGGACGGTGCTCATCAGCGGAGCCCGAGCCAGGCGATCGGGTCGCGACGGCGGCGAGGCCGCCGAACACTGGACGCACGACAACTCAACCGATCCACTGGCCTTCCCCTCCTACAGCGCAATGCCGGTTCGGACGTGCGAACCTGCGCCGCGACCTCCCCACGCCAATCTAGGAAGTCAGGTCCCAGTCGCCATGGGCCAAAAGGCTCATTTCCGGGAACCTGCGACCATTGCGGAAATGACTGACCCGACGACACCCCGGACCATCTCGAGCGATAACCCGATTGCCCTCGAAATGCGCGCCGCCGTGCACGGCGGTGACGTAGAGCTGATCAAACGCCTGCTCTCAGCTGATCCCGTTCTGGCAACCGCAAGATTCGCAGGCGCTCGGGGTGGTACCAGCACCGCCCTTCACTTCGCAACTGATTGGCCTGGGTACTTCCCAAACGGGCCCGAAATCGTGAGAGTGCTCATCGACGCCGGCGCCGACCCCAATGCGCTGACCACGGGAGGTGGCTCGAAAGTCCCAGGACCAGGTTCCGAAACGCCTCTGCATTACGCCGCCAGTAGCGATGACGTCGATGTCGCCGCCGCACTCATTGACGGGGGCGCCGATCTTGAAACGCCTGACGGCTCGATCGGAACACCCCTCGACAACGCGGTGGGATATGCCTGTTGGCACGTCGCTCGCTTACTGGTGGTGCAAGGTGCCCGAGTGGACAAGGTCTGGCACGCCGGCGCCCTCGGCATGTTGGAACGCTTGGACGAACTGCTCGTGCCCGGGATCGACCAAGAGCAGATTTCACAAGGATTCTGGCACGCCTGTGGCGCTGGTCAACGCCGTGCAGCCGAACGCCTCTTGAACGCGGGTGCTGATCTCAATTGGGAACCGGACTATGCCGAAGGCACCGCCCTGGATGCGGCCACGGGTCTCGGGACTCGACAAGACAACGTGATCGAGTGGTTGCAATCGATTGGCGCTCGATCGGCGAAGGTGTAGGAGTCGATATCGCGATAAGGGCGCAGCGTCGCAAGATTGTGTAGCGGAGCATTGCTTCACGACACCTCGCGACGATGAGCCGAAAGCTAGCTCATTCACCGCAGACGCGAATCGACCCCCCGAAGGGGGCCGATTCAGAGTTGGAATCTGCCGATTCCACTCACGCGCTACCACCGATAGAAGCGGTGTGTTCCAGCGCCCTCACCCCGACCAATGGCGAACCCGACAAGCCACAGGACAAGAAAGACGGCTGCAGCAATCCACAAGAGATGCACCGCGAATCCGGCACCAAAGAGGATCAAGACAAGCAGCAATGCAAGAATCAATACCATAAGAACAACCCTTTATTCACGAAGCCACCGATGGTTCGGGACTTCCACCCAGTACGAACCGCGCTTCCACCTAGTACGTCGAATCGACTCGACGAACAACGTTCCCCCGTCCGTCGTCGAACACCGTGCTCCGCCGACGGGCGTTTGCCGCAACCATAACGATGATTGACAACACGGCACCGACCGCGCCCACGATCATCAATATCCAACCCACTTTGTTGATGTTGAAGCCGTGTTGGTAGGGCTCCGTGACCGCCCAATCGAGAATCGCTCCCACTCCAAATGCGATAATGCTTACAACGAGTCCTCCAGCCCCAATCATGGAGCCTCCTTTCATGCTGCGATGGCTGTACCCCTGTGAGTTGGGTCTAAACCACTTCGCAACACATGTGCGGATTACTTGATGGTTGTTCGCTCGGCGTCAACGGGCAAACGCTCCTCTGGCACAGACCCGGATACGGACAGGTTCGACCACGCTGGGTTCCAATCCGTGACCCACGTGTCGAGGCCTGTTATCTCCAACACGCGGTAGACGATGGGACGCGGACGACATGCGACGAGGTTTCCCCCGTTCTTGACCGCAATTCGCCGCGCTTCGTGGATGGCACCCAGCCCCGAGGAATCGATGAAATTGAGCTCGTGAAGGTCCACGACGATAAGAGAGCCGGGGGGTCCGACCAACTGCTCGGCGAGCCCCCGACAGGTACATGCATCAAGCTCTCCCCTCAGGGCGAAGATGCGACCTTCCTCGACGTCGTAAGAAGTAACGCCAAATAGGTGCACCATCAAGAGCCTCCGTTACTCGACCGCCGCAGAGAGTTGCGCCTCCTTCGTGCAACAGGACCAAGGAGTGAGCTCTCGCGGGCCTCTACCAATGCGTGTGCGATTGCCTCTCTCTTCGATGGGAGCAACCACGTCCACGAGCTTGGTTGAAGAGCCTCGTGGGATCAATCGCCCGATCGGGTGATTTTCGAATCCCAACGGTCGATCGTAGACTGAAGCCGTGCCTAGGGCGATCCGCGTCGCACTCGTCAACGACTACATGATCGTCCTTGAGGGCCTCCGTGCCCTACTGAGGCCAAGTGCGCCGGAGATCGAGGTCGTCGAAATCGACATCCGAAAGCGACCGAGGCGAGGTGTCGATGTCACGCTGCTCGACACATACGGCGAGCTCGGGTCTCTCGGCGAAAGAGTGCGCGCTCTTAGTGCCGACTCGACGAACGGGGCGATCGTGGTCTTCAGCTTCTCCGATCGACCTGAGGCGGTGCGTCGTGCCTTGCATGCCGGTGCTCAAGGATTTATCTCCAAGGCGGTGCCCCTTCAAGAAATCATCGACGGCATCAAGGCTGCCGCAAGAGGCGACCATGTGGTTCTGACCCATAGGTCTCAACGCGCCCAGATCGATGCAACACTGCGATGGCCCGGCCGCGACATCGGCCTGACCGAACGCGAAAGCGAGCTCTTGTCCCTGCTGTCGACGGGCATGACCAACCGCGAACTCGGCAGCCATCTGTACGTCAGCGAGAACACGATCAAGACTCAGCTGCGAAGCCTGTACGCCAAGCTTGGCGTTCGCAACCGCGCCCAGGCCGCGTCCCTAGCTGGGCAAGGCATCCTCGGCGATCATCGCCGTCAAACCAAGCCCGTGGACTGAACATCAGCCAGACACAATGGGACGGAATGATAAGTCCCTCCGGCGTGGCGCGATGCAGAGGTCGATTGGCTGCCGCTTTCGCGATGCAGCAGTTCCGATCCATCGCCTTGACCGTTTGCCGTGAAGCCAACGAGAGCGGACGGCGATGCCATTCATTTGGACTCGTCAACACACGCTGAGCTCACTGCACCATACGGCCCTTACACCAACGGGAGTGGTTTGGTTCGGAGCGCGACGGGGTAACACTGCAAATCGACACTGTTCGAGAAAGGCCATATCGTGAAGAAGTTGTCATTCCTCTTAGGGCTTGGGATTGGATTCCTCGTGGGATCGCGGGCGGGTTCTGGCCCGTACCAACGACTCGAAGAAACAGTACGTTCCGCCGCACGCCGACCCGAAGTCCGAGACGTGGTGGATAAGACGAAGGAAGCGGCGCACAACCAGGTTGCTGAGACGGTCGACAACGTCGCGGACAAACTGTCATCGGTCAACGCTGCTGCCGTGTAGCTCGAGGTTCGAAAGCACACTCACGCGAGCGTCCAGGCTGGAGCACAGCGCAGCACATGAACGTCGTCGAACGAACGCTCCGACGAGTTGACGCCGCTCAGCAACACCATGTCGGGCCGGGTTTCGCCTTGGGGGTCATGAAGAAATACGGCGATGACTACGGGGGGAACCTCGTTGTACAACTGACCTACGCGATGTTCATGACGGTGTTCCCGCTGCTCCTCCTCGCGGTCACGATCCTCGGCATAGTCTTGGCCGACGACCCCTCCTTACGCCAGCGCGTGATCGAATCGGCGTTTGGGCAGTTTCCGGTCGTTGGGCAGCAACTCGCCCACAACATCCATGCGCTCAAGCGCAGCTCGACCTTCGGTCTGGTGGTGGGCATCGTTGGGCTCACCTATGGAACGACGAGCCTGGCCCAAGCGGGGTTGTTCGCCATGGCTCAGATCTGGAACGTCCCGGGGCCTTCCAGGCCCGGCTTCATCACCCGGCTCGCCCGCAGCCTCACGTTCCTACTTGTCTTGGCCGTGGGCCTCGTTCTCACGACGGCGTTGACGGGGTTCGGTACGTTCGGACGCCATGACGCCGTCTTGGGGATCTGCGCCGAGCTCGTTGCCGGCATCGTCAACGTTTGTCTGTATCTTGGAACGTTCCGCGTTCTTACGCCAAAAGTTGTGGTGACCCGAGACCTCGTGGTCGGGGCTGTGATCGGCGGCGTTGCCTGGACCATCCTCCAGGCTTTCGGCGGCTACGTCGTGGGGCACTATCTTCGCGGATCGGGCGCTCTGTACGGGACCTTTGGACTGGTGCTCGGACTCGTGGCGTGGATTTACCTTGGTGCGCAGATCACCGTCTATTCCGCCGAGGTCAACACCGTGCTGGTTCGTCGGCTCTGGCCCCGCGGACTCGTGCAACCGCCGCTGACTGAGGCTGATCAAACGTCGATCTCGCTCCAATCCACTGAGAACCAGCGTCGCCCAGAGCAAGAAGTCCGAAGCAGATTCAAAGAACGACCGATGACCCAGGACGAATACCGGGAGCACGATTATCGCGCCGCGGAAGCCCCCAACTTAGAACTCACGGTTCCAGAGAAGTGACGGGAGATCATAAGCACCGCTTACCGGACTCTTCAGGGAGGGAAACCCATGAACTCGCCGAGCAGCGGCGTGGCACAGAACGGCTTCAATACCCGCTCAAGTGAGCCGAGTCCGACAGGCGAGTCCGAGTCCCAACGCAACAATCGCAACCTGAGCGATCTCCTACAGGAACTTCGGGTCGCGGGTCTCGGTGTGCAGATGCTCTTTGGGTTTCTCCTTTCCCTGCCTTTCACCGTCCGGTTCGGTCGCCTCGACGCTCTCGAAAGAGATCTCTATCAGGTGAGCTTGATCTGCGCCGCTCTCGCCACCGTGCTCCTCATTAGTCCCGTTGCCTACCATCGCTGGGTCTTCCGGCTCCACGAGAAGGGACGACTTCTCCGTTACGCCAATATCCAGGCGATTCTCGGACTGGCCATGGTCGCGTTGGCCGTGTGCTCTTCTGTGTGGATGGTCTTGATGGTCATCGGACTGAACAGGCTCAGCGGCCTGTTCGCGGCTGTCACGACGGGATGCTTCGCGTTCTTGTGGTTCGTCCTCCCGGTTGTTGACCGGCTCGGCGCGCCGTCACCCCGAAAACCCTAACCAGCCTGACGCACAATTAGGTCGTCCTTCGCTCGTTGGGCCATTCCCTTTCCCTCGAGCGATCATCGCTCACGCGACCAGCGACCCCTTTTTGCGACGCTCTTCGCAGACTCCATGCGTTCTTTGCTTTGTCGTGAATGGACATCTTCAGATCCATCCCCCAGTACCGCCCCGGTCGCGTGTGAGCGACCAAGAAGAATCCTGTCACATCGTTGATCTGGCGAACGATCCTCGTTTCGTCGAGCAGGGTTGGGGTATCGGCCAGACATGCCCCGGGGACGCGGGACGCGGAGCGGGGGATGGAGGGAGGCACAACGTGCCACAGCGAGCATGGAACGCAAAGCGAGAGCGTCAGTACGAACACATCAAGTCCGGTCTCAAGCGGGGCGGTGATTCCGAGAGGCTGGCGGAGGAGATCGCCGCCCGGACTGTGAACAAGGAACGAGCTCGGTCCGGAGAGGCAAACCAATCGAGCTCGACCTCCACTCGAGACATCTCATCGGCGCGTCGGGGCGGCCTGCGGTCGCATCGAGGGGCAGGGGGACGAACGAGGGACCAACTCTACGAAGAGGCCAAACGCAGAGGGGTGAGGGGACGATCCAAGATGACCAAAGCGCAGCTCGAACGAGCGGTCGGCCGTTGACGCCCACCGGAAATGGTTCGTTCCGTCGAGCGCAATGGCTCGGCGGGCCTACGTGAGAGTGCCTGAGGAGTGGGTAGGACTTGAGGGACGCGATATCTGGAGGAATGCCATGACATCGCAATACCATCACTCATTGCCCTCGAACTCAATCCCCAGAATGTGATGGCCGCATTAATCCCTTACATCTGCCAAAGCGCTGCCGGTAAGGACCGGTCGCGAACCCGCATTCGTTTCTGAGCGAAGGTCAAGCCGTAGATACCTATCCGCCCTACTGAGGTAGTGGCCAGCTCTGCCATCCTGAGACGGGCGCTTGATCGGCAAGGCATTGAGATGCTTGCGACACACTCTCGAAATAGGTGCCAGGACCTGGGAGGTGATCTTCTGTGACCAAGGGGTCGGCACCAGAAGTGACGCTGAGGCCGTACGAACAGAAGTCTGGATCCGCCTTAACCGCAGTCACGACATGCGTACCACTGGCATTCACGCCGACGATGTATCTCTTGGCTGAGGAGTAGGGCACATTCGTCGCTCCATCCACCCACTGGTACTGGGGCAGTCTTGTAGCCAGGACTGACGGACTCAGGGAACCAACCTGCGGCCCGAAGGCAACCGCAGCGTCATGAGCTGCGGTGCCCCCCGACTGGAAGTCCTTTGCAAGTTGGTCTAAGCCCTGAAAAAGGTTGAATGCATAACCGTTCGAGAAACCCACGATCACGGCGGCGATCACGAAAACCAGGACAAGCGCAAGCGGGATACAGAGGGCAACTATCCAAAGGACAATCGGGATCATCCAGGGTGATCGCTCTTTCCGACCTATCCCCGGATCGAGAGACGCAACACTCTGACTTGGACTCAGAGGGAAAGATGACCCATACCAGTCACTCGGCTGAGGTGTGTCGTTCGGCGGAATCACGGTGTTCCCAGCCAGCCCATCCACGATGAGGTCGGTGCCTGGTCAGCGGCGCATTGAGGGGCGTCGTATACATACTGGAAGTACGTGCCCGTCCCCAGAAGGTGGTCCTCTGCAATCAAGGGGTCCGACGCCGACGTAATGCTGAGGCCATACGAACACGATCCCGCCACCGCTTGGACTGCGGTCTCGATGTGAGTCCCACTGGCGGCTACACCGACGATGGGTCGCTTTTTTGACGAGTAGGGAACGTTCGTCGGACCGTCGACCCACTCATATGTGGGGAGTGCAGCGTTAAGTGCCGACACACTCACAGAGCCCGGTGGTTGTGAAGCCGCAACGGTTGCAGCAGCATTCGCTGCGGTACCGCCGGACTGGATCTCTTGGGATGCCTGATCTAGACCCCCGAAAAAACCGGGAGACTGCCGCTTCGTTGGGTGGCCCCAGACCATGACGCTCACAACGGCAGCCACGACCACGGGGACCACGGGCAGGATTGTCACGACCCACCACCTGACTCGCTCGGCTCTGTTAGACGGCACCCATCACCACCGCGCCCAGAGCCGCCAAGACCGTCAGTTTGTTCCGACGTCTTCGGCTCCGGGCAGCAAAAGCAGCAGCGTCTGGACTTCGACCGAGCCGAGGTACGCCCTGCCAGACGTTGGCCATGGCTCAGCTCTGCCGGGCGACAACGGTCATGTCGCAGTCAGAGAGATTCGTGTCTCTGTGCCGTACTCTTGCCACTTCTCAGTTATTACAAATATGACGGAAATATGTCAATAGGGTAACGAAATCTCGGAATCAGCTGAGAACATGTGAAATCAAGCACGTAGTGGGGCCGCAGCTCGCACCTAATGTCAGTACGGCACCAGGTTGTCGAGGGGGATCTCGTCGGGTGCGAGGTGATCTCGCAGCTCTTCTCGTGCAGTGAGCAATGCAGCTCGTACACGACGGAGCCGGTTGCGCCTCCGGCCCATCACAAGTCACCCAAATCAAAGCAGAGCTGGACCGGCTCTGTCGTTAGCTGAGTATCCGACTCCGCTTCTGAGTGACTGTCTTGCTCGGCGAGAACCTCTTCTGCCTGAGCGAGCCAAGCATCGAGCGATTGCAGGGTCTTTGAAACCATGACGGTCACCTCATCGCACCTGGCTTTGCCACCGTGCCTCTCGGTCGGTTGGCGGAGTGTCATTGGGCCAGGACCCTCGACTCCTCTGGATGATTACGACACCATTATACGACACTTCGGAGTGACTCGGTCCTGGCGCTCAGGAGAACTCGCGGGGCTCTGGGCTTCCGACCGGATATTCGATCGACACTCCGATGTCGCAGCTACCATTACGATCACGAAAAGGGGGTGCGTGTGAGCAGCGCACACAACGGTGAAGTCGATCTTCACTACGAGTCTTTCGGCGACCCAAACGAGCCGACCCTTCTCCTGGTCAATGGCCTTGGATCACAATGCATCCACTATGCCGTGCCATGGTGTCAGCTTTTCTGCGACGAAGGCTTCCAGGTTGTCAGATTCGACAACCGCGACGTTGGGCGGTCCGCCAAGCTCGACGGTATCGACTACTCGCTCGTCGATATGGCCGATGACGCCGTTGCGGTCCTCAATGCGGTGGGCGCGGATAAGGCACACGTCATGGGCTGCTCAATGGGAGGGATGATCGCACAACGGCTCGCTATCGACCATGGCGACCGCCTGCTCTCCATGACATCGGTGATGTCTCGCACCGGTGAGCCCGGCTACGGCGATAGCTCCGAGGCGGCTCTCGCCTTCTTGATGGCGCCACCAGCTCCGTCTCGATCGGCCTATATCGACAATCACGTTGCTGCTTTGCACGTGTATGGGTCGAAGCCCGAATGGCTAGACGATAACGCGATACGTGACCGGGCCGCCGCCGCCTATGACAGGTGCTTCTGTCCGGCGGGGATCCGCAGACAGATGAGGGCGGTCATGCACGATGGTTCACGGGCCGATCAACTGGCAAAGATCGATCTCCCCGTCCTCGTGATCCACGGAAGCCGCGACACCCTGATCGACCCCAGTGGAGGGCGTCGCACCGCTGCAATCATTCCCGGCGCCCGTTATATCGAGATCGAGGGAATGGGCCATGACTATCCGCCACCCGTGTGGAATGAATGGGTCAGCGCCTGGTCGGAGTTTGTGCATTCCAGCGTCCCCACTTGATCCCATCAGCGGTCCAACACCAAATACGGCCGTCTGCATGAGCCATCCCCGTCCCGGCATACCGGAGCAGCCCTATCAGCGCGAGGTTGGGTCTTCTTCGACCATGGGTAGATATGTCTGAGGGCGGTCCATTTCAATGGGGCGACCAACGACTGGAGGTTAGGCAATGGCTGCACGCAGCAACCAGATGACGAGCTTCACCTACCCGATCTACATTCAGGCCACGCCCGAGCAGGTCTGGCAGGGCCTCACGGACCCCGCCCTCATGAGGCGCTATTGGCGGCACCAAAGGGCTGGTGAGAAGACCTTTCAATCGGACTGGAAGAAGGGCTCCACCTACGACATGGCGCACGAGGAGGTCGGGCTTGTCGTGAGCGATCCCGAACAGGTGATCCTCGAGTCCGATCCCTACCGCCGGCTGGCTTACACCTGGCACACGATTACGCCCGAATGGGCCGCCGAGGTCGGGATGGACGAAGCCACCGCTGATGCGTGGCGGGCTGAACCCCGGTCCAACGTCGCCTTCGACATTGAGGACGCGGGGCACGGGGTGGTAAAGCTCACGCTCGTCCACAACGGCTTTGAGCCCGGTAGTGCCGTTCTCCAAGCCATCTCTGATGGCTGGCCGGCCGTTCTTTCCAGTCTCAAAACCCTCCTTGAGACTGATTTGACGCTGCGGACCTCGTAAGGGTGCGAGCCAGAGCGAGGAGCAATCGGGTAGAGACCGTCAGGGTGGCTGGTCGCCCTCAAAGCCATGGCGACACCGAGAGGAGCCCAATGGCTGAGTCATCCGATGAGTACAACGCCAGAGTGATCGGTGAATTCCGGACCAACAGCGGACGAGTCGGCGGCATGTGGGAGGAAACGCCACTTCTGTTGCTCCACCACACCGGCGCGATGTCAGGTGTGCGCCGCGTCAACCCCGTCGCGTACCTGCCCGACGATGGACGCTACTTCATCTGGGCCGCGAACGGGGGAGCGCCGAAGCATCCAGCCTGGTATCACAACCTAGAGGAGCACCCGGTCACGAGGATTGAGGTCAGGAGCGAGACGATTGACGTTGTAGCGGAGGAGGCCACCGGCGACGAGCGCGACCGGCTCTTCGCGAAAGCAGCTGAGCGCTACCCGCAGCTCGCAGACATCGCGCGGAAGACTGAGCGCATTATCCCCCTGATGGTCCTCACGCCCAGACCGAGATCCTAGGGTGTCGGCAGCGGCCCACAGTCGGTGTTTCGGTGTATCTGTCCGGGCCGAGAGTGCCGAAGCATGCTCGGTATCGGCCAATCGAAGGTCGCGGCATTCCGGGTCCAGCCGGACCTGCGACTGCAGTCGGCTCTCAGTGGCGAGAGCCGGGGATAGCCGGCTCGTCCATTATCTTGGCGGAGATCTGGAATCGCCGCCCACCAGCCGAATGAAGTAGTAGTCAATTTCCAAAGCGAGGAGTGGCAATGTCGCGTGTTCGGGTCCACAACTTCTCTATCTCGCTCGATGGATTTGGTACCGGCGAGGGCCAAAGCCTCGAAGAACCCTTCGGGCATGCGGGCAACAGGCTTCACGAATGGTTCTTTCCGACCCAGACCTTCCAAGACATGCAAGGTCATTCACAAGGGGGCACCGGCATCGACAATGTCTTCGCGAACGACTGGCTCCCCGGTATCGGAGCCGAGATCATGGGACGCAACAAGTTCGGGCCCCAGCGTGGACCATGGGTTGACGAGGATTGGAAGGGATGGTGGGGAGACAACCCGCCCTTCCACACGCCGGTGTTCATTCTCACTCACCACCCGAGGCCCGCGATCGAGATGGAAGGCGGGACGACGTTCCATTTCATCGACGCCGAACCTGCAGAGGCCCTCGATGCGGCACGCGAGGCGGCGGGCGACCTGGACGTCCGAATTGGCGGAGGGCCTACAACCATTCGCCAGTTCGTAGCTGCCGGTCTTGTCGACTACATGCACATCGCGATCGTGCCCATCGTTCTCGGCCGCGGAGAACGCCTCTGGGACGGCCTTGACGAACTCGAGCATCGCTTCGACGTTGAGGCGGTTGGTACGCGTAGCGGTGTAACGCATATGACCTTCACTCGCCGATAGAGCGTCCGACCAGCAGCGGCCGAGAACGAGTCCGATCCGGTGTACTGCGGCAGGGGGTCTGCCTACCAGAACGTCCTAAAGGCGATTCATCAACATGCGCGGGCGGCGGACCTACTTCGCAATGATCTTCTCGAGCCTCTCCAGGCTGGCCGTCATGGACTCAAGCATCGAATTGTTCCCGTTGATCCACGTCCCGCCATCGCTCAATAGGGATTGGCGGATCTCCTCCGTCACGGTGCCAAAGTCAAATACCTCCGTGACGACAGTGGCATCGTCACCGTCCGGAATGAGGATGTAGCCCCAGCGGTAGCCCGCAGGGATGCCGACTTTGGATGGATCATCACCCTCAGTCCGAGAAGGGTCCCCGGGGGCCGGTTCCCAAAAGATGCGCCGATCTGGCTCGAACTCCACCACATAGTTGAGCATGAGGTAGTCGTCTCCGAGCCGATGCATCTTCATGGTGAAGGTGTCGCCCACTTCAGAGATGGGACGGTCGAGGACGGCCCCCCGGAGCATGCCAGACCCGTCGAAATCCATGTGACGTTGCGGATTCGCCAAGACTTCAAAGATGGGGGCCGCCGGTGCTTCAATTCTGCGTGATGCTGCGATCGGCTTGATTTCCTCTGACATCGTCCGGTCCTCTCTATCGCTCTGCGCCTGCACTATTGAGCGCACCTCAGCAGTTCATACAGTTGGACGTTGTAGGTCCCGCAAATTCATCTATCGGTCAAACATTTTATGTTCAGGACCGATTCGAGGCTGCCTGCTTGAGACTTTGAGCAGACGGACGGCTGATTCGTAGCGTTTAGAGGTCCTGGCGGGTTGGCTCCCTTAAGTGTCTGCCGCCGGCCTGGTCGGTTGGCCTCCTTTCGAGATGCCTCGTCTGGATCTCGCTGCGGGGTGGCTCAAAAGAGGAGTGCGCCTCGACGAGCAGATCAAGGAGTCACGCCGTCACATCCGCATCGCCGTGCGGGCGTCGAAACTCACTCACCGACCTCTTCGGGGTGGGCCCCGTCCTCGCCTGCTCGGTGATCGGCTACAGCGGTGACGTCCGTCGCTTCGCCAACCGGGATTGCTTCGCCGCCCATGCGGGGATCGCGCCGGTCGAGAGCTCGTCGGGGGGCCGGGTGTTCCATCGACTCTCTCTGCGAGGACATCGTCGACTCAACAACGCCATTCACATGGGGAATGACTACACAGCGCCATGCCGTCCGCCGGCGTGAATCGGAGATGTGAAAAGGGTCGGCTCCAGACACCCCTGGGCCGCCGTCGGCGTCGTCGATGGCAAGCTCGTCCACCTGGATGCAGGGTGGCTCCTGGGCTAGCCCATGACAGGTTGCAAAGCTGTCGCTATCGCGCCTTGCAAATAGAGGGCATACGAACTGTCGATGTGGTTCGCGTCGGCGTACACTGAATACTTCCCGACAACAGCAGTGCACGTCGAAGTGCACAACCACGGTGTTGTTGCAACGTACGTCGCTCCCGTCGCGAGAGCCGCAGCCTTCAGCGTTTGTTCGTGGTCTGTCAACACTGCCTCGCTCGCGGGCGTCGAGCACGCCTGCACGTCCGTCTCGTGGGCGGCTAGACAAAGCGGCCCGGCCTGCGCCAGATATGGGATATCTCCCCACACGACCTTCTTGGTCCCGGGTGAAGTTATCGAAGTTATTGCCTGTTCGAGACCGGCCTGCCATTGCGCCAGTGTGGGTGCATAGCCATTCGGGATAATCCCGTTTCCATGCCACCAGCTCGTGAAGACAACCACAGCAGGGTCCATCTTGTTGATTCGATTTGTGACGTACTGGTGCCAAGCGTTACACCCTGGGTATGGGGTATTTGTCGGCCAATACCAAAAGTTCAGATCCACGGCGGGACAGGCCGACTTCATGAGCAGCACAAGTTTCCAGTGCGCGCGCGTCGCGACGGCATTGAACCCGGACCACCACATTTCAGCGTGAGAGTCACCGACCAAGACGATCGTCTTCGAGCCCTTCGGGTCGCCAAATACGCACTTTCCAACCGTTGCCTGATTTTGAGTACCCGGAACACACCCATCTTGGGAGAGAAGGCCGTCCGGGGTGACCGCAGAGGGTGGGGGATTCTGTGCATAGTCCTGCAAAGGCGGAGTGAGATCGTTCGGCACCGTCTTTATGCGTGGAGCACCAGCAACAGCTTTGAGCACTTGAGCCGTTGAGGCACCCGCCCCGCTCGTGGCAGGCTCCCGTCCAGAGGCCGGGGACGCCGTTCCAGACGCGACGGTCATGATCACAACCACCGAGGCAATTGCGCCGAAGATGTTCCGGCGATGCCTATCCACATGTGACATCTCCTCTTCCTCCCTTACTTGGTCTGTGAATTCACGAATGGCTCGCAATCTCGAAAGTGCAGAGAGCGAGCGTCAGGGCGACGAGAAGCCCTCCCAGCGACACGCTTCTCACTGGGGAGCGCGTCAAGAACTTCCAGTGCCTGATGGGGTTCTCAAGGAGGAAGTAGGAGCCTACCGACAACCCCAGAGCGAACAACAGCCACAGCAGGTTGTCCTCAATCGAGAGGGGATGGCCGGCGTGCTGAGCTGCGATGATCAAAATGGGCCAGTGCCACAGGTAGAGCGAATAGGAGAGCCTTCCCAACCACTGGAATGGGGGAAGCCGCAGGACAAACTCCGTTCCCGCCACCGGGCGAGCCATCCCGCCGGCCACGATGAGCGCCGTCGAGATGACGGGCAGAGCCACCGCCGCGCCCGGATAGCGTGTCGCATAGTTGTACGTGAATGCTGCGACGAGAATGCCGACCAATCCAGCCCAGGTCATCACAGCTGCGACGGTCCGGGGAAGCCTTGCCAACTGGGCACTGGCGACGGCGACCAGTGCTCCGAGTGCGAGCTCCCAGGCGCGAGTGAACGGTGAGAAGAACGCAGCAACGCTGTTGTCCGACGTTTGATGGATTGACCAGGCGAAAGATACCACGATGCTACTGACCAGCAGGATTGTAAGCTTTAGTCGAATGCTCACCCGCTTCCAACTCAAGGCTGCAAGGATGAAGAGGGTCGGATACAGAAGGTAGAACTGCTCTTCAACTGAGAGAGACCAATAGTTCTGCAGCGCCGAAGGTGGTGCTTGTGACGCCAGATAATTCGTCTGAGTCGCGATGAAGTGAAAGTTTGCATAGAAGAGGGACGCCGTCTTCCCAACCCGGGCCGTGTCATCACCGACAAGGAAGCCCAACCATCGATACGACGCCAATACTGTGAGAATGATGACCAAGGTCGCCGCGGGAAGGATTCGGCGGCTGCGGCGTCCGTAGAATGCCAACAAGCGATTCCTTCCTGACGCAGCGTGTTCTCTCAGGAGAAGCCCGGTGATCACGAAGCCGGACACAACGAAGAAAACGTCTACTCCCACGTATCCGCCGGTGATTCGGGGTACTCCGGCATGGAAGAGAACGACTAACAGGATGGCGATGGCCCGCAGACCCTCCACATCAGGTCGGAACTTCCGATCGCCTGGTGCGGTTCCCGCCTCGTCACCTGACTGGAGGAACCGCGATTCAGTGTCAGTGCGTTGAGTTTGTGCGGACACTAGGGATCACACACCTCAGTCGCCATCACCACCCGCGTTTCTCGCCAATATCCCCTTCGCCTCGGCCGCTGCCCACCTCCCCGAAGGGAAGTGCGTGGCCGTCGAGCCCCGAACGGCATATTGTCGCACACGGGGCGTCCCTCTGGATTGTGGGTCAGGCTGAATATTCACACGGACCAACTATTCCCTCTCGAACTGCCACCCATCTGAACGCCGATGGATCCCGCGGCGGGGATACTTCGACCAGTTGTCACGTATCGCAAGGCTCAGGGCACTCATCCCGTGATGCCCCCACCCGCTGCGCGCCCCACCCCCGTTTCCCGGGTGACGCCGGCCGCCGACTCCCCGGGACCCGTGCGCGGCCCTCTTGTCGTCGTTTCGGTGCCCGCACTCCTCTCTCCCTGAGGTCTGAGGTGGGAAGAGAGGGGCCCAGGGCCCGAAACGGCCCAGAAGCGCCGCGCACGGCACAGGACCCGGGGGGCCGGCGCCACCCGGGAAACGGAGAGGCCACGCGGGCGCGGGGCGGGGCTGCCCCCTTGCCGCAGAATCTTCTCCCGGAGCCCGATGGCGAGTCTCGCCGCCCACGGCCTTGTGGGAGACCCGGCAGCTGATGAACCCATTGGCAACCGAATCTGACAGCGGGCAAAAGGTAAGCCGGCGTTCTTGCCGAGCTTTTGGAGGCCTGCGCTCCGGGTACAGGTCCGCATTACTTGCCGGCCTTACCTTTGGAGCGCGTGGCCTGCTATTGTTGAGTCTCGCCCCGCACGGCCACAGACAGAGGCCCAACGGCAGGTGACGCTCTCTAGTACGGCGCTGGAATTCCCCCCCATGCGTGGACCAGCGATTGGGGATTCTTATCGGCCACGAACGCCTCTCGCGTGAACAATTCTCGGACGGTGGCTTTGAAATAGTTCGTCACTCTCGGAGCGCCTACCGCTGGAGGCAACCACGAGAACTACATCCGATTCGAAGTGGAACAAACCCCGTGTTACTTCTTAACGCGAGGCCTCTGTTGGTGTCGTAACGTCGCTGGTTCTTGGTACTTTGCTGAGCCTTGTCGCCCTTGGGGTGCCGTCGGGCCGATGCACAGCCACCGACCATCGCCGCCATCAGCGCCGGCGATGGTGACACCTGTGCGCTCACGAGCGGAGGAGTGCCGGATGTTGGGGTAACAACAGCGATGGCCAGCTCGGCAACGGAACCACCACAAACAGCTCGGTCCCTGTGGCGGTGAGCGGCCTCTCGGGCGGGGGGGCGAGCGCTATCAGCACCGGCTCCTTGCAAACCTGTGCGCTGACGAACAGCGGTGTCAAGTGCTGACGAAGCACGACGGAAGAGTCAAGCCTGGTCCGTCAGATTCTGGAGTTCCATTATTTCGTGGAGCTGAGATATTGATTGCTGCAGCAACTGCTGCAGCTCACCGGCGCGTTTGAATCGCTAGCGCCCGGGCCGTCCACCCAACTCCGTATCGTGACCACAACGTTTTCAATGCGGGTGATCTTTCCTGGCACTTCGAATGACTTGGCATGTGTACCGCCAAGGTTTGGGAAGACGAGCCTGCCCTGGTCATCTTCGAAGTGATTTCCAAATTCACTTGCCTCGTCCAGGAGCCGATTACACCATCTATCGATCTCTGGGGCCTGGAGTTCGACCGCTTGGCTGTGCAAGTCCTCGATCTGGCTCATGGCCTGTTCCTGCGTATGGGTAAGTTCCTGGAAGACGTATCGCCCGCAGCACCTACGAAAGTGTCAGGTGCATGGGCGCCCAAGGAAAGCCCTGTGACGAGCAGAATCGTCGCAACCTTGGAAGTGCGACCAGTCGTTGGACATCACCCTCTGATGCACCGAGTACGAGGGATTCGCTGATCAGTTTGAGCTGCTTCGAGAGGTAGATGAGATCTTCCGGGTAAACCTCTCCATCGGGTGGCATGAGTTCCGAGTAGTGCAAGAGCTGCTGAGCAATCTCTCGGAGGGTGACTGAGGCGAGTTCCACGATCAGCAACTTCTCCGCTGCAGCGTTCTTCGGGTCCTTCCAGGCCGTCGCACGAATCGTAGGTAGCGGAGGTGCCCCTCTGACAGGGACAGTCGGTGAGCCAGACCGTCCGTCCTCTATCGCCGGAACGGGGATGGGGACACCGTTAATCGCCGGGCAGAGTGGACCGCTGACGTGTCCATGCGTCCCACCTCGCACTTCCCTAAGCCGGTCGGTCGGGCTCCCTGTGGGGTCGCCCTCCCTCCCTTGTCCGGCTTCCGGCCGCTTCCGGCCGTCCTGCATTCCTTGGTGTCTGAGGTCTGAGGTGGGGAGAGAGGGGCCCAGGCACCGAAACGGGCCAGAAGCGCCGCGCACGGCGGGGGGCGCGCAGGGGGCGGCCGGCGCCACCGGGAAACGGAGGGGCACCGCGACGCGGGCGGGGCCTGCCTGCCTTAGGTACCCGCGAAATTGGATGGGTGGAGACTGCGCCTCAGGCCGGCACAGTCGTACGCTTCGACCCCATGGCGACGACGCCGCAGGCAGGCAACGCCGCAGGGAACGCGGATGCGATCCGTCGGCACTAAAGCCGCCCTCGACCACCTCGCGCGGCACCTAGCCAGAGGCGAGAGTAAACACTTTCTGCAATGTCCGGATTCACAATCGCCATCAACGAGGATGTCGAAGGTCTTCCACGGCCGGATGGCGTGGAAATAGTGGCGTTCGGCCGCATGCCAGCGGGCATCCCAGCCATGAGGGTCATCTCGACTGAGGGTTCGAGCCCGCTGGTGCCGACGTTGTTCGTGTGTGGCGTCGCGTACCTCGACAAGAACCTTCAGATGGAGAAGATACTCGAACTCAGGTCTAGCCGAATAGACCCCTTCGAAGAGAACGACCTCGCGAGGGTCGACGGTGACCTCCGTGGTCAAACCATGGCCGGTCACCCAGTCGAAGCAGCGATACCCGGGCTCGTCCCGCTGAGCGAGTGGTTGGAGCGCCTCGATCCCGCGCGCGCTCCAATCGAAATAGCGGTCAACGCCTTGCGCAGGCATCAGTTCGAGCCGACTCCCGCGGGCATGTCTCGGTAGAAGTCGTATCCATGAACGATGGCTACATAGATTGTGTCGGACACCGCTGCGGCCAGCGACGACTTGCCAGCGTTGCTGTGACCGTACAAGGCGACGACAATCGACCCGTGATTGCCACTGTCCTGCAACCGACGAATCGCGCTCGTGACTAGTTCGGGGGCCCTCATGACCACCTTATCCTTACCAGAGCAGCGGTTGAATGCTGCCATGTGCGCTCCACAGCGCAGCGCTGGTCAGTTACCCAAACCGGGTAACGCTTTTCTCCGGACTGATCGACCGTGGCGAGTCGTTGGAGTGGTTAGCAACGCCGGGCTACTTAGGAGACGAAGTCCGACGGGAACATGTCATTACGGGCAGGGCCTGGCAGTTCGCCCGATGTCGCTTCGCCGGGTCAACAGCTTTCAGATACTCTTGGTCTGCCATGACAGTTGTGGACTAGGAGAAAGCGGTGTCGCTACGACGAGGGTCGGCAGGCGAAGTGCAGCGGGTGAAGCGGGTCGTGACCTTGTCCTCGTCGACCGCTACAACTGAGTAGCCGGATTGGTTCGGACGCATAGGCTCGATGGTGGCACGCCTACGACGGATCCCCTCGCCGGTGAGCTGGCCGTCAAGACCTTGTCGGACACCCTAGCCAGTGATGAACACTTCCGTGAGCGGTTCGAGCGCGAGGCCCGGCGAGTGAGCCTCGCTCTGCCACCCCAACATCGTGGTGGTCCACGATTTCGGGATAGATGGAGATTCTCTCTTCATCGTGATGGAACTCGTACGTGGCATGCCACTGCGCCGAGCGCTTCTCTCGTCAAGATTGACCCCGGATGCGACGCGCACCTTGGCCGTCGGGATCCTCTCGGGGCTCGGTCACGCCCATGAAGCCGGCATCCTCCACCGTGACATCAAGCCGGGAAATATCCTGCTCACAGAGTCCGGCAGCGCCAAACTGGCCGACTTCGGCATTGCCAAGTCCATGGACGAGACCATCGGGCTCACTGACAGCGGCGCGATCTTGGGCTCGGTTTCGTACGCCTCGCCCGAACAGTTGGCAGGCCACCCTCTCACTCCTGCGTCGGACCTCTACTCGCTCAGCTGCGTTCTCTATGAATGCCTCGCCGGGCGGCCGCCCTTTGTGGCAGACAACCTCGTTACGCTCATCGCACGCCAGCAGAACGAAGCCCCGACGCCGCTGGCGAGCTCGCCCCGTCAGTTCCGAGAAATCTCACCGATCCGATCATGCAGGGACTGGTGAAAGATCCCGAACACCGATTTGCCACGGCCGAGGAAATCGAAACAGCCCTGTCCTCGTCCCTGAGTCGAACCCGTCGGTCGAAGGATCGCCCAGCGAGGCCGCTCAGACCGCCCCCTAATCCGAACGCGGGGACCCGAGCGTCTTTGCCAGCGCCGAAGCTGGCGGCCACGAACTCCCTCCCTGAGCCGACGCGACCCTGGTGGCGGCGTTCAGTCGCAATTTTTGCGGCGGGAGTTGTCTTTGTCGCTGTGCTGGCCACCGTGGGAGCCCTGGTGATCACACGAAGTACCAACTCGAACAAGCCACCGAGCCTGTCACCTGCTGGTCGGGGCTATACGCCCAAACTCGTTTCAGCCAAATGCCCGGCTGCAGTCGTGGGCGCCGGAGTGCAATGTCGGACTCTAATCGTGCCCCAGGACCGGAGCCATCCCAAGGGGCAATAGGTCAAGTTGCTCGTTGTTAGGCGGCCGCGCGCATACCGCACCCGGTTCCCGATCCGGTTCTTGATCTCGGATCGAATATAGGCGAACAAACTTTTAGTCAAACCTTCGAAGGACCATCGAGCAACACCCGTCTCTATTCGAACTACATCGCCCTCGCGCAAAGAGGAGGAGTCGGCTCCGCCCGAAATTAGACTGTCCTGAAGAGGGCGCAGCGGTCGTGGACGCGCTGCCGCTCTCCCGAGCTCCGATCCCAGCGGGGCAGCCGAGGAGATAGCAGCATTCTCTGCCTGCCGCAAACGACTACTCGCTCAGGGGATCGATCCAAACGACTACGGAGACGATGCCCGGGCCGCCGACGTTCGAGATTTGCTATCGGCACTACATCTTCCCAAAATCAACTTATTGGCCGGAGCCGAACAGACGCTGGTGGCCTATGAGGTGATACGCGAACAAGCGACGACCGTCCGCAGTGTCATCCTCGAGAATCCATACTCGCCCAGCGTTGATGCGAGCACGAATGCGACGAACGGGTTGATTGCGGCTCTCGCCGCCTACCAGTCCTTCTGCAACCGGGTCCCGAGCTGCGCCAAGGCATTTCCGAATATGGAGCAACAGGCAACGGCGGACTTTCCGGATTTCAGCAGCGTCTTGTAACGGTTGATCGTCTCTGCTACGGGCCGGAAGAACCCGATTCCCATTGTGATCGATGGGCCTCGATTGGATATCGCGCTCGATGCAGGCTTTTTCTCAGGAGTTCTGGCGCCCATCGCATCACAGATTTACGCGCTCAATGACGACATTGCTGGACTGGCTATCAGCGAGGGGACCCTTGGATCCGGGGATCCCGAGATGCCCATCTTCGGTGAAGGTATGTCGCAGTATTGCAAAGAGCAGTTCCCCAACGACGATACGAATGACCTTGTGAAAGATGAGGCCGCCGACGCCTCCTTTCCCGCCTTCGCCGGTATCGATACTAATCAACTGGATTCGCAAGAGTGTCAAGCATGGGGCGTGTCCCCGGACAGCCCCGAAGACTTCCGGACCGTCAGCAGCACTATTCCTACATTTATCTCAACCGGCGGCGTTGTAAGTACCCTTGATTACCCGGGCTGGGCGGCACAGATCGCCGGTGGGTTGACCTATAACGTCGTGCTGACCTTCCCTACCCTTACCGACGCCAGCCTCAACGTCGAGGAGGGGAATATGTCGACTCCGTCCTGCTTCGCCCCGCTGCGCCTCAAGTTCCTTCGTCGTCCACTGCAACACATAGATGCCAAGTCCTGCGAAGCTCAATCGCCCGCAATCGGTTTCGACGGATGACTTCCTGGGCTTGTAATCGATGGCACGTCGCTCTTACGTTTTCCATGAGATGTTCCTGGAGAGTAGCACAGAGAAGTCGAAACGGAGTGGTCGGGCGGCGGAGACGTGACCCCAAGCAGAATCCCGTTCAGATCCTCGGTCCGCTCCAAGTGGAGATTGAAGACGGTCCCCGCCAAATCAGTGCCGCGCTCTGCTCGCAATCCTCGCACTACACCGGGGGCCATTCAGTCGGAGCAGAGCAGCTCATCGACACCCTCTGGAACGATGACCCGGCGACACACTCGTAGAGCACACAATCAAGCGAGTAGAGATCCGACGATGGGCCGAGACGGTCGCCCGACAACTGCTCAGGTGACGCATACCGGCACCTGAGAAACGAGGCGTGTAGCGCTAGCCACTTCAGAACCGTCATTCCAACGCGGTATGGATTGCCGACCTCTTGATTCCACTCTTAGATCTGTAAACCAATATCCAGCGCCAGCCGAGTTAGCTCAGATCGTCTTCGGCATCCTGTCTTGTTTCGGATTCGGTCCAGATGAGACCGGACGGTGGTAAGCCCGATGTTCAGTCGGTCGGCAATCTGAAGGTCGGTTGAGCCGCTTGCCACCAATGCCAACACTTCCCTTTCGCGGTCCGAAAGAGCAACCGCATCGCGGCGTTGACCGATCCGAGTGTCGGTCACGGTGGCCTGCGGATCCTCTCCAGCATCAAATGTAAAAATGAACGACCCTATTGAAATTCTGTCTCCGTCACGAAGTACCCGCTCTGAGATCTCTTCTCCGTTCACCTTAAGACCATTGCGGCTATGGAGGTCTCGAAGCGTCCAGTGACCATGTGCGTCTTCGAACTCAGCGTGGTGGCGAGATGCTCGCATATCACCTGACAGAACGATGTCATTGGTTTCGTGCCGTCCCAGCGTGATCTTGCTGCCCTCAAGGGCGTGCCGGGTTGAACCCGAATCATTCTGCTGAAGAAAAGGCATTGTTTGCTCCACTCGAACCTGTGTGATCTCGCGACAAAGAGGCAGCTTATGTGTCGGGTTATGGGTACGACTGCAGCCTAGGTTCACGAATTTGTCCCGACCGGAGAGCAATATGGCACCAGGGCCCCTCAAAGGGACCCTGGTGCCATTTGTGCCGCTTTGCCCTGAGGCATCAGTAGCAGCAGCTGACTTGAGGATGGTAGAAGATCGCCGCCATGCCAAGAACGGTCCCAACCCCGAAGAAGGTTGGATAGTTGCTTGCGTAGTCATTCGTGGAGCTGTAATCCACGTGCATGATATCGAGCACTTGCCCACCCGGATACGCAGCAGTGGACCATTCGACGTACATCTCAATGTGGTACGCATCGGAGAGAGAGAGAGGTTGAAGAAGGTTTATCCGTTAACGGCGACGCTGGTGCTGGTGGCGCCAAGCACACCGCTCGACATAAAGACAGCTTCTCTGTGCCAGGGATTTACCTTTCCAACGGAGTCATCGAGGACGTACCACACCGTGACGTACTGAGTGCCCGTGTAGCTCGATATCCGGGAGACGACGCGGTACGGGACCACGAGGTCCTCAAGGCCATGCGAGTCAAAGGATGCCACTGCCGGCGGCACGGTCATTGTGCCCCCGGTACGAGGCCCTGAGTTGGTCCAAGTGGCGGCCCCGGCAGGAACCGCAAGGCCGATGCCGACAAATCCCCCCAGCGCGGCAATCGCTGCCCTTTTTAGGATCCGATGACCATCCCCCCGTTGGCCGGACACCTCGAATAGGAGGTAGTCATGCCAACGGTGACCGAGAACCAGGCTGAGCCGACCAGGCGTCGGGGCAAGTATCCAAAGGAGTTCCGCAGAGACGCGGCGGCCCTGGTCATCGACCAGCACCGCACGATCGCGGACGTGGCCCGAGAGCTGGACGTCGTCGAGCAGACGCTCGGCAACTGGGTGCGTCAAGAGCGCATCGACCGCGGAGAGCGCGAGGGAACCACGACCGAGATGCGCGAGGAGAACGCCAGGCTCCGCCGGGAGGTGAAGCGCCTGACCATGGAGCGCGACCTGCTCAAACGAAGTGTGGCCTTCTGGGTGAAGGAGTTGGACCGGTGAGCCGCTACCGGCACGTCTCCGCCATGAAGGCCGAAGGGTTCCCGATCGCAGCGGCCTGTGCGGCGGCCGAGATCTCCGCCTCGGCCTACTACGAGTGGCTGGACCGCTCGGCCGGCCCGACCGACGCCGAGTTCGACGAGGCCCTGCTCATCAACGAGATGCACAAGGTCCACGACACGCTCGACGACACCTACGGGTCGCCGCGCATGACCGACGAACTGCGCCGTCGCGGGCACTGCGTCAACCACAAGCGGGTCGAGCGGCTTATGGCGGACAACGGCCTGTACGCGAAGGACGGCCGGAGGCGCAAGGTCCGCACCACGATCCCCGACGTGAGCGCCCCGCCCCTGCCCGACCTGGTCCGGCGCGACTTCTCGGTCGGCGAACCCGGCGAGCGCACCTGCGGGGACATCACCTACATCGGAACCGACGAAGGCTGGCTGTACCTGGCCGACGTCCTCGACCTCGGATCGCGCACGTGGTCGGCTACGCCATGGGCGAGCGGATGCCCTACGAGCTCGTGGCCGGCGCCCTCGAGATGGCGGTGGCCACGCGAGGCGGCGACGTCGCCGGCATGGTCTTCCACCACGACCGCGGGGCCCAGTACATGGGACGTGACTTCCGCTCCTTGTGCGGACAAGCACAAGATCACCCAGTCGGTGGGGCGCATCGGGTCGTCCCAGGACAACGCGGCCGCCGAGTCGTTCTGGGCGAGCTTGAAACGCGAGCTGATCAGCCGTTACCGCTTCGCCGCCGTGCCGACGCTCGTCGGGCAATCATCGCCTGGATCAACCACTACAACGCCGTGCGGCTGCACAGCTCGCTCGGCAACGTTCCGCCAATCGAGTGGGAACTACGCTACGCACGCCGCGACCTATTGGCCGCATAACCATGTGTCCGGTTGACGGGGGGAAGGCCACCGAGTCATCTTGGTGCCTCCTTGGTTGTTCCACCCAGCTGACGCTGAACAACCACCATGGTGCGGAATTGCGGAAGACAGTCAGAGAGCTGAAACAACCCTTTCTGTGTGGGTATTTGCACCCGGCTGGCACCCATAGTGGGAGCGAGAAGTTGGGTAGTGGGTTCGATGTTTCCCGCGGCCAGCAGCCCCTCGGGCCCGTGATCGTGCTGACTGGGACAGATGGGTGACGTGGGAAAGCCCAAACTCCGCACATCACCGATCGCTCGGATCATTCAGTCAACATGATGACTTCCGCGAACGTTTCACGTGTCACGAAACCGAGGCGTTTTCTCGACGCGCTGCTGCGTGACTTGGCGACACGTCGAGCTGTCATCGGTTCGTCAGGTCTTGTGTGTCGTGAACCGACGTAGCGACTGGAAAGGGCCGTCGTGGAGCGAGTGGCAACTCTGACGCGCCCTTCATGCTTCGCCCGAGAATCGTCGTTTGGTCGAAATACCCACCCGCTGTGGGTGGCTTGGCCCCTGGGAGGAGACTCCGGTGAGGCGCACCCTTGAAGAAGCCGGGGGGACCGGCCACGAAAAGGGAGGCAGCAATGAGCATGACATCGGAGGTCGGAACCAACAGAACCAGTCGGGCAACCAAGCTGAAGGGACGTTGGCACCATGCGGGCGGTCGTAAGTCGGTATTCAAGGTGGTCTTTCTGGCGATCTCGGCGGCCTGTGCGGGAGCTTTTATCGTCCCGCCAGCAGGAGCCGCAGTCCCCTGGTCGGTTGTGACTGTGTCGGGCCCGACGGGTAACGTGAACATCGTTGGGGCCACGAGCTGCACCGAGACCGCAGTTGACTGGGGGATTGTTGGCTACCAGCTGAGCTTGGCAGGAGTAGCTCCATCTCCAAGGGTCTATGGCTATGGCGCAGGTTGGACCCAGGTCACTAGCCAATCCCAACTAATCGACACAACCACCAACGTGGTGACTTCATCGACCTTCGCGCCTTGGACATGGGCAAGCTCCACAGCGCCCGCAGTCCTGCCACAAGTGAACTTCACGATCCCCAATCTTGTCGATCACTACGTGATGCGTTACAACGTTTGGTGGATGGTCAATGGCGTTCTTACAGGCCACGTTCTGCTGCAGTCCAATAACTACAACGATATTCTGGTCGCCAGCGGAATCCCAACGACGTCCATCAACGCAACCACTTGCTACGCGAGAGTTACGTGGTAAGCCACCCTCGCCTAGCCTACGAGCCGCCGCACTGAAGGCGAGTCGGTTTCAATCGGGTTGGGATCACCGCTTCGCTTTACAGCGGTGATCCCAACCCTTAATCTCTGGCCGCGTTTGTCAGTCGACCCGACGCGTCGCCAGACCACTCCTCTGCCGTGAGGTAGGGCCGAGGCGGTCGTCTGCCACAACTGGAATGTTCTGACGAGAGCTTTGCGGCGCAGCAACATTGAATGCATCGATAAAGGAGATCATCCCCATGCACAACCCAGCGACGCGCAGACGCACCCAGGCGGTTCTCTGTGCCATCGGCGTCATCGCCATCGATCTTGTTTCCAAGCTCGCAGCACAGATCGACAGAGGTCATCGCTCCGGCCCGGTCGTCCCAGTCCACAACCCGAGCTTGTCGCTCGGACTTGTCCACGGTCCACCGGCTGTTGAAGTCGTCGCCATGCTGCTGGTCATCATCGCCGTTGCCCTGTGCCTGGGTCGGCTCATGAGGACCGAGCGACTATCGGGTTGGGTCGCCGGGCTGCTCCTGGGTGGTGCGGTGGCGAACTTCATCGACCGAAGCGTTTCGGGTTCGGTGCATGACTTCTTGCCCGCAGGATGGGTCGTGTTCAACGTCGCCGACGTGGCGGTCCTGGTCGGTCTCGTCGGGTGTGTCGTCTCGCTGTGGGAGACACAGGACACCGGACTCCCGCACGCCGTCGCATCGCTCCGGTCAATCGAGCAGGACACGGGCCGCCGCAGTCGTCCCCGGTTCTGGAGACTGCGTCCCCTAGGCGCTCATTCTGTCGATGCCCAACTTGAAGAAAGGGGGTGATCCCTATGCACACCATCCGTCGTCAGCTCGTCCGAGCCGCGATCCTGGCTTCCAGTGTCGTCGTCTTCGTCGTCGAGACAGCACCAAGAGTCCATTTTTGAGATCTCGGGTCTCGGTTCTTTGTCCAAGTCAAGAAAGGAGGTGATCCCCATGCACACAATCCGCCGTCAACTCATCCGAGCCGCGATCCTCGCCTCGAGCGTCGCCGTCTTCGTCGTCGAGACTGCTCCAAGAATCAGGTGGTGACAACACCGATTCAAAGGACCACGATACCCACAGACACCGCTGGCCACTTCTGGTGGCTTGGCGGTGCCTTTGGTCTTGCTCGAACGACTCGTCACTGATGCAGGGGGTGACCGGGCCCCGATTGCTGTGCCACTCGCTATGCGAGCTGTAGCTGCTGTCGGTTGAGCCAATGCTCGACGAACTCGACTGGGGTGAGCCAGCCGTGCGCCGAGTGTGGCCTGTTCATGTTGTAGTCGATCCGCCAGTCCTCGGTGAGCACCTGGGCCTCGAGCAGGGAGTCGAACTGCTGGCCGTTGAGGTGCTCGTCGCGCATCCTGCCGTTGAAGCTCTCGATCCAGGCGTTCTGCCATGGTGAGCCCGGGTCGATGAACACCGTGCCGGTCCCGTTGAAGCGGCACCAGTCGGCGACCGCATAGGCGATGAACTCGGGCCCGTGGTCGAAGCGGACGTAGACCGGTGCGCCGCGTTCTTTTGCCAGACGCTCGAGGCAGGAGACGACCCCATCGGCGTCGATGGAGCGCTCGACGTCGGTGGCGAGCGCCTCGCGGGTGAACTCGTCGATGACGTTGAGGATCTTGAGCATCCGCCCGTCGCTGGTCTGGTCGAACTGGAAGTCGAGAGCCCACACCACGTTGGGGCGGATCGGGCAGAACGGGCCCATGGCTCTGCCGATGCCGCGCAGCGGCTTCTTGCGTTTGCGATAGGGCACACGCAGGCCTTCTGCGATCCAGAGGCGGTGGACGCGCTTGGGGTTCACCCTCCACCCGGCCGCCTTGGCCGCCAGTGCTGCTCTCCGCCAGCCCCAACGGGGGCGACGGCGGGCGAAGTCACGCAGGAAGGCGCGGAGGGCTAGTTCGTCGTCGGAGGGCACCGGTGCACCCAGGCGCTGGGTCGATCTGGGCTGGCCGAGCACCCGACAGGCCCGGCGTTCGCTCACCCCGAACTGCGTGCAGAGGGCCACAACAGCCCGCCGGCGGCAGTCCGGGGTCAGAAGTTTCCCCGGTTGATCTCCTTGAGCATGGCCTTGTCGAGCTCGGCCTCGGCCAGCAACTTCTTCAGCTGCGCGTTCTCCTTGCGCAGCTCACGCAGCTCCTTGGCGTCGTCGGCCTTCATGCCCCCGTACTGGTTGCGCCAGCGGTGCCAGGTCGACTCGGTGATCTCGAGGTGGCGCACCACCTCGTCGATTGTCTTGCCTTCTCCGAGGAGCTTCTCACCCTCCGCGAGTTTGCGGATCACCTGCTCGGGCGTGTGGCGCCGTCTCTTCATCGTCGTGCTGTCCTCCTTGCCCACATCGTGGGGCTCGGACTCGCACAACGGGTGGATCAGCTCACGGGGACCCGGTCACATGCTCAGAGGGCTAATCAAGACTGGCTCCTTGGGGATTGGCTCATCGCCGAACTCGGCCGATCGATCAACGTCGGTCGCCTCTATACGGAGTTTCGTTCCTGGCTCGACAACAGCGGTCTGAAAGCGTTCGATGCTCTTTCGACTCTAAGCAGTTATGCCGACGCGTATGAAGTGCTCAATGGTCGTCGACCCGGATTGACCGTACGGGAGTATCTCGCCTACCGACGAATTGACCGCCTCAACATAACTGTGGCAACTCCTGTCCTTCTGTGGCTTTTGGTACAGCCACCAGATGTACTGAAGAAAATCGATCGTGAACTGGCCTTTAGGGCGGTGGAATCATTCGTAGTTCGTCGCATGGCTACAAAGTGGCAAACCCACGCGTATGGCCAAGTTTTCGTGGACGTTCTCGCCGAAGCGCAAGAGTCGCCGGCCAACCCGGCGCACGCCGTGATCAACTCGCTTCAACAAGAGTCAAACAATTACGCGTGGCCTACTGACGAGGATGTCGCACTCGCCTTCGCAGATGGGCGCTACTACGGTCCAGGAGGAATCAATCAGGACAGACTTCGGCTGATTTTGGGGGCAGTGGACGAATGCTTACAGGCCGACGCCAAGAAGGCTGAGGCGATCGAAGTCGACTACGACGTTCTCCAGGTCGAACACATTATTCCGCAGAGCTGGAAAGACTCATGGCCCCTTCAAGTAACCGACCCCGCCGAAATGATCGTTGCCGAGTACGAGCGAACACAGCACGTAAACCGAATCGGCAACTTGACATTGGTCTCGGGCTCGCTCAACGCGGCCATCAGCAATAACCCTTGGGAAGCGAAGCGAAGCGAGCTTCAGCAGTACACGAAGTTGGGGCTGAATCGGCTGTTACTCCTTGAAGAAGATTGGAATGAGACAAAGATCTCTTCACGGGGGAGATTCTTGGCCTCCATATTCAACCGAGTATGGCCCGGCCCAAACGACCCGCAATGGATCGACGCCCTTGCCTCGGTGGTGAGTACGGACGACGCGAGCGGTACCGAAAACCAAGACGTCGCCCTGGACGGCGACGTGCAAAAAGCCGTTAGCCAGCCGCAGCCCAGGATGATTCAGTCAGACGGTCAAATGTCCGTTCCGCATGAAGGGTGGGATTCTCGTGGTTCCGCTCTAATGACGTGCCGGATATGCGGCGAGACGAAGAGTACAACGAAGTTCCCCACGATCAATCCCGCTCGCACAGGTGGACGAGGCCAAGGATTGACTGGAACACCATCAGCAAACGCCACTCGCAGTACCGAGTGTCGAGAGTGTCGTGACACTCGTCGTAGCCACGAGAAAGCCTGATCACTTAGTCGCTTACCCCGCCCTTGATCGGGGAGGGTTGCCGAGAGCGGCGGGGCGGCGAGAAGTCCACCGGGCCATGCGGCGTTGAGCGGCCTCGCGAGCGAGTCGATTGTGCCGGCCCTGCGGTGAGTGGATGCGGCATTTGGGCGGCCTCTATCTCCTAACCCTGAGGTCTGAGGTGGGCGCTGAGGGACTCGAACCCCCGACCTGCTGGTTGTAAGCCATAAGCCACTGGACGGTGCACTAACCAGGGCTTTCGCAGGCAGATTGCGTGCGAAACGTCCGAACTTATCCGCTCTAATCCAATCGCCAGGCTCTTATTCCGTAGGTCCACCCGGGAGACGGAGGGGAGGGCGCGGGGGCTTCGATGCGGGCGGCGGCCACCTGCCCGTGTAATCGCACCATCGGGGCTAGTGCTCCAACAGATTCAGCAGGTTTCAGACCGGGACCGGAGTGACAGCTTCGCTCACTCGCTCCTCGAGCGGCATCGGTAGCCGAAGCCCCGCGCCAGCTCGATGGGCGAGTCATCACAATCGTGTTATCCAAGCTTGCAACTCAGACGGACAAAGAGTTACTTCAGCAAGTCCGGGGACTCCACTCAGGTCGTTCCAGGCCAGCTTGCGGGAGCACAAGGCAACAGTGATTGCCTTTAGTACCGTACCCTTAGAGCACGCCCTTCAGTTCGAGACAGTGATCGTGACGCCAGAACTTGTGCCACTCACACCGCCGGCGTAGGAGGCGACACTCTGGAGGCTGTATGTGCCGTTCGGCACGCTCGTCGTGTTCCAGCCCGCCAGCCAGCCGTCTACGCGAGCAGTGCCGGCGGTCTGAAATTCTAGAAGTGGTCGATGTAGTCAGCCATGGCGATGGCCAACTCGCGGTTGGTCATCGAAAGGTGGGTACCTGGTGGCGGCGCTCGGGCACGGCGCCGACACGCACGGCGCAGCGATGTGGCCCCTTCGCGTAGAGGCCAGCCAGTCGAAGCGACCGCCGGCGGTGTGCCCCCCGCCCCACCGCGGCGCGGCGCAGGGCGGTCAGTACGGTGGCCGCCTGGTACGAACGCCATCCCGCTGCGCCGTGCCACTTGCGCACGTAGCGCTCGACCGCGGCGTAGAACCGTAGCTCGTGCCCCTCAGAGTCGGGGTCGGTGCCGGCGCCGGCATGCTCGGCGGTGACTTCCGGGCAGTAGGCGACCCGCCAGCCGCGTTGCTGGGCCCGCCGCTGCCAGTCGGCCTCCTCGGCATAGAGGAAGAACCCTTCGTCGAAGCCACCCACCTCCCGCAGGGCGGTGCCCCGCACCAAAAGCACCGATCCGACCAGATAGCCCTTGTCCGGGGAGCGCACCGCCTCGAGGCGTCCAAGACCCAGCGCTTCGCCCCAGGCGCGCCCGGGGGTAGGGAAGGGCCACCGTACGATGGAGGGGACGCCGGTCCCCGGCCGGCTCTGGGCCGGAGCTACGCAGGCCAGGTCCTGGGCTTCGTGCAGTCGCCGACGGAGAGCCTCAACGCTAGCCGGTTCAACTGATGCGTCCGGGTTGAGCAACAGCACGTCGCAGCGGCCGACGTCCAGCACTCCCAGTGCGCGGTTCACTGCGGCGGCGAAGCCGAGGTTCTCGCCCGGGTCGATGTAACGGGCGCCCAGGGTGGCCGCTATCGCGGCGGTCGCCGCCGACGACGAGTTGTCCACCAGCAAGAGGCGCTGCGTATCGGCGAGACACTCGAGGTTCCGGCGAAGGGGCTCAGGGTCGCCGTAGGCCACGACCACCACATCTACCTCGGGAAGCTGAGCCACGTTGTGGCGTCAGCGTACCAGCTGCCCACAGCACTGTTCATCTGAGGCGGGGCGAAGGGGTGGGCCGATTAGGGCTTATCGGGTGACGGCCCACCGGAGAGCGGAAAGGGGCAGAGGCGCATGTCATCGAGGTTCGAGTCCGAGCGACTACGGCCCACGCAATCCCGTCAGGATTGAGATATGTGCCGGTTACGGCATCGATGTGGCGGCCATTACGGCTACCTCACACTGTTTACAGTAATGCCCACGCCATAGCCGGGTCCACCAGTTCTGGTGACAGTTCCTCCTGAGTTGTAGCCAAGCCCGGTCGTATTGACCGGGACACTGAAGGTGCCCTTAAGGCTCCCGCGGTGCGTGAGGACTGTCTGTCGGTCACGATGGAGAGATGACTGCGCCTTTCGACCGGCCCTCGGCGCGCGTGATCGTCATTGACGGGACCGGCACCGTGGCGATCCGCGCCGGGTGTGGAGTCTGCTCCAGGGAAACGCCAACCACCTCCTCCCAGGCCGACGCGGAGGACCTCTCAGCCGCTGGGCGGCGATCCGTCGTCCCCTCGGAACATGCGCCGGTACGTCTCCACGGCCTCGCGGTGCTCGCCTTCCATGGCGGCCAGCTCCTCATCGGAGAAGGCGCCGCTCGGCGAGGTGATGAGGTGCTCGTCCACGTTGACACGGAGAGCCGCGCCGGCCCTTGCCGAGAACGACGAGCACCCCGTTGTCGATATCGATATCCTCGATACGCAGGTTCGTGACCTCGGCCAGTCGCACGCCGCAATCGTCAGCACACGTAGGATCGCGGTATCGCGTCACTGGTCGAAGGTCTTGCCCTCGCACACACTTTAAGCAACTTGTTCAGGAGCGTCGGCGACGACCGGCACCGGCTCCTCGGGCACCGTCGGTGGCTTCATGTTCGCCATCGGGTGCGTAGTGATCTCGCCCTCTTCGCGCAGGAAGTTGAAAAACTGGCGAGGTTCCCGTAACGCACGTGCGCGGTCATGGGCCGCCACCGCTCCAGCTGATCCGCGACGAACGCCTCAATGTGCTCACGATTGATCTTGTCCACTTCGCTCGGCATCCCCGAGCGGAGAAGGAAGTCGGTGAACAACTCAACCGTCTCCATGTACGAGCGGATCGTCTTGGGTGAGCGGTTGCGCGCCTTCAGCGACAGCTCGTAGAGACGCGTGAGTGAGCGCAGGTCGTTGATAGCGAACCCTGCACGGGCGTCGGTAGGCCCTTATCTGCTCTCCGATCGGAAGCGTTGCTCACGTTCGGACCTCCATGGGATCGGGGCCAAGCCCGGGACCATGGCAACCCGGCGCCGGAGCAACCATCGGTAGATCCAAACTTATCTGCTCTCCGAGCGGAGCATATCGACCGTTTTCAGAGTTTCCGCAGGTCGTGGGCGCTGAGGGACTCGAACCCCCGACCTGCTGGTTGTAAGCCAGCTGCTCTAGCCATCTGAGCTAAGCGCCCGAAAAGGCAACTCTACCTGCTCTTTTTGTCGTACTCGTCCCGGCATCGGTTCGGCACGACGAAGGCGGAGCAGACGGTTTGCAATCGTCTCGAACGCCGAGCGGTGGAAGCGCTCAGGCCGCTCCCGCGTGGAGGGAATGGTCGAGGACCAGCTGGCCGGTATGGGCGTCGAAATCGAACAGCTCGCCGTAGCGCCCCCAGTCGACCGCGATGCGCATCTGCTCGCGGGCCTCGTCCTCGGAGAAGCCGCGGCGGAGAAGGTCCAAGAAGAAGTTCTCGCCCAGGTTGCCGTCCTTTGTCGTCGTCAGGGCGTTGTAGATGGACCGGACGAGAGGGGCGCGCTCGCGGGCCCGCCGGGCGAAGATCTGCTTCGACTCGTGGATGTCGGCCGCCACGAACACCTGGCCGTCGTCGGTGATCTGCAAGTCCGCATCCTCCACGCCCGCCAGTCCCAGCAGCTGCGCCGCATCGACCAGTGGGAGCAGGTCGTCCACTTCGAAGGTCAGGTCGCGTGCCAGTTCGGGGAGGTCCTCCCGCCCGCCTCGCGCGGCCAGGATCTCGAGCAAGCCGGCCATGCCGCCGACGGTGGCGGCCGGAAGCGGCGTGTCCACCGGAGAGCCCTCCCCCGGCGCGGCCACCGTCCACACGTGCGAAGGCGCCCGGGAGTCGCGTCCGGTCATGAAGCCGTAGATCTCGTCGACCAGCGCCTGGAACGCCGGTTCGTGCCGGTCGCGGGGCTGGGGGAACTGCACCGGGATCTCGGAACGGATCCGCCCCGGGTTGGCCCCGAGCACGAAGATCCGGTCGGCCAGGACGACCGCCTCTTCGATGTTGTGCGTCACGATCAGCATCGCCTTGGTGGGGAAGTCTGACTGCGTCCACAACCGCAGGAGCTCTGCCCGCAGGTTCTGCGCCGTCAGGACGTCGAGCGCGGAGAACGGCTCGTCCATCAAGAGGGCGTCGGGCTCGACCACCAGCGCCCGTGCGAAGCCGACCCTCTGGCGCATCCCGCCCGAGAGCTCCTTGGGATAGGCCGACTCGAACCCGTCCAGTCCGATCGTGTCGATGGCACGCTCGGCCCGCTGCCGTCGCTCCCTTGCCGGCACGCCCCTCGCCTCCAGCCCCAGTTCCACGTTCTGGAGCACGGTGAGCCAGGGCAGCAGCGCGAAGCTCTGGAACACCATCGACACGCCGTGGCACGCACCGTTGAGGACCTCTCCCCGATAGGAGATCGTTCCCTCGGTCGGCTCAATGAGGCCGGCGATGCAGCGGAGCAATGTGCTCTTTCCCGAGCCCGAGCGGCCGAGCAACGCCACGATCTCACCCTCGTAGAGGTTCAGGTTGATGTCCTCGAGCACGGGGAGCGGGCTGCCGTCGGGCGACGTGAACGTCTTGTGGACGTGGGACACCTCAATGATGGCCCGCTGTTCTCTCCGCGTCCGGTGCTCGCTCCATCGGTCCGTGTCACGGGCACTCACTCTGGTGCCGGCGCCCGCCGGCGGTCAAACGTGAGAGGCGTCACAATGAGAACCTGGACTCGGCCAACCGGTACAGCCGTCGCCAGAACAGCCTGTTGGCGAGCACGACGAATGCGCTCATCACGATGCCGCCCCCGATGAGCAGAGCGAACGTGCCCTGGTTCGAGGCCGTCGAGATGTAATTGCCGAGCCCGTAGGCGTTGAGCGTCTGATGGTGCCAGGCGACGAGCTCGGCGACGATGGAGGCGTTCCAGGCCCCTCCCGCCGCCGTGATGCCTCCGGTGACGTAGGCCGGGAAGATGGCGGGCAGGATGACCCGGCGCCAGCGCTGGCGCCGGGTCAGGCGCATCACCGTCATCATCTCGCGCATGTCGTTGGGGATGGCGCTGGCCCCGGCGATCACGTTGAAGAGGATGTACCACTGGGCGCCCAGCATCATGAGGAGGATGGCGCCGTAGTCCAGGGGCACCCCGAGGCCCAGGAAGATGGCAGTGATGAACGGGAACAGCAGGATGGCCGGGAAGCTCGCCAGCACCTGCACGATGGGCTGGGCGTAGCGGGAGAGGCGGGGGCTCATGCCGATCTTGACTCCCACCGGCACCCAGACGACCGTCGAGACCACGAGGAGGACGATGACCCGCGCGAACGTCGCGAACCCCAGTGCGATGAGCGAGGGGAAGTGCGAGAAGCCGAGGTGCGCGTTCAGGTAGAGGATCCCGCTGACGGCGACGAAGCCCGACGCGCCGACGATGACGAGCCAGAAGATGATGTCACCGAGGCGGCGCCGTCGCTCGTCCTGGTGCAGCGGGTACTCCGCCAGGCCGAACGGGCGCGTGGCGCGGTCGAGGAAACGGCCGATGGGCCGCGTCAGCCGACCGAGCGCGTGAGGGATCGCCGACCGGCGCAGCGCGTCGAGCACGACGCTCTTCGGCCTCTCCGTCGACGCGGACGTCTCCAGCCGGAATCTCTCGGTCCATGCCACGAGCGGGCGGAAGACGAAGAAGTTGGTGCCGACGACGAGGATCACCATGGTGACGATGGCGATCGTCACCTTGGTGTAGGAGCCCTCGGCCGCGGCGGCGCCCATGTAGCTCCCGATGCCGGGGAGGCTCTCGGTGAGTCCCTTGCCCCCCACGAACACGGTGACCGCCTCCGAGGCGGTCAGGAAGAACCACCCGCCGCCCATCGACATCATCATGTTCCAGACCAATCCGATCATGGAGCTCGGAACGTCGAGCTTCCAGAACCGCTGCCACTTCGTCAGCCGGTACATGCGGGCCGCCTCGTCCAGCTCGGTGGGCTGGGAGATCAGGGAATGGTAGAAGCTGAACGTCATGTTCCACGCCTGGGACGTGAAGATGACGAAAATCGACGCCAGTTCCAGACCGATCAGGTTGCTGGGGAAGAGCTTGATGAAGAAGGTCAGGGCCACGGGCAGGAACACGAGGATGGGGATCGACTGGAGGACGTCGAGGATGGGGACGAGGACCTTCTCGGCCCGGCGCAGGCGCGCCGCCGCCGTGCCGTACACGAGTGTGAAGACGGTCGAGAGGAACAGGGCGATGAACATCCGCAGGAGCGAACGGGCCGCGTAGTAGGGGACATCGGCGACGTCGGTCGAGAGCTTGACCTCCGTCCGGCCGGGCGCGAAGTTGACCGTCATCGCCTGGCCCAGCCGCACGACGACGTAGAGGACGGCGATGATGCCCACGGCGAGCAACAGGTCGTACAGATTGAGTCCTCGGCCGCGCAGCGCCTCGCGAACCGGCAGTCCCCGGCGCGTCGTCGCAGGGCTCATGGACCTCCCGGAGCTGGCCGGTGGCACCCTCAACGCAGGTGTTCGGCGAAGACGGTGCTCCAGGGTCGGACGAGGGCGCGCAGCTCCGCGCAGTCGTCCTCGCCCAGCACGTCGTACGGTTCCGCCGCCAGCCCGTCCGTGGCTTCTTCGATCATCCGGCGCTCGGCCGCGCCCCACTCGGTGAGGCGGAGTGGTTCGCCCGTCTGGAGCCAACCGCGCCCCTGGAGCGAGTCGACCGCCGCATCCCACGCCTCTGTGGGCCAACCCCTGGTGGAGCGCAGCACGTGCGCCGGCACCTCGCCGGTGGCTGCGTGGGTGACCAGCGCCTGAATGCCCGACAATCCGTGGGTCACGAGCAGCGCGACGTGTCCGTCTCCCCGGAACTCGCGCAGGACGGACTGGGCATGCCACAGGACCAGGTGCGGCTCGGTCGGCCACACCACCTCGGCGTGGGCTGCGGCCAACGGCCTCCCCTCGACCCGGCACGCCGCTGCCGCGGCGGCCGCACGGGCCAGGTCCGCGGCACGCCGCATCTCTTCCGAGGTCACGACCGCATCGCCCAGGATCCGCCGGCATGCTGCGTCGACCGCGGCGAAGCGGGCGTCGACCAGAGTCTGCGGCGACGCGACGGCCCAGGACGAGGGGATCGCCGCGTGCACCAGCTCGGGGTTGAAGTTGAAGAAGGTCGAGACCACGACGTCCGCCTGCACCGCACCCATGGGTGCCGCCCGCGACGCGAAGTAGCCCGCCCGGCCCGTGATGCCGAGGCTCAGGTAGGCCTGTGCGGCCTCGGGCACGAAGTACACCATGCCGTGCAGCGGCTCGAGCGTGCGCCATGTCTTGCGGGCCCGCAGGCCACCCGCACTCGCCGGTCCGTCGCTCACAGGCTGCCCTCCGCTGCGAGTCGGGCCGCGAGTGCCGTGGTCGCCGCCACGATGGGCCGCCGGCTCGATGCGTCCCGTACCACCAGGTCCCGGCCGTCACGCTCCCCCTCCACCACGCCCACCTCGCGGCAGACCAGGAGGCCGGCGAGATAGTCCCAACCGTAGAGGGTGCCGCGCCCCACCACCATGTAGGCGTCGAGCACCCCCTCGGCCACCGCGCAGCACTCGAGGGACGCCGCGCCGAGCGCTCGGTACTGGGCCCAGCCGGGGTTGTGGCCGGGGAAGCCCGAGATGCCCACGATTGCGCTCCCGAGATCCTCGCCGCCCGACGGCGCAATGCGGTGCCCGTCCTTCTCCGCGCCGGCGCCTCGTACGGCGGCATACCGCTCCCCCGTTGCCAGGCTGACGACGAGGCCGACGCGGGGCCCCGCGGCATCGAGCACGCAGATGCTCGTGGCGTAGAAGGGCACGCCCCGGTGCGCATTGGTGGAGCCGTCGACGGGGTCGATCACCGCGAGCAGCCCCGAGTCGCCCTCGCCGGTCGCGCCCGACTCCTCGGAGAGCACCGCCAGACCCGCGCCGTGCAACACCGGAAGGGCCGCACCGTCGGCCGCCAGGTCGAGCCGGTACTGGCCGGCCTTTCCTCCCGTGGGCCCCCAGTCCTCGAGTAGCGTCCAGCGCTGCACGCACTGCGGCGACGGCGTCGTCGAGCACCTCGAGCAGGCGGGCATCGTCCACGGCAGAGGAACCCTACCGGCCGTCGTCGCCCCAGCCCGGCTCGCCGCCTGCCCGCCCGCTCCCATTAGGCTCCCCCGGTTGTGGCTGCCATAGACGTCGCCGGCTACGTCGCCGACTTGAAGGACCACTCCGTCGACCACGGGTTCCACGTGCACGACGAGCGGCACTTCGTCGAGACCTACTCCCTGCGCCAGGTCTGGGAGGTCGACCTGCACCCCGAGGAGGGTTGCGGCGGCCCGCTCGACCTGCATCTCGCCCTCGACGTCGACCCCCGCGTCCTGCTGTCCTTCGAGGACGCCGTCGTGCTGCTCGCCGAGGACGAGGAGCCACCCGACGAGTACCACTTCCCGCTCACCTTCACCTGGGCGCTGCCGCCCCTCCCGAGCGGGCCGGACCTCCTCCGCCTGGCCATCGACCTGGCGGGCGTCGGGGGGATCGAGCTCCCGCTCGAGGTCTCGGCCATCGACTCCTTCGCCAACGCCACCGACGGCTCGGAGCGGCGGCTGAGCATCGTGGCCCGGCACCCCGTGTCGCTGGCCCGGGTCCTGAGCGGCGAGGAGCTGCTCTGCGACGTCTTCGACCGCGCGCTCGCCGTCAGCCGCTTCCTGCTCGAGTCAGCCGAACGCTGGCTCGGTTGAGGTGCGGCGGGCCCGCCGCCCCGACGCAGGTCGGATCGCTCGGATAGCGGCCGTCGTCGCCGGCACGGTCGTCGGACTGAGCGCCTGCGGCAACGGGAACGGTCAGGCCCTGGCCCAGCAGGCCTGCGTGCACGTGCACCGCTCCGTCACCGACTACCTCCGCTCGACGCGCGCCGACACGCCCCCCGCCACGGCGGCGCAGCTCTTGAAACGAGCCGACCAGGAGCTGCGAGCCGCCCTGCCGTTGGCGGCCCAGGCCAACTCTGCGGACGGCTCGTGGAACGGGCTCATGACGACCATCTCGGAGATCTCCACCGTCGACGAAGGCCACCTCGTCCCCTCGCTGCAGGCGCAGTGCGTCGTGGCGGACTCCAACCCGAACGTCAACCCGCAGAACCCCGGCAACAGCGGCAGCACCGGCACTGCCCCGCAGAACGTGAACCCGAAACCGGCCTCACCCGCCGGCTGACGGCGCCACCGCGCCCACGGCCGCCGCCTGCGCCCGGCCGGCGGCCACGATGGGCGGCATGAGCTTGGGCGCCAGGAAGAGACCTCCTGCGTTGGTGAAGTGGACGCCGTCGCTGCGCCGGATCACGACGCCGTCCACCGTGGCGGAGTACTTGCCCCCCGGGCATGCCGCGGCGTTCAGGTCGACGACCGAGTCGGTCGAGGGGTGCTCGGCCGCCACCTCCCGGACCAGCTTGTTGAAGGCGCTCAGACGCGCCGGGTCATCCTCCGGCCAGGGCGCCCCGTCGGGCTGCTCGCCCGAGTCGGTGCAGGGCGCGGTCAGGAACACCATGCGGGCACCGGTCGCGGTCACGAGATTGGAGGCAGCCTCCAGCTGCTGCTTCACGTAGGCGGCGTAGGTCGGGTGCAAGATGTTGGTCCAGGCACCCTGGTACTCCCGGTCGACCACCTCCCAGCGACCGGCCAGCAGCACGACCACGTTGGGTTTGACCTCGTAGATGGCCGCCAGCCACTGGTCCTGCCACGGCTGGTCGTCCGCCGGCTCACCCGCGACGGGCGGCGACCCGTTGCAGGCAGGCGGTGTCAGGTCGCGGGTCCCCATGAGCTCGACCTCGGGCCCGTCCACGACGCCGCAGCCGAGGATGCCCTTGTCCGAGAGCACGTAGCCGTACTTGTCCTGTTGCGACGTGTACGACAACCCCAGTCCGAGGGTCAACGCGACCGAATCGCCGAACAGGAGCACACGCACCGGCTGGGCGGTCGCCGCCGACCCGGGCAGCGTCGTCGTCGTCGTCGTGGTGGTCGGGCCGCCGGTGCCGATGCCGCCCGGGAACGCCGTGCTGGCCACGGCGGAGGTGCCCGTCGTCGCGGCCACGACGGCCACCAGAACCACCCCGACCCCGGCGGGCACGGCCACCCAGGCCTTCCACTGCCGGAGGAAGGTCCCCATTCGGATGGGGCGCTCGACGAGGTGGAAGGACACCACGGAGACGGCGAAGGTGACGAGGGCGCGCACGGCGAAGAGCTCGTAGCTCACCAGCCCCGTCCGGGCGTGGTTGAGCCAGATGAAGATGGGCCAGTGCCAGATGTAGAGGCCATAGGAGATCCGCCCCACGTAGCGCACCGGCGCCACGGACAAGAGCCGCGGGACGATGCTGCGCGGCGCCGCCACCGCCGCCAGGATGACGCCGGCCACCGCCAGGCCGATGAGGAAGAACCCACCCGAGTAGGGGAAGGTCGAGTTCGACGTCGTCAGCACCCAGATGGCCACGGCGGCGAGCGCGCCGCCGATGCCGATGGCGCCGCAGATCGAGCGCCCCGCGCTGCCCGTCGGCCGCCACAGCTCCCCCTTGGCCAGGCGGCCCTCCTCGTGGCTGCGCTGCGTGAGCAGCACGAGCCCGACGGCGAGGGCGCACCCGATGAACAGGCACTGCGATCGCGTGTCCGTACCGAGGTAGGCGCGATTCGTGTTGACGCCGCCGTCGTAGAGCACGTGCATCCAGGTCGCCGACGCGAGGGCCGCAGCACAGCACAGCGCGAACAGCACGCGTAGGTTCCGCGTGACGTGCAGGACAGCGAGCACCACCAGGGGCCAAATGACGTAGAACTGCTCCTCGACGGCCAGGGACCAGGTGTGCAGGAGCGGGGAGGAGGCCGCCGTCTCGTTGAAGTAGTTGGAGTTGACCAGAATGAAGTGCCAGTTGCTGACGTAGAGCAACGTGGCCAGCGCGTCGAGCCGGAGCGCTCCGTACGTCCCCTTCGGCACGATCACCGAGGCGAAGAAGGCCACGAAGAGCAGCATCAGGAGCAAAGCGGGCAGGAGGCGGCGGGCGCGCCGGGCCCAGAACGCCCCGAGCTTGATCGTCAGGGTCTGACGCCACTCACCCACGAGGAGCGAGGTGATGAGGAACCCCGACAGGACGAAGAAGGCATCGACTCCCATGAACCCGCCGTCCATGTGCGGGATCCCGCCGTGGAACAGCATCACGGCCACGACCGCGCAGGCACGGACCCCGTCGAGGGCCGGGAGGTAGGCCAGACGAGTGTGCGAAATCGCGCTCTCGTCGTCCTGCATCGGGCCCATCCCTCCTGCATCTGGTCGCTCGGGCACCGCCGTGAAGTGCCCGGGATCAGACATTCTCTCAGACCGGGCCTGCCCCCTCCGGGCACCGGCGCCTCGCTACCCTGAGGCGTCCTGAGCCCGACCCGACCCCTGTCCGCTCCCCTCCCACGCCGTCGTGGTGCGCGCCGGCGCCGCCTCGGCGGTTTTGTCCTGCTGGTCGTGGTGTTGGGCGCCGGGTCCGCCGCGCTGGCCGCCCATTTCGACCACGGCCCGGGCCTCAGTCCGTTGCGGGCCCGCATCGTCGCCATCGCCGAGGGACAGGTGGGGTACCGCACCGACCCGGCCGACACCTACTGCAACAAATTCAGCGCCTACTGGAACGCCGGCACCGACGACTGCGGCAACGACAACCTCGACGAGGAGTGGTGCGCCGACTTCGCCGCCTGGGCCTGGAAGGAAGCCGGTGCCGTGGTCGACTACCAGCTGGCACCGGGCGATCTGAACGCCGACTCGGCGAGCTTCTACGTGTGGGGGACGGACCACGGCACGTGGCACCCGGTGGGATCGGGCTATGTGCCCCAACCCGGCGACGTGGCCGTCTACGGGCTCGACACGACCGCGGTCACCGCGGTGCACGTGGCCATCGTGACCGCGGACACCGGCGCGGCGCCCGACGTCGTCAACGGCGACGGCGACCGCACCGGCTACAGCGTGGTCGAGGTCGGCGACCACCAGGCCGACGCCGACGTGAAGGGGGACGGAGCGCGCCTGTCGGGCTACGTCTCGCCGCTGTCACCGGCGGCGCCTTCGACGTCGTCCTGACCCGCTCCTGACCCGGGCCACCCCGGCCGGCGCCGCTGCCGGGACGCCTCTTCGGCCTGCTGGGCCGCCATGGCCTGCACCACCGCCTCGAACACCTTGGCGGCATCGACCTCAATGTGGGTCCGCGCCAGCACGAGGCACCCGGCGCCGAGGAACGCGATGGGCAAGATGATGAGGAAGGCCGTGCGGTAGTTGTTCCCGAACTGCGCCGGCGATGGCCGAGGTGACGAGCGGGGCCGCCGCCGACCCGAACACGACGGAGGCGAGGTTGAAGGCGCCGAACCCGGCCCCGCGCACGTGGGCGGGCGCCGCGTCCGAGAGCCCGGCGCGCAGCGCGGGGACGCAGGCGGTCGCGGCGAGGAATCCGGCCAACTGCACCACGAAGACCACGGCGAAGGGCAGCGGGACGAACGAGATCATGAACAACGCGGCACTGATGACGATGCAGACGGCGGGGATCACGACCCGTGCCCCGAGGAAGCGGTGCACCCAGCGGTCGGCGATACGGCCGCCGATGATCGTGCCCGGGATGCCGCCGAGGATGGCCAGCGCGCCGAAGGTCCCGTTCGCGGCCTGCTGGGTGAGGTGCAGCTGGTTCTCGTAGAAGTTCGGCATCCAGGTGGCGACCGCGGTGACGACGAAGCCAACCGTCGACACGCCGACCAGCGCGTAGCGCATCGTCGGAATGCGCAGAATCGTGCCGACGTCCTTGCGCAGGCCATCGACCATGTCGCCGAGGAAACGGCCGAACCCTTCGGGGAACAGCGGGGGCCCGGCGCCGTCGGCCAGCTCCATGTCCGCGCTGTGCGTCACGTGGGCCCGGTCCGCCGTGCCCCGGCTCGGCTCGGGCAGCCGCCAGCAGAAGTACGCAACCACCAGGCCGGGGAAGAGCGACACGAAGAAGGCGACGCGCCAGCCCTGGCCGTGGAAGAGCGGCCCGATGGCGCCGCCGATGGCCAGGCCCATGCCCAGGCCGACGTAGCTCAGGCATTGCTGGATGGAGAAGGCCCGCCCGCGGCGTTCGGTCCCGTAGTAGTCGGCGATGACGCTGCTGCCCGACGGGTCCGTCACCGCCTGCCCGAAGCCCAGCGAGGCCCTGATCACCACCAGGAGGCCGAAGGCGGCCGTGGGCACCAGGCCACCGAGCGCGCTGATGATCGACCAGGCGACGATGGTCACCGCCATGGCCCGGGTCCGGTTCCAGCGGTCGGCCAGGTAGCCGGCCGGCAGGGTCACGATCCCGTTGACCAGGATGAAGGCCGAGAAGAGCAACCCGATCTGGGTGTCGCCCACCCCGAACGCCACCTTGATCTGGTTGCTGCTCCCTCGGACGATGTACTGGTCCATCCCGTCGATGAAGAGGGTGAACCCGACCACCCACATGGGCCAGTTCGTCACCACCATCCGGCGCCGGGAGGCCCCCGCTCGCTGCGCCCGTGGGCAGCGGTGCCCGGCACGACCGGGTCCGCCAGGCTCACTACCGATCCGTTCCCCGCTCGGCCGCTCTGCCGCTCACCCGAGCCCCCGCCGGGTCGTCAGACCTCCGGCGTGTATCCCGCCGGCAGGGCGATGGACTTCATCTCCAAGAAGCTGGCGAGGCCCTCGGGACCGAATTCGCGGCCGACGCCCGACTCCTTGAAGCCGCCGAACGGCGTCGAGAAGTCGATGGGCGCAAACGCGTTGAGCATGTAGGTGCCGGTCCGCACCTGCCGGGCCACCCCGAGTCCGCGATCGTTGTCGGCGGTCCATACCGACCCGCACAGCCCGTAGCTCGAGTCGTTGGCGATCTCGACCGCGTTGTCGTCGCCGTCGTAGGGGATGACCACCAGCACGGGCCCGAAGATCTCCTCCTGGGCGATCCTCATCTTGTTGTCCACGTCCGAGAACACCGTCGGCTCGACGTACCAGCCCTTGGAGAACGCGGACCCCGATGGGCGCCCGCCGCCCAACGCGACGGTGGCCCCCTCTTCCCGCCCGCTGTCGAGATACCCCTCGATCCGGCTCCGCTGCCGCTCGGCCACCACGGGGCCGACCTCGGTGGCCGGGTCCATCGGGTCGCCCACCTGCAGGGCGGCCACGCCCGAGACGACGGCGTCGACCACCTCGGCGTAGCGAGCCCGCGGCGCCAGGATCCGGGTCTGTGCGATGCAGGCCTGCCCGTTGTTCATGATCGAGTTGGGCAGCAGGGTCGGGATCGTCGTCGCGAGGTCGGCGTCGTCGAGGATGATGGCGGCGGACTTGCCACCGAGCTCGAGCGTGCAGCGCTTCAGCCGCTCACCGCACAGCCCGCCGATCCGCTTGCCGCCGACGCCTGACCCGGTGAACGAGATCTTGTCCACACCCGGGTGCGTCACCAGGTGCTCGGAGACCTCGCGGCCGGCGGGGACCACGGACAAGACGCCCCTCGGGAGGCCCGCCTCGGTGAAGATCTCGGCCAAGCGGAAGGCGTCGAGCGGCGTCTCGGGCGCCGGCTTGAACACGACGGTGCAACCGGCCGCCAGCGACGGCGCCAGCTTGGCGGCGGCGATGAAGAGCGGCACGTTCCACGGGGCGATGGCTCCCACGACGCCGACCGGCTCCTTGGTGACCAGCACCTGGGGGTTCAGCAGACCGGCGCGCACCTCGTCGAAGGCGTAGGAGGTCGCCAGGTCCGCGTAGTAGTTGAAGATCATGGTCGGTGCCAGCACCTGTCCCATGCCCGAGAAGGAGATCGGCGAGCCCATCTCCCGAGTGATGATCTCGGCCATGTCGCCCATCTCCGCCGTGACCTGCGTCGCGACCGCCCGCAAGATCTCGGCTCGTTCGGCCGGCGTCATGCGCGGCCAGGGGCCGTGGTCGAAGGCCGTCCGCGCCGCGGCGACGGCCTTGTCGATGTCGGCCTCGGTGCCGTCCGGCACCCGGGCGATGACCTCCTCGCTCGCCGGCGAGACGATGCCGATGGTGTCGGTGCCCTCCGGGGCCACCCAGTCGCCGCCGATGAACAAGCGGTCGTAGTCCCGAATCGCCATGTGTCCTCCCCAGGGGCTCAGGGGGCCCGCGCCCCCGCCGCCGGATGCGCCGCGCGGCGCCACCAGGGTAGCTGCGCCCGGCCGCGACGCAACGCTCCGGGCGCCGCCTCAGCTCGAATCGTCGCGGCGCTCGATATGGGCGACGACGCCGCCGTCGGCGTCCACCCAGCCCTTTGCGGCGGCATACGCGACCATGCCGGCGAGGCCCTCGTCCCACTCGTCGGTGGCGGCGGGCCCGGCCAGCGCGCGGAGGGCGGCGAGGTCGACCACCACGTGCTCGCCGTCTGGTCGCAACCGCCCGATGCCGGACTGGTCCACGACGCCCTCGAGATCGCCCTCCCCCTCGACCGCGACGGAGAAGCGGCGGAAGTCGTCGGGCTCGCCGAGGTGCACCCTCGCCTCGGAGAGGTCGATCACGATCTGCACCCGGGCGACGCTACCGCCCGATCCACGTGCGATCCCAGGGCTCGGCCGCCCCGTGGCCTTCCGCCCGGAGACTTCCGTCACTAGAGTGCCGGCCCGTGCCTGACATCAGCCGTCGCGACCCCGACCAGGTGGCCGCCACCCTCTCCCGCTGGCTGGCCACCAAGACGGACGACGGCTCCGCTCCGGAGGTCTTCGACGTCCAGGCCCCGGCGGCCAACGGCTTCTCCAACGAGACCATCCTGTGCCGGACCCGCTCGGCCGGCGGCGAGGAGAAGCGCCTCGTCGTCCGGGTGGCGCCGACCAAGCACCTCCTCTTCATGGACGCCGAGTTCTCCACCCAGTACCGGGCCATGCGCGCCCTGGCCGACGGCGGGTCCGCCGTTCCCGCTCCCTCGGCTGGGCCCCTACGAGGAGGATCCGCAGTACCTCGGAGTCCCGTTCTTCACCATGGACCACGTCGAAGGCCAGGTGCCTTCGGACAACATCCCCTACACGCTGGGGGGCTGGGTCATGGAGGCCACACCCGAGCAGCAAGAGCGCATGTGGTGGAGCGGCATCGAGGCACTGGCGGCGGTGCACCGCACGGACTGGCGGACCCTGGGCCTGGACTGGCTGGGGAACCCGGCCCGCGGCAAGCCCGGGCTCGAGCAGCAGATGTCGTACTACCGGGAGTTCCTCGACTGGGCCACCCAGGGCGAGAAGGTGACGGTGATCGAGTCGACCTGGCGCTGGCTCGTGGAGCACCGGCCGGCCGAGGAGGGCGACGTCGTCATCAGCTGGGGCGACAGCCGTATCGGCAACATCATCTGGGACGACTTCCGCGCTGCCGCCGTCGTCGACTGGGAGATGGCCTCCTTGGCCCAGCCCGAGCTCGACCTGGGCTGGTGGCTCTACTTCGACCGCCAGTTCGCCGAGGGCCTGGGCGTGCCCCGACCGGCGGGGTTCGGGTCGCACGAGGAGACGATCGAGCGCTACTCCGAGCTCATGGGACGGCCCATGAAGGACATCTTCTTCTACGAGGTCTTCTCCGGCTTCCGCTTCGCGATCGTCATGTACCGGCTCTCGAAGCTCGCGTTCCCCGGCAACCTGATGGAGGAGGACAGCGCCATGGCCACGGACAACATCGCGACCCAGCTGCTGGCCAGGATGCTCGACCTGGAGCCGCCGTCCTGAACCGCTAGTCGGCGATCGGGTCGCCCGTCGGGCCGACGGCGACACCGGCCTCCCGGAGCCGCTGGCCCAACCAGTCGGCGCCGCTCTCGCTCTGCATGGCCTCCTGCCAGCCGTCGAGGATCCGGTGCACGTCGTCGACGGTTGGGATCTTGGCGATGACGTGCACCGTCATCTTGTCCTCGTAGCCGGGAGGAGCAGAGACGTGGAGGCCGCCGAAGGGGTCCTCGGTCACGTGGGGCGCCGGCTCGCGCAGCACGTAGAGCTCGCCCGTGTCCTCGACGTAGTTCAGCTCGTGCCGCACCCCGTCCTTGTCCAGCCACTCGGTGCCCAGCTCGAGCTCGGCGGAGGCACGGCGGCGGGGCTCGGCTTCGTAGAACTCCTCGATGTCCATCGGCGGCACACTATCGCCCACCTGGGCGATCGCGGTTGCCGAGCGACCGATCGCCGGATGTGGCCGCGGTGGGAGCGATCGGGGGAGCGCCGACCGCCACGGTGGCGCCATGCCCATCACCGCGTCGAGGCCACGTGTCGCACTCATCGACCAGATGGCGACCGAATGGCAGTCGATCGGCCGCTCCCCAGCCGCCGTCCGGGCCCTCGCGGAGGTGGCCCGACGCGATCGGGGACTGGCGGTCCTCGTACTCGGCACCGACGACGGACCGCCGCCGTGTCCCTACCCCTGCGATGTCGTCGACCACATGCGGCGTGCGTCAGGGCGAGTGCAACGGGAAGAGGCGGCTCGACTGGTCCGGGTGCTGCTCCGGGAGGCCGACGTCGATCCCTTCATCTGCCGGATGCTGGTCCAGCTCCTGGTCCCCGGGCTCGTCACGGTGGCCGGAAAGCTGCAGTGGGGCCGCGGCGGGGAATGGGAGGACGGCGAGGAGTTCTTCGGCGAGCTGCTGTCGACAGCGTGGCTGGTCCTGCGGGATTGGTCGGGGCAGGACCGCCCCTACGCCGCGCTGGACCTCCTCTCCGCCATCCGCTGCCGCCTTCGGCGCCAGCTGTTCCGGTCCAAGGAGGCCGGCGGGCGGTCCGTCCCGTTGGGCCCCGACGAACCGGACGGCGGGTTCACCCGCAGCGAGACCGACCTCGAGGAATTGGCTCGGCTGCCTGATCGACCTGCACCGGGAGGGGATGCGATCCGACGAGGTCCAGGTCCTCTACGCCCACCACGTCCTGGGCTATTCGATGGCCGAGCTGGCCGCACTGACGGGACGCGATCGCCGAGCGCTCTACGCCCGCCGGGACCGGGGCCAGCGGCGCCTGTGCGCCTGACCGCCCGGTGCAGCAGGTGTGGCCCGTGCGTATGGTGTGCGCGTGGAGGGTGGAGGGACCGACACCACCGAGGGATCGCGCCCCGGTGGCTCGGGGCCGTCCCAACTGGTGGGTGATCCTCGCCGTGTCGCTGGGGCTGATGGCGCTCCTCGTGGCGACGGCGGGAAGCACACCCCACCCGATGCGGCGCGGTCGGGCACTCGTCAGTGCACCTCTCAGGCAGCCCCGTCGACCCGCTCGCGCCGACGACAGTCGTGCACGTACGAGCCCGCCGGCGGTGAGGGAATCGACGACAACGACAAGCACGTCGTCGCCCGTCTCCGCCCCGGCCGGCTCGGGTGGATCCGGGACATCGCTGCTGTCGACGCACACGCCCGGCACCGGTTCGAACACCTCGCCTGCCGCGGCGTCGGGCCTCACCACGACGACGAGCGCACCGCCGACCACCACGACGAGCGCTCCGACGACCACGACGACGAGCGCCAGCCCCGCGGCGCCCGCCGACCGGACCCAGACGCAGGGCTATCTGAACCCGCCACTGCATGCGTCCAACGGCTACGGGTTCACCGGAACCGGCGCGATGGAGGTCTCGGTGCTGTGGTCGGGAACGACCTATCTGACCATGCAGGTCAGTTGCCCGAACGGGAGCCAGAGCGTCGGCGGGACCTCAGCCATGGCGGCTTCGCTCCCCAATGCGAGCGGAAGTTGCCTGGCGACGGTCAGCGAGCCGGCGTCGGAGAGCGCGTCGCTGACGTACACGATCACGATCGGTCCCGCCGGTGGATAGGCGACGCGCTCGGCGTCCGAGCAAGCTCCTCGACGTCGCCGGAGCCGCCGTCGCCGCGTTGCTCGCCTTCACGGCGGTGCCGGCGGTACTCGCCCTCGTGGTGGGCAACCCGTTGTCGGGCGGGCTCGGGCATGCGTGGCGCCCCGTTCCACGTGACGCGCTGTGCGCGCTGGCCTTGGCGGCGTGGGTGGCCTGGGTCGCGTGCTGTGCCCAACTCGTGCGCACGGTGGTCGAGCACGTGCGCCACGGGGACGTTGGCCCACTGGGCAACGCCTCGGTCGTGGACCGGATCGCGGCACGCATAGCCATTGGGGTACTCGCGCTCACCGGCGTCGGCGCACCCTTCGCGCTCCCCTCCGGCGCCGGCGCGACCACACCTGCCGTGCCCCAGCCCTCCCGCGTGGTGGTCACCGCCCGGCCTTTGCTGATGGGCCCGGGCACACCTCGACCGTCGCCAGCCGAGACGAGGTATGCGGTGCGGCCCGGTGACGCCCTCTGGAGCATCGCGGACGCTCAATCGGCCGACGGGGCGGACTGGACGGCGCTCGCCGCGCTCAACCTCGGCCGGGAGATGGGCGGTGGCACGCGGTTTGTCGATCCTGACCACGTCCGGGCGGGCTGGTCGCTCGTACTCCCCGCAGACGCCCGTCCGCCGTCCGAGCGGCGTGATTCCGGCCGCACATCTGCACCGCCGCAGGCGTTGACGAGCCATCTGCCCGAACTGGTGGCCCTCGGCATGGGCTCCCTCGCGTGCGCCGGGCTCGCCCGTCGCGCCAGACGGCGCCGCCAGGGCCACCCGTTCGCCGGCGATCTGGACATCGGACGGCTGTCGGAAGGGGCGGTGGACGCGGCGGTCCTCCTGGGCCGCTTCGAAGGCGTGCCCGCCCTGTCGTCGTTCGAAGCAGCCAACCGCCTCCTGGGCCGATCGCTGCTGGACCGACAAGGCCGGCCGGCCCTCGAGCCCGCCGCCCGCGCCATCTGCGTGTCGCCGTCGGGCGTCACCCTCTGGCTGGCGACGCCGCAAGCGGACGCGCCGGACGGGTGGGTGCCGGTCATGGGCGGCAACGGGTGGCACGTCGACCACGCGGCGCTTGCCGGCCAGCAGCCGTGCTCCCCGCTCTACCCCGTCGTGGTTCCCATCGGTGACGACGAAGAGGGTACCTGGCTGGTCCCGCTCGGACCGGGCGACGTGCTGCCGCTCCTCGGTGAGTCGGCGGCGTCACTCCGGCGAGCGGCGCGGTCGGCGCTGGGTGCATGGGCCTGGTCGGACACCATCATGGTCGCCGACGATCCGCACGATCCGGATTTCCTGTCCGAGGTCGCGCGCCGATCCGCCCGTCGCGCGGCACCTGGTGTTCTTCGGAGACCCGGCGTCACTCCCCCCGGAGGTGGCACGGCGCAGTGTCGTCGTCACCACCGCTGCGGTGGCGGCCAGCGACCTCACGATCCTCGTCGACCGTCACGGGGCCACCCTCCACCCGATGGGCCGGGTGGTCCGCCCGCATCTCCAGTCGGCCGAAGTGGCCCGGCACCTCGAAGAACTGCTGCCGCCGGCCGGCGTGCGGGAGTCCGAGCCGCTCGACGCCCCCTCGGTGCCGGCACGCACCTCGGTGCTCCCGCGCATCGAGGTGCTCGCCCCCGGCCCCGTCGACGTGCGGCTCCTGACCATGACGCCGCGGTTGGAGGGCCTCCGCGAGGAACTGCCCCCCAACCGGGCCCGCCGGGCCGTCGAGCTGGTCGCCTATCTGGCCCTGCACCAACCCGACGTGATCACCAGCGATCGGCTGCGCACGCGCGTGCTCGGGTCGTCGGACGCCGACGCGGCGTCGAAGACGCTGTTCAACACGGCGTATGCGGCCCGCCGTGCCTTGGGGGCCGACGAGCACGGCGAACTCCTGTTCCCGGCCGGCACGCGCAACGGGCTCTACCAGGTCTCGTCCAAGGTGACCGTCGACGTGCAGCGGGCGGTCGCGCTGGCCGCGGAGGGGAAGACACAGGACGACGCCGATCTGGCCATCGCCTGCCTCCGCGCCGCGCTCGACCTCGTCGAAGGCGAGCCGCTGGCGAACGCGCTGTCGGGCTACTCGTGGTGGGAGGCCGAAGGCCACGGCGGGCGCATCGCGGCGGTTCTCGTCGACGCCGCGTGCACAATGGCTGCATTGGCCTGCCGACACCGGCCACTTCGAGCTGGGCCGGTGGGGTCTGGAGCGAGCTCGTCTGGTCGAGCCCTACAGCGAGGCTCTGTCGCGGTCCGCGATGCAGCTGGCCGCGGCGGAGGGTGATGCCGACAGGCTGCGCCTCGAATGGCGCGAGTGCCAGCGGAGGGTCGACGCCCTCGATCCGGGTAGTTCGCCGTCGCCGCGCACCGAGTCGCTCTACGGAGAGCTCAGCCGGCGGGTCCTCGTCGGTGTGACCGTTCCCGACGCGCTCCCGCCGCGCTACACACCGGCCACCAGCGACTGAGCACCGGCGGCCGATCCGTACGCCCGGACGACGTCTTCGAGCCGCGCCACCCGGCTGCCCTTCACCAGCAGCACGTCCGCCGGCCCTGCGGTCTGCATGAGCGCGACGGCTTCGGCGGGGCCGGCAACCTGGACTCCCCCGTAGAGGTCGGTCTGGTAGCCCACGATCTCGATCCCGAGCTCCTCGGCGAGCAACACGGTGCGCCGGTGCTCGGCCTCCGTCTCCTTGCCGAGCTCGGCCATGAGCCCGAGGATGGCCAGCCGCCTTCCCGTCGCCCCGACTGCGGCCAGCGAACGCAGCGCGGCCTCGGTCGACGCCGGATTGGCGTTGTAGCAGTCCACGATCAGGACGGGGCCGTTCGGGACGTGGTGCACCTCCATGCGGAGCGGGGACCCGGTGACGGACGAAAGGGCCGACACCACGCGGTCGAAGGGCACGCCGCACCACAAGGCCGCGGCCGCGGCGGCCAAGCGCGTTGTGGACCTGCTGCACCCCGCGCAGAGAGAGCCTGACCTCCCCGTTGCCCCACGGCGTCGAGAGCCGGAAGCTCGGTCGCAGGTCGCCGTCGAGAACGACGCTCCCGGCCCGCACCTCGGCGTCGGCGCGGGCCACGGCGTAGCCCAGTACCGGGCACGGGCTCGCCGCCGCCATGGCGGCCACCCGGGGATCGTCGACGTTCAAGACGGCGACGCCGGCTGGAGGGCAGCGCCCTCACGAGCTCGCTCTTCGCCCGCGCCACGCCGTCGAGGTCACCGAAGTACTCCACATGGGCCATGGCGACGCTGGTCACGATCCCGACGTCGGGACGGGCCACCTCGGCCAGACGGGTGATGTGCCCCACGCCGCGGGCGCCCATCTCGAGCACGACCCATTGCGCGTCGTCGGGAGCGTTGAGGAGCGTCAGCGGAAGGCCGAGCTCGTTGTTGAAGGAGCGCTCGCTGGCCGACGTCGGGAAGGCCGACGCCAGGCATCGGTGGACCAGGTCCTTGGTCGTCGTCTTGCCGACGGAGCCGGTGATCCCGACGACGCCGTGGCCGACACGGCCGCGCGCCACGCAGGCCCAGGTGCATCAGGGCCGCGGCGGTGTCCGCGACGATGATGGCCGTCGCGCCGATCGGCTCCCGAGACGTGAGATAGGCGGGGGCACCGGCATGGAGGGCATGGGCGACGAAATCGTGCCCGTCGCGCTCGGCCACGATGGGCACGAAGAGCTGCCCGGGGAGCGTCGTCCGGGAGTCGATGCTGGCGCCCTCGACGTAGACATCGGGCCCGACCAGCTCCCCGCCGAGCTGGGCTGCGAGTTCAGAGGTGGAGAATCGCACGCATGCCCTCGGAGGCGATTGTATAGCCTCGTCTGATGCCTGATCCGGGAACGTTGGCGGTCGTCTACGGAGGCCCCTCCGCGGAGCACGAAATTTCGTGCATCTCGGCGCGTCGGATCGCAAAGGCCGCCCTCGAGACCGGCATGGTCGTCAAGGTGATCGGGCTGACGCACGACAGGCAGTGGGTCGACGCCGACCGGGTCCTGGCCGACATCGACGAGGTCGACGCGCTGGACTCCCCCGACGACCTGCTCCACCACCAGTCCGGCCGCGCGCTCGGTCATCTCGACGAGGGCCTACCGCCGGGCTCGGTCGTGTTCCCCGTTCTGCACGGACCCTTCGGCGAGGACGGCGTGATCCAGGGGCACCTCGAGACGCTCAACCTCCCCTACGTGGGAGCGGGCGTCCTCTCCTCGGCCATGTGCATGGACAAGGGTGTCGCCAAGTCCGTGCTCCACGACCACGGTCTCCCCGTGGCGGCATGGCGGCTCGTCGCACGTGCGCAGTGGTCGGCCGTGGTGTTGAAGGAGGCGGTGGCGGCCCTCGGCCTGCCGATGTTCGTGAAGCCGGCCAACCTCGGATCGTCCATCGGGGTCGCCAAGGTGTTCGACGCGGCAGGACTCGGTGACGCCGTGCTCTCGGCGTTCGAGTTCGACGACCACGTCATCCTCGAGGAGTACATCCGCGGCCGCGAGCTGGAGCTGGCGCTGATCGGCAACGAGGATGTCCGGGTGTCGCAGGCCGGCGAGATCATCGCCAGCCAGGAGTTCTACGACTACGACGACAAGTACGTGCTCGGGACCGCCGAGACCGTCGCGCCCACCGACCTGGAGGGCCCGCAGCTGGCGCACGCCCAACGCGTGGCCTCGGCCGCCTACCGGGCGCTACGGGTGGAAGGGTTGGCCCGCGTCGACCTCTTCCTGGCCGACGACGACGAGATCGTCGTCAACGAGGTCAACACGATGCCGGGCTTCACGCCCATCTCCATGTTCCCCATGCTGTGGGAGGCCGAGGGTCTGCCGTTCCGGTCCGTCGTCGAGGAGCTGTCCCGGGCTGGACCCTGGCCCGCCGCGGACTCGGCGTCCCGAGCCTAGCAAACGCCAGGCGCGCGGCTGCTGCCGAGACCGCACCGACGCTACCAGCTCCCTGGGTCCAGCTCGGCGATCACGGCCGCGGCGCCACGGTGGGCACCCCCGGGCGCCGGTCGGCCACGATAGGCGCAGGTCCGACGGGTGCTCCGAGCACCCCTTCTGTACCGTGCGGAGTGTGGTCATGACGTTCGAGGGCTTCGAGAGCGACACCTGGGAGGCCCTCCCGGGCGCCAACCGCCTCACGATCGCCCAGCGTGAGGCCATCGAGTCGGACGAGCCGTTGCTGTGCGTCGTCGCGGGAGCCGGGGCAGGCAAGACCAGGGTGCTCACGCTGCGGGTGGCCCGCCGCGTGCGCGAGGGTTCCATCGAGCCCGATCGCACCCTGGTGACCACGTTCAGCCGCAAGGCGGCCGAGGAGCTGCGCACCCGCCTGTACTCGCTGGGCGTCTCCGGTGTGCAGGCGGGTACCTTCCACCGCACGGCGCTGGGCCTCCTGCGCGAGCACCGCGAGCTGCGCGGACGCCCGCTCCCCCAGCTGCTGCCGGACCGCCGGCGCCTCCTGGCCGAGGTGACGACCGGTGATCCCCGGCGGACCCGTGCCCTCGACGGGGAGATCGGCTGGGCCAAGGCGCGGCTCGTGTCGCCCGAGCACTACGAGGCCGAGGCCCGGCGCCACCGGCGGCGCAGCGGCATGAGCACCGAACAGGTGGCCGACGCCTACGCACGCTACGAAGAGGAGCGGTCTCGCCGGCGGCTGCTCGACTTCGACGATCTGATCGTGGCCTGCGCGGACGCTCTGGCCGGCGACCGCGAGTTCGCCGACTCCATCCGCTGGCGCACCCGGCACCTCTTCGTCGACGAGATGCAGGACGTGAACCCGGCCCAGTTCCGCCTGCTGACCGCGATGCTCGCCGACGACCCCGACCTGTTCGTGGTGGGCGACCCCAACCAGTCGGTCTACGGGTTCAACGGGGCCGATCCGACCCTCCTCGACCGGCTGCCCGAGATCCTCCGGGGCACGAAGGTCATCCGCCTGGACGAGAACCACCGCTGCACGCCGCAGGTGGTGGCGGTCGCGACGGCCGTGCTCCGCCAGGGCGCTGCGACCGGCTCCGCGGCCGACGTGGTGCTGCCGCGCACGACGCGTGTCGACGGGCCGGTGCCCACGGTCGTGGCACACGCCACGGACGGGGACGAGGCGGCGTGGGCGGCGCGGCGGGCCAAGCTCTCGCGCACGCCGGGTCGCCGGTGGTCGAGCATCGCGGTGCTGACGCGCACCAACGCCCAGTTGGCCACGGTGCAGGCGGCCATGGACGCGGCGCGGGTGCCGAGCATGATCGCCGGGGCCGACCTGGGTCCGGCGTCGGACCTGCGCGCCGAGACGGGGCGACGGGGCGCGGACCGGCACGACGGGGACGTCGCAGCGTGGGAGGACCCGGCGGACCGCGACCGTGTGGTGCTCACGACCTTCCACCGCGCCAAGGGCCTCCAGTGGCCGACGGTCATCGTCCTCGGGCTGGGCGCCGGGCTCATGCCGATCGCTTCGGCCCAGACGCCTGCTGCGCTCGACGAGGAGCGGCGGCTCCTCTACGTGGCGCTGACCCGCTCCGAAGAAGAGCTGTGGTGCAGCTGGTTCGAGCGCTCCAGCGACGAAGCGGCCCGGGGCGCGACGGCGGGGCGGGGACCAAGCCCTTGGCTGGCGCCCATTGAGCGGGCCATCACGGAGCTCGAGAAGGCGGCGGCCCCGACCGCGGCGGCGGAGGTCTCGGCCCGTGTGGCCGAGCTGCGGGCCCGCCTGGCCGAGGCGGCGGAGGGAACCGGATCCGGCCCGGAGCGGTCCGGCCGGTAAGGTCGGGCCGCCTGATCGATCCGAGGTGGGGGTGGCCCGTCGCATGTCGGAACTCCTGGAACAGCTGCGCAAGGCCGTCGGCGAGAACCACGTCGTCGCCGGTCAGTCGGTCCACGACGACTACACCCACGACGAGGCGCTCACCACGGTGCCCGTTGTCCCCCTGGCCGTCGTGCTGCCCGGCTCCACCGGCGAGGTGTCCGAGGTCCTGAAGCTGGCCAGCGAGCACAACGTCCCGGTCGTGGCCCGTGGCAGTGGCACGGGCCTCTCCGGCGCGGCGGTCCCGGTGGCCGACGGCATCCTGCTGGCCTTCGACCGCATGAAGCGGATCCGCGAGATCGACACCGAGAACCAGGTCGCGGTCGTCGAGCCGGGCGTGACGCTCGAGCAGCTCAACGGCGAGCTCGCGCCGCTCGGGCTCATCTATCCCGTCTCTCCGGGTGAGCAGACCGGCTCGCTGGGTGGGAACGTGGCCACCAATGCCGGCGGCATGCGTGCCGTCCGCTACGGGGTCACCCGGCATCACGTCCTCGGGCTCGAGGTGGTGCTGGCCGACGGCGCCGTGCTGCGCACCGGGGGCAAATTCGTCAAGTGCTCGAGCGGCTACGACCTGACACAGCTGCTCATCGGCTCGGAAGGCACGCTGGCCATCACGACCGAGGTCACGGTGAAGGTGCAGCCCCGCCTCACCGCATCCTCTACCGTGCTCGCCCCTTTCGCGACGCTCGCCCAAGTGGCGCAGGCCGTCCCGCACATCGTCAACAGCGGCATCAACCCTTCGATCCTCGAATACGTCGACGTCCTGGTGATGGGCGGCATCACCCAGGCCGCCGGCCTCGACCTCGGCATCCCCGACGAGGTGAAGGCCGGCACCCTGGCCTACCTCGTGGTCGTGGTGGAGGGCATGGACCCCGAGCGGGTGGACGAGGACGTCGAGCGCCTCGGGACACTGCTGGAGGGCCTGGGGGCGCTCGACGTCTACGTGCTGCCGGCCACGTCCGGGGCCCAGCTCATCGCAGCCCGAGAGAGAGCGTTCTTCGTCGGCAAGGCGGCCGGGTGCGACGATCTCATCGACGCCGTGATCCCGCGGGCGACCATCCCCGACTACCTGGCCAAGGTCGCGGTGCTCGCCCAGGAGCACGGCGCGCTCGTCACCGGCTGCGGGCACATCGGCGACGGCAACGTGCACATCTCGGTCTTCCAGCCCGACGACGACCGGCGGCATGCGCTGATGCACGCCAGCTTCGAGCTGGCGCTGGCATCCGGCGGCGCCATCTCCGGCGAGCACGGCATCGGGACGGCGAAGCTGTCGTACTTCCTCGAAATGCAGGATCCGGTGTCGCTCGACCTGATGCGCTCCATCAAGCGGGTGTTCGACCCGCAGGGGATCCTCGGGCCCCACCGGCTCCTCGGCATGGTGCAGACGGGAGAGGACCCATGAACGGGGCCCGCGCCCTGCTCTCGACGCTGGTCGATGCCGGCGTCGACGTGTGCTTCGCCAACCCGGGCACCTCGGAGATGCACTTCGTGGCCGCGCTCGACGACGTGCCCGCCATGCGCGGCGTCCTCTGCCTCTTCGAGGGCGTCGTCACCGGCGCGGCCGACGGCTACGGGCGCGTGGCGGGACGGCCGGCGGCCACGCTGCTGCATCTCGGACCCGGGCTCGGCAACGGGCTGGCCAACCTGCACAACGCGCGGCGAGCCCGTACGCCGGTCGTGAACATCGTGGGCGACCACGCCACCTACCACGCCCGCTACGACGCACCCCTCCAGTCCGACATCGCGTCGATCGCCGGCGCGGTCTCGGGGTGGTACCGCTCGACGGCCCGGGCCGACGACGTGGCCGGTGACGCGGCGGACGCGGTGGCGGCCGCGATGGGCCCGCCCGGCTGTGTCGCCACCCTGGTCCTGCCGGCTGACTCGTCGTGGTCGGAATCTGCCAATGGGCCTTGCCCGCCACGGCCGCACGGACGACCGGCCGTCGTCCCGGCCGACACGATCGAGGAGGCGGCCAAGGCGCTGCGTTCGGGCGAGCGGGCCGCCCTGCTCCTCGGTGGCGGCGCACTGCGGGCCGGCGGACTGCAGGCGGCCAGCCGGGTGGCGACCACCACGGGTGCCGCGCTGCTGGGCGAGACCTTCCCGGCCAACCTGGAGCGTGGGGCGGGCATCCCGGCGGTGGAGCGGTTGGCCTACCTGGCCGAGATGGCCCAGGCTCAGCTCGACGGCGTGCGCCACCTCGTCCTGGTCGACGCCAAGTCCCCGGTCTCCTTCTTCGCCTACCCCGACAAGGCGAGCGACCTCGTGCCCCCGGGCTGCACCGTGCACACCCTGGTCCGACCGGGTGAGGACGCGGCCGGGGCCCTCGAGGCCCTGGCCGAGGCCGTGGGCGCCCCGGGCGACGCCGGCGTGCCGGCAGCCTCGGGCCGCCCGGATCGGCCTGCGGGAGCCCTCACCGCGGAGTCGCTGGCGGCTGCGGTGGGCGCCACGTTGCCCGAGGGCACGATCGTGGTGGACGAGGGCAACACGTCCGGCCTCTTCGTCTCGGGAGCGACGGCGGGCGGGCCCCGGCACGACTGGCTGACCCTGACCGGGGGCGCCATCGGCATCGGGCTCCCGATGGCCACCGGAGCCGCCGTCGCGGCGCCCGAACGCCCTGTGCTCTGCCTGCAGGCCGACGGCAGCGCCATGTACACGCCGCAGGCGCTGTGGACCCAGGCGCGCGAGGGGCTGAACGTGACCACGGTCGTCCTCTCCAATAGGAGTTACGCCATCTTGAACATGGAGCTGCACCGGGTGGGCGCAGGCGGCGGCGGCCCGCTGGCGCGGCGCCTGCTCGACCTGACCGGACCCGAGCTCGACTTCTCCGAGCTCGCCCGCGGCATGGGGGTGCCGGCGCACCGGGTGGAGAACGCGGAGGACCTGGCGGCGGCACTCGAGAGGGGATTCGCCGAGGCCGGTCCGACGCTGATCGAGGTGCCGCTCTAGGGGTTCGAGGGTTGGCTCCGCTCGGTCCCAATTGTCAACGGACGCACAACGCTGCAACCCGCCCACAACAACGAGGCCGGCCGCCGGCGATTAGTGACGAACGGATCTATAGCCCCGGCAGCCCGCCTGTCACCATGCGAAGCGGAGGGGTGATCTCGGCTGAGACCACCCGGGGACAGGGCACCGAGGAGGCGCAGATGCAGATGGAGATGGGCACTCCAGTCTCAGACGCTCGCTCCATTGACGCCGCGCTCGACCGGCTGCGTCAGGACCTCTTCGACACGCCGCCTCTCGAGACGATCGAGGCTCCCGAGGTGGAGCCCGAGGGGCCACACCCCATCGACTACGCCTCGCTCGAATTCGAGGTCGAGCGCATGCGCAAGCGCCTGGCGATCTGGGAGATCTTCATGGCCTACATGCGCAACGGCGCCCGGAACTGGCCCGAGGTGCAGCGGTCACTGACCAAAGAGGACTTCGACAAGATCGTCGCCATCTGCGACGGCGTCCCGTTGCGGGACCTCCTCTTGGACCTGCGGTAGGGAGCGAGGGGCAACAAGGACACGGCGACCCGTTCGAAGGCGCTTGGCCGAGCAGCGGTCCCCCCGCTGCTCTTGGCGACGGCCAAGCACCCGAGAGCACCCGGCGTGGAACGCTTGGCCGAGCAGCGTCATGCTGCTCTTGGCGACGGCCAAGCGTTTCACGTCGGGAGACCAGCCGGCAGCCCTCGAGCGAGTGAGCGCTAGTGCGCCTCCCCCGACCGCGTGGATGCGCCTGCGCGGACGATTCCCGAATTGCGCCCAACAGCGCGTCCTCTACGAAGAGGCGGTTGGCATTCGCATCATCCCCATGAACGTGCCACGTCCATGTGCGAACGAGAGCTAAGGGTCCCAACTCGGCGCGGTCACGCGCAGGCGGGTCAGCGCGCACCGGGGAACGGATCAGCTGAGTCGGCCGGCAACCCCACCTGGTCGCCCACCGGGGGCGCTGTCGAGGTCCGGGCCAGCTAGTACGAGTAGCCGACCGGGCTACCCCCCGAGCCGCACCCGCCAGTGGGGCAGCTCGATCCACCGGTCGTGGTCGTGACCTCCACGTAGTAGGGCGGATTGGCGCTACCACCGGACGGAACCGTGGCGGTCAGTGTCGTGGAGGAGGACACCGTGACGCCGGTGGCGGTCAACGTGTTCCCATTGCCCGACTGCGGGACGAGGGAGACCGTGGTCGCCCCGCTCACGAAACCGATGCCGGTGATCGTCAGCACCGTCCCGGAGCCCCCGGAGGTCGGGCTGACACTGGCCACGACCGGAGTCAGGGGAGCGTAATTGAAGACAGGTCCGGTGGCTCCGCTGCTGCCGCCTGGGGCCGTGGTGACGGTCACGTAGTAGGTGAAGGGACTTCCCGTCGTGATAGCGGGCGTGGTGGCCGTGATGGACGTCGACGAGTTGACAACGAGGTACGGGGCAGGGACCACGATGGACTGGTTCTGGGTATCGACGAAATTGACCGTCGTGTTGTCCGCAACGCTGCTCAGGAACCCGGTTCCGGTGATGGTGAGGGACGTGCCGCCCGCGGCGGATCCGCACGGAGGTTGGATGGTGCCGCACGTCGCGTTGGTGGCGGTCGCGATGCTGGTGACCGCGGGGATCACCGGATTGTAGAGGAACGTCGGCCCCGCCAGGCTCGACCCGTCAGGCGTCGTGACCACGACGTAGTAGCTGGTGACGGTCGTGGCGGCCGGGGTCGTTACGGTCAGAGAGGTGGACTGGCCGGCGGGCACGTTGACGTTGACCCCTGGGATCACGATGTTCTGCGACGCCGTGGTCGCCACGAAGTTCACCGTCGTCACGGCGACCCGCTCCCGGTCGTCCCGCTCACGAATCCGGTTCCCGTGACGGTCAACGAGGTGCCCCCCGTGACAGGCCCTTGCGCGACCGAGAGGGCGGTGACGGTCGGATTGGTCGTCTTGATCGTCGAGCTGTTGATGGTCATACCGCTGCCGCAGGTCAACGTGCAAAAAATCCCTGGCGCCCTGATATTCGGACTGCTCGCCGAGTAGTCGTCAAAGGTGACGATCGTCTGGAGCCCAGGGTTCTTCGCACAGGTGGCCGCATCCGTCGTCACGCTCGTGAGGCAGGCCGACACCGTGACGACGCGGGTGGAGGCGCTCGTCGGGTTCCACACGGTGCCGCACCAGACATCGACGGTGTTCGTGCCGAACGTGAGCTGGGACGGGCTCGATGATCCCCAGCAGTACGACGGCGGGCTGGCGTTGAGCGTCTGGTTCGGGCCCAGGAGCGGGGTGTAGCGGATGTTCTGGATCGCCACCTGCGACGCGCTGGACAGGGCGTACTCGCGCGGTGCGGTCCTTCTGGAAGTTGAGGCTGTTGGAGAGGCTGTTGGCCGTCCACGACGCCATGGCGCCGACAATCAGGCCGACGACGACGAGGAACATCAGGGCCAGGACGAGGACTGCGCCCGCGTCGTCCCGGCCCGCGGTGACTCGCCCGAGGCTGTTCGTTCCCGCCGACGCCGGATGCGGGCGATCATGTGTTCGTCTCCGAGAAGTTCACGGTGTGCGTTCCCACGGTGGCCGAAATCGTGTAGCCAGTGCCAGCGCGGTTGTTGGCGGTCATCGTCGACGTCGTGGCCTGACCGCTCGCGTTGGTGGCGTCGACTTCAGAGTTGGTGCCGGTGCTGGCGAAGGCGACCGAGGCCCCGAGATCCGGGGGCAGTGAACGTGACCGAGGCCCCGGACACGGCGTTGCCCTCCGTGTCGGTCACCTTGACAACCAGCGGGCTCGCAAAGACGGTGCGGCGCGGTGTCGATTGGCCGTTTCCGGACACGATGGCGATGCTCGCCGCCGGGCCGGCCTGCACGGTGAAGCTGGTCGAGGTGCCGGCGATCGTCCCCTGGGTGGCCGTCAGGGTCGTCGACTGGGCGTCGACCAGTGTCACGGACGGTGTGCCCACGCCGCTCGTGAAGGTCACCGTCCCCGGGTACGTCGGCGCGGTGCTGTTCGGGGAGTTCGCCGGGCCCGTGAACGTCACCGACTTTGTCCCGGCGTAGCCCGTCGTCGTGTTGCCGTACGTGTCGATGGCGGTGATGGTCACCGTGAAGGCAGTGCCGGCGGTCTGCGTGCCGGGGTTGGCGACGGTGAACGCCGTCGTCGTCCCGGTGCTGTTGACCGTGAAGCTCGTCGACGTGCCCGCGATGGCGCCCTGGGTGGCCGTGAGCGTCGTGCTCTGGGCGTCGAACAGGGTGATGGACGGCGAGGCTGTTCCGCTGGTGAAGGTCACCGTCGCCGGGTAGGTCGGCGCGTGTCCGTTCGGCGAGCTCGCCGGGCCGGTGAACGTGACCGACTTCGATCCGGCGTAGCCGGTCGTCGTGTTGCCGTAGGTGTCGATGGCGGTGATCGCCACGCTGAACGCCGTACCGGCGGTCTGGGTGCCGGGGTTGGAGACGGTGAACGCCGTCGTCGTCCCGGTGCTGTTGACCGTGAAGCTGCCGCTCGTCCCGGTGACGGAGCCCTGGGTGGCGGTCAGCGTCGTGCTCTGGGCGTCGAAGAGCGTGATGGACGCCGTGCCGACGCCACCGGTGAAGGTCACCGAGGCCGGGTAGGCCGGGGCGTGGCCGTTGGGCGAGCTGGCGGGACCGCTGAAGACGACAGCCTGGGCGCCCGTGTAGCCCGTCGCCGTGTTGCCGTAGGCGTCGAGGGCGGTGAGCGTCTCGTTGAACGCCGTGCCGGCGGTCTGTGTCGTCGGCGTGGGCACAGTGAACGTCGAGGCCGTGGCGGGGCTCACCGCAAAGGTGGCCGAGGTGCCGGTCAGCGCCCCCTGGGTGGCCGTCAGTGTCGTGCTCTGGGCGTCGAAGAGCGTGATGGAGGCCGTGCCCACACCGTTGGTGAAGGTCACCGAGGCCGGGTAGGCCGGGGCCGTGTTGTTCGGCGAGTGCGCCGGGCCGCTGAAGACGATGGACTTCGCCCCGCTGTAGCCCGTGGTCGTGTTGCCGTAGGTGTCGAGCGCCGTGACCGTCTCGCTGAAGGCCGTGCCGGCGGTGGGCGTCGGGGTGGACAGGGCGAACTTGGTGGTGGTCCCGGTGCTGTTGACGGTGAAGCTTCCGGAGGTGCCGCTGATCGTGCCCTGGGTCGCCGTCAGCGTGGTGGTCTGGGCGTCGAAGAGCGTGATGGACGCCGTGCCCACGCCGGCGGTGAAGGTGACCGAGGCCGGGTAGGTCGGGGCGGTCCCGCCCGGCGAGTTGGACGGCCCGCTGAAGACGACGGCCTGGGCGCCGGTGTAGCTCGTCGCCGTGTTGCCGTAGTTGTCGATGGCGGTGATGGTCTCGTTGAACGCGGCTCCCGCCGTCTGGGTTGCCGGCGTCGGCACCGAGAAGGACTTGGCGCCAGCCGGGTTCACCGTGAAGCTGCCCGACGTCCCCGTCGCTGCGCCCTGGGTGGCGGTCAGCGTGGTGCTCTGGGCGTCGAAGAGCGTGATGGACGCCGTGCCGACGCCACCGGTGAAGGTGACCGACGCCGGGTAGGTCGGAGCGGTGCTGTTGGGCGAGTTGGCCGGGCCGCTGAAGACGACGGACTTCGCACCGGCGTAGCCCGAGGCCGTGTTGCCGTAGGCGTCGATGGCAGTGATCGTCTCGTTGAACGCCGTGCCCGCCGTCTGGGCGGCAGGCGTCGGCACCGTGAAGCTGGCCGCGCTGGCGGCACCGTTGACGGTGAAGCTCGTCGAACTGCCGAGCAGCAGGCCCTGGGTGGCCGTGAGCGTCGTGCTCTGGGCGTCGAAGAGGGTGACCGAGGCCGTGCCCGACGCCGCCGGTGAAGGTCACCGAGGCCGGGTAGGCCGGCGCATGCCCGTTGGGCGAATTGGCCGGGCCACTGAAGCTGATGGCCTGGGCGCCCGTGTAGCCGGTCGCCGTGTTGCCGTAGTTGTCGATCGCGGTCACGGTCACGTTGAACGCCGTGCCGGCGGTCTGCGTGCCCGGGTTGGCCACGGCGAAGGTCTTGGCACCGGCAGGGTTGACGGTGAAGCTGGTCGAGACACCGCTGGCCGAGCCCTGGGTGGCGGTCAGCGTGGTGCTCTGGGCGTCGAAGAGGGTGACCGAGGCCGTGCCGACGCCACCGGTGAAGGTGACCGAGGCCGGGTAGGCCGGCGCGGTGCTGTTGGGCGAGTTCGCCGGGCCACTGAAGACGATGGCCTGGGCGCCCGTGTAGCCCGTCGCCGTGTTGCCGTAGGCGTCGATCGCGGTCACCGTCACGTTGAACGGCGTGCCGGCGGTCTGGGTGCCCGGGTTGGCCACGGCGAAGGAGCTGGCCCCGGCCGGGTTGACGGCGAAGCTGCCGGAGGTGCCGGTGATCGGGCCCTGGCTCGCCGTCAAGGTCGTGGTCTGGACGTCGTAGAGCGTCACCGAGGCCGAACCCACGCCGCTGGTGAAGGTCACCGAGGCCGGGTAGGCCGGGGCGTGGCCGTTGGGCGAGTTGGCCGGGCCGCTGAAGGTGAGGGCCTGGGATCCGGCGTAGGTGGTCGCCGTGTTGCCGTAGGCGTCGAACGCCGTGACCGTCACGCTGAACGCCGTGCCGGCCGTCTGCGGGCCCGGGGTCGAGACCGTGAACTTCGAGGCGGCGCCCGGAGCGACCGAGAACGTCGCGGAGGTGCCGCTGATCGTGCCCTGCGTCGCCGTCAGCGTCGTGCTCTGGACGTCGAAGAGGGTGATCGGTGGCCGTGCCCACGCCGCTGGTGAAGGTCACCGACGCCGGGTAGCTCGGTGCGGTGCCGTTGGGCGAGTTCGCCGGGCCGCTGAAGGCGACGGTCTTCGCCCCCGAGTAGCCCGTCGTCGTGTTGCCGTAGGTGTCGACCGCCGTGATCGTCTCGCTGAACGCCGTGCCCGCAGTCGGCGACGGCGTGGACAAGGTGAACTTGGTCGTCGTCCCCGTCCCGTTGACGGTGAAGCTGCCGGAGGTGCCGGTGATCGCTGCCCTGGGTCGCCGTCAGCGTCGTGGTCTGGGCGTCGGTGAGCGTGACGGAGGCCGTGCCCACGCCGGCGGTGAAGGTGACCGAGGCCGGGTAGGTCGGGGGGGTCCCGCTCGGCGAGTTGGACGGCCCGCTGAAGGTGACGGCCTGGGCGCCCGCGTAGCCGGTCGCCGTGTTGCCGTAGCCGTCGAGGGCGGTGATCGTCTCGTTGAACGCGACCCCCGCGGTCTGGGTGCCCGGGCGTCGGCAACGAGAACGTGCTGGCGCCCGCCGGGTTCACGGTGAAGCTGCCCGAGTTGCCGGTGGCCGCCCCCTGGGTGGCCGTCAGCGTGGTGCTCTGGGCGTCGAAGAGGGTGACCGAGGCGGTGCCCACGCCGGCGGTGAAGGTCACCGAGGCCGGGTAGGTCGGGGCGTGCCCGTTGGGCGAGTTGGCCGGGCCGCTGAACGTGATGGCCTTCGCGCCGGCATAGCCCGTCGCCGTGTTCCCGTAGGCGTCGATGGCGGTGATGGTGACGTTGAACGCCGTGCCCGCCGTCTGGGTGCCCGGGTTGGCCACCGTGTAGCTCGACGCGGTGGCCCCGCCGTTCACCGTGAAGCTGGTGGAGGTGCCGGTGACCGCGCCCTGGGTGGCCGTCAGCGTGGTGCTCTGGGCGTCGAAGAGGGTGACCGAGGCGGTGCCCACGCCGGCGGTGAAGGTGACCGAGGCCGGGTAGGTGGGGCGTGCCCGTTGGGCGAGTTGGCCGGGCCGCTGAAGGTGACGGCCTTGGCGCCGGCGTAGCCGGTGGCCGTGTTGCCGTAGGCGTCGGTGGCGGTGATGGTGACGTTGAACGCCGTGCCCGCCGTCTGGGTGCCCGGGTTGGCCACCGTGTAGCTCGATGCGGTGGCCCCGCCGTTCACCGTGAAGCTGGTGGAGGTGCCGGTGACCGCCCCTGGGTGGCGGTCAGCGTGGTGGTCTGGGCGTCGTAGAGGGTGACCGAGGCGGTGCCCACGCCGTTGGTGAAGGTCACCGAGGCCGGGTAAGTCGGAGCGGTCCCGTTGGGCGGGTGGCCGGGCCGCTGAAGCGATGGTCTGCGCCCGGTGTAGCCCGTGGCCGTGTTGCCGTAGGCGTCGAGGGCGGTGATGGTCACGTTGAACGACGTGCCGGCCGCCTGGGTGCCGGGGTTGGACACGGTGTAGCTCGAGGCCGGCCGGGCTGACCGTGAAGCTCGTCGAGGTGCCGGTGAGGCTGCCGGTTCGTGAGATCAGGGTCGTGGTCTGGGCGTCATAGAGCGTGATCGTTGGCCGTGTACACGCCATTGGTGAAGTGAGACAGAAGCGGTGCCCTGATAGGTCGGTAGCCGTCCCGTTGGGCGAGTTGGCGGGGCCGCTGAAGCTGTGCGGTCGTAGAAGTGAAGCCCGGGTCTCCATAGCCGGTGATCGGTGTTGCCGTAGGCGTCGACTGCGGTGATGGTCACGTTGAACGTGGTGCCGGCAGTCTGGGCCCCGGGTTCGGACCGAAGAGACCGCGGGCCCCCTGTTCCCGTTGACCGTGATAGGAGTTCGAGGTGCCCGTGAGCGCGCCCTGCGTCGCCGTCAGCGTTGTCGTCTGGGCGTCGAAGAGGGTGATGTTCGCCGTGCCCACGCCGTTGGTGAAGGTCACCGAGCCGGGTAGGTCGGCGCGTGCCCATTGGGCGAGTTCGAGGGGCCGGAGAACGAGACGCCTTCGCACCCGAGTAGCCGTCGTTCCGTTCCCGTACGGGTCGGCGGCGGTGATCGTGACGTTGAACGCCGTGCCCACCGTCGCCGTTCCCGGGGCGGAGACGTTGAAGGTGGACACCGTCCCGGTCCCGTTCACGGTGAAGGTGCCCGAGTGCCGCTCGCGGCGCCCTGGGTCGCGGTCAGGGTCGTGTTCTCCGCGTCATAGAGGGTGATGGAGGCCGTGCCGACGCCGTTGGTGAAGGTCACCGACGCCGGGTACGTCGGAGCGATCCCGTTCGGCGAGTTCGACGGTCCCGAAGAACGTCACGTTCTGCGGCCTGCGTATTGGTGGCCGCGTTCCCGTAGGCGTCGGACGCCGTGAGGGTCTCGTTGAACGCCGTGCCCGCCGTCTGGGTCGCCGGCGTGGGCATCGCGAACTTGAGGGGGCGCCGGGACTCACGGTGAAGCTGGGGGTCGTGCCGCTGAGAGCGCCCTGGGTCGCTGTCAGCGTCGTCGTCTGGGCGTCGAAGAGGGTGACTGAGGCCGTGCCGACGCCGTTGGTGAAGGTCACCGTTCCCGGGTAAGTCGGCGGTGCCCGTTCGGCGCGTTGGCCGGGCCGCTGAAGGACACGGTCTTGGACCCCGAGAAGGCGGGGTCGGCGTTCCCATACGGGTCGGTGGCAGTGATGGTCACGTTGAACGCCGTGCCCGCCGTCTGGTTGCCGGGGTTGGCCACGGCCAGCCCGGTCAGCGTCGTGGCGCCGCTCACCGTGAGACTGCCCGAGGTGCCGGTCACCGCGCCCTGGGTCGCCGTGAGCGTCGTCGTCTGGGCGTCGAAGAGGGTGACCGAGGCCGTGCCGACGCCGTTGGTGAAGCTCACCGTGGCCGGATAGGTCGGTGCATGGCCGTTGGGCGAGTTCGCCGGGCCACTGAAGGCGATGGTCTGGGCGCCGGTGGTCCCCGGGAAGGTGAAGCCGGACTGGTCCAGGGCCGTGATCGTGACGTTGAACGGGGTGCCGGCGGTCGGGTTGTTGGTGGACGGGGTGACGGAGAACGACGTCAGCGCCGGCGTGACGATGTTGAACGGCGTGCTCGTGGCGGGCGCGAGCGTCCCGTCGCTGGCCACCAGGGTGTAACCGTTGCCAGGCTTGCTGATGGAGCAGCCGGAGAAGGTGGCGACGCCCGCCGTCGTGGTCTCGGTGCAGCCCGAAAGCGTGCCCCCTCCCGGATTGGTGCCGATGGCCAGCGAGACCGTGCTCGTGTTCCCAGTGACCGTGTTGCCACCGAGGTCTTGGATGGTGACGACGGGCTGGGTTCCGAACTTGTCGCCTGCCACCGTCGTCCCCGGCGGCGTCGTGAAGGACAACTGCGCTGCCGGACCGACGGAGATCATTGAAGGGGTTGCTCGGCGTCGACGGAGTGGTCAGGTTGTCGGCCGCGTCGGTCGCCGTCAGCGTGTAGCCGGTGCCGGCCTTGTCGATCTTGCAGCCCGAGAAGCTGACCAGGCCGTTCCCGTTCGACGTGCCGGTGCAGCCGGACAGAGTGCCGTTGCCCGGGTTATTCGCGATGGCGAGGGTCACCGCGGAGCTGTCACCGGCGACGGGATTGCCGGAGGCGTCCTCGATCTGCACCTGCGGTTGGGTTGTCAGCGCCTGCCCCCCGAGGCCGTTGCCTGGCTCGGATCGACCAGGCCAGCTTGGCGGGAACACCGGCGGTGATGTTGAAGGGGTTGCTCGTCACGTTCGGGATGGTCGGGTCGCTCGGGTCACTGGCCGTCAGCGTGTAGCCGGTGCCGAGGGTGCTGATCGTGCAGTTCAGGAAGGACGTCTGGCCGGAGCCCAGGTTGGCCAAGCAGTTGTTGAGCGTCGCCCCCGGCGTCCCTGTCCCCGCCTTGATGGCCAGCTGCACTTGGGAGGCGTCGTTCTGCACCACGCAGCCCGTCGGGTCCTCGAACACCACTGAGGGAGCGGGGTAGAGCGCCGATCCCGCGGTCCCGTTGATCGGCTGCTGGACCCAGACCAGCTGGGAGGCGGCGTACTGGCAGGTACCACCACCCGACGGGGCGATGGGGTCATCCACCACCGTCGCGATGGACGAGGTGGTCGTTCCACCACTGCCGTGGAAGGCCACCGTCACGGTGAGCAGCTGCGGTCCGCCCCCGGTCCCCGGTCCGCCTGGGCACGATGTGCCGGGCGGCGTCACCGGAGAAGAGAAGGAGGCGGTCGTCGAACTCCAGTACTCGGCCTGGGTGATGGAGGCGGTGTAGTTGGGGTCCGGCAGCGGGATGTACAGGGCAGTGTTCCCGTTCACGACAGAGGCACCGGAACAATTCGCGAATGTCGAATTCGGTATTTGATTTTGGATGGCCGCGGAGACCTCCGCCGCGGCGGTCCGGAGCATGGTGTCCATCGTTGCCACGTTGCGATGCGAACCCGACCCCGAGATGGACGTCGCAAAGGCGAGCATGATGGCCGTGGCGGCGATACCGATCACGGCGAGCGTGATCAGGATCTCGACCAGGGTGTCGCCGGCCTCGGAGCGACGCCGGTCCTCGGCCTGCGGAGCACGCCGTACGGCACCGTCGGCCTTCGGGTGCCTCATGAGAGCAACACCCCGAAGAACATCGCCTGGAAGTCCGCCCCCGTCCAGAGTGACGGTGAGCGAATTTCGGCGTCGCGGCCTGGAGCATGACCGTGCCGGTGTGGTCCTCCGAAATGGTGGACGAGCACTCCACGGTCGTTTTGCCGACCCCGGTCAGGTAGGTCGTGTTGATGGTGGGCGGCGTGCTCTGGCACGCGTTACCGACCGGGGAGTTCGTGGTGTTCGGAAGGAGGCTCAGGTTCTGGTCCGACGTCCACGTGATGCTCTCGGAGGTGTCCGTCGACTCGGCGTCACCGGTCACGATCGACCAGTTCGAGGCGGCGACGTTCGCGTTCTTCACCTGAATTTGGGTGATCGAGACGATGGCAGTGGAATTATTCTGCACGGTGTACAGCGCAGGGGCACCGGGTACGCCGGTGTAGAAACCGTTGTTGCCGAGGAACGCCTCGCTGGTGGGGGGACACACATACGTCGGGAGGGGCACGGCGCTGATGTCGTTCTCGTTTTGCGTCCTGGCAGCAACTCCGCACCCTGGAGATGGCGTGGTCTGGCCTGAGATCGCCCCGCTGTTTCCAGACGTTGGGTTCCACTGGGCACTCACGCTGAGACAAAAGGACAAAGTGAAGGGGGTGTTGGCAATGCCGGCCGAGATGCCGATGGCCGGACTTTGACAACCGACTGAAGGATCAGAGGTCTGCGTGTTCCAAGGCGAGAAGTCGACGAAGCAGAGCTTCGCCGCGTAGGTCCCGGTGCCTGGCGTCGCGAAGCCGCATCCCGTCGATGGGGTGGAAGGGGTGGCCAGCTGCGTCGAGCTGGCCGAGGCGGCCGGCACCGCCACGACCTGATACTTGAACGCGCTCACCGGCGCCGTCGTCTTGAAGTAGACCCCGGTGATACCGACCGTCGACTGCCAGTCACTGGCATAGGCCGGCGTGTTGTTGGCTCCTACGGCACACGTCGTGTTTCCAGCCGTGCAGGTGATGGTCACGAGCGGCGACGGCGGCGGCGTCATCGTGGGATTGGGTATGTCGTGCGCCACGACAGCTGATGTGGTGACGTCCCCCGCTCTGTCGCAGACATTTCGAAACAGGTTGTCGACTTTTGGGTTCGACGTAGCTTCCGTAGTGTATGAGATCAGGCTCCCGTTCCGGTCTGCAGTCCGAGGACCTGGAAGCCCGAGGCTCCGGACGGCTGGCACGGCGCCGTGGGCGCGGTCACGGGTGAATTCGCGGTCGTGATCAACGATGCGCTCTGCACATCGTTCTGAAAGTTGACCGAGACCACCTGGGCGTCACCGGAATCGGTGAGGCGGTTCGACACGCTCGACTGCAATGAGAACACCGAGAGAAGCCCCACGGCGAGCGCGCCGATGACGAGCGGCATGACGCCGATCACGATGACGAGCTCAATGAGTCGTGAAGCCGGCGTTCGAAGTGTCCGAGCGCTGGGTCTGATCACCCGGGCGGGGCGGGTGGGTCCGGCGGCCCACTGACGCGATGGCGCGACGAAACCACCGCTGGTCGGTCCCCGACCATGCAGCCTCGCCAATAAGCCGCTTCGCCAAATTCCACACTCCCCTGAACACCGCCTCCACTGCCGCGGCCGGGTCTGGCCGGTCCAGCCGTGGCTGATTCGCTCCAACACCCGGCATCCGAGACCCCGGCCAACCGGGATCTCCGTGTCATGCAGAGCGAAGGAACCAACGTTGATGTCGGCATGCGGTGCCCGGATCTTGAAATTGAATTTTGGAGCAATTTCGGGCCCAACCAGGGAACGCAGGCCCAGCACCACGGGGGAAACAGCACAGCGACGCGGGCGGAGTCAGGTGTCGCTGGATTCACCCGACTGGGCATCAGCTCCACGGGTGGGTCTGGTCAGTCACCGACAGAATCGTCGCTGGTGAGGGTGGATGGCCCGGATCACGAGAGCTCTCGGACGACTCTGTACAGCTGGGGAAAGGCTCCCGTCGAGACGGGGTCCTCCCCCGGACGAGCTGTAGTCGATCTAGGTCGTGTAGTTGAAGATGTCGCCGGCTTCGTTGTAGGGCTGCGAGGCAGGATCCGTGTTGTAAGGCGCCGGTAGCGTGATGACCGGGAAGTAGGGGCTGTTGTTCGTCGGCAACGTCGGAACGACGGACGTGATCTGGGTTCCGGTGCTGTTGACGGTCGTCGACGCCGCGGATGAGTTCGTTGCGCCGCCCGTCGGGCTGCCACCGCTGTCGAGGTACCAGCTCACCGTGGAACCGGAGAGGAAGTTCGCACCCGTGATGGTGATTGAGGTACCCGCCGGACCCGTGGACGGACTGAGACTGATGATGATCGGGACCTGAACGGTGTAGGCGAAGACGTCGGTCGTGTTGGTGCTGGTTCCGCCGATGGTTCGAACCTGAACGTAGTAGTTGCCAGCGGTGCTCACGGACGGTGACGTGGCCGTGATGGTGCCGCCCGATGTCACGGTGACATTGCTTGAAACGGTGCCTGCGCTGCCAGTGCATGGAGTGGCCGAACAGAACCAGACCTGGGCCGAAAAGACGTTCGGGAGGACATTGAAGAACCCGCTCCCGTTGATCGTGATCGTGGTCCCGCCCGTGATCGTCCCGCCCGGGGTGAGGCTGCCTTCGGTGATGCCGGTCACGACGGGGGTCACCGCCGAATACTGGAACGCATTGTAGGCCGTACTGCCCGGAGTAGGGACATAGGCACTGGTGCCTCCCGGTGTCGTCACCGTGACGAAGTAGTAGTACGAGTTGGAGGAGGGGGTTCCGGAGGTCACGGCGGGCGTGTGTACCGTGATGGTGCAGTTTGTGCCGCCCGGCCCCGCGGAATTCTCAGAGCCCGGTGTGACCGTGGCAGACGCGATGACGCCGGCGCCCCCGTTCGTGCTCGTGGGAACGTTTGCCGGCCCCGACGGAGGACTCGGGCCCGTTTCCTGAACGAAATTGACAGTGGCGCCGTTCACGAAGCCGTTGCCCGTGATCGTGACTGGGCTGGTCCCGGTGATCGGTCCCGAAGCGGGCGTCACCGACGTGACCGAAGGTACCGTGGGATGCCAGGCCCAGTCGTCCTGGGTCTGGCTCTGGCCACAAAAGGTGGTCAGGTTGCACGAAATTGGACCTGACGAGGGTGTTCCGATCCCGGGTGGGTAGTCGTCATAGGTCTCAACCGCTTGCAGCAGTGGAGCGGCCGTGCACGTCGCCGCGTCAGTTGTCACAGTGGAAAGGCAGGCCGAGTACGTAATGGTTCGTGTTTGCGCGCTGAACGGCTGCCACAGCATGGAGCACCAGACGTAGATCGTCACTGGCGGGTTGTTCATGGTGAGGGTCGTCGGCCCACTGCTGGGTTCTGTCCAGCAAGGGACCGGCGGGCTGGCGTTCACCATCGCCGTCGGGAATGTGCCACAAGTGAGGTTGGGCTCACCGCAAACGTATCTGGAGTTCTGGATGGCAAGCTCGACCGCACTGGTCGCCGCATACTCGACCGATCGCTCTGAGCTGAAGACGCCTGACGCGGTTGAGGCTGGTGCCCACCCACCCCAGGAGTGAGAGGACGATCAGGCTCACGGCCGTCAGGACCAGGAGCGCCAAGATGAGGACTGCGCCGGCTTCATGGTCGGGCCGCGGGTTGCCCCGTCCCCTCGAGCCATGCGAGTGGAATCGGAGTCTCGTCATTGCAGATCCAGGGCGATCGTGGCCCATGCGACGCTGTTGGCAACGGAGAACGCTTGGCTGGTACTGCCGTTGCTGTTGGTGAAGTACGAGGCAACACCGTAGCCTCCAGAGCCGTTGCCGTTGCCGTTCTCCAGGTTGGTCCAACCGGTTGGCGTGGCGCCCACCCCGCCGTCGTTGCCACTGGTACCGAGGAAACCGATCTCCATGTCGCCCAAAGCCGGAGTACCGGGCAGGACCGCGGTGGGTGTTGTGCTCGTCCCGGTGTGGGTGTTGCTCTGTGCGATCGGCGCAGCCGTGTTGTTGCCGGCCAGTGCGAGAACGTCCACCTCGATATGCCTCTCGTTCGTGCCGAACGTCGCGGTGACGGTCGTGTTCGTGCCGCTCGCGCTCGCCCAGTACGCCCACTCTGCGTAACCGGTCGCCGGGCCCACGTTGGTGATCGAGGTGACAGAGCCGGTTATCGCGTTTCCACCGATCGTCGGTGCACCGGGGGTCGTGCCGTTGCCGTCCGTGTAGACGAGCACGATCAACGTCGACCCAGCCGTCGGGGCGCTGCCGAGGTTGACCGATTCGCTGGCGGCACCCGGCCCGCCGCTGTTCCCAGAGACGCTCTCAGCCACCGTCACCTTGGTGATCGTCACCGTCGTGGTGCCCCAGGTGGCCGCACCGTTCTTGGCCGTGATGGTCGGGGTGGCCGCCGTCTCGTCCCCGTAGTACTCGGTGGCGGTCCCCACGCCGTTGGCGAAGGTCACCGTGGCGCCGGCGCCCAAGGTCCCGCCGGACCCGGTGGTGGTGGCGAAGAAGCCCTTGGCCGAGCTGGAGCTGAGCGTCAGCGTCGTGGTGCCGGTGCTCGTGGTGGCGTTGCCGTACTGGTCCTCGAGTTGGAGGCCGAGCGCAATGTTGGTGGTGGCCGACGTCTTGGCCGTGCCCGGTGTCGGCGTGATGAGGACCTTGGTGGCCGCACCGGGAGCGTTCGTCTCGGTGAAGGTGACGGTGTTGGTGCCGGTGGCTGCGGCGGTGATGGTGTAGGTGCCCGCGGTGGTGTTGGCCGTGAAGGCCGACGAGGTGGCCACGCCGCTGGCGTTGGTGGTGGCCACGCACGAGTAGGTGTGCGGGTTCGAGGTGCAGGCGGCGAAGGTCTCGCTGGCACCGCTGGCCGGACCGGCGAAGGTCACCGCTGCGCCCGGACCGGGTTGCCGAAGGCGTCAGTCACCGTGGCCACGAGTGGGTTGGCAAAGGCGGTATTGACGGTCGCCGTCTGCCCCGACCCCGAGGTGGCGGTGATCGTGGTGGCGGCCCCCGCGGTGATCGTCACCGTCGTGGTGCCCCAGGTGGCCGCACCGTTCTTGGCCGTGATGGTCGGGGTGGCCGCCGTCTCGTCCCCGTAGTACTCGGTGGCGGTCCCCACGCCGTTGGCGAAGGTCACCGTGGCGCTGGCGCCCAGAGTCCCGCCGGACCCGGTGGTGGTGGCGAAGAAGCCCTTGGCCGAGCTGGAGCTGAGCGTCAGCGTCGTGGTGCCGGTGCTCGTGGTGGCGTTGCCGAACTGGTCCACGAGCTGGAGGCCGAGCTTGACGTTGGTCGTGGCCGACGCGGTGGCGGTGCCCGGGGTGGGGGTGATCACCACGAGGGCAGGCGCCCCGGGGTTGATCGTCACCGTCGTGGTGCCCCAGGTGGTCGCACCGTTCTTGGCCGTGATGGTCGGGGTGGCCGCCGTCTCGTCCCCGTAGTACTCGGTGGCGGTCCCCACGCCGTTGGCGAAGGTCACCGTGGCGCCGGCGCCCAGAGTCCCGCCGGACCCGGTGGTGGTGGCGAAGAAGCCCTTGGCCGAGCTGGAGCTGAGCGTCAGCGTCGTGGTGCCGGTGCTCGTGGTGGCGTTGCCGTACTGGTCCTCGAGTTGGAGGCCGAGCGCGATGTTGGTGGTGGCCGACACCGTTGCCGTGCCCGGTGTCGGCGTGATGAAGACCAGGGAGGCCGTACCGGGGGCGTTGGTCTCGGTGAAGGTCGACGGGGCGACCACGCCCGAAGCGGCCGTCGTGACGCTGTAGCCACTGCCCGACTTCACATTGGCGGTGTAGGTCGAAGCGGTCGCGTCGCCGCTGCGCGTTGGTCGGTGACGACGCACGAATAGGCCTGGGGGTTGCCGCCAGAGCAGGCCGCGAAGATGCCCGAGGCACCGGTGGCCGGGGCCGAGAAGGTGACGTTCATGTTGGGCACCGGGTTGCCGAACGGGTCGACGACGAGTACCTCGAGGGCGGTCCCGAACGCGCTGTTCACAGTGGCGCTCTGGTTGTTGCCCTGGACGATGGTCATGGTGTCCCCGGTGGTCTGCGCCGTGATCGTCACCGTCGTGGTGCCCCAGGTGGCCGCACCGTTCTTGGCCGTGATGGTCGGGGTGGCCGCCGTCTCGTCCCCGTAGTACTCGGTGGCGGTCCCCACGCCGTTGGCGAAGGTCACCGTGGCGCCGGCGCCCAAGGTCCCGCCGGACCCGGTGGTGGTGGCGAAGAAGCCCTTGGCCGAGCTGGAGCTGAGCGTCAGCGTCGTGGTGCCGGTGCTCGTGGTGGCGTTGCCGTACTGGTCCTCGAGTTGGAGGCCGAGCGCAATGTTGGTGGTGGCCGACGTCTTGGCCGTGCCCGGTGTCGGCGTGATGAGGACCTTGGTGGCCGCACCGGGAGCGTTCGTCTCGGTGAAGGTGACGGTGTTGGTGCCGGTGGCTGCGGCGGTGATGGTGTAGGTGCCCGCGGTGGTGTTGGCCGTGAAGGCCGACGAGGTGGCCACGCCGCTGGCGTTGGTGGTGGCCACGCACGAGTAGGTGTGCGGGTTCGAGGTGCAGGCGGCGAAGGTCTCGCTGGCACCGCTGGCCGGACCGGCGAAGGTCACCGCTGCGCCCGCGACCGGGTTGCCGAAGGCGTCAGTCACCGTGGCCACGAGTGGGTTGGCAAAGGCGGTATTGACGGTCGCCGTCTGCCCCGACCCCGAGGTGGCGGTGATCGTGGTGGCGGCCCCCGCGGTGATCGTCACCGTCGTGGTGCCCCAGGTGGCCGCACCGTTCTTGGCCGTGATGGTCGGGGTGGCCGCCGTCTCGTCCCCGTAGTACTCGGTGGCGGTCCCCACGCCGTTGGCGAAGGTCACCGTGGCGCCGGCGCCCAGAGTCCCGCCGGACCCGGTGGTGGTGGCGAAGAAGCCCTTGGCCGAGCTGGAGCTGAGCGTCAGCGTCGTGGTGCCGGTGCTCGTGGTGGCGTTGCCGAACTGGTCCACGAGCTGGAGGCCGAGCTTGACGTTGGTCGTGGCCGACGCGGTGGCGGTGCCCGGGGTGGGGGTGATCACCACGAGGGCAGGCGCCCCGGGGTTGATCGTCACCGTCGTGGTGCCCCAGGTGGTCGCACCGTTCTTGGCCGTGATGGTCGGGGTGGCCGCCGTCTCGTCCCCGTAGTACTCGGTGGCGGTCCCCACGCCGTTGGCGAAGGTCACCGTGGCGCCGGCGCCCAAGGTCCCGCCGGACCCGGTGGTGGTGGCGAAGAAGCCCTTGGCCGAGCTGGAGCTGAGCGTCAGCGTCGTGGTGCCGGTGCTCGTGGTGGCGTTGCCGTACTGGTCCTCGAGTTGGAGGCCGAGCGCGATGTTGGTGGTGGCCGACACCGTTGCCGTGCCCGGTGTCGGCGTGATGAGGACCATGGAGGCCGCACCGGGGGCGTTGGTCTCGGTGAAGGTGACGGTGTTGGTGCCGGTGGCTGCGGCGGTGATGGTGTAGGCGCCCGCTGTGGTGTTGGCCGTGAAGGCCGACGAGGTGGCCACGCCGCTGGCGTTGGTGGTGGCCACGCACGAATAGGTGTGCGGGTTCGAGGTGCAGGCGCCGAAGGTCTCGCTGGCACCGCTGGCCGGACCGGCGAAGGTCACCGCCGCGCCCGCGACCGGGTTGCCGAAGGCGTCGGTCACCGTGGCGACCAGCGGGCTGGCAAAGGCGGTGTTGACGCCCGCCGTCTGCCCCGACCCCGAGGTCGCCGTGATCGTGGTGGCGGCCCCGGCGTTGATGGTCACCGACTTGGTGCCCCAGGGCGTGCCGTTGGTCGCCGTGATGGTCGGGCTCGCCGCCGTCTCGTCCCCGTAGTACTCGGTGGCGGTCCCCACGCCGTTGGCGAAGGTCACCGTGGCGCCGGCGCCCAGGGTCCCGCCGGACCCGGTGGTGGTGGCGAAGAAGCCCTTGGCCGAGCTAGAGCTGAGCGTCAGCGTCGTGGTGCCGGTGCTCGTGGTGGCGTTGCCGTACTGGTCCTCGAGCTGAAGGGAAAGCTTGATGTTGGTCGTGGCCGACGCGGTGGCCGTGCCCGGGGTCGGCGTGATGAGGACCTGGGTGGGTGCCCCGGCGGTGTTGCTCTCGGAGAAGGTGGCGGTGTTGGTGCCGCTGGCCGCGGCGGTGATGTTGTAGGCGCCCGCTGCGGTGTTGGCCGTGAAGGCCGACGAGGTGGCCACGCCGCTGGCGTTGGTGGTGGCCACGCACGAATAGGTGTGCGGGTTCGAGGAGCAGGCGGCGAAGGTCACGCTGGCACCGCTGGCCGGACCGGCGAAGGTCACCGCCACGCCCGGGACCGGGTTGCCGAAGGCGTCGGTCACCGTGGCAACGAGCGGGTTGGCGAAGGCGGTGTTGACGGTCGCCGTCTGCCCCGACCCCGAGTTCGCGGTGATGGTCGTGGGTGTCCCGACGGTCATGGTGACCGTCGTGGTGCCCCAGGGGGAGGTGCCATTGGCGGCCGTGATGGTCGGGCTCGCGATCGTCTCGTCGCCGTAGTAGGCGGTGCCGGTCCCCACGTTGTGGGCGAAGGTCACGTTCAAGGTGCCGCCGAGGGTCCCCGTGTGGCCGTTGGTGGTGGCGAAAAAGCCCTTGGTCGACGAAGTGCTGAGGGTGAGCGTCAGCGAAGTCGTGTTGGGATTCGTGGTGGGGTTGTTGTACTGGTCTTCGAGCTGCAGCCCCAGCTTGATGTTGGTCGTGGTGGATACGCCGGCCGTGTTCGGCGTGGGCGTGATGACGACGTGGGTGGGCGGCCCTGCGGTGATCGTCTCGGCCTGTGTGCCCGGGGCAAGACCCGATGCGGCCGCCGTGATGGTCGGGGCGCCGGCAACGGTGTCGCCGTAGTAGAAGGACGCGGTCGAAGAGCCCGCCGGAATGTTGACGGTGAGTGAGGCGGAAGCGCTGCCGCCCAACGTCGAGGCGAAGAGGCCTCCTGCGGAGCTCGATGTGAGCGTCACTGTCTCCGGTTGGTGGTCGGGTTGCCGAAGGCGTCTTGCTCCTGAACGGTGATCGGGCCCAGGGCCGGGCTCGACGACGCGGTGCCGGACACGGCTGCGGACGTGAAGGCGAGCTTGGCCGCCGGCGCGGTCGAGATCGAGAACGTTCCGGGCTCGAGAGCCGAAGCCACGCCTGGGTTCGAGTCGACCGCGTTCAGCTGGTAGGTGCCCAAGGCGTTCAGGCTGCAGTCCCCGAAGGGAACGACGCCGTAGGACTCCACGCCCGAACAGTTGCTCGAGAGACTGCCGGGCCCGCTGCTGACCTGGAGCGTGACCGACGAGAGATCGTTGTAGACGATGTTGCCCGAGCTGTCCTCGACAGCGATGATCGGTTGTGGGCTGACCGGCGAGTTGATCGTCCCGCCGGTCGGCTGCTGAAGCCAGACGAGTTGGGTCGCCTGCCCACTCCCGCCGACATTCTGTGGCACTGCCGGATCGACGATGACCGTTTGAATGGTGGTGGTGTAGCCGCCCGAACCAACCGTCATCGAGACCTGCTGGGGTCCGTAGGGGGTTGCGGATGGGCAGGTGCCAGATCGAATGTGTTGTTCGTTGTATCCCAGTACGCCACCTGGTAGCCCGTCACGGTGAATGATCCGGGAAGGCTGAACGTCGGCGTGAAGGTGTCGGGACAGGGAAAGGCGGCCCCCGACTTTGCCTGTTGCTGGACTTGCGAGATCGCCTGGTCGGCGGCGGCCCTCACCGACGCGTCGAGCGTCGCCAGGTGGCGATGCTCACCGGACGCGGTGATGGAGGTCGCAAATCCGGCGAGCAGGGCCACGACCGCGAGCCCCAGCACGACCAGGGCGATCAGCACCTCGACCAGCGAGTCGCCCTCGTCCGAGAAACGGGTCTGGTCTAGCGTGCGGACCTCGGTGCCACCTCGACAACGCTCGCCGTGCCACAGAGGCGCGCGCCTCACAGCAGCACTCCGAGGAACATGGCCTCGAGACCGGCACCCCGCATGGTGACGGTCAAGGTCTGGGTGAGCCGAGGAGTTTGTCGGCTCCTGAGCGGCGAGCATGAGGGTGCCCGTCTTGTTCAACTGGATGTTGGACTCACACAGGACCGACGTGGCGCCGGTGGCGGGGAACGTCGAGGGACTGACGGGGAGCGGGCCCTTGTCGTTCGTCGGGATCAGGGCGTTGGTCAGGGCGGTGTTCGAAGTGAACTGCAGGAAACCCACATTGTTGGGGTCTCCAGCATTGTTGCCACCGGCGCCGTCGTAGCAGGCGTTGCCGTACGGGTCGCCTGGGCTGTTGTCGAGGACCGACCAATCGAGGTTCGACTGAAACACCATCCACTCGTTCGCGTCAGTCGATTCGGCGTCGCCGGTGACGAGGGTCCAGTTCGAGGCCGGCTGGCCGATGGCATTGAGGACCTGGATGTTCGTGAGGGTGATGGTGGAAAGCCCTCCTGAGTTCTGGTACAGAGCCGGATCGCCTGGGACGCCCGTGTAGAACCCGTTGTTGCCCAAGAAGGCCTCACTGTGATCACCGCTGGGGTCGTAGTACGTCGGAAGGACGTGGGGCGAGACAGTTTGTGCCGGGGACTCGCTGATACAGAAGGACAAGGTGTACGGGGTCTGGGCGATGGGGAGCGACATGGACTGCATGTTCAGGCAGGGGCCGGTCCCGTTGGTGGCACCCGTGAAGCTGCTGAAGTCGGCGAAGCAGAGCGAAGTGGCGTAGGTGCCGGTACCCGGACTTGCGAAGTTGCAACCCGGGGGCGAGTTCGGAGCGACGCTCGACGCCGAGCCTGTGGATGTGCTCGCGCCCGGGAGACCAACGAGGCTGTACGTATAGGGAGAATTGGTCCCCGACACGACTTCAGGTTCGGAGATGTTGAACGTGATCCCAGTGACGCCTTGCGCCGAGGTCCAGCCGCTCGAGGCGAGGGTGGCGACGCTGGCCGGGTTGATCGTCAGACCCGGGCTCCCGATGTTCCGGGAGATCGTTGTGGCGGATGCCGGCGTGGCGGATGGTCCGAAGGTGCACTCTTGGCGTACCAGCGAGTAGGTGTTCGGCGTCTGTGATGACGGCGTCTGCACGTAGGAGACCACGGTGTCGTAGAAGCCCGTCGCCACGGCGCTGTTCGCACCCCATTCCAGTCCGAGCAGTTGTGTTTGGTTCGGCGCTGCTGGTCCGCATGACGGAGTGGAGACTGTCGTCAGTTGCGCGGCACTCTGCACGTCCTTGTTGAACGTCACCGAGCCGACGAGGGCGTCGTTGGAGTTCCCGATCCGATTCTGGGTCTGGGTCTGAAGGGAGAAGATCGAAAGCATTGCGGTGGCAATTCCGCCGAGGACGATCGGCAGGATGGCGACGACGACCACCAGCTCAATCAGCGTGAAGCCGCTTTCGTCGCATCGGGCCGGTGGTTCAAGGCCAGCGCGGCGGCGCATCGCACGGCGTGCGATGGCGATCGGGTGAGTGGACACACCGCGACAGCGCATGTGGGATGGCAGGGCGCGACGCAGCAACCTTTGGTCGTGACACGACCGTGGAGCCCCGCCAATTCGCCGTTTCGCCAACTTTTGCACTCCTGTGAGCGGACCGCCCCGCTCTCCACGGCCGGACCTCGTCCAGCGGTGACCTGGCTAACTTAACCTCAAAGTCCCGGAAGAGAAACTGCGCTCTGCCGCGGAAAGGACCTCGAGAATCTTGAGCCGCTCACAACGGGCCTAGGGGTGAGACTCAGCGAAGAACTCCAGCCCAACCGTGATATTCCACCAATTTCAAAAGCTCACGAGTGACGCGTTTCTGTGCACCGTCGGAGCGGATTGTCATGGTCAACGTACGATCAATTCATCTCGTTTGTCGTTACTCGTGGCGGAAAAGAGCCGAGGGGTCAGGCGTCTGCGAAGTCCACCACGACGGGCGCATGGTCGGAGGGTTTCTGGCCCTTGCGCGCGTCGCGGTCCCGGAAGGCGCCGACCGTGCGCTGGACCAGGTCATCGCTCACCAGCACGAGATCGATGCGCATGCCCCTCCCCTCGTGGAAGTCCCCCGCCCGGTAGTCCCACCACGTGAACGTCCCGGGCTCGTTGAAGCGCCGGAACACGTCGTCGAGACCCCAGCCCTCGACGTCACGCAGCGCAGCCCGCTCGGGTTCGCTCACGTGGGTGGCACCGACGAATGCTGCGGGATCCCAGACGTCGCCGTCATCGGGTGCGACGTTGAAATCGCCGCAGACTGCGACTGATGAGCCCGGCGGGCACATCTGGTCGAGCGTCGCCCGCAGGCGGGCCAACCAGGCCAGCTTCACCGCATAGAACTCGTTGTCGAGGGCTCGGCCGTTGGGGACGTAGACGGAGAACACGCGGGTGGAGCCGCACACGGCGGACACGACGCGACGTCCGTGGTCGTCGTCGGGTGTGCCGAAGCCACGGACGACGTCCTCCAGGCCGATCTTGCTGAGGATGGCGACGCCGTTCCAGCGACCGTCGCCGTGGTGCGCGGACTCGTAGCCGAGCTTGGCGAACGCCTTCTCCGGGAACTTGTCGTCGGCCTGTTTGGTCTCCTGCATGCAGAGAACGTCGGGCTGGTTCGCCTCGATCCAGGCGCTCACCCGCGGCATCCGGGCCGTGAGCGAGTTCACGTTCCACGTCGCCAGGCGCATCAGCCCGGAACTCCTTCGACGATCACGAACAGCAACTCGGCCTCGCATGCGGTGTGCCCGCCCACCGACGCAGTGCCGTGGCCCTTCCCTGCACGCGCCGACAGGCGGTCCATGGTCACCTCGAGCTCGAGCTTGTCGCCGGGGACGACCTGGCGCCGGAAGCGAGCTCGCTCGATCCCCCCGAACAAGGGAAGCTTGGTCGCGTAGCGCGGATCGAGCAGCACCGCGATGCCTCCGAGCTGCGCGAGGGACTCGACCATCAACACGCCTGGGAGGGTCGGGCGGCCGGGGAAGTGCCCGGCGAAGAACGGCTCGTCCCCGGTCAGCTGCCAGTGACCGGTGGCCGAGACCCCCGGCTCCACGGCGATCACCTCGGTCACGAAGAGGAAGGGCGCCCTGTGCGGCAGGACGTCGGCGGGTCGGGGAAGTGCCGTCAACGGAGAGCTCCGGCCCTCATCGGTGCCTCGCCTTGGCCGCCTTCTTCGCCGGCGCCTTCTTGGCCTTGCTCGCCTTCGTGGCAGAGCCCCTCTTCGCCGGTGCCGTCGCCTTCCTGGTTGCCTTCTTGGCGGGCGCGGCCGCCTTCTTCGCCGCGCCTTTCTTCGCCGCCGGTGCGGCCTTCGTCGTCGTCGCCCTCTTGGCGGAAGGGGCAGCCTTCGTTCCTCTCGCGCGCTTCTTGGACGCCGGCTCGGGCGACGGGAGGGCCAACTCGGCCACGCGCCGCGGCGGGTCCAGCCCCGCGAGGACGAACGGACGCACCTCGCCCTTCTTGAGCACCTGGCGCGCCTTGGTCGGGGGTGGTGAGCCCATGGCCGTCAACGGGATGTAGCTGTGCAACGCCCCGCCTCCGGGCAACGACACGTCGACCATGGCGCCGTGCGAGGTGAAGGAGACCACCTCGCCCTCGACCGCGCTGCCGACGGCGAAGGCAGCGACGAAGTTGATGAAGGCAAGCGGCTCGTTGACCGCGGGCGGCGGGGTGGAGCTCTTCTTCTTCGAGCCGGGCGCTTGGCCCGCCCTTGTCTCGGTCCCGGCCTTGCCGCCCTTGGTGTCGGCTTGCTTCGGCGTCGGGGTTTCCTTCTTGGACTTGGCACTCTTCGGCGGCGCCGCCTTCTTGGCCGACTGCTTCTTGGCGGAGTCCCTCGACTTGCCGGGCTTCGGCGGGTGCAGGGCCTCCTCGACGGCCTCGTCGATCGCGCTCGGAGAACACGGGGTCGACCTTGGCGCGACCTGGCGGCGGTGCGCTGGGTGTGATCGGCCACGTCGTGTCGATCGCCGGGGCGGTCTTCGTCGCCGCCTTCTTGGTCTTGGTCCCTCTCTTGGCCGCCTTCTTCGCCGCCCGCGCCAGCTCCGCCGCCTTGGCCGGGGCCGACTCGGGGTCCTTCTTCGTCCTGGCCTCGGCCGTGGCGGCGCGGCTCTTGGGGCCCCGGATCGGCAGCCGGGGCGTGAAGATCCACCCGACGCCGGGGACGGGCTTGCCGCCGATCAGCCGTCCGTCGTTGAAGAGCCACGGGTGCTCTCCGTGGAACTCCTGGAAGGAGTCGTTGGACAGGACGATGGCACCGGTGCGCTCGGCGATCCGGAGCACGAAGGCGTCCCCGCGGCCGATGGCGCCCGCCGGCGGGGAGATCACCTCCCCGTTGAGCATCGCCTGGCGCACCTCCTCGCGCTCGGCGTCCGAGACCCGATGCTCGAAGGTCGCGTCGACGACCACGATGATGCTCGAACCAGGGTCCTCGGCGGCGTACGCACGCACCGCCTCGTCGAGCTGCTTGAGGCTGGGGGACGTACGCCCTTCGGTGGCCAGGTTCGACCCATCCACGACGACGTGATGAGGTTCAGCCAATGGCACGTCGCAAGAGATCGGCCTGCTCCAACTGGTGCAGGGCGGCGCTCCCGATGGCGGGGCTGGCCGACTCCGGGCGGCTCACGTGGCGGAGCCGCAGGCGCTCGGGCAGGCAGGCGTGCAGACGGGAGTGGACGAAGGACCAGGCGCCCATGTTCTCGGGCTCCTCCTGCAGCCACACGAGCTCGGTGGCCCGGGAGTAGCGCTCGAAAACGGCGCTGAGGAGTGGTTCGGGCCACGGGTAGAGCTGCTCCACCCAGACCAGGGCGACGTTGGCCGCCTCCTCGGGCGCAAGCTCCGCCCGTCGCTGCTTTGCCTCGTGCGCGATCTTCCCGCTGGCCAGCACGATCCGGCGGACCCCCGCCGGGTCCTCGATGCGAGTCGTCGTCGATGACGTGCCGGAAGGTGCCCGTCTCGAGCTCGGCGAACGTCGAGCGCGACGCCTGCGCCCGCAACATCGACTTGGGCGTCACGACGATGAGCGGTCGCTTCGGGTTGGTGCGCGCCTGGGAGCGCAGCAGGTGGAAGTACTGCGCCGCAGTCGAGGGGACCGTGACCCGCATGTTGTCGCGCGCACAGAGCAAGAGGAAGCGCTCAATCCGCGCCGACGAGTGCTCCGGCCCCTGGCCCTCGTACCCGTGCGGGAGGAGCAGGACCAGACCTGCGTGCTGTCCCCACTTGACCTCGGCCGCGACGAGGAAGTTGTCGATGATGATCTGGGCTCCGTTGACGAAGTCGCCGAACTGCGCCTCCCAGGCCACGAGAGCCTCGGGGGCCTCGACGGAGTAGCCGTACTCGAAGCCGACGGCGGCGTACTCGGAGAGCAGCGAGTCGCGCACGGTGAAGTTGCCCATCTCCCCCGCCGGCTCGAGGGCGGTCGCCCCGATGCGGCGCAGACCGTCCCGAATGTGGGCCAGGGGGACGTACTCCTCGCCGTTGGCGTAGTCCACCAGGACCGCATGGCGGTGGCTGAACGTGCCGCGCCGGGTGTCCTGGCCGGTCAGGCGGACGTTGACGCCCTCGTACATCAGCGAGCCGATGGCCAGCGCCTCGGCCAAGGCCCAGTCGACGTGGCCACTGGCGACCAGCTCGTCGCGTTGCGTGAACTGGCGCTCGAGCTTCGGGTGGATGGTGAAACCCTCGGGGACCGAGCGCACGACCGAGGAGAGGGCCTGGAGCACGTCGGGGGCGACGCCCGTCTCGGGCGAGGGCGAGTCCGCCGGTGTGGGCTCGGGCACGGGCAGCTCGGTCGGGGCGAGCGACGGCTCGGCGCGCACCTCGTCGAGCACCGCCTGCAACTTGGCATTGAAGTCGTCGAGCGCCGACTCGGCCTCCTCGAGCGTGATGTCGCCCCGGCGCACCAGGGTCTCGGTGTAGAGCTTGCGGACCGAGCGCTTCGCGTCGATGCGCTGGTACATCAGGGGCTGGGTGTAGCTGGGGTCGTCGCCCTCGTTGTGGCCGTGCTTGCGGTAGCAGACCAGGTCGATCACGACGTCCTTGTGGAAGGTCTGGCGGAACGCGAAGGCAAGCCGGGCCGCCCGCACGCAGGCCTCGGGGTCGTCACCGTTCACGTGGAAGATGGGCGCCTGCACCATCTTCGCCACGTCGGTCGGGTACACCGACGTGCGGGCAGAGGCCGGCGCGGTCGTGAAGCCGAGCTGATTGTTGATCACGAGGTGCACGGTGCCACCGGTGCGGTAGCCCGAGAGCCCGGACAGGTTGAGCGTCTCGGCCACCACGCCCTGCCCGGCGAACGCGGCGTCGCCGTGGACGAGCACGGACATGCACGGGAACCCGTCGGCGCCGTCTGCCGCCGCGGCCGGCGTGCCGTCGGTCGGCGGCGAGAGCCGGTCCTGCTTGGCTCGCGTCATGCCCTCGACCACGGGGTCGACCGCCTCGAGGTGCGAGGGGTTCGATGCCAGGGAAATGGGAAGCTCCTCGCCGGCGCTTCCGTGGAACACACCCCGGGCTCCCTTGTGGTACTTGACGTCGCCCGAGCCCTGCACGGACTCGGGGTCGAGGTTGCCCTCGAACTCCTCGAAGATCTCCCGGTAGGACTTGCCCACGATGTTGGCCAGCACGTTGAGCCGGCCCCGATGCGCCATGCCCATGACGACCTCGGCCACGCCGGATCCCGCGGCGGCGTCGAGCAGAGCATCGAGGAGCACGATGGTCGACTCGGCACCCTCGAGGCCGAACCGCTTCTGGCCGACGTAGCGGGTGTGGAGGAAGCGCTCGAAGACCTCTGCCCCGTTCAGGCGGTCGAGGATGTGCCGCTGTTCCTCGAGGTTGAGCGTCGTCGGCTGTCCCTCGACGTGCTGCTGGATCCAGCGCTTCTGTTCGGGGTCCTGAATGTGCATGTACTCGATGCCCAGCGTCCGGCAATAGGCGTCGCGCAGCACGTGGAGGATCTCGTCGAGCGTGGCGACGTCTCGGCCCGCCAACCCGTCGGCCACGAACTGCCGGGGCAGGTCCCAGATGGTGAGGCCGTAGGTGAGCGGGTCGAGCTCGGGGTGGATGTGCGGCGGCTCGGCGTCGAGGGGATCGAGGTGTGCGATGAGGTGGCCGCGCACCCGGTACATGTTGATGAGCGTCCCGACGTGCACCTGCTTGACCAGGTGCAGGTGCTCGCCCTCCTCCGTGCCGTCGGCGGCGTTGTTGTCCACTCGCCAGCGCACCGGCTCGTACGGCACGGCCATCGACTCGAACAGGTCGTCGTAGAACCCGTCGGCACCGGTCAAGAGGGCGGCCACCCGGCCCAGGAACAGCCCGGACTCGGCCCCCTGAATGATCCGGTGGTCGTAGGTCGAGGTGAGCGTGACCACCTTGCCGAGGCCGAGCTGGGCCACCACACGGGGGTCGGCGGCCTCGAACCCGGCGGGGTAGCCGAGCGCCCCGACCCCGATGATGGCGCCCTGGCCCGGCATCAGGCGGGGCACCGACTGCACGGTGCCGAGCGTCCCGGGGTTGGTCAGCGACACGGTGGTCCCCGCGAAGTCGTCGGGCGCGATCTTGTTGGTCGCGATCTTGCGGATGAGGTCCTCGTAGGCCAGCACGAAGGAGCGGAAGTCCAGTGTGTCGGCGTCCTTGATGCAGGGCACGAGCAGGGTCCGGCTGCCGTCGCTCTTCTCCTGGTCGACGGCGAGCCCGAGCCCCACGTGCTTGTGATGGACGACGCCGGGCTTGCCCGACCCGTCGACGTCGGCCACGAAGGCCGAATTGAGGGCCGGCACGTCGTTGAGGGCGCGGACCACGGCATAGCCGATGATGTGGGTGAAGCTGACCTTTGCCCCGGTCGTCCGCGCCAGCTGGTTGTTGAGGATGAGCCGGTTGACCTCGAGCAGGCGGGCCGGGACCGTGCGCACGCTGGTGGCCGTGGGCACGGCCAGGCTGGCCTCCATGTTGGCCACGATCCGCGAGGCCGCCCCGCGCAGCGGGGTGGCCTCGTCGCTCACCACCTCGTTGGCGCCGGCGGGAGCCGGCGCTGCGGTCGCCGTGGCGGCTGCGTTCGCCTGGGCCGGGGGCGGGGGTGGAGGGGCCGGGACCGGGGCGGGGCGGTAGTCCGCGAAGAACTCCCGCCAGCTCTCGCTGACCGAGCCGGGGTCGGCCAGGAAACGGTCGTACATGTCGTCGACCAGCCACGCATTGGGGCCGAAGGAGCCCCCGGCGCCACCGAACTGGGTCATGGGCCAACCCTACCGGCGGGGATCGGGTTCCTGGGGCGGGCCAGGTAGCGTCTGCCCTGCCCATGACCTATCCGGCCGCCCTCCATGTGACGTCGCGGCCGGGCGCCGCATCCGGCGCCGCCACCGTGGTGTTCGTCCACGGGTCGCTCGACCGGGGCGACAGCTTCCGGCGGGTGATGCGCCGCCTGCCCGAGCACACGACCCTGGCCTATGACCGGCGGGGCTACCAGGGTTCGCGGGGCGGCGGGGTGGTCGACCTGGGCGGCCACATCTCCGATCTCCTCTCAATCGTGGAGGAGGCGAGGTCCGGCGCCGAGGGCCCCGTGGTGGCCGTCGGCCACAGCCTCGGGGGTGACGTGGTGATCGGCGCCGCCCTGGCGGCCCCCGGCGCGTTCGATGCCGTCGGGGCCTACGAGCCGCCCATGCCGTGGCTGGGCTTCCGCCGCGACGAGTCCGGCGCCGCCCGTCCGTGGCCCCCGCTCTCCGACGACCCCGGGGAGGAGGCGGAGCGCTTCTTCTCCCGGATGGTCAGCCCGGCGGCCTGGTCCCGCCTGACCGCCGAGGGCCGGGCGGAGCGGCGACTCGACGGCCCGGCGCTCATCGCCGACCTGCGCAGCTTCCGGCGCGAGGCCCCACCCTTCGACGTGACCGCTCTCAGCGTGCCGGCCGTGTTCGGCATGGGCGGCCCGACGAGCGCCCACCACCATCGCCGCAGCGTGCAGTGGCTGGGCGGCCACGTCCCGGGCGCAGTCGTCTACGAGATTGCAGGGGCCCAGCACGGCGCCCACCTGTCGCATCCGGACCACTTCGCCGCGCTGGCCCGGCTGGTGGTCCAGCGGGCGGGGACCTGAGCGGGACAGGGAATTAAGCGGGACAGAGGAATTGAATGAGAAAATAAGAGGAGAATCAAGCAGACGAGAAGGGCAGCCCGCTGTCGGCCACTGCATCGGGCTGGGGGGCGTGCTTGAGGCGCCTCGACAGCATCTCGTCGTACTCGACCCCCTTGCCCTCGCTCTTCATGCCCGTGACCAGCGGCGAGTTGGACAGGAACACCGCACCCATGAACATCACGAGGAGCGAGACGGCCTCGAGCGGGCCGTAGGCCCCCGACGTGCGCAGGCTGTCGCCGTAGAGCGCGATGCCCAGGCAGATGCTGAACAGCGGGTCCACCAGCACCAGGGTCGACTGCGAGGCCGCCAGGGGCCCGGCGTGGAAGGCATTCTGCGTGAGGAAGAGGCCGAGCAGGCCGAACGCGATGACGCCGTACGTCTGCCAGTGCTCGAACAAGGTCACCCAGTCGTTCGCCGCGAAGTTGCTCGCCGTCTTGATGAGGGCGGCGGTGAATGCGAAGGCGATGGCCGCCGAGCTGCCGAACATCGCCGCCTTCCACCAGCGAGGACCCCAGCGCGTCGCCACGACGGTGACGACGATCAGGAAGGTGGTGCTGCCGCCGACCACGATCCAACCCAGGTTGGTGGGCACCTCGTCCCCGCCGCCCGGGGCGGCGAAATAGAGGAAGCCGGACAGGCCGAAGGCGATGGCCGAAGCGCCGATCCACTCGCGTGCCGAGATGGAGAAGCGGAAGTACGTGCCGAGGATGGCCACCAAGAACAGCAGCTCCATGGTCAGGATGGGCTGGACGACCGAGAGCCGCCCGATGTGCAGCGCGAAGGACTGCAGCAGGAACGAGCAGATCATGAAGCCGAAGCCGAGCAGCCAGATGCCCCGGCGGATGGCGTGGGCCATCAGGCTGAGCCGCATGGTCGATTCCTGGGGGGCGTCCTCGACGCCCATGCGCTGGAACACGCTGGTCAGCGCGTTGGACAACGCCGCGGCAACTGCAAGGACGTAGACCATCGACTCGTCTCGAATGTTACCGGCCGGCCGTCACAGATCACGCAGTGGGCTCTCAGCTAGTCCCCAGGTTCAGTCCGGTGCGTCCTTGACTGCCCTTACGCAGGAATCATGTGCCAGATCCTCCTACGCACCGGAACAGGGCCCTCCTCGGCGCCTTCTCGCAGAATTTCCCGAGACCATGACCCAAAGGAATGTGGCAATTCGGTTACGTTTACGAACAATCTTCCGACACCTGGAGTGTGGAGGAAGTACGGGGTAACCGGCCGTCACCGGGGCGAGCCGGCAAACAAGGGAGAACTATGGGACTGAAGGGGATTCTCAGCGGGAACCCGATGCGACTCGGCAGGACACTGGCTCTGGGTGTGATCACCCTGACGACGATGTCCTTGATGCTCATCGGGACCGCGGGCAACGCCGGCGCCAGCTCCATCCCCACGGGGGGGACCAAGGTCAGCGGCGGCACGGTGCGATGGGCGGAGCCTCCGGGCACCCCGCCGACCTACATCTTCCCGTTCATGAGCGCATCGAACAGCAGCGTCGACAACATCAGTCAGTTCCAGTACCTGATGTACCGCCCGCTGTACATGTTCGGGTTCCCCGGGAACAACAACACCACGCTCAACCCCAAGCTCTCGTTGGCCAGTACCCCGACGTACGGCAACAACGACACGACGGCCACCGTCGCCCTGAAGAACTACAAGTGGTCCGACGGTGAGACCGTCACCGCGAGCGACGTCGTGTTCTTCATGAACATGCTGCACGCAGAGACGGCCAACTGGTACGACTACGTGCCCGGGCTCTTCCCCGACAACATCAAGGACGTGGTGGCGACCAGCCCGAGCGAGGTGACGTTCACCTTCAACAAGTCGTACGACCCGACGTGGATGACGTACAACGAGTTCTCGCAGATCACGCCCTTCCCGCAGGCCTGGGACATCACGGCGTCCGGCGCAGCCAACGGCTCGGGCGGCTGCTCGTCGGGCGCGTACGGCGCATCCTCGACCGATGCGGCGTGCACGAGCGTCTACAACTTCCTGTCCGGCCAGGCCTCCAACATCTCGAGCTACTCGTCGACCCCGATCTGGGCCGTGGTGGACGGGCCCTACACGATCGCGGGGTCCAAGGGTGGGTCCTTCAGCAGCTCCGGCCAGGTCACCATGGTGCCGAACCCTGCCTACAGCGGCCCCCAGAAAGCCACGGTCACGCTGCAGCAGCTGCCCTTCACGACCGACAACGCCGAGTTCAACGCACTGCTCGGCGGCAACCTCGACATCGGGTACCTCCCCCAACAGGACGTCACGCAGACCACGGGCAACGCGACCAATCCCGGTCCGAACAACCCGCGGCTGACGAACTTCTACCTCACGCCGTGGGTCCTCTACGGCTTCAACTACGCCGTGCTGAAGTTCGAGTCGACCGGCGACAACGGAAACGCAGGAGCCATCTACAAGCAGCTCTACTTCCGCCAGGCCATGCAGAGCGTGGTCGACCAGCCGGCCATGATCAGCAAGTTCCTCAAGGGCTACGGCGTCCCGACCTACGGGCCGGTGCCGGTGCTCCCGAAGAACGACCTGGTCGACGCGTTCGAGCAGTCGAACCCCTATCCGTACAACCCGTCACACGCCAAGAGCCTCCTCACCTCCCACGGCTGGAAGGTCGTGCCCAACGGCATCGACACCTGCGTGAAGCCGGGGACGGGCCCCAGCAACTGCGGAGCCGGCATCCCCCAGGGCGCGCAGCTCAACTTCACCATGGTCTACGCCAGCGGGACGCAGTGGCAGCAGCAGATGATCACGGTGGAGGAGTCGGCCTGGTCGTCCATCGGCATCAAGACCGCCCTGGTCGGCAACGCCTTCCCGACCGTGATCCAGGACTACGCCGGACCATGCATGAGCGGGTCCCCCTGCACGGTCGAGGAAGGCTGGTGGGGCGGCGGCTGGGAGTACAGCCCGGACTACTACCCCTCGGGTGAGACCCTCTTCTCGACGGGAGCGGGCAGCAACGCGGGCAACTACTCCAGCGCCAAAGCCGACACCCTGATCACCGCCACGAACACCACGACGACCAATCTGAACGCCTACCAGGACTACATCGCCAAGCAGCTGCCGGAGATCTGGGAGCCCAACGCCGACTACGAGCTCAGCGAGGTGAAGAGCACGATCCGGGGTGTTGCTCCCCAGAACCCCTTCGCCAACCTCTTCCCCGAGTACTGGTACTACGTGAAGTCATAGCCAGGCCATCCGACGAGGAAAACGGCCGGTCACGGATCGAAGTGAGGACGCGCAACATGCCTAGCATCGGTCCGTGATCGGTTTCCTCGTGCGGCGGCTTCTCCAGGCCGTCGTCGTGATCATCGGGGTGATCGCCTTCATGTTCGTCCTCATCCACCTGATCCCGGGTGGGGAGGCGCGGGCGGTGCTCGGCCCGAAGGCCCAACCGGTGGCGATCGCACAGTTCAACAAGGAGAACGGGCTCGATCTCCCGCTGTGGGACCAGTTCCTCCACTACCTCTGGAACCTGTCGCACTTCAACCTGGGCCGTTCGTACACGCTGAACCAGTCCGTCGGCGCGCTCATCGGCGAGTCGCTCCCGAAGACCCTCATCCTGGTGGGCCTGGCCACCCTGCTCGCCGTCGTCGTGGCGATCCCCCTCGGGGTGTACCAGGTCGTGCGGCGCAACAAGCCGGAGGACTACATCATCACCGGCGTGTCGTTCATCCTCTACGCCGTGCCGGCATTCCTGCTGGGCACGCTGCTCATCCTGTGGTTCGCGGTCTACCTCCCGATCTTTCCGACCGAGGCCCCCCAGAGCACGTCCATCATCGGCATCCTCTCCGATCCGCGCGGGCTCGTCCTGCCGGTCTTCACCCTGGCCGCGATCAGCATCGCATCCTTCAGCCGTTACATGCGGTCGTCCATGATGGAGACCATGACGGAAGACTTCGTGCGGACGGCGCGCGCCAAGGGCGCGGGGCCCCGACGGGTCCTCTACGTCCATGCGCTGCGCAACGCGATCATCCCCATCATCACCCTGCTGGGGCTCTCCCTCGGCACCATCGTCAGCGGCGCCGTGATCACCGAGAGCGTCTTCAACTACCCGGGCATGGGCCTCCTCGCCGTCAATTCCGCCTTCAAGGAGGACATCCCGACCCTGCTCGGCGTCACCTTCGTCGTGACCATTGCCACCATCTGCGGCAACCTCCTGGCGGACATCCTCTACGCGGTCGTCGATCCGAGGATCCGGTATGCAAAATCCTGAGGACCTCGTTCGCACCACGCGACAGGAGGTGGTCGGCCGTGAGATCGTCGGCGAGACCGGGCCGCTGGAGGATCTCGACGTCCTGAGCGAAGAGCTCGGCCAGGGTGCCGTCGTCGCCCCCGGCGGCGGGGAGGTCGTCAGCCACGGCGGCCTGGGACGACGGATCTTCTCGGTCTTCATTGAGAACAAGCTGGCGGTGGTCGGCGTGATCGTGATCGTCTTCTTCCTGCTCTTCTGCTACGTCGGGCCGCTCCTCTATCACACCAACCAGACCAGCGCCTCGGAGGCGCTCTTCGCCCCCGACAACGCTCCGCCCGGTAACGGGCACCCGCTCGGCACCGACAGCAGCGGCTTCGACATCCTCGGTCGGCTGATGTACGGCGGTCAGATCTCCCTGCTCGTCGGATTCGCCGCCGCGGCCATCGCCAGCGTCTTCGGGGCCCTCTACGGGGCGATCTCGGGGTTCTTCGGGTCGTGGCTCGACCCCGTCATGATGCGCATCGTGGACGCCTTCCTCTCCATTCCGGTCCTCTTCTTGGCCATCGTCCTGGCCACCGTCTTCCGTCCCTCCCTCACCGTGTTCATCTTCGTCATCGCCTTCGTCTCGTGGTTGATCCCGGCCCGGCTCATCCGTGGGCAGGCCCTGTCGCTGCGAATACGCGAATACGTGCAGGCCGTCAAGGTCATGGGCGGGAGCCGGACCCGGATCGTCCTTCGCCACATCATCCCAAACAGCATCGGGACGATCATCGTGAACGCCACCTTCAACATCGCCGACGCCATCCTGCTCTTGGCCGCCCTCGGCTTCATCGGTCTCGGCGTGCCACCACCGCAGACCGATTGGGGCTCCATGCTGTCCAACGGGGTCAACTACGCCCTCGACGGCTACTGGTGGGAGATCTACCCGGCCGGACTGTGCATCGTGCTCGTCGTCGTCGCCTTCAACTTCATCGGGGACGCGCTCCGTGACGCGCTGGAGGTCCGCCTGCAGCAGCGCTGAGGCGCCGCCACGGCCTCAGGCGGGGCCGGCGGCCGTGGGCACCAGCTCCGCTGCGGCCGGCCCGATGGGCGTCTGCAGCGGGAAGTGACAGGCGGCGAGGTGGCCCTCGCCGAAGGGCCGCAGAGGCGGTTCCTCCTCGGCGCAGACCTCCTGGGCGAAGGGGCAACGCGTGCGGAACCGGCATCCCGAGGGCGGGTCGAGCGGCGACGGGAGCTCTCCGTGGATATGCCGTCCCCGGTGCTCCCTCTGGGTGGGGTCGGCCACGGGGATCGTGTCGATCAGCGCCTTCGTGTAGGGGTGCGCGGTGTGCGCGTAGATGTCGCGCGCTGGGCCTATCTCGACGAGCTTGCCCAGGTACATGACGCCGATCCGGTCCGCCATGTACTTGACGATGGCCAGGTCGTGCGAAATGAACAGGTACGTGAGGCCGTGCCGCTCCTGAAGCTCCTTCAGCAGGTTCAGGATCTGCGCTTGAATGGAGACGTCGAGGGCCGAGACCGGCTCGTCGGCCACGATCAGCTTGGGCTCGAGCGCCAGGGCACGGGCCAGTCCGATGCGCTGCCGCTGTCCCCCGGAGAACTCGTGCGGGTACAGCTCGGCCGAACGCGCCGGCAGGCCCACCTCGTCGAGCATCCGCATGACGTGTCGGCGCTGCTCGTCGCGGGTGCCGATGCGCTGCACGGTGAGGGGCTCCCGGAGGATGGACCCGACGCGCATCCGAGGATCGAGCGAGGCGTAGGGATCCTGGAACATCATCTGCATGTCGCGCCGCCTCCGCCGCAACGCCTCCCCTGAGAGCCCGACGATGTCCTCGTCCCCGAAGCGCAACGCGCCCGAGGTCGGGGACTCGAGCGCAACCACCATGCGGCCGATCGTCGTCTTGCCACAACCGGACTCGCCAACGAGGCCGAAGGTCTCGCCGGTGCGAATCGTGAGGGACACGTCCGAGACGGCCTTGACCGATCCCAACCTGCGCTGCACCAGGGCCCCCGACGTGACGACGAATTCCTTGACGACGTGGTCGACCTCGACCAGCACGGGGCGCGGTCGAGCGAGTCCGCACGGACCTGCTGGCGGGCCAGCGCCACCTCGTCCACCTTGACGTTCAGGTCCGCCGCCTTGGCGACCGCTTCGGGACGGTTGGCGATGGTCAACGGGTCGACGCCCACCTGGTGGAAGCATCGAGCAACGTGGTGCTGCTCGCTGTCCTCGGCCTGCAGCAGCTCAGGCTCGCTCTCCCGGCAATCGGGCTGGGCATACCGGCAGCGGGCCACGAAGCGACAGTGATCGATCGGCTTGGAGAGATCCGGCGGCAACCCGGAGATGCTGACCAGCCGCACCGAGGGATCCTGGTCCAGCTTGGCCACCGAGGCGAGGAGCGCCTCGGAATAGGGGTGACGCATGCGGGTGAAGAGCTCGGTGGTGGAGGCACCCTCGTCGATCCGCCCGGCGTACATGACGAGCACGCGGTCCGCCCGCTCTGCGATCACCCCCATGTCGTGCGTGATCAGGATGACCGACATATCGAGGTCCCGGCGCAGGCGGTCGAGGAGGTCGAGGATCTGGGCCTGAATCGTGACATCGAGCGCCGTCGTGGGCTCGTCGGCTATCAGGAGCTTCGGGGTGCAGACAAGGGCCATGGCGATCATCACCCGCTGGCGCAGCCCCCCTGAGAGCTCGTGGGCGTAGGCATCGAGCCGCCCGGACGGGTTCGGCATCTCGACCATCTTCAGGACCTCGAGCGCCCGGCTGCGGCCCTCCTTCTTGGAGGCGCCCTGGTGGAGCCGGACGCTCTCGGCGATCTGGTCGCCGATGTTCATCGTCGGGTTGAGCGAGGTCAGCGGGTCCTGGAACACCATCCCCACCTCGTTGCCCCGGACCGTGCACATCTCCTTCTCCCCGAGCGGCGCGAGGTCCCGACCGAGGAGCTTGATGGAGCCACCCACGACGTGCCCCACGTTGGGGAGGAGCTTCATGACCGAAAGGCCGATGGTCGTCTTGCCACAGCCCGACTCGCCGACCACGCCGACGCACTCGCCGCCATCGACGTGGAACGACACGTCGTCCACGGCGACGACGTTGGCACTCTTGAGGTGGAACTCGGTTCGAAGTCCCTCGACTTCGAGGACCGGAGTCACCAGGCGAACGCGGGGACGCGCCTCGCTCGCCTCGCCGGATTCCGGTCCATGGGGAGCAACGCTAATCCGAAAGGACCCCAACGAGGGTCAACCGAATGCGAAAAGCTGCCCCTGGCGCGTCCCCCGCTGCTGCCCACACCAGGGAAGATCGTGGACGAAGGCCCAGGTCTTGCGGTGGATCGCGCAAGGCCCGTACCCGCGCAGCGCGGTCTGGTGGACGGGCGAGGGGTAGCCCTTGTTCCGCTCGAACCCGTAGGCCGGAAAGTGCTCCGCCTCCTGGCGCATGAGCCGGTCCCGCACGACCTTGGCCAGGACCGAGGCGGCGGCGACCGAGGCGCACTTGGCGTCACCGTCGACGATGGGCTGCACCAGGCCCGGAAACGGGTCGTCGGCGTGGCGGAGCAGGTCGACCGGACCGTCGACCAAGGAGCGCGTCGGGGACGTTCCCCAAGCCGGCGAGGGCCCGCCGGGCCGCCACCCGCAACGCCTCCGTCATGCCCCACTCGTCGCACTCCGCCGGGGTGGCGTGCCCGACCGACCACGCCTCGCACCACGCGCCGACGGCATCGAAGATCTCCTCGCGTCGAGCCTCGCTCAGCATCTTGGAGTCGCGCAGCCAGGCCGGCATGGAGCGCAGTTGGACTCGGGGACGCACGACCGCCACACCGACGGTCAGCGGCCCGGCCCACGAGCCGCGCCCGACCTCGTCGAGCCCGGCCACCGATCCGTATCCCTGGGCGCGTAGGCGTCGCTCCTGCTTCAGGTCGGGCGTGCAGACCGTCACGGGATCACCGCCGGGTGAGTCTCATACCATGGGGGCGTGAGCCACGACGGGGGGGAGGCACCCGATCCGCACGCACGTTCCCCGCTGACCCCGGGGACCAAAGTCGACGTTCGCAACCGCTATCAAGGGACATGGGTGCGCGGGTTCGAGGTCGCCGAGGTCGTGCAGGACGGATATCGCATCCGCCGCATGTCGGACGGAAGCACACTGGGCGAGTTGTTCGCCCGGGACGACGTCCGCCGGGAGCGGACGCGCCAGGGCTTCTGGTGGCACTGAGGCGTCAGACCTTTCCGGCCTTCAGGACACCGTCGATGTAGTCGTCGATCGGTATGGCCGAGAGCGTCAGCGTCTTGAGCGTCCCGCGCGAGCCCAGGACCAGCGCCACGCGGGCCATGGTGGTCTCGTCCGGGGCGTCGAGGACCGTACAGAAGTCGTACTGACCGAGCAGCGCCCATTGCGCGACCACACGCACGCCCATGGCCTCGACCTCGGCATTGACGGCTTTGAGGCGGTCCGGGTTCTCGGTCAGCGTCGCGGCCCCGTCGGGCCCCACCGTGGAGAGCATGAGGAACGTGGCCATGCGCTCACGCTACCGCAGGGGCGGGGTCGCGCCGGAGTCCCTCCGCCCACCCCGCCGTCCACCTCAGCGCAGCTCGCCCCGCACGACCTTGCCCAGTGCGTTGCGGGGCAGTGCATCGACACGACGCACCTCGCGTGGGCACTTGAAGGGGGCGAGCTCGGCGACCGCCAGCTCGTGCAGCGACGCCAGGTCGGGATCGCCCACGACATAGGCCACGACGACTTCGCCCCATTCTGCCGAGGGCACGCCGACGACCGCCACCTCGGCCACGCCGGGGTGGCGGGAGAGCACCGCCTCGACCTCGGCGGGGTACACGTTGTGGCCGCCCGTGATGATCAGCTCGGTGCGCCGGCCCCGCACCGTGACATAGCCGTCGCCGGACACCGACACCAGGTCGCCGGTGGCAAACCAGTCGCCCGGCTCGAGCGGGTCGCGACCCCAGTAGCCGCGGCACACCGACGCGCCGCGTACCAGGAGCTCCCCCACTCCGTGTTCGTCGGCGTCGTCGACCGCGGCGTCCACGCCGGGGAGCGGCACGCCGACCGAGCCGGCACGGCGCTCGCCCACGAGGGGGTTCGACAGGGTGAGCAGCGTCTCGGTCATGCCGTAGCGCTCGAGGACGACCACGCCGGCACCGGCCAGACGGTGCCAGAGGTCGGCCGCCAGTGGTGCGGAGCCGGACACACAGAGCCGGAGGGAGGCGAGCTGTTCGGCCCTCCCCGACGCGGCGAGACGGTGGTACATGGTCGGGACACCGAAGAACATGGTGCTCTCCGGCGCAGCTCCGAGGATCGCAGGCTCCTCGAAGCGGTCGAGGACCACGGCGGACGCGCCCGCGGCCAGCGTGCCGAACAAGCCGGCACAGAGGCCGTGCACGTGGAAGAGCGGAAGACACAGGATGAGGCGGTCGGTGGGCTCCCAGGCCCAGGCAGTGAGCAGCGACGAGGTGCCGGCCAGGAGGGATGCGTGCGTGTGGACCGCACCCTTCGGCTTCCCGGTGGTGCCCGACGTGTAGACGATGAGCGCGTCGTCACCGGGCTGCAGCTCGGGGAGGGCGACGGTCCCCGTTCGCTCCGCCTCGAGCTCCAGTCGCTCCACCCGGAGCACGGTGATGCCGGGACCGAACACACCAGCCCGGTCGTCGTCGCAGATGGCGACCCGCGGGCCGGCGTCGCTCACCACGTGGGCCACCTCGGGGGCACGGGCCGACGGGCTGAGCGGCAGCGAGCACCGCGCCGGCCCGCAGCACCCCCAGGAGGGCCTGGACGGACGCGAGCGTCGCGCGTGCGCTCCACAGCACTCGATCGCCCGGACCGACGTCGTGGGCGGCGAGGGCGGACGCCAGCCGCGCCGTGTCTCGGTCCAGTGCGGCGCCGTCGACGATCCGCGTGCGGTCCCACCCGTCCTGGAGCACCGGCATCGCCCGGACGAGCGGCCCACTGCCCGGCCCACACCTCGGGGAGCGTCCGCCCCGGCGCCGGAGGAGGACCGGCGGGCCAGCGCCCCGGAGGCACGCGTGCCCTCACGACCACCGGCGCCACCTCATAGTGTGGCGGTCATGACCGCCCGCCGCATTGCCATCGTTCCGCATACGCACTGGGACCGGGAATGGTACAAGTCCTACCAGGAATTCCGCCTCGCCCTCGTTGAGCTGATCGACACGTTGATCCCTCTTCTTCGAGCGTGACGCCAGCTACCCCTACTTCATGCTCGACGGGCAGATGGCCGTGGTCGACGACTATCTCGAGGTGCGGCCCGAGGCCGAGGAACGGCTCCGGGTGTTGGCCGCGGCCGGCCGGGTGAGCATGGGGCCGTGGTACATCCTCATGGACGAATTCCTCGCGTCGGGCGAGACCATCGTGCGCAACCTCCAGATGGGCATCGAGCGCGGCGCCGCGTTCGGGGGCGTCATGGAGCTCGGGTACCTGCCGGACATGTTCGGGCACATCGCCCAGATGCCTCAGATCCTGCGCCTGGCCGGATTTCAGCGACGCCGTCGTGTGGCGCGGCGTGCCGTCGCAGGTGACCAAGAACGCCTTCGTGTGGGAGGCGCCCGACGGCTCGTCCGTCCGCACCGAATACCTCCCCGTCGGCTATGGCAACGGCGCCGCGCTGCCCGATGATGCCAAGGCGCTGGTCCGCCGCACCCGCGACACCGTCGCAGAGGTCGCCGACTTCCTGATCGACGACCTGCTGTGCATGAACGGCTCGGACCATCTCATGCCACAACCCTGGCTCGGCCGGGTGGTGGCCGAGGCCAACGATCTGCAGGACGAGTTCGTGTTCGAGGTGACCTCGCTCCCCCGCTACCTGGCCGGGCGGAACACCGACGGGCTGACGCGGGTGCGAGGAGAGCTTCGCTCGGGCTTCCGGGCCAACATGCTCATGGGCGTCACCTCGAATCGCGTGGACGTGAAGCGGCTGGGTGCCCTCGCCGAGCGCGAGCTCGAGCGTCGGGCCGAGCCCCTGGCGGCGCTGTTCGAGGAGCCGGCGCAGTACCCGGACCGGCTCCTGGGCCTGGCCTGGCGCGAGATGGTGCGCAACTCGGCTCACGACTCCATCTGCGCCTGCTCGGTCGACGACGTGGTCGACGCCGTGCTGCACCGCTACGCCGAGGCGCGGGCGATCGCGGTCGGACTGGCCGACCGGGCGGTGAAGACGTTCACGCGCTCGCTGGCGCAGCCCGGTCCCACGGTGCTCAACTCGTCGCCCCGGGCCCGCGCGGGCGTCGTCGAGCTGGTCGTCCCGGCCGACGGCCCGGCACCGGCGAACGTGCAGGTGCTGTCCGAGAGGTCTGGGCTGCCGGGGTCGATGGTGCTCGACGCCGACACGGTGCGCACGGTGCTCGGCATGTTGCAGGGGCCCCGGATCAGCGACGACGCCTGGGTACACGAGATCCGGATCGACGACACCGAGGACGGGATCGACGTCACGGTCTCGGTCGGAACCGAGGAGAAGCAGGGCGTGCCCATCGCGGAGGCCAAGCAGGACGTCTACACCCGCCTGGGGGCGAGGCCCGACGCGGTGGTGCGGGTCGCCATGGACCAGCCCTCGACGCGAAAGATCGTCGCCCGTACCGTCGAGGTCCCGGGCTACGGATGGAGTGCCTTCGAGCCCGCGCCGCTCGCCCACCCCGTCGAATTGACGGAGTCCGGCGGCGCGACTGGTGCTGCGCAACGGCTTGGTGGAGGTGACGGTCGACCCGTCCAGCGGCACCTTCGCCCTGAACGGCGTCCCCGGCTACGGCCGGCTGGTGGACGGCGGCGACCTCGGGGACTCGTACAACTACTCCCCGCCCCGGCAGGACTCCTTCGTCGAAACGCCCGAGTCCGTCACCGTGCGGGCCGACGAGCGGGGACCGGTCCGCGCCCGGGTGCGCATCTCGGCCACCTACACGTGGCCCGACCACGTCGACGGATCGTCACAGGCGCGGGTGGGCGAGCAGCGGGTCGTCGTCGACACCGACGTCGAGCTGCGGGCGGACGAGGCCGTCGTGCGGGTCACGACGACCTTCGTCAACCCCAGCGGCGATCACCGCCTGCGCGTCCATCTCCCTCTCCCCGAGCCGGCACGTCACTCGCACGCCGAGAGCGCCTTCACGGTCGTCACCCGCCCCTTGACTGCCGAGGGGCGGGCCGACGAGTTCGGCCTCCCGACAGCCCCCTCCCAGCGGTTCGTCACCGCCGGGCGCCTGACCGTGGCCCACGAGGGCGTCTGCGAGTACGAGCTCGTCGACATCGAGGGTGACGCGGCGCACACGATGGCCCTGACCGTCCTGCGGTCCACCGGCATGCTGTCCCGGCTCGGCATGGCCTACCGCCCTTTCCCTGCCGGCCCACTGACGGCGGTCGAAGGGCTCCAGATGCGGGGGAAGCGGATCTGCCTGCACTATGCGCTCGCCCTCGACTGCGACGACCCGTACCGGTTGGCGGACGACGTCCTGCTCCCACTCGAGATCGCCACGAGCCTGGGCGGCGGCACGCGCGCCGCCTCGGGGAGCGAGCTGACGCATCCTCGGCGTCGAGGTCAGCGCGCTCCATCGCGTGGGCGGGGTGCTCGAGGCCCGCGTCTTCAATCCCACCGACGAGCCGGCGGTCGCCTCCCTTCCCGGACGCTCGGGATGGCTGGTCGACCTGCGCGGCTACCCGCTGGAGCCCTTCGAGGGCTCGTTCGAGCTACGTCCCTTCGGCATCGCCACCGCCCGGCTGCGTCTCGACTGATCCCGCGCTGCGGTTCGAGGTGAGCAGGCGCTCGCCGACGCCGCGCAGCTCTTCGAGGTCGCGCAATACCTCCGAGAGCCGCTCCCAGCGCACGTTACGCCGCCGGTCTGCAGCGGCGCCGGTGCCGTCGGCCTCCTGGCCGGCGCGGCCGCACCACCACAACTGGACGCGGCCGAGGTCCTTGAGCAGCCGCGGCCGGAGCGCTTGGCCCGTGAACTCACCGGGTGCCTCGGCCATGAGGGCGGCGTGGAACTCGTCGGACATGAGGACGGTCCCTGGGTTGGCGATGTTCACGATCCGATGCGCCAGGTTCACTGTGGGCCCGAAGTAGTCGCCGTCGCGCAGGAGCACAGGGCCGCAGGCCAGCCCGACCCGGACGTCGGAGAGAAGGTCGTCGTCGGCGTACGCGTCGGCCAGGTCCAGGCCGATGCGCGCCGCATCAGCCACGTCGTCCACGACGAACATGACCTCGTCGCCGATCATCTTGACCACCCGGCCGCGGGCGGACGTCACGATGTCATGGGAGAGCTCCTCGAATCGTCGGACGACGGCGGCGAGCTCTTCGTCGCTCAAGTGCTGGCTCAGCAGCGTGAAGCCGACCATGTCGGCGAACCCCACGGCGAGCTCGGGACTCTGCCCCGGGGCGAGGCCGTGACTGCGGAGCATCATGTTGCGCTGGATCCCCGCCGCGACCTGGCGCCGCCACACGAACTCGAGGAGCTTCGCCATCGCGGGAATGGTCACGTCGGCGACGCCGGCGAAGGCCTCGGCCGACAGGACGGGGTCGACTTCCTCGCTCACCATGTCGCCGGGGACGAGCTCGGCCTCGGCGATCCGTGCCATGGACGAGCCCATGACGCGGGCCATCTGCACCGCCGTGTCGGTGTCGGCGGCCCCGAGCGCCTGCAGGCCCTGGAAGAGGCGTACGGCCTCGAGATCGAGGTCGGTGAAGGCCGTCTCGTCGTCCGCCACGCCGGGGAATCCCAGCGCCCGCCAGAAGCGCTCGAGTTTCTCGAGGTCGACGCCGGTGAGCTCGGACACCTCCACCCGCGAATAGCGCCGGCGCGACGGGATGAGCATGCGCTCGGCCACGAAGAGATCGATCACACCGTCGGCCACGGCCCTGTCGATCTCCTCCTCGGTGGCCCCGTGCATGAGGAGGATCTCCTTCACGTGGCTCAACGCTGCCTCGCGGCGGGCCTCGTCGTCGTCGGTGGGCAGGCTGTCGTAGCCGCCGAAGAGCCCGCTCACGCCGGGAGTCCACGGAGCAGTGTCTCGTCCCACTCCGGCCGGGACGGGCGCTTCATCAGGTTCATGAGCGCCTCGGCGGGCGAGCACCGACCCTCGACGATCGCCTGAACCTGCTCGGCGATGGGCATCTCGACGCCGTTGGCGCGGGCAAGCCCGACCAGCGGCCCGGCACTCTTGACGCCCTCGGCCACCATGTGCATGCCACCGACGATCTGGTCGAGCGACTGCCCCTGACCCAGGGCGAAGCCCACCGTCCTGTTGCGGCTCTGGGGGCTGGCGCACGTTGCCACCAGGTCCCCGACCCCAGCCAGGCCGCCGAAGGTGAGGACCTTCCCGCCCAGTGCCACGCCCAGGCGACCCAGCTCGGCCAGGCCCCGCGTGATGAGCACGGCGCGGGTGTTGTCTCCCAGGCCCAGCCCGTCGCCGATGCCGGCGGCGATGGCCATCACGTTCTTGGTGGCGCCGGCGATTTCGCAGCCGACGACGTCGGTGCCCATGTAGGTGCGGAAGGTGCGGGTGTGCACCAGCGTCTGGACGCGGCGGGCCAGCGACTCGTCCGGCAGCGCCACGACGCACGCCGCGGGATGACCCTGCGCCACCTCGCGGGCCAGGTTCGGTCCCGTCAGAACACCCGCCGGGACGCCCGGCAGTACCTCGGCCACCACCTGGGACATCCTGAGGTTGGTCCCGATCTCAATGCCCTTGGCCAGACTGACGACGGCCTCGATCCCCTCCGCCAGCGGCTGCGCACCAGTGAGGACGTCGCGGAACCCGTGCGACGGCACAGCCATGAACACGATGCCCGCACCCTCGAGCGCCTCTGCAAGCGAAGACGTCACCGCCAGTGTGTCGGGGAGGCGGATGCCCGGGAGGTACCGTTCGTTCTCGCGGGTTTCCCGCATGGATGCGGCGAGATCGGCCGAGCGCACCCACAGCGATGCCGGATGTGTGGCACCGACGATGCTCGCCACGGCCGTGCCCCAGGATCCGGCACCGATCACTGCCACCCGCTCGTCCATGGCACAGAGACTACGGCGACCCCGCAGTGCGCCTCCGCGTTCACCCGTACACTGAGCCGGTGTCGAGGGCGACCATGCCGGCAGCGCAGGACGCGCTCGTGCCGGTGGACGCCGAGCTGGGCCGAGAGGTGGTCCTGATCCCCGTCAAGGCGTTCCACCAGGCCAAGCGACGGTTGGGGTCGGTCATGGCCGACTCCGAGCGAGAACAGCTCGTGCGTGCGATGGCGACGCACGTTGTGTCGGCCTGCGCTCCGCTCCCCGTTTCCATCGTCTGTGACGACGATCTCGTTGCCCGTTGGGCGGCCGACCTCGGCGCCGCCGTGATGTGGGAGCCGGGACAGGGTCTCAACGGCGCGGTGCGGGCTGGTGTCGATCGCCTTGCCCATGCCGGCGCCCACTGGGTGACGGTCGCCCACGGCGATCTGCCCCGGGCCCGCGGGCTCGGGGCGTTGCCTCCGTTCGACGGCGTCACCCTCGTGCCGGACCGGCGCGACGACGGCACCAACGTGCTGCGGCTTCCGATCGGGTTCGACTTCCACTTTGCCTACGGTCCCGGCTCCTTCCGAGCTCACCGGGCCGAGGCGACGCGTCTGGGCCTTCCCGTCCGCGTGCTGCGGGACCCGGACCTGGCCTATGACGTCGATTGGCCGGCCGACGTCATGGAGCTCGGGGCGCAACCGTAACGGGCGCCAGAACGCCGAGCCGGGGGCCCGAAGGCCCCCGGTCTCACACGTTCGGTTCGGAACGCAACGCTCAGCGCCGACGAGCCGCCTTGCGGGCAGGCGCACGACGCACGGCCTTCTTGGCAGCGGTCGCCCGCTTCTTGACGGCCTTGCGAGCGGTTGCCCGCCGCTTGGTGGCCGTCTTCTTGACTGCGGTCGCCCGCTTCTTGGTCGGCCTTGCGAGCGGTTGCCCGCCGCTTGGCGGCCTTCTTGGCCGGAGCCCGCTTCTTGGCCGCCTTGCGCGCCGGAGCCCGCTTCTTGGCCGCCTTGCGCGCCGGAGCCCGCTTCTTGGTCGCCTTGCGCGCCGGGGCCCGCTTCACGGACTTCCGAGCCGGAGCCCGCTTGACGGCCTTCTTGGCCGTGGCACGCTTGACTGCCTTCTTTGCGGGGGCCCGCTTCTTCGCGGCCTTTCTGGCCGGGGCCCTTCTTTTTGCGGCTACTGCCACAGGTGCACCTCCCTAGGAGCATGGTCACTGAATAGAGGTGAAGCCTGCGCCACGCCAGGAGCCGACGCCCCACGCCGTGCGCACTGCCGCACCGGTTTCACTTTCATTTGCGCCGGACAACGTGTCTGCGCCGGTGTCATCGACACCACCGCATCACGCCCTACCGGCCTGGATCGCCCGAGTTGCGACGTTGAATCGACGGTGTGCGACACGACTGCGGACGCGCAACATGCGAACCGACAAGTCTCGCTTCGCGCGCTACACACTTTCGTGTTGCAGCACATGTCAACCCTCCCTCACACTTCGGGTAGTCACATTCTTCTGTTATCAACATGCTCAGGTCAAGCATTCTTCGTTCGCGCCGTCGTTTTGTCGTCGCGCGTGACCTTTGATTCACGACGTTCTGCGGCCGCAATTCGATCGCATACTGCGGTCGTGCGACTCGTTCTCAGCTCCGTCGTCGTGGCATTGGGCGATATGTCCTATGGATTTGTCTGTTCCCCAACGCAAACATCACATCCGTGAAACACGACGCTGACGAGCATGTCGACAGGGTTGATTCGTGCCTGATTTCGACAGCAGCACTCCGTGAGGTCCACCGTTTGGCAGACCACAGCATCTATGTTGGGAGCGGTTCAAACGGGTGGACGTGGGCCGGTTCCCAGCGCTCGACGCTGGTGCTGGGTCCGCCGCGATCAGGCAAGACGTCGTCCCTGGTCATACCCAATATTTTGTTGTCGGACGGGCCCGTCGTGTCGACATCGACCAAGCCCGACGTCATGCGGGCCACCGCACCGTCGCGCTGCTGCGACGGCTGGACGTTCCTCTACGACCCCAGCGGTGAGGTCGACTGCCCGCATGCGGTCGAACGCGTGGGTTGGTCCCCGTTGACGTCCGCATCGAATTGGGACGCGGCGATCGTCACAGCCGACGCGATGGTCGGTGCCAGCCGGCTGAGCGGGCTCCGCGGCGGAGCTGATCACTGGACCGAGCGCGCCGGCGCGCTGCTCTCGGCCTTGCTCCATGCCGCCGCCGTGGAGGGACTCCACATGGAGGACGTCCTCCGGTGGATCGATCGCCACAACGGTGCTCCAGCCCTCGAGATCCTCGCTTCCCGCGCCGGGGAGGAGGCGACTGCGACCGATCTGCTGGCCGGCATCGTCGCCACCGACTCCCGGGAGCAGTCGGGCATCTGGTCCACCGCATCGGGTGTGCTCGCCGCCTATCGCACTGAGGGCGCCCTGGCGTCGACGCGCACGCCGCCCCTCAACCTCGAGGAGTTCTGCAGCGGGCCGAACACTCTCTACGTGTGCTCGACGGGGCGCCGTCAGCGGCAGTTCGCACCGCTCGTCGTGGCGGTCGTGGGAGACGTGCGCGACGCGACCTACGCCCGCGCCCGCGCCGGGCACAGTGGCCCTCCGACCCTCCTGGCGCTCGACGAGGTGGCGAACATCGCCCCCATCCCCGACCTCCCCGCCATGGTCAGTGAGGGCGCGGGCCAGGGACTCCTGGTCCTCGCCTGTCTGCAGGACCTTTCGCAGGCCAGGGGGCGCTGGGGCAGCGCGGCCGACGGGTTCCTCTCATTGTTCGGCACGACGGTCGTGTTGCGCGGCATCGGCGACACCGCGACGCTGCGGGACATCAGCGCACTCGCCGGTGACCGCGACATGACCGCCACGACGATCAGCCGGACGGTCGGCCGCTGGGGTCGCATCCGACCCTCGACATCGATCGGCTCCGCCCGCCAGGCCCGCCTTCCGGTCGACGCCGTCGCACACGGCAGTCCCGGGCGCGCGCTGGTTCTCGGCCCGCACAAGGAGGTCGAGGAGGTCGTGCTGACGCCGTCGCACGATCACTCTCCCTGGCGTGAGCTGTTGCCGCCCGTGCGGACCCGCAGCCGCACCGAGGCGCGGGGCCTCCAGCGCTGAGTCAGCGTTCCAGGCCGAGCTCCACCCCCACAGGCTCGCGGTGCCCGAGCCGCGCCCGCACGGCGTCGAGGTGCTGCGTCGTGCGGACGAAGTCGGCGAGTCGGGCCGTCGGCATCGAGGACAGCTCCGGTGATGCGGGGTCGCCGAGCGACTCCGGGGAGCGGTTCAGGCCCCACCGGTCCCGGTAGGCGTCGATGGCGCGTGCGGCACCGACCCACAGCTGGTGCTCCTCGGGATCGACGGGGCGGGGACCGAGCGCCCGCAGATGATGGTTCGCGGGCATCACGGCCCGGCGCGGTCGCAGCGGTTCGGCCACCCCGATCGGGCCCGCGCGGCACCCAGTGGCCGACGAGTCGCTCGAGTGAGCCCGCACTCACGCCGTCGGTCGCCGCAGCGCCGAACGCCACCACGACGTCGCGGCGCCGGGCGCCACCGTGGGGGGTCAGGCTGAGCTCGCCGGCGAACCGGTGCTCGTCGAGCCGTGCTCGTCCCTCCGCCCCCCGCTCACGGCGCCGCGGCTCGAGCACGAGCGGGAGCGGCCCGTCGGAGGCGCGGGCCCGTCGTTCCCACTCCGCCACGGCGTCGGCATAGGGCGAACCCGCAGACTTGGCCGGACGGGTGGCGGCCCAGGCGACACGGCCGCCCCGCCTGGAGCGCACGCCGACCTCGTGCCCATGCCGGCGGATGTCGGCGCCCCGGGTGGAGAATGCACCGACGAGGTGCGGCCCCACGCCGACGATCTCGGTCGAGCGGCCCGGCACGGCGGACCAGCTCACGCCGAGCCCGGAGGTCAAGCCGGCGCGCAGGTGCGCCCCGTACACCGCGGACGCCGCCTGGCGATGTGCCTCCATCCCGCGTCGGTCGCAGGCGCTCCAGCGGCCGTCCGTCCCGTGCACGACGTTCGCCATCACGACGTGGCTGTGCAGGTGGGGGTCACCGCTGCGGCTGACCGCGTGGGTGAATTGGCCGGCGACCACCCCTGTGGTGGGGATCACGAACCGCTCGGCTCCCTCGCGGCGGGCGGCCGTGACGGCGTACCGCTCCAGGTACGACAGCGCTCCCTCCACCGCCTCGATGTGGGTCGCGACCACGCATCGGGCGGCGGCCTCACCGCCGAGGGCGAACACGACGCTGACCGACTTGGGTGCAGTAAAGGTCAGGTCGAACGCCGCCACCGTGGTCCGGCCCGAACCGATGGGCCGCCCGGTTCGGGGATGCCTGCCTTGCAGCAGACGATGGAAATCCGCCGCCTCGAGCGAGCCCTCCAGTCCGAGCCCGGCGGCCGCTGCGCCCGCCCAGCGACCCGGTTCGGGGGCCGGCAGCTCCGGGCCGAGGTCCGAGAGGTAGTAGTCAGCCCTGTGGCGTCCGACACCGTGGATCCCGAGCATCCGGCCCCTCTCGTTCACCCCCGTCCGTGCCGGGGTGAACGGTCGGGGGCCCCGAGATCATGGGCCTCGCTCGGACTCGGGCCGGGCTCGGAACACGCCCGGCTCGTAGCGCGCCAGGACCCGGCGTGCGGCGTCAGCCGCCAGGCCGGCCAACTCGGGCGGGCTGAGGACGCGGGCCGCCGGACCGAGCTGCAGGAGGAGCCGCTCGAACCAGGCCATGCCCGAGACGTCCAGGACCACGTCGGTCACCGATCCGTCCGCGCCGCGCCGAGCGGCCCGCACGGGCACCGACTCGGCCACCCACTGCGCTGCCGGTCCCAGCTGCAGATGGACCTCGACCGCACCCGGCCCGGGCACGAACATCTCCTCGAGCGGCCGGGCCGGTGCCGTGACCGGTCCGGCCAGGTACTCGAGCGTGCGCACCGTGCCGATGCGGTCGACCCGGAAGCGCCGCATGTCCCCGGCTCGGTGGCAGTACGCGTCGAGGTACCAATGGCCGTCGATCGTGGCGACCCGCACGGGCTCCACGGTGCGAGTCGTGAGCTCGTCGCGGGAGCCGGAGAGATAGTCGATCTCGAGTGCCCGACCCACTTCGGCCGCGTCCCGCACCTCTCCCAGATGCGTCGGCGCATCGACGTCGAGCCCCACCGCCTCCCGGGATCCGAGTGCAGAGTCGAGTTTGGCCAGGGCACGGCGCAGTGCGTCGTCCTCCGACCCCGGGACGGCGAGGAGCAGACGCGCCGACGCGGCGACCGCGAACCCCTCGGCCGGCGTGAGACGGCGGGGACGCGCGAACTCGGCCGGCAAGAAGGCACGGACGGAGTGCTCGGAGACCTCTATCTCCATGAGCGTGTCCGGGGTGTAGGGCGGCGTGCCGCAGCACGCGGCCAGCTCCAGTTCGGCCACCAGCTCCTTCTCGCTCATGCCGAACCGGCGTGCCGCCTCGTCGACGGGCGACTCGCCGACCTGCGCCAGCCAGCCGACCAGGGCCAGCAGGCGCCGAAGGCGACGGCTGGTCTCGCGCCCGGGGGCGCTGCGCGGCTCGGCCGGTGCCTCCTCGTCGCCGGGCACCGGGGCGCGCATCTCGCCGGGCAGCGGCGAAGCGGGCGCGGTCAGCGCGCCGAGCCAGGCCACCAGCTCCTCGCGGAAGGCGGGTGGCTCCAAGATGGTGGCGTGGTCGAGGAGGCCGAGCACCCACGACCGGATGGCGGCGAACGACGACACCCCGAGCACCAGCTCGACAGATCCGTCGTCGAGCCGCGCCAGCACCTTGTCCTGGCCCACCTCGTCGGCCACCCGGCGCGCTTCGAGCGCGTCGACCCGGATCCGCATTTCGATCCGGTCCTCGCCCTCGACCTCCCATGGCTCGTCGGGCAGGGCGGCCTCGACGTCCACGTCCTCGGGCACCACTGCGTCATCGGCCTCGCCCCCGGACACCTGCCCCTCGATGCGGTCCACCCGGAACGTGCGCACGGCCGACCGGTCGAGATCCCAGGCCACCAGGTACCAGTGCCCGAAGCGGAACCACAGGGCCACGGGCGCAACGCGGCGCGTCTCGCTGCGGTAGCGTAAAGGTGGCCATGGCCCGGGTGCGGACCGCCTCGAACAGCTCGATCAGCGCCGCCGGGGGAACCATGGAGGCGACGGGACGGACGTCGCCGAGGCCCGCCGCGCCCAACTTGAGCAGCGCATCACGACCACTAGGATCGCCGAGGTGGACGCCGGCGACGGCGAGGTGGAGCGCGACTTGCTCGTCGGGCTGGAGATCCAAGTCGGGCAGGTAGAACGCGTCGCGGTCGATGCGGTACCCGTACTGCTCGTGGCCCGCCAGCCGCTGGGTCAGGACCGGGATGCCCTCGTCGCGCAGCAGTCGCTTGTCCCGCTCGAAGGCCTGGCGACGGGCTGCATGCTCGGAGGGGTAGCCGGGAACCTGGTGAGCGATCGCGTCGAGCGTCAGCGGCTGGCGCGCTTCGAGGAGCACGAGCACCAGGTCGGTGACGCGCTCCAGCCGGTCGAGCTTCGGGGGCGCCTCCATCGCCCAGAGCCTACGGCGACTGCCGCGCCGTGATCGCCGCCGGCCAACCCTTCGACTGGCACCTCCACGCGGTGTGGCTGCTCGCGCTGCTGGCCCTCGTGGGCCCTTACCTGTGGGCCACGCGCCGGGAGGGCTGTCCGGCGACGACCCGGCAGAAGTTCCTCTTCATCGGCGGCATCGTCGTCCTCGTCGCGGCCGTGACATGGCCGCTCGGGGACCTCGCCGCCCACTGGTTGCTCATGGCGCTCGTGCTCCAACGGCTGCTGCTGACCCTGGCCGTGCCGCCCCTCCTGGTGCTCGGCACGCCCCGGCCACTCATCGCCCGGCTGACCCGTCCCGCCTGGGTCGACGCAGTGCAGCGCGTGGTGGTGCGACCATTGCCCGCCGTGGCCATCGTCACCGTCGTTGCGGTGGCCACCCTGACAACCGGCGCCGTGACCCTCGCCGCCCGCTCCGACCTCGCCCGCGCCGCCATTGAGCTCATCGTGCTGGGTTCGGGCTTCGTGCTCTGGGCGCCAGTGCTGACAGAGCTGCCGGGAGCGCCGCAATTGTCGGCGCTCGGGCGCGGCGGCTACCTCATCGTCCAGTCGATCGTCCCCAGCTTCCTCTCCATCGTGTGGATCTTCGCCCGACACTCCCTCTACCCGACCTACACCCATACGGGGAAGGTGGTCGGCCTGTCACCGCTGCTCGATCAGCAGCTCGCCGGCTTCTTGGCCAAGCTGAGCACGATCGCGGTGCTGTGGACGGTGGCCTTCGTGATCATGACCCGGGCCCAGGCGGCAGAGACCACGGGCCAGGATGCGGAGCCCCTCATGTGGTCCGACGTCGAACGCGAGATCGAGCGCGCCGAGCGCCGCCAGAGGCGCCAAGGCTCTCCCGGCCCTCCGTCGACCGGGACGTCGTGAAGGTGGCTCGGTCCAAGTAGCGTTTCGAATTCGTATGGAGGACGCGTGGTCCGTGCGCGACGTCTACCTCTTGACGGAGGGAGCGAACGGGCAGATCGCTGTCCCACACCTGACGCTCACCTTCCTCGCCTCGGGCATTGCCGTGGACAAGGCGGACGGCGAGGCAGTCTGGGACGGCCCATGGGACCAGCTGGAGGAGATGTCGCCCGTGGAGCGCTCGGTCCTCCCCGACGGGGAGGGACGGGGTGGTGATCGCCGTGGTCGAGCGCGGTCTGCGGCGCTCGCATCGCTTCGTGGTCGCCACCGACGACGTCGGGGCGACGGAGGCAGTCGGTCAGAGGCATCGCCGCCGCGCACGGCCTGCGCACGAAACGGCCCAGGGCTGCCGTCTCGCGCACGCTGACGGCGTCCATCGTGGCGGCGGCGCTGGCGACCATGACGGTCCTGCTGCTCTCTGCCGCGCACGTCATCCATTTCTAGAGGACCGGCGGTCCTAGGCCAGCGACGCGCCCCTCAGCTCGTCGAGCGAGAGCTCGGCCGTCTGGTTGCCGCCGCACTGCGGGCAGTGCTCGACGTGACGCCACGACCGCAGCAGGCGGGTGCCCTCGGGGTTGAGCAGCACGACGAACGATTCGGAGATGGGGTCCACCTCGAGCCCGTAGTAGGCACGCCATGCCGTGGTCGCGGCGTGGACATCGAGCGCCAAGCCCTTCGAGCACGCGGCGGAAGCGCATCCGGTCGGTGTCGAAGATCCACGTGCTGTGGCAGGACTCGAGGACGAAAAGACCGTCGTCTGTGGGGGGGACCACACCGCTGATCATGCCCGATCCTGTCCCGGTCTCGGCGTCGAATGCGCCTCAGGCTCGTTACGAATCCGTGACAGTTTGCGTTTTCCCTGGTAAACCCCTATTGCGGTTCCGCACTGCACTCCCTATTGCGGTCCGGCGTCGTGCTTCCGGCCGACCACCAATTCCCGCTTCGTGCCGAGCTGGCGCAATACCGCGCAGAGGACGATGCGGCTGTCGGCGGGATCGATGACTTGGTCGACCAGCCCCCGTTCCGAGGCCGGCCAGGGATTGAGGTAGGCCTCCTCATAGGCGAGCTCACGATCGGCTCGGGCACCGCCGTCGAGGTCGCGGTGCAGGATCTGCACGGCGCCCGACGCTCCCATGACCGCCACCTCCGCCCCCGGCCAGGCCAGGCAGACGTCGTTGCCGATGCCGCGGGAGTCCATGACGATGTAGGCGCCGCCGAATGCCTTGCGCAGGACGAGGCACAGCCGCGGCACCGTTGCCTGCGCGTAGGCGAAGGCCAGTTCCGCCCCGTGTCGGATCATGCCGCGCCACTCGAGGTCCTTGCCCGGGAGGAATCCCGGCGTGTCGACCAGGCTGACGATGGGCAGGTTGAAGGCGTCACACAGGCGCACGAAGCGGGCGCCCTTCTGCGAGGCGGCGATGTCGAGGGTGCCGGCGAGGATGCGGGGCTGGTTGGCCACGAAACCCACCGGGGTCCCACCCAGCCGGGCGAAGGCCGTGACGATCTGCCCGGCCCAGCGGGGCCAGAGCTCGCGGAGCTCGCCGTCGTCGCAGACGGAGCGCACCACGTCGCGCACGTCGTACGAGGCCGCTCTGCGGTCGGGCATGACCGTCCGGAGCTCCGGCGTGGCACGCAGCACGGAATCGCTGACGGGAGCCAACGGCGGCACCTCGTCGGTGTTCGAGGGCAGGTACTCGAGCAGCTCGGCCACGGCGCCGTCGACGTCGTCGGACTCCACCGAACACAGTCCGCTCGCCGTGGCGTGCGTGGCCCGCCCGCCGAGCTCGCCGATCCCGATCTCGATACCCGTGAACTCCGCCACCATCTGCGGTCCCGACACGAAGGCCACCGCGTCGGAGCTCATCACGACGAGGTCGGAGAGCCCGAGCAGGAGGGCGGGACCCGAGACGACGGGACCGGTCGCCGCCGCGATCACCGGGACCTGCCCGCTACAGCGCGAGATCGCGGACGCCGCGAGACCCCAGCCGTGCAGCGCCCCGAAGCCGTCGAGGACGTCCGCACCACTCGACGCCACGAAGAAGACAAAGGGGAGCCCGAGGTTGCGCGCCTGGTCGGCTGCCTCGGCGAGCCTGACCCCGTCGGCATGGGTGATGGCGCCCCGCCGCATGGTGCCCGACGACCGGGCGATGACCGCGTTGCGCCCGCCGATCCGCCCGACCACCGACGTGACGGCGCCGACGATCCCCTTGCCGACGTCGGGTGCATCGTCCACGCGACTCGTGGTCGTCACCGGGCCGAATGTAGACCACCCTCGAGCAGGGCAGACCGGGTAGGCCGGCCCTGCCGAGAAGTTCCAGATGGTGAAGGAGGGCGGAGGGAGACTAGAGGTGGTTGGCTTCGGCCCGGCGCCAGGGCCCGGACCGGCCCCCGAACTTCTCCCACAGGGCCACGTGCTCAATCGTCATGGTGCGGTCGGACGACTTGCACATGTCGTACACGGTGAGTGCGGCGACGGCACAGGCTGTCATCGCCTCCATCTCGACCCCCGTGCGGTCGACGGTCTCGACCTGGGCTTCCACTTCGACGTAGTCGTCCCCGATGGAGAAATTCACCCCGATGGAGCCAACCAGGACAGGGTGGCACATCGGGATCAACTCGGCCGTGCGCTTGGCCGCCTGGATGCCGGCGATCCGGGCGGCGGCCAGCACGTCACCCTTGGTGATGGCGTTGTTGGCCACCTTGGTCGTCGTCTCGGGCAGCATCGAGACCCGGCAGCGAGCCAGGGCCCGGCGGTGCGTGGGCTCACGGGGTGTGACGTCGACCATGCGGGCGCCGCCCAGCGGGTCGAGATTGGCCAGCATGCGGTCGGACACAACGACGGAGTTTACGACCTGGCACGGCGGCCGGCCGACGCCGAACGACCCATCGCGCCGGATAGACTTGGCAGTCTCAGGTAGAGAGTGCCAACGAGCGCGCCACGGAGGAGTCCATTGCCGACCTACGAATACGCATGCACGGCATGTGGGCACCGGCTCGAGGCCGTCCAGAGCTTCTCGGACGACCCGCTGATCGAGTGCCCCGAGTGCGGGGCCCCGCTGCGCAAGGTGTACGGGAACGTCGGCATCGTCCTGAAGGGAAGCGGGTTCTACAAGACGGACTCGCGGGCCGCCTCGGGCGCCAACGGCTCGGGGGGCAAGAAAGCCGAGAAGGCCACGGCAGACACCGCGGGCGCGGACTCGACGCCCTCGAAGGAGACCTCGACGGCGGCCAGCAACGGCTCGGGCGCCGAAACCAAGCCTGCCGCCACCGCCGCCAGCTGAGGGTCAATCGCCGCTGAGGGTCAATCGCCGCTGAGGGCCATGTCGGCGATGGCCAGGGTCTGGCCCGCCGCCACGCCGGGGAGCCAGCGCAGGTCGCCGCCGATCTCGACGACCGACTGCAGCATGCGCTGCAGCGTGGAGGCGACGGTCACCTCCCGTACCGGCTGCGCCAGCACACCGCCTTCGATCTTCAGCCCCTCTGCCCCCACGGAGAAGTCGCCGCTCACGGGGTTCACGCCCGAATGGACGCCGGTGATCGACTGCACGTAGAGCCCGTCCCCGACGGCGGCCACGATCTCGTCGTGCCCCTGAGCGCCCGGGGCGAGTACCAGGGCCCGACATCCGGCCGAAGGTGTTCCGGCGAAGCCTCCCCGCACCGCCGACCCGGTGGACACCGTCCCGGCGCGGCGGGCCGACACGGTGTCGAACACGAACATCCGCAGCACGCCCTCGGAGATGAGGACGTTGCGCCGGCAGGCGAGCCCCTCGCCGTCGTGTGACGCCGACCCGTAGGCACGAGAGTCCGTGGGGTCGTCGACCAGGGTGACCCCGCCGACGGCGACGGACTCGCCGATACGCCCGGCGAAGAGGGAACGGCCCTTCACCACGGCCTCCCCGGAGAGCGCCGATGCCACCACGGCCAGCAGGGTGGAGACCACGCGCGGGTCGAACACCACGGTGCAGTGCGAGGACTGCGCCTTCTGTGCGCCGAGCATCCGGGTCGCCCGCGCGACGGCATCGTCCATCGCCTCGTCGGGCACCAGGTCACCGGGGGCCCGGCCGATGCTGAATCCGGAGCCGGTCTGGGTGTCGGCACCGTCCCCGGCGATGGCGTCCACGGACAGGAAGGCGTTGGTGCGCCGCCGGAACGACGAGATGCCCGTCGTCGAGGCGAGCGCCACCTCCACCCGACTGTCCGAGTAGTCGGCCGACGAGACCTGCCGGACCCGTGGGTCGGCCGACCGTGTCGCCCGCTCCAGCTCGAGCGCCAGCGCGACCTTCTTCTCCATGGGCGTGGCGGCGACGCCGTCGTCCCACAGGTCGAGGAGCGCGGCCGGAACGCCGTCGGGTTCGGCCAGGACCACGTCGGGGTCGGGCGTGGCGAAACGGGCGTTGTCGCGGGCATCGTCCAGCGTGGCAGCGATCACGTCGGGGTCGAGTGATCCGGCCCAGGCGAAGCCGACCTGGCTGCCCGCGCCGCCGGGCCCGTCGACGAGGACCCGGATCCCGACGCCGGAGGAATTCGCCGACGTGAGCGACTCGACCTCGCCGTCGTAGGCCCGCACCTCGGTGTCGGTGCCCCGCGTCACGTAGACCTCCATGCCTTCGCCGGCACGCGCCCGGCCGACGACCGACTGCGCGAGGTCGTCCAGGTCGTTCACGCCGTCCCTCCGAGGGTGACACCGGTGATGCGCAGCGTGGCCTGACCACACCCGACCGGGACGCTCTGCCCGTCTTTGCCGCAGGTTCCCGGCGTGACGTCGAAGTCCGTGGCGACGGCGTCGATGCGACGCAGCACCTCTGGGCCGTTTCCGATGAGGTTGGCGTCGCGGAGGGGCTCGGTGATGCGCCCGCCCTCAATCAGGTAGGCCTCGGTGGTGCCGAAGACGAAGTCGCCCGTGGCCGTGTTGACCTGGCCGCCACCGAGCTTCTTGACGTAGACGCCCGAAGGGGTCTGGGCGATGATCTCGTCAGGGTCCTCGGTGCCGGCGAGGAGGTATGTGTTCGTCATGCGCACCATCGGAAGGTGCTGGTAGCTCTGGCGGCGCCCGTTGCCCGACGACTTCCGCCCCTCCTTGCGCGCTCGCAACCAGTCCCACATGTAGTCGGTCAACACCCCGTTCTCTATCAAGACGTTGCGGGCAGGCGGGCACCCCTCGTCGTCCACGGCGAAGTTCCCCCACTCGCCGAGGAGCGTCCCGTCGTCGACGAGCGTGACCAGCGGGCTGGCCACGAGCTCCCCGACACGACCCGTGTACACGGACGCGTCCTTGACGATGTGGTCGGCTTCGAGCCCGTGCCCGCACGCCTCGTGGAACAGGATGCCGCCGCTGCCGCCCGCCAGCACGACGGGCACCTCCCCCGAGGGAGCCGGGCGGGCCGACAACTTGACCAGCGCGCGGGCGGCCGCCCGCTGCGCGATGTCCTCGACGCGGTTGCGCTCGAAGATCTCGAAGCCCTCGGTGCGGGCCAGCGACTCGTAGCCGGTCTGCATGCCCGTGTCGCCGTTGGCGACGCAGGCGACGTTGAAGCGCGTGCGGATCTGGTCGTCCTGGGCCAACAGGCCCTCGGAGTTGGCGATCAGGAGCCGGCGCCGGCTGTCCCCGCACCCCACCTGCACCTGGGTGATGGCGTCGCCGGCGGCGCGTGCCGCCTCGTCGGCCCGTGCGAGCAATTCGAGCTTGCGGGCCTTGTCGACCGAGTCGGGTGGCGTGCGCTCGCCCCGTCCGTGGGCCGACAGCGGACCGAGCGCAACGGTGCGCACCCCGGCGCCCCCCTGGCGGGCCACGGACGCCGCCGCCCGGGCGGCGGCCGCCAACCCCGTCTCGCTCAGGTCGGCGGTGTGGGCGAACCCCGTGGTCTCACCGTCGACGACACGGATGCCGGCCCCGCGCGACCGCCCGGACGAGAGCTCCTCCACCCGGCGGTCGTCGAGCATGGCGCTGGCCGACACGGCGTCCTCGGCGAACACCTCTGCCATGTCCCCGCCCGCCTCCAACGCGGTGGCGAGGACACGTTCGAGCACGTCACGGTCGATGAGGGCGGTGTCGGTCACGGCGGTATCGTAATCGTCGTGCCCGCCGACCCCTCCTCGACCAGCGCAGCGGCCGGGCACGGCCCGCACTCCGGGTTGAGCGCCCAGCTCGAGCTCACCGTGGGCGAAGAGGACACGGCGGAGCAATTCCGTTCCGGCGACGTCCCGGTGCTCGCGACGCCCCGCCTGATCGCGCTGTGCGAAGAGGCCACCTGCCGCGCCACGGACGGGCACCTGACCGAGGTCCAGTCCAGCGTGGCCACCCGGGTGCAGTTCGACCACTTGGCGCCGGTCGCGGTCGGGGCGGTCGTGCTGGCCGAGGCCACCCTCGTCAAGGTCGAGGGCCGGCGCCTGATCTTCACCGTCTCCGCCGCCCGGCTCGAGGGCGACGGCGGCGGCCTGGTGGGTGCGGGCCGCGTCACGCGGGTCGTGCTCGACCGTGCCGAGTTCCTGGCCAAGGCGGGCGCCGCCGGAAAACCCTGAGCGCGACCCGGCGCGTCGTGAGGGGGCGGCTCCTGGCCGGGATGGGACCGGTCGTCGCTTCGTTCACCACCTTCGGCCTCTTCTGGGGCAGCTGGGCCGTGATGCTGTTCGACATCCAGCACGCCTTCTCGCTCAACGACGCCCAACTGGGCGTGCTGCTGGCGGTCGCCGTCGCGGTGGCCGGCGCGTCGAGCGCGGTCATGGCGCACCTGGCCGACCGGGTCGGCGCCCGCCGGCTCCTTTGGATCGCGCTGTTCGCCTGGTCGGCCCTCCTGTGTGTGCTCTCGCTCACCCAGGACCGGTGGTCCTTCGCCGCCGTGCTGGTCCTGGTGGAGATCGCCGGCGGCTCCATCGACACGGCCATGAACGCCGAGGCGTCCCACCGACTCGTCGACAACCCGTCTGCTTTGGTGCGCTTCCACGCGCTCTTCAACGCCGGCGCGCTCACGGGCGCGGCCACCGCCGCCCTCGTGATCCACGCCGGCGTGTCATGGCGCTGGGTATGGCCCGCCATCGCGCTGGTGGCCCTGGCGGTGGGCGCGTGGGCCCTCACCACCGACGAGGGCACCGCCCTCACCCCCGCCGGCACCGGCGGCCCCGGGCACCACACGGCGGCCCGCCCTCTCCGGCGCCTGCGCCGAGACGGGTTGCTGGTGCTCCTGGCCGTGTTCGCTCTGGCCGAGGTCACCGAGGGGGGCGTGGACACGTGGGGCGTGCTCTACCTGCGCAACCACCTGGCCACCGGCGTCCTGCTCGGGGCCGGGGCCTACGTCATCGGGCAATCGGTGGCCGTCACCACCCGGGGCGCCGGGGGGTCCCTCGTCGGCCGCCTGACCACCCGGCACACGCTGATCACCGGCGGTTGCGTCGCGGGCGCCGGCATCTTGCTCGAGTCGCTCTCGCCCCTCTCGGGCCTTGCCGCGCTCGGGCTCGCACTGGGCGCGGGCGGCGCCTCACTCTTCTGGCCGCTCGTCATGAGCACCGTCAGCCAGATGGCGAGCCAGGTCGTCAGCGCGGTCGGCGCGTTCACCGCCGCCGGCTACGTGGGCTGGGTGGCCGGGGCGCCGCATCGTGGGCTGGGTCTCGCAGTCCCTCGGCCCGGCCCGGGGGCTCCAGGTCCTGGCCCTGGCCTCTTTCGGGGTCGCCGGGTGCACCCTGGTGATGAAGGAGCGCACGGTCCGAGAGGATGCCAACGGGTAGCCTGGGGCGACCGCCATGATCCTGCAGAGCATCGAGACGCCCGCCGATGTCAAGGGCCTGAGCCCCGAACAGCTCGCCGCACTGTGCGAGGAGATCAGGGCCTTCATCGTCGACACGGTGACGACCACCGGCGGCCATCTCGGCTCGAACCTCGGCGCGGTGGAGCTCACGCTGGCCCTGCACCGCGTCTTCGACTCGCCCCGCGACGTCATCTTGTGGGACACCGGTCACCAGGCCTACGTGCACAAGCTCATCACCGGCCGGCGCTACGGCTTCAAGAACCTGAAGCAGGCCGGCGGTATGTCGGGCTATCCCAACCGGGCCGAGTCCGAGCACGACTGGATTGAGAACAGCCACGCGTCGACGGCACTCTCCTACGCCCACGGGATCGCCAGCGGGTTCTCCCTGCGGGGCATCGACGGCGAGCGCAAGGTGGTCGCCGTCGTCGGCGACGGCGCTCTCACCGGCGGGATGGCCTACGAGGCTCTGAACAACCTCGGCCACTCGCACCGACGCGTGGTGATCGTGTTGAACGACAACGGCCGCTCCTACGCACCGACGGTGTCGCAGCTCTCGCAGGGTCTCACCACGCTGCGGCTCAACCCCACCTATACCGCGGCGCGAGAACGCCTCCGTCTGCGCCTGCGCGAGTTGCCGGCGTTCGGTGAGCTCGCCTACTCCAGTGTCCACTCGCTGACCAGCGCGTTGCGCGAGATGGTGGCGCCGCACACGTTCTTCGAGGCGCTGGGCGTGCGCTACGCCGGCCCGATCGACGGCCACGACATCGAGCACATGGAGCAGGCGTTCACCCACGCCGCCGAGTGGGACGGCCCCATCGTCGTCCACGTGCTGACACAGAAGGGCCGTGGCTACGCACCGGCAGAAGAGGACGAGATCCAGCGCCTGCACGACGTCAAGGCGACGAAGCCGATCACGCTCGAGAACGCGGTGGGCAGCTCGGCGGGCCTGGCCGTGGGTGGCTCCGCCGGATCCGACAGCGGTGGCATCGAGCCGCCCGGCTCGTCGCCCGCGGCGGCGATCGACGAGTTGCCGCAGCGCGCCGCGACCTACACCGATGCATTCTCACGCGCGCTGCTGGCCGCGGCCGAGGAGGACCCCCGCATCGTCGCGCTCACCGCGGCCATGCCGGGGCCGACGGGACTGCTGGCCTTCCAGGCCCGCTTTCCCGACCGCTTCTTCGACGTCGGCATCGCCGAGCAGCACGAGGTCACCTCGGCAGCCGGGATGGCCATGGCCGGCCTGCGGCCCGTCGTGGCCGTCTATTCGACGTTCTGGTCCCGCGCCTTCGACCAGGCCAACCTCGACGTGGGCCTCCACGGCTGCCCCGTGGTCTTCGTGCTCGACCGCGCCGGCATCACCGGTGACGACGGGCCGAGCCACCATGGCATCCTCGACCTGGCCCTGGCGCTGTCCATCCCCGGCATGACGGTGTTCGCGCCGTCGTCGGCCGAAGAGGTGGAGCCGATGCTGCGGGCGGCCCTCGAGCTCCCCGGTCCGTCCACCATCCGCGTGCCCAAGAGCGCGCCGCGCCACGTGAACCCCGGCGAGGTGGGACGCGGGCTCCAGGCCCGCCAGCTGCGCGCCGGCGACGGGTCGGTGTGCCTCCTCGGTGTGGGCAAGACGGTCGGGGCCTGCGTGCAGGCCGCGGACGAGCTGGCCGGCGAGGGGATCGAGGCCACGGTCTGGGACGTGCGCGTGGTCTCGCCGACCGACGCGGCCATGCTCGCCGACGCCGCCCGCCACCGGCTCGTGGTCACCGCGGAGGACGGCGTCCGCCACGGCGGGGCCGGCGCATTCCTGATCGACGCCATGGCGGCCCAGGTCGAGTCGGCCGGCCTCCGCTCACCCGCGACACGCGTCCTGGGCGTCCCGCGCCAGTTCCTCGCGCAGGGAAAGGCGGACGACATCCTGGCCAGCCTCGGCCTGGACGGCACGGGCATCGCCGAAAGCGTCCGCCGGGTCCGGCTCGAGGTCCCGGCCGAGCCGCCCCTCTGACCGCTCAGCCGGGCGCCCCGCCGGCGGCATCGGGCGTGCGGAACCGCCCGGCCGGACGCGCCCACAGGTCACGCAGGTGCACCCTCGCCCCGGACCGCAGCACGGCGCGGCGGTAGATGCCCGCCGCCAGCCTGTGCCATCACCGCGGTGCCCGCGATGCTGATCAGCACCGACGTCACGAACTGCCACCAGGTCACCTGGTCCAGGCCGACAAGCACGGGCATGCAGAAGGGTGCGGTGGGCGGCAGGTAGGCGAGCACCTTGAAGAAGAGGCTCGGGTCGCCGGTTTCCGCCGTGGTGAGGGCGAGCACGTAGCCGAGGATGATGGGCAGCGTGAGCGGGAGCACCAGCGTCTGCACCTGGTCCTGGCGCTCCGCCATGGAGCCGGCGGCGGCGTAGACCCAGCAGTAGAAGGCGTAGCCGAGAAAGAGCCACAGCAACTGGCTCACGAGCTCCACCGGCGCAGAACCGTGCAGCAGGTCGGAGCCGACCGCCGCGCCCAGGCCGAGCGCGACGCCGACGATGAGCGTGGCCTGGCCCAGAGCCACCAGGCCGATGCCGAGGACCTTGCCGCCCAGGAGCTGGATCGGCCGCAAGGTGGCGAGCAGGACCTCGACGACGCGGCTCGCCTTCTCCTGCATGACACCCATCAGGATCCAGGTGTTGTACTGCGTCAGCATCAAGAAGAGCAGGATGATGCCCACGACCGAGGTCGGGGCGTTCTTGGGCTTCCCCTGCTTCGTGCCGGTCTGCAGGCTCTGCACGGGAACCGGCCTGGCCCGGGCCACCTGCTCGATCTGTGTGGCCGAGAGCCCGGCGGACTCGTAGGCGTGCAGGATCCCGAGCTCCGGCGCCAGGATCTGCACGAGGCCTGCCGTGGTCGACGAGTCGTTCGCCGTGATGGCCCGGTCGACGACGATCTTCTCGCCGTCGACGACGGCCACGTCGAGGTTCCCGGACCGCAGCGCGTCCTCGGCGGCGGCGAGGTTCGACTCGGGCACGATCTCGACCGACGTCCCGCTGTGCCTGCCGCTGTACGTGATGAGCTCCGTGAGCACCGGGCCCGCAGTTCCCACCACGCCGACCCTCTGCGGAGGGGCGGCCGGCCCCCCGCTGTGAAGCTTCGGGATCACGATGGCCGCCGCGACGCCCAGCAGGATGACGACCGTGCCCACCTTGAAGATCCGGCCGCGCACACGTTCGCGGATCTCGCGCAGCGCCACCAGGCCGACGTCGCCGAGGGAGCCGCCCACCACGGCCAGCCGCCGCGTGAGCCATGCCGGTGCGCGGGGCGGCGAGGTGCCTCCGCGGCGGCGCCCACGCTGCCAGAGGCGCACCGCGAGCACCACGGCCACGACGAGGAGGACGATCACGACCTTCACCCGAGCGCCTCCCGGAAGACCTCGGAGAGCCGCCGGCGCTCGAACGAGAACTGGGTGACTCTCCCGGCCGCCATGGCGGCCCGCAGCACCACGTCGGAGTCGACGCCGTCGTCGAGCAGGAGCCGGGCCGCCCCGCCGTCGACCTCCGACATCGTCACGCCGGGGAGGCCGCGCGCCCAATCGGCACGGCGGTCGCCCTCCACCCGGACCACCAGGCGCCGCCCGCCGCTGGTCGCCAGGTCGTCCACTCGTCCCGCGACGACGAGGCGGCCATGGTCGATGATCGTCACCTGCTCGCAGAGATTTTCGACGAGATCGAGCTGATGGCTCGAGAAGAGGACGCAGCAGCCGGCCTGGGCCCGCTCGACGAGCACCTGCCCGATGGCCTCGATGCCGGCGGGGTCGAGGCCGGCCAGCGGTTCGTCCAACACCAGCAGCTCCGGGTCGTGCGCGAGGGCCGCCGCCAGCTGCACCCGCTGCTGGTTGCCGTGCGAGAGCGCCTCGACCTTGCTGCCGATGCGGTCCGCGATCTCGAGTCGCTCCAGCCACGTCCGGGCGGCCCGCGTGGCCCGGGCCGGGTCGAGGCCGTGCAGGCGCCCGAGGTACTCGATCTGCTCGCCCACGAGCATGCCGGGGTACAGGCCGCGCTCTTCGGGCATGTAGCCGAACCGCCGGCGCTGGGCCTGGCCGACCGCCTCGCCGTTCCAGCGCACGGTGCCCGCATTGAGGTCGATCAGACCGAAGATCGCCCGCATCGTCGTGGTCTTGCCGGCGCCGTTGGGGCCGAGGAAACCGATGACGTGCCCGGCGGGCACGTCGAAGGTAAGGTCGTCGAGCGCAGTGATGGAGCCGAAGGTGCGGCGCAACCCCACAATCTCCAACAAGCCGCCCACCGGTTCAGGCTATGCGAGGCCGCACCACCTGAAGGGAGCTTGGACGTCGGCCGTCGTCGGTCGCCGGCGCCTCCCGATTCGCTACGCCAGGTTCGCGCCGTTCTGGCGCACGAAGTCGTTGACGGCATAGTACGCCTCGATCGACTCGCCGGCGTCGCCCCAGAACCCTTCCTGGACGTCATGGGCCATCTGGCCCTTCTGGACGTAGTGGTTGTTCACGTCGGTGATCTCGAGCTCGCCGCGACCGGACGGGACGAGGTCGCCGATGATGTCGAACACGCCCGCCTCGTAGCAGTAGATGCCCGTGACGCAGTACTCGGAGGCGGGCTGTTCGGGTTTCTCCTCAATGTGCACCACCCGACCCTCCTCGCCGAAGACGGGCACGCCGAGGTGGCGCAGGTGTTCGGGCTCTGCCACCTTCGAGAGGAGGATGCGGGCTCCGACGGGATCGGCGCGGAAGGCGTCGACCATCGGACGGATGGAGCGCTCGACGATGTTGTCGGCCAGCATCACGAGCACGGGTTCACCCTCGGCGAAGTGCGCCGCCAGCCCGAGGGCCTCCGCGATGCCACCGGCCTTCTCCTGGTAGGCGTAGGAGAGCTGGTCGATGCCGTACTCGTGCCCGTTGCCGAGCAGGCGCAGAAACTCGCCGGCGTGCGTGCCGCCGGTGACGAGCATGATCTCGTCGATGCCGCTCGAGACCACCGCCTCGATGCTCCAGGCGATCATCGGGCGGTCGAAGATCGGCAGCAGGTGCTTGTTCGTGATGCGTGTCAGGGGGTACAGACGCGAGCCGGTGCCCCCGGCGAGGATGACACCCTTCACGACCGCGTCCCGGCCGCAGGCAACTTTCGCATGGAGCGTTTCTAGTCGAAGGTGAGGACGCCCCGCGCCACGCGCCCCGCGTGCATCTCGTCGATCACTTCGCCGAACCGGGCCAACGGGCGGGTCAGCGACACCAGCTCGTCGAGCATGAGCAGCCCAGACTGGTAGAGGTCCACCATCAGGGGGATGTCGTGGTGCGGTCGGGCTGAGCCATAGCGGCAGCCGAGCAGGCCCCGGTCCACGTAGGCCAGCGCGTTGACGTCCACGGGCACCTCGGTGCCCCTGGGCGGGATGCCGATGGCCACGGCGTTGCCGCCCCAGTCGAGGCAGTCCAGGGCGCTGCGCAGGACAGCCGGGTGGCCGACGCAGTCGAAGGCCCACGTGACCCCACCGAGCGGGAACAGGGCGCCGGCGGCGGACTCCCGATTGGCGGGCACCAGGGCGCGCACCGCGGCAGCCGCGTCGGCCTCGGTGGCGTCGACGAAGTGCGTGGCGCCGAACTGACGTCCGAGCTTCTCCTTGGCGGCCACCGTGTCGACGGCCACGATCCTGGTGGCTCCGGCAATGCGCAGACCCTGGATCACGTTGAGCCCGACGCCGCCCACGCCGAAGACGGCCGCGGTGTCACCCGGACGCACCTTGGCCCGGTTCAGCACGGCGCCGACGCCCGTGAGCACGCCGCACCCGATGAGACAGGCGGACGACAGCGGGATCTCGTCGGGGATGCGCACCGCCTGGACCTCGCTGACGACCGTCACCTCCGAGAAGACCGAAGCGGCGGCGAAGTTGGAGGCAGGCTCGCCCTTGAAGGTGAACGGTGTGGAGATGTTCCCCAGCGAGCTCTTGCACCACGTCGGGTGCCCGGTGCTGCAGGCGCGGCAGGCGCCACAGCTGGCCAGGGTGGCGATCACGACGTGGTCACCCGGCTTCACCGAGCGGACCGCGTCGCCGACGGCCTCGACGACGCCGGCGCCCTCGTGGCCGAGCACGGCCGGCGCCGGAAAGGGGATCGTCCCGTCGATGACCGACAGGTCGGAGTGGCAGACGCCGGCTGCCTCCATCCGCACCCGCACCTCGTTGGGCCCGGGATCCCGCACCTCCAGCGCATCGGTGACCTCGACCCCCTCTCCCGTGTAGACGATGCCTCGCACTCACTTGCTCCTCTCGTTGGTCACGACTCGATGGTGATGACGCGGTCCTCGCCCTCGGCATGGCGCCGCCGCAGCTCACGCTTGAGCACCTTCCCGCTCGCGTTGAGGGGGAGGGCGTCGACCACCACGACGCTGCGGGGGACTTTGTAGTTGGCCATGGTGGCCCGCGACCAGCCGAGGATGGCGCGCCCGAGGTCCTCGGGGTCGACGTCGTTCGCCGGCTGTGGCGGCCGGGACGACGTAGGCGCAGCCCACCTCCCCCATGCGCTCGTCGGGAACGCCGACGACGGCCACCTGGGCGACGGCGTCGTTGCCACGCAGGATGGCTTCGATCTCGGCCGGGTAGGCGTTGAAACCGCCCACGACGTACATGTCCTTGACCCGGTCCGTGATCGTCACGTTGCCCGCGGTGTCCAAGACCCCGACGTCACCGGTGTGCAGCCAGCCGTCGCCGTCGATCGCCTCGGCCGTCGCCTCCTCGTTCCCCCAGTAGCCGGACATCACCGTGTAGCCCCGCACGACGATCTCCCCCGGCTCGCCCGGCGGGACCTCCGTGCCCTCGGCCACGGCGCGCACTTCCAGGCCCGGGATGGCACGCCCCGACGTCGCCGCGACGATCTCGGCCGGGTCGCTGCGCCGGCACATGGTCACGGTCCCGCAGGACTCGGTCAGCCCGTAGGCGGTCAGGACCGTGCCGAACCCGAGCTCGTCGCGCATCGCCTGGACCAGCTCGACTGGCACGACCGCCGCGCCGGTCACGCCCAGGCGGAGCGACGACAGGTCGTACCCGGCGCGCCGCGGGTCGGCCAGGAGCGACTGGTACAGCGTGGGCGGCCCGGGCAGCACGGTGATCCGCTCGGCGGCGATGCGCTCCATCACCGCCATCGGCGTCGAAGACCGGCTCGGGCACCACGGTGGCGCCGGCCATCAGGCAGGCCAGGATGCCCGCCTTGTACCCGAAGGTGTGGAAGAAGGGGTTCACGACGAGGTAGCGGTCGCCCGCGGCCAGCCCGACGATGGACGACCACGTCCCGAACGTGCGCAGCGTCTGCGCGTGGGTGGCCACCGCCCCCTTGGGGTGGCCGGTCGTGCCGGAGGTGAAGATGATGTCGGAGACGTCGCCGGGCTGGACCCCGGCGGCCCGGGCCGCCGTCACGGCGGGCGTCGATGCCGTCGCCCGCAGCCAGGAAGTCGTCCAGGCCGACGACCGGCATCCCCGTCTGGCTCCCCGGTGGCCTTCCCGCCCTCGTCGCGCAACAGGACGATGCGGCCGAGCCTGCCGGTGTCCTCCCCCGCCAGCATCGCCGGGTAGTCGGCGCCCAGGAAGCCGCGCACCGTGAGGAGGGTCGTCGCGCCGGCGTTGCGCAGGATGTAGGCGGCCTCGCCGCCCTTGAAGCGCGTGTTCAACGGCACCAGCACGGCGCCGGCCCGCAAGAGGCCCAGCGCGGCGAGCATCCATTCGGCGCAGTTGGGTGCCCACACGGCCACCCGGTCCCCCGCGCCGACACCGGCGCGCAACGAAGCCGCGTGCGTAGCGGTCCACCTCCGGCGCCAACTGCGCGTAGGTCAGGCCACGCTCGCCGTCGACCAACGCCTCGGCCGCCGGTGCCGCCCTGCGCCGTCCTCCACGAGCCGGGGCACGGTCCCCCAGACCAGGTCGGCCCGCGGGTCCTCCTGGTCCGGTGGCGCCCCACCGATCCCCGCGCCGCTCACGGGTGCTGGCTGCTCACGGAGACGACCTCTCCGGACATGTAGGACGAGTAGTCGCTGGCCAGGAAGACGATGACGTTGGCCACCTCCCAGGTCTCGGCCCCGCGCCCGAACAGCTCCGGCGCCGCAGCACGGCCAGATCGTCGTCGGGGATGGCCCGGTTCAAGAAGGGATGCTGGGCCAGGCTCGGTGACACCGCGTTCACCCGTACCCCGAACGGGGCCGCCTCGGCCGCCGCGCAGCGCGGTCAGGGCCATGACCCCGGCCTTGGCCGCCGCGTAGTGGGCCTGGCCCGGCTGGGCCCGCCACCCGAGCACCGAGGCGTTGTTGACGACGACGCCGCGCTTCTGCGGCAGCATGTGGGGCAGGGCGGCACGCGTGCAGCGGAAGGTGCCCGTCAGCGTGATGTCGAGCACGCTCGACCACTGCTCGTCGGTCATGTCCACCAGGGGCACGGTGCCGCCGAGGCCGGCGTTGTGCACGGCCACGTCGAGGCGGCCGAAGCGCGCGGTCGCCCCGTCGTAGAGGGCGCTGCACCTGCGCCTCGTTGCGCACGTCGCAGGCCAGGGCGTGCACCCGCTCCGGGCCGTCGGCGCCCGCCTCGGCCGCCATCTGCTCGGCGGTCTCGGCCAGGCGCCGCTCGTGCGCGTCGGAGACCACGACCGAGGCGCCTTCCTGCAGGCAGCGCCTGGCCGTGGCGGAGCCGATACCCGTCCCGGCGGCCGCGGTCACGACGACGACCTTCCCCTCCAGGAGCCCGTGGCCGTCCGGGGGCCGGCGGCGGAGGCGGCGGGTCAAAGGGCGCGTCTCCAGGCTCGTGCTCACGCCGACCCCTTTCGGCTCCGGTGGGAGGCCGAGCACCCGCTCACCGATGATGTTGCGCTGGATCTCGTTCGACCCGCCGTAGATGGTCTCCGACCGCGCGAAGAGAAAGGACCGCTGGAGGTCCCCCAGCTCGTAGCCGCCGTTCTCCGGCAGCGGCTCACCGTCGAGCACGGTTGCCGCCGGGCCCGAGCACGTCCATGGCCAGCTCGCCGAGCCGGCGGTGCCAACTGCCCCAGAACAGCTTGGCGATGGAGGCCTCGGGCGGGGCCACCGGTCCGTCCACGCCCGAGAGGCTGCGCAGGGTGTTGTAGCGCATGATGGTCAGCTCGATGTGGGCCTGGGCCAGTCGCTGGCGCAGCACCGGGTCGCCCGACTTCCCGTTGGCTGCTGGCGAGCGCCACGATGCGGTCGAGCTCGCGGCGGAAGCCGAGCTGGTGGCCGAGCAGCGCCACGCCCCGCTCGAAGGCCAGGGTGGCGAGCGCGACACGCCACCCGTCGCCGACGCCGCCCACCACGTTCTCGACCTGCGTGCGGGCACCGTCGAAGAACACCTCGTTGAACTCGCTGGTCCGGTCATCTGGCTGATCGGGCGCACCTCGACTCCGGGCTGGTCCATCGGCACCAGCAGGTAGGACAGCCCCCGGTGACGCGGCGCCGCGGGATCGGTCCGGCAGACGACGAAGCACCAGTCGCGCCTGCTGGGCCAGCGAGGTCCACACCTTCTGGCCCGTGACCACCCACTCGTCGCCGTCGCGCACGGCCCGGGTCTTGACGTTGGCCAGGTCGCTTCCGGCGTCGGGCTCGGAGTAGCCCTGGCACCACAGCTCGGCCCCCGCCCGGATGGGCGGCAGGAATCGCGCCTTCTGCTCGGGCGTGCCGTAGTGCGATCAGGGTCGGCCCGAGCAGCCCCTCGCCCATGACGTTGACCCGCCCCGGTGCCGCGGCCCGGGCGTACTCCTCGTTGAAGATGACCTGCTCGGTCATGGAGGCACCTCGCCCGCCGTGCTCGACGGGCCAACCCAGGCAGGTCCAGCCGCCCTCGGCCAGGACCCTCTCCCAGCGCCGGCGGACCTCGAAGCCGAAGGTCTCGTCGCCCGAGCCTCCCCGTCCGCCCAGCTCGGCGAACTCCCCCACCAGATGCTCGTGGAGGAAGCAGCGGACCTCGCGGCGGAACGCCACGTCCTCGGGACGGTCTCGCAGGTCCATCGCCCGAGGAGCGTAGCCAAGGCCACGACCCCGATCTGACGGGGCGTCAGATACCGGCCGGGAGCCACCGGCCGACTGCTGGGATACTCGGGTCCGCGTCACGCATGCGGACGCAGAAGGGAGGGTGCCGTGCCGTACTCCGAGGGCCGGGTGGTCCACGACGCCGACGCCCACATCATGGAGACACCGACCTGGCTGCGCGACCACGCCGAGGCGGCCTTCCGGGACCGGCTCCCCGTTCTGCGCTACCCGGGCGGGAACGAGCTCCGCCAGACCGGCGATCCCGCCACCCAGCAGCGCGACCTGGTCGCCGCCTTCGACACGTTGCGGGCCCGCCATGCCTCGGCTGCGTACCGGGCCGACGAGGAGGCCGAGATCATGGCGCGGAAGAACTTCGCCGCCACCGGGTCCTTCATCGCCGAGGACCGGCCCCGCGCCCTCGACCTCCTCGGCTTCTCCAGCCAGCTCGTCTTCAACACGTTCCACAACGGCCGGCTGCACGACTTGGAGCACGCCGGCGACCCCGACCTGGCCTATGCCGCGGCCCGCGCCCACAACCGGGGCATGCTCGAGTTCTGCTCGGTCGATCCCCGCCTGCTGCCGTCCCTCTACGTCCCCCTGGCCGACCCCGAGCGCGCCGTGACGGCCACCCGCGACGCGCTCGACCAGGGTGCCGCCGCCCTGCTGGTCGCCTCGGGATGCCCACCCGGGTTCTCGCCCAGCCACACCGACTTGTTCGCAGTGTGGGCCCAGGCCCAGGAGGCGGGCATCCCCGTCGTGTTCCACGTCGGCGGCACGGGCACCCTCATCGATCCGGGCTACTTCGTCAACGGCAAGCCCGTCCCGCCCGACTTCCACGGGGGCGAAGAGAACTTCCGTTCCGTCGACTACATGGGCATCCCCGTCCCCCCGGCCCAGACGCTGGCCACGCTGATCTTCGACGGGGTGCTCGAGCAGTTCCCCGAGCTGCACCTCGGCGTGATCGAACAGGGTGCCATCTGGATGCCGTCGTGGCTGCGGCAGATGGAGTCCGCCTTCGAGGCATTCGTGCGTCACGAGGAACGCCTGCAGGCGCTGTCGCTCCGGCCGAGCGACTACGTGCACCGGCAGGTCCGCTTCACCCCTTACCCGACGGAGGACGTGGGGTGGATCGTGGCCCAGTCCGGGTCCGACCTCGTGATGTTCTCGTCCGACTACCCGCACGTCGAGGGTGGTCGCAAGCCACTGGAGCGATTCGAGGCCTCGCTCGGCGACGCCGGCGAGGACGTCCGCCGGCAGTTCTACGCCGACAACTTCCTCTTCCTCATGGGCAGCGCCGCCCACGCGTTGGCGGCCTGAGCCGTGTGCAGAGGCGAAATACTTCTGACCGCGGGACCGGTTGTAACTGCGGGAGAGGAGAACGATTGGCCATGTTCACACGCAGGTCCGACAAGCAGGACGAGATGGTGTTTGCGGTCGTCAAGCCAGACGAGGAGTGGAGAGGACCGAACTCACGCCGGAGCAGTACGCGGTGCTGCGCCGCGCCGGTACGGAGCCCGCCTGGTCGGGTGAGTTGCTCCACGTCGACGGAGCGGGCGTGTTCCGCTGCGCCGGCTGTGACGCCGAGCTGTTCGACACCGATGCGAAATTCGACTCGGGATCGGGCTGGCCCAGCTTCGACCGTGCCCGCGCTGCCGGCACGGTCGTCGAGCGGAAGGACCGCGGCTTCGGTATGACTCGGACCGAGATCCTCTGCGCCCGGTGCGGCGGCCATCTGGGCCACGTGTTCCCCGACGGCCCCACCGACACCGGGCTGCGCTACTGCGTCAACTCGCTCGCCCTGACCTACGAGCCGGAGGCCGAGGACACCGCCGCGGACTGAGCCTCGGCCAGCCGCTCCTCGACCGCGCCGAACAGCGCTTCGAGGCGCTCGGCCTCGCTGCCGAGGCCGAGCCGGCGCAGCAGCGTCCCGCCCAGGGCCAACGCGCCGCAGATCTCGACGACCTCGTCCTTCATGAAGTGGACCGGCGGTCCCGACACGCATGCGTCGCGCAGTCGCGCCAGCAGCGCTGCGCCCGACAGGACGGGGACGGTCGCCGTCAGCGCCAGCGCGGCCGGTTCGGTCACCACGTGGACCATCACACGGACGAGAAGGGCGGTCGCCGCCGGCCACGCCGTCATGGTGATCAGCCAGGGCGACACTCACGCCTCGACCGGCATCGCGTCGGACACGGACTCGCCCTCGGGGCCGTCACTCGCCGCCGCACCTCGTCGTTCCACCTTCTGGACGTCGGCCGTGGCGAAGCGCAGGCTGGCGCCGACCTCGTCCGCCGTGATCTCGACCTTGGACCGGTGCTCCCCCTCCTCGGTCTCCCAGGTCCGCTGCTCCAGGCGTCCGGTCACGACGACCCGCATGCCCTTGGTGAGGCTGAGCGCGACGTTCTCGGCCAGGTCGCGCCAGCAGATGACGTCGAAGAACGACGTGGACTCCTGCCACTCCTGGGTCGTGCGGTCCTGCCACCGGCGGTTGACGGCGACCCCGAGCTGGGCGGTTGCCTGCCCCTCCCGCGTGTAGCGGATCTCCGGCTCGCGGGTGAGATTCCCGGTGATCGTGGTGGTGTTGGCCATCGCTTGCCTCGCTTTCGTCGCGCCCCTCCTTCGAGGGGCGCGGACCAGCGTGGGGACTGGGCCTTGCCGCGAACCTTGCCGGGACCCTTGCCCGGAACGAATGATGCTGGGCCGGACGTTCAGGACTTGGGCTTCTGCCCCAGAACGCGCAGGACGAACGCGCCGAAGCGGCCCGGGGGCTTGTGCCCGTGATGGTCGGCCGAATGCCCGTAGCGCGAGCCGTAGACATCACCGCCGCCGCCGGTCAACCCGGCGGCCGGGAAGGTGTTGGGCTCCTCGTACTTGGGCGCCTTGGACAACCGGCGCCGCGGCTTCCTGGGCTTGTCACCGGCGCTTCCCATTGGGCCAGTCTTGTCCAGATTGTCCCGCCGTCGCTCGCATGCGGCCGCCGATCACGTAGAAGACGACGCCGATCACGAGGGACCCCACGATGACGGAGCGCACGATCGTCGTCTCGCGGGCCGTGGGTGCCCCGCTCGAGCTGATCTCGGCGAACCCCCCTCCGATGACCAGCGCCGCAAAGGCCACGACGCCGCAGAGCAGCGAGACCTTGCGCGGCACGTTGCGGAAGAACCGGGACTGCGACCGGTCAGGCGCCGGGCCGGCGCGGCCCGTCACCGGGATCTCGCCGTGGGAGGCACCGGCTTGGCGCACGCATCCACCGGGAGGGCACCATCGAGCGCCGCACGGAAATGCTCGCACTCGAAGACGATTGCGGCTCGGGCACTCGAGCGCATGGTCGAGTTGGTCAGCCAGGGCGCCGAGATGCTCGGCCTGCGCCCGGAGCTCGTCGCGCTTGCGCGCCGGCAAAGGCTTTCCACGCCGACCGGCCGCCCGTGGCCAGCAGCTCCTTGATCTCCTCCAGCGAGAACCCCGCCTGCCGGCACATCGCCACGACGGCCAGCGTGGTGAGAACGTCCGGCGGGAACTGGCGCCGCAGACCCTTGCGATCGACGCTCGCGATGATCTCCTCACGCTCGTAGAAGCGCAGGGCCGAGGCCGCCATCCCCGAGCGTTCCGCCACCTCACCGATATCGAGCAGATCGGGCATTGACTTGAAGTCTACTTCAAGTGATTGGGTGGGGGCATGGACACCGCGACGACGGGATTCGAGGGCGTGACGGGGAGGCTGGCCGGGGCCGTGATGGCCCGCCTGAACCGTGACATGGAGGTGGCCGCAGTCGACGAGCTTGCACCCGCACCCGGCGCATCGGTGCTGGCCGTCGGCTTCGGGCCGGGCGTCGGCATCGCAGAGCTCGTCGCGCGTCTCCCTCACGGGCAGATCGCGGGCATCGACCCCTCGGCGACCATGGTCTCGGCGGCACGACAGCGCAACCGCGCCGCGTTCGACACCGGACGCGTGCGGCTCGTGCAAGCCGGAGTGGCGTCGATCCCGTGGCCCGACGCGGCCTTCTGCGGGGTGGTGGCGGTCAACAGCATGCAGCTGTGGGAGCCGATGGACGTGGCGCTGCGCGAGATCGCCCGTGTCCTGGCGCCCGGAGGCCGGCTCGTCACCCTCACCCACCGGTGGGCCATTGAGAAGCGCGTGCCCCTGGACCAGTGGATCGACACCACGGGCGCCCTCCTGCGTCGCTGCGGCCTCGTCGAGATCACGCATCGAACGGCGCCGTTCCGCTCGGGTGAGGGCCTCGTGCTCGGGGCGCGGATGCCCCTCGACGGCAACCCGATGGCACCCTGACGCAGCCGATCAGGCACTAGGTTGCCCGACGATGGGGGATTCGGTCGGGAGCCTCACGTTCGAAGCGGGAGCCGCCGAGGCGAGCGGCGTACCGGCTGCCGGCACGCCGGCCACCCGGAGCAGCCGCTGGCAGTTCTGGCTGTCGCCACCCGACCAGCCCCGCTGGGCCCGGCCGGCGCTCCTCGTCGTCGCGGCACTGGCGGCGCTCTCCTACGCGTGGGGCATGAACAGCGCGACGCTCGAGACGTTCTACGGCGCCGCGGTACGCAGCATGTCGCAGAGCTGGCACAACTTCTTCTTCGGCGCCTTCGACCCCTGGGGCACGGTCACGGTCGACAAGCTGCCCGGCGCGTTCTGGGTGCAGGCGCTGTCGGTCCGCGTCTTCGGCTTCCACGTCTGGTCCGTCGTTCTCCCCCAGGCCGTCGAGGGAACGCTCACCGTGCTCGTGCTCTACCGCGCCGTGCGGCGCGTCGCCGGCGCCGGCGCCGGGCTCGACCGCCGCCGCCGTCCTGGCGGCCACGCCGGTCACGATCCTGCTCAACCGGGGCAACATCTCGGACTCGCTGTTGATCCTCCTGCTCGTGCTCGCAGCCGATGCCACGACGGCAGCGTTCACGACGGGGCGCCTGACTCTCCTGCTGGTCGCGGGCGTGTGGGTCGGGCTGGCCTTCCAGGCCAAGATGCTCCAGGCGTGGCTCGTGCTCCCCGCGCTCTTCCTCGCCTACCTGCTGGCGGCGCCGTCGCCGGTGCTCGCCCGGCGCCTCGGGCACGTCGCGCTCGCCGCGCTGGTGGCGCTCGGCGTCTCGCTGTCCTGGATGCTCGTCGTCAGCGCCGTCCCGGCCCACGACCGGCCCTATGTGGACGGCAGCTGCAACGACTCCGTCTTCAGCCAGGTCTTCCTCTACAACGGCACCGACCGGCTCACGGGCGACACGCTCGACCAGGCCGGCTGCAGCGCGGCACCCGCCCCGGTCAAGGAGAGCGCCGGCACGCAGGAGACGACGGTCGCCGTCCCGCAGGGGCCCGGCCGCTTCCTCAACGGCATCTTCGGGAGGGACAGCGACTGGATGCTCCTCCCGGCGGCGGTCGCGCTCGGGGGCATCCTCGTCGCGCGCCGGCGCGAGCCACGCACCGGACCCGTTGCGGGCGGCCGCGATCCTCTGGGCGGCATGGCTGTTCTTCACCTGGTGCTTCTTCGCATCCTCGAACTTCATCAACTCGTACTACCTGGCGGCGCTCGCGCCACCGATCGCCGCGCTCTGCGGCTTGGGACTGACCGTGGCCTGGCGGCTACGGGCGCGCCGCGCCACGCGTGCCGTCATCTTGGGCACCGTGGCCGCCGGCACCGCCTACGTCCTCTACCTGCTCCCGGCGGGAGCCGGGGTACGGCCGTGGGTGGAGGCCAGCACGCTGGCGCTCGCGCTGGCGGCGGTCGCCGTCACCGCGTGGTCCCTGCTCCCGGCGCGCCCGGCGTGGGCGACGGGTGCCGGCGTGGCCCTGTCGGCCGCCGCGCTCTTCGTTGGCTCGGCATGGGCGTCGGCGACCGTCGTGACGGCCGGCCTGGGGCCCTTCGACTCGGCCTACCAGCCGGCCGCGCTGACCGCGCAGGAACACGCGGCCGACGCCCGCTCCGCCGCGGTCTCGGCCGGTCTCAACCGCGACGCGGCGAGAGTGGCCCCGTCCGTCAGCGTCGTCACCAACGAGACGTCGGCGGCATCGAGCGTCCCGATCGTCGACACCGGACGCGAGTTCCTCCCGGTGGGCGGCTTCACCGGGAGGGTCCCGAGTCCGACGCGAGGCCCAGTTCGTCGCCTACGTCCGCAGCGGCCGGGTCACGCTGGTGCTGGCCGCAGTGGCGCCGCGCACCCGCAACCCGGACATGCTCTGGGCCATCGCGCACTGCCCTCCCCGCACGACCGTGGCCCCGACGACGTCATCGGGGGACGCTCGATGCGCTTCTTCCTCTGTTCGCCCGCCGACGCCGGCGGCTGAGGCTACCGACGCTAGACGTCGAGGAAGCGCCGGATGGCGATGGCCGAGCCGATGGAGCCGATGGCCATGCCCACGATGACGACGACCACGTTGGTGAGCAAGACCTGCGGACCCCGTCATGTGCATGGCGGTGAAGATGTTGCTCGTGGTCCGGCCACTCCCCTCGTGGTCGATGAAGAGATAGACGAAATAGACCACGACCGCCGCCAGCATGGACCCGATGAAACCCTGCAGCAGGCCTTCGGACATGAACGGCACTCGGATGAACCAGTTGGTGGCGCCGACCAGCTTCATGACCGACACCTCGCGCCGGCGGGCGAAGATGGCCATGCGGATGGTGTTGAGGATCAGGACGGCGGCCGACACGATCAAGACGATGGCGACCGCCAGGCACACCCACTTCGAGACGTTGATGACCGTCTCCTCGTTCTTGATCGTCTGCTGGGGCTCGGTCACCGACAGGACTCCCGCGGTGCCGCTTGAACGTGTGCACGCACCTGGGCCGCGTCGGTCAGCGCAACGGGGGTGCACCAGTAGGAGGTGGGCATCTCGGCCTGCGTCGTGGCCTGGAAGACGTCCGAGGGCAGCAGGCGGCGGGCCTCGGCGAAGTTGCGGGCCTTGTTCCAGTAGGCGCAGGGTTGCGTCGACGTAGTTCAGCTGCGACAGCTCCGTGCCCACGGCAGAGATCTCCTGCGCGTTGGCATCGGGCCGCATCCAGACGGTCACCTGGGTGCCCCGCTCGAGGGTCCCGGTGGCGTTGGCCGACCCCTGGCGCAGGAGCAGGGCCGCCCCCACGAGGGACAGCGAGACGGCGACGGTCAAGATGGCGGCGATCGTCATCAGCCGGTTGCGCCACAGGTTCGACGCGGTCTCGCGGACCACGTAGTCGACAGAGACAGCCACGTCAGCCCATGCCCCCCGCGGCAACGTCGACCGTCTGTTGCACCGCGCCGTCGAACCCGTAGACCCCGCGCGCCTGGTCGCGCACCATCATGCCGTTGCTGAGCTCGATGACGCGCCGTCGCATCTTGTCCACGAGCACCTCGTCGTGCGTGGCCACCACGACCGTGGTCCCGGTCCGGTTGATGCGGTCGAGCAGCTGCATGATGCCCTGGCTCGTCTGTGGGTCGAGGTTGCCGGTCGGCTCGTCGGCCAGCAAGATGAGGGGCCGGTTGACGAAGGCGCGGGCCACGGCGACGCGCTGCTGCTCGCCGCCGGAGAGCTCGCTCGGCAGGTTGTCCCTCTTGTTGGCCAGCCCGACCAGGTCCAGCACCTGGGGCACCTGGTTGGCCACGACGTGGCGGGGCCGGCCGATGACCTCGAGCGCGAAGGCGACGTTCTCGAACACCGTCTTGTTGGGCAGGAGCCGGAAGTCCTGGAAGACGCAGCCGATGTTGCGGCGCAGGTAGGGCACCCGCCACTTGGGCAGTTCAACGATGTTGCGCCCCGCCTCGAGGATCTCGCCGTTGTCGGGCAGCTCCTCGCGCAGGAGCAACCGGATGAAGGTCGTCTTGCCCGAGCCAGAGGCGCCGACGAGGAAGACGAACTCGCCCTTCTCGATCTCGACGGTGATGTCGCGCAACGCGACGGTCGAGCCCTTGTAAGTCTTGGTGACGTTGTCGAATCGGATCATCGGTGAGAGGGGTTTCGCCCCGGTGGTGGAAGGGGCACCTGTGCGATTCTACTTTCTCCGGATTGCCGCTTCGGGTCAGCGGCTCCGGTGCAGGTCACAGCCGTTCCTCCGTTACGCCCCCACCTCGCGCTGGCGGCGCAGCTCGGCTTCCATGAAGGCGTCGAGGTCGCCGTCGAGCACGGCGTCGACGTTGCCGGTCTCGTAGCTGGTGCGCAGGTCCTTGACGAGCTGGTACGGCGCCATGACGTAGGAACGGATCTGGTTCCCCCACGCGTTGTCGACCCGTTCCCCGCTCAGCGCGTCCAACTCGGCCCGTCGCTCGGCGCGGGCCCGCTCGGCCAGCTTGGCGCCGAGGATCTGCAGCGCCTTGGCCTTGTTCTGGTGCTGGCTGCGTTCGTTCTGGCACGACACCACGATCCCGGTCGGGAGGTGCGTCAGGCGCACGGCGGAGTCCGTCTTGTTGACGTGCTGCCCGCCCGCACCGGACGAGCGGTAGGTGTCGATGCGCAGGTCCTTCTCGTCGATCTCGACCTCCGAGGACACGTCCTCGAGGAACGGCGTGACGTCCATGGAGGCGAAGCTCGTCTGGCGCCGGTGCTGCGAGTCGAAGGGCGACATGCGGACCAATCGGTGCACGCCGCGCTCGGTGGCCAACAGCCCGTACGCGAAACGACCGTGGACGATGAAGGTCGCCGACAAGAGGCCCGCCTCCTGGCCCTCGGTCGCCTCGTCGACCTCGACCGTGAAGCCGCGCCGTTCCGCCCAACGCTGGTACATGCGCAGCAGCATCTCGGTCCAGTCCTGCGCGTCGGTGCCACCCGCGCCGGCGTGCACCTCGCACACCGCGTCGAACTCGTCGTACTCTCCTGCGAACAGCGACTGCAGCTCCAGGGCGCCGAGCCGAGTCCCGAGCGCATCGACCGTCTCCACCAGCTCGGCGTCGAGGGCGGCGTCGCGGGCGCCCGCGGCGGCCGACTCCAGCGTCAGCTCCAGCAGCGCCTGCGCGTCTCCGAGCGCGCCCCGGAGCCCGTCGAGCTGCTCGAGGTCGGCCGAGACCCGCCCCAGCTCCTTGGTGACCGACCGTGCGTTGTCGGGGTCGTCCCACAGGTCGGGCCTCGCCACCTCGGTCTCGAGCTCGGCCCGCCGGACCTCGAGCTTCTCGCGCCCGAGGTAGCGCTCGGCCTCGGCCAGCCGCTCCCCCAACGCCTCGAGCTCGGCTGTGAAGTCGCGGGGTGCCTCGGCCGACGGGCCGTCAGGCGGCGCCATGGCAGAACTTGAACTTCTTGCCGCTCCCGCACCAGCAGGGGTCGTTGCGCCCGACCTTCTCGTGCTGTTGCTTGACGATGGGCACCAGGGCGTTCGGGTCGGGTGCGTTGGGCTGCTTGACCTGCGCCTTGGCGCGGGCACCCCCACCGCTGCCGTTGCCCGAGGACGCCGGGTTGAGGACGGCCGTCTGGGGCGGCACCTGGGCCCCCTGCTCGGCCAGGAGGGCACCGGCGAGCGCACCCGCCTCGGCCACCGGGTCCTCCGCCGCGGCGTAGACGGCCCTGTCCAGGTCGGGCTCGGCGGCCGGGGCCTGGACCGCCTCGACGTGGAGGATGTAGCGCAGGTAGTCGTTGTCGATGACTTCCATGAGCTGCCCGAACATGGAGTAGCCCTCCTGTTGCCAGGCGTTGAGGGGGTCGGCCTGGACCGTCCAGCGCAGGTGGATGCCGTCCTTGAGGTTGTCCATCTCAGCGAGGTGGTCACGCCAGCGGGCGTCCATGATCTGGAGGTACACGTCGCGCTCGATCTGGCGCATCGTCTCCGCGCCGCCCGGCATGGCCTCGGAGTGCTGCTCGTAGTACTCGAGGGCCTCCTCGACGATGCTCTCCACCAAGTCCTCGGTCGTCGCGGCCTGGGCGAGGTCGGCCACCGTGAACTTCGTCGGGTAGTACTGCATCAGCGCGTCGATGAGCGACTTGAGGTCCCAGTCCTCCTCGAATTCGGTCGGGCAGTGCTCGACGACCAGCTTCTCGGCCGCCCCGGCCAGCAGGTCCTCGGTGCGCTCCTCGAGGTCCTCGCCGTCGATGATCTGCAGGCGCCGCTCGTAGATCACCTTGCGCTGCTGGTCCATCACCTCGTCGTACTTGAGGTTGTCCTTGCGGATCTCCGCGTTGCGCGCCTCGACGGTGTTCTGGGCGCGCTCGATCGCCTTGGCGACGGTCTTGGACTCAATGGGAATGTCCTCGGGCAGCGTGCGCCCCATCACCCAGCTCATGGCTCCGGTGGCGAAGAGGCGGAGCAGTTCGTCATCGAGGCTCAGGTAGAAGCGGCTCTCCCCGGGATCGCCCTGGCGGCCAGAGCGGCCGCGGAGCTGGTTGTCGATGCGCCGGCTCTCGTGGCGTTCGCTGCCGAGCACGTAGAGCCCGCCGAGCTTGCGCACCTCCTCCCCCTCGGCCCGGCAACGCGCTTCGATGGAGGACTGCAGACGCTCGAGTTCGGCCTGCCCCTCCTCGGTGTCGAGGTCGACGCCCTCGGCCGCGAGCTCGTGCTGGGCCAGCAGCTCGGCGTTGCCGCCCAGGATGATGTCGACGCCTCGCCCGGCCATGTTGGTGGCGACGGTGACCGCACCACGGCGGCCGGCCTGGGCCACGATCTCGGCCTCACGGAAGTGCTGCTTGGCGTTGAGGACGTTGTGGGGCACGCCCCGCTTGTCCAACAGGCGCGCCAGCAGCTCGGACTTGGCCACCGAGGCGGTGCCGATCAGCATCGGCTGTCCCCGCTCGTTGCGCTCCACGATGTCCTCGACGACCGCGTTGAACTTGGCCTCCTCCGTCTTGAAGACGAGATCGGGCTTGGTCGATGCGGACCATCTCCTTGTTGGTGGGGATGGGCACCACGGGCAACCCGTAGGTGGAGGCGAACTCGCCGGCCTCGGTCTCGGCCGTGCCGGTCATGCCGGACAACTTCTCGTACATGCGGAAGTAGTTCTGGAGCGTCACCGTCGCCCAGGTGTGGTTCTCCTCCTTGATGGAGACGCGCTCCTTGGCCTCGACCGCCTGGTGCAGACCGTCGGACCACCGCCGGCCCTCGAGCGTCCGGCCCGTGAACTCGTCGATGATCTTCACCTCGCCCCCGGCCACGAGGTAGTCCTTGTCCCGGTGGTAGAGATCCTTGGCCGTGAGGGCCTTGGTCAGTTGGTGGACGTAGTTGACCGACACGGCGTCGTAGATGTTGTCGACGCCGACCGCCTTCTCTACCTTCTCGATGCCGGACTCGAGGGGGACGACCGTCTTCTTCTCCTCGTCGACCTCGTAGTCGACGTCGCGGCTGAGCGTGCGGGCAATGGAGGCGAACTGGTAGTAGAGCTGCGCCGCCTCGTCGGCCGGGCCCGAGATGATGAGCGGGGTCCGGGCCTCGTCGATCAGGATGGAGTCGACCTCGTCGACGATGGCAAAGATGTGACCCCGCTGGGTCATGAGCTCGCGGCTCCGCGTCATGTTGTCGCGTAGGTAGTCGAAGCCGAATTCGTTGTTGGTGCCGTAGGTGACGTCTGCCGTCGTAGGCGGCCCGCTTGAGGGCGGGATCGTCGATGTCGGAGCCGATGCGGCCCACGGTGAGCCCGAGCCAGCGGTGGACCCGTCCCATCCACTCGGAGTCGCGGGTGGCGAGGTACTCGTTGACCGTCACCATGTGCACGCCCTGCCCGTCCAGCGCGTTCAGGTAGACGGGCAACGTGGACACGAGGGTCTTGCCCTCGCCGGTCTTCATCTCGGCGATCCAGCCGAAGTGCAGGGCCATGCCGCCCATGAGCTGGACGTCGAAATGACGCTGGCCCAGCACGCGCCACGCCGCCTCCCGCACGACCGCGAACGCCTCGACCAGGAGGTCGTCGAGGCTCTCGCCCCGCTCGAGGCGCTCCCTGAACTCGACCGTCTTGTGGACGAGCGCGTCGTCACCGAGGCCTTGCATCTCGGGCTCGAGCGCGCCGATGAGAGGCACGAGCTCGGCCAGCCGCCTGACCTTCTTGCCCTCGCCGGCGCGTAGGACCTTCGTGAACACGCTCATGGAGGGCCGATCCTACCGGCCCCAGCGGCTGTGGAACCGCCACGAGCGGCGGCGATGGCAGATGGGCTGCGTGCGGCTGACCTGGTCTTTGACCCCACACTCGCCTGCCGCGAGGTTGACGCGCCGACGCCGGCGGCACGGCGGCTCGCCGCCACACCCAACGGCACCTGATTGGCGCGCATCGCCTCGTCTCCGCCCACCCCCGACAGCCGGGAGCGCGGCGGGCAGGACTTACCTCTAAGCCGCACCATGCTCAGCGACCACAAGTCGCCTTACGTGGGTCGTTTCGCCTGCGACTGGCCTCGACTTTCAACCACAGACCCGCACGCAGCCCGGACCCATGCTAGGGCCCCGGGGACGCTACTGCCCCGGGACGTCGGAGCCCGACGAACCCGGACGACGTCGGCATGCCCGTTCCCCGTCCCATTCCTTCGCTCTGAAACACCAGAGGCCGCCGGCAACCTTGGAACGCCGGTCCTGGGCGCGTACTCGTCGAGGGTCGAGGGAGAAATCGGACTCGCCACGCGGATATCCCGAAGCTCGTTGAGGGATTTCTCAACTTTGTTGTTCAAACGTGTCAACCCCAGTTCGTCGACAAACGGTTGCGAGACCTTCAAAATCGGTTGACGTCCGCACATAATGTGACCTACCTCCTGAGACGAGGTCGAACGGAGGGGGAACAAGACATTGGCGCTTCGCCAAGAGGAGTTGACGAGTCTCTGCGACGACGTCGACCTGGACCGTGATCGCGTGCTCGTCGAGCGCTGCCAGGCGGGTGACTCCGCCGCATTCGGCAACCTCTATGCCCGCTACTACGAGCGGCTCCTCCGCTTCTGTCTCCGCCGGCTGAACGAGCGCCACGAGGCCGAGGACGCAGCGCAAGAAGCGTTCGCCCGCGCGTGGAAGGCGCTGCCGCGCTTCGCCGGCGAACGGCGTTTCTACCCGTGGTTGACGGTGATCGCGGGGAATATCTGCACGGACATGCTGCGCCGCCGCTCGCGCAGCACGCCGACCGACGACTTGGAACTGACCGCACAGCACCCGGTCGGCGTCGCCGGTGAAGATACGTCCGAGGAGGTCGTCCTGGCCGCGGTCGATGGCGAGCTCGTCAACCGCGCCCTCAACCGCCTGTCGACGCGCCACCGACACGTGCTCGCCATGCGCGAGGGCTCGGGGTGGACCTACCAGCAGATCGCGGACCATGAGGGCGTCGAGATCGGAACCATCGAGACGCTGCTGTGGCGGGCCCGCCAGGCACTCAAGCGCGAGTTTGCCGTCGTCTCCGAATCGAAGGAGGCGCTGGCCGGCTTCCTCGTCGCCACCGGCGCACTCTTCCGCCGCTCCCTCTTCAAGATGGCTCACCGCGGCGCCGGCGTGCAGCACCAGAGTGGCGGCGGGGGCGGGCTGCGCAACGCCATGGTCGGGGTGGCCGTCACCGGCGCTGCGGTCGCGGTCGCGGTCATCGCGCCCCACGCGCTGTCCCCCGTTCCGAGCCAGCCTGCACCGGCGCCGGGCTCCGCCCTCGCTGCGCCTCAGCTCGTGCTGGGCGGCCCGGCCCCGGCGACGGGAAGCTCCGGGACGGCGGCGGCTGGTGGCGCCACGTCGTCGGTGGGTTCGGGCGGCTCGGGAAGGGGAACGGCGGCGGCGGGAGCGCGGAACGGCGGGGGGCAACAGAGCATGGGCGGTGGCGTGGGCACGCTCGTGCCCGGCACGCCGTCGGGCGGCACGTCGGGCAGCGGCATCACCGGTGGGCTGAACCAGGCGGCCGGCGGGCTCGGCAGCACGATCACCAATGTCGCCGGGGGGCTCGGCAGCACCGTCACCAACGTCACCGGCGGGCTCGGCAGCACGGTGTCCGGCACGACCGGCACGCTCGGCAACACGCTGAACGGTGTGGCCAGCGGGGTGAACAACCTGACCAAGGCGGCCGGTCTGGGCAACGTGCTCCCTCCGGGCACCCCGCCGACCTCGGGCAGCCCGCCGAGCGGCACGGGCTCCACCGCCACGACGACGACCTCCCGCCGGGCCTTCTCGGCGGCCTGCCGGCAGCGGGGGTTAGGACTTCGACCATCTCGACCCGGCGCAAAGCTCGGCCGGGGTCTGGGTTCCCCTGTATGGACACCCAGCCACACGGCGCCGAGGCGCCGGATCCCCGCGAGAACGCCGCCGGCTCGGGAGGGGGGGGTTCGGCCCGAAACCGGCGGCGTCCGATCGGTTCGATCGGGTGGTTCAGTCGCTTGCGGCGGCTCCGCACACGGTCTCGACCAGGAGGCGGCTCACCACGTAGGGGTCCATGTTGGCGTTCGGCCGCCGGTCCTCGATCCACCCCTTCTTGTTCTTGGCGGTCTGCCACGGGATGCGGATCGACGCGCCCCGGTCGGACGTGCCGTAGCTGAACTGGGTGTAGTGCGCCGTCTCGTGCGCGCCGGTCAAGCGGCTCTCGATGCCGATGCCGTAGTTGACGACGTGCTCGTCGACGCGCTTTCCGAGGGCCTCGCAGCCCGCGATGATCGCGTCCCAACCGCCGTCCTCGCGCATGGCCTTGGTCGAGAAGTTCGTGTGCGCCCCGGCGCCGTTCCAGTCACCGAGCACCGGCTTGGGCTCGAGGGTGGCGAACACGTCGAACTCCTCGGCGATGCGGAAGAGCAGCCAGCGGGCGGTCCACAGCTGGTCGCCGATCAGCGGCGGCGGAAGGACGCCGATCTGGAACTCCCACTGCCCCATCATGACCTCGGCGTTGGTGCCCTCGATGCCCAGTCCGGCCTTCAGGCACGCCGCCGTGTGGCGCTCGACGATCTGTCGTCCGGGCATCTTGTCGCCGCCGACGCCGCAGTAGTACGGCCCCTGCGGAGCGGGGAACCCGGCCTCGGGCCAACCCAAGGGGCGGCCGTACTGGAAGAACGTGTACTCCTGTTCGATCCCGAACCAGGGCTCGAAGCTCGCGTACTTCTCGGCGGCCTCGACACAGGCGCGGCGCGTGTTGCTGGGGTGCGGCGTCATGTCGGTCAGCAGCACCTCGCACATGACGAGCTTGTCGTTCTCACCCCGGAGCGGGTCCGGGCAGGCGAACACGGGCTGCAGCACGCAGTCCGAATCACTCCCCTCGGCCTGGTTGGTGCTCGACCCGTCGAAGCCCCAGATCGGGGGCTCCTTGCCGTCCTCGACGATCTTCGTCTTGCTGCGGAGCAACGGGGTGGGCTCGGTCCCGTCGATCCAGATGTACTCGGCCTGGTAGCTCATGAATTCTCCTGTGTTCCCCTTCTTCTCGCTGGTCAAGGCGCTGCCAGGGGGCGGGCGAACGCGATTGCGGCGCGGCGCTCCCGTGCGGGTTACTGCTTCAGTGTCGCCGGACCCTATTTCACGGCCGTATCGGTTGTGTAAACCCACGATGAAATGAGGCCGCGGTCCGGCGCCGAACGGAGGTCCAGTCGGCCCATATCGGGACGTTTCTCCACGTCGGCCCCGGGACGTTTCTCCACACACTATAAACACTTATATTGATAGTTCCGGGAGAGACGCCCCGGAGCAAGTCATGGGGAATGGCGGTACTCGGCTACTGAATCAGGCAGCGGTCGGAAGGGGCTTCGAGGTCCCTTGTGAGAAAGTGCCAACGTACGCGACGGAGGGCTGGACCATAGGTCCAGCCCTCCCCGTTGCCCTCGGGCAACTCGACCGTCCCGTGGCGACGGTCGACGTCTCTGCTCCCGGTGACGGTGAGCCTTGCGCGGCTCAGCAGGTGGTGGAGTTCAGCCCTCCGACACAGGTGTTGGCGCTGCTGAACAGGCCCGAGATGCCCCCGCCCAGCGCCGCGACCGCGACGACGGCGACGACGGCGATCAGGCCGACCAGCAGTGCGTACTCCACCATGGAGGCACCGCGCTCGGTGCGAGCCCGCTCGAACAACGTTCCGTGCGCAGCGCGTACCGCGACCAACGCATTCATGAACAATCCAACCATGTGAAGCTCCCCTCTTGCCCCTACGAGCTCCTTGGCGAAGCTCGTCCTCGTGTAAATAGCATCGGGCCTTTTGATGCGACGATCCATAGGTCTTTCAGACCTAATGGAAGGCGGCGGCAGGGAGCCCGATCCTGCGGCCGCGGCCAATGCAATGCGATGCGATCTGCGATGCAATGCGTTGCAATGCGAACAAGCCCCCTTACGACAGCGGGCTGGGCCGGCCGAAGCCGACCCAGCCCAACCGTCATCCCATTGGGGAAGGGGGAATTTTCCCTTAGGGAAGCATTGCGTCGCGTGTTGCGGTGGATACCGCCCAGCTAGCAGGTGGTGCTGTTCAGACCACCGACACAGGTGTTGGCGCTGCTGAACAGACCCTTGATGCCTCCGCCGAGCGCAGCCACCGCAACGACGGCGACGACGGCGATCAGGCCGACGAGCAGCGCGTACTCCACCATGGAGGCGCCACGCTCGGTCCGAGCCCGCTCGAGCAGATTGCTGTGGAAGCCACGCACTGCGAAGAACGCATTCAAAAACAGCTCAGTCATTTCCTTCATTCCCCTCTCTCGCCCCAACAGGATTCGCACGGTCGTCCGAAACCATTTGGAGTTCCCAGTGCATTTTCGGGTTTGATCGGAGCCGACTCCATAGGCTTTATGGACCAATTACCTGGGCTTTTGTGCCGTGCCGTTGTCATTCGATCGTGACGAGCCCCATGACGACAGCGCGGACCAGCGCGTGCGTACGGTTCGTCACGTCGAGCTTCTGAAAGATGGCCGCCAAGTGGTTCTTGGTCGTCTTGGGGCTGATGTAGAGCCGCTGGGAGATCTCGCCGTTCGTGGCGCCCTCGGCGAGCAGCTGCAGCACCTCGAGCTCCCGCTGGGTCAACGACCACGGCCCCCATTGGCGGTCGTCCTCCCGACGCTGCGAGGAGACATCGGGATCGTGGTAGTCGTCGGTGACGACCTCGAGGTCGTCACGCGTGAGCGTGGCCCGCCCGGCGCGCAGGCTCTCGCCCCGGTGCACCGTCGTGCACACCGACGGCCCGGACACCGACACCTGGGTGTAGAAGGTCCACTCGGACTCGATGCCGACCTGCTCCGCAGGCGACGGCTCCGCCGACGACCACCAGATGGCCGAGGCTGTATTCGCCATTGCTCCCCCCCATTCCGTCCCGAAGCGTACTGCCCGGGGCGGCTCCACTCCATCACAGTGCGATGGAAATTCCCAGGTCATTGTACGCTTTACGCCTCAAACGGCGGTCGCAGCCAGATTGCGGCCCGGGTGCAACAACCCCAGAACGGACAATTCCCGGTGGCTTGCCGGCACCGGACCGGCGGGGGTCAGCCGGCTCCGTGGAAGGCGTGCTTGATCGGGCCCACGATCGGGCCCAGGACGACGATCAGGATCGCAGGCAGGAAACACAGCGCCAGGGGGAAGAGGATCTTCACTGGAACCTTCGCCGCCTTCTCGCGCGCTCGCTGGCGCCGCTTGTCACGCATCTCGTCGGCCTGTGCCTGCAGCACCCGACCAATCGGCAGGCCCAGTGCGTCGGCCTGCGACAGCACGACGGCGAAGGTGACGAGGTCGTCGATGTCGGTTCGCAGCTTCATGTTCTCCAGAGCATCGTGTCGCGACAGCCCCAGCTCCATCTCGCGCAACGTCAGGCGGAGCTCGTGGCAGACCGGTGATTCGAACCGGGCACACGAGACCTGCATGGCCTGCTCGAGGCCGAGACCGGCGGCAACCGAGATCGTCATCAGGTCGAGCAGGTCGGGCAGGTCGTTCGTCACCTGCTCGCGGCGCTTCTTGATGCGGAACCGCAACCAGTAGCTAGGCGCCAGGCCGCCGAGAAGGGGCAGGATGAACAGCATGGCCAGGCCCATCTTGACGCTCACGACTCCGCTCACCAGCGCGATCAACCCCATGCCGATGCCGCCCATGACCAGACCCACCTGGATGGCGACGAACTCCTCGGCGCGTACCGATCCGGTCAGTCCGGCCTTCAACAGGTCGGCGTGCACCCGATCGATGTCGCTCGCGGGATAGAGACGCGAGAGGGTGTGGCGCAGGCCGTTGACGGTCGGGCCGAGGATGCGGTTGACGAGCGGCGCCTGCACCCGCTCGACGAGCGGTACCGCGTCCGCGTACAGCTCGGCCTCCGAACCGAGCGACCTGATGAAGTCCAGCCGCTGCGTCGTCCGGTGCGAGCGCCATGCGGCGACGGCCACGCCGACGAGGCCGAGGACCATGAGCGTGATGCCCACCAGCGGAACGAAATATGCCGCGTTCACGAGACCAGTCCTCCTTCGAACTCAGACCTTGATGTTGACCATTTTGCGGACGATCAAGAACCCGAGCCCCATCAGCCCTGCCGTCCCGATCAGCACGACGAGACCGGCACCGTGCAGCATCGGCTGCAGATAACCGGGGTCCTTCATCTCCAGCGCGCAGACCAGGAAGATCGGGATGGCGAAGAGCACGTAGCCCGACATGCGACCTTCGGCGGACAGCGTCTGCACCTCCCGGCGCACCTCCTGCCTCGTCCGCATGAAGTCGGCCAGCGTGTGGAGGATGGGGGCCAGGCGCCCACCGGTCGACTGCTGGATGCGCACCGCCTCGACGGCCCACTTCAGATCCTCGACCCCGGAACGCTCGGCCATGTTCTCGAGCGCCACGACCAGGTCGGACCCCACCGCCACCTCGGCCATCACCCGGTCCAACTCGGTGGACAGCGGCGGCCGGGCGTCGCGCCGGTACATGTCGATGGAGCGCTGGAAGGTCTGGCCACCCTCGACGGAGGCCGCCATGAGCGCAAGCGCGTCCGGCAGTTGCTCCTGCATCTGCTTGATCCGTTTCGCGGCGCGCCGCGACGGCAGGTACCACGCGATCGCAGCCACCAGCAAGAGGGCGATGACCGAGCCGATGGGCGAGCGGCTCATGACGCCGACCACGACCGCCAGCATCATCGCGATCGCCGCGGTGATGACGATGTACTCACCGGACCGCAACGGAATGTCCGCCCGCTCGAGGCGACGTTCGAGGGCACCGCTGGTGTCGATGCGCCCGAAGACGCCCGAGATCCGGACCGTCAGCGCCGACAGCTCACCGTGCTCGGGGGACTCGGTCACGACCTCGACGGGAACCTTGGCCGTGCCCATGGTGTCGTCGAGGATCTGGGCCAGCGTGCGCTGCTTCGTCCGCACCCGCATGATGGCGGCCACGACGGCCAGGGACAGCCCGGCCCCGACGAGGACGGCCGCCACGAACGCCCCGGCCTGGCCGCCCAGTTGCAGTGCTCCGAGCATCAGGGCGCTCACCTCCCGCCGTCGCGGCGTCGCGCCAGGATCTCGTACATCTCCTCCGAGGGCGGCTCCACGACCCGCCCCGGCCGCGCCGGGCGGTGGTGTCGTCCGGCACCCGGCCGCCCCGAGCCGCCGAGGAGCGGGTCCGTGTCGTTGCGGAAGATGTGCGGTGGCACCTCGACGCCGCTCAGTGCCAGCTCGTCGAGGATCTTGGGGCGCAGGCCGGTCGGGACGAGCCGTCCCATCCCCTCGGACGTGTCCACCCGGTGGAAGATGTCCTGGAGCAGGACGGTGTCGCCCTCCATGCCCTGGATCTCGGTGATGGCGGTGACGACCCTGGGACCCTCGGCGGTCCGCTGCAGCTGGACCAGGACGCCGACGGCCATGACGATCTGCTCCCGGATGGCGCGCTGGGGCAGCTCGACCCCGCCCATCATCACCATCGTCTCGAGGCGGCCGAGGAGTTCGCGCGGGGTGTTGGCGTGCACCGTCGTCATGGACCCGGCGTGACCGGTGTTCATGGCCTGGAGCATGTCGAGGGTCTCGGAGCCGCGGCACTCACCGACGATGATGCGGTCGGGCCGCATACGCAGCGAGTTGCGCACGAGGTCGCGGATCCGGATCTCGCCGGTCCCCTCCGCATTGGCCGGACGGGTCTCGAGGGTCACCACGTGGGCGCCCTGGATCTGGAGCTCCGCCGACTCCTCAATGGTGATCAGGCGCTCGCCGTCGGGGATGAAGTTGGACAGGACGTTCAGCATCGTGGTCTTCCCCGTGCCGGTACCGCCGACCACGACCATGCTGATCTTGCCCCGCACCAGGGCCTCGAGGAACAGGGCGGAGTCCATGGTCAGCGATCCGAGCGCGATGAGGTCCTGCATGACCAGGGCCCGCTCGGGGAACTTCCGGATGGTGAGCACCGGGCCCCGCAGGGCGAGCGGCGGCACGATGGCGTTGATCCGGGAGCCGTCGGCCAGCCGGGCGTCCACCATGGGCGAGGACTCGTCGACGCGGCGGCCGACGCCGTGCACCATGCGGTCGATGATGCGCCGGTACTGGTGGGAGGAGGTGAAGACGATGTCGCTGCGCTCGATCCGGCCCTGGCGCTCGATCCAGATCTCGTCGTACGAGTTGCACATGATCTCGGTGACGCTGCCGTCGGCGAGCAGGCCTTCGAGGGGCCCGTAACCGAGGGAGTCCTCGAGCATCTCCTCGACGAAGCGCTGGCGCTCAATCGGCGAGATCCCGATGTCCTCGCGCTCGAGGATCTCGTTGACCGTCGACCGCACCCTCTCCCGCAGCTCGTCCGGCGACAGGTCGGCCGCGGTCGGGGCGATCTCCGCCAGCACCTTGGCCTGGACCTTGGCCTTGGACTGCTTCCACGCCTCTTCCATGGCGGTGCGGTCGGCCGCCCGCCGCATGGGGTGGCCCTTCGAACCGGGCGCCCCGGCCGGGCTGGCACCCGGCCGCTCCGGTGGGCCGCCGGGATCTCCTGCCCGCCGGTTCCACGGCGGTGTGGCGTCGGACGGAGGCGGTGGCGCAGCACCGTCGGCGGCGGCCAGCTTCTCAGACAGGTTCATGGCGATCAGGCCCTCTCGAGCTCGGGCACCTTGTTGGTGCGACCCTTCCTCCTCCGCCAAAACCCGCGCGACTCGCCGATTTCAGCGGTGTTCGCCGCGGTGCCCAGCACGGGCGTCGCCTCACCGGACAGGAATTGGTGCATGCCGCCCGCCAGCTTCTTGCCGATGTCGGAATTGGCCGCCGAGACGAGCGCCGGCTTTCCCTTGTTGATCGACTTCATGACCTCGCGGGAGTACGGAAGTATCGAGACGATCTTGTTGTCGAGCACTTCCTGGACGTCGCTGATGTCGATGCCGATGTCCTCCTCCACCTTGTTGAGCACGACCCCGATGGCCTCGCTGTTGATGCGCAGCTTCTCCAGCGTGGTCAGGAACACGCGCATGTTCCGGATGCTCGGGAGGTCGAGGGTCACCATGCACAGGACCCGGGTGGAATGGTCGAACGCGGCCAGCACGATCTCGGACAGCTGGGCCGGGGTGTCGACCACGATGTAGTCGAAGTGGCGGCGCAGGGCCCCCATGACCTTGTACACGTCCTTGGGGGCGATCATGTCGGCGTCGGCGGGGCTGAAGGGCGCCGCCAGCACCGAGAAGCCGAGCTCGTGCTCTTCGAGGTACTCCTCCACGTGCTCGTCGAGGTCGTCGTCGTCGACAGGCTCGCGGGACAACAGGTCCGAGATCGTGAACCGGGGCCGCAGGTGCAGCGCGGTGGAGACCTCGCCGAACTGGAGGTCCAGGTCGACCAGGCACACCCGCTGGCCCGTCTGCGCGGCGAGGTAGCAGGCCAGGTTCGTGGCGTAGAACGTCTTGCCGCACCCCCCGCTCGACGAGGCCACCGTGAACACCTCGGCGAAGGTCGGGCGCTCCACCACGACCCCGTGGGCCACGACGGGCAGCGTGGGCGCCTGCCGCCGGCTCGGAGGCGTCGGCGATGTCGAAGGCACGCTTGAGCGCGGCCGCCAACTGGCGCTTGCTGGTCGGGTACTCGACCAGCTCCACCGCGCCGGTCCGGACGATGTCGCTCAGGTTGGCCCTGGGCTTGGGCCCGAGGGCCAGCACGACCGTCGGCACCGCTGCGGCGGCCCGCAACGTGGCCAGCCGGGCCATGCCGGCGTGGCTGTCGAAGACGGGCCCGGCGACCAGCACGTCGAAGGGCCCTTGCTCGCGTACCTCGTCGACCACGTCGCTGACACTGGTGCTGGTGACGACCTCGTAGCCCGGGCCGAGCGACGCATGAATGGCCCGGCCGAGCGCCGGCGAGCGGCTGATGACGAGGATGCGGCGGGTGATCACGGGGCGCCCGTCGTCTGGTCGGTGCCGATGCACTGCTGCAGCGGCGGTGCGTTCGTGTCGTTCTGCGTCTGGACGACCGAGATGGTCTCGTTCTGAGAGAGGAACTCGATGTTCCTCGACTGGGCGGGGCTGACGGCCAGGAGCAGGGTCTCGGTGGCCGGGATGGTGCGGCCGGCCGAAGTCCGGTGGCTGGCGAAGGAGGGCACGGTGTTCTCGACGTCGAGGACCTGGATGTTCGCCATGGCCAACTCCGTGCACGGCAGCGGAAGCGTCGAGCTGGCTCCGCTGGAGGTCGAGACCTTGCTGATGTTTGCGTAGACATCGACCCGGCTGCCGGGCTGGAGATAGCCGGCCAGGGCGTCTGTCCCGCTCATCGTCACCGTCACCGCGTCCAGGCCTGTCGGCAGCGAAATGGTCGAGGCGCTCGCCCTGAGCTCGGCGGAGCTGATGGCGTGGCCCTTGGTCACCGATGTGGTGAGGACCTCGTTGGTCAGCCCGGAGAGCGAGCCCAGATCGGTCGGTGCGTACGACTTGGTCGGTATCAGCTCAATGGCGACCAGCCCGTTCGAGATCATCGACTGCCCGGTGGTGCCGGCCGGGATGTTCGACTTCGCCACCACGGCCGATGTGCTCACGGGTGCCACGACGCTCGTTCCCGACCCTGTGTGCTTGCTGGCGCCCTCGACGCTCGCGTAGGCGATCGCGCTGCCAGCAATGAACAGGATCACACCGATCACGACCAGTATGAGTGTCTGCCTCTTCACAGAACGTTCCCCCTCTTCCCACGCCACGGACGACATGCGGCGACGCGTGACACGCGCACCGCCCCGGTGGCTCCGTTGGAGGGTACGACGGGAAGGGGTCGCCGTACATAGGCCCTTCTGACCATTCTCCGCTGACGCGTCCCTGGTAGGGGCATGGAATGGTCCATATGTCCTATGTACCCGCAGCAGCCGTCAGCCCAGAATCGACACGGACGTATCACAGCGACGCGCCACGGGACGCCACCTGAATTGGTTCAGGGAGTTGGCGCCGCCGCCCGAGATACAGAGGAGGGTCAGCGTTGGGACCGCGCACATGGAGTATTCCGAACCACCCTCTGCGAGCCAACGACGAGCGTGGAGCCGAGATGATCGAGTTCGCCATCGTGGTGGTCCTGTTGATCACGCTGCTGTACGGCATCATCTCGTACGGCCTGATCCTGGCGGCCCAGTCGACGATCACCCAGGCCGCGGCGGACGCCGCCCGATCCGGCATCGTGACCGCGACACCGGTCGCCACCGCCGAGGCACAGGCCGGCACCGACGTCGGCTGGATGGACAAGGGCACCTGCGGCACATCGGGGACGACCATCACCTGCAACGCGGTGCAGGAGGCCTGCCCCTCCAACGCCAATGCCCAGTGCCTGAAGGTGACGGTTGCCTACAACTACAGTTCGTCCCCCCTCTTCCCCGAGCTGCCCGGCCTCGGCATCATCACGCCGTCGACGCTCACGTCCACCAACGTCCTTCAGCTCCCCTCGTCGTAGGTGGGACCGAGTGGCACGCCTGCGAGGGTTCCTTGCAGCGTCGGCACCGCGATGAGCGGGGCGCGGTGCTCATCTTGACGGCCGTGTCCATGGTGGCGCTCCTCGGCGCCGGCGCCATGGGCGTGGACGTCGGTTTCAGCGTGTACGGCAGCCGGCAGGCGCAGGCCATGGCCGACACCGCCGCCCTCGACCTCGTGCAGAACATCGGCACGGCCGACTCGCAGTCGACGAACACGGCGACCCAGACGTACCTCAACGGCCTGCTCGCCGGGGTCCAGACGGACAACGCCTCCAACTCGACACTCTCGGTCACTCCGGGGGTGTGGCAAAGCGGCATCCTTCTCGACCCCGTCGGCGGGGTGCGCCGGGACCGTCTTCCAAACGTCGCCGCCTCCCTGCAACGCGGTCGAGGTGACGGCCTCGCAGGCGGTTCCGCAGATCTTCTGGGGCGGGTTCAACACGCTCACCGGCCACAGCGGAGCGAGCACCATTGCCGCGTGGACGCCCGAATCCGGCTTCTCCATCGGCTCGTACCTGGCAACGGTCAACACGCAACAGACCGCGGTGCTCAACGTCCTCCTCAGCACCCTGGGGACGTCGGCCAGCGTGACGGCCCTCGGATACCAGGGCCTCGCCAACACCTATGTCAGCGTGAACCAGCTGATCACGGCCTCGGGCGGCCTGCTCACCACCTCCAACGTCATGACGACGCCCCTGCCGGCCAACGACTGGCAGACCATCTGGAGCGACGCGGTCGCCAATCAGCTCGCCCAGACGAACTGCACGTCGTCGCCGCTCCTCTGCAATGCGAGCACCGCGCTCAGCAGCGGGCTCAGCTTCAGCGGGGGCGTCACGACCGAGGTCCAGTTGTGCCAGCTCGTCTCGGTCAACGGGTCGTCGTGCTCGAACGGCAACCTCTCGACCTATGCGCTCAACGCCAACCTGAATGCGCTGCAGACGCTCACCACCGAGGCCGAGGTGACCAATGGCTCGAACGCCCTGAACGTCACGTCGGCCCTCAGCATCACGGGCGTGACGGCGGCCACGCTCTCCCTGTCCCTCGTCCAGCCGCCCCAGGTGGCCTACGGTCCGGTCGGGTCGTCCACGTCGGCATCACCATGCCCGGTCACCGCACCGGCCACGTCCACGTGCGCCACGACGGCGCAGGTCAGCTCCGACCTCCAGCTGACCGTCGCGGGCCAAGTGCTCGACATCCCGCTGTCCGCCGCCGTCGGGTACGCCACGCTGAGCCAGGTCGTCGTGCTCCAACAACGTGTTCCAGAATGCGAAGATCAACGTCTCAACGACGGCCGCCACCGGCGCCGTGACCCTGGGCGGCGTCAACATCGCGACCTTGACGATCAGCGGCGTGTCCAACAAGGCGCGGGCCGTTCAGCACGGTGCCGCCGACGGCTTCCAGTGTCAGTCTCGGCACGAACCCGAGGAGCTTCGGCTCGACGACCCCGATGTTCTCCTACTCCGGCCTCAGTTCGCTCAGCCCGTCTACACCCTGCTCACCTCTGATCCTGCCTCCGGTGCTCGGCCCGGTTCTCCAGACGGCCGGGGCCTCGGTCGGGGGTGCGCAGGTGGCCGACCTCAGCGACAAGTGCGACGTGGTGTCGGTGGTCCAGTGAGCGCGCCGCTCACCCTCGTCGGCGGGGCCGTCCTGGGCATGGCGGCAGGGTCGCTGCTGCTGCCG
>CAVSLS010000041.1:0-264070 GCA_963728845.1 uncultured Acidimicrobiaceae bacterium
GGCCCGCGCCACGGGGTCGATGCCGACCATCGCCGGGCCGGTCCAGGTGTCGTGGCAGCGGCGAGGAGCGGGCGCGGCGCTGGACCTGGCCGTGCCGGCCAACGCCTCGGCGCTGGTGCACCTGCCCGCCGCGGATCGCACGAGCGTGCGCGAGGGCGGCGTGGCCGCGGCGAGGGGCGCGGGGCGTGGCCGTCTACTCCATCGGCGGAGGGATGGCCGTGCTGTCGGTGGGGAGCGGGACCTACCGCTTCACGAGCGCGTGAGAGCGGATGCGACCCGAGCTCGAGTACAACGCGTCCTCAATGACCGTCAGGTCGACAAACTCCGGCGGTCCCTCGAAGAGGTCCGCCATCGTGGCTCTGACACCCTCGAGCGCCTTCTGGCGCGCCGGGTCCTGCTCACGCGCCCGCGCCTTCTCCTCGCTTTCGAAGACGACGAAGTGGTAGAGGCGGTTCGGGTCCTTGTCGCAACGTGCCGCCGACGTCCGCACGAGACCAGAACCCGGCTGCTCGGCCGCACGGAGTTGCTCGTACAGGCGCGGCAGCTCTGCCTCCTTGCCGGGCTTCAGACGCATGGTGATCAGCTGTGCCCACATATCAGGACCTCCGGTTTTCGGCCGATGCCTCGGCGACCGCCTTCGTACTCCACCGAAGATCCTAGTTACGAACAGATCGTGCCCGGGCTGGGCGTGGCCCCCTCGACGAGATACGAGTCCACGTACCCGCGCACGCAGGCGCTGCAGAGTTCGCCACGTGGTCGTCGCCGTCCCGGGTGAGCAGGACGCCATGGGCGAGCTCCTTCGAGACGTTCACGCGGCGCCACTGTGACCTGGCCGGGCGCGCTCGCCGCACTGCTGGGCGCCGGCGGGCCCCTCGGCCGCGACGAACGGTCGGCCCCCTCCGTCCGGCTCGCCCGGGCCTTCCCAACCACGCCGCCCCCGGGAGCTCCCGGTTGCCGCCGCAGGCAGCGCCACGATCAGAGTGATCGGCCAGAGGTTCGCCGGTCTCGCTCCGCCTCTGTAGGGTCGCGCTGCAATCGGAGGGAGAGCGCCGTGACCAGGGATACATCGCCGGCAGCGGCGATTCGACAATGGTGAAGCAATGAGCGGGCCTGTGGAGCGGATCGAGATCACGGAGGCCGCGCTTGGCGTGCGGGTCGTCGCGTTCAACCGCCCCGAGATGCGCAATGCATTCGACACCGCGATGTACCAGCAGGTGACGAGTGCCCTTCGCGCAGCCGATACCGACGAGGCCGTCGGCGCCGTCGTCCTGACCGGCAGCGGCACCGCCTTCACCTCGGGCCAGGACCTGGGGGAGATGGCCGCCATCGCCACCGGCACGGCCGTCGAGGGCGCCGGGCAGGGCTTCCAGGGGCTGCTCGAGTGCGTCAACGGGCTCTCGGTCCCCCTCCTCGCCGCGGTGAACGGCGTGGCCGTCGGACTCGGCTTCACGCTACTGGCGCACTGCGATCTTGTGCTGGTCGACGTGGGAGCCCGCCTGCGCGTGCCGTTCGCCGAGCTGGGGGTGCCACTCGAGGCGGCGAGCAGCCTCCTGTTCCCTGCTGCCATGGGCTGGCAGCGGGCGGCCCAGGTGCTGCTGACCTCGGACTGGGTGGATGCGGACGAGTTGGTCGACCTGGGCCTGGCACTGCGGGTCTGCGCCCCAGGCCGCGTGCTCGACGAGACGGTCGATCTCGCGGCACGTATCGCAGCGCATCCCCGTGCCGCCACCCGGGCCATCACCTCCCTCATGCGGGCGGCCCGGCGCGATGCCGTCGCGGCCGCGAACCACCGCGAGCAGGCCGCGTTCGCCACCTTGCTGGGCGCGGCTGTCGGCGGCGGCACGCTGGCCGAGTTCGCCACCAAGTCACCGCCCGCGTCCTGACCATGCGCCTGGGCGTCACCGCCGCACTGACCGACCGCGACCTCGCACCCGCTGCGCTGGCCGTCGCCGCCGAGGAGCTCGGCTTCGACGCGCTCTACCTGCCCGAGCACACCCACCTCCCGGTGCGCGAGGACACGCCTCCGTCGCTCGTCGAGGGCGTGCGCCTCGACGACTACAAGCGCTGTCTCGACCCGCTCGTCGCGCTGGCGACCGCCGCCGCATCGACGACCCGTCTGCGGCTCGGCACGGGCATCCTGTTGGTGGCCCAGCACGATCCCATCGTGCTGGCCAAGCAGGTGGCCACGCTCGACCACATCTCTGGTGGCCGCCTCACGCTAGGCGTCGGCTTCGGGTGGAACCGTGCCGAGGCCGAGGACCACGGCGTCAACTTCGCCCGCCGCCACGCCGTCGCGCGCGAGCACCTCGCCGCCATGGAAGCCATCTGGTCCGGCGACCAGGCCGAGTACCACGGCGAATTCGTCGACTTCGACCCGACCTGGTCCTGGCCGAAACCCCGCCAGCAGCCGCGGGTGCGCACGCTCGTCGGCGGCGGCGCGACCGACGCGGTGCTCGGCACCGTCGTGGACTGTGCCGACGGCTGGATCCCCATCGGCGGCAGCGGGCTGGCCCGGGCCATCCCACGCCTGCATGCGCTCGGGGAGTCGGCGGGCCGCGACCCCGCGACACTGCGGGTGGTCCCGTTCGGGACCATCGCCGACGAGGGCAAGCTGGAGCACTTCGCCGGGCTGGGCATCACCGAGGTGGTGCTGCGCATCAGGGCCGGTGACGAGCCGTCGGTGCGGGCGGAGCTCGAGTCGCTGGCGCCGCTCGTCCCGTTCGCTGCCACACTGGGGTCACCATGACCAATCTGATCGACGACACGACACCACGCCTCGGCGGCACCACGCCGCTCCCGAGGATCATCAGCGTGGACGACCACATCGTGGAGCCCCCGCACCTGTGGGACACCTGGCTCCCGGCCCGATTCCGCGAACGCGGCCCAAAGGTCGAGCGCCGCGGCATCGGGGAGATGGAACACGTCGGTGGCGGCAGCTACCGCCAGACATTCGAGCCCGACGGGCCCGAGGCCGACTGCTGGGTGTACGAGGATCTCGTCTACATCAACAAACGCCACGTGGCCGCCGTGGGCTTCGACCGCGACGACATGACCATGTCCCCGATCACCTACGACGAGATGCGACCCGGCTGTTACGAACCTCGTGCCCGCATCGCCGACAACGAGGCCAATTGGGTGGAGGCCAGCCTGTGCTTCCCGACCTTTCCACGCTTCTGCGGCCAGACGTTCCTCGAAGCCAAGGACCGGGAGCTGGCCGAGGCCTGTGTCGTGGCCTACAACGACTTCATGGTCGAGGAGTGGTGCGGCGACAGTGGCGGCCGTCTGCTCCCGTTGTGCCTCATCCCGCTCTGGGACGCCGAGAAGGCAGCGGCCGAGGTCCGCCGCAACGCGACGAGGGGCGTGCGCGCCGTCTGCTTCAGCGAGATCCCTCCCCACCTCGGGCTCCCCAGCATCCACGGCGGATACTGGGACCCCTTCTTCGGTGCCTGCGAGGAGACCGGCACCGTCGTGTGCATGCACATCGGGTCGTCGTCCAAGATGCCGGCCACCTCGGCCGATGCGCCGGTGGCGGTCGCGGCGACCTTGAGCTTCGGCAACGCCATGGCCTCGCTGACCGACTTCCTCTTCTCCGGTGTCCTCGTCCGCTTCCCACGGCTCGTGCTCGCGTACTCGGAGGGACAGATCGGCTGGCTGCCCTACATCCTCGAGCGGGCCGACGACGTCTGGCGCGAACACCGGGCCTGGGGCGGCGTGAAGGACATCGTCCCCGAACCCCCGTCGACCTACTTCCACCGCCAGGTCTACGGCTGCTTCTTCCGCGACCAGCACGGGATCGACTCCCTGGGCGTGATCGGGTCCGATCGCATCACCTTCGAGACCGACTACCCCCACACCGACTCGACCTGGCCCGACACCCGCATGGTGGCCGAGCGGATGGTGCGGGACCTGCCCGACGACGAGGTGCACCGGATCATGAGGGGCAACGCCATTGCGATGCTCGGCCTCGGCATCACCTGAGCCGGCGTGACCTGGGCTCGCTCGGCCCATGCGACGGCGTGATCGGGCAGGGACGAGCGGCCTGCGGCTGTCTTCGGCAGACTATAAACCGATATACTTATAGTTTCGGGAGACATCCCCGCAGAGGCAGAGCCCGCGCGTGCCCCGTCTTCCCGCCGCCCGTCGTCTCCCCCAGCCGCCCACGCCGGCCGCCGCCTCAGTACCGCGGCAGCGCGATGAAGGCGATCAGGTACGCGAACAGCCCCGCGCCTACCAGTGTGCACAGGTGGAACACCTCGTGAAACCCGAAGACCCTCGGCCACGGGTCGGGCCACTTGCGGGCATAGGCGAGCGCTCCCGCCGTGTAGGCAAGGCCCGCCGCCATCATGAGCCAGAAGCCCGCCCACCCGAGGTCGCGCACCAGTTGCGGTGCGACGACGATGGGGCACCAGCCCACCACTACGTAGGGGATGGCGACCACCAGCTGCGGCGCGTCGAGCCACACCTGGCGCAACGCCACGCCCGCGGCTGCTCCTCCCCAGACCATGGCGAGCACCGTCACCTGGGCCCACCCGGTGAGCGCGAGACCGGCCACCGCCGTGGACGTCCCGGCGATCCCGACGAAGATCGCGCTGTGGTCGGCTCGCCGCATGCGGCGCCACGCCGGCGCCGACCAACGCAGTCGGTGGAAGGCCGCGCTGGTACCGAACATCACGAGCATCCCCGCCACGTAGACGGACAGCGCCGCCTTGGCACCGCGATCGGGACCGGCCGCGATGAGGAACGGCCCCCCGATCAGCCAGCCGCAGAACGCAACCACGTGCAGCCATCCCCGCAGCACGGGGCGCCCACCGCCCCGGTTGTCGGCTGCCCTCCCCTGCTCGCCCTGGGCCAGCGCCGTCATCGCGTTCCCTCCCGTTCGAGCCGGTCGGCGAGCTCCACGTCGCCGCGCGAGATGCCGAGCAAAAAGAGGATGGCGTCGAGGTATGGGACACTCAGTGCCGTGTCGGCCGCGCGGCGCACGACGTCCTTTGCGTTGAACGCGATGCCGAGCCCTGCCGCCGCGAGCATGTCGATGTCGTTCGCCCCGTCGCCCACCGCGATGGTGCGGGCGAGCGGGACTCCTGCCGCCGCCGCGAACCGGGCCAGAGCGGCCGCCTTGCCGGACCGGTCCACGATCTCGCCCTCCAGCTCGCCCGTGACGACTCCTCCTTCGAGTTCGAGGACGTTGGCCGCCAGATGATCGATGCCCAGATCCCGAACCAGCGGCTCCATCACCTGCCGGAACCCGCCGCTCACCACGGCGATCTCGTAGCCGAGCCGTTTGAGCGTGCGCACCAGCGTGCGGGCACCCGGCGTCAGGAGCACGCCCTCGCGTACCGCGTCGAGGTCCGCCTCGTTGAGGCCGGCCAGGAGCCGCACCCGCCTGCGCAGTGCCTCCTCGAAATCGAGGTCGCCCGCCATCGCCGCCTTCGTCACGGCCGCCACCTGCGGGCCGCACCCGCAACGCTCGGCCAGCAGGTCGACGACCTCGCCCTGCAACAGCGTGGAGTCGGCATCCATCACGATCAGGTGCTTGGCGCGCCGGTGCAGGCCGGCCACCTGGACCGCCACGTCGACCTCATGCCTGGCGGCCTCCTCGGCCAGGGCACGGCGCAGGCGGTCGAGGTCGGCACCGGCCACGGACAGCTCGTAGGAGTGCACGGGGTACGAGGACAAGCGCACGATCCGCTCGATGTTGCCGCCGCACGCCGCGATGCGGCCCGTCACCGCCTCGAGGGTGGCGGCGTGGACCTCGGGGGCCAACACCGTCACCAGGTGGCGGTCGCAGGGTTGGTCCAGCTCTGCTTCGACGAGCGGCTCGACCGTCACCTCGACGCCCTCACCGAGCCGCCGCACCAGCGCGGCCTGCACCGGCTCGACGCCGGGCGGCGCGATGTCGACCTCGACGCAGAGCAGCAGACGCCCGTGCACACGGACCTGCTCCACGTCGTCCACCTCGACCTCGTGCGCGGCCAACGCGGCGAACACCCGCTCCGCGATGCCCGGAGCGTCCTGGCCGCTCACAGTCACCAGGAACGGCGACGATGAGCCCTCTCCCTTCGTCACCACAGGTTCACGACAGCGTCGCGTCCTTCTCGGTGACCCATCCGGCCCCCTCGACCCAGCGCTTGACGATGCGGGCGGGCACGCCGGCGACGACGCAACGGTCCGGGACCTCGCCGCGCACCACCGCACCGGCCGCCACGACGACGTGCTCGCCGATCTGCGCACCGGGAAGGATCACCGCATTGGCGCCCAGCCAACTGCCCGACCCGATGCGGACAGGCGCCTCGGTCGGCCATTGGCGCCCGATGGGCACGACCGGATCGTCGAAGGTGTGGTTCTGGTCGGTGATGTAGACGTAGGGACCCGTCTGGATGTCGTCACCGATCACGATCTCCCAGTGGCCCACGATGTGCGATCCCCGGCCGATCAGGCAGCGGCTGCCGATGGACACGACCGGATCGGTCGGCATGTCCTGGCCGGGTGCCATCCCCGCCGAAATGGAGGCGTAGGGTCCGACGATGGTCTCGGCTCCGATGTGGACGAGGTGCTCGTTGTAGAGGGCACCCTGGGGGAAGAGGAGGCAGGCGCCCGCTCCCATGCGCCCGAAGCGCCGCCCTCGGGCATCGCCCGGCCCGATCGCCCCGAGCTCGACGGCGCCCTCCCATGTGGTGTGGACCAGACGAGAGAGGGCCCGGCGCAGCGGTCCGGGGAGGGAACGGGCCCAGCTCACGCCGGAATGCTAGGTGCCCCCGCCACGGCCAAGCGACCGGCCTGTATGGAGGGTACGAGGGGCACAGAGGTAGACTCTCTCCCGTGCAGCCCCTCCCTCCGGACGGCGGCTCCGACTCCGCGCCCCTCCCTGCACACCGTCCCATCGACCGGCGGCAGTTCCTGCAGCTCTCCGCGCTCGGTGCCGCCGGGTTCGCGACGACCTCACGCCTGAACGCCTCCCATTCGGCGCCGCGCCTGCCAGCCCGGGCCCGCCGCCACGGGCAGCAGGACCTCCTTGCCGTGGTCAACGCCAAGCTCCCGAGCGGCGTCATCGTGCCGACGGCGCCGTGGTTGATCGCCGAGAACGCCAAGCGGGGAACGTTGGGCTGGATCTGCAACCATGTCCAGCCCGACCACGCGCTCGAGGGCTTCGCCGGCCAGGTGAGCGCGGTGCCCGGCGACGACGTCCCGTTGTTCGTCAACACGACCGCCCGCGCCGTCCAGGTGCAGGTGTACCGGATGGGCTACTACAAGGGACTCGGTGGCCGCCTCATCGTGCAGACGGACTTCGTCGCGGCGAAGCCCCAGCCCGCTCCGGTCGTCACCCCCGGCACGTCCACGGTGTCCTGCCCGTGGACGCCCACCCTGACGCTCAATGTCACGAAGGACTGGCCGCCGGGGTGTTACCTCTTGAAGCTGGTCGGCAGCGGCGGCGAGGAACAGTTCGTGCCGCTCACCGTCCGCGATGACGCCTCCATGGCGGCGTACGTGCTGCAGAACAGCGTGACGACCTGGCAGGCTTACAACCTCTGGGGCAACTACAGCCTCTACTACGGCCTGGCCCCGGGCGGGAAGCAGGACTTCGCGAGCCGGGCACGAGTCGTGTCGTTCGACCGGCCCTACCCCCAGACGTGGGCCTCGGGCGCGGCGGACTTCGTCGGCAACGAGCTACCGCTGCTGTTCCACCTCGAGAGCCTCGGCCTGGACATGACCTATTGGACCGACGTCGACCTGCACACGCGGCCCCAGCTCCTGGCCAACCATCGCTGCCTCTTCAGCCTGGGCCACGACGAGTACTGGTCCCAGCCCATGCGCCAGGCCGCCGCCCAGGCCAACGCGAACGGCCTCAACCTGGCCTTCCTCGGGGCCAACGCCGTCTACCGGCAGATCCGATTGGAACCGAGCTCGGTCGGTCCCAACCGGTTGGAGGTCTGCTACAAGAGCGCCGCCGAGGACCCTCTGGCCCGGGAACAGCCCACGCTCACCACGGTCAACTGGGCCCAGTCGCCGGTGGACGACCCGGAGCAGAGCCTCATCGGCTCCATGTACCAGTCGGTGGGAGCGAAGGCAGACATGGTGGTGACCGACGCCTCCTCGTGGTTCTACGACGGCTGCAACCTGACCGACGGGCACACGTTCCCCCAAGTGATCCTCGGTGAGTACGACCGCTACGTACCCGCCCTCTCCGGACCACGCAACGTCGACGTTCTGGCGCACTCGCCCGTCCCCGGGCAGGCCAACTGGTCCGACGTCACCTACTACACCGCGCCGGGTAACGGTGGCGGTGTACTGGCCAGCGGTTCGGCGAGCTTCGTCTCCCTGATCTCGACCACGGGCGCGATCCCCTCCCTCGTGATCCCCGGACCCTTCCCGGGCGTCACCGACGTGATTCGCCGCGCCATGGAGAACGTGTACGGCCGCTTCGGGCTGGGACCGGCCAGCTCATACGGCAGCTCGGGCGGCAATTGGTCAGCGGTCTACTCCGGCGCGGCTGCCGCCCAGGGCACTGCCGCGGGGACCCCTTCGGCCTGAGCGGCATCGCGCCGGGTGGAATGACACCACTTTGTGGCGCCGCCCCCCTACGATCGACGCCCAGCGATGGGGAAAACCGACGACTACCGCACCCGGGCGCGCCGGCCCCTCGCCTGGGGCGTCCTGGCGACTGCCGGACTCGCCGGGCTGGTCATGAGCGCCTGTGCCTCTGATCCGGTGCACCACGATGCCCTCAAGCCCACGTCGACGACCACGACGTCGACCACCGCCCCCGCGCCTCCCTGCCCTCTCACCGGGTTGCCGGCCCCCAACGGCAGCGTCCCCCAGCGGCCCGCCATGGCGGTGAAGATCGACAACTATCCGGCCGGACGACCCCAATCGGGGCTCGACAAGGCTGACATCGTGTTCGAAGAGCCCGTCGAGGGGGGCATCACCCGCTACGCCGCGGTGTTCCAGTGCCAGAACGTGGCGTTGATCGGTCCCGCCCGCTCTGCCCGCAACATCGACATCGGCATCCTCGGGCAGCTGGGCAACCCCCTCGAAGCCCACGTGGGCGGCATCAATCCGGTCCTCGCCAACATCAACGCGTCGCCGATCGTCAACGTCGACCTCGGCGCCAGCAACTCGCTGATGATCCACCCGCCCGGGAAGGTGCCGCCAGATGCCGACTACACCTCGACGGCCATCGTCTACAACACGCACCCCACCATGACCACCCCGCCCCAGCCGCTGTTCACCTACTCGACGACTCCGCCCGCAGGCGGAACCCCGGTCTCGACCATGCACATCCCCTTCTCGGGCACGTCCGACGTCACCTGGAAGTGGAACCCGGGCACCAATACCTTCCAGCGCTTCTACGGGCAGATGCCCGACATGTTGGCCAACAACGTGCAGAACGCAGCGACGAACGTGGTGGTGCAGTACGTGCAGATCAGCTACGGGCCGTGGGCCGAGAACTCCGGAGGCGGTCTGGAGGTGCAGGCGGACCTGTACCCCAACGCCTCCGGCACCGCCGTCGTCTACCGCAACGGGATGGCCTTCAACGCCACCTGGCATCGATCCACCCTCGGGTCGCCGACGCAGTTCGTCAACGCGCTCGGCGTGCCGATCCCGTTGCAACCCGGCCAGACCTGGGTCGAGCTGGTGCCGAACACCATCATCGCCAGCACGACGCCGTAGCCGGACCCTGGGGAGAGCTCGCAGGACACCGAGGTGTCTAGGTCGGCGGCTTCCGCGCGACGACCGCGAGCAACAAGCAGTCCTCCGCCGCCGCGAACACGCCCGGGTGCGCGCTGGCTTCGGCCTCGTCGAACACGCCCGCCGCCGCGCCCTGGCGCATCAGGTTGAGGCCCTTGCACTCGGTCACTTCGAAGCCGGCCCGCTCGAGCTTGGCCACCAGCGCGCCCGCCGCGTACTCAATCTTGTGGTCGTGGTTCATCGGTGCGTCCGATCGCAGCCGCCACAGCGGTCCGTTGGGCGTGTCGAGGCAGAACCATCCGCCCGGAGCAAGCACCCGGAAGGCCTCCCGCGCCACCGTGTCGCCCTCGGCTTCGGTCACGTGCTCAATGGACTGGCCGCTGTAGACGAGGTCGAACGAACCGTCCTCGTAACGCCCGAGGTCGACCATGGAGTGGAAGGCGAATTCCACCGGCCCGAGCTCGGAGAGCACCGTGTCGCCCGTCGAGCCGCCCCGGTAGATGGTGTCGCGCTCATCAACCGGCAAGTCGACCACGACGAGGCGCTCGAAAGGGTACGGGTAGCCCAGGTGCACCAGCGCCCCGTCCGGCAGGCCCTGGTGGGTCCCACCGAGATCGAGGATACGGGCGGCCGGGGGGAGCCCGGCCACGAACTCGCTGCGGCTGACGTGCATGGACAGGAGCACGTTGGTGATGGGCACGCGGCGGCGGAACTCCTCGGAGTGAGCGAGCGCCTCGGCGACGCCGTGCCGGGAGAGCTCTCCGCTGGCCAGCTTCGTGGCGTACTCGGCTCCTCCCGCCGGATCGGGTTCGCGGTCGAGGATCACGTTGAAGGCGATGCGCACCGCGTGCTTGGGCGGGAGGTACCGGAAGGGCACGGAGGGCACGAGTCGATCGAGGACGCGGGATACCCGAAGCTTCCATTCACTGGCTGGCACGGCACCATTGTGCTCCGGACCAGGAGCACTCCGGGGCGGTCACCCCGGGAGTGAGTGGGAGACCGCCCGGAGGCTCTGGTGCCGTGGAAGGCGAGGGTGGCGCTAGGAGTCGAGCGTGATGGGGAGGTCGTCGGCGTCGACGGCACCCTCGGCGTCGGCGGCGTCGGGCTCCTTCGGGGCCAGGCACTCGCGCAGCCGATCGTCGATCTCGGCCATCAACTGCGGATTCTCCGAGAGGAACGTCTTCACGTTCTCCCGGCCCTGCCCCAGCTGCTCGCCCTCGTAGGTGAACCACGCTCCCGACTTCTTGACGAACCCGAGGTCGACCGCGACGTCGAGGAGTGAACCCTCTCGGCTGATCCCCTTGCCGTACATGATGTCGAACTCGGCCTGCTTGAAGGGCGCCGAGCACTTGTTCTTGACGACCTTCACCCGCGTGCGGTTGCCGATCACGTCGGCGCCGTCCTTGATCGCCTCGATCCGGCGGATGTCGAGCCGGATCGAGGAGTAGAACTTCAGGGCGCGCCCACCCGGGGTGACTTCAGGTGAGTTATGGACGACGACGCCGTCGACCAGATAGTTGTGGCTGTCCTCGACCTCGATGTCGAATCGGTGCATCGAGCGCGTCGGGGGTTTGACGTGGACGTCCGTCACGGGAAGGGCCACCAGCTCGTAGCGCATCGGGGTGAGGACGGGCTCGACTGCAAAACGGCCCCGGTAGGCCGGGAGCAGCTTGTACTCCATGCTCGGATGCACGAACGGAGCGATCAGGGCGTGGAGCTTCGCCGTCTCGGCCTTGCTGAAGACGAGGACGGCCTTCTTGCTCGCACCCGAGGTAACCAGTTTCGCCCGGACACCCCAGGTGTCGGCCAGGTACGACACCAGGCGCTCACGCGTGAGGGGCTCCATGGCCTCGACGCAGATTTGGGCCCGACCGGTGAGCCCGGCGGTCCGGCTCTGGACTCCCTTGGACCGGATACTCACGTTGGCGTCGTCCATGTACCAGAGGGCGAGCGACAGCGGGCTGAGGTGTTTGAGGTAGTCGTCGTCGAAGACCTTCTCCTTCTCGACGTACACACCCTGGCGGAGTGGGGCCAGCTCGGGCAGCGGCGAGAAGTCGTACGTCACGACCCCGTCGCTCCGAACATGACGACTTGATCCGAGGTTGGAGAACAGCGAGGCCTTCCAGTCGGCGTAGGGCGTTTGCTCCGCACAGTGGCTGAAGCGGAACCGCGCGCCGTGGCCGCTTGGCGTCGGTGACAGGGCGCCGTCACCCATGAGCGTGCCGCGCAGGGCCTCCCACTGGAAGTCGGACAGATAGTGCGGAAGGGCCTCGAGCACCCGGTCACCGACCTTCAACTCACCCGCCTCGCACCAACCACCAGGGGTACGGATCAGGTGGTTCGAGGTGCACGCCAGCTGGGCCCGGCCGTTCTTCGCTGGCTTGGCCACCGTGATCTGCAAGAACCGGTCAGTGGTGCCGTTGTCGAACCAGTTCACGACCCGCTTGGGCACGATGGTCCCGGCCACCGGATCGTAGGACAGCACCTCGACCGGGAGGCGCTGGTTGACGATCTTGCCGATCTTCTCCGTGCTGCCGTCTGCCAGCACGACCTTGGCGCCGTAATGGAAGCAGCCGTACATGACGCCGATCTTCTCCCGCAGCTGGTTGATGAAGACGGCGATCGTGCTGGACTTCGACAGGGTCCCCGTCAGCTTGCGCAGGGCCTGGGACATCAGACGGGCCTGAAGGCCGACGTGGGTGTCGCCCATCTCGCCCTCGATCTCGGCCCGCGGCGTCAGTGCCGCCACCGAGTCGACGACCAGGACGTCGAGCGCCCCGGAACGGATGAGCATGTCGGCGATCTCGAGCGCCTGCTCGCCGGTGTCGGGCTGCGAGATGAGGAGGTCGTCGATGTTCACCCCGATGGCCCGCGCGTAGACCGGGTCCATGGCGTGCTCGGCATCGACGTAGGCGCAGATGCCGCCGTTGCGCTGCGCTTCGGCCACGACGTGCATGGCCAGCGTCGACTTGCCCGACGACTCGGGACCGTAGATCTCGACGATGCGGCCCCGAGGCAGGCCTCCGATGCCCAGCGCCAGGTCCAGCGAGAGCGCGCCGGTCGGGACAGACTCGATGTTCATGGAGAGGTTGTCGCCCATGCGCATGACCGAGCCCTTGCCGAACTGCTTCTCGATCTGGCCCAGCGCGGCGTCCAGCGCCTTGTCCCGTTCCGTTTCGGCCATCTGCCTCTCTCCTCTTCTCTGTCCCGTTCCTCTGTCCTGCGATTGTCTGTTCTGCGACGGTTCGGCGAACCGTGCCGGTCTTGTGGCCGGTCCCCTGCGGGTGACCCTACGGCGAGGGTGTGACGGTCCCGCCGGCGCTACGTTTCGCAGCATAACGAACGTGTGTTCGTACGACGCGGATGCTCCCGCCGGCTGGGTGGAACGGCGGGAGAACGGTCCCCACCGCCCCCGAATCCGTCCCGGAAACGCGTGGCGGCCGTGACCGAGAGGCGTGCCGGTGACGTGCGAAGCTGACGGTTCCCGGGGCGGGAACGGGAGATTCGGAGGGCAGCTGGTGTTCAGACGAAGGGTGGTGGCCGGCATCCTGCTGGCCGGCCCCGTGCTCGGCGTGACGGCGGCGCAGGCCGGCCCTGCCGCGGCCACGAGCCCCCCCGTCAACGCGTCGACGCTCTACCGTCAGGCCGTGGCGACGACACAATCGTGGTCGGTCCACTACAACTCGACCTCGACGCAGTCGAAGCAGACCCTGGTCGTGGCCGGGGACGCCGGGCCGGCGTCGGGGAGCCAGACCGTGAGCATGGGCACGGGCACCATCACGATCCTCGTGATCGGCGGGACCACCTACATCAAGGGCAACGCCGGTGGACTCCAGAACCTGGCCGGTCTCAGCGCGACCCAGGCGGCCGAGGCTACGGGCCAGTGGATCGAGTTCTCCACGAACAACGTTGCATTCGCCCAGGTGGTCGCAGGTGTGCGCTCACACGACGTCGCCACCCAGCTGATGCTCAAGGGGCCAGTCTCTCTCGGGCGCCGGCGGACGCTCGACGGGTATGCCGTCGATGCCATCGACGGGAAGCAGACCTTCGAACGCAAGGAGGTCCACGTCGTCCTGTACGTGCGCGCCCAGGGGACCCACCTCCCGGTGGAGGAGGACTCGCTTGACGCGAAGGGGCAGCCCACCGCCGCCGAGCACGTGACCTACTCGAAGTGGGGCGAACTCGTGCGCCCAATGGCCCCCCAGGCCACCGTGTCCATCGGGCCGGTCAGCACCGCTTGACGCCCGAGGCGGAACGCACGGCGGCCCGGAACCGACCCGATCCCGCTTGCCCACCTCGACGTGAGAGAATGGCACCTGTCCCCTACCGGCGAGCAGGCGCTCGGGCGCCGCCAGGCCGGGTCCTCCAGGAGAGTGAAGGTCATGCGCCCCCTGCGCCAGTTCCCAATCAGCACCGCCGCGACCGCCGGCGCCATCTCGGCCGTCGTCGCACTGACAGCCCTCACCGCCGGCACGTCCGCGGCCGCCGGCGCGGCCGCGACACCCGGGCAGAGCGCCCAGTCCGAGTACCAGGCCGCGATGAAGGCGGTGGGCACGCAGGGCGTGCACTTCAGCTCCTCGGCGCGACAGAGTGGCGTGACCATCACCGTGCACGGCGACACCGGTGCCACCTCGGGCGCGCAGACGCTCATCGTGAAGAACGGATCGCTCAGCGAGCACCTGACGGCGTTGCTGGTCGGGTCCACCGGTTACATCAACGCCAACGCCACCGCCCTCCACCACGTCATCGGCCTCACCAGCAACCAGTCGTCGAAGTACGCCGGCGCCTGGCTCTCCTTCCCCACCTCGAACAACGGCCTTGCACAGCTGGTCACCGGCCTCCTCAACTCGCAGGTGCCGCGCGAGCTGGAGATGTCAGGGCCGTACACCTACGGCACCGCCACCTCGGTGAACGGCAAGTCCGTGCTGGCGATCCACGGCTCCCAGGGCACGCAGACCGGCACGGTGCCGGTCGTCCTCTTCGTCCCGGCCTCCGGAACGCCCCTGCCCATCGAAGAGGACACCAACCCCGGCACCGGGGGCGGCTCATCGGCCATCCACGGCACGGTGTCCTTCTCCTCGTGGGGCGAGAAGACGACCGAGCGGGCGCCGGTCCACTCGGTATCGCTGCTGAAACTGGTCCCGGCCGCGACCTCGGGCGCCACCTCGACCACAGGGGGTTAGGCCCCGTGGCGCCCCGGCTCCAGGCCGTCCAGGGCGACATCACGGCCGAGCGGGTCGACGCGGTGGTGAACGCGGCCAACCGCCATCTGCGTGGCGGCGGGGGCGTCGACGGCGCCATCCACCGCGCAGCCGGCGCCGATCGACTGAAGGTCGCCTGCCGGGCCCTCGGCGGGTGCCCGCCCGGTGCGGCCGTCGTCACCGAGGGCTTCGACCTCCCCGCCCGCTTCATCATCCACACGGTCGGCCCGGTCTGGCAGGGCGGCACGGCGGACGAGCCCGAGACGCTCGCCTCGTGCTACCGCGGCGCCCTGTCGGTCGCCGACGAGCTGGGCGCCCGCTCGGTTGCCTTCCCCGCCATCTCGACCGGGGTGTTCGGCTACCCCCCGGACCTCGCCGCCGAGGTCGCCGTGTCCACCGTCCGCGCCACGGACACCGAAGTCACCCTGGTCCGCTTCGTCGCCTTCGACGCCGCCACGCTCGAGCACTACCTGGGCCTGCTCTGAGAGGAGCGATGCAAACGATTGCCGGTGCATGCCATATCCGATCGTCGCCCCACCCCGCCGCTTAACCTGACGACGTGGCAGGCCGACGCCGACCCTCCAACCGCTACGAGCTGTTCACCTGCGCCTGGAAGGGTCACCACCTGGTCGGTGTCGGCGCCGCCGACATCAGTCCCTACGACGACATCGTGGCGCGCGAGTGCGACGGGGTGCGGTTCCATCGCTGCCTCCGCTGCGACGCGTGGGTCATGCACCCGATCCCGGAGCATCCGACCAGGGACCATGTGGAACGCCGGGAGGAGATTGAGGTGCCGGCGCGTGGCGCGGTCCTGCGGGACCGCTACGTGTTACGGCTGATCGCCGTCGATCGGGCCATTCACGTGGTTGTGTTGACGACCCTCGCCCTCGTGCTCTTCACCTTTGCCAGTCACGATCAGTCGTTGCACCGCGACTACACCAACATCATGAACGACCTGGCGGGAGGTGACCCCGGTTCGACCCAGGCCCGGGGCATCCTCGGCTACTTCGGACGGGCCTTCAAGTACTCACCGGCGCACCTCGTCACCTTGGGGTTGGTGCTCATCGCCTACGCGGCCCTCGAGGCGACGGAGATGGTGGGCCTGTGGTTGAACAAGCGGTGGGCCGAATACCTGACCTTCGTCGCAACGACCGTGCTCATCCCCTACGAGATCTACGAACTGACGCTGCGGGTCAGCATTTTCAAGCTCGTCGTCCTGGCGATCAACCTGGCGGTCGCCATCTACCTCCTCCTGGCCAAGCGCCTCTTCGGCCTGCGCGGTGGGCACCGCGTCGAAATGGCACGCCGAGAGGCCTCGAGCGGCTGGGAGGCCATCGAGAAGGCCACGCCACGACGCGTGGGTTCATCGGAGCAGGACGAGCCCGCTCCCGCGTCGCTCTAGAGCTCCTGGCGATAGGACTCCATCGGCTGACGAGCACGTCGGGGTGCCCAAGGGCGGGCAGGTGGCCACCGCGCATCTCGTCGGGTTCGATCCCCAATCGATCGCGGACCACGCGTCGTTGGAACGTCGCGGGGAACAAGCGGTCGTCCTGGCAGAGCAAGAAACGCGTCGGCACGTCGGGCCACGCGTCGAGGGGCCACGGCTCCTCGAACGGCGTCCCGGATTGCTCGCGGAGGTGTGACGGGAGTTCCGCCACCAGGTCGGCCGGCAGGTCGTGCGCAAAGATCTCCTGCGGGTCGAAGGGATCGGGGAACCTATGACCGGTGTTGGCCCACCACTCTCCTGGGGACTCACCCGGTCTGGGCACCATCGCGGCGACCAGGACGATGAGCCGGACGGGCAGCCGGCCGCAGACGAGCGGAGCGGTGAAGCCGCCGAGCGACTGGGCCACCACGACGACGTCATCGCGACCGCCCGCAGCCGCCACGACCTCGTCCGCGTAGTCGGAGAGCCCGGCGGAGTCGTCGTCGCAGGGCAAGTCGACGGCCACGGCGTCGTGTCCGAGCGCCTCGAGTTCTGGCTTCACCAGGTGCCAGTACCACGAGTCGGACCCGGCTCCGTGAATGAGGACGTAGGTGCACATGGGACTCGGACGATACCGCGGTCGCCTGCGGGGCCAGCCGGTCAGGAGCGGCGCTGGCCGGCCTTGATCATCTCGAGCGCCGTTCGACGCGGCGCCGCGTGGTCTCCTCCCGTTTCGCCTCGGCGATCCAGCGGGCGTACTCCTTGCGGTGCGTGAAGGACATGCGCTCGAAGTCGGCCTTGGCCCGCGGATCGGTCGCCAGCGCAGCCGCCAGCGCATCGGGCACCTCGACCGTCCGCGGTGCGAGGTCCAGCTCGAGGACGACGTCGACCTGCTGCCCGGCCCCCACGCCCGCGTCGTGGCGAACCTCGCGATTCAACCCCACCACGAACTCGCCGCCCATCCGGGCCACGCTCGTTCGCCACGTGTACCCGTCCACGGTGGCGACGACGGGGAATCGTTTGGCACCTTCACCGACGTCGGCGACCTGCGCAGCATTGAGAACGATGGCGGCCGCGGGGCCGTGTGCGCGCAGCTGCGTCGCGAACCGGATCACTCCCATCCCGACATTGTGGCGTTCGCCGCGGGACTAGGAGATCGTCTTGACCCAGCGGCGCTCGACCAGCCTGTTCTTGGCCACGAAGATCTCCTCGGTACGCGTCCAGCCGGATTGCTCGGCGAGCCGGACCGCGGCACTCGTGTCCGGTATGTGACAGACCAGGTGGGTCGCCCCCGAATGCCGTGCCCAGCTCTCCTGGGCGACGAACAGGGCGGAGCCGACGCCCAGCCGCCGGTGGTTCTCCTCGACGAACAGCATGGCCAGGCGCCCTTCGCCGTGGTCGAGTCGGACGTGGCCCATCCCGACACAGGCCCGCGCCTCGTCGGCGACGTAGAGCGCCTGCTCGCCACCGAGCGCACAGGCGGTCGCGTACTCCGTCCAGTAGGCGTCCGGTGTCGCAAACACGTCGTTCAGCTCCACGCCGACGGCCAGTGGGATGCCCAGTGCCATCATGACGTGCAGACGACGGATGTGGCGCCAGTCCTCCGCGCGGCAACGCCGGATCGCCCACGTCACTAGGGGCTCCTCGGGGTCCTGCATAGAGAGGACTCCCACTGTACGGAGGATCGGGTACTCCCATCCGCTCCCTCACCCGATGCCGAGACGGTCCGGTCCGGTCTCAGGCCGACGAGCTCGAACCTCCCGAAGCGAGGTCGTAGACAGTCGCGCCACCCACGGTCTCAGCCGTGTAGTGCGACTCCACCCACGAGGCGATCTGCGAGGCGTCATCGCTCGAGCCGCCTGCGCCACCGAAGCCTCCCCGCGCCCGCCGGCGATGAAGTAGTGGATCTTGCCCTCGGCGACGTACTTCTCGAATTGGGCCAGCGTCGGCGCCGGATCGGTCCCGTTGAACCCGCCGATGGCCATCACCGGCTCGCCGCTCGACAACTGGTAGCCGGCGGCCGAGTTGGCGCTCACCGTGGCGGCGCCCCAGGTGTAACGCCCGGCGTTCGCCTGCAGGAGCTTGTCCAACGCAGCGTTGGATTGGCTGGCACCCAAGATCCCGCCGAGGCCGCCCCTACCGCCGAAGCCACGCCCGGCCCCACCGCCGGCGCCGAACGAGGGGGCCGCACCCGGAAACCCGCCGGTGCCGGCACCGGTTCCGGCGCCGGGGAAGCCGCCGCCGGGGAAGCCGCCGGCGGGGAAGCCGCCGCCGGGGAAGCCGCCGCCGAACGAGGGTCGTGCCCCACCGGGGAACGCGCCGCCGGCGAAGGCGCGGTGCAGGCGGCCACCACCGGGGAAGCCGCCGGGGAACCCGCCGCCGGGGCCGCCGAATCCGCTCGCAGCGCTCGGCGTGACGGAGGGGATCGCACCGCTGTGCGGTGTCTCCGCCGTGGCGACCGTCGAGAACAGGGCGCGGCCAGCGCGGCACCGAAGCCGAGCACCGCGACGAGGCCGATGGCCAGCTTCGGGACCGAGCGCAGGAGAGGCAGAGCCAGGATGGCAACGACCCCGAGGGCTCCGGCCACCGCCACAATTGGCCGCAACGCGGGGAACCAGTCAGGCGTGCGCCCGAGAAGTACGTAACTCCAGACCACCGTCGCGCCCAGGCCCGCGGCCAGACCAACCCGGCCCGCCAAGGTGCCGCGACGCTGCCAGAGGCCCATGGTGGCGATCCCGATGAGGCCGCCGAGCGGCGCCGCCAGGGCCACCAGGTAGTACGGGTGGATGATGCCCTGGGCCAGGCTGATGACGAGGCCGGTGGAGACGAGCGAGCCGCCCCACAGCAGCAGTGCGGCGCGCTCGCGGTCGGTGCGGCGGGCCCGCATGGTGAGGGCGAGCAGGACGGCGCCCATCACGAGCGCGCCGGGCAAGAGCCACGACATCATGTTCCCGAACTCGGAGTTGAAGAGCCGGGTGAACCCGGTCGGGCCCCACATGCTCCCTGGGACCCTGCCGCCGCCCACGCTGCCGGCCTCGTTCCCGGTGATCCGGCCGAAGCCGTTGTAGCCGAAGATGAGGTTCAAGATGTTGTTGTCCTGCGAACCGCCGACGTAGGGGCGGTCGGCCGCCGGTGTGAGGACGACCGCGGCGACCCACCAGCCAGCAGCGACGAGGACGGACACGCCCATCAGGAAGACCTGCCACACCCGCCGCCGCAAGCCTGTCGGCGCCGCGAGCAGGTAGACGACGGCCATGACGGGGAGGATCAGGAAGGCCTGCATCATCTTGGTGATGAAGCCGAAGCCCACCAGCGCCCCGGCCAGGACGAGCCATTTCGTCTGCGCCCGCTCCAGGCCGCGCATGGTGGCGTAGAGGGCGCCCGCGAGCAGCAGGGCCAGCATCGCGTCCGGGTTGTTGTAACGGAACATCAGCGCGGCAACCGGCGTGAGGGCCACGACGGCACCACCGAGGATGGCGGCCTGCGCGCTGAACCAGCGCCGGACGGACAGGTAGACCAGGCCGACGGTCGCGACACCCTCCAGGGCCTGCGGCGCCAGCACGCTCCACGAGTTGAGCCCGAAGATGCGGGCCGAGATCTCCATCGGCCACAAGAACGCGGGCGGCTTGTCGACGGTGATGAAGTTGGACGAGTCCGAGGAGCCGAAGAAGAACGCTTTCCAGCTCTTGGTCCCCGCCTGCACCGCAGCGGAATAGAAGGAGTTGGCCCACCCGGTCGCCCCGAGGTCCCACAGGTAGAGGACGGCAGTGGCGACGAGCAACGTGAGGAGGGCCGGCCTCACCCAGGGGGCGTCGCTCTCCTTGCCCCGCACGAAGCGGGCCAGGTGGCCCCGCCGCGGGCTGGGCGGCCAGTCGCCCGGCGCGCGCTGCGGTCGCACTCGGGTCCGTGCCGGCGTCGAGGTCGACCGGCCGGTCGAGCACCCCGACCGGGGCGTCGGGAGCGGGCGTGAGGTCCGTCATCGTGACATCTCCTGGGATTCGGCGCCCTTGCGGGCGCAGGGACGGAAGATCCAGGCCCGCAGCACGGCGAACCGGAAGACGGCGGCGGCCAGGTTGGCCACGGTGATCGCCACCAACTCTGGGAGCAGGGCGCCGGGGGCCACCAGCTGGGCAACGAGAAGGCCCAACGTCGTGAAGGCGAGGCTCACGGCGTACAGGCCGGCGGCGACGGCGTAGAGCCGGCCGCGTCGGGCCTGGCCGTCGGTGGTGCGGGACAGCTCGCGGTGCACCGCCGTGTTGAACAGGGTGGCGAGCGCCATGGCGACCGCGTTGGCGCTGATCGGTCCGATGAGCGGGCGCCAGGCCACGAAGAGGAAGAGGTACCCGAGGGTCGAGATCAGACCCACGCCCGCGAAGCGCAGCAGCTGGTCGGCCGCGACCTCGTTGGAACGCACGCGGCGGAGGCCCTTGGGACGCCGCACGAGCATCCGCCACACGCCGCGCAGGTCGTCGGCGGCTGTCGAGACGATGTTCACCCGGGAGTCGGGATCGTCGACCCAGTCCACCGGGACCTCGCCGATGCGCAGGCCCAACCGCTCCGCGGTGACCAGCAACTCGGTGTCGAAGAACCATTCGTTGTCCTCGACGAGGGGAAGCAACTTCTCCGCCGCGTCCCGGCGCAGAGCCTTGAAACCACACTGGGCGTCGCTGAAGCGGCCCCGCAGCGTGAACTTGAGCAGCAGGTTGTAGGCCCGGGAGATCAGCTCTCGCTTGGGGCCGCGCACGACATGCGCGCCGCGGGCGAGCCGCGATCCGATGGCGACGTCGCGGTGGCCAGAGAGCAGCGGCGCCACGAGAGGCAGCAGCGCCGGCAGCGAGGTGGAGAGGTCGACGTCCATGTACGCGACGACGGGAGCGGCACTGGTCGACCAGGCCTCTCGCAGCGCGTAGCCGCGCCCCTTGCGCGGCAGGCGCATCGCAGCCACGCCTCGCAACTGTGCCGCTAACTCGCCGGCGACGCGGGAGGTGTCGTCCGTGCTGGCGTTGTCCACCACCGTGACGAGTGTCCGGAAGGGAAACGACTCGTCGAGGAAGGTGCGGAGCGCGGTGATCCTCTCGGCCAGCTGGGCCGCCTCGTTGTAGACGGGCACGACGATCTCGACGTCCATGGAGATCTGGCGGGGGTCGACGTCGGCCTCGTACGGAGCCAGGGCTGTCATGTCCAGAATGGTGTCCGGCCCGCCTCCGGGCTCCGTGAAGGTCGGCTGTGGGTCCGGTGTGAAGTCGCGGACGGCGGGACTCAGGCGGCCGATTCGGGCATCTCGCCCGCCGTGACCTGGTCGTGGTCCGGCTGGCTCATGGGGATCCGCACGGTCACCGTCATGCCCTGCCCCGGCGAGGACACCGCTGCGACGGTCCCACCGTGCGCGGCCACGATGGCCGAGACGATGGAGAGCCCGAGGCCGCTACCCCCCTGGTGCGGGAACGGGCCGGGTCGGCCCGGTAGAAGCGCTCGAAGACGCGACGAGCCTCCTCGGCCGGCATGCCGGGACCGGTGTCGCGCACCTCTACCTCGGCCTGGTCGTCGAACTGGTCAACCCGGACCGTCGTCGTCGTCCCCTCCGGCGTGTGGGCCCGGACATTGGCCAGCAGGTTGTCCACCACCTGGCGCAGGCGGTCCTTGTCGCCGATCACCTCGACCGGGCGCGCGGCCCAGAAGCGGACGGGCCACTCCGGTCCGACCGCAGTGGCGGTGCGCACTGCCTCCGACGTCAGCGACACCAGTTCCACGGAGGTCTTCTCCATCGGCACCCCCTCGTCGAGCCGGGCCAGGGTGAGAAGGTCATTGACCAGACGGTCCATGCGAGCGGTCTCCGAGCGGATCCCGGCCATCACCCTCGGCATGTCGTCGGAGTGCTCGGCAGCGCCTCGCTCGAACAGTTCGGCGTAGGCCGACACGGCAGCAATGGGCGTCCGGAGCTCGTGTGAGGCGTCGGCGACGAACTGGCGCAGGTGCAGCTCGGACTCCCTGAGACGCGCCTCGGAGGCAAGCCGGGCCGAGAACGCGGCCTGGATGCGCTCCAGCATGACGTTGAGCGCCCGAGCCAGCCGGCCCACCTCGGTCGACTGCTCCGCGCCCGGGACCCGCTGGTCGAGGTTGCCGGCGGCGATGGAGTCGGCGGTGCGTTCGACGTCCTCCAGCGGGCGCAGGCCGAGCCGGACCAGCCACCAGCCCGCTGCGAGCGCGAACACCAGCGCGCCCGCCGTGACCGCCAGCTCGGTGAGGAAGAGCGTGTGCAGGGTGCTGGTTTGGTCGACGAGTGGCACTGCCTGCACGAACACGTCACCGCCCTGGCCCTTCACGCCCGGACCCGGAAGGACGGGCCGCCGGGCGCGATGGACGAGGTGGTGAAGTACGCCGCCTGGGATCCGTCGGGTTGAGTCGTGAAGCCCGTGATGGGCGAGGGCAGCTGCGGCCGGTAGGAGCTCTTGCCGACGTAGGCGGGGCACTCGAGACTATCGACGACCGAGCCGTTCTGATCGACGACCGATGCGTAGCTGATGCCGAAGATGTTGGCGAAGCCGCCGCCCGCCGCCGTCGCCGTCGCCGTTGCCGGGTCCCGGGCCGGGGCCGGCCGCGACCGGGGTTCCCCGAAGCTGCTGTGGGGCGACGGGCACAGGGGCGCTCCGGTGGTCGAATCTACGAAGAAGCGGGTCTGGGGGTGCGCGGCCAGCTCCTGGTCGACTTGGTTGTACAGCGACGAGCGCAACGCCGAGTACGTGGCGAAGTCCGCCACGACCAGCGCCAGGATGGAGATCGCCCCGACCGCGAGCAGGAGCCGGAGGCGGAGGGACACTCAGGCCGCTCCGGTGGCCGACTCCGGCTCTCGCAACGTGTAGCCGACGAGGCGGATGGTGTGGATGAGCGGAGGCCCGTGCTTCTCGAGCTTCTTGCGCAGATAGCTGACGTAGGTCTCGACGACGTTGCCGTCGCCCCCGAAGTCGTAGTGCCAGACGTGGTCCAGGATCTGCGCCTTGGAGAGCACATGGCGCGGATTGAGCATGAAATAGCGCAGGAGGTTGAACTCCGTCGCGGTGAGGTTGATCGGACTACCGCCGCGGCGCACTTCGTGCGCGCTCTCGTCGAGTTCGAGGTCGGAAAAGCGCAGGATGCCGTCGTCCTCGGGCTCGTAGCCGGTGCGCCGCAGGATCGCGTGCACTCTGGCGATGACCTCGGCCAGCGCGAAGGGCTTGGTGACGTAGTCGTCGCCCCCGACGGTCAGACCGGCCAGCTTGTCCTGCAGCGTGTCGCGCGCGGTGAGGAAGAGGACGGGGATGCGCAGCCCGTCGGCGCGCAGGCGCCGGGTCACCTCGAGACCGTCAAGGTCGGGAAGCATGACGTCGAGGATCAAGAGGTCGGGCGGGTCCTCCTGGGCCTGGGCCAGAGCCTTGCGCCCCGTCATCGCCTCGTCGACGGTGAACCCCTCGTAGCGCAGCGACGTCGCCACGGCATCGACAATTGACGGCTCGTCGTCGACGACCAAGACCCGCGGTCCGTTTTCGGTTTTCACAGGTGATACCTCCCTCGAGGACAGGGTCGCACCCCCGATTCCCCGTCCAGTGTGACCCGCCTGTGGGGCCCCTGTGAACTCGCGCGCTCAGGCCGTCGAGGCGTCGAGAGTACGTCGCAGCAGGTCAAGGGCCGAAATGGCACCGTACTGCCGGACGCGCTCCCGGTCGCCCGGCACCCGCAGCTCGCGGGTCTGGGCCGGCTGGCCCGGCAAGAAGAGACCGACGAAAACGGTCCCCGCTGCCACACCCTCTTGCTCCTCAGGGCCGGCCACGCCGGTGATGCCCAGGCCGACGTCCGCCCCCGTCACCCGGGCGGCACCCTCCGCCATGGCCGCCGCCGCCGATTCGGTGACGACGGGCCCCTCGGGGACCCCCAGGACGTCGAACTTGACCCGTGCGTCATAGGCCACGACGCCGCCGCGGAACCAGGCCGAGGCTCCCGGCACGTTGACGAGGCGGGAGGCGATGAGGCCGCCGGTCAGCGACTCGGCCACGCCGAAGCTGAGGCCACGAGCGATCAGCCGTTCGCGCGACGGCGACCTCCATGGACTCGTCGTCGACGCCGAACACGATGTCGCCCAGGCGATCGTCGATGGCGCGGCGTACCTCAGTCTCCTCCTTGTCGAGGAGCGAGGAGACGTCCTCGAGCGTGCGGGCCTTGGCCGTGATGCGCACCTTGATCCCCTCGATCCCGGAGGCGAGGAAGGCGAGCGTCACGTCGCCGGGGGCGTCAAGCGCCTCGATGCGATCCTGGAGCGCCTCGGCCAGTCCGGATTCGCTGGCCCCCCAGGTACGCAGCACGCGGCTGGCGATGACTCCCTCCTCGCCGGCCTCGGCCATGCGGGTGCGCAGGTCGGGCAGGATGGCGCGCTCGAACATCTCTGTCATCTCATAGGGGACGCCGGGGACCGCATAGATCACCTTGTTCCCGAGCGGGCAGATGAGGCCCGGCGCGGTGCCGACCACCTGCGGGATGACGGCGGCACCCTCTGGGACGTCGGCCTGGCGGGCGTTGTTCGCCGTCATGACGCGCCCGCGGGCCTCGAAAAAGCCGGCGATCAGGTCGACGATGGCCTGGTTGCGCACGAGTTCGACGCCCATGACCTCGGCGATGGCATCCCGGGTGATGTCGTCCTGGGTGGGCCCGAGCCCGCCGCACATGATGACGCCGTCGCTGCGGGCCAGCGCGGTGCGCAGCGCGAGCACGATGCGGTCGTGATTGTCGCCGACCGCTTGGTGAAAATGGGAGGCCACACCGTTCGCGGCCAGGTGCTCGCCCAGCCAGGCGGAGTTGGTGTCGGCGATCTGGCCTAGCAGCAGCTCGGTGCCGACCGCCACGATCTCGATCCTCACGGGAGCGACCTTAGGAGGCAGCGGGCCGGTGCAGCGCCCGACGGCCGTCGATCAGGTACTCGGCTCCGGTGTAGAGCGTGAGCGCACAGGCGAACCAGATCATCGCAACTTGAAGGCCGTGTTGGTGGGCCAGGGGCGGGATGATCACGGTGCCGATTGCGAAATCCTGCACGAGGGTCTTGAGCTTCGCCGACTTGCGGGCCGGGATGGACACGCCGCGGCGTCCGACCCAGGAGCGGTAGAGCTGCATGCCGACCTCGCGGCCGCTGATGAGGACCACGGGGAACCAGGGCAGGTGGCCTTCCACGGCCAGGGTGATCATGGCACCGAGGACGCACGCCTTGTCGGCCAGCGGATCGAGGAAGGCACCGGAGCGGGTGGTGCCGTGGCGGCGGGCCATGTAGCCATCGAGCCCGTCGCTGCCGGCCAGGACGATGCCGACCGCGACGTTGATCCACGACGCACCCCAGACGACCAGCATGACGATGTACACGGGCGCGGCCAGCAACCGGGCCACCGTCACTGCGTTGGCCGGGGTCACCAGCGCGCTGGGGCCGAAGGCGAACCCCGGGTGGGAGGGGTGCTCGTGCGTGGCGTCGCTCACGAGGACGGCGCTCCTGCGCGGGCGGGCACCGCGCTGCGGTCGCCCGCCGGGACACCGCGCAGGTCGGGGCCCTCGGCGCCGGTGATGCGCATCTCGACGAGGCTGCCCACCGGGATCCCGGAGGGCACATGCACGATGCCGTCGATCTCGGGCGCCTCGTGCGGCGTGCGGCCGCGGCCGGGGGCGTCGACCAGGACCGGGCGAACGGCCCCGATGAGGCGGTCCCGCTTCGCCGCGGTGATGGCGTCCTGGAGCTCGGTGCACTCGCGCAGACGCTCGAGCGCGAGCTCGGGCGGCACCTGGTCGGCGAGGCCGGTGGCGTGCGTCCCGTCCTCGTTGGAGAAGGGGAAGAAGCCGGCCCAATCGAGCTGCGCGTCCGCCAGGAATTGGAGGAGCAAGTCGTGGTGGCGCTCGGTCTCGCCGGGGTAGCCGAGGATGAAGGAGGACCGGAAGGTGGCATCGGGATCGACGGCCCTGATGTCGGCGATGCGGCGCAAGAACCGTTCGCCGTCGCCCCAGCGGCGCATGCGAGCGAGCAGCGGGCGCGCCACGTGCTGGAGCGAGAGGTCGAAGTAGGGCACACCGGTGTCCAAGATCGTCTCGATCAGCTCGTCGGTGAGGCCGGACGGGTAGAGGTAGAGGAGCCGGGTGCGCTCGACCTGCATCGAGACGGCGCGGGTGAGGGTGGCAATGGGCGAGTGGCCGTTGGCGATGCGCGTACCCGGGCCGGGCCCGGTGCGGTCGCGGCCGTACGAGGCGAGGTCCTGTGCGACGAGGACGATCTCGCGCAACGGGGGGGCACCGTAGGTGGGCGCGTCGAGCGCGTCGACCTCGGCCAATATCTCTTCGGGCGACCGTGACCGCTGCTTGCCCCGGAAGGAGGGGATGGCGCAGAAGCCGCAGATCCGGTCGCACCCCTCGGCGACCTTCACATAGGCCCAGGGGGCGCGGGCGGCAGGGCGGGGAAGGCGCAGGAGGTCGAAATCGTGGACGGCGGCGCCCGGAGGCGTCCCGACATCGGGCCGGCTGCTCGGGCCGATGGAAACGGGGACCGGAGCAGGGGCGGGTCCCGGTGTGGTCGTCGCGGTCAGGTCACGACCGAAACCGGCCACGAGGTCGACTTCGGGGAGGGCTTCGTGCAGCTCGTTCCCGTAGCGCTCGGCCATGCAGCCGGTCACGACCAGCCGTGATCCCACGGCACGGCGGTCAGCCAGATGGAGGATCGCCTCGATCGACTCCTGGCGGGCCGCCTCGATGAACGCACAGGTGTTCACGACGACGAGCTCGGCCTGTCCAGGGTCCGCAGCACGGCGGTAACCCCGCGCATGGAGGTAGCCCTCGAGCTTGTCGGAGTCCACCTGGTTCTTGGGGCACCCCAGGGTCTGCAACCAGTAGAGGCCCACGTCGTCGCACACACTCCTCACACCAGGCCGGTCCGCCGGAGTGACGGTGCACGGCAAGCCCGCCGCGGCGGGCCGACTTCCGGTTGCCGGGCACCGGGCGCCAGCTCCCGAGCGGAGAGGGAGGGATTTGAACCCTCGGACCCGGTTACCCAGGTCAACTCATTAGCAGTGAGTCCGATTCGGCCGCTCTCGCACCTCTCCAGCAGGAGTTTCGCCCTGCGACCTGGACCGTTGTCATGATCCGGCCATAGTCGCAGGCTGGCTCCGTTCAGGAAGCCTACGTGAACGCTCACCGGGGGTCTGGCAGGTGCGGGTGTCCCTCGGCCGCGACGCCGCCACTAAGCGCTACCGGTACGTCACGGCGACGGTGCACGGGGGTCGGCGGGCGGCCCAGCGAGAAGCGGCCCGGTTGGTGAAAGAGGCCAGCGAGGGCAAGATTCCATTCGAGCGCGAGACTCTGGCGGGACTATTCGGGACTATTGCAGCGGTGGCTGGAACACATCGAGGCCAGGGGACGCGGCCAAAGACCTTGCATGAGAACCGTCGCATGGCTGCGTTGATCAGCGAGGAGATCGGTGACAAAGATCTGCGCAAGCTACGGGGGCGGGACCTCGATGGCTTCTACGGCCGCCTCCGACGACGCGGTCTCTCGTCGACCAGCTTCAGGCGCTATCACGCTGTCCTCTCCGCCTCCCTGAACCAGGCGGTCCGGTGGGGCCTCGTGGAACATTCCCCCGCCGCTCAAGCCACTCCACCGGGCTTAGAGCACAACGAACCGGCGGCACCGTCGGCGGAGAACATCAAGCTCCTGATCGAGGAGGCCCAGGAGAGGGATTCGGAGTTTGCAACCCTTCTCTTCGTGGCTGCGACGACTGGGTGCCGGCGTGGCGAGCTATGCGCCCTGCAGTGGTCGGATGTGGATCTCGAGGATGGTTCCCTCGTCGTCCGAAAGTCAGTCTCGGATCTGCCGGGGCGTGTTGAAGTCAGGACGACAAAGACGGGGCTCGTTCGGCGAATGGCCCTCGACCCCGCCACCGTCGCTGTGCTCGAGGCTCAGAGAAACCTGGCGGCGGCGCGATGCGCTGCGATCGGAGTGGCCCTGGAACCGGATGCCTTCGTGTGGTCCCAGGCACCCGACTACAAACAGCCGCTACGGCCCAGCCGCGTCACCGCGGAGTTCACCGAGCTCCGATCTCGGCTCGGCTTAGGTGCAATTCGCTTCCACCACCTCAGGCACTTCGCGGCGACTGTGATGCTGGCTGGTGGCATCGATGTGCGAACGGGTGGCCGGCCGCCTCGGACACTCTCGGCCGACACTCACCCTTCAGACGTACGCCCACGTCATGATGTCACCGACCGTAAGGCTGCTGACATCCTGGCTCGGAGCATCACGCCCGCCGAGCAGTAGGCCGTGATGGGGTCGCCCCGAACCGGCGTTCGGTGGCACCGTCCATCGGCGGCGCCAAAGTTCAGCTCGGGCAAGGTTGAGCCCTCGCTCTAGATCTAGAGCCGACAGCCCCGAGGCAGTGGATTACAACCCCCATTTAGGCCAGACTCTCCCACATACCGGCGATCTGTTCCGGAGAGGGGAGCGAACGCAATGCGCGTTTTTCATTCGACCAACGGCAAGGTCCAGGGGGGACAGCTCGACGCTGCCGTTGCCACGGCGTCCGAGGCGGCGAAGCTCCTCGGCACCCAAGGAGGGGAAATCAGGTTCTTCTTGACCCTCGCCGCCGGTGAGGATGTCAACGGGACCCTGTTCTCCCAGGAGTACGAAAGCCCCGAGGCTCTCGGCGCGGCGTTCGACGCGTTGGGCGATGACGCGGAGCTCCAGGCCCTGCTCGCCCGGCTCAGCGCGCCTGGATCCCCAACCATGCTGACGTCGCAGTCCATGGGCATCGAGATGCCCCTCGGGCGAACCCCGAAAGCCGGTCGCGGCAGCATCCTCGAAGTCCACACCAGTCACATCAACCCTGGACGAGCCCAGGATGCGGTCACTGAAGCGGCGGAGGTCTGCGCCTTCGTCGAGGACAACGGGGCCGTCAACGCCCGCTGTATCCAGCTCACTTACGCGGGCATGGCGAGCGGGATGGTTGCCCTGATCTGGGAGCACGAGAACATGGCCGCGGAGGCTCGCGCTGGCGCCGCATGGTTCACCGACGCTGGCGTTGCACTCCAGATGCGCAGCATGGGCGCAGCCCCCGCGACGACCCGGGTCGCCAGTGCTCTCTACAACGAGGTCCCGCTGTAGGGCACACCCTGGGCCGGCGACGCTCCTATCACTTGTCAACCCCTCTTTCGGGGCTGGGGAGTGAAAACAGCGGACAGAACATTGAAGAGTCACTCGCGGGGAGGACAGGCTCTTATTAGGTCACGCGTTTTCGAGATCGTGGGCCCAAGCTGAGGGTCAGCTTGTCGCTGGGAAGTCAGCCCCGGAGGGCGACAGTACTGGGGAGAGCCAGACCCACAGCCCGGGGACTCAGCCGCGAGGCAAGTAGCGGTAGACCTCGCGGGCGACGTAGCGCTTCAGGATGCGGATGACCTCGTGCTTGGTCATGCCCTCCTTGACCCGGCGCTCGAAATAGACCTGGGTCCGTGGAGCGAAGCAAGACTTCAGGTGACCGTGAGCGTGGCCGCAATGGTGGCGGCCGATCCGCCACCATTGGTGAACACCGTCCGGAACTCCCAGCCATTTTCGAACGCGGTCGGCATCCGCGGACGGTCGCCGAGGTCAACGCCGTGTCGATCCAGGTGGTGCCCCCGTCGACCACACCTGCCAGAGCACGGTCGGTGTCGAGGTGCCGCCGGTTAGACGTGAGCCCATCCCACGTGTCTGGGCAGATCGGGGGACTTCCAGGGTTCGGGGCGCTACCAGTCGATCTGAAGGACCTCACGCATGGCCACCTCGAAGTCGTCGAAATTCGCACCCTGGCGGCTCGCCGCGATCAGCTCGGCGTCGGCGCCGACGGGCAAGCGGAGCGGGTGGTGCTCCGCTTCTAACGCATCGCAGATTTTCGTCGCCACGAGCTCGGGACCCGGTGCGGGCTCCCCGCCGCCAAGAACGCCCATGGCACTCTCCCACTTCGCAGCCAGCTCGGCGTACGGTCCGGGTCGACCGCGGAGGTCGACCATGTTTTCCCCGAAGCGCGTCGCAATCGACCCCGGCTCGACCACGAGCACCTTGACGCCGAAGTGGCCCACTTCTAGGTGCAGCGACTCAGACAGTGCCTCGAGGGCGAACTTGGTCGCCGAGTAGAACCCGGCCAAGGGACCGCCAACGATTCCCGAGACGGAGGTCACGTTGACGATCGTGCCAGAGCCTCGTTCGCGCATTGCGGGGACGAAGGCCTGGATCATGCGCGCCGCGCCGAAGAAGTTCGTCTCGAAGGCCCGACGGACCTCGACGAGGGAGACTTCCTCTACCGGTCCGTCGATCCCGAAGCCCGCGTTGTTCACCAGGACGTCGACGTGGCCGACGGTGGCCTGAGCAGCGGCCACGGACTCATCGGAGTCGACGTCAAGGGTCAGGGTCCGCGCGACGGCCAAATCGGCGATCGAGTCATACCGTCGCGCGGTGGCAACGACTTCGTAGCCCCGTGCGGTCAGTTCCAGGGCCGTTGCCCGCCCTATACCACTCGAACACCCCGTGACGATTGCGTTCTTGTTTGCCATCCGGCACGTCTACCCTCGGAGTCGAGCCGCTGTCAACGGACATTGCTACGTACGAAGGTGGACCCGGTGATATGCGTCCAGCCGAGAGGCATCGAACAAGCGACGTTGGCTTGAGCATGATTTCGATCGCTCAAAGGCGTCTCAATACGCCGGGCTAGGGAGCGGCCGCCGGGACGATAGGGCAGCCTCCATCGGACGACAATCGCCGGCGAGGGACGATCTCCTCCTAGGAATACGCTTGGCATGTTGACTGACCAGGGGTCGAATCACATGTTGAAGCAACGGAACTCTTGGGTCTACAGCATCGGCTGTGTGGGGCGTCCACTCCGAGTGCCGGTTCTCGCTGTTGATCGACTGTCTCATAACGCATCAGGACGGTGGGACAGTTCGGCATCTTGGGTTTAGTCCGATGGCTACTCCCGGTAGGGTCCGCGGCCAACGAAGGAGGCCAGCGAATGAACGACGTAGAGGAATGGAACAGCAAGATCATCGAGGAGTTTCTGGCGAACGAGGGCAAGGTGGGTGGACCGTTCGCTGGCTCCCCAGTGTTGCTCCTTCACACCACAGGGGCCAAGACCGGCCGCGAACGGGTGCACCCGATGATGTACCTCGATCCTGCCGGGCACCGCTACGTTTTTGCATCCAAAGCGGGAGCTGACACGAACCCGGACTGGTACTGGAACCTTGTGGCCCATCCCGACGTCACCGTTGAGGTGGGAACAGAGACACACGAAGCCGCGGCCGTGCCGGTGACCGGGGACGATCGGGATCGGATCTACGCCGAACAGGCTCGCCGATACCCAGGGTTAGGCCGGCACTTCGGTGCGACCCCGTTCCGCGGGGGTCACCGATCCCGCAATCCTTGCCGAACGGTACCTTTGGACCTTGCACGTCAGAGGGAGTTGCCCCAATGACCAACAGTCGTGAGCATGACTCTGACCACCTAACTATCCGGGCGATCCTTGAGGACTGGGATTTTGATGCGGAGCAGCGAGTGGACATCCTGCGGGACACACTCATTCTCCATTGCAGCCTTTCACGGATGGACGGTTGCCGCTCAAGGCGGCGTATTCGGCCTCGTGCCAATACTCCGAAAACACGATCGAGAACATCGATCAAGAGAGGTTCTCGCTGTGGAGCAGTTCCTGGACACGGTGGTCCTCGATGGAATCACACAGGCGGAGAACGAGATTCCCAGTGTGTAAATGACCACGGAGGGTTGACATGGCCAAGCTGATCTACTCAGCCATCACTTCGCTTGACGGGTACGTCGAGGACAAGAGGGGCAACTTTGACTGGGCCATGCCCGATGCGGAGGTACACGCGTTCGTTAATGATCTCGAGCAACCGATAGGCACCTACCTCTACGGGCGCCGCATGTACGAAACCATGACTTTCTGGGAGACCGCGCCGACCAGCACCGAACCCGCCGTGGTGCGGGACTACGCGGAGATCTGGCGGGCGGCCGAAAAGATCGTCTACTCCCGAACGCTGCCGACGCCATTGAGCGGGCGGACACGGATTGAACGCGCCTTCGACCCCGCGGCGATCAAGCACCTTAAGGAGGCCTCGGCCCGCGACATCACGATCGGCGGAGCCGAACTGGCTGGCGAGGCGATGGCCGCGGGCTTGGTCAACGAGTGCCACCTATTCCTCAACCCGGTCATTGTCGGTGGCGGAAAGCGCGCGCTGGCCGACGACGTTCACTGCCAGCTCAAGCTGTTGGCCGAACACCGCTTCGAAAACGGTGTTGTTCACCTCCACTACGGTCTGAGCCGGGTGCCCGCCTGACAATCACCGGCTAGTGCGATGACCGCTGGGTTTCCCCTCGTCGCGTGGACACATCGCCTTAAGGAGGATGGCGATGGCAGAGACGCGCAGGAAATTTGATTGGGACTTCCGGGAGGGCGCGGTGCGGCTGGTTCGGGAGACCGGTAAGTCGATCGTTCAGGTGGCCACCGGGACCTGGGATAAACAACGTGGTGGAAGTGGACGATCATCGCCAATCTCGCTGGCATCGTCATCTCTTGGTTGGTTGGGCAACTAACTCCGGAGCCCTTCTGAATTTGGGTTTCATTGTGCTGGTTGGCTCACTGGGAGTCAGGATCGCTGCCCGGCTGAGTGGCAGACGAAGACGTCCCGGTAGAACTGCGCCCAATCGCCGGCAGTCGCCCTGCACAGGAACTCACGGTGTTCGGCCATTGAGACCTAGGCTGCTGGCCCTTGCTAGACGCTCACTGCGTCCCGAATAACTCGTTGAGGCTCTCAAGAGATGCATCTGACAGCTGGTGATCACACCTTGAACCTTCCCGATGGCCGCACGGTCGGTTTCACGACTTATGGCGACCCCGCCGGTTCGCCGGTGATCAACTGTCATGGTGGGTTGGTAAGCGGACATGATGTGGGTCCTGCCGACGATCTGGCAGGGTCGTTGGGTTTGTGCGTCATCTCTCCCGACCGACCCGGTATCAACCGCACTTCACGGTTGGCAGGCCATGGTTTGCTGCCCTGGGTCCGAGCCGATCTCGTGCCGCTTCTTGACCACCTCGAGCTGGGGGTGGTCGGTGTCATGGGTTGGTCTGAGGGCGGGCAATACGCCCTGGCGGCTTCGTTCGCACTGGCCGGACGTGTCACCAGATGTGCGGTGATCGCCGGATGTCCGCCTCTCGACGATCCAGCCACATTCAAACAGTTGAATCGACTCGATCATGCCCTGGCGGTTCTTGCTCGACGGATACCCATGGCAGTGCGCATCGTTGCAGCTGGCAACCGCCAGTTTGCGAGACATTTCCCAGAGCTGCTCGTGCGAGCCTCGCTGCGCGGGCAACCTGTCGCAGAAATCGCCAGCGTGAGGGAGCAGGGTCGATGGTTACCCACCGTTCTGAGTGAAGGATCATCGAACTCGCGCGGCGTCGTCGACGAGTACCGCGCCCTCGTCGCCCCCTGGGGATTCAGGCCCGAGGACCTGTCGACGCCGGTCCGTATCTACCAGGGGACTGCCGACCCGTTGGTGTCGGAATCGTGGGGGCAGCTTCTGGCCGAACGGATTCCTGACGCATCCTTCGCTCTCTTCCCGGGCGAAGGCCACTTCATTGCGCTCACTCGGCGAGAAGAGGTCCTTCAATGGTTGGCTGCAACCTGAACGAGCTGTGTGCCGTGGGGTGGTCCTATGCGCAGATATGCCGGGCCGACCCCCAACTCCGGCTCGGCAATATTGGTCGGAAACCCTCTCCTGTCACCCAAACCCAAGTCTGGCGGCATCCTATGGGCGTGGTGGCAGCCGACGAGGAGGCACTCTGAGCTTCCCTCCGCTCTTGGGGAGCACCTGACCATCTGGATCAGCGAAGCGACATACCTCCCAGTCCAAGCTCGGTCCGTCGACTCCCTTCCAGCCGTATTGGCGCCATCGGGCGGCCTTGAGACGGATACCAACTATCAATGGATGCCTCCGACAGCCGCCAATCTTGCTCAGTTGGCACCCAAGATCCCAGCGGGGTTTGCGAGACTTTCCGGCCCGCCCCCGAATCCGCCGGCGACCCCAGGAGTTGGTTGACGAAGCCAAGGAAAGGAACAGGGTGCGCTGAGGGTGAGTCCCCTACCTACGTCGCCGGGTCCCGGACCGAGTAATACGGTCCGGGATCGCAGGCCAGGACCTGCCGAGCCCGCCTCAGCCATCCCTACCCAGGCGGGGCGAAGAACTCCAGAGCGATGTTGTCGGGGTCGCGGAACGAAAGTCCTGAACCATAAGGGGCATCAACGACGCCACCGTTCTGGATGCCAAGCTCGTTGAGTTTGGCCTCCCATTGGTTTAGTTCGGCGCGGTTGGCGCAAGCGAACGCGAGGTGGTCCAGTCCCGGCCGACGCTCATCGAACGGATCCGTGCCATGCGGATCGGGGAACTGGTGGATGCCGACCAATGTCTGGCCCCCAAGGAGCCATACGACATGGTGGAACGGACCCGTGTCCTCATCGATTACTGGCGGAGCCCCGATCAGATTCTGATACCAGGGTCGACTCCGACCAAGGTCGGTGACGGTCAGCGCCACGTGCGTTACGCCGGGGAATTCGGGCACGATGACCTCCTTGAAGCGGCTGCACGAACCATAGCTCTTCGTTTCGCCGGATTCCCGGGGTGTCCCAGTACGCTACCCGGCTAGGCGACGGCGCATCCCATTCAGTGGGACACGCTGTAGTGCTGGTTTCGATAACTTGCGTCGGCTGGGTAGCGATTCCTGACACACCGACGCCTCACCCGGTGGCGGCAGCGGAAGACGCACCGTGAGTCGGCGCTTTGCCGGAGACGCAGTTGGCAGATATGTATCGGGCACCTCGCAACCAGCCGCTGCGTAAGGAAACTGGTCGGGGTGCGTGCGGCCCAGCATTTCCATGTACCACCCTGCGTAGGCCCAGTCCGAACCTCTTCCTGCTTCGACGACCTTTGGAAACCGCTCCACGAAATATGTCGCAAGCTCATTGGGTGCCGCATAACGATAGACATCGGTCCATTGAAAGTAGCGAAATTCGTCACGGCTCGTGTACCAAACAATACGGGGATCGTCCCACGCACCGGCCACCAGACGCGCTCCGTGGTTAACAGAAACAAGACTGACGGGCGCAATCGCACATTGCCAATCCTTCCCCGAGGCTGCCATGGCAGGTATAGCTCTGAGGCGTTGAAATCCGCGGAGATGGAGTTCGTGAACCAAGACGAGGACAGCCCGACATTGCATGATGAGGTCTGGTACTGCCATAGCTCCCACAAAGCTCCCGTCGACGGTCCCCCGTAACCCGAAGGCCGCAGCCTCCAACATGCCATATCGAAGCTGGGGAACATAAGTAGGGATTTCATGTGGAAAACTCTCGTTACGCGGGGGATATCTCGGACATTGTGGAGCGAGATGCCAGTTCAGCCGCCTTGGGGCAACCGCAGGTACTTGAGATTGACCCTGCTGATCCGGCCCACAAACGATTGACGCTGAAGGCCTAACATGCCCCCGTTCCACATGATCGCCGGTTCAGTGAGACCTGTCAGCGATGCTGCTGCTGTTCTGATCTTGGGGTTCAGATGACCGAGCCGGCGGTCGGGGACAGGTTCAGGGTTCACCTGAGCCCGATTAGGGCTGGTAGTCGGGTGGCCACTGCTGCAGAGCCCACATATTTCCATCCGGATCGGTGAAATACGAGTAAAGGACTCCGCCCATGTCGTCGACGTCGCTGAGTTCGATGCCACGCTCGGTCATGGCAGTCCGAGTCGCCGTCATATCGTCGACCACAAGGTGAAGACCTTTGATCGAGCCTGGGGCCATGTCGGTGATAGGGCCCATCCCTGACCCGAAAACAATGGCGCAGCTCGATCCGGGCGGGGTCAGCTGTACGACTCGCATCGTTTCGGTCACCTGGGTGTCGTGCAGGTTCCCGAAGCCGACCTGCTCGTAGAACACTTTTGCCCGATCGACATCGGACACCGGGATAGGTACGAGTTCAAGGCGCATATCTGGCACTTCCGGCATTTCATTCATCGACTCCTCCTTTGCGACGCCGTAGCTCCGTCCTACTTGTCCGGTCTACCCCTAAAGCCATCATGTCTGCATCACTTTCGTTTCGACCCTTGTCAAACTCCTCGCTGTCATCAACGTGAACCGCCCCGGGTTCCATGACTGCTCGGGTTATTGGGTAACCGCCTCGTGGCGGGTTGTGTTTGACGGTAGTAGGTGGCTTCGAACTCTGCTGGGGTGATGTAGGAGTTGTCGTCGGTGATCTCGCCGTGCAGGCGTCGGTGGTTGAACCAGTCGATGTAGCCAAGGTGGCGAACTCGACGTCGTCGAGGCCCCTCCATGGCCTGGGGGTAGATCAGCTCCCACTTGTAGAGGCTGTTGAAGCTCTCGGCCATCGCGTTGTCGTAGCTGTCACCCCTCGATCCGACCGAGGCGACGATGTCGTTCTCGGCGAGGCGCTCGGAGTAGCGAATCGATAAATATTGGACGCCGCGGTCGCTGTGATGGACCAGGCCGTCGAGGACCTGGCCTTCTCGGGTGCGGTTCCACACCGCCATCTCGAAGGCGTCGATGGCGAGGTCGGAGCGCAGAGACGTGGAGATCTGCCAGCCGACCACCATGCGGGAGAACACATCGATGATGAACGCGGCGTAGACCCAACCGGCGTGCGTCTTGACGTAGGTCAGGTCGGCCACCCAGAGCCGGTTCGGGCCGCCGCACGGAACTGGCGCTCGACGAGGTCGGCCGGCCGGTGCTGGCGCTCGTCGAAGCGGGTCGGTGACCTTGAAGGCCCGGCCCCGCCGAGCCCCGAGAGGCCCAGATCGCGCATCAGGCGCTCGATGGTGCAGCGCGCGACGCGGATCCCCTCCCGGTTGAGCTGGGTCCAGATCTTGTCGGCGCCATAGACCTCGAGGTTCTCGCCGTAGACCCGCAGGATCTCGCCCTTCAGCTCCTCGTCACGCAACGCCCGGGCCGACGGTGGCCGCTGTCTTGGCCACCTAATAGGTGTTCGGGGCGATCTTGGCAGCCGTGCTCGGTGAGCACCCGGCAGATCGGCTCGACCCCGAAGCGGTCGGCGGTGTTCGTCGATGAACGCGATTATCTCGGCGGTCGGCGGGTCGAGCTCCGCCCCGAAGAAAGCCGACGCCGCCTTCAAGATCTCATTGGCCCGGCGCAGCTCACGTTCACCTCTTCCAGCTCTTTCATCCGAGCCCGCTCGTCGGTCGTGAGCCCCGGCCGCTGCCGGCGTCGGTCTCGGCCCGGCGCACCCAGATCCGCAGCGTCTCGTGGTTGATCGCCAGCTTCGCGGCGATCGACTAGATCGCCTTCCACTGCGACGGGATACTCGCCTTGGTGATCGAACACCATCCGCACCGCCCGCTCCCGGACTCGGGCGGATAGGGACCACGTCCCGCCTTTCTCTTCTCTGACATTGCTCCATCCTCTCAAGGGAAGGAGCAGTCACTGATCCCGGGGCGGTTAATGGATTGGTCAGCGTGTGGATGGGTGCCCAGGGCAGGTCCGACTCCAACAAACCGGCTGACGTTCTGTCCAGGTGAAGTCCTCGTGTCGGGCGCCACACCACCCCTAGTTGCCGGTTCTGGCATCCAGTTCGACGACCGGGGTGAACACGAGCTCAAGGGTGTCCCGGGCTCATGGAGATTGTTCGCGGTGGTCAGCTGACAGACCCAGCGAAGCCTGTCCGACCCCGGAAAAAGACTCGGCCACCGCACACTCGATTCAGGCGGGCAGACTAGCGGCTCGTCGGGAGCACGTTTGCTCCGGCAGTACGGCTCGCTGCAAGCCGGGATTGCGCAGTATTTTCCGCCCATGAGACTTGTAGCAAGTTGGATCTTCTTTAGTATCTCGATCCTGGCATTGAGCGTGGCGTCCTCCGGAGCGGCGACACGGCAGGAATTGAGGGGAGTCTCTCAGCCGAACCCGCCTTCCGTAAGGGTCTTGCCGGTGATCTCCTGCATGACAAGCTATGGCGCGGGGTCGCCGCCCAGCCCCTTTGTCCCTCACGAGCTCCCGACGATGAGCCCCATCAATGGTCTGAGCTTCTACTCAAACGGTCGAATCACCGTCTTGGGACCCACCGGGTGGGCATGTGGTGCACTCGTGGCTGCCGACGGTGGCCAGAGGCTTGACGTCTACCCGCCGGGCAAACTCGACTACTCGACGCAGCTCGCACCGAAAGGGGCAGAGCTCGTGGAGGTCCAATTGGACTACACGGGCCATGTTCCCGGAGTGGCGCTGGTCTGTGACCTGTTCCCGAACTCGGCCGGGGTCTCTGTGGCCAAGGAGAGCAGTTACCCGTGCCAGAAGCCAGCGAGCGAGAAAAGATCGCAGCTCACTCCCGACGTCGTGGCTTTCTCGGACGCTCCGGGAGTGAAGGGATCGGGCACAGCTTCTGGCGGTTCGCTGACGTCAATAGGAGCAGCCGTGTATCCGCAGCTGAGTTTCGGCTCCACGGACAGCGTCAACGTGTCACTGCTCTCTTGCACGCTCCCCAAGACGGATACGACGTTGTGCAGGGCCATCGAAGGCGATTACCTCGTGCGGAACCCCCCGACCTACCTTCCCCAAGGCACCGGCTAGATGGTCACCACCCGGCGAACGGGAACTCACGCCTGATTCTCATGTCGGTCCGAGGTCACACTCCATGACGACGATCACTTTCGTCGGGTGGCCAACCTCTGGAATCGTTTCTCCGGATAAGCGCATCCCCACGCCGAGGTACGCCGTCAGTGCCTGCTCGAACACCCAGACTCAATATGGTCGCCCCCTCCGAAGCCGCCAAGCCTTCACCTGATCGAGCAGCTGCCCGGCTATTCCACGTCGGCGGTGGGACGGCGTCACCCACATTCCGACCAGCTCACGCTTTTTGGGGTCTCCGGACCGACCGTCCACACCAACGGCCACTCCTACCAGTCCGTCGTCGTCCGCCACAAACCACCGACCAGTGATGGCAAGGTCGCGCCGCTTCGCTTCGTCGTAGGCCGATTCGCGGTCGAAGGTCGAGGTGAATGCTTCAGGGGCATCCATCAAGGACCGGAGACGGACGTCTCGGATCTCCTGCCATTCATCGGAACTGAGAGCGCGAATCCCAATCACTGGCTGGCGAAGGATGGTTGGAGCTGAACCGGCATAGAGGGCGACTTGCTCCGCCAGAGTGTGTCGCCATTCCGATTGGCGAACGGGGACACCCTTAGGGATCTCAGATCGGCTCACTGGTCCAGCGTGACAGCAGCACCGTTCCTTCCGCGGATCTGCTCCAAGCCATCGGCCCTTTTCAGACTTCGTTGCCCTTGTCTTCGAGGTCCGCGGCCATGGTGTCGTAGCCGGCACTCGTCAATATTCGGCGCAAGTCGACGAGTTGTTGTCCGTCGATGTCCTTGTCACTCGGACGCCTGAGAACCTCGGTCTCTTGGCCGATGCGGAACAGAAACATGTCGTCGTGCTGTTGTTCGATGGATCCGATCGCATCGAGCAATGACACGACATCATGCCATTCGACGTTGTGGTTCGTCTTTTGCTGAAAGATCTGTAGCAGCGTGTCTCGATGATGGCCGCTGAGATGCCCGGGCCCTGAGATTGACGACATCGGGATCCTCTCGTCGTGGTGAAGACTTCAATGTAGCGAGAGTCCCCGATTGGGGCGAGACCCCGAAGGTCTCAGCCATTTGTGGCACGTGAAATCCGTCACACACGGCGGCGAGGACGGTGCGAGAGGCAATCAGAGTCCGGAACCCGCACGGTGCCGGTGTCCTCTCTGAACTGTTTGGGATAGGGGCATTTGGTGGCTGAGGTCCAACGCCTAGAGTCGATCCGACATCCCGTCCCAGCGTTCGAGGGCAGTCCGATTCAGCTTTGTTGGGCTGAACCGAAAATGAACCACCCCGTCGACTGGATCTCAGCCTTCCAGCCCTCTGCTTCGACCAGCGACTGCAGCTCACCCGGCTCGTACATCACACTCACGACCCGGTACTCGGATCCGTCCCTCAGACGACGCAAGTGCACGTCCGTGTCGTATTTGATGACGAAGGGATCCTTCACGGGCGTCTTTGGTTGCGGGTCGTTTCGATTGTCGATGAGGAATGCTCGTCCCGAGGGAGTGAGCCACGAGGCGACGAGCGACCAGAACTCGCCAAATCGGGACCTTGGCACGTGCGAGAGCCAGAAGGAGAAGAACACCACGTCATAGTGGGAATCGGCTTGCCAATCGAAGAGATCCGCCATGACGTAGTTCACGGCGGAGCGTCCCACCCGTCTCTGATTGAGCGCGAGGACCTCGGGCGAACTGTCCACCACGGTGAGGCGGTCGGCTGTACGGGCGAGACGCTCGGTCCACCAACCGGTACCTCCGGCCAGTTCCAAGACCGAGCCGGTGGCTCCAAAGGTGGCGAGAGTGTCGTCCACGACCGCTACTTGGCTCTGCCATTCGAGCAGCTGTTCCTCGCCCCGGTCGAACCGGCCTCGTCGCTGCCACCATTCGTCGTACTCGGGCGCCCGGGCCTGGTAGTAGGACCGCTGCTCTGAGAGCAGGTCCTCGTCGCTCACTTCGGCAGTTTCGCGCTCTTGAATGAGTGCCTCAAAGGCTGGCCAACGTGACCCCGGTCCAGGAGAACGGGGGCACGCCATACAACGGGTGCCTTGACTGGATATTGGCAGAATGGGCCGGTGACCGTGCCGGGCCGGCATTTCGTATGCAGCCCTCTGGGCGGCGGTGATCGCTGCCCGACTGGGATTTGTGTATGCCACCTATCACTCCCCATCACTCGATCGGTGGTTGACGACGCAAGGTCTCACCTCCGACACGATTACCGATGCCCCCTGCTCTTCATGGCCAGCAATGGTGCTCGCTCGCACCGCCATACTTCGCGGTCGCGCCCAGAGGCTTCACGCCGAAACCTCAGATGATCTCCAACCAACGACGCCGATCCCGGCGGGGTCCATCCCACACGCCCACGGCTGAGGTCGCTCTGTCGGCACTCGGTTCGACGGTCGGGTAGCAACATGGTCGAGGATTCGGAGGGTGCTCCACTCGTGTCGCAGGGTGGCACCCGGTCCCAGAACGGGGACACCTCAGCACGATTGACTGACGCGCGTTATGGGACACCTGTAGCTCCCAGATCCGTCGATCTGCATGGCTGAGCTTGGCCCACCTTGAATACGACCGACCGAAACAGATGAGGAGTTCGGTAGTGGCAAGTCGGGCGTCCGAAAGTATCGCAGGTTGAGCGAACCCGTGTGCCTTGACGGAACCTCCATCCCTACCGACGCGCTCAGTCCCGCAGCTCCGAGCTCTATGGCAAAGTCAGACGCGTGAACCCCGATTCGTCAGGCTAGATCGCAGCCTCGTTGGTCTGGATCAGCTTGGCGAGGATGCGACCAAGTTCGTCGATGTCCAGATGGGTGAGCGGTTCGACGAAGTAGCGCCCGATGCCCTCTTCGTGTTCTGGCCATACCTGCTCGAACCTTTGCCGGCCCTTGCGGGTCAGATTGACGTCGAAGCGTCGGCGATCGTGTCTGTTGAGCTTGCGGCGAATGAGTCCATCGTTCTCCATTCGATCGAGCATGCGGGTGAGGCCGCTGCGGCTGAGAGCGTCTCCAAGGACCATCGAAGCGGCTAGCTCCTGCAGTGGGAGAGCCCCCTGTGGCGCCCACGCAAGGTGGACAAGCACATCGAACTCTTCGATAGCGAGGCCGACGTCGGACAGGTCGCGCCGGAAGCGCCCCATTATCAGCGCCGTCGCCCACTGGAGCTGGCGCCACACGGCGAGTTCACTCGAACTGGGCTTGGGCATGGTCCCTAGCATAACCTGTCCGATTGACGATATTTGACAAATCACAGATTGTCGCCTACGATTGCGCCCGAGTTCGACACCACAGGAGGTGGGGCAATGCAAGACATCATGATCAGGATCGAAACGGATGATTTCGAGGCGTGGAAGGCGCAGCACTACCTGCACGCCTCCAACCGGACCGCCTTCGGCATCACCGACGGGCCCGCCTACCAAGACATCGACAACTCGAAGGCTGCGCTGTTCCACATCAAGACCGATGACATGGAGCGGGCCATGCAGTGGTTCAAGACTGACACCTTCAGAGGGGCGACGAAGTTGGCCAAGGTCACCGGCCGCACCTTTTACCTTGCCCAGCCACAGGCCTGATTGGGCACGATCTCGTCGCTACGGACCGCTCAGCCCCCGTTAGGCCAGGGGACCGGATTGACGGTTACCCGAACCAAACGGCGGCCGACCAGGCCAACGCGCCTCGGGCCGACCGGGGACCGATTCGGCGATCTGCGCATGGATGGGTCTCCCATTAACGCACCCGCCATTGCGGGCCGAGGGTGCCCCCAGGTTGCCTGATTCGGTAGGTGGCAGGGTCGTCGAGCAACGTGCCGGTCGAAACGGTGGTATCTGACCCAATCCGGACCGGTTCACACCCATCCCACCCGAGGCTTAGCCGAGGCCCCAGTTGAATCCCCGGTGGTAGAGGGGCCATCATTTCAGGCAGATGGAGGCTCGCTACCACCACACCTGGAGGCCTCACAAGCCCGTCAACGCCAGCCCCGAGCAGAAGAACCTGGGCTGGAAGGTGGTCAACGCCGCCTCAGTGGCCGTGGCTGCCATCGTGACCCAGCGCCTGCTCACCATGGCCTGGCGCCTGGTGCGTAACGAGCCCCCTCCTAGCGGACCGGCGGACCGCAGAGTCACCTGGGGCGCCGCCCTCACATGGGCCACCTCCATGGCCGTGGGCATCGCCGTCTCCCGAGTGGTGGCCGTGCGCCTGTCCGGCAAGGTCTGGGAGGCCGCCGTGCACGAGTCGCCCCCAGAAGCGCCCTCCTAGGCCCCAGGGCCTCTGTGAGCCCCCGCCGTTCCCGGTGACAGGCAGACACACCGCTGCATGTGGTGTCCCGACCACCGGAGCGAAAGGCTGGGTTAGCTGACGTAGAGCCAACCCCAAGATTTACAGAGCTAACCCGAAGCGAGGATCTTGGCCTTCTGCGCCTCGAACTCGGCGTCGGTAAGGATGCCTTGAGACTTCAGATCGGCGAGATCCTTCAGCTGTGCGATGGGGTCCGGAGCAGGTGCAGGTGCAGGTGCCGGTGCCGGTTGGGGGGCGTACTGCTGTTGCTGTGCGTACTGCTGTTGATCTTGCTGTGCCCACCGATTCTGCTGCCGTCTTGAGACACGGTTCGACACGGCAGTGGCTGTCCCAGCGATTGCTGCGGTACGTGCGATACCTCGGAGTAGCGGCATGGTCTTGTCCCTTCTGCTTTCGATCAGCCTTCGGCGGCGTCGAGCGCCGCCACGAGGTCATCCTGGGGGATGTATCCGGCGGCCACCAGCTGGGCCTCGCCACGACGCAACGCCTGGATGAAAGGCGTCGCCCAGCGGTTCTCGAAGATCAAGATTCCAGCGGAGGAGCCCGGTTCGATGACCGATGCCGCCTCGGAGAGATCGCTCTCGGCGAGCAGGCCCGAAGACGCTCCGGCGAAGACGGCTAGGTCGAGTTGCCCATCGTGGTCAATGTCCTGAAGTTCGAGCGCTCGCATCGAGCCATCGGAGTCCCGCCTCACGAACATGAGGTCGAGGATTCGGATGACACCACGGTCAACAAGGTCAAGCAGGGTCGAGAAACCTTCGCCCGTCATCTTGTTTCCTGGGAACTCAACGATCAGATAGCTGATCGGACCCAGGGTGCCCGTTTCGTCGGCCATCGTGAAGCCACCTTTCGAGGAAACTGATGCTCAGGAACCGAAGCTAACTCATCTGAACTCGCCCCGGCCATGGCGTTCACCAGACCGTCGCAGAGGTTGAATCGCAGGGGGCGAGTCCCCACCCACAATCAGACGGGCCACTTCACGCCTGCACCGTTGGAGGCCATTGAACCCCTCTGGGCGAAGACCTTGGAGATGTAGCGTCCGGGTCAATGGCTCGCACTGTCAAGGCTGACCGTCAGCGGGAGGGTGGCGGCACGTGCCAATGGTCGGATGGGTACGCACTTACGATCGTCGCTGGCTCCGAGGCGATCTCATCGCCGGAGTCGCCGTCGCAGCCCTCATCGTTCCAAAGAACTTGGGGTACGCATCCATTGCTGGGGTGCCGGTCCAAATCGGCCTCTATGCCGCCGCCGCCGGAGCGATCCTCTACGCCGTCTTCGGAACAAGCCGACAGATCTCGACCGGACCGAGTTCGGGATTGGCGGCAGTAGCCGCCAGTGCGGTCCTAGCTGCGAAGATTACGGGGATTCAAGACGTGGCGTCCTTTGTCGCCACAATCACCCTTGCTTCGGGGGTGCTCTTCCTTCTCCTGGCCGTGTTCAAGATGGGGTGGATCGCCCAGTTCTTGTCTCGTGCCGTGGTCACTGGATTCCTCTTTGGAGCTGCCATCGACGTGGTGATCGGTGAACTCCCCAAGCTGACCGGGACGGATGTCTCAGGCGCCAACCCGATCCAAGAGCTGCGGTCCCGGTTCTCGTCTCTAGGCAGCGTTAGCTGGGCGACCGTGGTCGTCGGCGTCGTCTTGCTTGTCGTCGTCTTTGGGTTGCGGGCAGTGGCGCCACGTATCCCTGGGGCGCTCGTTCTGGTTGTCGGGGGTCTCTTGGCCTCGTGGAACTTTGACCTTGGCGCCCACGGCGTGGCCCTCGTAGGGGAGGTTCCGAGAGGGCTGCCTACCGTGAAGCTTCCGGAATGGCACTTGGTGAGTGCGCATACGAGCACGATTGCCATAGCCGCAGTCGCCTTAGTGCTCATTGGCTTTTCACAGACGGCCGGAGACTCTCGGTCGTTCGCCGCCAAGCACCGCTACCGCATCGACATCAACCAGGAATCAGTCGCTCAAGGCATGTCGAACGTGGGCGCCGGACTCTTCCAGGGAATGCCCGTCTCAACGAGCCTGTCGGCGAGTTCCCTGAACGACCACTCGGGCGCACGTTCGGGCCTTGCGTCGCTGACCTCTGGGGTGATCGTCTTGCTTACGCGCTCGTCCTCGCACCGGTGTTCTCGAAGTTACCCAAACCTGTGCTCGCTGCGCTCATTATCGAAGCAGTCGTCATGGGCATGATGGACTTGCCCGAGATGCGCCGCCTCGCCCGGGTGCAGCGGTTCGACTTCTGGATCGCCATGGCTGCCATCGCCGGCACACTCGTGTTCGGTGTTCTGGCAGGAGTGATGATCGGGATCGGGCTCTCACTGCTCTGGCTGATCTCGGTAGCCACCCGCCCCACGATGCCGCTGCTCGGGCGTGAGTCGGGTACCCAGGTCTTCAGGGAGCTGGACGAACATCCGGCCGACGAGCAATTCCCAGGAGTCGTCATCCTTCGGCTGGACGGAGGCCTCTTCTTTGCAACCTCTGATGCCCTGGAGGATCGGGTCCGAGAGGTGGCGCTCTCAACGCCCGGAATAGCGGGGATCGTGCTCGACTTCGAAGGCATCGACTTCATCGACTCGCAGGGATCAGCGAAGATGAGCGAAATCCTCGAACTGACCAAGCAATCCGGTATCACTCTGCAGCTCGCCCGGGTGAAGCCGGCCGTCCATGAGGTCTTGAAACGGGACCGCTTCTTCGAGCGGATCGGTGGCGGCCGGACGCATGGGAACGTGTACAGAGCAGTGGAGGTGGAGATGCGAGAAGCACGTTCTCGACCCGACGGTGACCTAAATCCCTGACGACAACAGAGACGAGGTCTTGCGCTGCCCCGCATTGACGACCCGATCAGACAATAGGTGCGGTCATCATCTACGAACGGTCTATCTATTGCGTCGAAGACCATCCTCAGGCTCAGGGCGTCGCCGCCACGGACTGTGGACTGCGGAGAAACATCGTGACCCCAAGGCCGATGAAACCGATTGCCGCCACAACGATCATGGCAAGGGCATAGGACCGTGTCGGGTCCGTCAGTCCCGATATGAGAATAGTGCCCGCAATAGCAGTGCCCAGTGACGACCCCAGGTTCGACACACAGCGGGACAGCCCAGAGATCTCGCTCTGTTGGTCCTCTGGGAAGGCAGACTGGACCACATTCACCGAGGGGGTGAGCATCACTCCGAGGCCCAGCCCGATCAGCAGGAGCCCGGGTGCGAAGGCCCACTCGCTCGGCGAGTGCTTGACGATCAGGAGCAAGAAGACCACGCCGGCGATGGTGGTCACGAACCCGGTCAGGATCAACGTGCGCTGCTGGAAGCGCTTCGCCAGTCCGCCGGCCGCCAGCGAGGACACCAAGATGCCCAAGGTGGCCGCCGTGAAGATCACGCCGGTCTTGACGGCGCTGTAGTGCCGCACGACCTGGAGATAGCCGGAAACGACGAAGGACGTGCCCATGAGCATGAGCCACTGCACGTTCTGGGTCACCAGTCCGAGGTTCGACGTGCGGTTTCGGAAGAGCTTGGTTGAGAGCAGCGCCTCTTTCCCGGCACGCTCACGGCTCCGGACCCAGGCGAAGAAGCCGAAGATGATGAGGGCGCCTGCGACGATCAGGAGCGCACACAGAACGAGGTTGTTGTCGGCCGCCATGATCCCGATAACCAGTGTCACCAGCCCGACCGCCGAGAGGATCGTCCCCACGGTATCGAACGGGCGAGTGGGGTCGGCCGGCAGCGGGTCATGCAAGCGACGACTGAGCAGCACGATGAGGACGACCACAACGGCTTGAAAGACGAAGGCCAACCGCCAGGTGGTCGCTGTGGTTATGAATCCTCCGATGAGGGGGCCGGTGGCGGCACCGATCCCACCCATGCCGCTGATGATGCCGAACGCCTTGGCCCGAGACGTGAGGTCGTGGAAGAGCATCGTCGTGAGGATGTACACGGGGGGAATGAGAAGCGCCGTGCCCACCCCTTCGAGGATTGAGTTTCCGAGGATCAGAACCCCTAGGCCGGGGGCGACGGCACTGAGCACCGCACCCACTGCGTAGATCGAAAGTCCCATCGTGAAGCAGCGCTTTCGGCCCCATCGTTCGGTCAGCTTGCCACCGGGAATCATGAGCGCCGCCATGACCAACAAGAACAAGGTGATCGCAATCTGAACGCCTTGGACCGTGGTGTGCAGGTCCTGGCTGATGTCGTTGATCATCACGTTCATGTTGGAGCCAGCGAAGCTGCAGATGAACTGGGCCATGGCAAGCGGGAGCAGCATGCGCCGCAGTGACGGAGCCATCCTCCGGGTCTCGACGGGACTCGCCATCGCCCTATTCTGCCGCCTTCGATCTACCGATGCGGCTGGATCGTCTGAGGTCAGTCACTCAGACGATCCAGGCCCCGCCAAAGGACCGCCTGGGCTTCATCCGCCCCGCACGAATCTTGCCGAAGGTTCCTCGCAATGGATCAGTCCGCAAGGTAGACATAGATGCGTTATCTCTGACGACTAGGAGGATCGGATGCTTGCATACGACTACCCTCTCGGCGGCGTGTTCTTGTCAATGCTCTACTTCTTCCTCTTCTTCATCTGGATCTGGATACTGATCACTGTCTTCATTGACATCTTCCGTAGCCAGGACGTAGCCAGGACCTCAACGGCTGGGTCAAGGCCCTCTGGGTCATCTTCGTAATCATCCTCCCGTTCCTGGGCGTGTTCGTCTACCTCATCGCTCGGGGTGGGAAGATGCAGGAGCGCAAGATGCAGGAGGTTGCGCAGCAGAAGACCGCCTTCGACCAATACGTCAAGGAGACCGCCGGAACGTCAGGAGGAGATGCTGCCTCCCAACTGAGCAAGCTGGCTGACCTCAAGTCCCAGGGTGTCCTGACCGACGCCGAGTTCGAGGCACAAAAAGCGAAGATCCTGGCAACCAGTTGAACAGGGGCCACGGCTATGACTCGGAGAAGATGGCCGCACTCTGAGGTGACCCGAAAGTGCAGCCGTCTGTAGCAGGAGTCGCACGGTGCTAGGTCGCCAGTAGAGGGCCGGGCTTGGTGATGCAGTCACGGGCCAGGGCTAGCCTCCCGACGTGAACGCCGAGTCCCCGGCTCCCGGCAATCGGTGCCCTAGCTTCATGGCCGAGCCGGATCGGTGCTGGCGGATGGTGTACTCCAAACAGCTACAAGCCACGCACTGCCGTGAGAAGCCGACTTACACCGGACGATGGTTCTCGCCGAGGGGTGACCGATGGTTCCGGGTGTGGGCCTGCCCCGACCACCTCGAAGGGCGAACCGGACTTCGCCAGTTCGGCATGTCGAGTAGATAGAGGACGACCTCGAAGGTGTCCCATCGTCCCGGCGATCCACCGGACGTCAGCAGCGGTGCACTGTGATACCCCGGACGAGCCACAGTCTCGGAGATCGGACATGTATGTCAGATCGGATCGGCGGACCGGAAGCTCCCAGTGAGGACCACCTTCGTGCCCCTATATATGCGCAGGGGCTACGGGCGGACCTACCTCACAAAACGGTCGTATTTGTCCCGCCCCAGCCCGATGGCGTTTGGGGGCACTCTTGCTTGCGTTCTCTGGATCGGCATTCTGTGTTGGCTCTCGTAGGATCGGCGCTTGTGATGGCCTGGGATAGCCAGCGGCGCATGGGGCTTGTTTTCCCGATGAGCATCGTCCCTGATCGCTACAGCGGAACGTATTCAAGAAGAGGCGCCTGGCTCGCATTTCCCTGTGATCCCTGGGAAGTGCCCACAGAGCCATTTGAGGACGACAACACGGCTAGGGACTGGTGGGGCGATGTCCGAGTGCCGATTGGCGGTGGAGGCACTCCTGATGAGGCGTGCCTTGACCTCATAGAACGGCTAGTGGCAATCCGGCCCGAAAACGTCTCTGGACCAAACCCCGGGGATCACACGTACATGTGGACATGGCACATTCATTGGCCGGATGGCCGCCGCACCCTTGTAGACAGCATCCTTGAACGGTCCGAGTGGTCGCCTGCGGACCCATGACGCCATGAGGATCAAGTAGCCGAAAGGCTGGACAGATGCTCCCCAGCCCGGCATCGAACTGGGGCACCCCAAAGGCAGTAATGACAAACTTGCAGGCATGGTCCAAACGATCTCCGGAACGCACCTGCTCGATCCAGCCGTAATCGACGAACCATATGGCTTCTACGAGGAACTGCGGGCTGATGCGCCGGTGTGGGAAGTACCCGGCACCGGGATCTTCACGGTGGCCACATTCCAACTTCTCGCTGAAGCCGCTGCCCGAGTGGAGGACTTTTCGTCGAACCTGAACTGCCTCCTGTACCGAGACGCCCAGGGCATGCCTTGTCGGCTCTCGTTCGGCGATGCGGGAGTTCAAGCGCTGGCCACGGCAGATCCACCGATGCACGCACTGCACAGAGGCACCGTGTTTCCTGAACTTGTGGCCAAGCGTATGGCTGCTCTGGAACCCGACGTCGTAGAGATCGCCGAGGATTGCGTGGGCCAGGCCCTCGACGAAGGATCTGTGGACTTCATGGCGGCTATCGGCAACGTCGTACCCATCACGATGATCAGTCGCCTCATCGGTTTCCACGACAGTGACCCCGACCAATTGTTGCATGCAGCCTTCGATTCGACCGCCATGCTGGGATCGACCCTGTCCTACGATGAGTTGGTCGCCCACATCGCCCGGACCGGTGAAATCGAGGAGTGGGTATCTTGTCAGCTCTCAGCCGCCATGAGCCAGCCGTCCCATGACCTTCTCGGGGCCGTCGCCGAAGGTGTCAACACTCAGGCGTTCTCCGAAGTCGAGGCCGTCGTCATCCTCCACACGTTGCTGAGCGCCGGTGGTGAATCCACGACAAGCCTGATCGGGAATGCTGTCCGTATCCTGGCTGAAGATCGAGAGCTTCAGAGCCAACTGCGTCAGAGTCCTGAGTTGATCCCGATGTTTGTGGAGGAGGCACTGCGGTTGGAGCCACCATTCCGCTATCACATGCGCTACGTGCCGAATGACACCGCACTCGGTGGTGTGGAGATCCCGGCCCGAGCAACGGTCTTACTGCTCTGGGGTGCGGCCAATCGTGATGCCGCAATGTTTGATCACCCCGAGTCCATCGATCTGACCCGAGAGGCACCACGGCGACATGTGGCATTCGGTCGAGGCATCCATCACTGTGTTGGGGCGCCCCTTGCTCGGGTGGAGGCGAGGACCGTGCTCAGCGTTCTCCTTGCTCGAACGAGTGACATCGACCTTGATCCTCAGCGCCAACCGAGATGGGTGAACAGCCTGATGGTCCGCCGTCACGAGGAACTGCCGGTGCGCCTCGTGGCCTCCTGAGGGCTGTCTCCGATATTGCCGTTTGTGGGGTTGGGGTCCAGAGTCAAGGCGGGCAGATACGGTCGCAATCGACCCCTCCCTGCATGGGCACGGCCGGAGTCTCAGAGGAACGCTGCCCTCAGTACTGTTTCGTCAAACACCAACAGATGAGGACTTTGAGAAGGTCGGCTAACTAACCCTCTCGGTCTTGGAGTGCTTCCTCAGCACCGAGTGCTTCCTCACTTTGGCGGCGGGCTCGGCAACCGCAGGGCGTATCCAGTCGTATTCGCTGCCCAGCCGGTCGAGCAAGGCCAGGAAGTCGGTTCGACTGTAGTGCGAGCTGCGGTCACTCCGCTCCTCCGCTCGGGCTGCAACAGCCTGCGCCGTCTGTTCGTCCGTGCAGTGAAACAGCACGCAAGCTCCGTGCGAGCCGAGCTGATCGAACACTTCGGCGAGTCGATGAGCATCTCGTCCTACACCGGATTGTCGCTGGTGGACCCGCTGCCTCGACGCTTTGGCTCCCTTTCTGGCCGCCCCTATGCCGATGAGGCCAACCATGATTTCTGCTGTGAAGGTGGTTGCCGTGGCCACGACGCCTGTTGCAGTGATGATGCGGGATTGAACAAGTTTGAACGACCCGTCGGCACTGCGGGTCACCACGAAGGCGCTGGCCCCTCCACTCCGAGCCTTGTGGCGAAAGCTGTGACCGAGCGACGCCACCGTGCGTTCGGCGTTCCGCCTGCTAGCGAAACTGGCAACCACGACAGAGGCGGCCCCAGGCCCAGGGCCTTGATCCCTCCCAGATTGGTCGGCCATCACATCTACCTTTGCCTTCCGAACTTGACGGCATTGACCACCAGGCGTACCACCAGCCCAATGACCACGAGGTCAAGCATCATTTGAATGGTTACAAGAACTCGGGGCGCCTTGGCTCTTGGCGGTGATGTCGCCGAACCCAACCGTCGTGAAGACCGTTGCCGAGAAGTACATCGAGTCGATCCTGGTCAGGGGCTGCTCGAAGGTTGCTGTGTTGGCATGATCCATGAGGTAGTAGGTGGTGGCGAACAAGAGAATGAAGAGCGGCACTGAGAACGCCAAACCTTCCACGGCTCGGATGCCTGGATGCTTGGATCAGAAAATTGCCTGATCTGCCAGACGATGACAGCAAAGAGCACGAGGGTGCCCACCACCAGTTCAATCACGGTGGCCGTACTCACCGCCCGGTCCATCGGCACTAAAAAGTAAACGGCTACCGCCACAGCGAGTGTTCCCATCGTGCGCAGGACTGCACGGACGACGAGACGCCGTTTTTCGTGGACCGTGAGACCGTCAAAACGTTCGGTCGTCATCGTTCCCTGCTTGTATCCGACCCAGGGTCGATTTCAGAGAGCCACCACCAGGCCCCCCCGGCATTCGGGTAGAGCCACGTAGGGCACCACAACACCTGCGATCCAGCGATGCCACTTCTGTTGTCGAAATGACATCGCTGGTGCAGAGTCAGTTCAGCTTCTTTGCTTCGGCTCGGACTGCCTTGTCGACGTCCTTGGCGTTCGCATCGAGTTCCTTGGCGACGTGCTTCTGGGCCTTTAGCGCAGCCTTGTCGATGGCGTCCTCGATTGTGCTTTCGCCGACGATCAGCAAGGCAGCTTGACCCGCATCAATGACATCCCCAAGCTCCTTGACGTCTGCCCGAGACATGCCTCGCCACAGGTGTCCGCTGACTCCACCAATAGCGCCACCGACCACAGCGCCGGCAATGATCGACGGCGGGAACAAAATGCCGATGACTGCCCCGGCGGCGGCCCCGCCCCAGCCACCATGGCGAGTCGCCATTTCGTCCTTATTCACGTGGACCTTGCCGTTCTCGTCCTTGGTGACCACGGCAGCGTCGTAAGTCCCGACTGCGCCGACCGCATGCAGATCCTTGACCACGTCGTAGTCAGCCCGGGCCGAAACCTCGTTGGGGTAGGTACCGATGTATAGGAAGATTCCGTCTGGATTCTTCATGTTCAACTCCTCAATGTGAGTCGACCGGTGCGACCGAAGTGTCGGACACCGTGACTCGCTCCGAAGTCTGCTCCTTTGGTCCCAAGACGATCAGAGGACAAGGACCCTTCCTGGCGATTGGGATGCGGTTGCCAGCCCATCCGTGACCGTGGGCCCTTCCCGACGTGTCGTGCGGGTAGGGCCGTACCCGCGATCATCAGTCGAAAAGGGTCGTTTGTGAATCACCGACCACGGGGCCAGGCAAACTAAGTCCCGATGACGGGTCACTCATTGTTTCCTTGGACCTTGCGGATCATCAGCCAGTCGCTTTTCGTTCCTGTGAGAGCGGAAACCAACGCCTCTCCGTCTTCGTCGGAGACTAGACAACACCTCATCGCCTTGGCTGACATCGCTCATCGTGGACCGCATTTCGGACTGCCCGCCATCACGTACGGCTGATTTCGACAGGTCTCCTTCGACAGTCGTCCAAGCGCCTGTCCGCATTACACCTCGACGCTGATTTCGATGCGGGGTGGTCCGCTCACGCCCGCTCTAGCCATGGCGTCTTTCAGATCGGGATCGTCGGCGAAGGCGTGCGCTTGATCGACCGAAGAGAACCAGTGCAGCCCCGTAATCTCGTTCGGATCATCGGCATTCCGAAAGACGGTGGCGTCGGTAACCCCGTGTTTGTCACGTATCGGTTGTGCCTTTTCATATTCGATCCGCCAAGCGGCAAAGTCCTTCACGGGATGCTGCACAACCATCAATACCCTTGCCATCTGATGCTCCTCTATGTGTTGTCTGATCAGTCGAGGTCTCCGCTTCCGAGAGTAGTCTCCGACCTACCGCAGGGCCGCACCCCGTGCCGATGGCCAACGGGGCAGGGTCGACCCGAGTTGGCTTCGTAGACTCCTCCGATAGCCGAGATCAAACTGCGCAACAGTCTGCTACGCCAAGCACCGTGGCGGACCTTCATCGGTGATTGCATGGCCTTTCGCCAAAGTGTCGATCAACGACGACCGGCTCAAGGCCTAACCGCAAGGCTCTCCTAGTCTGTCCTAGTCGTTGTATTTTCGTAGCGCCTCAGCCGATGCTGGCAATGCGGTACAGCGTTGGGTGCATCGGCCATCGCAGTCCGATAGCAGATTTTCGAAAGCCTTCACTTTGGATCGCCTCAGTGAACTCCTCGGCGCTTCGCCAGTGGGCAATGTTGACGAACTGAAAGTCGGCGCCAGGCGACGTCGCCTGGTGGAGTGCCGTGTCAACATGCCCGGAAAGAGTCTGCAAATAGTCCCGCGTTCTCTCCCAGGCGGCGATGAACTCCTCTGCATCGGAGTCGGGGACCTCGAAGATGTTGATCAGCACCACAGGATCAGCCACAGAGTTCTCCTCTTGTCGGACATGACAGGGAGGCTAGTTGCGCCCCAAGGACTATCACCATGGTGCCGGACTGCCCCGCCGTCCCGGCGAAGTGAAGCAGTCTCTAATGGCGGGCTAGGAACGTGACCGATTTGGACCATCCAAGCGAGCTATTGGCCGCTCACTACTCATCATCGAGGGCGGCCTTGAGCCGTTCCTTCGCCTGTTCGACCGGCTCGGGGAGGGACCTGGCGTAGTAGGGAATGTAGAAAACCGTCTGTTCGACGACCCAGCCCCGAGCGCGCGCCCACGTCGCATCATTGAATCCAAGCGACCTTCGAAACGACTTCCGGGCTTGCTTCGGGAGTGCCCAGGCGAGCATGGCCTCGCAGGCCGGGTCACCCACCCCTGCGCCGCTCCAGTCGATGATCCCGCTGAGCCGACCGTTCCTGACGAGGATGTTGCCGGGCAACAGGTCGCCATGGACCCAGACCGGTTCCCCCGGCCAGTCTCCGGCTGCCAAGGCCGACTCCCACACACGCTGCGCCCGCGTAACGTCAACGAGTCCGTCAAGCTGGCGGATACCCCACTGCACGGCCTCGTCGAACTGAGCCATCGGAGCACCGCGACGCCTTGGTTCGGGAGCGCCATCGGTCGGTATCTGCTCCAGGGCGAGTACAAACTGAGCGACGTCTTCGGCGAGGACATCGGAGTTCCCCACCGCCGCCTGATCCAAGCTCGTCCCCTCCAGCCATGGGTAGATGAGCCACGGAAACGGGTAGCCGTGACCGGTACGACCCTGACCCAGCGGAACCGGCACCGGGGCGGGCAGGGCGGGCGCCAGCCTGGGCAGCCAGCGACACTCCTTTTCGATCTGGGCTTCGGCCCAGTGGATTCGTGGGAGACGAAGCCCCAAGTCGTCGCCCAGCCTGAAGATGGCGTTGTCGGTCCCTGAGTCCGTGATCCTCATCAAGCGCCTCCCGGCCAAGTCGGGGAACTGATCCTTGAGGAGAGCACGGACCAGGGCATCGTCGACCAGCACCTCGTCTTCGTGCATCTGTGGGCTGGGCCGCTCAGTGCTCATGCAGGCGCTCGGTCACCACATCATGTTGCACCACCGGGGAATCGGCGGATCAGACTCATTCCGTCCCGAGCATCGAGAGGAGTTACGATACGCCCCATGGGTAACGCGGTGATGGTCCGTGTCCGCGGCCAAGCGGACGCGCCGAGACGAACGACGACGTCGTCTCGGTCAGAACTTCCTAGAGGCTGACGCCGCAAAGACAGTTGTCGCTGGGACCTCATTTCAGCCCAGCGACCTCGTGGTCGAGATAGGCGCGGGCCTCGGTAGCCTGACGTTCCCTCTCGCTCAATGGGTCAGCCAGGTCCTCGCGGTCGAAGTCGATCCCGTTCTCGCCGCCAGGCTCCGGCGCGAGCTTCAGCGTCGCAAGATCACCAACGTGTCGGTCGTGTGCTGCGATGCACGTCGCTACCGGCTACCCCGCCGACCGTTCAGGGCGTTGGGCTCACTGCCCTTCGGTGCGACCACGGCCTTGATGCGCCACCTGCTCGACGATCCGGGGAGCCAACTTGAGCGAGCTGATCTGGTCGTACAGTGGGAGGTGGCACGCAAGAGGGCGACAACACCGCCGAGCACCCTGCTGTCGGCGGCGTGGGCGCCATGGTGGGTCTTCGAACTGGGGCGAAGAATCTCGGCTGAAGCCTTCCGGCCGGTGCCAGCGGTGGACGCCGCGGTGCTGCGAGTGAGGCGCCGCGAACCCGCCGTGCTCCCCATCGGTCTGGCCGGTCCATTCGGCGAGTTCCTCCGAGACCATTGGGGCGTTCCGGACGCCCGGCCGACTCACTAGAGGAGGTGCGCGTACATGGTCTTGCAGCTGACCAGCACCTCGAGCCGGTCGGTCTATCCCACCGACCTGATTGGCGTTCGGGGGCAGTCGGCTACTCCTCAGCCAAGTTGAAAGCCGGAACTCCGACGCGGAGTGGATTGCTTGCTGCTGGTTAGAAGTGACTCCGATTCGGCCGCTCTCGCAGCTCTCCAGCGGGAGTTTCGCGTTGCGACCTGGACCGTTGTCCATGGTCCGGCCGATGTCCAGAGGGCAGCCGCCCGTTCGGTCACCGGGGCCGCGAAGGCGAGGATCGCCTGGAGCATTCGGCTCTTAGGACGTCCGGGCTCTCGTCGGCTGCGGAGGGTCCTCAGTTCTGCCCGAGGCGGACCGCCGTGATCACGCCGGGAACCTTGTTGGCGTGCCACGACTCACCGTCGTCTTCGGAGACATGGACCTCCTCCCCGAAACCGATGACGGCACGACCGCCGGCAGCATCAAGGTGCCCGGTGTCGACGTTGCCCGGGAACCATTCGGGCAGACCCTCTTCACAACGGACGAACGCCGACCCGAGCCCTGCCCGGTACACGGCGCCGCGGTTTGTGAACGGCCCGTCTGACGCCGAAACGTAGGCGGTCTCGCCGTCGATGCACAGCGCCCGCAGATAACTGTCGTGGAGTCCCTCGGTGCTCCACGACCACGAGTTCCCGCCGTCTTCGCTCCAGCCGAATCCAACGGCGGCCGCCACGGCCACCGATCCGTCGTCCGCCCGCACCTCGTGGATGTCGGCCCCGGGTTCAATCACCCCGTGCCAGCTCTCCCCTCGGTCGCCTGAGTGCCACAGGCCGCCGACGTGGACGTTCACCCACAGGTCCTCGCCGGCGGTCGCCATGGACCGGGTATCGGGCGTCGGATTGGCCGGGTTCTTCCAGTGGTCTCGATCCGGCACCTGTTCGAAAGCACTGACGTCCTTCACCTGGGCGCCGACCATGGCAAGACGGGCACCGGTTCGGCCCACGACGACAGTTCCGTCGGCCAGGACAGCCAAGCTCTGGCCGTCTCCGGCGGGTAACTCGCCGACGGTCATGACCTCTTCGTCGTCGAGGCGGACGACGACCTCGCCGTCCAGGAGTGCGTGCCACTCCCTAGGGCCAGGTGCCAAGGCGGTGACGGTAGTCCCGTCGACAAAGGTGTGGCCCGTGTCCAGGTCGAGAAGGCCCTGCTCCGTCCCTACGAGCAACATCGAAATCCAACCTACCGCTCCTCGGCGTCACTTGGACCCGTTTGCTCCGCTGCGCCGGCAAGCGGGCCACTCTTTCATCCGCGTGCCCTCCGCCCTCCAGGGGCGGTGCCGTACAGCCGCATTCGTGACAGCGGCGTTCGCCATAGCAACGGCTATTGTTGTTGGGACAAAGGGGACCATGCGACGGACCGACCGCCACCGTTTCACCGTTCGGCAGGGCCTCTTTGTGTTCACCGTGGGGTTGGCGGTGGCGGGGTCAGGCTTCGCCGACCGAGCTGCTGCGGCCGCGCGGCCGCATGGAGCCGTCCAGTCAGGGCCCCCTCCCGAGGTACGCGGGCAGGCCAACGCATGGCCTCTTCCCGATCACGACTATCTGAATTCCAGGGCTGCCGGCCTGTCGTCAATCCGGAGCTCGACGGTGTCCCGGCTGAGACCCGTCTGGAGCGTGCCCATCGCGGGGGGCGCCTCGACCTCCCCCATCGTCCTCGGGGGTGTGGCGTACGTACAGGACCAGGCCGGAACCGTCTACGCGATTGCGGTGTCATCGGGCCAGGTCAAGTGGAAGACGAAATCTCTCGGGTTCAGCATCGGCCCCTATGGCGTCTCCGTCGGATGGGGAAGGTTGTTTGCATCCACGCCGACTGGGGTGGCCGCATTCAGGCTGTCTGACGGCGCACCGCTCTGGAACCAGAAGATCACGACCACACCTGGCCAAGGCGTGGACATCCAGACGCTGCCCTATGACGGGAGGGTCTATGTGGCTAGCGTGCCGGTCAACATCGCCAAGATCTACATCGGGGGATCCGTCGGCTACCTCGAAGCGCTGGACGCCAACACGGGCAAGATCGACTGGCGTTTCGATACCGTGGATTCGAAGGACATCTGGGGCAACCCAGCAGTCAACTCTGGCGGTGGTGCCTGGTATCCACCCGCCATCGACATCCGGAGGGGCATCCTGTACTGGGGAGTGGCGAATCCGGCTCCCTTCGTTGGCACTCCGCAATACCCAAACGGATCGAGTCGGCCGGGCGCCAATCTCTACAACGACTCCATGGTGGCCCTGTCTGCCACGACCGGAAAGCTGTTGTGGTACCACCAGGTCTTCCCCCATGACCTTTACGACCGTGACCAGGTGCAGGCCATGCTCGTCCCGGTGAGGCGCTCCGCCGACGGATCCCGTCTCGTCGCAGTCAGTGCGGGGAAAGGCGGCTACGTGCTCGGCCTCAATCCGGTCACCGGCCGCCTCTTATGGAAGACGGCGGTGGGGATTCATCGCAACGGCGACCTGCCTCGCCTTACCGGGCCAACTACGATCCTGCCGGGAACGTACGGCGGTGTGCTCACGCCGCCCGCTTCCGCCAACGGCGTCGTCTATGCGGCCGCGCTGAACGCGCCCTCGACTCTCGAGCCCGACCAGACCGCCTACTTTGGAGGCAAAATCGGCAGCATGGACGGCGACGTCGTCGCCATGTCCACGCGTACAGGCAGGATCGCCTGGGACACGCGGGTCCCCGGCGATCCCACAGGTGGGGTCACGATCGTCAACAACCTGGTGCTGACCGCGACATATCAAGGAGCGGTGTTCGCACTGAACCGCGCGACCGGCGCGGTGGTGTGGAGCTACGACGGACCGGGTCACGTCAACGGTTGGATGTCCGTCGTCGGCGACCGCATCTACGTCCCGGTCGGTTCACCGGCGCAGTTGCTCGCCCTCACGCTTGCACCCGCTCCCTAGCCCGGCGACGATCCCAAGACTGGTGGGTCCTTTGTCCATAATCCTGTCCATGAACTCGAGCGGAACCATCCGGTGGTTTAGTTCGTGCCGCCTGCCTTGAACATTTGCAGGGTAGTCCCACATTGCACGCAATACACGATTTGGATCGGCATCGGAACGGGGCCCCCAGCGTCCGAGGTGACCTCAATCGTACGAAATCGAGCCTCGCTGCTCACGCTCGCTCGACACCGCGGACAGAGCGGCTCCGTTGCCTCCAGCCCTCTCCAGCCCTGTGTGCTGGAGACCCGAAGAGTCCCGCCATTGCGCCATGGCGGTAGCCCCTAACGTTTTCTCATGCCCATGTCCGATTACGTGAGGCGGCTCCGTGAACTGATCGGGAAGGAACTGCTGCTCTTGCCCTCTGTCAGCGTGCTCGTCCATGATGAGCGTGGACGCCTCATGCTCGTCCGACATGCAGACTCTGGCCTTTGGGGACTTGTCGGCGGTGCAGTGGAGGTCGATGAGCGCCCAGACGAGGCGGCTGTTCGGGAGACCGAGGAGGAGACTGGGCTGCGTGTGGAGCTGACCCGCCTTGTCGCCACGCTCGGAGGGCCCAGGTTTCGGGTCAGGTATGCCAACGGTGACGAGACTGCGTATGTCACGATCGTCTACGAGGCTCGGGCTTCAGGAGGCGAGCAGAGGCCAGACGGAGACGAGATCATTGAACTGGGTTGGTTCGAGCGCAATGAGCTCGGGGCGATCGACCTCGGCACGATCGCTCAGGCGACGTTGGCGGAACTGGGCTGGCTGTCCGCATGAGCGGTCCGGTGGGCGGGCCGGAGTTCTTCGTCCCGCGTTGTTTTTCGGGGCGCGCCAAATGCCGGCGGTGATCAGCGCGGCATTCACTCCGAGGCCGAACGTCTGGTTGTGCCCTAGGTTCGCACCATGACGGCATTTATCAAATACGTGACCTTCGACTGTGCCGATCCACGACGGCTCTCGGCCTTCTGGTCAGAAGTAACCGGCTACCATCCCGTCGCAGCCGAAGAGGACTTTGCCGCCCTGTCCGCTCCCGATCACCGAGGAGTTCGCGGGATCTTGTTCTGGCGAGTTCCCGAACCCAAGGCTGCAAAGAGCCGAATGCACGTTGATCTGGCCACCAAGAGCCCTGAAGACGAGATCGAACGCCTTGTCGCACTCGGTGCAACGAAGGTGGAACGCCGGGAGGACAACGGAACTAACTGGACGGTGATGTTGGACCCAGAGGGAAACGAGTTCTGCATAGGGTGAATCGCATCCTGGGCGCCCGCTAACGGCGGTAGAACCGTCGAGCTGGTCGGAGATCGCGCAGACGAGTCCCACCCGGAAAGAAATCGCGGCAGACTACAGAAGGCAAGGAGGGCTGTGACGTGACCGAAGCCGAGGCTCCAGCGGATCCGACCCAGCATCTCTTCTCGTTCGAGACCGCGAGCGACCCCCATCCCACCTACCAACAGCTCCTGCGGGACTGTCCCGTCGCCCACGGCCAATTCGGCGACCATCCGAGCGTCGTTGTCTCGCGTTATGCCGACGTCAACTGGGCGCTTCGCCACCCTGAATACTTCAGCTCGGCGGGCGGAACCGTGGGCGTCGGTGAGCAGCCGCTCATCCCGGTGGAAGTCGACCCGCCGCGTCACACCGCCTACCGGCGATTCCTCAATCCGCGCTTCGTGCCACGTGAGATCGAAAGGCTCGAACCCGAGGTGCGCTGTCTGGTCCGCCGGCTCGTCGAGTCGCTCGCCGGACGGGACGGCTGTGACTTCCACGAGGAGTTCTCCACTCCGCTGCCCTCGGGCATCTTCCTGGCCCTGATGGGCCTGCCAGACGCGGACCTCCCTCAGTTCCTGCAGTGGCGCGACGACACCATTCGCCCCGACGTCGCGCCGGGGGACTTCGAAGGAGCGGAGGAGGTGCGCCGACACACCGCACTGGCGATCAACGACTACTTCCGCGGCGCAATCGCCCGGCGGCGAGACCACCCCGATGGAACGCTCCTTTCAGACGTGGTGCAGGCAAGTGTCGACGGAGAGCCCCTCACCGAGGTCGAGTTGCTCGGGATCTCCCATCTGCTCCTTCTCGGCGGTCTCGACACGGTGACCGCCACCCTCGACTGCATGGTGACGTTCTTGGCCGAGCACCCCGCCGAGCGGGCGCTGATCACGGCCAATCCCGACAGCATTCCGGCTGCTGTCGAAGAGCTCTTGCGATGGACCACGCCCGTCCAGGTGCTGCCCCGCATCGTCGCTCAGGAGGTCGAGCTGGGCGGCATCAAGCTCGGCCTGGGAGATCGGGTCACGTTGGTGCTCGGTGCGGCCAATTGCGACGCCGAGGTGTTCGAGCCGGGTTGGGATCTGAGCCGCTCCCCGAATCGTCACCTCGCGTTCGGCGCCGGAAACCACCTCTGTCTCGGGGCGCACCTTGCCCGCCTGGAATTGCGCGTGGCGTTAGAAGAGTTCCACCAACGCATTCCCAACTACCACATCCGTGACGACGTGGACCTCTTGTTCTCTCCGGGTATCCGCCAGGCCAACTCGCTGCCCCTGGTCTTCGACCCAGGCTGAACCGCAGCGGGCCTACACCTCGTATCCCGTAGGTCTGCCTTCCAAAATGACCGTCTTCGTTTCGAGGAAAGGTGCGAGCCCTTCCGTACCACCCTCGCGGCCGATCCCCGATTGTTTGAACCCGCCGAAGGCGATGCCGAAGTCAGTGCGGAACGCGTTGTGTCCGACCGTGCCTGATCGCAGCCGGCCTGCGACCCGGCGAGCGCGATCAAGGTCGTTCGTGAACACAGACGCGTTGAGCCCATAGATCGTATCGTTGGCAATCTCAATTGCCTGTTCCTCGTTGCGCGCCGGGATGACGCTCAGCACAGGCCCGAAGATCTCCTCCTGGGCGATCGTCGAGGCGTTGTCGACATTGCCAAAGACCGTCGGCTCTATGTAGTAGCCCTTTTCGAGGTGCTCTGGTCGGCTCCCGCCGGCGACCAAGGTGGCCCCTTCCGCCTTCCCCTTGGAGATGTAACCCTCGACCCTGTCGCGTTGCCTTTCTGCGACGAGCGGACCCATCTGCGTGCTCGGATCGAATGGATCACCGACCTGCACGTTGGAAAAGACGTCCGCCAGTGCTTCGGCCATCTGGTCATGCCGGCCTTCCGTCACGACGATCCGTGTGAGCGACGAGCAGACTTGACCCGTCAGCATGCACTCGGCGCGCGCCAGCGTCGCAGCTGCCATGGGGATGTCCATGTCGTCGAGGACCACGGCGGCGGACTTCCCACCCAATTCGAGGGTGCAGCGAGCGATCCGTTCGCCACAGATCGAAGCAATCCGGCGGCCGGCGGCGGTAGATCCGGTAAAGGTGATCTTGTCGACTCGTGGGTCTCGCACGAGGAGCTCTGACACCTCCCGATCAGCCGTGACCACGTTGATGACTCCTGGCGGCAGCCCCGCTGCCTCGGCAATCTCTGCCAGGATGTATCCCTCAGCCGGCGCTTCCGGCGAGGACTTCAATATCACTGTGCAACCTGCGATCAACGCGGGCGCGACCTTGTAACTGATCAGACCAAGGGGTGCGTTCCACGGGATGATGGCGCCGACGACTCCCACCGGCTCACGAACCAGAAGACCGAAGTCGCCCATTGAAGGGGCCACCTCCTCCTCGAAGGCATACGTGCCGCCAAGTCCCGCGTAGTACTCAAAGGTGGCAGCACCTCCGCTCGCCGCGTGCTGGGCTATGGAGTGTAAGACGCCGGACTCGCGGGGCCACAGTTGCCCCAAGTCAACGGCCCGGTCCCGCAACCCATCGGCAAGGGAGCGCAGGTGGGTCGCTCGCTCGCGGTGCCGCATCCGCGCCCAGGGTCCCTGGTCGAAGGCCTGCCGTGCCGCTGCCACCGCGCGGTCGATGTCGGCCTCCTTGGCCTCGGCCACCGAGAGAAAGACTTCTTCGTTGGTGGAGTCGGTGACGTCGATGGTGTCCTTGGAGGACGGATCGACCCAAGCGCCCCCGATGAAGAACTGCCCCGCGTGGTGCAATGCTGACGCCGTGTCACTCGCCGTGGTCACCGTCACACTCCCCTCGTCTCCTTCGGCGCCGATCAGCTCGGAGCCTGGTGTCGACGTCCGGCTCTCGGACGATTGCTTCCCATAATCCTGCCCCCAAAGTTGAAGGGCATGCAGATGGTGGGTCCGATTCGGCCGCTCTCGCACATCTCCCAGGGCTTTCGCGAACGTCGTCCGGGCTCGATCCTGCGGGGGACCGGGGTGGAGCTCCGAGGACACCGGCCGAGAACCGCCGTAGGTTCGGACACGGTGCGGGGTCCGTCGGCCATATTTCACGGTGGATCAGACGGGCTTCCACTTCGGCGATCTGGCGTGGGAGGCCGACACCGGGTTTACCAGTACGTTCGTGACGTCGCACGAGAGCTGCCTGGCCGGTCCCGTCCCGGGCGGGTCCCGGAACCGCCCTTCGGCCGGCGCGGGAAGCATGATCTGATTGAACGTTCGCTCACGCCCGCCACCACACGGTTCATAAGGTGATCACGACCTTGCCCCGTGCCCTGCCCGCCATGAAGTATCGAACGGCGGCGGCCGCCTCGCTGACCGGGTACGTCCGGTCGACGACCGGCGTGACCGTCCCTGCTTCGAGCAGTTCCCGGAGAACCGACAAGTCCGCGGCGTTCTCCTTGGCGCCCAGCATGCCCAGATTCTGACTCACGAACGGGGAGAGCATGATCGCCCGGAGTTGGCGGTCGAAGCCGCCGATCCACCGGCCGTCGGTCTCGCCTCCGATGATCACGAGCCGTCCACCGCGGGTGAGGGCCCGACGGAGGTGCGACAACCGGCTGTTGCCTGCAATGTCGAGGATCGCGTCGTAGCGGTGCTCGTCGCCGAGAAAGCCGGCGTGTGTGTAGTCGACTACATGGTCGGCTCCGAGGGGACGGACCAGGTCCATCTTGGCCGTGCTGCACACGCCCGTGACCTCGGCGCCGAAGGCCTTGGCGATCTGGACCGCGAAGGTCCCCACACCTCCCGAGGCACCGATGATCAGCACCTGCTCTCCAGGTTTCACCTTGGCGCGGTCTCGCAGACCCTGCAACGCGGTCATCCCGGAGATGGGAACCGCGGCGGCTTGCTCGAAGGAGAGATTTGACGGCTTCGTGGCCAGTCGTCCGACCTCTGCGCAGGCGTACTCGGCGAAGGACCCTTCGCCGGTGCCATACACCTCGTCGCCTGGCTCGAACCCGGTCACGTTCTCTCCGACGGCATCGACCGTTCCCGAAAAGCTCCGGCCCGGGTTGAGGAACTTGGGTGTGCGGAGCCCGAATCCCATGATCCGCATCAGGTTGGGCAGGCCGGTCATCAGATGCCAGGTGCCCCGATCCACGCTGGCGCCATGTACCCGCACCAGGACCTGGTCGTGAGCAGGGGCGGGCTTCTCGACCTCCGACAGTCGGAGGACCTTCTCTGGTGAGGTGCCGTATTCCTCCTGGACGATCGCCCTCATCGTCTCGATACCGACGAGTGTCGGTCCCGTCGGTTCGTCATCGGTTGCGGTCGTCATGGTCTCTCCCAGTGTCATCTGGTCGTGCGGGTGCGGTGACAGATGTTGTGCGGCGTCATGCTTCGAGGCGGAAGGGCGGATAGTCATCGGTGAGAAGACCGACGTAGGCCTCGACCCGGAGCCCGTAGCGGTAGGCCTCGACGAGGAAGTCCCGGATCCTTTGCGGGTACTCCCCGGTGAAGAGCACGGCGAAGAAGCCTGCGACGAGGCCGAAGCACGCTGCGACGAACAGACCGGCGAGGACGAAGTACTGCGGAATGGCCAGAAACCACTTGTAGAGCGGCTTCCACCGCTCGAGGTATTCGGGATAGGTCAGCCGAAGGGACGTGTGGGGCTCCACCCCGTCATCGTCTGACGAGAGCGCGAAGTCGAACGGGGGGTAGTCCTCGTGCATGAAGAAGGCGTAGCTCATGGCGCGCCACTCGTAGCGGTAGGTCATGACGATGGCGTCGAAGAGCGGTCGCGGTATCTGCTCCGTGAACAGCACCGTGAAGAAGCTGATCAGGGTCAGGACCTGCCGCAGCGTGCGGAGGGCCCAGGCGATCATCAGGTGCGGGACGGCCAGCAGCCACTGGACGAGGGGGCGCCACCGTGTGATGTGACGGTCGGCGTCGAACTCCAGTTGGACGGGATAGGGGGCAGGCATGGACATGGGGCTCCTTCGGGTTGGTGGACTTACGATGTAAGCCACACTATACTTACAATGTAAGGAAATCAAGGACAACGGCCGACGGGACGGAGAAGGCGTTGCGTACTCGTGCTGATCGACAGCCCCGCCGGTCACTCACCAGGGGACGGGTGCTCAGCGCCGGCGTCGCTTTCGCCGACGAGCACGGAATCGCGTCGCTCAGCATGCGAAAACTCGGCCAGGCCCTGGGGGTCGAGGCGATGTCGTTGTACAACCACGTGGCCAACAAGGACCAACTCCTCGACGGCATGGTCGACTTGGTCTTTGCCGAGATCGACCTGCCCGATGCCGAAGCCGACTGGAAGACGGCCATGCGTCACCGGGCGGAGTCCACGCGTCAGGCGTTGGGGCGCCATCCCTGGGCAATCAATTTGATGTCGACGAGGACCTCGCCCGGCCCCGCAACCCTGCGGCACCATGACGCGGTCATCGGAAGCCTTCGGGACGCTGGGTTCTCAATCGCAATGACCGCACACGCGTTTTCACTCCTCGACAGCTACATCTACGGTTTCGCGCTACAGGAGGTCACGCTGCCCATGGGCGAGACAGAAGAGGAGACGGCGGAGGTAGCGAAGATGATGATGGCGCAGATGCCTCCGGGCGAGTACCCCCACCTTGCCGACCTCACTGTCGAGCACATTCTCCAGCCCGGCTACGACTACGGCAACGAATTCCTGTTCGGCATCGAGCTGATCCTCGACGGCCTCGAGAGGGCCCGCGACAGTGACACGTCCGTCTCGGTACCGGTTCGACGTCCGAACGAGGGATAGCCAGTCGAATCCTCGGCACCAGCTGGGCCACCCTCATCGAGTGGCATCGCTACTCCGCAATGTCGGCTGGACTCAGGTCGAGCCGCAGTTCGTTCGCCTGCTCGGAAACGATGGCACCGGTGACACGGGCGCCGGCGCGGTCCATTCCCAGGAAGGCGATGAGGCAGCCAACCGCCGCAAAGGCCGCGCCGAACCAGAAGGCGATGGAGAACCCGTGGTTAAGGGCGCTGGTCATCTGCGCAGGCGTATGGCCGTGTGTGCCGACGAACCTCGTCGTTGCCGAAACAGCTATGGAGGAAAGGACGGCGACCCCGAGTGCTCCCCCAATCTGTTGCGTCGTCGTTATCAGCCCGGATGCGACACCTGCCTCGTTGGGGGCAACTCCACTCATCGCGCCGATGGTCACCGGTACGAACGAGAGGCCGAGACCGACACCGGCCAAGAGGAAACCGGGTAGCAAGGTGCCCACGTACGTTCCGTGTGGCGAAATCTGAGCGAAGTAGACGAGTCCGCCGGCGGCAAGTGCCATACCAATGGTCATGACGAGTCGAACGCCGAACTTGGCCACCAGCGATTGCGCGGCGCCAGCCGCAATGATGATCGACACCGCGATCGACAGATAGCCAACGCCGGTCCTGAGTGCTGAATACCCGAGAACCTGCTGCATATAAAGGGACAGGAAATAGAACATCGAAAAGATGGACGCACCCAGTGCCAGAGAGACCAAGTTGGACACGCTCAGGCTCCGATTGCCAAAGATCGACAACGGGACGAGGGCGGATGCTGTTCGGCGCTCTATGACAACGAACAGGGCGATCAGGGTGAAGGCTGCTGCCAGGGTCCCCAGCGTGTTGGCAGAGGCCCAGCCCCAACTCGTGCTCTTCACCAGTGCGAACACGGTCAACACCAGGCCGGCCGTCAGTGTGATGGCACCTGGGATGTCGAATCCCCGGTCCTCGTCCTCAGCGAGAGAGTGCGTGAGGATGAAGAAGCTCGCAAGCACGACGACCGAGCCGATCGGGACGTTGACGTAGTAGATCCATTGCCAACCGAACTCCTGGGTGAGAATGCCGCCCAGCAGGACTCCGAACGCGCCACCGGCCCCGGCGATCGCACCCCAAATGCTCAGGGCGGTGTTCCGCTCCCGACCTTCCTCGAAGGTCACGGTCAGGATTGACAGGGCGGCTGGAGACAGGATCGCAGCCCCCAGGCCCTGAACGGCCCGGGACGCGACCAACCAGCCGGACGATGTCGCCAATCCACAGAACAGGGAGGCGACGGTGAAGATCACGACGCCCGTTATGAACACCCTTCGTCGTCCGAGCTTGTCCGCCACGCGGCCGCCAAGCATGAGGAAACCACCAAACATGAGGGCGTACGCATTCAAGACCCAGAGCAGGTTCTGCTCGGAGAAGTGCAGCCCCCGCTGAATTGAGGGCAGAGCGACATTCACGATGGAGACATCGAGAATCACCATGAACTGAGCGACACAGATGATCGCCAAAGCGAACCATTTGCGCGAATCAGAAGTCATCGTTCCTCCTGTAATCGTTTGATCTGTAATCGTTTGATCTGGCTGTGGGTCCCTATGGACAGGGTATGGATGGCTGGCAATCTTCGAACGCGTCCAGGGCGACCCGATGTGCGAGTTCTCAGTGACGATTTTGGAATGGAGCTGACCTCCTGTTGTGACGATGTGCGGCCCTCGACGCGATGTGCCATCGCAAAGACGACGATTGAAGGGGTCGGAATTCGACAGCAGCAATCGTCGATTGACACCAGGATTGCAGGCGGCACCGGACCCGGCTGGTCTCCATGGTCGCCGACTGGCTCCGTCCCAGAAGCCTCCGTGGGTGGTCGCCGGGCGTCTGGCAGCAGGACCTCGCCCGGTCGCAAACCGAAACTCCCGTCACTCCGGTACGTGCACGCCAGCGCTCGTGACGGCGCGGGCGAGACAGCCAGATGGCCGCAACCCGACCGGTCGACGATGCGAGAGGGGTGGATCTCGGCTAAGCCTGCCTCCAGCTGACGCGGGAGGCGACCGCCCGGCTAGCGACTCCTCCGGCGTACGTCCCGAGAGTGCCGGTGGACTGATGATCCCTTAGATGCTTCACTGTCGTGATTCGTCACAATTGGCGACGGCTGGATTGCAAAGACAAGTCTGCAAAGGAGAAGACGGTGGGTAGCGAAGGATTCCACGAGCCGCTCGAGCTCCTCGATGAGGCGAGCGTCGATCATCACCGTGCCATGACCTCGCTGTGCGAGGAGCTCGAGGCGATCGACTGGTATGACCAGCGGGTGAAAGCGACCTCGGACGAGAGCCTGGCTGCCGTCCTGGCCTACAACCGGGATGACGAGAAGGAGCATGCCGCGATGGTCCTCGAGTGGCTGCGCCGGCGCGACTCCGCCCTCGATGCCAACCTGCGTAAATTCCTGTTCACCACCGGTCCGATCAACGAGATCGGCGATGAGGACCCGGGAGTCGGCGCAGGCGGCGCACCCGACTCCGGCGCGGACCTCTCCGGATCGCTCGGCATCGGAAGTCTGAAGGGGTTCCGACCGTGAACCACCTGCATCGGGAGCTGGCTCCCGTATCCGCCCAGGCCTGGGAGGCCATCGACCAGGAGGCCGCCTCGCGTCTGCCGACCTACCTGGCAGCGCGCAAGCTGGTGGACTTCAGCGGTCCCCACGGGTGGTCCCACTCGGCGACCAATCTCGGAAGGACCTCGTCCATCGCCGGCCCGTCGGAGGGTGTGGCTGCGGTTCAGCGCAGGGTCCTGCCCCTGATGGAGGTGCGCACGGACTTCAACGTCTCGCGAGTCCAACTCGACGATGTGGAGCGCGGCGCACTCGACCCCGACCTGCCCGAGCTGGACGAAGCGGTGCGACAGATCGCCCTCGCAGAGAACATGACGGTCTTCCATGGTCACCAGCCCGCCGGACTGCTCGGCGTGACCGAGAGCACCTCGCACGAACCAATCCCGCTGGACGGCGACGTGGAGCGATCGCCCGACGCCGTGGCCCGGGCCGTCGATGTCCTGCGGCAGGCCGGCGTCGACGGACCGTACGGGTTCGCCATCTGCCCGGACATCTACACGCGGATCATCGAGACGACCGAGTATGGGGGCCATCTGCTGTTCGACCATCTCCGCGAGATCCTGGGGGGTCCGCTCGTGTGGGCACCTGGCGTCGACGGCGGTGTCGTACTCAGCATGCGCGGCGGGGACTTCGAATTCGACTGTGGACAGGACCTGTCGATCGGGTATCTGGATCATGACGCGCACGTCGTCCGGCTCTACATCGAGGAGAGCTTCAGCTTTCGAGTCCGGAATTCGGACGCTGCTGTCACACTCCGACCCGAAACCTGACTATCCCGTCACCGCGGTCGATCAGCCGCCATACCGTCTCGACACTTTTCTTCGTCGCTAACCGAATTGACCGACCGCCCCCAGAAGCGGTGGAGTCGAGAAGGACTGCCCGGACAGGCGGGAGAGCGCAGTGAGGTCGTTGAGCCACAGACTCAGATAGGTCGCCACCACTCCGGGAACAGTCGAGGTGCCGCTTCTCTCCGTCGCGTGAGGCTGAGCGCGCGACGCTGACGCTCGGGACCGGAACACGGACTGAGACATTGTCGGTTGGCCCCGGGTCGCGGACAGCCTGGGCCTGCGAGCCCACCCGCGCCATGTTCACCCGCGTGCCCTCGAGGCCCGGTGCAGGGATCTGCTTCGAAACCTGCCGCTCACTGTCGCTGATCCCTTTGAACTGTCCGATCCACGTTGGAAGGTCGACGTTGTTCACTCCCTTCGTCTCGACGCCGACGATGATCTTCGAGTAGTCGAAATTCCAGTAGAACTCCGGTACCACGCCGTTGGCGAAGTCGGTCAACTGCCTGATCGCCTTGGTCCTGACGTCGACCGCGTAGAGGTTGGAGTTGAAGTCCGAGCCTATGAAATCCGACAGGAACTGCAGCGTCTGGGTCGAGCCCGTATTCGGAGCGTCGAAACCCGTTCGCATCGCCGCGGAGACGATCAGGTCGTACCAGGAAGACTGAGGGCTGCTCCGATTCGACATCATGATCACTGTCTTCATGTCAGGCGTGAAGATCGCCTGCTCGTTGTAGGCGGGCGTGTCGTCGCTGATCTCCGTCACACGCGGACGAGCAGGCGACGCGCCACGACCGTAGAGACGCATGAAGTAGAGCTGCATATGTCCCCAGCCCGGAGGGGTCGACTGATACGGTGATCTGAGCCCGCCCGCTGCACAAAACAGGAATCCACTTCCGTCAGGAGCCCAGGGTTGAGTCTCATAGGCGCCATAGGGCTTGCCGACGACCCTCACGTTCAACAGTGAAGGCACCCCCTTCTTGACCGTGAAGTCGCCGATCAGCATCTCCCAGGTCTGACCGCCTTCGGAAAGCGGATGCGCCTCGGTGTGCGTCCAGACGATCTGCTTTCCATCAGGGGACCAATAGGCGTGGAAGTTGTCGTAGGGGACCCCCGTCGAAGCCGTATATGCCGCGCCGTCGTTCGGGTCGGAGTTCGTCGTCAGCCGGTAAGGGTCTGAACCATCCTCATGGAAAACGTAGAGATCGCCGCCGTAGCCGCCGAAGCCGGGGGCGCCGGTGTGCGTAGCCTGCTGGCCGTAGGACTCGAACAGAATCCAGCCACCCTGGGGCCGCTCCTGCGGAAAGGCGCTCGGCCCCTGGACCGTCTTGCAGGTCAGGCACTGCTGATCGCTTCCGTCGAGGTTGGCGCGATAGACCTGACTCACTCCGGCACTGTCGAGCTGTCCCGAGAGCACCTTGCCGTCGCGGGTCCACGACGCCGCCTGACCAAACGCGTAAATGTTCTTGTGGGTCGTAAAGGAAGCACCGAAGTAGGGACTGATCAGGGACTTCTGGGCTGCGGCGACCCGCCCGCCGGAAATGACCAATGAGACGCAGAGGACCAGGGCGAATCCAGCCCCGCGCCGATATCCCAGTACTGGCGTGCATGCGGGAATTCTCACGACCTGTCCCCCTAGGTCCGGCTCTCGGCGTCTCACGGAGGCGCGCCCAAGGATGCTGACTGGGAGCTGAAGAACCACGCCGCGAATGCCCCGGAATTTATGGCATGGGCTGCGACCGTGGCCACTCACGTCACGTGCCCGAGGTGGTGTCCACGTAGACCGCCAGAGCCATCCGGTCGCAGTTGAGGGTCAGGCCCGGGAGGGTTTCGCCAGCAGCTTGTCGTGACGCACAGCGGCCCAACGCAGGAGCACCATCAGGCGGATGGCCCACCAGCCAGGGTCGATCTCACCTTTGGCCATCGACAACCGCCCCGACGTCGTCACGGCATGGTGGTTGTTGTGCAGCCCCTCGCCGGCGACGAACCAGGCCAGCCACTGGTTGTTCGTCGCCAGGTTGTCGTGCGGACGCTTCCCCCACTTGTGGCCGATGGCATTGATGGCGCCACCACCGAGCACGTATGTCGATGCATGGACCACGGACACAATCAGTGCGATCTCCCATCCGAACACTCCGATCAAGAGCCCCACGCCGAGCCCGAGACCGAGGAGGGCGTGATTGAACAGGATCTTGTCCCAACGGTCGCCCGGGAGATCACGCGCGTAGCGGGCAACCGTCACTCGGTTCCGGGCGACCCTTCTATAGAGAATGGCGTTGCCGAACTGAACGAGCGGGTAGCCAAAGACGACGGGCGAGTGAGGGTCGCCCTCCTTGTCGGTGTGGGCATGATGCTTACGGTGCACCGCTACCCACTGGCGGGGTCGGGTTCCCGTCGACATCCAGATCACGAGACGGCAAGCGAAGGCCGCCGAGGGCTTCAGCGTGACGGCCCGATGGGCCAGAGTTCGGTGCAGGTAAACCGTCGTAACGACGAAAGCGATTTGGGAGATCAGCAGCCCGATGAGGACGGCCTCGAGGACCGCGGGCACATGACCAGATTAGCCCAAGGAACAGCCGCCAATGTGCGCAGGCGGATCTGCTCTTGCTCCACGATCCCGCGTTGGGTCATCCCACGTACTGTCAGCTCCTCGGCGTCGTCCCAGGTGACCAGCTGCAGCTGTCCGAACACTACGGCGTCCTCGCCGATCTTCGCTATTGACGCTCGATCTCTGGGGCAGATTCACACGTAGCGGAGCACCTGATCGACGTGAGCGACATGGGCATGATCCGTCGCCTCGCACAGGCCGAATGGATCGAAATGCAACGGTGTCATCCCGGCGCCCTCGGCTGACCGAACGTCGTACTTGACGCTGTCGCCGACGTAGATGACGTCCGAAGGATCCAACCCGAGCGACGGAAGCGCAATATCAAATATTCTCGGATCTGGTTTCGCGACGCCAACGACCCCAGAGTCAACGATGGTCAGGACCTGCACACCCGGACCCGGTCCCACCTGGCAGATCTCGTTTCGGGCAAGTTGCTCTTGGACGAGACCATCGGAGTTACTCACGATTCCCAATCTGAGATCAGCGTTGCCGAGAGCCCGCAATCCATCGACCGACCCACTGAGGACACGCCGCCACAACTCGACTGAAGGACCCTTCCACACTGGAATGAGCGTATCAATGGCTGCTTCAAGCCGATCCTCGGGAATCTCGATCGACGAGAGATAGCCGTGGAAATAGATGCTCCATTCCTCATTCTCCGGCACATCGGCCGTATCGAGGGAGCGGATACCCTCGTAGTGCGCCCGATCGCACTGCGCATCGGACAACGATCCGATCGGTTGGCCAAGTGCCTCGAGCAGTCGATCCCGGATTGGCACCAAGAAGACGCCACCCACGTCAAGGAGCACTCCTCGCATCTTGCCAGTTTTGCCGCTGACGCCGCGATGGGTCGAACACGTCCAACCGCCGGGCGGCTGCGAGAGTCATTCTCAGACGCAACCAAGGAGGCGCTCACCGGCCTCTGAAGTTGGACGCACAGGGTGGGACCTGAAAGGAGAGGGAACGGGAGCACCACCGCCCCGATCCCACGCAAAGTTGGCACCCCGCAAGTTCAGAATTCCCCTCATCCTCGGTGCCGGCGCCATTGCCGCCGTCCTCTTGCTCGCCATTGCCGAGCCGGAGCAATTGCGCCCGACTGCCGACGTCGGCCGGTTCCCCTGAGGCTCCTCATACTGAGGCACACATACGAGCACGTATCCCGACGACATGCTGCCGCCGCCGGTCGAAACCCGGCCGCTCCGCGTCATCAGTGGGGCGTAAGTCCTCCGTCGACGATGATCACTTGACCGGTCATGTAGCTGCCCGCATCGGAGCACATCAGCAACATGGGACCGACCATTTCGTCCGGGTGCGCTGCCCGTTTCATGAAGCACGCGTTCTTCATGGACTCGATCCTCTCCGGCGAGTTGTTCCTGACCATGTCGGTGTCCACGGTGCCCGGCGCAAGGGCATTGACGCGGATCCCTTTCGGTGCGAAGACCGCGGCCATCGAACGGGTCATGGCCATGAGGCCAGCCTTCGCGGTGGCGTACATCGCGGTCCAAGGCGAGAACAAGAAAGCGCCGGACGAGACGACATTGAGGATGGCTGCGTTGCCCGAGACCTCCAGATGCGGCAGGGCCCGCTCCACGAGGAACACCGGCCCTCGGAGGTTGGTGCCCAACGACTTGTCCCAGGCCTCGACTGTGAGCTCGCCGAACGGCAGGGTCAGGGCGTTGGCGGCGTTGTTCACCACGATGTCGAGGCGACCGTACTCCCCGACGGTACGGTCAACGAGGGCATTGACGGCGTCGACGTCACCCATGTGCGTCGGCACGCCAATTGCTTCTGCACCCGTGGCGCGCAATTGGGACTCAACCTCGGCACAGGCATCTGCCTTGCGGCTGGCCACCGCCACCTTGGCGCCCGCCGCCGAGAGCCCCTCGGCGATGGCGAGTCCGATGCCGCGAGTTCCACCCGTCACGATGGCCACGCGACCGGTGAGGTCGTGCAGGCGGCTCAGTTTGTCTTTGTCCATGTCCTCTCCTCACGGCACCCTTGAAGGCGGTCCCCGACAGCGACGCAGGTCACTGGTCGCGACCGACAGAGATGCTGCCACGAGTCGGCGGAGCGATGGGGCCCGGGCGCAGAGGCCGTGCGACCTCGATCCCCTACGTGAACATGCGTTTGGGGGTGACGGGCGGCCGCTGGACCCGCAGACTACGGTCTGGACCCAAATTGCGTGAGCGATCGGAACAAGCTCGGGGGTGGAAATGAAGGTGCTGGGGAAAAGCCTTGCCGATCTGCGACGGACGGCATTGCCAACGGTGCTGACAAGCGTGATGCTTGCCGGGACCATCGTCGTACTCTCGTCGGCCGGTGCGACGGCCGCGACGTCGGCGGGTCGCACACTGGCGCTCTCGACCAACGGCCAGTGGCCGGGAGTCGGCAAGATCTGCGAACCGGGACCGGGCGGCTCCTCCTCGGTTCGTGGGGTCGGCCCGAAGACCATCCACATCGCCGTGTTCAACGACGCTTCGAACACCATTGAACCGGGACTCGAGATCGAGTTGCTCCAGCAGGCCAGGGCGTTCGCGGGCTGGTGCAACGCGTCGGGAGGCATCAATGGGCGCCAAATCGTGATCGACGACCGCGATGCGGCGCTGTTCAACGCGGCGCAGCAGACCGAACAGGCGTGCCAGAGCGACTTCATGGCCGTGGGCGGCGGGATGGCGCTCGACCAACCTGCAGTCCCTATTCGCGAGCAATGCGGGCTGGGGCAGATCAGCGGTTATGTCGTCTCCGGCGCCTCTATCAATGCCTCGCAGCAGGTTGACCCCACTGGCACCAGTACCAAGGTCCAGAGCGCCGGTTGGTTCGAGGCGATGACGAAGAAGTACCCGCAGGCGGTGAAGAAGGCCGGCATGGGCGGCGCCAACACTCCCTCGGTCCTCCAGTCCGAGCGCAAATTCGAATTCGGCGCCGAGGGTCTCGGTTGGAACGTCGTCGACTTCCAGGAGCCGCCCGTCACGGTGGCCGACTGGGCGCCGTACGTCGAGGAAGCACAGAGCAAAGGTGTCGAAGCCTTGTGGCCGTCCGCGACCGCCAATATGACGCCGTACTTCCAGGCGATGACCACCGCCGGCTACCACCCTGCCTTCATAGAGCTCGGGACGCAGTTCTACAATGCCACGACCACCCAGGGCGTTGCCGCCAACCCGAGTCTTCCCCCGGTCTACGTCGAGACGGGGTGGTGGCCGCTCGAGATCGCGTCACAGAATCCTTCGACCCAGCAACTCGTCAACGTCATGCACACGTACGGGAAGGGTGACTCGGTCAACTTCTTCGACGAGGAAGGGGCGGAATCGTGGCTCTTGTGGGCGAAGTCAGCCTCGGCCTGCGGCGCCAGCCTGACGGTGACGTGCGTCCTGAACCACGCTGCTGCAGAGAAGAACTGGAGTGCCGGGGGCATCGAGGCCCCGGTGGCGCAGCTGACCCTGTCGAATCAGAACCCCCAGCCCTCGCCCTGCTTCGTGATCCTCCGGGCCGAGCCGAACAAGTTCGTCTACGACAAGGCAGTGACGCAGCCCACGCAGTCCATCTGGAACTGCAACCCGAAGAACATCGTCCACCTGACCTCCCAGCAACAGGCCACTGTCGGGGGGTAGCTCAGACGACGGCGCCAGCGATCTTCGCTTCGAGGATCTGATCCCCGTCCATCCCGAGCTGGGCAAGCACCGCGTCGGTGTGCTCGCCGAACTCCGGGGCCCGTCCCAGAGGCGGCGGGGTCCTGTCGAACTGTGCCGGTGACGAGATCAGGGGCAGGACGAGGTCATCGTCATAGCGCACCGGTTGTGCGTAGCCATTGGCGATCGCCTGGGGGTCTGCGGGAAGCTCGAAAACGTTCTGCAAGACGTCCCATTGGCCCGGCTGCGCGCTGAGCGCGGCACGGGCCTCCTCGAGCGTGAAGGACGCGAAGGTGTGCCTCCAGCTCCGCGATCGCCTCGCCGATGTGCGAGCCCAAGGCCTCCGGAGTGTTGAACCGCTCATCGGACCGGAGATCCAGGCGGCCCAGTGCGACGAGGACGCCGTCCCAGTAGAGGTCGCGCTGCAGCATGCAGAGGGACAGCCAGCGGCCGTCCGAGGTCTTGTAGTTGTTGACGAGAGGATTGAAGAGCTGAATGCCGGCCGGCGCCTTGGGCGACCCGTCCCCGCTGTCAGGTCCCCGCGGGGCAGTCATGGCCGCGGCCCCGACGATCGACATCTGCAGCGACCACATGGCCGTCCCGAGCAGGGCGACATCGACGATCGCACCCGCCCCCGTGCGCTCCCGCCGGAGAAGAGCCGCGGCAATCCCGCCCGCCAGTGCCATCCCGCTCAACGAATCGCCGAAGGCACCGCCCGGTTGCCCGATGGGCCGTTCCGATCCCGGCGGAGTGATAGTGGAGGCGACTCCGCCGCGTGCCCAGAAGCTGATGGAGTCGTACCCACCCTTGTCTGCCTCTTCTCCGAGCGGGCCCTGCCCGGTCCCGCATCCGTAGACGATCGGACGGGTTGACCGCGCGGACCTGATCGATGTCGAGGCCGAGCTTGTGCCTGGTCGTGGGCAGGTAACTGGTGAGGAACACGTCGGCGTCGGCGGCAGCTTTCAACACGATGTCGCGTGCCTCCGCGTGCGTCAGGTCCAAGGCGATGCTGCGCTTGCCGCGGTTCCAGATCTCCCACGGGAAGGACGGACCGCCACGGCCACCAATCCCGCCGCTGATAAGCCCACGCATGGGGTCGCCCGTCGGCGGCTCCACCTTGATCACGTCGGCCCCCCAGTCGGCCAGGACGGCACCGGCCGAGGGGACGAACGCCCATGCCGCCACCTCAATGACTCTCACTCCTTCCAGCATCCGCTCCATGCACCCATTCCTCTCGTTCCTTCGACTCCGCTGACCTCCCAGCGGCCAGCAGCATGCCACCGCAGATCCCTCGCCCCTGCAACCCCCAAGAACGTCGTCCACCAGACGGCACAGCAGCAAACGAAGGTGAACAGGGTTTGATCAGTTGAGCTCGATCACCACCTTGCCCATGGCGGCACCCGAGGCGACAGCCTCGAGACCAGCGGGAAGGTCCTCGAAGGGCAGCGGACGTACGACCGGATTGAGGTATCCCCTGGTAGAAAGGTCGAGCAGGGACTCATGAGCTCGGGCTTGCTGTTGCGACGAGCCCGAGCTTGCGATCACACCGAGGACCGAACGGCTGCTCATCGTGAGTTCGCCCCCGTTGACGCGGATCCACTCGCCGCTGGCGAAGCCGACCACGAGAAAGCGTCCAAAGGCGGCGACCGCGCGCAGTGCGTCTGACGCGACGTCACCTCCAACAGGGTCGTACACAATGTCGGCACCCCGTCCGTCCGTGGCCGCAAGGATCGCGTCCCGCACCGAAACCGTCGTCCTGTCGATCACGACGCGGGCACCGAGGCGCTGACAGAAGTCGGCCTTCTCCCGGCCTGCCGCGACGGCGATGACCCTTGCGCCGAGCGTACGGCCGAGTTGGATGGCCGACATGCCCGACCCACCAGCTCCACCGAGTACGACGAGCGTCTCGCCCCGCTGGAGCCTGCCGCGTTCGACGAGGGCCGTCCACGCGGTCGAGTAGCCGATGCGGAAGGCGGCGGCGACCGTCGGCGCCATCTCGTCGGGAACGCGAAACGCCGTGCCCGTCGACAGGATCGTCTCCTCGGCGAACCCGCCGCGGCCATCGGAGAAGCTAGTGACGCCCATGATCCGGGTACCGACAGACTGCTCGACGGCGTCGCCGACGGCATCGACCACCCCACACACCTCTTGGCCACCGATGAACGGCAACGGAGGGGTGAGAGGATACGTGCCGCGACACATGAACACGTCGGGCATGCCGATCGCCGCCGCCTCGACACGGACGCGCAACTCTCCGGCCTGAGGGATCGGCAGCGGGACGTCGGCACGACAGAGGGCCCGGCGCGGCTCGCCGTGCTCCTGCACCTGCCAGGCTTGCATCAAAGGCCCCTTGGCATGGGAGCGGTAGACGGTCTACGGCTCGCCGGCGGTTGCGTGCGCAGCGATCCCGGCCATGGTGGGAAGCCTAGATTCGGGGGCACGACAGCGGCCGTGTGCCATAGGCTCCGGACACCCGAGAAAGGCGTTCGTCTGGCCGAAGGGGTCCCGGATGGCCAGAGCCACCATCGGACCCGGCAAAGGGTCTCGGCGAGAAGAAGGAAGGAATGACCCGGAACCCCCACGCCGGTGAGCCGTTCACCGATTCCGACTCGACGATCGCTGCGGCGCTCGAGGACTGCAGCATCCCGGCCCTTTTGTGCTCGCTCGTGCACATGACCGGCGACCCTGCGTGGATCCGCGGTGACATCCGGCCTCGTTTGGCCATGTCTCTGGACATCCAGAGCGGGATGCCCGACGAAGAGCGGGCCGAGGTCCGTCGCCGGGCTCTGCCGCCCATCGCGGCATACCGGGACGGTGGTTGCGTGCCGCACGAGCTGTCCCGAGAGATGCTCCTTGAGATGATGGCGTTCCTCGGGTGCAGGCCAGTCGACGGTTCGCTCGCAGGATTGTTCTTCGATGACCTGCAGTTCGAGGGTGGTGACACCGGCGCGATCACGTGGGCTGGCGAGATCGCGGACGAGGTCAAGGCGGACTCTCCGGTCCTGGTCATCGGGTGCGGAATGGCGGGGATCCTCGCCGGCATCCGCCTGAAGCAGGCCGGCCTGCCGTTCACCATCGTGGACAAGAACCCGGGCCCGGGCGGCACGTGGTGGGAGAACCGCTACCCCGGCGCCCGCGTCGACGTCGGCAGCCACCAGTACTGCTATTCCTTCGAACCCGCCGATCATTGGAGCGAGTTCTATTGCCAGCAGCCGGAGCTGCGTGCCTACTTCACCTCCACCGTCGACAAATTCGGCCTGCGCCCGCACTGTCGGTTTGACACGACCGTCACCAAGCTGCGCTGGGACGACGAACATGCCGGGTGGATCGCCAACCTCGGCGGCGCGGACGGGACCGAGGAGGTCGTCCATGCACGCTTCGTCATCAGCGCCGTCGGCTCGCTGAACATCCCGAAGCTTCCCGACATCCCCGGCATGGACCTCTTCACCGGACCGTCTTTCCACTCGGCTCGGTGGCCCGAGGGCCTGCCGCTGGAGGGAACCCGGTTCGCCTTGGTCGGCGCCGGTGCGAGCGGTTTCCAAATCGGCCCGGCAATTGCCGACCAGGTGGAGAGGCTGACGATCTTCCAGCGCACCGCGCAGTGGATCATTCCCAACCCCCTGTATCACGCGCCGTGCCGCCGGGAGACAAGTGGGCCCTGCGGCACCTTCCCTTCTACGGACGCTGGTACCGCTTCATCATGACGTTCGCGGGCATCGCCGCCGGTGTCGATTTCTACCGGATCGACCCGACGCATGAGGACCCGACTGGTCGGTCGGTCAACGCGGTACATGCCAAGCGGGCGAATGCCCTTCTCGGGTGGATGACATCGCTCATCGCGGAGCGCCCGGACCTGGCGCCCAAAGTCGTGCCCGACTACCCCGCCCTGGGGAAGCGCGTCCTCCAGGACGACGGCTCATGGCTGCGGTGCCTGCAAAGGCCGAACGTCGAGCTCGTCCGCACCGCTATCGACCGGATCGTGCCCGACGGCGTCCTCACGGTGGACGGCACCCACTATGCCGCCGACGTGATCTGCTACGCGACGGGCTTCCGCCACAACGACTATCTCGCTTCGATGGACCTCACAGGACGCGACGGGACGTCCCTGCGCGACCAGTGGGGCGACGAACCGACCGCCTACCTCGGCATCACCATCCCGAACTTCCCGAACCTGTTCTGCGCGTACGGCCCAGGAACCAACCTCGCGGCCGGCGCCAGCCTCTTCTATCACTCGGAGTTCCAGGTCCACTACGCCATGGAGGCCATCCACGAGACGCTCGTCTCCGGCGCGCGGCGCTGCGAAGTCACCCCCGAGGCCCACGCCTCCTACGCCCGGCGGTACCAGGACGAGATCGACCAGCTCGTTTGGTCACACCCATCAATCGCGCACAGCCACTACAAGAACCCCGCCGGCAAGGTCTACACGCTGTCGCCTTGGCCCCTGGACCTCTACTGGGAGTGGACCCGTCACGTCGACCGGAGCCACTACACCTTCGTGTGATGCTGTGCCGTTCCGATCCTCGTAGGCCCGCTTCGCGAAAAGCGCGCTGCCAGCGAGCTCATCGCTGGCGTCGCGCCGTGATTCCCAGGGTCGCACCCCCATCGACCGTGATCTCGCTGCCAGTAATGTAAGCGGAAGCATTCGAGGCGAGGAAGGCCACCACATGCGCCACCTCGTCCACCTCTCCCACCCGGCCAAGCGGCAAGGTGGTCGAACGAGATGCCTGCGGGCATCGGCCCACCGCCCCATGCCATCGGCGAATCGATGGTTCCGGGAAGTACGACGTTGACCCGGATTCCGCTCGGCCCGAGCTCGGCGGCCGCTGTCTTCGTGAGACCACGGATCGCCCACTTCGAAGCTCCGTAGGAAGCATGGAGCGGGAAGCCGCGGATACCTGCGATCGACGCGATGTTGATGATGGACCCGCCGTTCGATGCCCGCATCGGGGCGAGAGCCGCCTTGATTCCCAGGAATGTTCCGCGCAGGTTCACTCCGATCAACCGGTCGAAGTCCTCAACCGTCTCCTCTTCGATGGATCGAAACCAGTGCACGGCCGCATTGTTGACGAGCACGTCGAGCCTGCCGTGGGCATCCATGACTTTGACCATGAGGTCCCGCCAGGCCGTTGCGTTCGAGACGTCGACATGGCAGTAGGACGCTCCGATCTCGGCTGCCACTCCTTCGCCGCTCTCGTCCGCGACATCCGCGATGAACACCCGCGCTCCCGCTTCGGCGAACAGTCGGGCCTCCGCCTCACCTTGACCCTGGGAGCCACCGGTCACGACGACGACCATTCCACCCAGGTCCTCGAACCGAGGCGTACTCACCCTCGGGCCACTCGCGGCAACGGTCTCTGGTTCACGCCGAGAGCTCTGGCTCATGCACGCTGTACCGGATAGGGCTCATCGGGCAGGCCCGGCATCGGGTTGGCCCACCAGATCGTCTCCTCCAATCGCGACGCGATCCTCCATCCCTCCCCGGTTCGGACGAGTTGGTCGTGGTAGTTGCCTCCCACGGTGAAGAGCCAAGGCTTGCCGCCGATGGTCAACCCGTTCGGGTTGAGAAACCCGCATCGCGATCGCCCGCTGTCGCCCATTGGGTCGAGTTCGACGACTCGGTTGAGAACCAGGTGCTGTGTCCACGTGAACACGGGAAGCACCTCTGCCAACCACGCCTTGATTTCAGCGTAGGTCCCGCTGATCCCGCCCGCGGACCGATAGTCCAGGTCGGCGTCGGCGGTGAAGACGCTGTCCAGCAGGTCCCACTCTCGTGTGTCGATGGCGGACGCGTACTGAGTGAGGAGGTCGTCGATCTCGACCCGATCGCCGAGATAGCCGGTCGATTTCTTCATGAGCGGGTCTCCGTTTCCGTCTTGGCCCAGGCTTCGATCAGCTCATCGGCCACCACGATGGTGGACACGAGGGAAAGACTGTGTTCGATGACCTGGCGCCCGTAGTCGGCGGGAACGCCTGCCACCGCATCCGCGACCAGCACCACGCGGTACGAACGGTTCACCGCGTCGAACACGAGGTTGGGTATGGCGAGGTTGAGCGAGACCCCCATGACGACCAGGCAATCGATGCCTTGATTTCGGAGGAGGGCGTCGAGGGGAGATCCGGTCAGGGGGCTGAGGCCGTGGAGCCTCGGCAACACGAGGTCCGAGTCGGCCGGACCGAGCGGTGCGACCGGAGCGACCGATGATCGAGCCCGGGCGATTCTCCAATCCGAGGCGGCGGGCACTCTCGAACAACCGTGCGTTGTGGTTACGCCCGAAACCTGCGGGTAAGTTCTCGGCCGTGCAATGAATGACCGGTATGTGCCTCTGGCGAGCTGCCTCAAGGACGGACGCGGCTCGCTCGATGACGCCGGCGGCCCGTACGGCGTCTGCCAGCGCCGGCAACCGCGCCTCTGCACCGACGACGCCGCTCTGGAGCTCCTGAACGAGCACCGCACTCCGGTCGGGTGTGACGAGATCGGAGAGGGGCGGTGTCGCTGCTCACGGTGCCGCCGGCACGCCCGACGCGCCATCACAACCCTTCGACGGCGAACACTCCAGCACGTCCGAGCGGACCCTGCCTACCGGGTCCACACGATGCGATCGATGATCGACGCCAGCTCTTCAGGATGCGAGTCGAAGGCCCGATGACCCGCTTCAAGGTCCACCACGGTGGCTCCCCCCATGTTCGCGATCATCGTATCGGCGAGGTCGGGTGGGATGACCTTGTCCTTCAGGCAGCGAACGAAGTAGCGGGGCACCTTCGACGGAAACCCGGCCCAGCGGAACTCGGCCAACAAAGGAGCGGGTGCCTCCAAGCCCATGCGGGGACCGTTCTCGACGATCTCCAACGCTGTCTCGATAGGTGCCTCACCGTCTCTCAACCCTCCGAGCGTGTGCCCACGTGCACCGTCGAGCACCTCCTCGTGGTGGTTGATCGCCAGCTCGCGCAGGTCCTCCCGAAGGTAGTCCACCGGCCGCCTCCCTTCGGCCGGCACCGTGGCGGCGACGAAGATCAGCGAACAGCAGCCTGACGCTCGGGTGCTCATCGAGGCGAGCGGCCACCCCTGGTATGACATATCCGCCCGAAGAATGCCCGACCAGAACGACGTCCGTCAGGTCCGCCTCGCCAATGTCGTCACATACGGACGCCACCCAGTCCTCGAGGCTGACCGCTGCCAGGTCTGCCGGCTTATAGCGCCGGCCCGGCAGGTCGACGGCCAGCGACGGCGTCTTCAGGTGGGAACGAACCGCGTCCCACATGGTCGAAGTGAACGTGCCGCCATGCACGAGAACGGCCACGGGCCGCTGACCGGTCAACGTGCGCTCGAAATGCGGTCGAGGCTGTCGTAGAGGAGCGGCTCCATGGAGACCAATTCCCACACGGGATCCGGGCATTCGAGGGCCTCGGCCCGGAGCTGGCGCACCAGGATCTTCGCGGTTGCGGTCGTCGGGAGGGACCCGCCGACGCGTACGAACCGGGGGACCCACTTCGGCCCGAGGTCCGGTTGTCCGGCAAGGAACCGGCCAAACCCCTTCCCGTCGAACTCGGCGCCAGGTCGCAACTGGATGGCCGCCATCACTTGGTCGCCGACCGAAGGGTCTGGGATTGCGTACACGGCAGCCATGACGACGTCGGGATGGCGCTGCAGGATCCTGACGACCGGGGCAGCTGCAAAGTTCTCTCCGTCGACCCGTAACCAGTCGTCGGCCCGGCCGGCGAACCACAGAAAGCCGGCGGCATCCTTGTACGCCAGGTCACCCGTCCAGTACCAGCCCTTGCGTAGCTTGCTCTGATCCGCTTCTTCGTTCTCCCAATAACCCTCGAAGTTGGGCGATCCGTTCGTCGACACGAGTTCACCGATGGCCGCGTCGGCATTGGCCAGGCGACCCGATCCGTCGAACTCTGCAACGGGACACTCCTGGTCGTTCCCGTCCACCACCCGGATACCGGGCGGAGCCGGGCCTAGAGCGCCATCAGGGGTTTCTGGCGTCCTGGTGATCGCCACTCCTCCTTCTGTCGACCCGTAATTCTCGGAGACGTCGCAGTCGAAACGTCGTGCAAAACGCTCGACGTCCCCCGGTGCCGCCTCGTTGCCGAACACGGACTTCAATGGGTTGTCGGCGTCATCGGATTGCTCCGGTGTCGCCAGCACGTACGACAGGGGACGTCCGACATAGTTGAAATAGGTGACGCCGTGCCTGCGCACATCCGACAGAAACCTCGAGGCGGAGAAGCGCCCGCCCGTGGGCAGCGCCATGGTTGCGCCACCGACGACCGCGGGCGCCCATCCCGCCATGAGCGCGTTGGAGTGGAACAGTGGCATGGACAGGTAGCAACAACTGTCAGGACCCAACGCGTAGCGCTCAGCGAGCACGGCACCGACAAGAACCATGCGGCCCTGCGTGCACCGGCACGCCTTTGGCTTCCCGGTTGTGCCAGATGTGAAGATGAGATATCCGAGCGCATCGGGGCCGACGTCCCCGAAGTCTGGCGCGACTGGTTCCGGCCCGTCTGGGACCGGGTCCGCGTCCACGACCACGACACGCGGGTTGACGGCCGAGGCGACCCCGATGCCTGGACCCAGGTCCAGGCCCTCGACCAAGCCCAGGTACCGTCGGTCAGTGACGAGCAGTTGACATCTGGTATGGGCAAGCTCCTCGGCCAACGCCGGGCCGCGATGCGTAGGGTTCCCGCCGACGAACACCGATCCCGAGAGTGCGCACGCTCCCAGCCACCAGACGTGTTCGGGCACGTTGTCGAGCAGCACGGCGACATGGGGTGGACCGGGCTGGCGCAAACCGGCCCAGAGCCCGGCACGGCGGACGGCCTCGTCGACCACCTCGCTCCAGGACCATTCGAGGTCACCGAACCTCAGGCCCGGATTCGTATCGCCGGCCCGTGCCATCCAGGCCTCGGCAATCGACCTCATCTCACCTCCTCGTCTGCGCGCGGCATGTTACGGCGACGTCCTTCCGAGCCGTTCCCGCAGTTCGGCCAGGGCCTGTTCGAACGCTGGACGACCCATGGACCAGCGCTGAGGCTCGAGCTCACCCGCGACTGCAGCTTTCGAATCATGGATGGCTGCGGCAGCGTCGAGCGTGCGCTTGACTCTCGCCGTCAACTCGGCGTCGTGCTCGCCGGCACGTCGGGCGAGGCGTTCAGCCTCTCCACGGAGCTCGTCGCTGCCGAGACAGCGCCAGACAAGGCCTCGACGGGCGGCCTCCTCGCCGCTGAGCACCTCACCAAAGATGGCTCAGCGCAGCGGCACCCTGCCGCCCCAGGAGCTGACGGAGGCGCCACAGCTGCCCACCACCAGGGTGGATCCCCACGTCGAGGAACCGGACGTCGAACTTCGAGCGAGGCGTGCAGATGGCGATGTCGCAGGCAAGGGCCAGGTTGATACCAGCCCCGACGGCCGCGCCGTCAACGGCAGCGACCGTCGGCATGGGCGCTGCCCCGAGCGCGGTGAATGCTCCGTACATGTCCTCGAGCGGAGCCTGCGGAGACAGCAGGTCGTCAATGGAGCCACCGGCGGAGAACACCGGCGGGGTATTGGTCAGGATCATTGCCCGGTAGCCGGCTTGGACGACGTCCTCGACGCTTGCGTGATGGCGCACACCATGGCCCAGGACAACGCATTGCGATGGTCCGGATCGTCGAGCACGATCGTGGCGATACCGTCCGGTCGCGTCGACGCGTACGAGCGAGCCCCGATCACTCACGGGAGCTCCCGGCGTCCGGTACGCACGCTCGGCCTCGACCGGCAGCCGCTCATGGTCGTCCAACGTCGGTTTCCCTCCCGACCCGGATCGGCGATCAGACGGGTCCGGGGTCGAACGGCGGCCGACCCATCTGCTCACGGACCGTGACCACGGGCGGGTTGGTCAGGGTCCTGCGCTGCCAATTCGCGCCGTCGACGACCAGCATGTGGCCCGAGATGAAGCGAGCGTAAGGCGAGGCGAGGAACGTCGCCGCCCACCCCAGCTCGCGCAGTCGTCCGACTCGCAGCGCCGGCTGGCACAGGTCCTTGTCCGACGTCCGGTCCAGGTTGCCCCTGATGTCCGCCGTCATGTCCTCGTGAGGGAACAGGCCGGGGACGAGCCCGTTCACCTGGATTCCGTACGGACCCCATTCCACCGCGAGCGTCTCCACCATCGACTTCACGCCGGCCTTGGCGGCCGCGGAGTGAGCGAACCCCGGGCCACCCGTCCAGGCATAGGACGCCCCGATGTCCACGATGGAACCCGGCGTGCCTGCGCCGATGTGCCGGCGGGCGAACTCCCGGGAGCAAAAGAACGTCCCGTTGAGCGTGATGTCGACCACGGTGCGCCATGCGTTGGGCGACATGTCCTCGGCCGGCACCGGGAAGTTGGCGGCTGCGTTGTTCACCAGCACGGCGGGCAGCCCGAAGGCCTGCTCGGCGGCATCGAAGGCGGCGGCGACCTGATCGGGCTCTCGGATGTCGCAGATCACCGTGGCGACGCTGCCGCCGACCGCGGCGACGGCCTCCGCACCGGCGTCGAGGTGCTCCTGTTTGCGGCTCGCGATGACGACGGACGCGCCGAGGCGGGCGAACTCGACGGCGATGGCCTTTCCGAGCCCGGTCCCGGCGCCGGTGACGAGCACGGGTACCGCGTCGAAGGTCCCGGCCGGGAGAGCGCTCGCTCCCATCGGCGGCGGTTCGGGAAGTCCGGGCATGATCAACTCCCTCGGTAGACCGGGGTTCGACCCTCGGCTCGGGCGGCGCGCATTTCGGCCATGTCGTCAGATCCGGCGATGAAGGTCTGGGCGATCATCTCCTCGTCCATGGCACCGACGACCTCGGGCACGGCCAGGTGCCCGAGGATCCGTCGTGCCGGCGCGCACCGTGACGGCCGGAGCCTCCGCGACCTTGTCCGCCATGGCACGCACCTCCTCGTCGAGCTTCTCCGGCGGTACCACTCTGGACACGATGCCATGCGTGAGAGCTTCGGCGGCGGTCATCACCCTCCCCGTCAGGACCAGGTCCGCCGCGATCCCGTGGCCGCACATCTGGAATATCCGCGCCACCCCGCCGGTGTCGGGGATCACGCCGTGCCCCACTTCGGGCAGCATGAAGCGCGCTCCTTCTGCGGCCACCCGGATGTCGCACAAGAGCGCCCTCTGGAAGGACGCACCGATCGCCCAGCCTTGGAGGGCGACGATGATCGGCGCATCGAGCTCGAAGATGGCGCGGATCCCGCTGTGTCCCCTGCGCATGAGCTCGTGGTGGGTCAGGCCACTGTCAGCGCCACCGAGCGCACCGACGTCCCTCCCCGACGAGAACGACTTGCCTTCACCCCGCCAGACGATGGCCCGCACGTCGGGTTGGTTCCGCAGTTCGGCCAGCACGGCGAACAACTGCGCGTCCATGGCGTCGTCGAACGCGTTGTGCTTGTCCGGGTTGACGTTGGTGATGGTCGCGACCGCACCATCGATTTCGAGCTGCACCGAACCTGCCACGCTGGCGTGCCTCGCTTCCTCTCTGCATCGGAGGTGCCGCGTCCCTCGCTGCTCCCCGACCGACGTCGTGGCCCCGACGAGACGATGTCACCCCTCCCACCGATCGGCGCCGGCCGGAGGACCCTGCACCAGAACAGATATGATATCCAATCGTGATCCAGCTGGCCGCTGAGCCCTCGGACCGGCGCCCGGCCGGGCCTCTCGTCGGCATCCGGGTGTTGGCGCTCGAGCAGATGCAGGCGCTCCCCTTCGCGACACAGCTCCTGGCGCGGCTCGGCGCCGACGTCGTCAAGGTCGAGTCGCCGGGCGGTGAGCTCGGCCGAGCCTCGCAGCCCTCCATCTCCGACCCCGAAGGCCGTGGTCTCGGCGCCACCTTCCTCCGCAACAACCTGGGGAAACGGAGCATCTGCATCGACCTCAAGACCGACCGAGGACGGCAGCTGGTGCTCGACATGGCTCCGCGCTTCGACGTGATCGCCGAGAACTTCCGCGCCGGCACGATGGCCCGGCTCGGGCTGGCCTTCGACGATGTCGTCGCCGTGCATCCCACATGTGTCTATGCCTCGGTCTCGGGGTTCGGCAGCGTGACCCCATCGCCATACCGCGACCGCCCGGCGTTCGCCGCCATCGTCGAGGCGATGTCGGGCATCTACGAGATGAAGCGGGTCGGCGACGAGCCTCCCTTGGCCTCGCCGGTCGGAGCGCTCGGTGACATCAGCGCCTCCCTTTTCGCCGTCGTGGGCATCCTGGCTGCGTTACGGGAGCGCGACCATACCGGCCGGGCGCAACACGTCGACGTTGCCATGTTCGATTCGGTGATCGCGATGACGGACATCGTCGCCAATTTCTGGTCGATGGGTCTCAAGAACGGCGACACGGGGCCTGTCATCAATCACGGGTTCCGCGCCGGAGACGGCTGGTTCGTCGTGCAGGTCGGACGCGAACACCACTTCGAACGTCTGGCCGAGATCGTCGGCCGGCCCGAGTGGGCTTCCGACCCGCGCTTGGCCGACCGGCAGGGCTGGATGGACCATCTGGAGGAGGTGCTGCGACCTGCGATCGAACAGTGGGCCAGCGACAAGACCCGAGACGAGGCCTGTGAGGCGTTGGGGGCGGCCGGCATCGCCGCCGGTCCGTGCCTGGTCGACTCGGAGCTCGTGACCGACCCACACGTGGTCGCGCACCACATGCTCGTCGGCATTGCGCGCCCGGACGGCTCGGAGCCGGCGGTGCTGGTTCCGGGCAACCCGATCCGCATCCACACCGCACCCGGCACGGAGGACACGCGGGTGCCCTGGGTGGGTGAACAGACGGACGAGATCCTCCAAAATGAGCTGGGCCTTGCCGCGGACGAAGTCGCTGCCCTTCGTACCGACGGCGTCGTTGCATGAACCGCGACGCGACGGAGTCACCAGCTCCTTCGACGATCCCCGAGGCGCTCGACCGGGGCGCTGAGCTCTTCGGCGACGAAGAGGCCGTCGTCGACGGCACGACACGTTGGAGCTTCGTCCAGCTCCGTGACGAGGCTCGAACCGTGGCGCGGGCGCTCATGGCGTCGGGTGTCGAACCGGGCGACCGGGTCGCGCTCTGGTCGCCCAACAGTGCCCGGTGGATCGCCGCGAGCTTCGGCGTGTACCTGGCCGGCGCCGTCCTCGTTCCGGTGAACACGAGGTTCAAGGGCAGCCGAGGCGGCCCACGTCCTGCGCCGCTCCGGTGCCCGTCTCCTCCTCGGCAGCACCGACGTGCTGGGGACCGACCTCATCGGCCTCCTCGAGGAGGTCGGGGATCTGCCCGCGTTGACGGCGAAGGTGGTGACGGACGGTCCGGATCGTGCCGACTCGACGTCGTGGGACGACTTCGTCCGGCGGGCTGACGCTGCCCCGCCAGGGTCGGCGTCGTGGCCGACGGTGCGGCCGGGAGACCTGGCCGACATCATCTTCACCTCGGGGACCACGGGTGCACCGAAGGGCGCCATGCTGGCCCACGGCCCGAGCGTCCGCACCTATGTCGCATGGTCCGACTCTGTGGGTCTGCGTCGCGGCGACCGGTACCTGTGCGTCTACCCGTTCTCTCACACCGCCGGCTTGAAGTCGGTCGTGCTGGCGTGCCTTCTGCGCGGGGCAACCATCCTTCCGCATGCGGTGTTCGACCCGGTGACCGTCATGCAACAAGTCGCCGAGGAGAAGGTCACCGTGTTGCCCGGTCCTCCGACCGTGTTCCAGTCCATCCTGGATCACCCCGACCGCGACACATTCGATCTCTCGACGGTGAGGCTCTCCGTGACGGGCGCCGCCACCGTGCCCGTGGAGGTCATCCGGCGCATGCGCGACGACCTGCGGATCGCCACGGTCGTCACCGCCTACGGGCTCACGGAGACCACGGGCACGGTGACCGCATGCCGACATGACGATCCTCCCGAGGTCATTGCCACCACTGTGGGCAAGCCTCTCGACGGCGTCTCCGTAAAGGTCGTCGACGACGCCGGTCAGGTGCTCGGCGCGGGCGAGCCGGGAGAGATCCTCGTCCGCGGCTTCAACGTCATGCTCGGCTACTTCGACGATGAGGAGGCGACGGCAGCCGCGATCGACGCAGAGGGTTGGCTGCGGACAGGTGACATCGGCTTCATCGGGTCCGACGGCAACCTGCGCATCACCGATCGCAAGAAGGACATGTTCATCGTGGGTGGCTTCAATGCCTTCCCCGCCGAAATCGAGGGCATCCTGCTCACCCATCCGGGCGTCAGCCAGGTCGCGGTGGTCGGCGTTCCCGACCAGCGCCTGGGCGAGGTCGGGAGGGCCTACGTCATCCCTCGCAGCGGCGCGGAGGTGGACGAGCCGTCCATCATCGCGTGGTGCCGAGACAACATGGCCAACTACAAGGTCCCGCGTTCGGTGGTCTTCGTCGACGAACTCCCCCTGACGGCCAGCGGCAAGGTGCAGCGATTCCGGCTGCGATCAACGGCGCCGGCGTGACATCCTGGCCCCGGTGAGTCATCCGTTCCACGACGTCGCCATCGTCGGCGTCCACAACACCCCCCAAGCACGACGGTTGCCCGGCCACGACTCCTCGTCGATCGCGTTGCAGGCCGGGCCTGGGCGCCCTCCATGACGCCGGCATCCCTGCGGCCGACGTCGACGGGGTGGTCGGAACCGCCGCGGCCGACGCCGTCCTGGAGCTGGGACTGGGCCCGTGCACCCGCCGCCCCAGCGGTCTCGGGATCCCGTCGATCGTCGACGCGGCCATGCTCATCGCATCGAAGCAGTGCCGTGTCGTCCTCGTCCTGGCCGGTGGCGCGGGTCTGCTGACCGACACCGTCGCCGCTCCGTGGACGACGCCGCCGAATGAGCTGGTCGCCGGGTTCGGCCTCTTCACCGCGGCGGAGTTCGCCCTGATGGCCCGTCGTCACATGCTCGACTACGGCACCACGGAGCACCAGCTCGCCACCGCCGCGGCGGTGATCCGGACCAATGGCCACCACAACCCCGAAGCGGTGTACCACGGGAGGGGACCGTTCACCGCGGAGGACGTGCTGGACTCACCGATGATCGCGGAGCCCTTCCACCTCCTCGACTGCGCCACCACGTCCGAAGGCGGTTGCGCCCTCGTCCTGACCGGCGCCGACCGTGCTCTGGACCACGACGATGCGGTCTGGATCCTGGGATGTGCCAGCGACAGCTACGGCCCGGCGTACACCGTCGCGCCGGTGTGGGACTACACCCCTCGACAGGGCGGCGAGCCGGCGGGTCGGGTCGGGGCCCATGCGGCCGCAGCCGCCTTTGCCATGGCGGGGCTCGGGACCGCAGGACGTGGACGTGGCGGAGTTCTACGACCCCTTCTCCTTCGAGATCATCCGCCAGCTCGAGGCCTACGGGTTCTGCCGGCCCGGTGAGGGGGGACCGATGGTCGAGTCGGGGGCGATCGGCCCCGGGGGGAGCCTCCCCGTCACCACCGACGGGGGCACCATGTCCTACAGCCACCCCGGGGTCGCGGCCCAGCAGTTCCAACGGGTGGCCCGGGCCGTCCGCCAGCTCCGCGGTGACTGCCCGACGGCGCAGGTGGACGGCGCCGAGGTGGCGCTGTGCTCCAACGGGGGATCTGGCGCCCTCTTCGCGGACGTCATGCTGCTCGGGAGCAGCCGGCCGTGAGCACTGCGCACCCGTCGATGCTCGTCCCCCAGCCGACGGGCATCCCGCTCCCCGTGCCGTCCGGTCGTTCGCAGCCGTTCTGGGAGGGGTGCCGGAAGGGCCGGCTGGTCCTCCCGAGGTGCTCGAGTTGCGGCGCGCGCGCCCTGCGGGCGTTCGCCGTCTGCTCCGCGTGCCACCAGACGACCCTCGGGTGGGAGCCGAGCGGCGGTCGGGGGTCGCTCTACAGCTGGACCGTGGTGTGGCGCCCACCGCACCCGGCACTCGTCGTGCCCTACGCACCCGCCGTGATCGCGCTCGACGAAGGGTGGTGGTTCCTGAGTGCGGTCGTGGGCTGCGCCCCGGACGCCCTGCGCGAGGGGATGGCCCTGGAGGTCGACGTTCCATCCCGCGTCGGAGACGATCGTCCTCCCCTATTTCCACCCGCTCGGCGGCTGACGAGCGCGCCGGTCCCCCGATCCGGGCACACCGTGGGCGTTCAGGGCGTCGCGTTCGACGGCCATTCCGGCCGGAAGTAGCCGCCGAAATGCAGCCCTCCGTCGCGCAACTCCCGGATGGTCAGGAAGTCGCCCTTGTAGCCCTTGTGGTCTCCCGGGCCGAACTGGATGTAGGTCGAGGGACCGCCGTTCGTGGCCGGCATCCAGCGGATCCGCTCGATGCCGTCTCGGACCCAGCGCGGCTCGGGGATGTCGGCGTTGGCAATGCCGTGAATGGCGACCCGGGCCGTGTCGTACGCCAGGGCGACCACGACGTTGCGCGCCTCGCGCCCAAACCGTTTGGTGAAGCGCTGCACCATGGCGTTGTAGTTGGGGTTGGCGCCGTCCTCGCCGAGCTGATCGATGCCGTGCCAGCCCTCGATCCCGGCGCCCCACTGGTTCTTGTTCGAGTAGAACATGAACGCCGTCCCCATGATCCGGGGTGGGTCCCAACCGAGCGCCTGCAGAGCCGGACCGAAGTGGTACGAGGCGTAGCCGTACCCTCCGTAGTAGAGCCCCTCGGTGCCGGCCTCGCGCATGGCCTCCAAATGCGCCTGGAGGTCACGCGGATTCGGCTCCAGCTTGACCTCCCGGGTGATGGTCAGCCCGAGTCGAATCGCCTCGTCGCGGAAGAAGTCGGCGTAGTCCCGTCCGGACGAGCCCGCCTCCCAGAAGAGCCCTACCTTCGTCAAACCCTGTTGGTGGAGCCAGTTGGCGCACATCACACCCTCGGTCGGGACGTCGCCGTTGGCAACCGTGAAGCAGTAGTCCGAGGCAAACCGGCGCGCGCCCGTCCAACCGAGGCAGGAGACGCCGAGCTCGTTCGCCGTGTCCTGGAGGACGAGTGAGTTGTCCGAGATCATCGGACCCAGCACGACGACGCAGCCCTGATCGACGAGCCACCGGTAGCCGTCGATGACCTTCTTGTAGTTCTCGCGGGGCAACCCACGGGCGTCGGCGATCACCAGCTGCACGGGCGAGCGCGCCCACACTCCCTCGTTGAGGGCGTCCTCGATGGCCAGGATGGTCGGGTCGATCCAGTCGGCCAGCAGCTGATTCAGGTCCATGTCGATCAGCACGCCGACCTTCACGGGCTCGAAAGCGTCACCTTGCGTCTTGACGCCACGCGTGGGCGGGTAGATCGTGATGTTCTGCACCGCCTGGTCGCTCGCCGCACCGGTTCCCTCGTACCAGGTGGTGGCGTCGCCCCCCTTTCCTTCGAGATTGGCCCGGGTGCCGTGCTCGACCGAGGAGACGGCGCGGTCAGGCTGGGCGATCCCGAGATCGACGGGCTCGGGAAAGAGGCGCTCGGCGTACTCGTGCGTGTCCGACATGATCGGTCCTTTCAGGGTTGAGGGGATTGGGCCAGGGCATCGCCGCGGACGCTCATCGAGCCTCCGTGGCACGGCTGGTGAAGCTCGCCGTGATGGACGCGGCCGTGCCCACCACGGCGGAGGGTGACCGCAACACGAATTCGTCCATGCCGACCTGCGGATGACGGAGCAGCGTGGTCATCGTCGCCACGAGCACCTCGGCCACGTCGTCGGTGTGGAGCATCTGTTCCTGGGCCAGCCCCCGGCGGGTCCAGTCCTCGAGCAGCGGGCCGAGCAGCGATCCGTCGAAGTCGTCACCGAACTCGGTCGGAGCGGTCGGGCCCACCACGACACAGCAGAACCGATGGCCGGGGCATTCGGCGCGCCACGACGCCATGGCGGTGCGGAGGGCGGACTTCGAGGCGCCGTAGGCGCCCAGACCGGTCCGCGGCTGGACGGCGGTGTCGGACGACAGGGCCATCACGACGGACGTCGACTCCAAGTACGGGAGCGCCGCCCGGATCGCGTGGTTGGCGCCGATGACGTTGGTCTCGAACACGGCTTGCCAGTGCGCGCCGTCGGTGTCGGCCAGCATGGCCAGCGGCGCCATGCCCGCGCAGTAGCACAGGACGTCGATGCCCTGGAGCACCTCGCCACTTCGCCCGATCGCCGCGGTGCAAGACGGGAGATCCCTCACGTCACCGGGAACGGGGACGCCGCCGCCGGCCTCGGCCACGACCTCGGCCAGGCGCTGCCTGGCGGCGGGCAACGAGTGCGACCCGTGCACCGGAGCGAACCGCCCGGACCGCGACGGCGCGTCCGATCCCCGCCGACGCGCCGACCACCACCACCCGTCGCCCGGCCAACGAGTCGTTCACGCACTGCGGGTCGGCCATGGCGCGGTCCACCCGGCCAGGGCACCGTCATCGTCATCCCAGGTGAGCCATGGTGGCCGGCAGCTCACACGCGGCGAAGGCCTCCGACCGGGCCCGCAGGGTGTCGGCCGCCTGGGCGGCGTCCTTCATCATGACGAAGCGGCTCTCCTTGATCCCCTCGACGACCAGGGTGGCCAGCTCGTCGAGGGGCTGCCAGTGCAGCTCGCGCCCTGCCTTCTGCGCCATGTCCTCCAGCCGCTCGGGGGTCATGGCCTCGGTCTCCCGGGGTCGCTCACGGGCGAGCTCGGCCGGCCGGGTCCTCTCGGAGGTCCAGAGCCCGGTGCGCAAGAGCCCGCCCGAAGGGTAGAAGACCGACGCGTGGACCAGAGACCCCTCCTCGACCAGCTGGGCCGCCAGGCATTCGGTGAGCACCGAGACCGCCGCCTTGCTGGCCGCGTACACCGAAGCCGAGGGGAGGGGCGAGATGGGTCCGTCCGACGACGACGTGTTGATCACGTGGCCCTCTTCCCCGGAGGCCGAGCATGCGAGGGACGAACGCGTGAATGCCGTTGACGACACCGGTCAGATTCACACTGAACACCCAACTCCAGTCGTTCGGCGTCGTCTGCCACACCTTCGCGCTCGGTGCACCGACCCCGGCGTTGTTGCACAGGACGTGGCACGCCCCGAATCGCTCGAAGACGGCGTCCGCCAGCTTCGTCACCGACGCCAGCGTCGGTGACGTCGGTCGCGGCACACGATCACGTTGCCCGTATCGGCGAACTGTGCCTCGACCGCTGTGAGGGCGGCCGGATCGACGTCCGCGATCACGACGCGCATCGCCTCGTCGACGAAGGCCTGCACCAGGGCGAGGCCGATCCCGCTGGCCCCGCCGGTCACGACGGCCACCTTGTCACGCAGGTCCTTCATGGATCCGTCCTCCCCTTTCGTCGATGGTCGCGTCCGCTTGACATCCGCTCCCGGAGTAGTTTTGATAATAGATACGGAAATCCGGCGGAGCAATCGCCGGGACCACGATCCAAGGGGGTCCGCCATGACCGATGTGCGAGACGAGAGACGCGGCCGGCGGTCTCGGTCCGTCGGGCGCCGATCCTTCCGCCGGGATGCCGCGCAGCGTCGAGCTCGTCGTGGACCCGTCGCTGCGCCCGTCAGTGCGGCGCGAGCGCGGGCCGCGCTTCCCGTTTCCGATCCCCAACGGGTGGTTCATCGTTGCGCCGTCGGACGCCGTCGGCGTCGGGGAGATCCTTCCGGTCTACTACTTCGCCAGGGATCTGATCGTGTTCCGAACCGACAGCGGTGCGGCCCGGGTGACGAGCGCGTACTGCGCGGCATCTGGGCGCGCACATCGGTGTCGGCGGGAAGGTCAAGGGCGACTCCGTCGAATGCCCCTTCCACGGGTGGTGCTACGACGGTGAGAGCGGTCGCTGCTCGAACATCCCCTACGGCTCGGATGCGGGTCGCATCCCGAGCAAGGCGGCGATCCGCGCCTATCCCACCCTCGAGCGGAACGGCATGATCTGGGCGTGGCACCACCTCGAAGGAGGCGCCCCGTTCTACGAAGTTCCCGAGGTGCCCGAGCTCTCCGACCCCGACTGGAGCGAGCCGTACACGGCGGAGTACGTGGTCCGGACCGTCTGCCAGGAGATGGCCGAGAACAACCATGATCCGGCGCACTTCCGCTTCGTCCACGGCACCGACGACATCCCCCAACAGGATGTCTTCATCGACGGAGGCTACAAGCGGGTGGTGGGCATGGACGGTCACTTCATGCGCGAGACGTTCGGTCTGGGCCTCGGCGTGCTCCGCATGACCGACGTGATGACGTTCTTCACCTCGACCACCCCCATCGACGAGGAGAGCGTCCATGTCCGATGGACCTTCATCAGCCCGAAGACGAGCGGACCCGATGCCGCCAAGGGGATCGCCGAGTCCTTCCTGGGTGGCGTGAGCCAGGACATCCCGATCTGGGAGAACAAGCGGTACGTCGAGCGGCCGGTGGTCATCAAGGACGAGCGGAGCATCCTCGACCATCGCGAGTGGTGCAAGCAGTTCTACTCGGACCCGGCCAAAGCCATCGACTAGCCAACCGCCGAGGGTCCGCGCGTCAGCGGCCGACCCTCGACCCATCAAGGAGACCAGCATTGAGCGACCAGACCGATCACCAGCCGCTACCTCGTCATCTCGTCGGACACCCACGCCGGCCCGCCGGCGGAGCGGTACCGCGACTACCTCGATCCCAAGTACCGGGACGCGTTCGACGAGGACCTGAAGATGGTCAAGGAGATGAGCCGCGCCCGGTCGGAGATGACCGACGCGGGCGAGTTCGAGGCGAAATGGGAGGCCGAGACCGGTGACGGGGGACGCCGCGCCTCTTGGGACCCCGTGGCGAGAGACGCCGAGCTCGACAAGGAGGGGGTCGCCGCCGAGGTCATCTTCCCCGACGCCGACGTGCTCGCCGGCGCAGCGTCCGCCCCCTTCCACGCCGGCCTCGGCTCGGCGGGCGACCTTGACGGCGAGCTCGTGATGGCGGGCGCGGTGGCGCACAACCGCTGGCTGGAGGAGCTCTGCTCGTCCAGCCCGGAACGTCGCTGCGGCGTGGCGACGGTGCCGATCCTCCACGACATCGAGGCCGCGGTGGCCGAGATCGAGCGGCTGGCGGCCGCCGGGTTCCGGGCCATCATGATCCCGACCCTCTGGGTCGACAAGCCGTCGTACAACGACCTGCGCTACGAGCCGGTGTGGTCGGCCTGTGAGAGTCACGGCATGGTCGTGCACGTCCACTCGGGGGGCGCGTCACGCGACATCGCCGTGGAGGCGCCCGGGCCTGATCGCCATTTATGCGACGGAGGCCTGGTGGTGGGCCGCCCGGCCCTTGTGGGTCATGCTGTGGGGCGGCGTGTTCGAACGCCACCCCGGGCTGCGCTTCGCCATCACGGAGGACGGCGCATGGTGGATCCCGGGCATCGTGCAAGCGCATGGACGAGAAGTTCGTCGGCGTCCACAACACGGAGAAGTTGGGCAACGCCTTCCGCCAGACCATCTCGAGGAAGCCGAGCGAATTCTTCGGGACGAATGTCTTCGTCGGCGCCTCCACACCCGAGCCGCGAGGAGGTAGAGCAGCGGCACCAGATCGGCGTCGAGGCCTTCATGTGGGGCAACGACTTTCCCCACCCGGAGGGGACGTGGCCCCATACCCGGCGTTCGATCACCGAGTCGTTCTGCGACGTGCCGACCGATGAGGCGGAACGCATGCTCGGGCTCACTGCGGCGGCGGTGTACGGCTTCGACGTGAGCCGGCTCAGCGATCTTGCCGCCAGGATCGGGCCGTCGCATCGGGACGTGCACGGCTCGGCGCTCGTCGCGACCTCCTGATGGCGTCGGGTCGCCCGCTGAGGACGGGTCGGTCGACCGCCGCGCATCGACCGTGCCGCCATTGCGGATGCGGTGCTCGAGCTCGGACTCGACGGCATCAGCATGAAGGCAGTGGCGGACCATCTCGGCGTCAGCGTGCAGGGCCTCTACCACCACGTGCGGAACCGGAGGGAGCTGCTCGTCCTCGCCGCCGAGCGCTCGATTTCACGGGTGCCGGCGCCCGAGGACCGCGGCCAGCACTGGGACGAGTGGCTACGGGAGTGGGCGCGTCACGTGTACTTGTCCTTCGTGGAGGAGCCCGAGGTCCTCTCGCAGTTCCTGAGCGGTGCGCTCCGGTGGGAGTCCATGGTGCCGTCGATCGACTCCGTGATCCAGGTGCTGGGACGGGCGGGCTTCGACCCGATCGACGCGATGGACGCCTTCGACACCGTCGCGCGCTACGCGGTCGGGGCCGCGGCCCATGAGCTGCGGGATCGTGGGGCGGCAGCGGAGGGACGCTCGACGCATGGTCGAGCTGCACCGGATGGTTGCCACCCGACCGCCGGAGGAGCTCGCCGGCGTGCGCGCCCTCCTGGCGGTCCCTCCGATCCACGCGGGAACGACCAGCTTCGAAGACCAGCTCACCACGGTGCTCGTCGGGATCGCGGCACGGCGGGACGAGGACTGGCGGCCGATCATGGAGCGGGCCGCATCGGGTGCGCCGCCACAGGAACCCGGCGCATCCACTGCCTACGGTGGCGGGAACGTCTCACCGCCTGAACCAAGCTCTCGAGTCCGGCGCACCGAAGCGGCGGTTGGCTCTCAGGCCGCGGCGTGCACCGAGATCGGAAGCTGGCTGTAGCCGCGGACGGTGCTCGTGAAGAGAAACGCGCTCTTCTCACGCTCGACCTCCCATTCGGGGAATCGGGCCAGCGTTTCCTCAATGGCGATCCTGCCTTCGAGGCGGGCCAGCGCGGCCCCGATGCAGAAGTGGATGCCGTAGCCGAACGAGAGGTGCTGGTCGAAGTCCCGATGGATGTCGAAGCGGTCCGCCTCGGGGAACACGCGCTCGTCCCGCCCGGCGGAACCGGTCAGGAGCAGGACCTTCGATTCGGGCGGGATCTCGGTCCCGTGGAACTCCGTGGGCGCAGTGGTCCATCGTCCCTGGACGGGTGACGGTGCCTCGTAGCGGAGCAACTCCTCGACCGCGTTGGGGATCAGCGACCGGTCGGCCGCCAGCTCGGCGCGCTGATCGGGATGGTCGGCCAGGACCGCGCCGGCCCACCCCAGCAGCCGGGCCACCGTCTCGGTGCCCGCGGCGACCAGGAGCACGCCAAAGGTGGCGCTCTCCTCGAGCGTCAACCGACGACGGGTCGCCATCGGGCTCCACGACCTCGGCCGTCACCAGGTCGGTGAACATGTCGTCCCGGGGAGTGCGCTGGCGCTCGGCCACCTGATCCGTGATGTAGGTGTGGAGCGCGATCATCGCTCCCACCGACACGTCGTTCACCATGCCCACGCCCGGTTCCAAGTGGAAGATCGTGTCGATCGTCTCCCGGACCCGGGGACGATCGGCGTCCGGCACTCCGAGGAGCATCGCGATGACGTTGGCGGGCACAAGTGCCCCGAAGTCGGCGACGTAGTCGAAGCCGTCGCGGCCACGCTGCGCGTCGAGCAGACCACCGCACAATTGGCGAATCGACTCTTCGAGCTCGGCGACCCGGCGCGGCGTGAAGGCCCGCGACACCAATCGTCGCAGCGCCGTGTGCTCCGGCTGGTCCATGAAGATCATCATGCCGCCGGTGGGCTGCTCGGTCATCTGTTCGAGCACGGTCCCGTGCGCGGAACTGAACGTGCGCGGATCCATGCTGGCGGTCATCACGTCCTGAAAGCGGCTCAGCGCCCAGAAGTCGTACTGCTCGTTGCGGTACAGGGGAGCCTCGTCGCGCAGCCGCCGCCAGATGGGATGGGGATCGGTCTTGAACGAGGCATCGAGCGGGTCCCACCGCAGTTCCGCACCCGCCGCTGCTGTCGATGTCATGTTGGATATTGTATTTGAACTGACGGCTCGCGGGGCAGGCCGAGGACTCGTTCGCCGATCTGGTTGCGCTGGATCTCGTCGGTGCCCCCACCGATGCGCATGGACCACTGGCCGAGGAACCGATCCCGCCAGAAGCCGGCCGCCGAGGCCCGCCCATCGGTCGCGATGCCCGATGGCCCGAGCAGTGCCATGCCGAGGTCGCCCAGGCGGGCGCTCTGGCGGGAGAAGGCCAGCTTGAGGAGGGAGGCCTCGGCGCCGGGGGCGCGGCCCTGGGAGAGCGCCGTCTGGACACGGAAGCCCAGGTAGCGCAGGAGCTCGAACCCGATGTACGCCTGGGCCACCTCCTGGCGCCGGACCGGGTCCCTCACGCCGCCCACTTCCCGGCACAGCGCCGCGACGTCGGCGAACGATGTCCCGCCGCCCGCGCCGATCGCCATCCGTTCGGCCGCCAGCGTCGTGCGGGCCACGTTCCACCCCTCGCCCTCGGCTCCGACCAGGTTCGCCGCCGGCACGCGGACGTCCGTCAGGAACACCTCGTTGAAATGGGCGACACCGGTGATCTGCCGCAGGGGTCGCACGTCGATTCCGGGCGTCGCCATGTCGACGAGGAGGTACGAGAGCCCTCCCCGCCCCGGCACACTTCGGTCGGTCCGCGCGAGCAGGATCGCCCAGTCGCTGTACTGGGCCATCGTCGTCCACACTTTCTGACCGTTGACGACGAAATCGTCCCCGTCCCGTTCGGCGCGGGTGATCAGTGCGGGCAGGTCGGACCCCGCCGCCGGCTCGCTGAAGAGCTGGCACCACATCTCCTCGCCGCGCAGCATCGGCTCGAGGTGGCGGTCTTGCTGGGCGGGTCGGCCCCATGTCATCAACGTCGGGCCCACCATGCCCAGGCCGACGGTCAACGCACCGGTCGCGACGTCGAATCGAGCCTGCTCCTGCGAGAAGATGACCTGCTGCATGGCGGTGCCCCCTCGTCCGCCGAATTGCTCGGGCCAGGTGATCCCGGCCCAATGGGCGTCGTAGAGGGTGCGTTGCCAGCGCCGGCAGGCCTGCACGTGCCGACGCCTGCGCGTCGTCGTCGGCGACCGGGACCCGGGGCTTCCCCGAATCGACCCGGTACGAGGCGTGGCTCTCGAGCCACGTCCTCGCCTCGGCCCGGAAGGCTGCCTCCTCCTCCGTATCGTCGAAATCCACGAGACGGCGTCAGCTGCGTCGGGTGAGCACCCACCCGTTTTCGGCCATCACTGCGTGGATCTCCGAGTCGCTGAAGTCGTAGCGGCGGAGGTCGTCGGCGAAGGACGTGGGTTCGGCCAGTCCCTCGGCGTGCGGCCAGTCCGAGCCGAAGAGGATGTGGTCGAGACCGAGCTCCTTCTTCAGGTTGCTCAAGTCGTCCTCGTAGAACGGCGCCACCCACACGTGGTCCCGGAAGGTCTCCACCGGGTCGGACGCGAAGGCGCTCGGCATCTGCCCGTACGCCTTGGCCAGCTTCTTGAGCAGGATGGGGACCCATGAGGCACCCGCCTCGATGCTGGCCACCCTGATGCGGGGGAACCGATCGAACAGGCCCTGGCAGACGAGTGCGGCCATCGTCTCGTAGGGGGGGCGGTCCGCGCTCAACACCATGCGCAGCGGCGAGTGCCGGAACGCCTCGAACTCACCCTGAGGCTCCCAGTCCGCCAGGTAGCGGCCGTAACCCGCGTCGCCCGAGTGGATGCCGACGGTGACACCCGATTCGTTGACCAGTCCCCAGAAGCGGTCGTAGCGAGGGTCCGCTGGCGACGTGAGGCCGGTGGGCGTGTGAGCCGGGCCACCCTTCACGCAGACGACGCGGGCGTCTGCCCGGAGCACGCGCTCGAGCTCTGCCACTGCGGCATCGACATCGACCAGCGTCAACATGGGCGCGGCAAAGATGCGCTCCTGGTACGCGTAGCCCCAGTCGTCCTCGAGCCAACGATTGAAGGCTTCGAAGGCCGCCACCAGGGCGGGCGGGTCGCCGGCGAGAGACTCCTCCATGCCGACCCCGAGCGTCGGGAACAGGAGGCACCCGTCGAGACCCTGTTCGTCCATGACTCGCAACCGTGCGTCGCGGTCGCGGTACTCGGGGCGGATGGGCTCGAGCTCCCCGAAGAGGGCTCGCATGTCCTTGGCGCCCGGGTTGCGGCCCCGGAAGTACTCGTCGAGGCTGCCGGGCTTGGCCACCGGGTCGAAGAGTGGGTTGGGGATGAAGCGGTTGACCTTCCCCCCGACCAGGAGGCGGGTGCGGCCGTCGACCTGGGCCCACTGCATCGCCCGCTTGGCCATTTTGGGATCGATGTGGCGGGTATAGGCGTCGGTGGCCTCGTAGTAGTGGTTGTCGGCGTCGAACACGCCGTAGCCGAGGGTCGACGTCATGACAGACCCAGCACGCGCAGCGCGTTGGTGCGGAGGAACTTGGGCCAGACCTCATCTTTGAAGCCCACGTTCGGCATCTCGGTCATGATGCGCTCCAGCGACAGCCCCATCGGGAAGTACCCGGCATAGATGATCTTGTCGGCACCGCGGGTGTTGGCATAGTCGATGATGTCCCGGGGGTAGTACTTCGGCGCGAAGGCACTCGTCGAGTAGTGCAGTCCCGGCCACTTGAGCATGAGCTTGACCGCCAGCTCGGTCCAGGGCTCGCAGCCGTGGCGGGTCACGAACACGAGGTCGGGGAAGTCGAACATCACTTCGTCGATGAGCTCGACATGCTGGCAGGCGGCTTTCAGCCGCGGCCCGGGGACTCCGGCACAACAGAAGAGTGGTATGCCCAGCTCCACGCACTTGGCGTAAATCGGGTACATCTTCTTGTCGTTGATGGGCACCTGCGGGAAAGGTCCCGCCGGGAACACGCCCACCGCCCTGACCCCGAACGTCTCGTACTGGGAGACGAGCCGGTTGATGCCCTTCATCCCCTCGTTGGGATCGATCGAGGACGAGGGGATGAAGCGGTCCGGGTGCTTCTTCAGTGCTTCAGCCCCGGCGCCCTCCGGATCGCCCACCCCGATCATTCCCCGCTCGATGCCCCACAGGTCCATCTCCCGGAGGGTGACGCCGATGGGATCGTCGGCACCCTCGAGCGAGCGCTCGGGCACATCCTTGAACATGTACTCGGCCGGGAAGGCGAACTTCTCCTGGGACTCCCTGTCCTTGGTCTGCCGGGTGATGAACCGGTAGACCTCCTTCATGTCGCGACTGGGGAAGCTGATCATCGTGTCGACGATCCCCACGTTCTCTGGCATTCCCAACGGTTGTCTCCTCCCTGTGTCGCCTCTGTCGCGGGCGGCGGCGAGCCCGTCCGAGCGCGGGCCTGGCGGCAACCCGTGCACACGGCCACTGCATGGTGCATACTAGAACTAGAATCTAGTTCTAGCAACTGGCCCGAGTCAGACGCCGGCGCCGGCGTCGGAAGGTGGTCCGAGAAAGTGCAAGACCGCGCCACCGACAACGCTGCCGTGCCAGAAGGTCTGAGCACCCGGCAGGCAGCCCGCCGACAACGCATGCTCGACGCCGCCCTGAGCCTGCTGGAGGTGCGCGACTACGAGCGGATCTCGGTGCGCGAGGTGGCCGAGTCCGCGTCCGTTGCCCTGGCCACCCTGTACCACTACTTCCCCTCCAAGGAGCAGCTCTTCGCGGAAGCCCTGGTCCAGTGGGCCTCGTCGCTGGGGGCGAGCGTCACCACACGTCCCCTCGTGGGGAGCACCCCGGCCCGGCGAGTCGAAGAGGCACTCCTGCGCTCGGTCCGGGCCTTCGAGCGACGGCCCCAACTGGCGCGACTCATCGGCCGACTGGAGATGTCGGAGGACCCGTTCGCCCGTGACGTCCTGGCGCGGCTCGATGCGGTGACGACCGACGTGTACCTGGACCTTCTGACGGAGCTGCCGCATGACGAGGCCGTCCGGATCGTCCGCGTGCTGGACTCGGTCCTCGACAGCTCGCTGCGCGCCTGGTCCTCGGGCCGTTCCACCATCCGCGACGTTCGGCGCGCGTTGAGTGACGCCGTCGCACTCGTGCTGCCCGAACGAGATGGCTCACGGAGCTCGGCGAGATGCGGGCGTTGCGGCCGTGAGCACATCCGGCGCGAAGCGGTGACGGAGCGATTCGTCCTCGAGGGTCTCCGCGTCCTCGACTACACGGACGGCATCGCCGGACCCTACTGTTCGAAGCTCATGGCCGACGCCGGTGCCGATGTGGTCAAGGTGGAATCCGGCGATGCAGAACGACTGCGTTACCAGGGATCTGGGGCGCTCTTCGAGTTCCTGAACGCCTCCAAGCGGTCGGTCAGACAAGGCGACGGACTCGCTCCGGAAGCCGGATGTCATCTTGAGCCACCATCCCGCCGATGTGGACCGGTGGCGCCGGCTGAACCGAACCGCCGTGATCGTGACCATCACGCCGTTCGGCCGGGCGGGGCCATGGGCTGGACGACCCTGGACCGAATTCACCCTGCAAGCGGCGTGCGGTTCGACCGGCCAACGAGGACTGCCGGAGCGACCACCGCTGGCCGCCGGGGGGCGCATCGGCGAATGGGCGGCCGGGACGTTCGCAGCCGTCGCCGCGCTCGCCGCCCACCGGGAAGCCCGCCGCTCGGGCTACGGCGAGGACGTCGACGTGGCCATCCTCGACTGCATGGCCGTCACGATGGTCACGTACCCCTCCGTCTATGCGTCGTTCCTTGGTTGGCCCTCGTCGAGAGGAACCGGGCGCACGGTCGAGGTGCCGTCGATTGAGCCGACGAGCGACGGGTACTTCGTGGTCACCACCAACAGCGCACAGCAGTTCCAGGACTTTCTGGTCATGATCGGGCGCCCGGAGCTGATGGAGGACCTCGAGCTGGCCCAGGTCGCCAAGCGGTTCGCCCGCCGCGACGAGTTCCTCCAGGCGGTGCACCGCCACACCACGAGCCGGACGACCTCGCAAGTCCTCGAAGAGGCCGCCCTGTTCCGGCTGCCGGCGGCTCCCGTGCTCGACGCCGCCGGCGTGCTCGGGTTCGAGCAGTTCCGGGATCGAGACGTCTTCGTCGCTTCGTCCTCGGGACGGTTCGTCCAGCCCCGCGTTCCCTACCGCATCTCCGGCCTCGCATCCCGGGCCTTCTCGCCGGCGCCCGCCCCGGGCGAACACGAGGGTGCGGTCGTCTGGCCTGCTCGGCCCGCTTCGCCCCCGGCGTCGCTGCGAGAGTGGCAGCTCCCGCTCGTGGGATCCCGGGTCGTCGACTGCACGGCGTGGTGGGCCGGCCCCTCGGCCACGAACATCCTTGCGGCCCTCGGGGCCGATGTGATCAAGGTCGAATCGGTCGGGCGACCCGATCAGATGCGCCTGGTCAGCGCCCGACGACCACCCGAGGACCACTGGTGGGAGTGGGGTCCGATCTTCCACGCCGTCAACATCGGAAAGCGCGGCATCACGGTCGACCTCGGCCACGAGGAGGGCATCGACGTGTTCCGTCGCCTCCTGCGAACCGCTGACGTGCTGCTCGAGAACTACACGCCGCGAGTGATGGACCAGTTCGGGCTGACCTGGGACTCGGTCCACGCGCTGAACCCGGAGCTGATCATGGTGCGGATGCCGGCATTCGGGCTCGATGGTCCATGGCGAGACCGCACGGGATTCGCACAGACCATGGAATCGGTCAGCGGCATGGCGTGGAGGACGGGATTCCCGGACGGCCCGCCCACACTCGTTCGCGGTGCGTGCGATCCCATCGCAGGGATGCATGCGGTGATCGCCACGATGCTGGCACTCCTCGAGCGCGACCACTCGGGGCGGGGATCACACGTGGAGTCCGTGATGGTCGAGGCCGCGCTCAACGTCGCCGCGGAGCAGCTGGTCGAATTCTCCGCTTCCGGTGAGGTCATGGGCCGCCTCGGCAATCGTGGCCCCGCCGCCGCACCGCAAGGCGTCTACCGGTGCCGTGGCGACGACCGTTGGGTGGCGATCGCCGTCGAGACCGACGCCCAATGGTCGGCCCTCGTGCGAGCCATCGGTGAATCGCCAGGGTCGGCCGACGAGGAAGTGGCTCAGGCGGAGGGGCGCCACGTGCACCACGACGCGATCGATCGTTGGCTGGAGGCATGGACGGAAGCAAGGGATGCGCACGACATCGTCGATGAACTCTCGTCCTCGGGGGTGCCGGCCGAGGTGGTCATCGCCGCACGCGACATCGTCCGCAACCCACAACTCCATTTTCGTTCCCTCTTCGAAACGGAAGACCATCCGGTCACCGGAGCACACGAGGTCCCGATGCTCCCCTTCCGCTTCGCTCACGTCGCCCGGTGGCTCCGTCGCCCGTCGCCGTCCTTGGGGCAGCACAACGACGAGGTGCTCGCCGAGCTCGCCGTCGACCTGGAAGCGAGGGAGCTTCTCCGCAGGAAACGGGTGATCGGCGATCGCCTGGCCGGCGCGTGACGCGCACCGGCGTGCGGCGTGTCGAACGGCGTATCGAACAACTGAAGGGATGAAAGGAGCGGCACATGCGACAGGCTGACGACATGATCCTGATCAGCGTCGATGACCACATCGCCGAACCGGCGGACATGTTCGAGAACCACCTCCCCGATCGGTTCAAGGGCCGGGCTCCACGTGTCGTCACCGACGAACGAGGATTTCAGCAGTGGTGGTACGGCGACAAGAAGGGCCGGAACCTCGGCCTGAACGCCGTGGCGGGCAAGCCCCGCGAGATGTTCAATGTCAACCCCACCAGCTACAGCGACATGCGTCCCGGTTGCTACGACGTCGACGAACGGGTCCGCGACATGTCCGCTGGGGGCCAGCTGGCCGGCCTGAACTTCCCGAACTGGACGGGGTTCTCCGGCCAGGTCCTCAACGAGGGTCCCGACAGGGACCTCAACGAGATCATGATCAAGGCGTACAACGACTGGCACATCGACGAATGGTGCGCCGCACACCCTGAACGGTTCATCCCCTGCGGCATCCTTCCGCTGTTCGACGTCGAGAAGGCGGCGCAAGAGGTCCGGCGTCTCGCCGCCAAGGGGTGTCATGCCGTGACCTTCTCCGAGAACCCGGCAGCCTTGCACATGCCGTCGATCCACTCGGGCCACTGGGACCCGCTCTTCGCCGCGTGCTCGGACGTGGGGACGATCCTGTGCCTGCACGTTGGCTCGTCTTCCAAGGCCGCGTCGACGACTCCCGATGCTCCACCCTCGGTCCCCATGAGCCTGTCGTCGACCGCCTCGATCTACTCCCTCGGCGACCTGATGTGGGCAGACTTCTGGTGGCGCTTTCCCGACCTCCGCTTCTCGCTCACGGAGGGGGACATCGGCTGGATCCCGTACTTCCTCCAGCGGGCCGAACACATTCAGACTCGTCACTCGGGCTGGACCGCGCAGACCTTTCCCGAGGGGTACGGTCCGTCCGACGTCTTTCGCGAGCGCGTCCTCTGCTGCTTCATCAATGATCCCGTCGGGGTCAGCCTGATCGACCACTTCAACATCGACAACGTCTGCTGGGAGTCGGACTATCCGCACTCCGACAGCTCGTGGCCGAATGCGCCGGAGGTCAACGAAGCACAGTTCGCGGCGCTGACCGCCGAGCAGGTTGACAAGATCACCCATCTCAATGCCATGCGGCACTTCTCCTTCGATCCGTTTGCCACGTGGCCACGGGATCGGTGCACGGTCAAGGCCCTGCGGGACGAGGCTTCCGACGTCGACACCATGACGCATGTGGGGCGAGCGCCCGACGAGAGCGACCGTGACTACTTCAAGAGCCTGAGTGGGGCGGGAAGAGAGGCTCCGTCGGACTGAGCCGGCAACGGGCATCTCACTCTTCCCCCGTCCAGGCCCGAACTGGACCTGCCACATCGACCATCTCCCTCAGCTGCTGGCCGTCCGTTGCCAGCGTGACGACGTCCGCGCTGCCGGCCGCCAGGGCCGTCAGCCGCACGACATGGGCGTCAGCGTCCAACGCGCGACCGTCCGGCTGCCACGCCTCGAGCCCGATCGGGATGCCGAGAAGGGCGCCTTGTTCGAGGACCGCTCGCGTTGCCTCGTCCACGGGACCGTCCACCACCGCGAGGCCCGGCCGCCAACGGCGCCGACGCGCGCGCCACGAGGACGCACGCCGCGGCCCAGCCGTGCACGGCCTCGCCGGGCACGAAGGCGGTGCCCAGCCGTGTGGTGGCGAACGTGCGGGCCACCCAGAAGCCGGCCGTCCCCGGGTCGGCCGCGACCAGCCCGCCATGACCGAGCACCTCGGCGTAGTGGCGGGTGACGAGCGATGGCATCAGCGGCGATCCGGTCGCCGACCAGCCGGCCTGGGTGACGGCGGCCAACCGGTCGCGCAGCGGGGGCATGTCGGCGAACTGCCCCGGCTCTCCCCACCGCTCCGCCAGCGGCCCGAGGAGTTCGGGGGTGACGCTGCGGTGCGGGAAGTGCTCCCACAGCCGGCGGGGGGCTTCCGCCTCGTCCAGCCCGACCGTCGAGCACGAGGTCGGCCCCCGGGAGCCCACCGAGCTCGAAGTCGAGCTCTTGCAAGCCGACAGTCGCCCAGTGGTGGCGGCTGCGCCAGTGGAACACCCCCTTGGCACCCCAGGTGTTCAGGACCCCGAGCTTCCCGGCGGCGGCCAGCGCCCGGAGGCCTCCGACGGCACGTCGGCGCACCACGCCAGGTCCGGCCAGCACGACGACGTGGCGCGCCCCCGAGATGTCACCGGCGAGGAGCGGTTCGGGCTCTCGGTAGTCGTCGGCGCTCCGCGGCACGGCGAGGGTGCCGACTCGGAGCACCGAAGCGGGATCGACATTGAGCTGGATGTACAACCCGTCTCCCTCCGCGGCCTCGGCGACGGCGGGGCCGAGGCCGAACAGCTCGTCGGCCTCGTCGATCACCCGCCGGTGCGTCGGGAGCGGCAGCGCCGAGGACGGGCTCGTGCTCCCGGCAACCGGCGCCGGCGGTCGATCGCCGACGACGACGATCTGGCCGTCACCGAGGTGCGCGACCGCCGCGTACGCCGTGCACGGCGCGATGGGCGTGCGCGAGGAGCAGGGCCACCTGCGGGTCCGCGACCTCCGTCATGGGAAGTCCCGGCATCGGTCGGCCGTACGCGGCAGACACGCCCCCGACCGAGAGGGCCTGCAGCAGGACCTGGACGGCCGGGCGGCCGCTCATGCCCGGTCGAGGTCGCCCGTGTCGAGGGGGCCTGTCATGCCGATCGCGTCGGCGGCGCCCATTGCGGCTCGCGCTTCTCGGCGAAGGCGCGCGGGCCCTCCTCCTGGTCGGGGTGGCCCCACATGGAGACCAGTTCCCTCGCCCCGGCCCTGCACGCGTCGGTCAGCCCGGCCTCGAGCGCGCCCCACAGCGCGCGCTTGGTCGCCGCCATGGCGGCCGGAGAGTTGCGGGCGATCTTCTCGGCCAGTGCCTGGGCCTCCTCGCGCAGCCGTTCGGGCGGGTCGACCACCTGGCTCACCATGCCGAGGGCGAGAGCCCGCTCGGCGGACAGCCGCTCGTGGCGGCCGACGAGCGCCATCCGCATGACCGCCTCGAAGGGGATCTTGCGGGCCACGCCGATGGCCTCCATCGCCACCACCTGGCCGACCGAGACGTGGGGGTCGAAGAACTGCGCGTCGGAGGCGGCGATCACGATGTCGGCGTCGGCCACCCAGTGAAAGCCACCTCCGGCACAGATGCCGTTGACCGCGGTGATGACCGGCTTCCACACCTGGTTGTGCCAGGCGGTGAAGTGGAGGTCGAATTCCTCGGTCGACTTGCGGTACCGCTCGAACCCGATGCCGTCCTCCGCGATCTCCATGACGTCGACGCCGGTCTGGAAGGCTCGCCCCTCGCCGGTGTGGACGATGACCCGGACCTCCGGGTCGTCGTCGAGCGCCTTCCATGCCGCCTCGAACTCGTCACGCATGTGCGCGTTCATTGCGTTCAGGCGGTCTGGCCGGTTGTTGATCAGCCAGCCGACGGGACCGCGCCGCTCGAGGATCAGCGTGTCGAGTTTCGGGTAGCTCACAGCACCTCCGTGTGTCGTGCCCGCGTGTCCGTACCGGTCGGGCTCCACGCCAGCCATTGCGGCTCGCGCTTCTCGGCGAAGGCATGCGGGCCCTCCTCCTGGTCGGGGTGGCCCCACATGGAGACCAGTTCCCTCGCCCCTGCCCTGCACGCGTCGGTCAGCCCGGCCTCGAGCGCGCCCCACAGCGCGCGCTTGGTCGCCGCCATGGCGGCCGGAGAGTTGCGGGCGATCTTCTCGGCCAGTGCCTGGGCCTCCTCGCGCAGCCGTTCGGGCGGGTCGACCACCTGGCTCACCATGCCCGAGGGCGAGGGCCCGCTCGGCGGACAGCCGCTCGTGGCGGCCGACGAGCGCCATCCGCATGACCGCCTCGAAGGGGATCTTGCGCGTCAGCCCGATGGCCTCGTACGCAGTGACCTGGCCGACCGAGACGTGGGGGTCGAGGAACTGCGCGTCGGAGGCGGCGATCACGATGTCGGCGTCCGCCACGAAGTGGAGCCCACCACCCGCGCACACCCCGTTCACGGCGGCGATGACCGGCTTCCAGACTTCGTTGTGCCAGGCGGTCATCTTCAGCTCGGCGCGCCGAGTGCGGCGGGATTGCTTGCGCAGCGCTTCGGGCTCACGTGCCAGCTGGACCACATCGAGACCGGTCTGGAAGGCCCGGCCGGCCCCGGTGTTCACGATGACGCGCACCTCGGGATCCTGGTCGAGCTCCACCCAGGCCGCCTCGAGCTCGTCGAGCATCCCGGCGTCCATGGCATTGCCCGTCTCGGGCCGGTTGAACACCAGCCATCCCACGGGTCCTTCCCGTTCGACCACCAGGGCGGCGTAGGACATCAGCTGCGCGGTACCTCGCGCCACGGCCGTGACTGCCAGGGGTCGGGGTCTCGGGGAAGTCCGAGGACCCGCTCGCCCAGGATGTTCTTGTTGACTTCCGTCGTCCCGCCCTCAATCGTGTTGGCGCGGCTCCGCAGCATGCCCCGGACCTCGTACGGCATCGACCCGACCCATGACTGGTCACCTCCGGGCCAGGCCGTGGCGGCGGCACCGAGCATGTGCACCGCCATGGCCTGGAGCCGCTGGTTCAAGCCTCCCTGGTGCACCTTGCCGATTGAGCTCTCGGGCCCCGGTGACCGGCCGGCGCGCGCCTGCGCTCTCACTCGCAGGTTCGTCCACTCGCGCACCCGCTCCTCGCACCACAGCCGGATCACGTCGTCCCGGTGCACGGGGTTGTCCCAACCGCCTGGCTTGCCCTCCGCGCTCAACCGCTTGGCCAGTCTGACCAGTGAGTCCGCACCCGAACCCCCGATCCGGTCGACGCCGCCGGAGCCGGACCCCGACACCATCTGCCGCTCCCCCGACAACGTCGCGTTGGCCACCTTCCAGCCTGCTCCGACGGGCCCGACGCGCTGGGAGTCCGGCACCCGCGCGCCGTCGAGGAAGACCTCGTTGAAGTCCACCTCGCCGCCCATGTGGCGCAGCGGCCTGATGTCGACGCCGGGTTGCCGGAGGTCGATGAGGAAGTAGGTGATGCCGGCACGCTTCGGCACCTCGGGGTCCGTCCGGGCCAGGAGCACCGCGAAGCTGGACAGGTGGGCCCACGTCGTCCAGACCTTCTGCCCGGTGATCACCCAGTCGTCGCCGTCGCGCTCGGCCCGAGTGGCGAGCGATGCCAGGTCGGACCCCGAACCCGGCTCGCTGAAGAGCTGGCACCAGGTCTCCTCGTTGCGCACGATGGGAGGCAGGAAGCGGAGCCGCTGTTCCTCGGTGCCGTGGGCGAAGAGCGCGGGCGCGGCCAGGTTCAGTCCCAAGGGGTTCAGGCGGCCGAGGTTGTAGGGGCGCAACTCCTGGTCCACCCGGCGCGCCACGTCGCCGGCAAGGTCGAGGCCACCGTAGGCAACTGGCCACGCCGGCACGACCAGCCCCGACGCACCGAACGCCGGGTACCACGCCTCGTACTCCTGGCGGGTACGCACCTTGCGCACCTCGGCTGCCCCGCCCCGGCGACCCGCCTCGACCCAGCCCTGCGGCACGACGTCGCGCACCCAGCCACGAACCGCGTGGAGGACGTCGTCGACCGGCGAATCCGGGCCCACCGCCAGTCGTCCCGCGGCAGGAGGGACCCGCGCGCCCGCGCTCATCGCCCCGAGAAGTTCGGTGGACGCTTCTCCATGAAGGCGGCGAGCCCGTCCCGGAAGTCCTCGCTGCGCGACGAGAGCTCCATGGCGAGCGCCTCGTTCTGCAGGTGCTCGGGGAGTGGTGCCGTCGAGCCGGCGTGCAAGAGCCACTTCGTCAGTCCGATGGTCACGGTCGGGGACGCGGCCAGCCGATCGACCAACGACCGCGTCTCGTCCGCGAGCGCGCCGCCGGGCACCGCTCTGTGCACCATGCCCCACGCTGCGGCATCGGAACCCGAGACCGCCTGGCCGAGCATCAACATCTCCCGGGCCCGGACCTCGCCGATGCGCCGGGGCAGCAGCCACGTGCCGCCCGTGTCGGGCGTGAAACCCCGCTCCGAATAGGGCTCCCAGAGGCGGGCCGGCATCGTCGACGACGGCGAAGTCCGATGCCAGGACCAGGTGCAGCCCGATCCCGGCCGCCCACCCCCGCACCTGGCACACGACCGGCGTCTGCGTCGTGACCAGCAGCTCAATCAGCCGGTGCGCCTCGGTGGGCAGGCGCCGCTGGATGCTCCCGACCCGGGGCCGCGCGTCGCCGGCGTTGCGGCCGACGATGTCGAAGCCGGCGCAGAAGTGCTCACCGGCCCCCTGCAAGAGCACCACCCGGACCGATTCGTCGGGTCCTGCCGCGGACAGTGCGGCGATCATCGCCTGGACGATCGGGTCGGTGAGGGCGTTGCGTTTGGCCGGGCGATCGATCTCGAGCTCGAGCACCGGCCCGACCTGTTCGACCCGCAGCCCCTCGATCGATCGGTAGGAGCTCGTGACCTCGGAGCCGCTCATCCGCCCGCGTACCTGTTGCTGATCGCCTGCAGCGCCTCCTGCAGGTTCTGCGCGCCACCGGGAGGGTCGGGCAATCTGACGGACCCGTGCTCACGGCTCGGCAGCAGGATGGTGGCATGACCCGGGGTGGTGAGCTCGCCCCGCTGGTTCGTCGCGGTCAGCTCGACGTCGATCGCCGGGCGCCCACCCTCGGCGAGGTAGTGGTTCGTCACCGATCCCGACAGCCACTGCGTGTCTCCCACGTAGTTGAACCGGCGAAACTCGCAGTCGAGCTTCCACAGCCATCCGGCGTCGCCCATCCAGTCCGTGCACAGGTGGATCAACCACGTCTCGCGCATACGCCCGTAATCGAACGTGGTGGGATTGCCGCTCCGCCTGGCGAACTCGGGGTCCCAGTGCACCCTCTGCATGACGTCGGGCACATTGAGGTCGTCGCGATGGAAGAACCGCGGGATCCTCGTGCGGTTCTGGTAGCCGAGCCGCAACGGCTTGACGCCGTAGAGCCCCATCCCCATGCCGACGTGCCAACAGACCATGTCGGTGACGGTCAGCGGCCCCTTCACCATGGGGCCAACCGCATCGCCGACCTGCACGTCCTCCCAGTCCCGCGTCTCTGTGCCACGGCGCTTCTCCGAGGCGTACTGTGCCTCGATGGCGGCGATCTCCTCGTCCTCGTAGGGGCGCAATTCGACCGCGTCGTACTTCTTGCGCTCGCGCGCCTTGGTCCGCTCGGTGCGGATCATCAAGCGGTACTGGGCGGACAAGATCGGGCCGTCGGCCTGCCGGAACACCTGTGCCGTCCACTCGTGCACGGCCCGCTCCGCGAACTCACTCGATTTGTCCAGCACTCCGACCAGCGCGTTCCGGCGCGTCACCGACTGGTTCGGCCGCAGAGGAGCCCACCACTCCCGCGCGCTGGCCGAGTAGAACGCGTGCACCCCGCGCAGCGGGTCGCCGCGCATCAGGTCACGGTGCTCCGCCGGCACCTCGGTCACCTCGTCGACGCCGATGAGGGAGTCCCCCCCGACCAGCGGGGGCGGGGCCAGCACCCCGCCCCAGCACGTGCTTGCCGCGTACTCGTCGTCCGACCAGAGCGGGTTGTCGTCCCCGTAGGCCTGGGCGACGTGCCGGAAGGCGTCGACCCCGGGCACGGTGTAGTGCGGCGGCACGGGATGTGGTTCGGGGATCCCGATGCGGGACCGCAGCCGGGCGATCCCGTCGTCGGTAATTGAGCCCTCGGTGGCCACGGGTCGCATATTATATGAAGTCTTGTGCCACTCACCCTGGCGAGCACCGTCTTGAAATGGCCCGACAGGTGAACCAGAGCGCGCCCAACGAGAAGGTCTACATCCACGAGTTCATCGACATCATCGGTCACGGCCGCGCGCGCTACATGCACCACATGACGGCGAACTGGAGCCCCATCGCCCAGGAGGAGCGCAACCAGCTGTGCTACGGCGTGTGGGGCGTCGTCGGCTCGACCGGACCGTGGCCCGCGGTCGTCAACATGTGGGAGGAGGATGGATGGAAAGGGCTATCCGCATCCTTCGGGCACGAGCTGAGCCACGCCGAACTCCAAGACCCGAAGTTGGCGCGCTGGTGGGCGACGGCCGCGGAGATGCGATCGGGTGGATTCGACCGGATCCTGGTCCCGGCCCCGTGGTCCCCGACGATCACGGACCTCTGCGCCCAGGGGGCGGGCGGCGTGGCGTACGCGCACGACCAGGTGACCGTGCCACCCGGCCGCGCGCGCGACTTCTTGGAGCTGGCCCGGGAGGCCGGCGGCTCCTACTACGAGCGGTTCGGCTGGAATCTCATCGGTGGGTGGGAGACGGCCCTGCGCCACGACGACGAGGCCTTCTTGATCTGGTCCATCCCCGGCTGGGAGCAATGGGGAGAAGCCGAGGCGTGCCTCCGCCGCGATGACAGCTGGGGGGGGCGCCAACGCGAGGCCGTGACCGACTTCAAGCGGATCCTCCTGGTCGACGCACCCCTCGGCCCCCTGCGGACGGGCCGTCAGCCGTCCCGGAGCGACCGCGACGACAGCTGGTCCGAATAGCGCAACCGTCCCGGCCGCGCGCTCGTCTCGGGCGTCACTTCCGCGTGTGGGCCACGGACGGCTGGTGCAGATCCTCCACGACCTTGCGCCGCAACAGCTTGCCCACCTCGTTGCGGGGGAGCGATCGCGCCCGGTGGAAGGTCACGGGAACCTTGTAGGGCGACAGGTGCTCTCGGCACAGCGCGAGCAGCGCCGCCTCGTCGGCGTCACCGACGAACACCGCGATGGGAACCTCGCCCAGGCGATCGTCCGGCCAGGCGACGACCGCGGCCTCGGTGACTCGAGGATCAAGACGCAGCACCTCCTCGACCTGCTCGGGAAACACCTTGTTCCCGCCTCGGTTGATGAGGTCCGACGTGCGACCCTCGATCCACACGAAGCCCTCGGGATCGACCCGCGCATGATCTCCCGTGCGGACGAAGCCCTCCGCGTCCACCCGATCGTCGAGATTCGCCCCGCCCGCGTACCCGGCCGCCATCCGGGGGGGACGGACCAGGAGCTCGCCGACTGCACCGTCGGCGACTCTCCGGCCGTCCTCGTCCACCACGACGATGTCCACGCCGACATGCGGCTTCCCCGCCGCACCCAGCTTCTCCGGATGCTCGCGGGCATCGGCGGCCGTCCACCCGATGACCTCGCCCACCTCGGCCTGGCCGTAGCTGTTCAGCACCGTCACGCCGAACCGGTCCATGAACCGGCGGGCGGCCAGCGGCGACAGTGGCGCCGTGATGCTGCGGACGAATCGGAGGGGGGTGAGGTCGGTCACCGCCGGATCCGCCGTCAGCATGACCATGGCGGCCGGCGGCAAGACGGTGGACCGCACCTGGTAGCGATGGACCAGTTCGGAGAAGTCCGCCGTGGAGAACCGCGCCATGAGCACCACGGCGGCCCCGGCCCGGAGGCCGAAGCACACGTTGTAGATCCCGGCGTTCAACGCGACCGACACCGGGACCAGGTTCGGCGTCGGCTCCCGGTCCGGCACGCCGGCGGCGCCCTTTCCCCGCAACGGGGCCAGGACGCGGTCCAGAAGCTCGAGGTAGCCGCTGTGCGACTGCAGGATTGCCTTGGGTGGACCGGTCGTCCCCGACGTCCAGGTCACGAACGCGACCCCGTCGTCGTGGCGTGCCGGATCCTCGAGGGTGCGAAGACCGCCGTCGTCGAGGACCGCGAGCGGTCGGATGGTCTCGAGGACGTGCTGCACCTCGGCCTCAGGAGAGCGGTCGTTGACCGGGACGAAGACGCCGCCGGCCAGCCAAATGCCCGCCATGGTGGTGACGAGCTCCGGCCCGGTGGGCAGGCGGACCGCCACGCCGTGACCGGGTTCCAATCCCGCCGCGAGCAGACGGGCGGCGGTGTCACGAGCCATCTCACGTGCGCGTCCGGCGCTCACCGTCCGGTCGATGGTGCAGAGGAGGTCCCGGTCGTCGCCGAAGGGATGGTCCATCAACAGGTTGGCCAGGTTGTCCGTCATGGGCCGCCGCTCGTCCTCTTTCGCTCGGTTACATATAATATCCGGTCGCCGTCATCAGGCTCAGACCTCACGGGAGAGACACGAGTGGCCGACCACATCTGGACGAGCGAGGAACAGTCCACCATCCTCGACCTGTTCCAACGGCGGGTGGCCGCAGACCCTGACGGCGAGTACCTCGACATCGGTGGCGTCAAGCTCTCGGCGCGAGACGTGATGCAGTCCGCGGGCAGGTTCGGTGGCGCACTGGCGGCGCTCGGGACCGAACAACACGACCGGGTGGCGACCCTCATCGAGAACTCGCCCAGCGCGCTCCTCTCCTGGGCGGGCACGACCTGCAGCGGTCGGATCTCCGTCCCGATCAACACCGCCTACAAGGGCGACTACCTGTCGCACCAGCTCACCGACTCGGGGTCGCGCGTCCTCGTCGTCGCGGCCGGCCTGTTCCCCCGCGTGGCGGCCATCATCGATCGAGTCCCCGCACTCGAGCACGTCGTGGTGGTCGACGATGCCGGCGAAGAAGATGGGACACAGGTTGTGCCGGCCGACACACCGCCCGGGCTGGGCCGAGTGAGCGTCCACCGCTGGGAGGACCTGATGAGCGGGCCGGGGAGTCTGCCCGGCGTCCGTATCCGTCCGGCCGACTTGGCCACCTTCATCTATACCGGCGGCACCACTGGCCTCTCCAAGGGTTGCATGCTGAGCCACAACTACCACGAGGCGTTGGCCCGACAGATCGGGATCTGCTGGCGGCGCACCGCGGACGACGTGGTCTGGACGCCGCTCCCCATGTACCACTTCAACGCGCTGGCCACGGCCATCGTCGGGGCCCTGGTCTACGGGGGGCGGGCCGCGATCTATCGACGGTTCTCGGTGTCCCAGTTCTGGCCCGAGATGAACCGCACCGGCGCCACCATCACCTCCACGCTGGGCACGATGGCGTATTTGTTGGCCCACGACATCGACCGGCCGGAGATGCCGAACTCGGGTGCGATCCGAGGCGAACAGGTCATTGCGCCTGCTCGGGGCAGCGCCGCTCCCGGTCGAGGTGGACTGGGTGATCCGCGACAGGTTCAGCCTGGAGACGTTCAGCGGGGCGTACGGCGTGACCGAAGCCAGCCTGATCTCCTGGCAGCCGCCCGGCGTCGAGAACCGTCCCAATGCGGCTGGGGTGGCCAACGACCAGTACTTCGACGTGCGCATCTTCGACGACGACGATCACGAGGTCCCCGCGGGGAACGACGGCGAGATCGTGATCCGGCCCAAGCGTCCCCACGTCATGTTCGAGGGCTACTGGGGCCGCCCGGACGAGACGGTCGCCGCCAGCCGCAACTTCTGGTACCACACCGGCGACATCGGGCGGGTCGACGACGACGGCTTCCTCTACTTCGTCGACCGGAAGGCCGACTACCTGCGCCGGCGCGGCGAGAACATCGCCAGCTACGAAGTGGAGCGGATCCTCATGGGCCACGGCGCGCTGGCGGACGTGGCCGTCCATGCCGTCCCGAGCCCGTTGACCGAGGACGACCTCAAGATCACGGCGACGGTGAAGGAGGGGGCGACGGTCACCGAGGAGGAGCTCTTCCGCTGGTGTATCGATCGCCTGCCCTACTTCGCGCTGCCCCGCTACATCGAGTTCCGCGCTGTGCTCCCGCGCAGCCCGGTCGGCCGCGTCCTGAAGCGCGAGTTGCGCACGGAGGGCGTGACCGACAGCACCTGGGACGTCGAGGCCGCAGGGATCACGTACGAGCGTCGCTGACACGCCGTGTCGAGTCCGCCGGACCGGGCGACGACGGCACAGCCGCGCCTTCGAGGTGGACCTGTATTCTTTATGCAATCAGTTGACCGCGTGCCGGTCCGTCCCAGGGGAGGGATGCGAATGAACGCTCGAGACCTGATCCTCGTCAGCGTCGACGACCACCTCGTCGAACCGCCGCACCTGTTCGAGGGCCGGCTCCCGGCCCGCTTCGCCGACGCGGCCCCGAAGGTCGAGCGGAAGCCCGACGGCTCCGACGTGTGGGTGTTCAACGGCTCCGTGATCCCCAACATCGGCTTGAACGCCGTCGCGGGGCGCCCCAAGGAGGAGTACGGCGTCGAGCCGACCGCCTTCGACGAGATGCGGCCCGGCTGCTACGACGTGCACGAGCGGATCAAGGACATGAACGCGGGCGGGGTCCTGGGTTCGATGTGCTTCCCGTCGTTCCCCGGCTTCAGCGGCCGCCTGTTCGCCGCCTGCGAGGACAAGGACCTGGCCCTGGCCGTGCTGCAGGCGTACAACGACTGGCACATCGACGAGTGGTGCGGCGCTTACCCCGGGCGGTTCATCCCGATGGCGCTGCCGGTGCTGTGGGATCCCGAGCTGGCGGCCGCCGAGGTCCGACGCGTGGCGGCCAAGGGCTGCCACTCCATCACCTTCACCGAGAACCCGGCCACGCTCGGGTACCCGAGCTTCCACGCGGACGCACTGGGACCCGCTGTGGAAGGCCGTGTGCGACGAGGGGGTCGTCGTGTCCATCCACCTGGGCTCGTCGGGCCAGCTGGCCGTGACGGCACCCGACGCGCCCGTCGACGTGATGATCACGCTGCAGCCGATGAACATCTGCCAGGCGGCGGCCGACCTGCTGTGGTCGCGGGTGCTCAAGGAGTTCCCGGACATCAGGTTCGCCCTCTCGGAGGGCGGCACCGGTTGGATCCCGTACTTCCTCGATCGCCTCGACCGCACCTACGACATGCACCACGCTGTGGACCGGGCCAGGACTTCGGGGACCGGCTACCGAGCGACGTCTTCCGGGAGCACTTCCTGACCTGCTTCATCGCCGATCCGGTCGGGCATCGAGCTGCGACACCTGATCGGCCTCGACAACATCGCCTGGGAATGCGACTACCCGCACTCGGACTCTTCGTGGCCCGAGGCACCCGAGGAGCTGGCGCGGGTCGCCGCCGGCCGTGCCGGACGACGAGCTGGCCCGCATCACCTACGAGAACGCGTGCCGGTGGTACTCGTTCGACCCGTTTGCCCACCGCGGCACGCGAACGGTGCACGGTCGGAGCGCTCCGCGCCGAGGCGAAGGGGCACGACGTCGCCATCCATTCGTTCGACCACGGCCGCTTCGAGCGGAAGCAGAAGGGCGTCGACATGGGGGACCTGGCCAAGCGGGCGACGGCCTGAGCGCCCCGCTGGGCCTCAGGCCGCGTCGGATCTCATCCGGCTACGACGCCCACCGGCATAGAACTGCTTCGCCCACTTCCTGAACTCGGTGATGGGCTTCTCACTGGGTGCCAGCGCCGGCGAAGATTGATAGCGCTTGTGCTCCCAGATCGGGATGTCCTGGTCGAACTGGCGCTCGACCTCGGCACCGAAGGCGATCCCGATCTTTGCCGCCATCTCGTCTCCTGCCTTGTGGTACATCGTGAAGCGCACGTCGACGAGGTCACGTTCGATCGGTGTGGTCGCCGAGATCAGCGTCACCGTTCCCATCAAGGTGAAATGGATGACGCCCATGCCCGGCCCGTAACTGTTCGACTCGATCTGGCCCTCGAACTCGCCCCGGGGCGTTTGAAAGGACTGGCTGCTGCGCACTCGGCGGTAGGGACCCTCGATGTGGAGCTCGCCGACTTCGCCGACTTGGCTCAAACCGTGCACCGAACGAAAGTGCGACATGTCGACGGAGTTCTCCGCCAGCTCCTGCCATCCGGTGTGCACCCGCCGGTTGAAGCGCTGGCACTCGACGGGCTTCTCGGGCAGGGCATGAGGGACCTCCCACGACGGCGCGACAGCCGGGTCGGGGTGATACCAGGCGAGCAGGTGCCCGTTGCGTTCTGTCGTCTCGTACGTGCGCAACCTCGCCTTCCGGTTCGGCCGGTCGGCAGAGGGAATGTCGACGTTGCGCCCAGCGGCGTCGTACGACCATTCGTGGAAGGGGCAGATGAGACAGCCGTCCTTTACCCTCCCGCCGTACCCGAGGTGGGCGCCCAGGTGTGGGCACCAGGCGTCGGCCAGGTGACGATGTCCGTCGCCGTCCCGCCACAGCACGAGCTCCTCACCGAACGCCTGCAGCGGGCTGACCTCGGCCGTGGGAAGTTCGTCGGTCCGCCCCAGGGAGAACCACCCGTAGGGAACCGGGAAAGGAAAAGGGGGTCGTCCGGTCATGGGTCTCCTTCGGCCGCGCTCGGGCTTGCCGTGCGGCGCTCTTGCGTACGTTCAAATCTTGTATATAACATATTTGATCGCAAGTTCCGGGGGGTACAAGCAGCCGAGGGTCCGTACCGTGCATCCTCTCGGCTCGCCTCGCCTCCGCGGGCCGATCCCCGCCTCGGTCGGGGTGCTGATTGAATGACCCGATCGCAAAATTGCTCCGGGAGGGTAGAGATGCTCCGCAAAGGACTAGCCGAACTTCGACGGTCGGCGCTGCCACTGTTGATGGCGACGTCATGGTCACCGGGACGTACGTGGCGATTTCGTCGACGACGGCGGCCGCGGCGGCGTCGGCCAGTCGGACGCTCTCGTCGAGCGTCGCCACCAACGGCGTCTGGCCCGGGGTCGGCAAGATCTGCGAGCCGGGACCCGGCGGTGCCTCCTCGGTGCGCGGCGTGGGATCCAAGACCATCAACATCGCCGTGTTCAACGATGCCGCCAACACCGTTGAGCCGGGTCTGGAGGCCGAGTTCCCCCAGCAGGCCCAGGCCTTCGCCGACTGGTGCAACGCCTCGGGTGGCATCAACGGTCGCCACATCGTCATCGACAACCGCGACGCCGCGCTGTTCAACGCGGCGCAGCAGGCAACCGCGGCCTGCCAGAGCGACTTCATGGCGGTCGGCGGCGGCATGGCCCTCGACCAGCCCTCGGTCCCGATCCGCGAGAAGTGCGGGCTGGGACAGATCAGCGGCTACGTCGTCTCGAACGCCTCCGATCTGGCCTCCGACCAAGTCGACCCGAGCGGCATCAACACGGACTCGGTGACCTCGGGCTGGTTCGGGGCGCTGGCCAAGGCCTACCCGCAGGCGGTCAAGAAGGCCGGTATGGGTGGGGGCGACACCCCCTCGATCCTCCAGCCCGAAACGAAGTACGAGTTCGGCGCCGAGGCTCAGGGCTGGCACGTCGTCGACTTCCTCGAGCCCCCGGTCACGGTGGAGAACTGGGCGCCCTACGTCGAGGACTACCAGAGCAAGGGGGCCGAGGCCCTGTGGCCCGCCGACACCGCCGACTTCACCCCCTTCGCCCAGGCGATGACGACTGCCGGCTACCACCCCGCCTTCATCGCGCTCGGGACGCAGTTCGCCAACTCCATGACGCAGCACGCCGTGGCCGCGAACCCCAGTCTGCCCCCGGTCTACGTCGAGACGTCGTGGTGGCCACTCGCGTTGGCCTCGCAGAACCCCTCGACCGAGCAGCTCGTGAACACCATGCACACCTACGCCAAGGGCGACACCGTCGACTTCGACGACGAGGAGGGGGCCGAGGCGTGGCTCCTGTGGGCCAAGGCGGCCTCGGCCTGCGGCGCCAGCCTCACGGTGACGTGCGTCCTGAACCACGCGGCAGCCGTGAAGAACTGGGACGCCGGAGGCATTGAGGCACCCATTGCCAGCTTGGCGCTCTCCAACGAGAACCCCCAGCCGTCGCCGTGCTTCGTCCTCCTGAAGGTCGAAGCCAAGGGGATCGTCTACGACAAGGCGATCACCCAGCCCACGCAGTCCATCTGGAACTGCAACCCCAAGAACGTCGTCCACCTGACCGCGCAACAGCAGCAACAAATCAACTCCTTGTGAGCATGGGTCCGGCGGGCCGCGGGGGTGGGTGCAAATTGCCTAGTCTTGCCCGAGCAGGCGACTGACCATTCTGCCGGGGGACGGCCGTGCATGACTTCATCATCTTCACCATCGGCGGCCTGGCGGCGGCGGGCATCTACGCGATAACGGCGAGCGGCCTCACCCTCACCTACACGACGACCGGGATCTTCAATTGGGCGCACGGCGCTATCGGCATGGTCTGCGCCTTCGCCTACTGGCAGATGAGCATCGGCTGGGGCTGGCCGACGCTCGTCTCCCTGCTCGTCTGTCTCTTCGTGTTGGCGCCGGCCATCGGCATCGCGATCGAAGCGGCGGTGATGCGCCGGCTCGAAGGCGTCTCGGAGGCCTCCAAATTGGTCGTCACGCTGGCCATCGCGCTCATGCTCTTGGGCGTCGCGCAATGGATCTGGGACCCTACGACCTATCGGGCGCTGCCCCCCCTCTTCAACAATGACACCTTGGTCCTGGGGTCGATCAGGATCTCGTACAACGACGTGACCGTCTTGATCCTGGCCCTCGTCGTCGCCATCGGGCTGCGGCTGTTCCTGTACCGCACCCGGATTGGTGTCACCATGCGGGCCAGCGTCGACGACCGGAACCTCACCTCGCTCAACGGGTCGAGTGCCATCGCCAATGCCCGCAATGCCTGGATCATCGGTTCCATCCTGGCCGCACTGGCGGGGATCCTCATCGCGCCCACCCTCACCCTGTCCGCCTCCGCACTGACGCTGCTCATCGTCAACGCCTACGCCGCGTCGGTCATCGGGCGCCTGCGCTCCATTCCGATGACCTTCGTGGGTGCCATCATCTTGGGCCTCTCCATCGCGTACTCGGTGGCCTATCTGCCCCAGAATCCCTACATCCAGGGGTTCGAGAACGCGGTGCCAGCGATCATCCTCTTCGTCGCCCTCTTGGTCCTTCCTCAGTCGCGCCTGCGCGGGCACCGGCAACTTCGGAGCCGCGAGCTCGCCTTCCGCCCCACGTGGCGCGGCACCGGCCTGTTCAGCGCGGGCACGATCCTCGCCGCCGTCTTCTTGGCCACCACCGTCTCGACAGCCGACCTGTTCAGCCTCAATCGCATGTGGGGGCTGGCGATTGTCGGGCTCTCGGTCATCCCCATCGTCGGTTACGCCGGGCGCCTCTCGTTGTGCCAGATGACCTTCGCCGGCATCGGCGCCACCATGGTGGGGCATCTGGGTGCCCAGGGGAACCCCCTCTCATTGCTGGCGGCGGCCGGGGTGTGCGCGGTGGTCGGCGTCATCGTCGCCATCCCCGCCTTGCGACTTTCGGGCATCTACTTCGCGCTGGCCACTGCAGCATTCGCCATCACCATGGACAACTGGGTGTTCGTGCTCCCATCCTTCAACCTCTTCGGGCATCCCTATGCGCCCTTCGGCTCGGGGTCGCTCGTCTTCGCTCCGTTCCAGGTCGGTTCACTTGCGCTCAACTCCAAGACGTCGCAGTTCATCGCGGGGGCGGTGGCCTTCATCATCCTGGTCGTGCTCGTCGTCGCCCTGCGACGATCGGAGTTCGGGCAGCGCCTTCTGGCCATGAAGGACAGCCCCGCCGCGTGTGCCACGCTGGGCATGAACGGCCGGGCGTCGCTCATCGGCGTGTTCGCCTTCTCGGCCGCCCTGGCGGGGGTCGGCGGCGGCATCTACGGGATGTCCCTCGGCAGCGCGGCGCCCGACGTCTTCCAGTTCTTCAGCGGGCTCTCCGTGCTCTTGGTGATGGTCATCATGGGGATCACCTCGTTCGGTGCGGCCGGGTTGAACGGCCTCTACCAGGGATCACCGCTCTTCACCAACCTCTTCCCTTCGCTCACCCAGTTGCCGCTGCTCCTCGTCGGCCTCGGCGGCGTCGGGGTGGGGACCACGCCCAATGGGACCATCCCGGGCAGCATCCGCCCGGTCTATCAATCGGTGGCGCGACGCCGCTGGCTGGTGGCCCTGATCGTGGTGGTCGTCGGTGCCGCCTGGGCGCTCCGGCTGGGCGGGGCGATCGGCAACTGGACAATGACGATCATCTTGCTCGTCGACCTCGCGCTGTTCCCGGTCCCGGCCTACGTCGCCGACTACCGGGCGAGGATCGCGCCGCCCGCGTTCGGCCTTCCCGAGCGCCGGTCCAAGGACAAGAGGGACGCCTGGTTCGCCGAGGCGGTGTCCGACGATGGTCCCGTCGGCACGGCCGACGCGCTCGCCGCGCTCTCGGGGGCAGGAGGCGCCAGTGGGGCTTGAAATCCAAGAGATCTCGGTTCGCTTCGGGGGACTGGCCGCGCTGTCCGAGGTGTCGCTCAGCGCTGCCGATGGTGCGATCACCGGATTGATCGGGCCGAACGGGGCCGGCAAGACGACCTTGTTCAACGTGGTGACGGGGATGCAGCGCCCCAATGCGGGAACCGTGCGCCTCGACGGTCGGGACTTGCGCGGACTCTCGTCCTATCGCCGGGCCCGGCTCGGGCTGGGCCGCACGTTCCAACGACTGGAGCTCTTCGGGACCCTGACCGTCGCCGAGAACATCGGGGTCGCCGCATCCATCGCGCAGCGGGGGGTTGTGAAGGCCAGGTCCAGAGCGATCCAGGAGAGCCGCGAGGAGCTGCTGGACCGGCTGGGACTGGCGCCCGTCGCCAACGACCGAGCCGACACCCTGCCGACGGGGACCGGTCGCCTCGTCGAGCTGGCGCGCGCCCTTGCCACCAGACCCAAGGTTCTCCTCCTCGACGAACCGGCGGCGGGCCAGGACACGGACGAAACCGAGCGCTTCTCGGAGGTCCTGCGGAACCTGGCGAACGACGGACTCGCCATCCTGCTGGTCGAACACGACATGGAACTGGTGATGAACGTCTGCCACACCGTCGTGGTCCTCGACTACGGCCGCATCATCTGCACCGGCACGCCGGCGGAGGTGCGGGCCGACCCCGAGGTCCAGGCCGCGTATCTCGGCACGGTATCGGCGGCTGCGGCCGATGCCTGAATCCCTCTTGGAGTTCCGTGGCGTGCGGGCGGCCTACGAGGAAGTCGAGGTGATCCACGGGATCGACGTGTCCTTCGAAGAGGGCGTCGTCACCGCTGTCCTCGGGGCAAACGGTGCCGGAAAGTCGACCCTCCTCGCGTTGGCGGCCGGCATCATGGGGCCGAGCGAGGGTGAGGTCCGCTTCGCCGGTGAGAAGGTGCGCGTGGGATCGACGTCTTCGTTGGCCCGCCGGGGACTCTGCCTGATTCCCGAGGGCCGTGGCGTGTTCCCGAACTTGACCGTGCGGGAGAACCTCTGGGTCATGACGCACAGCGGTTCGGGGCGACGACACGTCGAGCGTTGCGCGTTCGAACGGTTCCCGCGCCTGGCTGATCGCCGCGACCAGCCGGCCGGCACGCTGTCGGGCGGCGAGCAGCAGATGCTGGCGTTGGCCCGCGCCGTGGCGACAAGCCCGCGGTTGCTCATGCTCGACGAGCTCTCGATGGGGCTGGCGCCCATCGTCGTCGACGAGCTCTACAACCATGTCGTCCGGCTGGCGGAGGAGGGCATCACCGTCGTGGTGGTGGAGCAATTCGCACGCACGGCGCTGTCGGTTGCCGCCTCGGCCATGGTGATGGCGAACGGCAGGATCGTCCAGACCGGAGAGGCACGCGACGTGGAATCGGTGCTCCACTCTGCCTACCTCGGACCCGTGCAGCCGGCGGAGGCGGGTGCGCCTGCACACAACGGGACGTCAGATCACTCCGACCCGGGTTCGGGAGCGGCCTAGAAGTCTGCCGGGCTCGGACCGATGTTCAGGAGCCCGGACCCTCGGTGCCCAGGATGGACACGAAGGACACCATTTCCCCGGGGTACCCCCCGAGGTTGTGGGTGAGGGCCAGGTTCCGTGCCCCGAAGGTCGAGATGCGCCGGTCTTCTGGCGCCTCACCACGCAATTGGAGCCAGACCTCGAACATCATCCGGAGACCGGATGCCCCGACCGGGTGCCCGAAGCTCTTCAGTCCTCCGTCGGGGTTCACCGGCAGGTCGCCGGTGAGGTCGAACGACCCCGAGAGCTCTTCCTTCCAGGCGCTGCCGCGCTCGCAGAACCCGAGATCCTCCATGAGCACCAGCTCCGTCGGGGTGAAGCAGTCGTGCACCTCTGCCATGGCGAGTTGCGAACGCGGGTCGGTGATGCCCGCCTGACGGTAGGCCTCTGTTGCCGAGGCGATGACCTCGGGGAAGGTCGTGTAGTCGTAGTCGGGGTCGCTCACGCCGCTCCCGTCGCCGACCACGAACGACAGCCCCTTCACGAACAGCGGTGACGACGAGTACCGGTGCGCGTCCTCCGCCCGGACGACCACCGCGGCCGCCGCGCCGTCGGCGACGCCGGCACAGTCGAAGACCGAGAGCTCGCCCGCGATGCGCGGCATGGCGAGGAGTTGCTCGACGGTCATCTCCTTGCGGAACTGGGCCCGCGGGTTTCGCGCTCCGTTGGCGTGGTTCTTGGAGGCGATCCTGGCCAGTGCCTGCTTGACCTCGTCGACCCCGATGCCGTAGCGCTTGGCATAGGCGGGGACGATCATGGAGTACATGGCGGCGGCCGTGACGGTGCGGTTCGTCCCGTCACTCGGCACCGGGAAGGCGTTGGCGCCCTGGTAGCCCGAGTCCTTCAGCTTCTCCACCCCGATCGCCATGGCGACGTCGTAGGCACCGCTCGAGACGGCGTAGGCCGCCTGGCGCAAGGCCTCCGACCCGGAGGCGCAGAAATTCTCCACCCGGGTGACCGGCTTGTCGTTCACCCGCAGCGGACGGGACACGAGGAGGCCGCTCATGCCGGATTGGGCGGTGCCCAGCCAGTACGCGTCGATGTCCGCCCGTGACACGCCGGCCGAATCGAATGCACCCTCGGCAGCTTGGAGCACGAGCTCGTCGACCCCGAGATCCCAGTGCTCGCCGAACTTGGTGCAGGCCATGCCGACGATGGCCACCTTGTCCTTAATGCCATGCGAGCCCATCAGTCGTCACCTTTCCGGTACGGTCGTGCCTTCCAGAAGTAGTTGTGGATCCCGTCGGCGGTGGACAACCGCCGGAAGGTCATCTCCACCACGTCGCCCACCCGCACCTCCGCCGCGTCGACGTCGGTCAACTCGACCGGGAGCCGGCCGCCCCCGTCGAAGTCGACGACGGCGAACACCATGGGCGGGCTCGGCGTGTAAGAAAGCCGGTCGATCGTGAAGGTCGTCACCGTCCCTCGCGCGTCCGCCATGGGCAGGTGCACCGCATCGTCGGGCAGGGGCGGGAGATGGACGGCGCCGTCCGACGACCGCGAACCCTCGAACCCGAATTTCCACGGCACGGACCGGCCCGCCGCGGACGAGGACGTCCGGGCCGGCTCCGGCCGCCGTGGGGGCTCGACCGGCAGCAGTCCCCGCCAGGCCAGGTACCGCCCGTAGGAGATCGGCGCCCCGTTTCCGAGCTGGCGGGCCAGCGAGCCACCGGCAGGACGCTGCTCGACTGCCGGCGTGGTCCGCACCATGAGCGCCTCGGCGCCGTCGGCCAGCACCAGGAGCACGATCGTCTGTTCCGGCTCCGCGCGTTCCAGCGCGGCGGACAGGAGCAAGAAGGGGTGGGCCGCGCCCGTGTTGCCGACGACCGTGCCGAGGTCGTCCACCACCCGGTCGCTCGGGACCCCCGACCGCTGCGCCACGGCGCGGCAGGCGCGACCGTGCGTCCCGGTGACGATGAGATGGTCCACGTCGTCGGGTCCGGTTCCGGTCGACTTGAACAAGTGGTCGAGCGCGTCCCTTCCGATGGCGCCGTACCGCACCTCCCCGAACCGCTCCTCCCACACCCGGGAGCGATCTTCGTTGGGACGGCGCCAACGATCGGCGAACTCGTCGGTCAACGAGACCCACGCGCCCAGTTCTGCGACGACGGAGCCGTCCGTCTCGTCGCCGATGACGAGCGCCGCCGCACCATCGCCGAAGTAGGCCTCGTCGGGGCCGCCGGCCAACCCCGTGCGAACGTCCGCCGCGACCGCCAGCGCCGGTCCGGGTTGGGCGACCGCCGCCCGCAGCGCCCCCATCGCCCCCCGCACGGACCCGATCAGGTCGTACGAGCCGCACTCCTCCGACAGGCGAAGGGCGGCGTGGACAGCGGTCGCGTTCGTCTTGTCGAGGTAGGGCGGCGACACCGTCGCGAACCACAGAGACTCGATGCCCGCCTCGGGCGCCGCGCGCCGTGCGGCTCTTGAGGCCTCGACCCCCATCGTCGTCGCGTCCTCGTCGTAGGAGGCCACGGCCCGGGTACCCTTGCGGCCTCCGCCACCGGCCACCTCGGCCACCGTCGACAGGTCCAGCCGGCGGTAGGGGATGTACGTGCCGTATCCGAGAATGCCGCGCATCCCAGCAGTTTACCCTCCGAATCGCATGTATCTTTTATCCAATCAAGGAGGTCGACGTGGGATTACTGGACGGGAAGGTTGCGGTCGTCACGGGGGCCGGGCACGGCATCGGGCGCGGGCACGCACTCGAATTGGCGCGGCAAGGGGCCCGGGTCGTCGTCAACGACCTCGGGTCGTCCGTGCACGGGGAGGGCGCGGGTCGTGACGCCGACGTGACCGTCGACTTGATCAGCCGAGCGGGGCGGCGAGGCGGTCGCCGACTACGGCGACGTGGCCGACCACGAACAGGCGGGGCACCTGATCGACACGGCCGTGGCACGGTGGGGCCAACTCGACATCCTGGTCAACAACGCCGGCATCGTCCGCGACGCCGCCATCTGGAACATGAAGCCCGACGACTTCGACGCCGTGATCCGTGTCCATCTGCGCGGGACCTGGTCGTGCTCCCATCACGGCGCCGTCCACTGGCGCAACCGGGCCAAGTCGGGGGAGCGCGTCGTCGGCCGGATCATCAACACGACGTCCGGGGCGGGGCTCACCGGCAACTTCGGCCAGAGCGCCTACGCCGCCGCCAAGGCCGCCATCGTCGGGTTGACCCTCACCCTGGCCCAGGAGCTCGGTGCATACGGCGTCACCGCCAACGCGGTGGGCCCCGCGGGAGCGACCCGACTGACGGGCACGATGCCGCAGGCGCCCCCCGTCGTCGAAGCCCGACGAGGTGCCGGCGGACGAGTGGCAGCCCATGGACCCGGCGAACAGCTCGCCCCTCGTGGCCTGGCTGGCCAGCGACGAGTCGCAGATGATCAACGGACAGGTCATCCGGTCCATTCATGACCGGGTCATCTGGATGCACGGCTGGCGCGAGGGGGCCGAGGTCGCGTCCGGACAGCAACGCTGGGACGCGGCGAAGCTCGGAAAGGCGTTGGCCACCGACGTCTTCCGCGTGGCAACACCTGGCCTGCGGTTCTTGTAGCGGCCGGTCGCCCCAGCCCGTGGCCCTGCGCTACGCCTCCGCGCAGCGAGAGGCCCAGCAGGTCGATCGCGTTCTGGCGCGCGATCTTCCGGATCGCCTCCGGATCGAGGTGACCGAACTGCTCGGCCGCGGCCCGGCGCGAATCGGGCCAGGTGCTGTCCGAGTGGGGATAGTCCGTCTCGAAGACCACGTTGTCCACCCCGACCTGGTCGAGCAGTGAGACGCCCACGGGATCCTTGAAGAAGCAGCTCACCACGTTCCCCCGTGCGTAGTAGCTGGACGGGGGCTCCGGGCAGTCACGTTGCGAGTTGCTCCACCCCCGGTGGGTCGTCCACACGTCGTCGGCCCGCTCCAAGACGTAGGGGATCCAGCCGATCTGCGCCTCGGCATACAGCAGGCGCAGATCCGGGAAACGGTGCAGCGTCCCAGAAAAGAGCAGGTCGGCGAGGCTCGCCACGCTGTTGCCGAAGAGGATGGTGGCGGCGACGGCGTCCGGGCCGTCGGGTGACGCCTGTGGCGTCTTCGTGCCCGAGCCGATGTGCATGCACACCACCGTGCGGGTCTCCTGGCATGCGGCCAGGAACGGGTCCCAATAGCCGGAGTACAGGCTCGGCAGATCGAGGTACGGCGGCAGCTCGGTGAACGCCACCGCCCGCACGCCACGCCTCGGCGTTGCGTGTCACCTCGGCCGCCGCCAGATCGGCATCCCACAACGGGACGAGGCACAGGGGAAGCAGCCGGCCGCCGCCCTCCCCGCACCACTCCTCGACCATCCAGTCGTTGTAGGCCTCGACGCACAGGCGGGCCAGCTCCCGGTCCTTGCCCCAGAGGAACTGCTGGCCGCAGAACCGTGGGTAGTTCGGAAAGCACAATTGGGCCTGCACCCCGTTGACGTCCATGTCCTCGAGCCGCTCGCGGACGCGCCAACACCCGGGTCGCATCTCGTCGTAGCGGACGCCGCGCAGCTCAATCTCGTCGCGTGGAAAACCGGCCGCGGCGATCGTGCGCTTGAGCGAGGCCCGGTGGTCCTCGTAGCACCACCAGGCCACGTCGGGACCGTCGGTCCCGGGCTCTTCCACATAACCGGACCCGACGAGCTTGGGGACACCGGCCGGCAGGAGCTCGATGTGGGGCCCGGTCTCGCGGTAGCGGGCCGGCAGTCGGCTGGACCATACGTCGGGCGGCTCGACGACGTGGGCGTCCAGGTCGACGATGGCGGGGATCCGCGCCACGACCTCGTCACTCACGCCGCCCTCGTCGACGTCGACCGCATGGACCACTGGGCCCCTCCTCCCGAGCAGGAACCGGATATCGGATATCTTATGCGATCTGGCCTCGACGCCCGCCGGACACCGCAGCCGCCCTGCGAGAGCGGAGGCACGGTGAGCCGCTGGGATTGGGCGCCATCGTCCGGTCAGGCCCGCTGGACATCCGCCGGGACGCCCGTGGCGCCGCCCGCCGACCGTGCCGCCAGAGCGCCTGTTCCGGATTCTGTAGAGAATATGATGTATCAATGTCACGATCGGCCGATGCGATGGACGACTCCGAAGACGGCTCGACCGCGATACCCGCTTCACCCGGCGCCGTGGTCAGGAAGGGAAGCGGTGAGCAGGCGGCTGCCTACATCCGTCGCTTGATCTTCGATGGGCAGCTGCGGGAGGGCATGCGCTTGCCCCAGGACGCGGTGGCCAAGGCGGTGGGGGTCAGCCGGATCCCGATCCGCGAGGCGATCATCGCCCTCGAGCGAGAGGGATGGGTGACCACCAAGCTGCACCGAGGCACGTTCGTCAACGCCTTCGACGAGCAGATCATCCGTGATCACTACGAGTTGTTCGGTCTGGTGTACGGACTGGCGGCGCGGCGTGCCGCCCAGCGCCAAGACCCCGAAACGGCAGCCAAGTTGGCCGAGCTCGTCAAGCAGATGCGTGAGACCGACGACCTGGTGCGAATTGAGGAGCTGGCCTTCGCATTCCACAGCACCGTCGTGGAGGCCGCTCGCTCCCCTCGCATCACGGTCGTGCTCCGTGCCATGTCACGTCTCGTGCCCGGACCGTTCTTCGTGCTCGTCCCCAGGGCGGTCCAGCCCGAGCGAAAGGGCCTCGCCGCCATCGTCAAGGCCATCCGGGAGGGTGACGGTGACCGGGCTGCGCACGAGTACGCCAAGATGCTGAACCAGCAGGCGGAGATGGTCGTGGATCTCTTCCACGAGCGGAGCGCCGTCCGTCAGGCCGTCTGACGGGCGTGGCGGGCGAGGAACCCGGGGCGGGCGCCCCAAGGAGATTGGCTCGGGACCCCGTTCCTCCGGTTCGAGCGCTTCGGCCCGCTGGCCCGCTGCACCATCGACCGGCCCGAGCGGCGCAACGCGCTGACGCCGGCGATGTACTTCGGGATCCGCTACGCGATCAACCACACCGACGCAGATCCGGATTTGGCCGGTCTGCTCATCACGGGCACCGGCGACGTGTTCGCCCCGGGCGGCGATCTCGGCGGGGCCAACGAGGACGGGTGGGGCGATCTCCCCACGCTCCTGTCGATGGACAACACGCCGTTCGATGCCCTTCGGCAAGCTCGCAAGCCCGTGGTCAGTGCGGTCAACGGGATCTGTCAGGGCGGTGGTCTGGTGATCGCCATGCTCTCGGACATCGCCGTCGTCAGTGAGCGAGCGACCTTCCGCGTGCCCGAGTTGTTCCGAGGCATCGCGGACACCCACTACGCGCAGATCCTGGCGCGCCAGATCGGGCCGGCCCGGACCCGGGACCTGATGTACTCGGGGCGCGAGCTCTCCGCCACCGAAGCCGTCGATTGGGGGCTCGTCGGCCGCGTCGTCCCCCATGAGCAGCTGCTCATGGAGGCGACCACCGTGCTCGAGGACTGCTGCCGCACGGCCCCGGGTGCGCGGGCCGACGTCAAGCGCAGCCTGGACCAGTACTACGGGTTGTACGACCGCATCGGGATGCTGCTCAGCATCAATGGGACGGAGGCCGCCGAGGGGTACCGCGCGTTCAAGGAGCGGCGCTCCCCCTCCTGGGTCGACCCCCGGTTGCGCACCGAAGGCAGGCTCTGAGCACCCGCGACCGATCCGGCGGGGATTCAGCTCAGAGCGTCTCGCTGTTCTGCAGGACCGGTTGCATCTGGGTGTCGTTGGCCACATCCGCCCTGACGGCCGTCGTGCTCATGCGTCGCGCTGCAGCAGTTCGACCAGATATCCGTCCGGCGCCCCGACGTACGCCATGGTCACCGGCCAACGCTCCAGGCGCGTCGGTTCCATGATGGAGGGGGACCCGGCACCGACCGCCGCGTCGTGGAGGCCGCGGCAGTCGTCGGTGTTCACGTAGAGCTTCCACATCGAACCCATCCTGATGGGGCCCTCTTGAGCGAGCTGCTGCGCCAATTGCAGCTTCGACCCCCGCTCCGGGTTCTCGACGATGGCCTCGTGCGCGTGCTCGATCTCAGTCCTGCTCGTGCAGTGAAGGCCCATCAGTTCGAAGAATCCGATCGAAGCCTCGATGTCGGTCACATTGATGCAGTACTGCCCCAACCAGGGACCGACAGCGGGCACGGTATCGGGCCAGGGATGACGGGTCACGAACTCGACCAGGTAACCGTCAAGGTCGCGTACGAACGCGACGCTCACCGGCCACCGCTCCATCCGCTCGGGCGCCGACTCCACGGTCGCCCCCTGGGAGACCGCTCGTTGGAAGGTCTCTCCGACGTCATGGGTGTTGACGTAGAGCTTCCAGAACCCCGTACCGAGGTCCACGGAGCCCGACTGGTTCTTCTGTTGAGCGATCTGGAACTTCGAGCCACCGGACGGGTTCTCCACGATCGCTTCGAACGCGTCGGGGATCTCGGTCCGGCTGGTGCACGTGAGGCCGAGCGACGTGTAGAAGGCAACGGAGCGCTCCAGGTCGGCGACATTGAGGCAGTACTGACCCAGCCAGCTCGTCATGGGTTCTCCTTCTCGACGCGGTCGTGGCGAGCGCTCGAGCCGCCTGACGTCCAGAGTATATTGTATGCGGATCCCGCCTGGGCCCCAGCTCCACAGCGGACCTTCGGGCGAGACGGCTCACCCCACGAGGGCCGGTCCGCGTCGCCGGGCCAGCGCGAGAGTTCCGGGGCGTGTCTGGTTCTAAGTTGGCCCCACAGAACCTGACCGGCCGCCGGCTTCGGGAGCGTGGGACACATGGCAATGGGCAACCGTCCGGAGGTACAGACCGCACCGGCGCCCATTGCGGCCCTGGACGTGTCGTTGCTGGCCCAGCAGCTCGCGACAGCCCTGGCACGGGTGCCCTTCCGCCGTCCCTTCGAGGGTCCGTCCTCACTCCTGCCGAATCTGGGGATCTCGGTCACCCGGGAGGTGATCCGTTCCTTCATGGGTTACGCCTCGTCGTTGCGCATTCCCGAATTCCGGTCCCTCGAGCTCGTGTTGGACGAGATCTGCCAATGGATCATGCCGCCTTTCGTCCGTTCCCTCGACGTCGAGAGCCACTCCACGGAGTTCGGCGGCGTGCCGGGCATCCTCTACGTGCCTCGCCACCGCCGACCCGTGGGAGTGATCCTCTACCTCCACGGTGGCGGGTACATCGGCACGTCGCCCACGATGTATGCGTTCTTCACGGCGCGGCTGTGCCGGGAGACCGAGTGCGCGATGTTCGTCGCCGACTATCGGCTGGCGCCGGAGTTCCCCTACCCGGCCGGGGCCGAGGACGCCTCGGCCGCCTATGCGGAGCTCGTCGCCTTGGGCATCCCCCGCGAGCGCATCTTCCTCGCCGGCGACTCGGGTGGTGGCGGCCTGGCCAACACTCTTCTGCTCGAGCGCCCCGAGCACCTCGATCCGGTCCGTCCCGCGGGATTGGTGCTGTTCTCGCCCGAAGTCGATCTGCGACTGGACGAGCCCTCGGTGACCGAGAACGCGGACCGAGACATCCTGCCGTGGAACATCCCGACGACCGCATATCTCCACGGGACCGATGCCTCCAGCCAGCCCGTTGCTCCGTTACGGGCAGACCTGGGCGCCTTTCCCCCTACCTGCGTCACCTGGGGGGCCGACGAGATGTTCCGCGACCCCATTCGGCGCTACGTCCAGCGCCTGCGGGAGGCCGGGGTCCCCACCGACGCCCGGGAGTTCGAGGGGATGTTCCACGTCTTCCAGATCCTCATGCCCTGGGCCGAGGACAGCCGGGAGGCTTTCCGTCACGTCCGCACCTTCATCCATCGCGTCGTCGCCGCAGCTCCCCCGCTTGCTGCCACCACGTTGACCCGCAAGCTCGTGGCGTAGAGCAGCGCTGCACGCCGGTCCGCCAAGAGGCAGCATGTGCCTCCCAACGGGCAAGGAGCAGCGATGAGCGAACCAAGGGCAGATGATGTCACCGGAGACCGAGATGGCGCGGGTGTCGACCCCGTCACGGGCGCCACCCACGTGCCCGCCCCCAACCGCGAGCCCACCTTCGTGGTCCCCCATCGCGACGGGGTGGCGGCCTCCAAGATGGCGGAGTTCATCTCGCGTACGGGGCGGCGGCCCAACGTCGTCGTCATCTTGATGGACGACGTCGGCTGGGGGGACTTCGGTTGTTACGGCGGAGGGATCGCGGTGGGGGCACCGACCCCCAACGTCGATCGCATCGCCCGGGACGGTTTGCTCCTCACGTCGTGCTACAGCGAGCCCTCGTGCACACCGACGAGAGCGTCCATCGTGACGGGCCGGCTCCCGATGCGGCACGGCCTGCTGGTGCCACCGATGTACGGCATGCCCGGCGGGCTCAGCGGGGAGATCACGCTCCCTCAGCTCCTCTCGGATGCGGGATACGTGACGCAGGCAGTCGGAAAGTGGCACATGGGCGAGAACCACGAGAGCCAGCCGCAGAACGTCGGCTTCGACGACTTCTACGGCTTCCTGTCGGTCTCGGACATGTACACGGAGTGGCGCGACCCGTACTTCTTTCCCGAGGTCGTCTACAGCGAGGACCGCACCGAGTGGGTGCGTAACATGCCGTTCAACAAGTGCTTCGTGCACGGAAGGCGGAACGGGCCGCTCGAAGAAGTCGAGGAGGTGACCGTCCCGGTGCTGTCGCTCCTGGACGACAAGTGGTGCGCGTACTCCGAACGGTTCATTGAGCGCATGGCGGGATCACCGGATCCCTGGTTCCTCTACCACTGCACCCGGGGGGCTCACTTCGACAACTACCCCCACCCCGACTTCCTGGGGCGCTCCCCGGCCCGGCATCCCTACAAGGACGCGATCGTCGAGTTGGACGACATCTGCGGCCGGTTGGTCGCCGCGCTCGAGCGGACCGGACAGCTCGAGTCGACGATGGTGGTGATCTCGTCGGACAACGGCCCGGAGATGGAGACCTGGCCCGATTCCGCGTTCACGCCTTTCCGCTGTGCCAAGGGGTCGACTTGGGAAGGCGGGGTTCGTGTCCCCGCTATCGTGTCGTGGCCGGGCATGATCCCCCGTGGGCGCACCAGCGACGGCCTCGTCCATCTCCTCGACCTGTTCGCAACTTGCCTGTCCATGGCGGAGGCGGCCGATCGGATACCGACCGACCGCTACGTCGACGCGGTCGACCAGCTGTCCTTCTTCCTCGCCGACGACGATCGCGAGGCGGTGTCGAACCGCAAGTACCAGCACTACTGGTTGACTTCGCAGTACTCGGCGCTGCGGGTCGGCGAATACAAGTACCTGACCTCTTCCATCTCGGACAACGACACCGACGTCCTCAACCCCGGTGGCTTCACGGGGGTCGTGCAGCGTTACGGGTACGGCCGTCTCTACAACCTCTACCTGGATCCGAAGGAGACGCGGTCGTACATGATCAGGAAGCTCGTGTACATCGATGCCATCATCGGCGAGATCGCCCGGCACCACGGCACGTTTCGCGAGTGGCCGAACAAACCGGCGCCGACCGTCGCCGGTTGAACGGCGGGCAGCAGGGTCCTCCGGCGCAGGCGCCGGGCGCGCTCAGGGTCGGCCGAGCTCGTCCGCCGCCTTGCGCAGGTCTGCCCGGAAATCAGGGTGCGCGATCTCGACGAGCAGATGGGCGCGCTCGCTCACCGTCAGACCCGTGAGCTCCGCCGCGCCGTACTCGGTGATGACGACGCCCGTGTGGTGGCGCGGCGTCGAGACGACCGACCCTTCGGGGAGCAGCCCGACGATGCGCGACACGACCTCGCCCTCGTGGACCGCGGTCGAATGGAGGCAGATGAGGGAGTGCGCATCGAGGTGCAGCTCGGCGGCAGCGACGAAGTCCTCGTGTCCGCCAACACCCGAGATCTGCTTGCCGCCGATGTTGTCGGCCACGACCTGGCCGTAGAGGTCGACCGACAGCGCACCATTGATGGAGACCAGGTTCGCGTTCCGGGCGATGACCGTGGGGTCGTTGATCGTCTCGACCGGTAGGAAGGCGACGTCGGCGTTGCCATCCAGCCACCCGTAGAGCTCCGGGGTCCCGAGCGCGAACGTCGTGACGGAGACCCCGTCGAAGACCCTCTTGGCATCGTTGGTCACTTTGCCCGCCTGGTGGAGCCGCATGAGTCCGTTGGTGAACATCTCGGAGTGGACGCCGAACCCGCCCAGCGGGCCCTTGGCCAATTCGGTGGCCACGATGTTGGGGATGGCGCCGATGCCGGTCTGCAGGGTCGACCCGCTCCTCACATAGGCCAGCGCGTTACGGGCGATCGCCTCGTCCACCTCGTCGGTCGGGGGCTCGGTGAGGGCGAACGGGGCCGCGTTCGTCTCGACCAGCACGTCGATCACGTCGAGCGCGATGGTGTTGTCGAACTCGGGCGGCAAGCTCCTCGTGCGGGGCAAGTTGGGGTTGACCTCGACGATGAGGAGGCGGTCTGGGTCTTCGCCGGCCCTGATCAGCTCGGGCCTCGTGGCACCCATGTGGAGCGAAAGGTTCACCCTGCCGTCATCGTCCGGTGGGGCTGCCTGCACCACCATGACTCGGGGCGCGAACTTGGCCAGGATCGGCGCCATCTGGCGGAAGCCCCCGGGGACGAGCTCGACGTGGTGACCCATTGCATGGAGCAGCCGTTCAGCCGGTCCGAAGAAGCCGCAGCGGTAGGTCACGCCGGGCTTGGTGAAGACCTCGTAGAAGTTCAGGCACAACGCTCCCCCCAGCTGCAGGTCCTGCCAGTCGTCCCGGGCGGCCAAAGCCGTGAGCAACCTGTCCGGGTTGGCCGGACCCAGACCGAATCCGATCATGTCGACCGGCCGGATCATCGAGACGGCTTCCTCGGCGGTGCACACAACTGGCATGGCCCCCACTCTGGCACCCGACGGTGCTGCTGACCACGGCCTTTGGTCCCGAGCGGCGACCACTCGGGGCGCAATCCGTTACTTTTGGCTCTAGCCCCATGGGGGCCCGGTCCGCAGAATGACTGGGACACCCTCCTCTTCCCAGACAACGGTGCTTGGAGAATGGCGGCCACCCCCCTCGGTCGCCATTTTCCAATTGCGGGGTTCGTCGGCTCGCTCGGAGCACCGGGAGTCGGGAGGAGCACCTCGCTTTGGCCGGCCGGGGCCCCGTCCCCGGGTACTGTCGGACCGGGCGACGGAGCTGCCGCCCGGCAATCGCAACCCACGGCAGGGGTCCCCATGAGCAACCGTTCCTTCGAAGGCCTCGACGCGACTCTCGGCGGCATGCACCTGCGCCCGCCGACGTCCGTGTCCGCGTCGGACTCCCTGGCCACCGTCGCCGCGGCCATGGTCAGCGACGGCGTCTCGTGCGCCATCGTGGAGGAGGCGCCCCTGCGCGTGGTCACCGAGCTCGACCTCGTGCGCGGATTGGCCCAGGGATTGCGGCCCGAGGACGAGGTCGCCGCCGTCGCCTCGGAACACCCGAACTGGGCGCCTCCCTCGGCCAGCGTCGCCGAGGCGGCCGCGCTCATGGTCAGCCTCGGTATCCGGCACCTCGTGGTGCTCGACATCACGGATCGCCCGAGCGGCGTCGTCTCCATGGCCGAGCTGTTCGACGTGCTCGTCCGCTCCCAAGAGCCGATGGCGCTCTACGCGAAATTCGCGGACATCATGCTGCACAACGGGAGTGAGACCGCGCAGCCGCCCCGATTGGACTGAGAGACCGGCGGAAATTGGTCGAGCGCCGGGTCGTTCAACCCCGGGTGATGACGGCCTGGGCGGCCTCGAACGCCTTCTTGATGTCCTCCACGAGCTGCTGGAACCCCTCGCGCAGGGTGTCGGCGTTGGCCGCCGCATCGTGGCGCGCATCAGAGAGCTTCGAGAACGCGGCCAGGCACACGTTCTGCGCCAGGTCGACCTGTTTGATGGCTCGCTCTCGGACGTCGAGCTTGGCCAGCTCCGCCTGGACCTTGAGCTCGTCGATCCGGGCCCGCCACTCCTCCAGTGTGCGGCTCACCGACTCCATCACCTCTGCCGTCTCCCCTTCCTGGGCGGCAGCTGAACCCGATGGGACCTTCGACATGGCGATCCTCCGATCTCTGTGCCCTTCTGGGATCAGCCTGCATCCGTTCGGGCGCAGGTGCTAGGGCCGAAGGTCCCCGCCCGGCGGGGCCTCTGCCCGGCTCGCCCCCGTTATCGGCTTGCAGCGGGTGGGATCTCCGCTCGCGCGACGCGGGATCTCGGAGAGCGTCAACCCGACCTCACCGAGGTGGTACGGGCTCACCGAAGATCTGGCCGTGCGATGCGTCTTGCGCGTGACCTGGCGTGACGTCGGGTGATGCGAGAAGCCTGTCCCTAGGGTCGAACGTCTCAACGCGGAAGGACGTCGGTCCCTCGACTCGCGCCACCGAGCACTCCGTCGAGTGCCCGAAGGGCCGACGACACGACCTTGGCCGCCCCGTCGACCGAGGAGTCGATCGGCGTCGCCGACGGCCAGACGTCCATCTTTCGGGCCATCAGCTCGCGCACCTGTGGCGTCGCCTCGGAATCGTCGCCGGTGGTCTCCCGCTCCCGGATCCGGGCGGCGGCGACCGAGTCGTCGCACGTGCAGCAGAGCTCCACGAGCTCGCTCCTGGTGTCCTGAGCGATTCGCCGGGCCGCGGCCCGCTGCGCGGCGTCGATCCACGACGCGTCGAGGATGACCGGGTCCCCGTGCTCCAGGAGCCGGCGGGCCCGGCCGAGGAGTTCCTCGTACACGGACCCGACGGCTTCGGGCGAGTAGCGGCCCGTTCCCGGTCCCGACGAATGCCGCGGCATTGAGCTCCGGGCCGCGGGCTGCAGTTCGCGGCGAATCTCATCCGAGCGCAGCAACGACCACCCCGTCTCCGCCGCCAACGCGGTTGCCAGCGTGCTCTTCCCCGTACCCGGCAACCCGCCCACCAGCACGACGGCCGGCCGGGCCCGGCGCAAGTGGCGCAACGCCAGCGCGTGCAGCGCGCGGGCGCGGCGCTCGGCGCCGTCCACGCCTTGCTCCCACTCCAGGCAGGCCACCTTGGCCCGCACGTAGGCCCGCTGGGCGACGTAGTGGTCCAGGAGCGGCCGGGGCAGACGTTCGCCCGCGAGTGCCTCGTAGTGGAGCACGAACCGCTGAGCGGCATCGGGCCGTCCGAGCCGCTCGAGGTCCATGGCGAGGAAGGCGACGTCGGCACACACGTCGCCGTAGCGGAGGCGGTCGGAGAACTCGACGCAGTCGAGGATGCGGACGCCGTCGTCGAGGCAGAACACGTCCTCCGCCTGGAGGTCGCCGTGGCCGTCGCAGACCCGTCCCTCGGCGACGCGCGCGTCCAGCATCGGGCCGTACCGCCGGAGCCAGCGCTGGACGCAGCGTGCGGATCTCCCGGTCCACGGCGGGGTCGAGGACGCTGCCGACGAAGCGTTCGGTCTCTTTGAAATTGTCCTGCCACTGTCCCTCCAGAGCCGCCGGCGTGGCGGAGTCGGAAATGGCGGGGGAGCGCTCGGCACCGGCATGGAACGCCACCAGCTGGGCGGCCACCGCGCGCAGCCACCCCTCGACGTCCCCGCCTGCACGCACCAGCGTCGCCAGCCGGCGCTCGTCGGGCAGGGCGCGCATCACCACCATGTGATCGATCGGCTCGCCGTTCATGACGATGTCGGCGACCCCCAGGTAGACGTCCGGCGCCAGCCGGCGATTCAGCTCGACCTCGCGCCGGCAGTCCGCCTCCCGGACCGAACGGTCGGTGAAGTCGAGAAAATCGAAATGGACCGGCTTGCGAAGCTTGTAGACCCGGTCACCGACGAAGACGAGGATTGAAATATGGGTCTCGACGACCCGCGCCGACGCGATCTTCCGGTCGTGCGTCACCTCGTCCGCCGGCTACGCGACGGTGGCGGCATCCCAGTCGAGGCGGCCGCCGGCGGCACGCACCTGCTCGTGCAGGCGATGCATCACCGCCCAACCCGAGCGGGCGATCCGAAGGGAACTGGTGTCCAGGAAGAAGTCCCATCGTTCCTCGGCCATGCAGTCGCTGACCACGTCCATCAAGTTGGCGCCGGTCGACTCGTCCAGGACGCCTTCGAGCCGGATGACCACCGGTACTGCCGTCACATCGATCCACATCTCGAGCGCCACATCGTTGCGCCAGGCGCGCTCGGACTCCCGGACCGACCGCTCCACGTGCGGAGAAAGCCGATCCCACTGCGACCGCCGCTCGTCAAGGGCTGGCATGGCTGGCTCCCTTCTGTCCGTCTCGCGGCATCCCGGTGCATCCCGGTGCATCCGAGTGTCGGCGCGACGCTGCGCGCCGTGTAGGGCCAAAGGTCACAAGGGGAATTGGGGCCGCCCCGGTGCTCGGCTTGGGACCTCCGGCCCTGCCACGACCGCCACCGGTCGCTCATGCTGATGCAAGCAGCGACAGCACTGCCGGAACGTACGGCAGCACAGAGAGGAGGACGTCACGTGCAACCCACCCCTGGGGCGGGCCGTCGACATGGTCCTCCCCGCGAGTTGACGGACGCGTGGAATGTGAGACGCCGTTCCCAGGACCGTGCCGGCCTCGCGGTCGTGGTCCCGCTGCCGAAGTCACCATGGAGCCGCCACATGTCGATGTACACCCAACTTCTCAGCGCCGCCATGGGACAGGGCCCACCGGATGCAGCGGCCGCCACCGAACGGGGCGCCATCGACGAGGTTCTGCAGTGCCGCGCCGAGCTCGAGAGTGCCCCGCCCGCGGCGGATCCCGATGCGGTTTCCGCCGTCCTGGCGCTCGAGGTCGCCTACGACGTCGCCCTGCTCCGACTGGCCCGGCTGGTCGGCGTGGAGTCCGATCCCGACCGGTTCGAACAGCCCCAGCTCGAGCGCGCCCGTGTGGAGGAGGCGCTGCGCAGCCGCGGGATCAGCCTCGAGCCGGCCGTGGGCGGCGAAGAGCACTCCTCGGCCACCCGGTAGGGCGCGAGCAAGCCTCAGGTACCGGTGGCGTCCCGGCGCGCTTCTTCCGCCGCGTGCTCGTCGAGCCGCGCCGCGAACGTCGCGGCCTGCGTGCGGCGTTCCATCCCCAGCTTGGCCAACAGGTTCGACACGTAGTTCTTCACCGTCTTCTCGGCCAGGAACATCGTCTCGGCGATCTGGCGGTTCGTGTATCCCTCTGCGATGAGATCGAGGATCCGCCGCTCCTGTGGGGTGAGGCTGGCCAGGCGGGGGTCGACCTGGGGCCCCTCGCGCAAGCGCGCGAGCACCCGCTCGGTCAGGGCCGGGTCGAGCAGCGACTGCCCGGCCCCGGCGCGGCGGATGGTGTCGAGGAGGTCGAGGCTGCCCACCTGCTTGAGGACGTAGCCGGCCGCCCCGGCCATGATGGACGCGATGAGTGCCTCGTCGTCGGCGTAGGACGTGAGCATGACGCAGGCGATCTCGGGGTTGTGGGACCGGACTTCCCGGCAGACCTCCACACCGCTCCCGTCGGGTAGGCGCACGTCGAGGATGGCCACGTTGGGCCTGGTGGCCGGGATCCGGGCCAGGGCGTCGGCCACCGTGCCCGCCTCGCCCACCACCTCGATGTCGTCGCTCGCGCCGAGCAGGGCGCGCAGGCCGCTGCGGACCACTTCGTGATCGTCGAGGAGGAAGACACCGAGGCTCACGGCGCCCATCCTGCCATCTCGGGCTCGGCTCTGGTGCTTCAAGGGAGAGCCGCACCTCAGGCTGGGTAAGCTCATTGCGGTGCCGTTCCGTTCGATTGAGGATCCGACCAAGCTCCGAAGAGTCCTCGAGGCCACCCTGCTCATCGAGGCCAACCTGGAATTGGCAGAGGTCCTGCGCCATGTCGTCGAGGAGGCCCGCTCCATGACAGGCGCACGCTACGGCGCACTGGGCGTGCTGGCCGAGGACAAGCAGTCTCTCTCGGAGTTCATCACCGTCGGGCTCACGGCCGAGGAGGAGGCGGACATCGGTGCCCGCCCGACGGGCCGTGGCGTCCTGGGACTGCTGATCGCCGACCCGCAGCAGCTGCGCGTCACGGACATCGGCAGCCATCCCAAGAGCTTCGGCTTCCCGCCGAACCACCCGCCCATGGGGTCGTTCCTCGGCGTGCCGATCAAGGTGCGCGACGAGGTCTACGGGAACCTCTACCTCACGGACAAGGTCGGGTGGTCCGAATTCACGAGTGACGACGTCGCGTTGGTGGGTGCGCTCTCACAGGCTGCGGGCATCGCCATCGAGAACGCCCGGCTCCACGACCGCGTCCGCCGCTCCGCAGTGTACGAGGATCGCGATCGCATGGCCCGCGACCTGCACGACACGGTCATCCAACGCTTGTTCGCGCTGGGCCTCACCCTGCAGGGCATCGCGGCCCGGTTACCCGACGCCGCGGCGAGCCAACTGGGCGGCGCGGTCTCGGAGATCGACCGGGTCATCACGCAGGTGCGTTCCACCATTTACGAGCTCGGGATGGGCGACGAGAGCCGTGGCATCCGGGACGACGTCGTGGGCCTCGTGCGCGAGCTCAACGCCGTCGTCGGCTTCGAGGTCGAGCTGGCGTTCGACGGACCGGTCGACTCCGCCATTTCCGGCCAGGTCCTCGAGCACATGCTCGCCACCCTCCGGGAGGCCCTGACCAACGTCGGCAAACACGCCCACGCGACTCGGGCGACGGTGCTCGTGACGGTGGACGAGACGTCGTGTTGCCTGACCATCACCGACGACGGCGTCGGCTTGAACGACGCCGGGGTGGCCGCCGGCGGCGGCCACGGTCTCCCGAACCTGCGGCGCCGCGCCGAGAAGCTCCACGGCACGCTCACCGTTGACGACGCCCCCGACGGCGGGACCGCGCTGACCTGGAAGGTGCCGCTCGGCACCTGACCGGTCCCGCCCCCGCGGACCATCCCATCAACTGCAGGAGGAGACAGCAATGACACCCGATGAGTCGCCGGCCCCGGGCAGGATCGTGGTCGGTGTCGACGGCTCCCCCTCCTCGCTCGACGCCCTGTCGTGGGCCGCCCGCCAGGCCCACCTGACCGGGAGCAGCCTCGAGATCGTGATGACGTGGGAATGGCCGGCGAGCTACGGCTGGGCGGCACCCATCCCCGACGGCTTCGACCCCGAAGAGGAGGTCATGCGCTCGCTCGAAGCCGCCGTCGCCTCCGTCCGCGCCGCCTATCCCGACCTCAGCATCGATCCCCGGGTCGTGAGCGGGCACCCGGCGCCGATCCTGGTCGAAGCCTCGAAGGGGGCGGACCTCCTCGTGGTGGGCAGCCGGGGCCACGGCGAGTTCGTGGGGATGCTCCTCGGCTCGGTCAGCGAGTACTGCGCCACGAACGCGCACTGCCCGGTCTTCGTGCACCGGGCGACGTCGTAGACGAATGGCCGGAGGAGACCGCACGATCGTGGTGGGCGTGGACGGCTCGCCCGCTGCGCAGCGCGCGCTCGAGGTGGGCCGCCGCCGAGGCCGAGCGAACTGGGGCCTCCTTGCGCCTCGTCTCCGCCTGGATGTTCCCCATGGCGCTCGGCTACGCGTTCACCACCACTGTGGACGACGTGCGCCGGAGCGCACAGGACGCGATCGACCGCGCCAAGGCCCTCGTGGCCGACGTCGCCCCTGGGGTCCCGGTGAGCGGCGAGACCATCGAGCAGGCGCCGGCCCCGGCGCTCGTCGCCGCGGCCGCTGCCGCGGGCGCCCAGCTGCTCGTCGTCGGCTCCCGGGGCCTCGGAGGTTTCCAGGGGCTGTTGATGGGTTCGGTCAGCCAGTACTGCACCCGCCACGCTCCCTGTTCGGTGGTCGTGGTGCGGTGATGCCGGCGGCCCCCGCTCGGTCGCTCCGGTAGCCCGCTCAGTCGCTCCGGTAGGAGGACGGCACGATCGTCACGGGAACCCGCGCGTGCTCGGCCAATTCGAGGCTCGTGCTGCCGATCAGCGTGCCGGCATGGGCACCCGCTCCCCGGGAGCCGACCACCAGCATGGCGGCCGGCTCCGGGCTCTCGGCCATGCGGAGCAGCGCGGAGCACGGGTCGCCGTCGACGACCGACCACTCGACGTCGCCGGGGTCGATCCCCGCCTCCACCGCGATCCTCACGGCCACGTCGCCGTCCACGCCGACGTGACCGGCCAACCCGGCGTGCTCGAGCAGCCCGACGGCGTGCACGACGTGCAGCCTGGCGCCGAGGGCGACCGCGACCCGGGCCGCCCAGGCCACGGCGGAGCCCGCGTCGGGTGATCCGTCGTACCCGACCGCGATCGTGACGGGCGCCGTCACGGGCCGACCTCCATGTGCACACGGTCGATGGCGTGGAGCCGCGCCGTGTCGTCGGCGCGGAGCTGCGCCAGCCCGGGCCCACCGGACGTGGTCGTGGGCCGGTGGCCCTGCACCCCCAGCAGCGCGCCCAGCGTCGCCTCGACCGAGGACGCGAGCGACAGCGGGTTGTAGCCGCCCTCCAGGAAGAGGGCCAGCCGCCCGGGGCCCGGCGCGAACTCCTGCACCACGCGGCGCCAGCTCGGCGAAGTCCCCGCCCGACAGCTCCAGCTCGCCCAGCGGATCGGCCTGATGGGCGTCGAAGCCGCACGAGACCAGCACCCAGTCGGGACGAAAGTCCTCGATGGTGCCGCGGGCCACCTCGTCGATGGCGGCCCGCACCACGTCGCCGGTCGCTCCGGGCGGCAGCGGCATGTTCAGGGTCAGGCCGGGAGCGCCGGGACCGCCGACCTCGTCGGGGCGCCCCGTGCCGGGGAACAGCGGGTGTTGGTGGGTCGAGACGTAGAGCACGTCGGGGTCGTCCCAGAAGATCGCCTGCGTGCCGTTGCCGTGGTGCACGTCCCAGTCGACGATCAAGACCCGCTCACCGACGGCGGTGCGAGAGGCCGCGGCGACGGCCACGTTGTTGACGAGGCAGAACCCCATGGCCCGGTCTGCGGTGGCGTGGTGGCCCGGCGGCCGCACCGGAACGAAGGCGATGCCGTCTCCCCGCCGTTCCAGCTCGGCGAGCGCCACCAGTCCCGCGCCCGCGGCGCGGCGAGCGGCGGTCCACGAGTCGGGGCGGGCGTAGGTGTCGGGGTCGATGTCCCCGCCCCCGCGGGCGCAGAACGCCTCGAGCTCGGCCAGGTAGGCGGACGAGTGCACCCGGGACAGCTCGTCGAGCGATGCCTCGCGGACCGCGGGGTACACCACCTCGTCCTCCAGCTCGAGGGCGCGCACTCCGTCCATGACCGCGAACAGCCGCGACTGCTGCTCGGGATGGTACGGACCGCCGTCGTGCTCGGAGATCCCGGCGGGTCCGGCCACGACCAGCGTCGTCACGCCGTGGCCCCCGGCGGGAGCCGTCGCGTCGCCTCGCGGTCCGCCAGCGCAGACAGGTAGGGATCGGTCGGCGCGATCGAAAACCGCAGCGTCACCGTTCCGTACTCGATCCCGGAGGTGACCGGGAACCCGGCGTGGCGGAACACGTCGAGCATCGCGCTGTTCTCGGCCAGCGTCTCGGCCCTGAAGACCTCGACGCCCCGCTGCCACGCGGCACGGGCCAGCTCGTCGAGCAGCAGCGACCCGATGCCGTGGTGCTGGTACTCGTCGGCGACCACGAAGGCCACCTCGGCCTCGCGCTCCCCGGCAGCCCGGTCGAAGCGTCCCACGGCGATCAGACGATCGCCGACGGTGGCCACCAGGGCCAGGCGGTCGACGTAGTCCACCGTGGTGAATCGCTCGACCTCGCCCTCGGACAGCGTGGGATGGAAGGTGAAGAAGCGCAGGTACACCGAATGGGGCGACAGGTGCTCGTGGAACGCCACGAGGCGCTCCGCGTCGTCGGGCCGGATCGGCCGGACGTGGTAGCGCAGCCCCCCGTCGCCGACCACGTCTCGCTCGAGATCATGGGGGTAACCGGCCGGGTCCGCCTCGTTCGCAGCGGCCGGTGAGAGGGCGGGCATGGGAGTCTCCTCGTTCGTGTCCATGCTAGGTGTCCAGCCTCACGCCGTTCGCGGCCTGCACCTAGGGTCGAAGGTCCATTGGCAGGTTTCCGGTCACGTCCTTCCGGTCACGTCCTACGCTGACGTCGATGCCGGCCCTCATGAAGGCATGGGCCGTCGACCGGCCCGGCCCCGTCGACGGCGGCCCGCTGGTGCGGGTCGACAAGGCGGTCCCGGCGCCGGGGCCGCGACAGGTGCTGGTGCGCGTCCGCGTCTGCGGGGTGTGCCGGACCGATCTCCACCTGGCGGAGGGCGACCTCGCACCGCGCCGTCCGTTGGTGACCCCTGGGCACGAGGTCGTGGGCTTCGTCGAACAGCTGGGGGCCGGGTGCTCACGCTGGCACGAAGGTGACCGCATCGGCGTGCCCTGGCTCGGCCACACCTGCGGCATCTGCCGGTTCTGTGTGTCGGGGCGCGAGAATCTGTGCCTGGACCCGCGCTTCACGGGATGGGACCTCGACGGGGGCTATGCGCCGTACGCCGTGGTCGACGAGGCCTACGCCTACGCGCTGCCCGAGGAGTTCGGCGACGAAGAGGCTGCTCCCTTGTTGTGCGCCGGGATCATCGGCTACCGCGCCTTGCTGCGTGCCAACCTCCCCGAGGGTGGACGCCTCGGGATCTACGGGTTTGGCGGCTCGGCCCACATCACCGCGCAGATCGCGCTGGCCCTGGGCGCGTGGGTCCATGTGATGACGCGGTCACCCGAGGCGCAGCAGTTGGCGCTCGCGCTCGGGGTCTCCAGCGCCGCCGGGGCGGACGCAGAGCCGCCCGAGCCCCTCGACTCGGCCATCCTGTTCGCCCCGGTCGGCACACTGGTGCCGCCGGCCCTCGCCTCGCTCGACCGCGGCGGCACGCTCGCCGTCGCCGGCATCTATCTCAGCGACATCCCCGTCCTCAATTACGACGAACACCTCTTTGAGGAGCGCACCCTGCAGAGCGTGACGGCGAACACACGGGCCGACGGCGAGGAGTTCCTCGCCGTCGCCGCCCGCACCGGGGTACGCGTGTCGGTCACCCCCTACCCGATGGACCAGGCCGACGCGGCGCTGCGCGACCTGCGTCACGACCGCGTCAACGGGGCCGCAGTCCTGGTCACCTGAGCCGGGACGATCGGCCCTGTGCGGGCGCCCTGCGGACGGGCAGAATGACCGCATGACACCACCAACCCCCTCCGGCTCGCACGTCTCCGATCTGGCGCGGCGCGTCACCGCGCGCCGCGAGGAACTGGGCCTGAGCGTGGAGGAGCTGGCCTCGCGGGCCGGGATCGATCCCGGCTACCTGGCCTACTTCGAGTCGACGCCGGATGCCAACGTGAGCGGCGGGACGCTCCTGCTGCTCGCGCTGGCCCTCGACACGTCGCCGTTCGACCTGCAGGGCGGAACCGTCGACCGGCCGCCGGGCCACGCGCCCGCCCTGCCCCACGCGAGAGCTCAGAGAACTCACGGCCGAGCAGTGTCGGGCCCACCTCGCGACCGGCGGGGTGGGCCGGGTCGTCTTCTCCTCGGCCCGTGGACCGGTGGCCCTGCCGGTCAATTACGAGTTCACCGAGGACCAGGTGGTCTTCAGCACCGACGACGCCAAGGCGGCGGCCCTCGGCTCCGGCGAAACGATCGGCTTCGAGATCGACCGGGTCGACGAGGCGCTCAGCGAGGGCTGGAGCGTGCTCGTCACCGGCCGCTGCCGGCGCATAGAGGACGCCGCAGAGGCACGGCGTCTGTCGTCACTCGACCTCGAGGCCTGGGCGGGAGGCGACCGGCACGCCCTCGTGGCCATCATGCCGGCGGAGGTGACGGGCAGGGTGATCGTCCACCAGAGCGCCCCCGCGCAGGACTGAGCGCTCAGGCCGTGAAGGCGCCGACGGTGCCCCAGTCGATTGACGTCAAAGCGCTGTCACAGGGCCCTTGGCGATAGGTCCTGGAGCTCTCGACTGGGGCACGCACGCCGGCATGCGATCAGGCGGTAGATCGCTCCACCATTATTCCCGATCCCGGGAGCCATAAACACGAAATTTCAGGAAATTTTGAAAGGGTTTAGATCAGGGGTTCTACCTGGTCAGCAGCCACGAGCACGGCCACCAGCTCCTGATCACGGGGGTAGGAGAGGATACGGGCTGCATGCTCAAGGGTCAGCCACCGCAGCTCGTCGACCTCGGCGTTGGGTGTGAACGACCCCACCTCCGCCGCCATGACCCAGTAGGCCACCGCCTTCGGCCGGCCCTTGCGGTCCACGTACTCGGTGTGGCCCACGAAGCGCAGCAGGCGACAGGACATGCCCGTTTCCTCGCGCACCTCCCGCAGGGCGGCCAGCTCGAAGGTCTCCCCGATCTCGAGCTTCCCCTTGGGGAACGACCAGTCCTGTTGCTCGGGGCGGTGGACGACGACGATCTGGAGCCCTTCGCCGTGGCGACGGACCACGAGCCCACCGGCCGCCTGGACGGCCTCGGTCGGTGAAGGGAGCTCCACGGTCATCGTTCGTCGCGCCACTGCATGGGACATTACCCCCGCCCTCTCGCAATTTGGCGGCAATCGCGCGCCCCGTTCCGCGTCACCCGCGACTTCCCCTCCGACCGTGCAGGGGACCCGCTGTAGCCTGAGCGCGGTGGCCAATTCCAGGGAAGAAGAGCCGGGCCCGGAAGTCGACCCCGTCGAGATCGAGTGGCAGTTCGACGCCCTGGACCTGCGGCCGGTCGAGCGCTGGCTCGCCGCGCTGCCCACCCTCGCGGTCGAGGCGGTCGACGGCGGCACCGTCACCGCGCTGGCGCGTACGCCGCGTCGGTTGGTCGACTCCTACCTCGACACCGACGACTGGCGCGTCGCCCGAGCCGGGTTCGTCGTCCGCACCCGGCAACGCGGCCGTCTGCGACGAGATCACCTTGAAGGACACCCGACCGGCGGAGGGGAGCGGCCTGCGCCAGCGTTTGGAGGTCACCGAGATGCTCCCCTCCTCGGGTGTCGGCGGCCTCGGATCCGAGGGACCGGTGGGGCGCCGCCTGCGTGCCATCGTCGGCTCACGGAGAATGCGCGAGGTGCTCCAGGTCCGCACGCGCCGACGGCCGTTTGCGTTGCGGGTCGGCGGCGTCGATGCGGCCGAGGTCGCGCTCGACGACACCATGATCGTCGTCGGCAACGGTCAGCGGCCGATGCAGCTACGGCGAGTCGAGGTCGAGGTGCGCCCCGAGTGGCTCGATGCGCTGGATCCGATCGTCGAACAGCTGCGGGCCTCTTGCGGGCTCCAGGCGGCCACGCTCTCCAAGTTCGAGGCCGGCCTGCTCGCCCTCGGCCAGGAGATCCCGGCATCGCCCGACCTCGGCTCGACCGCGATCTCCGACTCGTCGACCATGGGCGATCTGGCGTTCGCCGTGCTCCGCCGCCAGTTGGCCGTGCTCCGCGAGAAAGAACCGGGCACGCGGCTGGGCGAGGATCCCGAGGAACTGCACGACATGCGCGTGGCGACACGACGCCTGCGCGCCGCGCTGGCCCTGTTCGCCGAGGTGCTGCCCGTACGGGCCCAGGTCTTCCGGGAAGAGCTGGGCTGGCTGGGCCGACTGCTCGGCAGCGTGCGCGACCTCGACGTGCAACAAGAGGGGTTGACGGAGATGGCCACCGCCACGGTCGGCTGGAGTGCCGGCGGCCGCCCCCGCGACCACGATCCCCTGGCGGTGCTGACCGCGCTCCTCGAGCGCGAACGCGACGCAGCCCGCGACGCCATGCTCAACGGCCTGGACTCCGTCCGCTTCGAACGCTTGGACCGAGGACTGGCTGCGATGGTGCAGCAAGGTCCGGCGCGCCGCTCGCTGGCCGCGCGGATGCCCGCGGTGATCGCCATGCCCGATCTCGTGGTGGTCCGCCACAAGGCCGTCGCCAAGGCAGCGAGGCGGGCCAAGAAGTCAGGCGTCGTTGCCGACTTCCACCGCGTTCGCATCCGCTGCAAGCGGCTCCGCTACGCGCTCGAGTTCAGCGCGGAGGTCTACGGCGGCCGGACCGCCCGCTTCGTCCGGCAGCTCACCGCGCTCCAAGACGAGCTCGGGCTCATGCAGGACGCCGAAGTGGCCTCGGTGCAGCTGGCCGACCTGGCCACGGGCGAGTCCCACCTGCCGCCCGCAACGATCTTCGTGATGGGCGGCATGGCGGAACGGCACCGACGTGACGTGAACCGGCTCCTGCACCGCCTGCCCAAGGAGCTGCCCCGGATCGCGGGGCGCGAGTGGCGTGACCTCCTCGAGCTCATGGAACGCCGCCGGGCCGAGGCGGAGGCAGCCCGGCCGCCCGTCCGCAGCACCTTGCGGGCCGTGCCCCTGCCGCTGCCCGGGCCAGAGGGTGCGCCGGCGGCGGCGCAGACCGAGGAACCCCCGAACCATCCGGCCGGGCCCCCCGGTCTCACCGCGCTGGGCCCCCCGCCCCAGTCAGGCCAGGGGGAATGAGCGCGCGTCGTCACCCATGACGACGCGCGGATGCTCGGTGAGGATGAAGTGCAGCCGGTCGGTGTCGAGGAAACGCTCGATGTCGACCCAGATGTCGGGGAAGTCGGGCTCCGCCATATGGGCCCGGTACGCGTCCATGCTTTCGAACCACTGCACCGTCACCCCGTCGAAACCGGGGTCGTCGTCGCCCGCGTAGTCTTCGAGTGCGCGTGGGTGCTGCTCGTAGCGGACGACGTGGCTTCCGCTCCGGCTGGCCGCGATCAGCGGTCCGTGGACGTCCCGCCAGTGCGCGTGGAACTCGGCGGGGCTGAGACCGTCCTTGCGGCGCAGCAGGCACGTGAGCCTGACCATCGGACCTCCTCGGGTGAGCGGATGAAGCGGGACACGGCGGCGATCGGCGCCCCCGCAGGCTAGGCGCCCCGCCGTGTCACGGCAGGGTGAACGTGAGGCCCGAGCGCGAGCCGCCCGTGCCGCCGCCGACAGAGACGCCGCCGAGCGTGATGCCGGTCGGGCGCAGGTCGCGCAGTGAGCTCATCGGCCTTCCCTACTCCTGCGGGCAGCGGCCGCTCCAGATCCTCCGACGATCTCTGAGTTCTCTCCGCTGGTCTCGCTACCGGCCGGGGGACGTCACACCGCGGCTCTCGTGGGCCATCGGGTTGATGGTCGCGTCGTGTTGTGGCAGCCGCCGGGCCGGCCCCCGAGACCGGAGGGGGGAACGGAGGAGGTCCCGGAGGCCGGGCCCGGTGGCGGTCCACCGTCCGACCTGAAGGGGCGGCCGCTCACCGGCCACCCCGTCGGCGGAGGTTGGGTTAGAGGTCGAAGAGGCTGGTTCGTGTCGAACAGACCCAGGGACACGAACCCTCCGTTGCCTTGCACGACCCGGGTGCGACCCCTCATTCCGAACCCCCCCATCGCCCCTCATAGCGTCTCCCCTTGCCGTCCCCACGTTTGCGTGGGCGACTCCTCTGTGCCCTTCGCTTCTGAAACGGGGGGATCGGCTGGATCTTGCGCGGCGCGCGGGAGAATTCAGCCCTGCACCCACTTTGTGGGCGCAGGCCGGGCAGGTCGTCGATGCCGACGCGGCGGGCAGACGCCACCGGTCCCGTACTGTTGCGCTGCATGCCCGCCTCCCACGTCGTGCTGATCGTCCTGGGTGGGGTGGGCGCCGGCATCTTCAACGGCGTGGCCGGCGGCGGCAGCCTGATTTCGTTCCCGATCCTGCTCGGACTCGGCTACCCCGCGCTCACGGCCAACATCACCAACACGATCGGTATCTGGCCCGGCTACGTCGCCTCCGCGGCCGGTTTCCGCAACGAGGTCGGCGACCAGGCCCGGCGACTGGTCCGCCTCACCCCCTTCGCCCTTGCCGGCGGGATCGCCGGCGCACTGCTCCTGCTGACCACGTCACCGGCGACATTCGACGACGTGGTCCCCTGGCTCGTCCTGGGGGCCGCCGCCCTGTTCGCCGCCCAACCGGCACTGCGGCGTGCCCTCGACCGTGGCTCGGCCCATCCCCGCACCCGTCCGGTGCTCCTGGTCGCCGGGGTCTTCGCCGCCTCCGTGTACGGCGGCTACTTCGGTGCCGCCATGGGCGTCATGTTCCTCGCCGTGCTGGGCCTCGCCCTTCCCGTCTCCCTCGCCCACACCAGCGGACTGCGGGCGGTGCTGTCAATGGTCGTCAACGGCATCGCCGCCGTGGTGTTCCTCATTCACGGCGGGTTGGCCTGGGAGGCGGTGGGGCTGCTGGCGTTGGGCAGCCTCTTCGGCGGCTACGTCGGGGCCCGGCTTGCCCTCACCCTCCCCGCCCCCGCGCTCCGTGCCGTCGTCGTCGCCATCGGCGTCGGCACCGCGGTGAAGCTGCTCGTCTGAGCGGCAGCCACGGCAGGCGCGGTCAGTCCACCGCCAACGGGTAGTACCCGACGACCGCCCGCTCCAGGGCGCGGCGCAACGAGGCGGCCGCATCGCGCGCCGCCGCCAGGTCGACGGGGACGAGGCGGACGCCGACGCCCGGTGCGCACTGACCGAGACGGCCGTGGTCCGCCGACGCCACTACCGCCAGCACCGGATACCCGCCGAGCGTCGCGTGGTCGGGCAAGAGGACGACAGGGTCTTGGTCCGGTGGCACCTGTACCGCGCCGGTTACCACGCCCTGCGAGTCGAGCTCGTCGGTCCCTCTCCCTTTCGATCGCAGGTTGGGCGCCCGACCCTCCGCCCGCAGCCGGATCCCGACGCGGTTGCTGTGCGGCAGGACGCGGAAGACCTTCTCTGCCAACCTCGCCAGTGCGTCCGGCTCGAACTGTTCGGGATGGGGCCCGGGCACGACACGGAGATCCACGGGCACGCCGCCCCCCTCGACCTCCGTCGCGGCACCTGCCACCAGATGGTCGGCGAGCGGCGGAGTCCACGGGCCCGCGTGCAGACGAGCGCCGGGGCGGATCGGCCCGGCGCCGAGTCCAGTGAGCTCGTCGCTCGCGCTGCTCGCGAAGACCTCGGGCCCGAGGAGACCGCCCGCGACCGCCAGGTAGGTGCGGCAGCCTCGTTGCAGCCGCCCGACCTCGAGTTCCTGTCCGCCGAGCAGGGGCAGGAGCTGGCCCGCCGGCTGCGCCGTGCCGTCGAGCCGGAGTGCGGGCGCAGCGCCCACGACGGCGACGTGGCACGCCGCCAGACAGCGCAGCCGTGCCCCGCCGCCGGTCAGCTCCAGGGTGCCCGATCCCGCCGCGTTACCGACGAGCCGATTGGCCAAGGCGAAGGACATGCCATCGGCGGGGGCCGCGTTGGGCACACCGAGCGCGGCCACCTTCCGCCGACCGTCGTCCTGTACGACGGCGCGCAGGCCGGGTGCCACGACCTCGAACACGCAACGGGCCGCGGCCGGCGGCGACCAGTCCGGTGCTCGCACCGGAGCCGGACGGAGCGGGTCGCCTGCGCCCGCCTCGGTGAACCTGACCCGGTCGCCCGGCCTGAGGACGGCATAGGGGGGGCGATCGGGTGAGAAGAGGGGAAAGCCGGTGCGCCCGACGAGCTGCCACCCGCCCGGCGAGGCGGTCGGGTAGACGGCGGCATGCCCGCCGGCGAGCGCCACCGAGCCCGCAGGCACGACCGGGCGCGCACGGTCGTGCCGCGGTACCGCACGCAGCGGGTCGGGAAGCCCCTCCAAGTAGGCGAACCCGGGCGAGAACCCCACGACGGCGACGGTCAACGCCTCGTCCTTCATGAGTGCGACCACCTCGTCGGGTGAGCACCCGACGCGGGTGGCCACCGCCACGAGGTCCGGGCCGTCGAAGGTGCACGGGACGGTCACGACGCGTCCCCGCTCCCCCGGGTCGTCGACCGTGCGGCGTGCCGGCTCGTCGGCCAGGACGTCCTCGGTCACGGCCAGCACGGCCCCCGGCTCCAGGTCGGGGTCGACCAGTGACACCATGACCGTGGCGAAGCCGCACACCACCTCGACGGCGCCCGCATCGGCCAGGCGAGCCTCGAGCACCCGGCCCAGCGCGCGACCCGACGCCGGGTCGGCCACGCCGATAAGGAAGGCGCGGTCACCGAGGGGCCGCACCGCCCCGTCGGGGATGGAGCCTGTCATGCACGCGCCGGTGCGACCACGTCGATCCCCGCTCCCGCCATGGCCTGACGGACCGCGCTGGCGATCGCCACCGCCCCGCGTGTGTCGCCGTGCACGCACAGTGTGTCCACCCACAATGTGAGCACGCTGCCGTCGACGGCCACCGCGGCACCACGGGCGAGGCAGACCGCCTGCGCGGCCGCCTCCTCCGGGTCACTCAGGGTCGCACCGGGCGCGCTGCGCTCGACCAGGGTCCCGTCGGGCCGGTACACACGGTCGCAGAAACCTTCCTCACGGGCCACCATGCCATCACGCAGGACCATCGCCATGGCGCGACAACCCGACGGCAGCACCACCGCGGCACTCTCCCCGTAGCTGTCGCGCACCGCGTCGCGGAAGGCCTCGTAGATCGCGCCGCCCTTGGCGACCTCTTCGTAGAGCGCCCCGTGTGCCTTGACGGACTCAATTGTGGTGCCGGCGGAGCGGCACACGCGGGCAAGCGCGCGCAGCTGCTCGTTCAGCGAGGCGCGGAGCTCGTCGCGGTCGATCGCAATCGGGCGGCGGCCGAAGCCGGCCGGATCGGGGTAGGAGGGGTGGGCCCCCACCCGGACCGAATGCTCCAGGGCCGCCGCCACCGTCGACTCCATGGACTCGTCGTCGCCAGTGTGGCCGCCACAGGCGACATGAGCGGTCGTGACGTGAGCGAGGAGCGTACGCTCTGTCTCGATCCCCTCCGCATCGGGCGCCTCGCCGACGTCGGCGTTGAGATCGATCGTCCGTTTGCGGGACACGTGGTCAGCCGGCCTCGAGGTGATCCACGACGATGCCGTCGCGGTACACCACGCGCTGGTTGCGGCGTGTCGGCACGCGTGTCCCCCCGATGATCGAGCCCGTCATGTTGAGCGGGTCGGCCCCGGCGACCACAACCTGCTCGCCCTCGGTGCGGCGGCGCACCGAGCGCAACTCGTCGAAGGCTTCCGGGAGCGCGTACTGCTCGCCCGAGAGCCCCGCGACGAAGCGACCCCCGAGCGCCAGCCCTCGCGCCTCCATGCGGCGCAGGGCCCAGACCACTTCGCGCCAGGGTACCTTGAACGACTCGCGTCCCCAGAGCTCCCATGCCACCACGCCCCAGCGCACGAGGAGCTGGTGGGCCACCGATTCGGCCAGTGCCTCGTTGCCCGGCGAGAGCATCCCGTCGTCCAGTACCGGTGCGCCCAGGACCTCGGGTCCAGGAAGGAGCGACCACCGGCCCTCACCGATGCCGGATCCGACCGGCGCCCGGCGGCGGGCCAACCGGCCTGACGGGCGTCGCACCGTTCGCGTCCGCCAGCGATCGCGCGTCGAGAGCAACGCGCGCACGGCCGAGAAGGCGTCGGCGGTGACCAGGCCTCGGGCAACGAGGTCCCAGAGCCCCTCGTCGACCTCGGCCGGGAGCCTGCCGGTAAGGGGGGCCAGCTCCGGACGGAAGCAGGCGCCTCGCACCTGCAATGCACCCAGGACATCTGCCGCGGCGCCGACTTCGGGCTCCGATGCGACGGACCCTGCCCGCACGGCGCGCAGCATCGTCTCGAGGTCGTCGCGCACGACGAAGGCGAGCGGCGTGGCCGGCGAGGGAGCGCCGCTGCGCCCGGTCCTTTCTGCCCGCGGGGTGAGGCGTCCCCAGGCCACTTCTCCGGAAAGGCACAGCTCGTCAAGCCACCGGGGGTCGTACCCGCTGACTCGGGCCGGCAGGATCTGGGCCTCCCACTCCGCCGCCGGCGCCTCAATTCCCTGCAGTTGCTCGAGGACCTCCATCAGCCCCGCACGACCCTCCACCCGGCTGTCGGGAGTGACGTGCTGCCAGCGCGTGAGGAAGCGTACGAAGTCGGCGATCGGCATCGCGTCGACCGAGCCGCGGCGACGGCGGCGGCTCGCGCCGTGCAGCCGCACCAGGAGGTTGCGAGCGCACCAGCGCCCGTCGGGCAGCTCAATGGCGGAGCCCCCGCCTTCGAGCCGGGCCAGGGCCGTGCGCGCCCGGCCCGGCGAGAGGGGCGCGCCCATCGGTGCCCCCGAGGGCAGCGCGGCGTCGGCCACGAGCTGGTCGACCGTCACGGGCCCCGCCAGCTGGAGGTGCCCGGCCACGCAGGCCGCGGCCGCGTCGTCATCGTCGCCGAGTGCTGCCGCGGCCGAGCGGCGCTCGGTGGCCACCCAGCTGCCGTCGAGCAGGCTGGCCCGGCCCTCGGCCACCAGCGCGTCGTACCAACCGGCCCAGTCGGGACAGGGCCGGGCCGCCACCAACGAGAGCAGCAGGTCGTGTAACTCGTCGGGGTCGCGAGGACGCGGGCGGACCTGGTCGAGCACCACCGCCACCGCATCGGGGTCCAGGGCGGCGAGCTCGTGTGCCGGCACCGGCAGCCCGCCGGGACCGAGCTCACCGAGGCCGCGCCGCAAGGACAGGGCACGGGTGCGACGCTCCTCCAGTGGGGCATCGTCAAGGTAGGTGAAGGGGCGCCCGCTCAGGATGGCATGGGAGAAGGGGGACGGCTCCGAGGACTCGACCGCGTGCACCGCGATCTCGCCCGACTCGATCTTGCTCCACACCTCGACCAGACCCTCCACGGACAGCCCCTCGTGCAGGCAGTCGTCGACGGTCTGGCGGGCCAGCACGTGGTCGGGCACCGCGACCGGTCCCGGCGGCGCGTTCTCCTGGCAGGCGGCGAGACCCGGCCACACGGCGGCAAGCAGGTCGTCCGCCTCCATGCGCTGGAGGTGGATGGGCCGGCGCTTGCCACCGTTCATGCGGGGCAGCACGAGGGCACGATTGAGGTTCCAACGCCAGCGAGCCCCGAGCATCGGATGCGGCAACACGGCCTGGGTCAGCACCTCGGGTGCCTTGGCGCTCGTCAGCATGGACTGCACCCGCGTCAGCGGGAAGCTGTGCTGGGGCCCGAGTGAGAGGACGACGGTGTCGTCGTCCGCTGCCGCCTGCAACTCGAAGTCGAACGAGACGCAGAACCGCTTGCGCAGGGCCAGGCCGAGCGCGCGGTTGACGCGCCCGCCGAAGGGACCGTGGATGATCAGCTGCGATCCCTCGCTGTCGTCGAAGCAGCGCTCCACGACGATGCGCTGGCGCGTCGGCAGGTGGCCGAGCGCCGCCAGGCCGGCGGCGCAGTAGGCGACCACCTGCTGGGCCACCTCGGCGGACACCCCGGCGCGCTCGCGCACGACACGACGCGCGCCGTCGCCGTCACCGGCGTGGAGCAGCGGCTCCAGCGCGGACCGCAGATCGCTGACCGCCTCGGAGAGCTCGGCCGTGCGGGCTGGGGCCTCGCCCAGCCAGAAGGGGATCGTCGGGGGCAGGTCGCCTGCGTCGTGGACCCGGACCGTCCCCACCTCCACCTTGGCCACCCGCCACGAGTGCGTGCCCAGAAGGAAGATGTCTCCCGCCGTCGCCTCGACCGCGAAGTCCTCGTGCACCGAGCCGACGGTCACCCCGTCGGGATCGAGCACCACCCGGTAGTCCCCCGTCTCCGGTATGGCACCACCACCCGTCAGCGCGGCCAACCGTGCGCCGCGGCGGGCCCGCAGCCGCCCGTTGACGGCATCGTGGTGCAGGTGGGCCCCCCGACGTCCGCGCCCGGTCTCGATCCCCCAACTCGCCAGCGCCACCACGTCGTCGAAGTCCTTCCGGGACAGCTCGACATAGGGAGCCGCCCGCCTGGTCATCTCCCACATCGCCTCGACGGCGCGGCCGTCGGTGGAGGCCACCTCCGCCACGAGCTGCTGGGTCAGGACGTCGAGCGGGGCGACGGGCGGATCAAGGAGGTCGAGGCGGCCCTCGCGCACTGCCGCGAGCAAGGCGGTGCACTCGACGAGCTCGTCACGGGTCGTCGGGTAGAGGCGTCCGGCCGGCGTCCCGTCGCGATGGTGGTTGGCCCGGCCGACGCGCTGGAGGAAGGTGCCGATGGCTCGGGGCGATCCGATCTGGCACACCAACTCGACCGGGCCCACGTCGATCCCGAGCTCGAGTGACGCCGTGGCCACGAGCGCCCGAAGGTCGCCCGCCCGCAAGCGTGTCTCGACGATGCGGCGCCGCGCCGCCGAGAGGCTGCCATGGTGGGCCGCGACCAGGAGCGACGCATCGACGTCACCATTGCGTTCGGGTCCGTCGTCAGCCAGCCGCTCCGCCAGCTGGTGGGCCACCCGCTCGGCCATCTTGCGCGTGTTGACGAACACCAGGGTGGTGCGGCGATGCCGGGTGTGCTCCACGATGCGATCGAGGATGTCGGACATCTGGCCGCCGCTCATGACCGCTTCGAGCTCCGTGCCCGGCAGCTCGATGGCCACCTCGAGATCGCGGGCATGGCCGCAGTCGACGATCACCGTCTCCGGGCGCCCTTCGTGGATCCCCGACAGCAGACGCGCGACCAAGTCCAGCGGGCGCTGTGTCGCGGAGAGCCCGATGCGCTGCAGGTGCCCCCCGTTCTCGGTCACGAGCGCATCGAGCCGCTCGAGGCTCAGCGACAGGTGGCTGCCCCGCTTGTCGCGTGCGAGCGTGTGCACCTCGTCGACGATGACCGTGCGCACGCCGCGCAGCAGCGCCCGCGACGACGGCGCGGTGAGAAGGAGATAGAGGGACTCGGGCGTGGTGACCAGCAGATCGGGTGACTGCTTCTTCATGGCGGCCCGCTCGGCCGGCGGCGTGTCGCCGGTGCGCACGGCGATGCGCAACCCGGGGTCGGCGAATCCGAGCCGAGCAGCCTCCTCACGGATCTCCGACAACGGGACGTGGAGGTTCTCGTGCACGTCGACGGCCAGCGCGCGGAGCGGCGAGATGTACAGCACCTCGGGTGCGCCCCCCGCGCGGAGACCCGCCTCGGCCGCCCGGTAGGCCGCGTCAATGGCGACCAGGAATCCCGTGAGCGTCTTGCCCGAACCGGTGGGCGAGGCCACCAGCACGTCGCGGCCGGTCGCGATGTGGGGCCAGCCGGCGGCCTGGGGCGCCGTCGGACCCGCGGGAAAGCGCCGGGCGAACCAGCTGGCGACGGCGGGATGGAAGAGCGACTCGGGCGAGGCGTCGGGCACGGTCCCCATTCCACCAGGAAGTAGTGACCACGACGAACGCGGGTCCCGCCGGAGCCGGTCAGATGGAGAGCGGCCGGCGGCCCCAGCACGAGATCATGGGCGGCTGGGCCAGGTCCAGCTTCCCTGCGGCGACGTTCGCCAGGTGCTGGGCGATCTCGTCCTCGGTGGCAACCCCGTGGTCGAGGAGCTGGTCGCGGACGAGGTTGACCGTCGCGATCTCGAGCTGGTCACAGGCGGGGTCGCTGACCGGGAAGGACGCGTCGGCCGTCACGCCGACGAGGCCCGCGGCCCGGAGCCGGCGCGGCAGGGAGCGGCCGTAGGCCAGGTCGACCCCACGCTCGGCCAGCAGCGACCGGAAGCCGCGGCGCAATCGATTGGCCAGCACCTCCTCGGGTCGTGTCTCCTCCAGGCAGCTGAGCGGCTGGAGCGCCGGATCGGCGTCTTCCACCAAGAGCACACCGCCCGGGCGCAGCGCGGCGAACATGTTGGCCAGCGCGGTGTCGCGCTCGGGCACGTGCACGAGCACGAGGCGGGCATGGACGAGGTCGAAGGGCCCGGCCGGGGGCGGATCGGCCGCGACGTCGTGCTCGAGGATCTCGACGTTGGGCGCAGTCGCACCCGCGACCCACGAGAGGTTGATGTCGGTAGCCACCACGTGCCCGGCCGGGCCGACCCGCTCGGACAGGTGGGCCACCACCGTCGTCCCGCCGGCTCCCACCTCCCAGCAGCGCCAGCCCCGAGCCAGGCCGAGCCCGTCGAGGTGCCGGAAGGTCGAAGGGTCGAACAGGGTGGCGAAGGCGGTGAAGCGGTCCATCGCCTCGGGGGCGTCGTTGGAGAGGAGGTAACGATCCCCCGTCACGGTGCGACGGATGGCGCTGGCGCCAGGTCGTGCGAGGTCCCGACGTAGCGGTCGAGGACGTCGGCCACCTCGCTGCGTCCCTCTTCGATCAGCGCCGCCGTCGCCGAGAAGTCGCGGTACTGGCCCGAGGGCTCGCCACCGCCGCTGAAGACGATCACGTCGACGCCGGGCGGCAGCAGCGCGAGCTCGCGGACGAAGCGGGCGTGCACAGCGACGAAGAACGCGGTCAGCGCCGCCTCCGCCGGGCGGCGGGGTGGGGGTGGGTGATAGTGCAGCGGTCCGCACAGCAGCACGTAGATGCGATCGCAGCCGGCCGAGAGGGCGCGGCTGATCGGCACGTTGTTGACGACGCCGCCGTCGACGAGCACATCGCCGTCGATCGTCACGGGGGGGAAGATGGACGGTATGGCCGAGGAGGCCAGGATGGCCTCGACCGCCGGTCCATGGGTCAGCCAGCGCTCCCTCCCGTCGGTCAGCGACGTGGTCACCACTTCCACGGGAATGGTGGCGTCCTCCAGGTTCTCGTAACCGATCCCCGACTCGATGATGGCCCGCAGGCCCGTGTTGGCATGGACGGAGGCGCGCTTTTGCAAGAAGGCCCATGGCCCGTCGAACGTGCCGCGGGGGAAGATGTTGGTCCCCGTGACGTCGCGCCAGATCCGGGCCATGTGCTCGGTCCCCTCGACGGTCGGGTTCCCGGCGTACGAGGCGCCGTTGATGGCCCCGACCGACGCGCCGAAGACACGGTCGGCGCGGATGCCCCGGCGGACGAGCTCCTCGAGCATGCCCACTTGGACCGCGCCGCGACTGCCGCCGCCGGCCAGCACGAAGGCCGTCCGCCGCGGGGCCGGGCCACGGCGTCCCTCCGACGACCCGCGCCGCTGCGCCCACCTCGCGCGGATCCGTTCGGACCAGCTGGGCCGCGCCGCGCCGTCGGTCAGGGCCGCGTCGCTCACGGTGTCGCCCCGGGCGGCCGGGGCGGCCGGTGACCTCTTACCCTCTCTGGCGTTCCCGCCATGCCTGCCGTCCGGCGAGGTCGTGGCGCACCGCCCAGACGATCACGATGACCACGAGCGCCAGCAGCGCCACGACGAAGATCCCGAAGATCGCGAAGAAGGCGGCGTCCGTGGCCGGTGCCGACGGGAGCAGGGCGAGTGCCATGTGCACCCGTCAGGGTAGAGCCGGGACCTGCGAGGTGTCACACCCCGAAGCCACACTGCTGCGATGGTCCTCGTCGCACCGCGCATACGGCGCCCAGCAGGGCCGCCGGGCCGGCCGATCGTGGCGCGGGGAGAGACGTCCTCGCGTTGTTGAGGGGAGACACCTCGGCGCGTCCGCGCTTCGACCCCGGCCTGGCCGGCGGACTGCGCGCCTGGCTCGAGGACGCCGCCTACGAGGTGGTCGCCGCCCGGGGCGAACACGCCCCGGCGCTGTTCCTCGGGCCGCGCCAGCTGCTCGGGTACCCGTCGGAGCGCCGCGAACAAGGTGGGGGTGAGCACCTCTCCGATGAGGTGGTCCTGTCCCGTCTCGTCCACGCATTGTTCCGCCAGCTGGTGCACACGGGGGAGATCGACGACCCGTTGGGTGACGCGCTCGAGGCCCTGCGCGCCGGCGACGGCGAGGCCGTGGTCCGCCACGTCGAGTCGCTGCCGTCCTCGGCCCGGTCTGCCCTGGCGGAAGCGGTGGCATCGCATGCGGCGAACCTGCACAGTCAGCTGCCGCGGTTCGCACCGGGTTGGATGCCACGGACCGACGATCGCGTGGCCACACCGCTCGCCGGCGGCCGCGTGGTGTTGCACGGGGTCTTCGACTTGATCGTGGGCCTGCCCCAACCGGGCACCGCCTCGCTGTGCGCGCTCGGCCTGGCCACCGGCGGACCCTGGGCGTGGCACCGGCGGTCGCTGCACTATCTCGCCCTGCTCGAGACCCTTCGCAGCAGTACCCCCCCGTTCCGCCTGGCGCTGCTCGAATCGACGACCGGGCGCTGCGGCGTCGAGGACGTGCGCGAGGAGCACCTCCGGGCCATTGCCTCCCACATCGCCGCGTGGCTGACCCGCCAGGCCGCCGCCAATGAGTGACCGCCTGACCGGCGAGCTGGCGGCCCCGCTGCCGGCAGTCGACGCCGCGTCCTGGCTGGCCGCCCTGGCAGATGCGAAGTCGATGCTCGCCAACCTGGCCGTCCGGCGCGGCGCCACCGGTCCCTTCCGGGTCACCGACCACGACGTCCGGGCCGCCCTGGGCGGCGAAGCCGGCGACCGGGCCGGCCGTGAGCCGTTCGCCTGGTCCACCCGCACGGCACGACGGTCCCTGGGGCTGGCGGCGGTGCGCATGCTCGTCGCCGGTCGGGCCCGCTCACCCGTCGAGGGCGTGCAGGCCAGGCTGGCCGAGTCGTCGCTGTGGGTGCGCGAGGGGAGCTCGTCCGCCTCGCAGCTCGACCGCTGGCTCGCCGGTCTCCCGCCGGCGGCCCTGGCGGCGGTGGGCGCCGAAGCGGTGACGTGGGCCACCCGTCTGTGGTGCGCGCTGGACTGGTCCGCCTTCGCGGCTCCGCCCGTCGTCGGCCGCGACCGCTGGTGGGACAGCCCCCACTCGGCGCTGCTGGCCCTGCGCGGCCGGGCTGACGTGCGCACGGCGCGTTCCCACCTGGTGGTGCTGTCCGGGCCCCGCCGCACCTCGGTGCGGGCGGAGCTCGCCCTCGTGATCCTGGTCGAGTCGCTGCGCGCCCGGGGCGGTGCCGTGCCGGGGCGCGTGGTCGGGTGGTGGCCGGATTCCGGCCAGGTGGTACGGGTCGATCCCGAGCCGGCCGTGCTCACCCTGGGCGCGGAGGCCGTGGCGCTGGTCCTGGCCGGTGCGCGAGCGCCCGTGCGATCGGCCGCCTGAGCGAGGCGCCCCGGGTCCTCTATCGTTGCCTTCCCCATGGGAACGCGCCAGGACATAAGGAACGTGGCCATCGTGGCCCACGTCGACCACGGCAAGACGACCCTGGTCGACGCCCTGTTGCGCCAGACGGGCGCATTCGGCGCGCACCAGGAGCTGACCGACCGGGTCATGGACTCGGGCGACCTCGAACGGGAGAAGGGCATCACCATCCTGGCCAAGAACACCGCCGTGCGCTGGGGCGGTGTGAAGATCAACATCGTCGACACCCCGGGCCACGCCGACTTCGGGGGCGAGGTCGAACGTGGGCTGACCATGGTCGACGGGGTGCTGCTCCTGGTGGACGCGTCGGAGGGCCCGCTGCCCCAGACCCGCTTCGTGCTGCGCAAGGCGCTCGAGGCCCGGCTGCCGGTCGTGCTCGTGGTGAACAAGGTCGACCGGGCCGACGCCCGCATCGCCGAGGTCGTGCACCAGGTCGAGGAGCTGTTCTTGGACCTCGACGCCGACGAGGACCAGATCGACTTCCCGATCCTCTACGCCAACGCCAGGGCGGGCTGGGTCAGCACCGAGCCCGGCGTCGAAGGGGATGAACGTCGAGCCCCTGTTCCGTGCCATCATCGAGCGCGTCCCGGCCCCGAGGTTCGACGCCGACGCGCCCACCCAGGCGCTGGTCTGCAACCTGTCGGCCTCCCCCTACCTCGGGCGGCTCGCCGTCTGCCGGGTGCACAACGGCACGCTGACCAAGGGTGAGGCCGTCGGCTGGTGCCGACTCGACGGGACCGTCGAGAAGGCCAAGATCACCGAGCTCTACGTCACCGAGGCGCTCGAACAGGTCCCGGCGGAGCGTGCGGGCGCCGGGGAGATCGTCTCGGTCGCGGGCCTGGCCGAGGTCACGATCGGCGAGACGCTGGCCGATCCCGATCAGCCGGTCCCGCTGCCCGCCATCACCGTCGACGAGCCCAGCCTGGCCATGACCATCGGCATCAACACGTCGCCCCTGTCGGGTGCCGACGGCACGAAGCTGACCGCGCGCCTGCTCAAGTCCCGCCTGGACGCCGAGCTGGTCGGCAACGTGGCCATCCGTGTGGCCCCGACGGACCGCCCCGACATGTGGGAGGTGCTCGGGCGCGGCGAGCTCCAGCTGGCCGTGCTCGTCGAGACGATGCGGCGCGAGGGCTTCGAACTCACGGTGGGCAAGCCACAAGTCGTCACCCGGGAGATCGACGGCAAGGTGCACGAGCCGGTCGAGCGGGTCAGCGTCGACGTGCCCGACGAGTATCTCGGCGTCGTGACCCAGCTGCTGGCCCTGCGCAAGGGCACCATGGTCGAGATGGTCAACCACGGGACGGGATGGGTGCGGCTCGACTACCGGGTCCCGGCCCGAGGCCTCATCGGGTTCCGCACCGAGTTCCTGACCGAGACGAGGGGGACCGGCATCCTCCACCACGTGTTCGACGGCTGGGAGCCGTGGCACGGGGACCTCCGCACCCGCCGGAACGGGTCCATGGTGGCAGACCGGCGCGGCCTGACCACCACATTCGCGCTGATGAACCTCCAAGAGCGCGGCACGCTCATCGTGGGCCCGTCCGAAGAGGTCTACGAAGGGATGATCGTCGGCGAGAACGCCCGGGCGGAGGAGATGGACGTCAATCCCACCAAGGAGAAGAAGCTGACGAACATACGCTCGTCGACGGCGGAGGAGTTCGAGCGCCTGACGCCGGCGATGGCATTCTCCCTGGAGCACGCGCTGGAGTTCATCGCCGAGGACGAGTGTGTCGAGGTGACGCCGAAGGTCGTGCGACTGCGCAAGGTCATCCTCGAGCAAGCGACACGGGGACGGCTGCGCAGCCGAGCGCGGGACGCGCGTGACCAGGCGGCCAAGGGCTAGCGAGGAGCTGAGTCACCGTGGGCGCCGGCACGAGCACGCGAACCGAAGGCTTCGACCACATGACGGTCGTCGTCACCGACCTCGAAGAGGCGAAGCGGTTCTTCGGGCTCCTCGGCTTCGTCGAACGGATCGCCGTGGTGGCCTCGGGCGAGGAGATCGCCCGCTACATGGGCATCCCGGACTGGGAGGCCGACCATGTGACCCTGGTGCTCGAAGGCGCACCGGTCCACCAGGAGGTGCAGCTCCTCTCGTTCCACCATCCAGCCGCCGCTGTCGACGAGGGAGCCGGGACTCTGACGCGGACCGGCTTCAACCACGTCTGCTTCCGCGTCCGCGATCTGGACGCCATGCTGACCCATCTCTCGGAACACGGGATCACACCGCGCAACGACGTCTTCGCGTTCCACGACCGGCGGCTGGTGTTCCTCGACGGGCCGGGCATCGTGGTCGAGTTGGCCGAATGGACGAACGGGTGAGGCGGCCCAGGCCGGCACCTAGCATGAGCCGTCTGGAGGGATGGCAGAGCGGACGAATGCACAGCTCTTGAAAAGCTGCGAGGTGCAAGCCTCCGTGGGTTCGAATCCCACTCCCTCCGCGAACAGACAACAAGGACGAAATGTCCGGCGTGCACCCTGGCAGGAGCACACTCGGGATGTCCGCCTGTCGGACCCTGCGACGAGCTCTTATTCAAACCCCAGCGACGATCTCCTCGCGGAGTGGGCTATGTGTTGACCAACATGTCGTTCACCACTAAGTACCGCCGTGATCGCCTGCTCCGTTTCGGAGAGGCGAGCGAACTCGATTCCGACTCGGACGCTCCCGTCGAGCATTCGTGCCGCACTTTTGGTCTCGCCTTCGAGTCGAGGGCGATCGAGACCTCAATCTTCGAGGGGCCCTTCTGCCGTTGGCTCAGGTACATCAGCTGCGTCAGCGATTCATCCCCGGAGGAGCTGGCCTACCGAAGTCACCTCACCTTGACCGACGCCAGCGAACCGCCGCTAGACGTCATTGGGCGCAGCGATCTCGGTAGAGCATTCAGAGGATGTGCGATCCGACAAGCGCCGTGGCGGCATCACCTGGTCCGGTGAACTGGGGCGCTCGGCTTTGACTGGTTGATCTCACTACTCTTCGGCGCAGTGGCACGGTTGCCGCAGAGAGATAGTACGGGACATGGCAAATCGGGAGGACATCACGATCGTCGGCAGAACCATCGTTGAGGAGCTCGGTGACAGGAACGAGGTCGAATGGCAGTTGAGTGCCACGCCTGTACTCGTGTGGGCCGAGATCTTCCAACTGGCAGGCCCGTCGGACCGCAAGGGTTCGATCCAGTGGGTCGAGGGCAGCGGGCCTGACGTCATGGGCAATGTCGTACGATGGTTCGTTCCGGACAGCGAGATCGAAGAGGCCGATGCGGAGGTGAGACACCGCTTGTCGGTGGCGAACCAGAGATTCGGGTCGGGGGACACCTAGGGAATCGCCGAGGACTGGCTGCGGCTCCGCCACCGCTCTCTCGGTATATCGCCCTCGTCCCGGCGATCTGGGGCACATTGTTCCCCGGTGGACAAGAGCGGGATTCGCAACTTCCTTGGGCTCGTTGGTGCCGCTTGGTGATCCTCAGTAGTAGATCGCTGGACTCTGGCGCTCCTCGTCGACCACGGAGAACTTCGAAGTCGCAACCCTCGTTCGCTTGCAAGATGTTCTGGTCATACAGAGCACCCCAGCCACGCTCAAATCGAGGCGAAGGCTCCGTCCACGACTCGCGGCGTGCCGCCATTTCATCGGGACTGACCATCAGCTCGAGCCGTCGGCCGGGTATGTCCAGTTCAATGATGTCCCCGTCATGCACCAGGGCGAGCGGTCCGCCGATGAAGGACTCGGGTGCAATGTGGAGAACCGTCGTTCCGTGGCTCGTCCCGCTCATACGGGCGTCACTGATCCGGACCATGTCACGCACGCCAAGCTGGATGAGTTTGAACGGCAGCGGGATCATCCCCCACTCGGGCATACCGGGACCACCCCGAGGCCCGGCATTCTGGAGGACGAGCACCGACTCAGAAGTGACATCGAGTTCGGGGTCGTTCAGGCGACGGTCTAAGTCCGTCCGGTCCGTGAACACGACGGCCGGGCCCCTGTGCTGGCACAGGTCCGGACTCGCTGCACTGACTTTGATGACAGCCCCATCAGGTGCCAGGTTGCCGTGGAGGACCGCCAGTGCCAGCGGTTGCACTGGATCGTCGACCTGCCTGATCACCTCTGGCTTGAACACCTTCGCGCCGGCGATGTTCTCGCCGAGCGACTGGCCGTTCGCTGTCATGCACGACGTATCGAGATGTTGTCGGATCTGCTGCAACAGAGCCCGGAGGCCACCCGCCTCAAAGAAGTCCTCCATCAAGAAGTCTCCCGATGGCTCAACATTGGCCAGCACGGGGATGTCTCTGGCAATCTCGTCGAAGAGCGACAAGGGAACATCGATCCCGGCTCGCCCAGCGATTGCAGGAAGATGGATCGCGGCGTTGGTCGAACCACCGAGCGCCATCATGGCCACGACCGCATTGCGGAAGGATGCAGCGCTGAGAATCTCCGAGGGCCGCAGCCCGTCGATGGCCATGGCAACCGAACGACGGCCAGCATCTGCGGCCAGACGCCTCTGATGGGAGTTGCCGGCAGGAACCGAGGAGGCTCCTGGCATCGTCATTCCGAGCACTTCGGCGATGGCGGTCATCGTCGATGCGGTACCCATGACATTGCAGGTGCCCGGTGAACAGGCGTAGCCGTCCTCGATCTCGTACCAATCGTCCATCGAGATGTTGCCGGCGACCAACTCCTCCGAGTATTTCCACACGGTGATGGCAGCACCAAGACGTTGGCCTTTCCAGTTGCCGTGCATCATGAACCCGGCGGGCACGTAGATCGAAGGTATATCCGCGCTCACCGCACCCATTAGGAGGGCCGGGGTCGTCTTGTCACAGCCACCCAGAAGCACCGCCGCATCCAGTGGATGACTACGCAGCACTTCTTCGGTTTCCATCGCTGCCAGGTTCCGGTAGAGCATCGTGGTCGGCTTCATCAACGTCTCGCCCAAGGACATCACCGGAATCTCCAAGGGGAATCCACCAGCCGACCAGACTCCCCGTTTGACCGCGTCGGCCACATCGCGGAGGTGGGCATGACATGGGTTCGCCTCCGACCACGTTGTCACGATGCCAACAACTGGCTTCCCGTCGAAGTCCTTCAGGGAGAACCCGGACTGCATCGTGCGACCCCGATGCTCGAACGAGAAGGGGCCTTGGCCATACCAGCGCCTACTGCGTAGCTCCACAGCCACAGGCTTGGAGGCGCCACCCCTGTCGTTGTTGTCGGGACCCATGTCGTCCGCCAGTCCTTCTCAGTGAGGAGAATCAGTCGGACGGTACCTCACATCGACCGAATGCGGCTGTGCCGTCGGATTATGGTCCCGAGCGGGAGTTACTTTGGCCTGCTGGCATAGCCCCGTTGTGACTGGGGATAGCCCCTTCTAGCTTTGACCCGACCCGCCCTTGCGCGTGACCGCCGCTCGCCGCGCGTGTGGGTTTCCGTCCCATTCGCGGTGGGGCCCCTTGCCTTCTCAGCATGGGCCGGTGGAGGTAAGCGGACGCGAACCTGATCTCTGGAGGAACCCACCGAACGAGCTCAGGCGACTTGTTTCCAAGTCCATTGGGGGTCAGGTCAAGGAGCTGTACGACCTGCGTCGGAGGGTTTGAATGAAGTCTCAGGCTCTCCGCGTTGGGGTTTTCGTGGAGATACCCCTGAGTATCGCTTGCAATACCCGAGGCCCGCGCTGACGGTGGGTTCGGGCCCGGGCGGCGCCGGCCCTCAGGTTTGATTCATTTGCGGCTGATAGACCTCTCGTTCAGCGCCACAGCCTCACGGATGAGAGCCTTGAACGCCTTTTCATCGATCTTCTCCCCCTCATGAAAATCGATGCCGCGCCGAAGGTTGCCTTCGAGGCTGGAGTTGAACAGGCGCGAAGGATCCTTCAGGGAGGCGCCCTTCGCGAAGGTCACCTTCACATGGGTCTTGTAAGTCTCGCCCGTGCAAATGATGCCGTCGTGATACCACGTCGGAACACCCTGTGGATTGGTGGGCTTTATCCACTTCCGCTCCTCGACGACTTCCGGATCGGCTTGCTTGATCAACGTGCGAATCCGGGAGAGTGTCGCATCGCGCCAATCGTCGGATTTCTGAGACCCGACTCGCCCTTCGGTGAACTGATCTTGGTCATGCGGTTGCATCGCCCTTCGTTGCTTTCATGTTGGGTGCCAACTAATAGATGCGAGTGCACCTCAGCCTGACGTGGCCTCCCACGCGAACCCGTCCGGGTCGGTGAAGGGCCCGGCATCGCCGCCGACGACGATCCGGTGCGATCCGGTGCCATCCGGGGAGACGCCGGCGTCCTTTGCCAGGGCACGGCGCCCATAGAGCGCCAGCTTGACATGCGACGACGGGGCGGCGAACTCGACGTACTTGCGGCCGAAGCTCCTCTTCACCGCCAGACCGCGGCCGACGTAGAACCGCTTGCTGGCGATGACATCTGCGACTCCCAACAGGAGCACGATGTCATCGATCTGCCGAGTGGCCGGGCCGGTGTCCTTCTTCGACGACGTCGCGACCTTCCAGATCGTCCCGTCCGGCGCACAGACGACGCCGCCGTAGCCCCAGAGACTCTTCTTGGCGGCCTTGAGCGGAGTCGCGCCGGCGTCGAGGGCGGCGCCGATGAGCCCGTCGGCCGTGGCCGACTGGGACACCACCAGCGACATTGTGAACCCACGAAAGCCGGTCGTCGGCGTGTCCGATGCGCGTAGGCCCAGTTGTGCTCCCAGACCGAAGGCGGCGGTGTAGAAGGCGCCGGCGGCGGCGGGGTCGGGCACCTCGAGGGTGACGGAACTGATGGAAGTCGCAGCAACTTCGACGGCGGTCATGGCAGATCCTTTCTCACGTGGGTTGTCGCGGAGCCAGACATCGAGGTGTGGTTGATCCGGTGCTCGGTGCCGTCGACGACGCCAAGCTCGAAAGCGGAATCGGTACTCATCGGTCCTGACTGAGCCCCAGGACGTTGCCGTCGGGGTCGGTGACGGTGGCCACCAGGCGGCCGCCCCCGACGTCACGCACGGGCTCCTTCACGGTGGCACCCGCAGCGGTGACTTCGGCGAGCTTCGCCTCGATGTCCGGCACGTGCCAGTAGGCCACCGGCGAGGTCATGCCCTGCGGACCGCGGCCCGGCACCAGCCCGATGTGCTGGCCCTCGGCCTCGAAGCCGACGTAGTAGTCGGCCTCGTGCTGCGGCGCGACGCCGAGCAGAGCGGCGTAGACCGCCTTGGCCTTCGCCAGGTCGGAGACGGGATGCAGCACGGTCTTGATGCCCTGGGTGGACGAGTCGTTCATGGTCGGTCGCTCCTCAAAGTCGTGGGTCGGATCATTCGGTAGTTGGACTCTCGTTTCGAGAGTACTACTATCACGAAGATGGACCGAGAAGTCAAGCCCCGCCGCCCCTACGAGGGAGCCGCCCGCCAGGCGCGTACCCGCCGCACCAGGGCGGCCGTCGTCGAGGCGGCCCGGAGCCTCTTCGTCGAGCGCGGCTATGCCGCCACGACCATCGAGGCGATCAGCGACCGCTCGGATACTCCCCAGGCCACGGTCTACCGGCTGTTCTCTTCGAAGCTCGGGATCCTCAAGGCCGTGCTGGACGTCTCGGTCGGAGGTGACGACGAGGCGGTTGCAATGGCGGACCGCCCGCAGGTTCGTGCGCTCCTCTCGGACGAGGACCCGAAGAAGCAGCTCGCCGGTTTTGCCGCGCTACTTCGCGACGTGATGGCCCACGTTGGGCCCGTTCATCGCATCCTCGCCGACGCGGCACGATCCGACGAAGACGCCGCTTCGCTGCTCGCAGAAATCGCTCGACAACGTCACGACGGCCAGCGCCGGATCGCACGCTCACTCGCCCGTTCGGGCGCCCTGCGGGCCGGGCTCCGAGAGCGCGACGCCGCCGACATCATCCACGCGCTTGCGTCACCCGAGGTGTACGACTTGTTCGTCTTCGACCGAGGCTGGAGCGGCGAGCGGTACGAGAAGTGGTTGAGGTCGATCCTCATCGACCAGCTTCTCCTCTGAAGACCTCTGGCGCCCTTCCACGTGCGGAACGGCGCCCACCACGATTCATGCTCCCCATGCACGTTGCGACGCTCGGATACCCACGAGACGGACAACAAGGGTTCCGTTCCCTTACGGCCTGTGCTGAAATGACGGGACCAAGGGAGAGGGGCGAACCGATGGCTGCGACGAATCCAACCGGCAAGGCGATCCTCCGAGCTTCTCTCAAGCTCTTTCGGCAGGACCGTCAGATGATCTGGCTCCCGGTCATGGCCACCATCACCGCGGTCATCGTGTTCCTTGCCGTCTCCGTGCCGATCGCGGTGTCGCTCGGGCACAAGGGGATTACCCTTCTCCTCGCTCTTGCCTGCGGTTCGGTCGTTGCCACCGCCTCGACCGTGATCTTCAACGTGGCGCTCGTCTTCGCGGCAACCGATCGCATCGAGGGTCGCACACCGACGATTGGCGGATCGCTTGCCCGAGCCTGGGGGCGACGGAGCGTCATCTTCGAGTGGGCCCTGCTGTCGGCCGTGGTGGGGACGGCCATCCGGGCCCTCGAGAACAGGCTGGGGGTCTTCGGGCGGTTGCTCGGCTTCGCCGGCGGCTTGGCCTGGGCCGTCGCCACCTTCCTCGTGATCCCCGTGCTCGCCTTTGAGAACGTGGGACCGATAGGAGCAGTGAAGAGGTCGTCCTCAATCCTGAAGGATCGCTTCGGCACGATCGCCGCGTGGTGGTCTGCGTTTCGGGGTGCTCTTCTTGGGGTTGTCGCTGGGCGCCATGGCGATACTGGTGGTGGGTGTCGTGTGCATCGTCCAGCACACCTACGTCATCGGGATCCCGATTGCCGTCGCCGGGGGCGCGCTGCTCATTGGCGTCGCTATGTACGCGGCCGCCGCAGGGATGTACATGCGGACCATCCTCTACCGCTTCGCGACGGACCAGCCGATTCCCGATCTCGGCGTGGACGTGGGGGGGACGTTCGGCGCCCGGTAGAGCCCGGTCGGGTCGCTAGCGGCCCTCCACCCGGTGCGCCCGTCCGCCGCTCAACTCCCGGACGTTGAGGGGGCGCGGTTGGGGCGAGGGGAACACGAGCTCGCCGGCCGGTTGCGGCCGGCCCAGGAAATAGCCCTGGACAAGGTCGCAGCCAAAGGATGCGAGGAGCTCCAACGTCTTTGCGTCCTCCACCCCCTCGGCAATCACGCGGACACCCAGTGAATGACCAAGTTCGATGGTGGCCCGGACAATGGCCTCGTCCTTGCGATTGCTGGTCGCAGATAGCCGTTCGACCATGGCCCGGTCGATCTTGATCTCACCGATCGCGAGCTCGCTGAGATACGCCAGCGAGGAGTAGCCGGTCCCGAAGTCGTCCACCGACACCGTCAGCCCGAGGTTGTGCAGTCTCTGGACGATGTCTCGCGATCTCCGCCAGTCGTTCATCAGGGTCGTCTCGGTCAACTCCAGGACGAGGACCTCGGCCCCGAGGCGGTGGCGCGCCAAGAGGAAGCGGATGCGATCGGGCAGGTCGATATCGAGCAGGTTCGTCGTCGAGAGATTGACCGAGATGTTGACGGGATTCCCGGCTGCATGCCATTGGGCGCATTGTGCCAGCGCGGCCTCCAGGACCCATTCGGCAACCGGCTTCATCAGTCCGGCCTCCTCGGCCAAGGGGATGAAGTCCGCCGGCAGGAGGACGTCCTCGCCCGACTGGGGCCATCGCAGGAGCGCCTCCACTGCGGGCACCAAACCGGTCCGAACGTCGAACTGCGGTTGGTAGTACAACTCGAGAGCATTGCTGTCCATCGCATTGCGAAACTTTTCGACGCGCTTGATCCGACTGAGGCCGGTGTCGGTCGCCACCTCGTACACGTCGAATGGCCGGTGTGACGACTTCGCCCTGTACATGGCGACATCGGCACAGCGCAGCAATTCGGACGCCGTGCCGGCATGGTCGGGAACGATGGCAATGCCGATGCTGGCACTCACGTGCAGGTTCGCCACTTCGAGAGCGAACGGGTACTCGAGCTCGGTCGTCAGCCTCTCCGCGACGATGGTGGGCCGTCGTGCGCTCTCCCCGGTCAATACGACGCCGAACTCGTCGCCGCCGAGGCGGACCAGGGTGTCCGACGTAGCGAGAGCGTCGCCCAGCCGCGACCCGAGCATCGCGAGGATGCGGTCGCCCACCTGGTGGCCGAACGAGTCGTTGATCTCCTTGAAGTGGTCGAGATCGATCAACAACAGGGCGAGGTGGCCCGTCTCCCCGCGGACAAAGAGGTTGTCGAGCATATTCGTCAGGTACCGGCGGTTCCCAAGGCCCGTCAGCTCGTCCGTCATGGCCTCTCGTTCCCGGGACTTGGTCAGCCGTCGAAGGGCCGAGAAGTACAGCAGTGAGCGCCCCATCACGGCCACCAACGTGAGGAGGGCCAGCGTGGCCGCGACCGGGCCGACGTGGCCGAGGGCGCCCTCGAAGAGCACCGCCAGCCCGCAGGCGGCGGCAACGGTGGGGACGACGAACTGGACGGTCTGCGGAGCCGCCGCGGCGGCCGCAGGAGCAGAGCGCAGCCACACCGCGCCGGACATGAGCACCATGGCGACAGGCCAGGTGGCGTCCAGGAGAGTCCCGACCTGGTACGTCCCGGCCGACGACTGGAACAGGTACATGGTGTCGCCCACCGCCAACAACCCGCAACCCAGAGCGAGGACCAGGAGCTGGGGGTTGCGCCACGTCGGGAGGACGGTCAGGGCGCCCACGACGAGGGCAACGAGCACGAGATCGCCGACCGGATAGGCCAGGTTGGTTGCCACTTCGGCCGGGGAACCGCCGATCGACCGCACGATTGTCTCGAACACGAAGGCGGCGGTCAGGCTGGCCGCCCCGAGGCCCGCAACGACGCCGTCGAGCCACGTCGCCAGTGGCACCTCCCGCACTTCCATCCGCAGCAAGAGGATCACGCCGACATAGGTCAGGGGGTAGAACACGAGGTAGAGGGCGTCGTCCCATGAGGGCGTCGGCGGGTTCCCACCACCCAGGGTCTGCACCGAGAAGAGGACGTCGCCGAACGACCACGCCAGCAGTCCCAGACCGAGGGTCAGAGCCACCGGTCGTATGGTGCCCCCGAAGACGGCCCGGAGGAGACACATGACGGCGACCAGGACCTCGAAGCCATCGATCACCCAGTTGACGAAGAACGTCCAGAACCAGCCCTGAGGATGCACGACGAGGACGACGACGAAGCAGGTGAGGAAGACGCCGAACGCTCCATAGACGACGGCCGCCCAGCCGGTGCGGCGAGCCGCCCGGGTGGCGTCGAGCCCTCCGTTGGGCGACGCAGCCCGCGACGGACTTGGGTTCCCGGCCAGCCGCGCGAGCTGTTCATCGGAACCACGCATCACTTCCCCCTGTCGACGGCGCCGCCAATGGTCGTCGGGGCAGGTGGCGAAGTGGTTCGTACCAGGCTGCAAATTGGTTGCACGCGCGGTTCCCCTCTGAGGCACCACGCCTGCCTCTGTCCAAGGGAGACCGGTCAGGCCATGCGACCCCTCAGCTGCGGGACCACCCGGGGACTCCCGTCGTTCGCTACTCCCAATCGAAGAGGCGACCACGCTTCAGCTTGCCGCCGACACTCGCCTTGGGATCCTTGAACGCCTCGGGCTTGTTCGCCTTCAGCCACGCAACCAATTCGTCGATGCTCCCCAGCGCGACGTCCCGGTCCTGTTCGACCACATAGACACGGATCGCATCCCCGTCCGTGGCGATGCTGAGGTCGGCCTGTCCGCCAGTTCCGAAACACCACTGCGGTGCGAGGCCCGGCGTCGACATCGCCTGCAACCGCCAACCGGGTCGATGCCGGAACAATTCGTCCACCTCTGTCCGGAGCCTGTCCCTTCCAGCTCGCACTCGCTCACCTCTGAGGGTCACTGTCGCCGTCGCAGCCGACGCACTCGCTCCAGGATCGTCCACGATGGCACCCTCCGTCCATTCTCACCGACTCACCGTCTCCGGTCCGACGCCCGTCGTCGCCGCCCGGGTTGGCCCCGTGACGGGAGGCCGTCGCGACACCGGACGTCGACGAGCTCAGCGAGCGGCGGCCAGAGCCTCAGCCCGCCGGAGGAGCCCCGGCCCGTCGATGTCGGCGCACACTCGTGCGAAGTCGCCCGTCGGACCCCGCCACCGGAGCTCCTCGACCCGCCCGAGCAGCGAACGGTCGACGCGCAGGGTGGCCAGCTCCTTGAACAGGAGGGCGTCGTCACGACACTCCATGAGGACACCGGCCAGCTTGGCCGCGCCGCGCACGGCGACCTCCCAGTCGGCCGGATCGGCCGGGATGTCCTCGAGGTGGCTCCAGCGGGCAAGGACGGCGGCGGCCGACTTGGCGCCCCATCCGGCCAAGCCTGGGAACCCGTCCGCGCTGTCACCGACCAGAGCGAGGTAGTCGGGGATGGAAGCCGGTCCGACGCCGAACTTCGCAACGACACCGTCCTCGTCGATGAGCACGTCCTTGCGCCGGTCCAGCTGGACGACCCGGGTACCACGGACGCATTGCCCCAGGTCCTTGTCCGGCGTGCAGATGACGACCTGCTCGACGCCCGGGTCGTCGCCGCCGACCGCCGCCCCACTGGCCAAGGCGTCGTCCGCCTCGAGGTCCACCATGGGCCAGACCAGCACACCGAGCGCGACGAGGGCCTCCTCCAGGGGCCAGGCCTGGGACCACAGGTCCGGGTCGATGCCGGCGCCGGTCTTGTAGCCGGGCCACAGGTCGTTGCGGAACGACTCGATGACGTGGTCGGTGGCCACGCCCACATGCGTGGCACCCTCACCCAACAGCTGGAGGACCGAACCGACCACTCCCCTGACGGCCGCCACTTCCTGCCCGGCGGCGTTGCGATGGGGCGGCGCGCCGAAGAAGTGGCGGAACAGCTCGTAGGTCCCGTCGACGAGGTGCACCTTCATGGCGGGCTCGAGTCTGTCACCCGCCCGGCACGTCGAGCGCCGACGCCCGGGCTCTCAGGAGGAAGGCACGCTCGGCTTCGTTGTCGGTCAGGGCGAGGGCGGCGTCATACGCCGCGGCGGCCTCGGAGCAGCGTCCCACTCTGCTGAGGAGGTCGGCGCGGACCGCGTGGTAGAGGTAGTACCCCTGGAGCGGGAGGTCGTCCGTGGCCGCCAGCCCGGCACCGGGACCCTCGACCTCGGCGAGGGCAACGGCCCGGTTGAGCGCGACCACCGGCGACGGGTCGACATGGAGCAGCTGGTCGTAGAGGACGAGGATCTGGCGCCAGTCCGTCGCCGCCACACTCGGGGCGTCGCTGTGGACCGCGTTGATCGCAGCCTGGAGTTGGTAGGGGCCCGGCATGTTCCGCTGCAGACAGGCTCGTACGAGCTGTTGGCCCTCGGCGATGAGTTGCCGATCCCAGAGGCGGCGGTCCTGGTCCCGCAGCGGGACCAGGGCGCCACCGGCGTCGGTGCGAGCGGGCCGGCGCGATGCGATCAGCAGCATGAGCGCGAGGAGGCCGGTGACCTCGGGCTCGTCGGGCATCAGCGTGACGAGGACACGCCCGAGACGGATGGCCTCGGTGCACAGGCCCTCTCGCACCAACTGGTTCCCCACGCTGGCCGCATACCCCTCGTTGTAGACGAGGTAGATGACCGCCAGCACGGGTCGAAGACGGTCCGGCAGTTCGGCGCTGCTCGGGACGCGGTAGGGGATGCCGGCGTCGCGGATCTTTGCCTTGGCCCGGACGATGCGCTGCGCGATCGTCCGCTCCGGAACGACGAAGGCCCGGGCGATCTCGGGCGTCGTCAGCCCCCCGAGGAGGCGCAGCGTCAGCGCAACCTGGGCGGCCGGCGCCAGCGCCGGGTGGCAACACGTGAAGATCAGGCGGAGCCGGTCGTCGTGCACCGAAAGGTCCTCGTCGGGCCCGTCACGTTGGTGGAGGAGCGCGGCCTGGGCCTGGCGGTCGTCCCGCGACGCCTCTCGCCGCAGGCGATCGATGATCCGGCGCCGTGCCGTCGTGATGATCCAGCCGGCCGGGCTGGCGGGCACACCGTCGGCCGCCCAGCGCTCCGCCGCGATGGCGAAGGCCTCCTGCACACCCTCCTCGGCCAGGTCGATGTCACCGAATGCCCGGACCAAGACCGAGACGGCACGCCCGAACTCCTCGCGAAACACTCGCTCGACACCGCGCAGACCCTCCTCCATCGCCCGCTCCGGCCTCAGCCGGCAGGATTCTCCTGGAAGGGCCGGACCTCGACCGGCTCCCCGCAGGCCCGGGTGGCCTTCGTCGCCCACGCCAGGGCCGCATCGAGGTCGGCCGCCTCGATGATCCACACGCCACCGATGTGCTCCTTGGACTCGGTGAACGGCCCGTCCGTCACCAGGACCTCGGCTCCCTCGGCCCGGACGACGGTTGCCGACGAAGCCGGCAGGAGCCCGCCGGCGAAGACCCAGGCGCCCGCGGTCTGCAGCTCTTCGTTCAAGCGGGAGACCTGCTCGTAGGCCCGCTGCGTGTCCGCGGGAGGTCGGGGGGGTGCGCCGTCGATCATCGGAACGCTCAAGAGGTACTGCTTCATTTGACGATCCTCTCTTCTCGTACTTCCCGGGTCAGCACCGGCTGTCACGTCCCACACGAACGCGACCGGCGCAATTCGACACCGAGGCCGCAAATTCTCCGGTCATTGTCCGTATTCTTCGGTCCCGCCCTCAGGTGCCGGGAACACCGGATGCAGGCTCCGCCCGCTCGGGCAACCCGGCCGGAGGCCGCTCCGTCGTCACGCGAGCCTGTCACACCGCACTGCTAGAAGGAGTCGGTACGACAAACGGAGAAACGTCCGATTCCCGCCGGACTGTCCCGTGTTCGGTCCTTAGGGTGGGAATAGCCGAAGGTCGGCCGACGTTGGCCGCGGGAGTGGGGACTGACGGATCGGAACGCTCAGTGCAGAGGGAGACCATGTCCATGAACCCCAGGGCCAGCGCTGCAATCGAACTCGAACCGGGCCGGTACGTCCCGTCGTGGATGGTCCTCGGCATCGTCTGCATCGGCCAGTTCATGGTCGTGCTGGACGCCTCCATCGTGAACGTTGCCCTCCCGTCGATCCAGCACGACCTGCACTTCAGCACGTCGAATCTCCAGTGGATCGTCAACGCTTACACGTTGACCTTCGCCGGGTTCCTCCTTCTCGGCGGTCGCGCGGCCGACCTCTTCGGTCGGCGGAAGATCTTCATGGTGGGCTTGGCCGTGTTCACCGTGTCGAGCCTGCTCGGCGGCATGGCGCAGAGTCAGGCCTGGCTGATAGGCGCCCGGGCTCTGCAGGGGCTGGGAGCGGCCATCCTGGCGCCCGCCACCCTGACCATCCTGACGTCGACGTTCGCAGAGGGTCCCGCCCGCGCCAGGGCACTGGGGGTCTGGAGCGCCGTGTCCGCTGCCGGCGCGTCGGCCGGGGCGCTCTTCGGGGGGATCTTGACCGACTTCTTGAGCTGGCGCTGGATCCTGTTCGTCAATGTGCCCGTCGGAGCGGTCGCGCTCGTCGCGGCCCGCCGCGACCTCCCCGAGTCACGGGCCGAGATGGCGCACCGCCACCTCGACCTCGCCGGGGCGGTGACGGTGACCGTGGGCCTGGTGGCGCTGGTGTTCGCCCTCGTGCGCACCGAGACCTACTCGTGGGGGTCGGCTCAGGTCCTGGTGCCGCTCGCGGCCGCCGCGGTGTTCCTCGCCGTCTTCCTCTTCTTGCAGGCCCGGGTATCGAACGCTCCGCTCGTCCCGCTCAACATCTTCCGGTCGCGCTCGGTGTCGGGAGGCAACGTCGTGATGCTGATGATGTTCGGGGCGCTGTTCGGTTCCTGGTACTTCGAGACGCTCTACATGCAGCACGTCTTGGGGTACAGCCCGCTCCAGGCGGGGCTCGCCTTCTTGCCGCAGACCCTGCTCATCGCCGCCGGGGCGCAGGTGACGGCGCGCCTGGTGCCGAAAGTCGGCCCCCGCCCGCTCATCGTCCTCGGCGCGCTGGTGGCGGGGGGCGGGCTGGCCTGGCTGTCCCAGATCTCGACCGGCAGCACGTTCGTGACCGACCTCCTCGGTCCCTACGTGCTCATCGGGCTGGGCATGGGCCTTGCAGTGACACCGATCGCGGTTGCCGGTACGGCGGGGGTGCCCCGGGAGCAGGCGGGTCTCGCGTCCGGCTTGCTCAACACGTCACGGACGGTCGGCGCGTCCATCGGCCTCGCCGCGTTGGCCACCGTGGCGGCCAACCGCACCTCGGGCAGGCTGACCGACGTGGCGGCGACGCCGGCCCACACCGCGGCGGCCCTGACCGACGGATACGCCCTGGCCTTCTCGGTGGCGGCGGTCGTGCTGGCGGCCACCGCCGCGGTCGCCATGGCCACGCTCCCGTCGCTACGTCAGCTCGGTGAGCCGGTCAGGGCGGGCCAAAAGGCCGCCGCCCCGTCCCTGGAGCTCGAGGAGGCCTAGGGGGCCCTGTCGCCGGGTCAGGTGGCCGGCGCGCCCGGTGCCGACTTCGCGTTGACGGCGTCGATGATCATGGCGACGGCGTCGTGTAGCCCGCCTTCGGTGTGCACGTCGAGCAGGCTGATCGCGTGCTCGATCTTCTTGCGGGCGTCCTCCACGTCCTCGAATGTCTTGGTGGCCCGGGCGTCGGCGGCGCGCGACTGGATGTTCTGGCCGACGATGATGATCGGCAGCAGAACCAGTTGAAGGAACTCCGAGCTGATCCAGAGCACCAGCACCGTGCCGCTGTGCGCCTTGATCGTCGACGGCAGGGAGTAGAACGCGATGAGGGCGAACACGTACGCCGCCCACATGGTTCCGACCAGAACCGTGATCCTGAGGCCCACGGCTGCATTGAACCGCTGCACGGCCGTGTCCATCTTCATGTAGCGGTGCGTGCGGGCGTAGACTGGAGTCCCGTCCTTGGTATACCCGTGTTTCGGTGGCGGCAGTGCAGCGGCGTCGGTCGTGGTGGTCGTCGTCGTCATCCCAGTCCTCCAGTGTCATCAGGTCCTCGAATTCTCACACGGAGGACTGAGGCACGCCGGGATGGCAGCTGCCCCTGTCCGTCACAGGACCTCCACTCACTCCGCGCGCAGCATGAGGGCCGTCGGTGTGTCGGCGGCGAGGCGCCCGGGGATGGTGGCGATCAGGTTGGCCAGCACGATGGCTCCCACGCCGATGGCGGCGATCGTCAGCCCGGGGACGAAGGGCTGTGCGACCGCGTCGATCTGGTGCGCGAAGACGTCCCACAGGGACCGGCCGAGCACGATCCCGACGGGAATGCCGATCACCGTCCCGATGCCCACCGCGACGCTGGCGTGCCAGGCGACGGTGGCCGCCAGCTGGCGCCGGGTGAACCCGAGCGTCTTGAGGAGCGCCAGGTCGCGTCGCCGGCGCCGGACCGAGGCGATGAGCGTGAGGCACAGCGCGATGGTGGCCCCGGCGGCCAGGCCGAGCCCGAGGATGGCGGGCGTCGTCCCCATGGACCGGTAGTTGATGATCTCGGCCGGCCGCTGCACCGCCAGCACGCTCACGCCGTAGTTGGTGGACGTCGTCAGCTGACCGGCCATCTTGTGCAGCGCGGCCAGGGACGCTGCCTGGTCGGCCCCGTCACGCACCCGCACGAAGATCGCGCTCGGGCCGTACGGCGTCACGTTGTTGGCGTTTGACACCGAGTTCGGGATCAGGGACGCCGCCACCAACGCGCCCTCCCCCATGGACGGGTGGGTCGCCGCCCAGCTGGATCCCGACGGTCGGCATCGTCGCCGTGCCGACGATCACGAGCTGCCGCGACTCGTGCCGGCGCGATCTGCACCTGCACCGTGTCGCCGATCCGCTTGTGGAGGGCGGCCAGGGTCTCGCCCCCGAGCACCACCTGGCCGGACGACTCGAGTCCGTGTCCCGAGAGGACGGGCGGCGCCACCGCCGCACCCGGTCGCTGCCCGATGTCGGGGACGAGCTGCCCGTCAATGGTCGCTTCGCCCCCGAACACGACGGCGGACCACGCGGCGACGGACGGATCGCGGTCGAGCAGGGTCGCCGAGGCGGGCGCCGGGGACGGGGGCGATACCACCACCGCCGGTCAACTCGTAGTCCCAGTTCCACCCGTAGAGACCCGGGTGCGAGACGAGGGCGTCGAGGCTGGAACCGAAGGTGACCGTCGTCACGACGACGACCACCGCGAGCAGCGTCCCGACGATGGCGGAGCGCACCGGGACCGCGCTGCGGCCACCGCCGGAGTCCACGGCGAACCGGATGCCCTCCACCGAAGGCGCCGGCAGCCCTGCGTTGACCGCCGTCCGCACCAGCGGCGGGACCCGGTTCGGGCGGGCGTCGCGCGACGAGACCCGGTGAGGCGCATGGCGTACGGCCATGGCCACGGCGAGCAGACCGAGGACGACCACAAAGGCCGGCACAGCCGACCCCGAGCACCGGCCAGTCGAAGGCCACGCCACCGTCGGGGTAGACGGCGCGCACGATGCCGATCGGAGCCAGCGGCGACAAGCGCGACCGCGACCGCGACGGCGAGCACCGAGCCGCGACGACCGCGAGGAGCAGGCCGAGCACGGCGTCGCACACGATGGCGGCCGGGCCCGCTCCGAGCGCGCGCTCAATCTGCCGCTCCTCGCCCGTCAGCCGGAGCTGGCGGCTCAGGGCCTGGCCCGCGATGAGGAGGGCCGCCAGCGCGGCGATGCCTCCGAAGACAGCGAGCAGCGATGGACTCGGGCCGGATGGCCCCCTCGGCCGCCGACACGTCTGGTTGCACCCCAAACAGCGCCTTCCCCGAAGCCGGGCTGCCGCCACATGGTCGATCTCCGCCTCGACCCGTGAGACGTCGCGGTTGCCGTGGGCCAGCTGGAGGTACGTCGTGACGTTGGTGACGCAGCACGAGAGGAACTGGCGGGTCAGAGCCGGCGAGTACAGGATGTTCGCGGTGCCGGTGATCTCGAGAGAGTCGACGATGACGGTGGCCGTTGAAGGCGACCAGCCCGACCACCTTCATGTCCATCTTCCGGTAGGGCTTGGCGTTGAAGCCCGCGCTGGTGCCGTACCCCGGCAGGATCGTCTGCTCGTTGGTGTAGAAGCCGATCGGCACCGTGTCGCCGACGTGCACGTCGAGCGCCTGGGCCACAATCGGAGCGAGGCGATCTCGTCGGCCCGGGTCGGGTCCGGCAGCCGCCCCTCGATCGCGGTGGCGCGGTTCTGCTGGCTGAACTCGCCGTCGACGCTGCCGTAATTGTTCAACGTGCTGATGCCGAGCGCGGCGGCGGCGCGGGATCTCAATCTGGTTGCCGTCGCGGTGAGTGGTTGCGCGTTCAGGTTCTCGGAGTTGGCGACGTGGGAGACCAGCGGCAAGCGTCCCACGAGATGCGCACCGGCGAGGCTGGAGCCGGCGCTGTTGGGCTGTCCCGGCTGCCAACCCGAGGTCACGAGCGCCAGGTTCGAGGGGTTCGTGCTCGAAAGGAACACCGGGAAGGCGGCCTGGGTGCGCCGGGCGGCGGCGATGGCGCCCATGGCCACGCCGCCGAGGAGTCCGACCAGCAGGACGATCGTCAGGTAGCCGGTCCACCGGCACGCCAGCGTGGTCCGGAAGCGGTACGCGGCAGTCCCATCGGCGCAACCGTCATCGTTCCATTGTCCCAGCGCTGGCACGCTGTTTGAAGGGTGGTGGCCGACGGGCCTCGGTCGTGCCAGCACGACCATGGAGGCACGGGCAGGGCACGGTCAGCCCGGGGGTTCTTCGATCTGCTCCATGAACTCGAGGCGGATCCCCCCGGGCGCTTCCACGAAGGCGATCCGGCAGCGTGCCGAAGGCGCCACTGACCGTCCACGGCCCCCACAGGACCTCGTGGCGCGCCAGCTCCACGTCGAGGTCGTCCACGAAGAGGGCAGGGTGCAGGAACCCCTCGGCGGGGAGCGCGCAGGCGTCCTCGTAGATCGCCTGCGTGAAGAGCGTCAGGTCCAGGGCGCCCAGCTGCACGTCTGCCCGGCGGCCGTTCTCCCATTCGACGGGCTCGGTCACCGTGGCCCCGGCCGCTTCGTACCAGGCGCAGGCGGCCTCGAGATCGGAGACCTTGACGGCCAGGTTGGCCAGTCCGGTGACCGCCATCAGTGCAGCGGCGTCCCGTACAGCGAGCCCAGGTCCTCGGCGATGAGCTCGAGCCGCACGCCGTCGGGGTCCGAGAAGTACAAGGAGACTTCACTCTCGATCCGGGTCGGCACACCGGCCGCCTCCAGGCGGGCCCGCGCGTCCCACTGCGCCCGCCCGACGGAGATGGCGAGATGGTGGAACCCACCCAACACCTCGGCGTAGGGACCGAGGCCCAGTCCGGGGAAGTCGAAGAACGCAAGCGTGTTGTCGTGACCCAGGTCGAAGAAGAGGTGGGTGGACCCCTTGTAGTCCCTGTTTTCGAAGAGCTCGACCAGCGGGAAGCCCAAGAGCTCTTGGTAGAAACGGATCGTCCGTTCGACGTCTGAGCACAGCAGCGCCAGGTGGTGCACGCCGCGGGCGGTCGACTCCGGCCGTCGCCCGACCTCCTCGAGGTACGTCGCCCGCAACCGGTCGCGCTCGGCGGCGGCCGCCTCGAGGTCGGTGGTCACAAACCGAGGAGCCAGGCGGCGTTGGCTCCCAGGATGTTGGCCCGGGCGGGGCCGGTCAGCCCCGCCACGGCCCACTCGGCCGCGGCCATGGGGTCGGCGACACCCTCGGCATGCGGCCAGTCGCTTCCGATCATGAAGGTGTCATCGCCCACCTTGGGGACGAGGCGGTTCGGCATCTCGTAGGGGAGGGCGGCGACCCGGACCTGGCGTTGGAAGTACTCCGACGGACGGTTCGCGAGCACGCGGAACGGCTCGCCGTGCCGCTGGGTGTAGAAGTCCGACGCCCCGTCGATGTGGAGCAGGAAGCTCGGCACCCAGCTTGCCGTCAGCTCGACGACGCCGATGCGCAGGCGCGGGAACCGCTCGAGCACGCCGTTGAGGATCAGGTTGGCGAGAGCGACGGCCGGCGCCAGGTACAAGAAGATGGAATCGAAGAGTTGCTCGCCGTCCTCCTGTTCGCCCTCACGCCAGGCGGGATGCAACGGGCTCTCGAATTCCGAGACGTGGAACACCGGCGCGACGCCCTGGTCACTGAACGCCGCCCACACGGGATCGAAGTCGCGGTGCGACAACGGCTTCCCGTCCACCGGCGCCGGGGCGACCATGGCCAGCCGGACGCCCTGCGCCCGCACCCGCGTGATCTCCTCCACTGCCCAGCGGGGATCGTGCAGCAGGAGTGCGCCACGCCGAAGAGGCGGCCGTCACCCTCGCTGCAGACGTCTGCCATGAAGCGGTTGTAGGCCCGGGCGTTCGCACGCTCCGCGGCACGGTCCGAGGCCAGCCGCTGTTCCCACAAGAGCCCGTAGTTCGGGAACAGGACCGCAGCGTCGAGCCCGAACTCGTCGAGCGACTGCAGGCGCGCGCCGGCGAGACGGTAGGAGTCGGGGACCAGGTCCTCGAACGAGGCGGGTGCGCGCTCACCGCGGAGCCGGCGGAGGCGGTCCTGCCCGATCAGTGTCGAGCGCTCCGGGATGGGCACTTCGAGCGGGGTGAGCCGGCTGCCCCGCCAGGTCAGCCAGGGCCATCCGGCCTCGTCGTCGGTGATGGACGAGCGCGTCGGACCCGTCCGCGGGCTCGATGTGTTCGGACCAGGTCGTCCTCGACTCGAAGAGATGCTGATCGACGTCGATGGTCTGGAGCTTCACGGTCCCTCCCGGCGCAGAGTACCAGCGAGCCCGGCCCGTAGTCTCGCTGCGATGGACGGGGCTGTCGGCGTCGCTGAACCTGGCCGACGTCCTCGGCATCGCCCTCGGGGTCGGCGTCGGAGGGGCTGCCGTCGCGGCAGTCTCGAGAGGCACGCGGCCGATCGCCGGCGGCGTCGTCATCGCCTTCGCGGTGGCTGCGCTGGCCGCGTCACGGCCCTGGTGATCACGCGCCGCCTGCCGGGTCGCTTGCCCCGGACGGCGGCGCCCGTCAGCCGATAGAACCCCGCAACGCGCCGCAGCCACTGGTCGGCGGCCTGCCAGGCGGCGTCGGCCTGCCGCCTCTGCTCGGGCCCGTGCTCGCCCGCCGCCGGGTAGGACCCGAGGAACTTCACGCCGGCCAGGCCCGCATGGAGATCGCGCAGGCAATCCGCCACGACCTCGTCGCCGAGGTGGCCGGAGAGGTCGATGACGAAGCAGTAGTCGCCCAACCCCTGCTTGGTCGGCCGCGACTCGAGCTTGGTCAGGTTGATGTTGCGGGCCGCGAACTGGCCCAGAATGCCGTGCAGGCTGCCGGGATGGTCGGCGCGCTGGAAGCACACGATGCTGGTCTTGTCGTGCCCCGTCGGCCTCGGAATACGGGTCTTGGCCACGAGGACGAAGCGGGTCTGGTTGTCCGGGTGATCCTCCACGTCCTCGGCCAGGACGGTCAGGCCGTAGCGCTCCGCCGCGAGCCGTGGTGCGATGGCGGCCTCGTCGGCCGAGCTCGCCTCTCCCAGCAGCCGGGCGGCGTCGGCGGTGGAATTGGCCGCCCGCTGCTCGGCCTTGGGAAGCTCGCGGGCCAGGTACTTCTGGCATTGGGCCAGGGCATGCGGATAGGACGACACGGAACGGACGTCGGCCAGGGCGGTGCCCGGGCGGGCCATGAGGTGCAGGTGGATGTCCATCACCACCTCACGCTGGATGTGGAGGTCGACGTCGTGGATCAAACCGTCGATGGTGGCGCTGACCGTCCCCTCGATCCCGTTCTCAATGGGCACGAATCCGAGCTCGAACTCCCCCGCCGCCACGGCGTCGAGCACCCCCTGAATGGAGCCGAGCGACGTCAGGTCGGCCTGCGCCAGGTCGGACTGGGTCAGAAGGGCCTCCTGGGTGAAGGTGGCCTCCGGGCCGAAGTAGGCGACCGTGGTCGCAGGGGGGTTCACAGTTGGGCAGGATAGAGCAGGTCATGGACGCCTCTTCGCTTCGCGCACTCGTCGAGCAGGTCGCCGCCGGCCGCTGCACGCCCGACGACGCGGTCAGGCAACTGCGCCGGCTGCCCTTCGCGGACCTGGGGTTCGCACGGGTCGACCTCCACCGCGACCTGCGGCTCGGCATGCCCGAAGCGGTGTACGGGCCCGGCAAGACGCCGGAGCACTGTGCGGCGGTCGTCGAAGAGCTCCTCACCGGGACCGACGGCCCCGTCCTCCTCACCCGGGCCACGGAGCCCCAGGTGAAGGCGGCATCGGCGGTGGCCGCGTCACTCGGGTCTCGGCCCGGGGACGATCGCGGAGAGCGGCGCCTTCTCGACCGTCGTCTACCGCCCGGCGCCCGAGCGGGCCGGCACCGTGGTGGTGGTCACGGCCGGCACGGCGGACCTTCCCGTCGCCACCGAGTGCACGTCGGTGCTCGACGCGCTCGGGTTCGCTCCCACCGTGCTCACCGACTGCGGCGTCGCCGGTCTGCACCGGCTGTTGGCCGAGCTCGACACGATCGCCATGGCTGACGCCGTGGTCGTTGTCGCGGGCATGGACGGCGCCCTGGCCAGCGTCGTCGGCGGCCTCACACCGGCGCCCGTCGTCGCCGTCCCGACCAGCACCGGCTACGGCGCTGCGTTCGAGGGCGTCACGGCGCTGCTCACCATGCTCTCCGCCTGCTCATCGGGCATCACGGTCGTCGGCATCGACAACGGCTACGGCGCGGCCTGTGCGATTGCCCGGCTCCTGCCGTGACGGAGACCGCACGGCGCACCGACGGTCGCCTGGTTCCACTGCTTCGCGGGCATCGCCGGGGACATGGCCCTCGGCTCGCTCGTCGACGCCGGGGCGGACGTCGACGAGGTCCGCGGGCTGCTCGGCCGGCTCGCCCTTCCGGGGTGGGACCTGCAGTTCGAGGAGGGCACCCGTGGAGGCATCGCCTGCACCCGTGCGGTCGTGGCCGGCGACGACGTCGTGGTCCGCACCCACGGGGCCATCGCGGCACTGATCGAGCAGGCGGCGCTGCCGGCGCGGGTGGCTCGGCGTGCGCTGTCCGTGTTCGGCTCGCTGGCCTCCGTCGAGTCGGTACTGCACCGGCGCCCGGTCGAGCAGGTCCACTTCCACGAGGTCGGCGGGCACGACGCGGTCATCGACGTCGTCGGGACCGCAGCCGCGCTCGAGGTGCTCGGGGTCGACGAGGTGAGCGCCTCGGCGGTGGCGACGGGGAGCGGGACCGTGCGCAGCGCCCACGGGTGGCTCCCCAACCCGGCCCCGGCCACCGTCCGCCTGCTCGAGGGCATCCCGGCCTACGGGCGGGACACCCGGCTGGAGCTCACGACCCCGACCGGAGCCGCCCTCCTGGCCGCGTTGTGCTCCTCTTTCGGGGCGCTCCCCGACATGACCGTCACGGCGTCGGGTTTCGGAGGGGGCGCGGGGGAGATGGACGACCTGCCCAATTGCACCCAGGTCGTGGTCGGACGGCGCGCTCGGGCGGGCCGACGCCGGCCCCGGCCAACCAGCCGTCATGCTCGAGACCAACCTCGACGACGTGACGGGCGAACAGCTGGGGCACGCGGTGGCGGCCGCCCTCGAGGCCGGTGCGCTCGACGCCTGGGTGAGCCCGGTCACCATGAAGAAGGGCCGCCCGGGCCACGTCCTGCACGTGCTGACCGACGCCACGCGGGTGGCCGCGCTGCGCGCCGAGATGGAGCGGGACACCGGGACGATGGGCGTGCGTGCCACCGGCGTCGAGCGCTGGCCACAGGCCCGGCACATGGACCAGGTCATGGTCGACGGGATCACCGTCCGCATGAAGATCACCAGCGGACGCGCCAAGCCGGAGTTCGAGGACGTGGCCGCCGTCGCCGCCGAGACGGGGGCCCCGTTGCACGAGATCTCCAGCCGGGCCGAGGAGGCCTGGCGGGCCGCGCGGCGCGCCGCGCCGGACCCGGGCGGACCACCGACCTGATGGCGGACGACATGTTCCGCTACGACGAGGCGATGGCGGAGCTGATCCTCGCGGCCTGCCGGGAGCGGCTCTCCATGGACCCCGTGGCGCTGGACTTCGGTGGACTGGTCGAGTCGCTCCACGCCGAGCTGGACGGCCTGATGCGTCCGGAAGGGAACGACGCGGCACACGTGCTGAAGCTCTTCGTCGACAAGCTCGCAACGGCGGTCGTGTCGTGCGACAGTCCTCGCTTCTTGTCGTTCATCCCGGCCGCACCCACCAAGGCGTCGCTCCTCTTCGACATGTTCGTCTCGTGCTCGTCGCTGCACGGCACCTCCTGGCTCGAGGCAGCGGGGGTGGTCGTCGCGGAGAACCAGGCGCTTGGCGTGCTGGCGGCGCAGGCCGGCTTCCCCGAGGACGCCGGCGGTTGCTTCGTGGCCGGCGGGTCTGCCGGCAACCTCTCGGCGCTCATGGTGGCCCGGGACACGGCGTCGCACCGGCGCCACACCGATGCGCCGCGGCACCCGCTGGTCGCGGTGAGCGAGGACGCCCACTCGTCGGTGGGCAAGGCACTCCACGTGCTCGGCGTCGGGATGCTGACCGTGCCCACGAGGGACCATCGCCTGACCGGAGAGGCCCTGCGGGCCGCGCTGCGTGACGACCCGCGGCGCGACGATGTCATCGGTGTGGTGGCCACGGCGGGCACGACGAACGCGGGCATCGTCGACGACCTGGACGGGGTGGCCGACGTGGCCGCCGAGCGCGCGCTGTGGTTCCACATCGACGGTGCCTATGGTGGCGCGGCGGCCCTGTTCGCGCCGTCGGTGCAGGCCCGGTTCGCGGGGTTCGGGCGGGCCGACTCCTTCATCGTCGATCCGCACAAGTGGCTCTTCGCGCCCTTCGACTGCGCGGCCCTCGTCTACCGCAGGCCCAACCTGGCCAAGGCGGTGCACACCCAGGACGCGCAGTACCTCGAGGTGCTGCACAGCGACAACCCCGAGGAATGGAACCCGAGCGACTACGCCTTCCACCTGACGCGGCGGGCCCGGGGGCTGCCGCTGTGGTTCTCCCTGGCGGTCAACGGCCTCGACGCCTACCGCGACGCGGTGGAGTCGGGGCTGGCCATCGCCCAGCGGGCGGCCGAGCGCATCGCCGCGTCGCCCCACGTCGAGCTCGTCCGCGACCCGGGACTGTCGATCGTGCTCTTCCGGCGGCCGGGTTGGGACAAGGCCGACTACGACGCCTGGTCGGCCCGCCTGCTCCACGACCAGATCGGCTTTGTCACGCCGACCAGCTGGGAGAGCGAGACGGTGGCCCGCTTTGCCTTCCTCCACCCCCACGCCACAGTGGAGATGGTCGACGAGATCCTGTCCTCCATGGCCGGGGCGTAAACCGCGCTCACCGGCGCGGTGCGACCCCCGAGAGGTCAGCCGGCCTCGACCGCGGCCTCGAGGAGGGCACCTGCCGCGAGCAGCCGCTCCTCGCTCCCCGCCGGCCCGATCAGCTGGATGCTGGCGGGCAGGGGCCCGCCCGTCGGCACGGGGAGCGAGAGAGCCGGGACACCGGCCAGGTTCACCGGGAGGGTGCAACGTGACACGAGGAGGTCATCGCCCTCCTCGAGGGGCGGCGGGAAGATCGTGAGGGTCGGGGTGACGAGGATGTCGACATCGGTGAAGATCCGTTCGAGCGTCGCCTGCCAGTCGCGCTGCGCCTGCCAGGCGGCGCGCACGGCGGCGTCGTCGCAGGCCGCACCGAGCCTGAGCCGGCCGCGCACGTCGGCTCCGATCCCTTCGGGGTCCTCCGCCAGCAACGTGGCGTCCGAATGCCACGCCTCGACCACGAGGAGGAGGCCGGCCTGCATGGTCGCCTCGTCCCAACCCGGTACCGGCAGGTCGCGGCAGTCCCAACCGGCCAGCTGCAGCGCGCGGTCGATGGCCGCCGTGATGGCGGGATCGGACTCGATGGGCAGTCGGGCCACGGTGAAGCCGGCACCCGTGTCCGCCGCGCTGAACCCGGGCTCGAGCAGCTGCATGCCGGTCACGAGGCCCGCGACGTCGCGGGCCATCGGCCCGACGGTGTCGAAGCTCGGAGAGAGCGGCCAAACGCCCTCGAGGGAGATGCGGCCCCACGTCGTCTTGAGGCCGGCCGTCCCGCAACAGGCCGACGGGATGCGCACCGAGCCCCCGGTGTCGCTGCCGTAGGCGACGTCGGCTTCGTCGGTGGCGACGGCCACCGCCGAGCCGCTCGACGAGCCGCCCGGCACGAGCCGGGGGTCGAGCGGGTTGGCCGGCGTCCCGTACCACGGGTTCACGCCGGTCACGCCGAGCGCCAGCTCGTGCAGGTTGGTGCGCCCCACGATGCGCGCCCCCGCGGCGCGGGCGCCCGCCAGGCACGCGGCGTCGCTCGCCGCCGGCCGGGCCCGGCGCACGGCGGCGCGGCAGCCGGCGGTCGTCGGCTCGCCCGCCATGTCGATCAGGTCCTTCACGGCCAGGCGAACGCCGGGACCCGACGTGTCGTAGCGGGTGATGAAGGTGGTCATGTGGTCATCTTGCCCGGTTCCCCGGGCGAGCCGCTCAGGTGGTGGGCGTGGTGACCGTCGCTCCCGGTGGCAGTTGGAACAGGGACGGGGACGGCGACGACGAGTAGCTCGTGATCTGGAAGCTGGTCGAGTCCGATGCGACCTTCACGTAGCCGAGTATGCCCTGCGATGTGCTGCAGATGGTGCTCGTCCCCGCGACGCCGTGGGCGACCAGGTCGACGCAGTTCATGTTGAAGCCGTTGAGGGACATGGTCGACGACGTCACCTTGTCGCCGGCCAGCCCGGCCACGAGCGAGACCCCCTTGAGGAAGTCGACCCAGTGCGCCGGCGTGTAGAGGTCGAAGATCTGGTTCTGGGAGGCGGCGTCGGCCTGGCCGAGCTTCTGGCAGGACCAGGCCGCTGCCGAGCCGCTCTGGGTGCAGGAGTACTCGCCGGACGAATTCACGATCAGCTGGAGGTTCGAGGCGCTGGCGCCCGTCTGCGTGGTGTGGAAGGCCAGTCCCCCGCTCGAGGGATCGACCGCGTAGAGGACTGTGGCCGGCGCGCTGCCGGTCGTCGTGTAGGTGGCCTCGAACGTGGAGCTCTGTCCCGATTGCAGGTTCTGGGTGAACGAGTCGATGGTCGCCTTGTTGCCCTCGACGTTGTGCACGGCGTTGCGGACCTTGCTGACGACGCTGCACCCGGCGCCGAGCATCCCCACCATCGCCAGGGTGGCGACGGTGATGCCCGATGCGTCTGGAGTGACGTGACATGCTCTGCCTCCTGTCGTCGATCGCCGAAGAAGAGACGAGAACCCGGCCGTGCGGTTACGGCAGGCGGCGACGCCCGCGTCTGCCCTGTAACCCTCGGCAGATAGGGACTGTCCCCATGAGGACCGGTCTCTGCGGCCCGTGTGGAGGCACTGACGCCCCGGGGGGCCGGGACGGTCGTTCAGCCCGGGGCGGCCTCTGTCGTGACGGGCGCCGCGTCGAGCGGCACCGTCTCCTGCCGTCCGCGTTGGAGCCCGACCAGGGCGATCACACCGGCGCCGGCCATGATCCCGCACATCACGTAGAGCACCGTCTGGGTGGCGTGCGCGAAGTCCACCGAGACGTAGTGCGGGATGGTCGCCACCGACCCGCTTCCCTGCTGGGACTGCGCAATGCGGTCGGCCACCGTCGCGGCGTGGGGGACGCCCATGGAGCTGAGCGTGGTCGTGAGGTGCGAGCGGAACGTGAACAACAAGATGGTGCCGAGCGCGGCCAGACCGAGGCTGGCGCCGTAATTGCGGATGGTCTGGGTGATGCCGGTCGCCTCCCCGTAGGAGAGGTTCCCGGCCCGGTTCACCGCATCGGTGTTGGCCGGGCCGAGCATCATGCCCATGCCGGCTCCGGCCACGACGACCCAGATCCGCTGCTGGTCGAAGTCGAGGATCGTCGCCTTGGAGGCCCAGATGCCGAAGCCGACGGCCGCGATGGCGCACCCGACGACGACGGCGCGCTTGGCCCCTTCCCTGTCGAGCAGGCGGCCGCCGATCTGGGCGGCGACGACGAAGCCGAGGAAGAAGAAGAGGAGGAACAGTCCGGCTTCCGACGCTGTCTTGTGCAGCGCGATCTGCGCGTACTCGCTCGAGAAGAAGAAGATCGGAATGAACGCCATCATGGAGATCATCAGCACCAGGTTCTCGACGGTGAAGGCGCGGATGCGGAAGATGGTGACGGCGATGAGCGGCGACTCGGTGCGCAGCTCGACGAAGACGAACAGCACGATGATGGCGAGGCCGCCGACGATGCAGATCCACGTCCACGGATTGCTCCATCCCCAGGGCACCGACTGCTGCAGGCCGAAGATGCTCAGTCCGATGCCCGCTGCGATCAGGACGGCGCCCCGGTAGTCGATGGGTGCCCGCCGGTACTCGGTCCTGGGCCGGGACAACGCGATGAGGACCAGCGCGATCAGGGCGACCGGGATGTTGACCCAGAAGATGGCCCGCCAGGTCCATTCGGTCAGGTACCCGCCGAGGATCGGTCCGAGGGCGGTCAGGCCCCCGGCGATGCCGAAAAAGAGAGCGAGCGCCCTGCCCCGCTCGCGCAGGGGGAACGTGTTGACGACGATGGCCAGTGCGGCAGGGAACATGAGGGCGCCGCCGGCGCCCTGCAGGGCGCGGAAGCTGACGATCCAGCCTTCGGCGTAGGTCCCCTTCGGCGTGAAGCCGCACATCGTGGAGGCCACCACGAAGACGATCACACCGATCACGCACATCTTCGTGTGGCCGAAGATGTCCGACAGGCGTCCGCCCAGGGCGAACAGCGCGGCCAGGGCGATCAGGTACGCGTTCACGACCCATTGGACCCCGGTGGATGTCAGGCCCAGTTCGCGCTGGATGTCCGGCACGGCGATGGAGACGATCGTCTGATCGATGAACGTCATGGAGACCGCGAAGATCATGGCGGCGAGCACCCAGTTGCGTCCCCGCAATCCGTTGGCGCCCATGCCGGCCCTCCCGTCTCTTCAGGGAAATCTATATGGCGTTCTCCGTGGCGCGGCCCTGGTAGCGGTAGACATTGGTCTCCCTGCGCTCGAACCCCATGCGCTCGTAGAGCCGGTTGGCGACCTCGCGGTGGGGCCTCGAGGTGAGATCGACCGTGCGCGCGCCGCAGGCGTCGGCCCGGTCGAGCGCCGCCTGCACGAGGGCCGCGGCGACCCCGCTGCCCCGGGAGCCCTCGTCGACCACGACGTCCTCGATCCACGCTCTGACCGCGGTCGGGATCGTGAACACGACCAGGGTCAGCATGCCGACGATGCGACCGCCGTCACGAGCCACGAACAGCGTGGTGCCGGGTCCGGCGACGATGCTCTCGAGCTCGGTCCGGGTGGGCGGAGGCGAGGACCGGGAGAGCTGGGGCACCAGCACCGCGACCGCCGCGTCGAGGTCGTCGTCGACCGAGGCGGCGGCTTCGACGACGATCACGACGTTGCGGAGTCGCCCCGCCACATCGGTTGGCGCACGCTGTCGTAGAGGACGTCGCGGCGCTCACCGTTGATGGCCGCGAAGACGTGCTCGCCCCAGCGATCCGAGCCGACCAGGGGGTGCGGCAGCGTCTCGCGGGTGAACCAACCCACGTCGCGGGTCTCGAGGGGGTGCGGGGCCAGCTCGCCGCCCACGGCGCGGCAGTAGAAGAGGAGCGAGTACAACGGGACCCGCGTGAAACCCAGTCGCAGGCCGTCGAGGACCGCGATGAGGCGGACGGGTTCCACGACGATGCCGGTCTCCTCCTCGACCTCCTTGACCACGATCTCGGCCGCGGAGTAGCCCACGTCGCACCAGCCGGTGGGGTACAGCCAGATGCCCGAGTCGGCCCTCTGAATGAGCAGCAGCTCGCCCCTGTCGTTGCCGACGGCCGCGCCCACGGCCACCTTGGGCGTGACGTAGCCGGGCACCCCCTTGCCCACCGTGTCCATCCACTCCTGCACCAGGCCGCCGGCGTCGGGGCCGTCGCCCTGCCCGTCCGCCTCCGCCCTGATGTCGGCGGCCACCTTGAGGATCTCCTCGAAGCGCTCCTGCTCGTAGAGGCTCTCGGTGAACCCCAGCCCGGTGCGGGCGATGGCCGACAGGGTCTCGCTCCAGCGCAGCAGCGTCTTGAGGGGGACGTCGTGGTCGTCGGTCGGGTCCACGGGGCGTGACGCTACCGCGGCCTGCCGGCTGGGCCAGAATGGGGAATGGCCGTCAACGAGGATTGCCGCCACTACGTGATGCGGACGACTCCCCGCGGGGAACGCCTCGAGCGCTGCAAGGTCGATGCCAACGAGCCACTCCCGTTCTCGTGCCCCGAGGGTTGCGTCTTCTACGAGCCGCGCAAGGTCTCCTCGGCCGGCTGGACCGTGCCCCGGGACCCCGACCGGCCCTGAACCACCCGGGGCTCAGCCCTCCAGGACGTCTCCCAGCAGGTCCACCGTGATCCCCTCGCCGCGCAGCCAGTCGAGCGCGGCCTCGACCTGGGCCGCCGCGCCGTCGACCTCGCACACGATCCAGCCCCGGTGCTCCTCGACGTCGGCCCGGCGGATGTTCGGCTCCACGTCGAACTGACGGACCATGGTGGCCAGCACCGCCCGCCGGACCTCGGACTCGGGGAACGTCAGCTTCACCTTGACCCGGACCTGGCTCACCGCGCCTCCTCCATCCGCGCGCGCGATGGCGCGGTTCAGGCTGCCCGACCGGAAACCTTCGAGGTCGAGCGCGACGAACGTAAACCCGGCGGCGCGTACCGCTGCGACGACCTCGTCCCGGCGCGCCACGACGTCGCCGAGCGCCGCCGGCTCGACCTCAAGGCGGGCGGCCTCCCCGTGGTGCCGCACACGCAGCTGCCCGAAGCCAAGGGTCCGCAGGGCCGACTCCGCGGCCTCCACGGCGGCGAGGCGACCCAGCGTGACCGGCGTGCCGTAGGGCAGCCGCGAGGCCAGGCAGGCCGCGGCCGGCTTGTCCCAGGTGCGCAGGCCCAGCTGGCGGGACCAGTGCCGGACGTCGTCCTTGGTGAAGCCGGCCCCGACGAAGGGGAAGCTGGCGCCGGCGGCGGCCGCGGCGGCCTGGCCCGGGCGGTGGTCCCCCAGGTCGCTGACATTCACCCCGAGGACCACCGTCGCGCCCTCGGCGGCGGCGAGGGGCCCGAGGGCGGCCATCAGGGCGGTCTTGCAACGGGCGCAGCGGTCGGGGCCGTTGGCCACGTACGCCGCGTCCTCCATCTCGCTGGTCGGCACCCCCACCCAGCGCAGGTCCCACTCGGCGGCCAGGGCGCGGCAGTCCGCCTCCTCCGCGCCCGCCAGGGACGGGGACAGCGCAGTGGCGCAGAGCACCGCAGGGCGGCCGAGCGTGTCGCGGGCCAGCTTGGCCAACAGGGACGAGTCGGCGCCGCCGCTGAACGCCACCACGACCCGCCCGAGCCGTTGCAGCTCGTCCTTGAGGTCGTCGAGGGAGGCGGTCATGCGGTCACGGCGGCGATCAAGTGTCCAGGGCCGCGAGGACCTCGTCGAGCGTGCCGACCATGCCGGTGTAGAAGGGACCGAATTCGGCGTAAAGGGCCGATGCCTCGTCGAAGCGCATCTGGTAGACGCAGTCCTTGAGGTCGTCGGGGTGCGCGCCGAACAGCGTCACGCCCCACTCGTAGTCGTCGAGCCCGGTCGACCCGGTGATGACCTGGAGCACCCGCCCGTGGAAGGTTCGCCCCACCTTGCCGTGACCCACCATGAGCTCCTTGCGGGCTGCGAAGTCGAGCGCGTACCAGTTGTGCCCCTCGCCGCGGCGCTTGCTCATCGGGTAGAAGCAGAAGGCCGCCTTGCCCTCGGGTGGGAGCTGCGGGAAGAGTCGCGCCTGGCGCATGGCGTCGGGGATCCCGGCGGCGTACTCGGAGATCTCCGTCAGCGAGACGTAGGAGTGCGCAGGCACGAGGCCCGACGCGGTTGCCTCGGTCTGCAGGCGGCGCAGGCGCCAGACGTCGGGGCCGAGAGCCATCAGCCCGAGGTCCGCCTTGTGCCCGAGCAAGGCCACCGGGATCACCTGGTAGCCCTCCTCCTCGGCCGCGCCGACCGCCTTGTGCAGGGCGTTCGGGTCGAAATCGGGCGCGAGGCGACAGAAGAGGTGGAGGACTCCCCAGCCTGTCGTCGGGGTCAGGGCCACGCCCCAGTGTAGAGAAACCGTGCGCCCGACCCTTCGGGCCGGGCGCACGGTCAGCCTCGGGTTGGGGGTGAGGCCATCCCAGTGTCACGGTGCGCTGTTGCAGCGCTGTGGCACTGGGGTGACACGTCGCCCCCAGGGACCCCCAACAGGGCCTTTGCGGCGGGAGTGGGGGCGTCTAGTAGTCGTCCATGCCGCCACCGGGCATGGCCGGCGCCTCTTCCTCGGGCTTGTCCACAATGACGGCCTCTGTCGTCAGGAACAGCGCCGCGATGGACGCTGCGTTCTGCAGGGCCGAGCGGGTCACCTTGGCGGCGTCGATCACGCCGGCCTTGAACAGGTCCTCGTACTCGTTGGTGGCCGCGTTGAGACCGTGCGCGCCCTTGAGGTTGCGCACCTTCTCGACCACGACCCCGCCCTCGAGGCCGGCGTTGACCGCGATCTGCTTCAACGGCTCCTCGACGGCCCGGGCCACGATGCGGGCGCCGGTGGCCTCGTCGCCGTCCAGCTTCTCGGCGCCTTCGAGGACAGCGGACTGGGCCCGCAGCAGGGCGACCCCGCCGCCCGGGACGACGCCCTCCTCAATGGCAGCCTTGGTCGTCGAGACGGCGTCCTCGATCCGGTGCTTCTTCTCCTTGAGCTCGACCTCGGTGGCGGCGCCGACCTTGATCACGGCGACACCGCCCGACAGCTTGGCCAGGCGCTCTTGGAGCTTCTCGCGGTCGTAGTCCGAGTCGGTGTTCTCGATCTCGGTCTTGATCTGGTTGATCCGGCCCTTGATGTCGGACTCCGATCCTCCGCCCTCGACGATCGTCGTCTCGTCCTTGGTGACCACGACCTTGCGCGCGGTGCCCAGCAGGTCGAGGGTCACGTTCTCCAGCTTGAGGCCGACCTCCTCGGTGACCACCTGGCCGCCCGTGAGGATGGCGATGTCCTGGAGCATGGCCTTGCGGCGCTCGCCGAAGCCGGGGGCCTTGACGGCCACCGAGCGGAAGGTGCCACGAATCTTGTTCACCACGAGGGTGGCCAGGGCCTCGCCCTCGACGTCCTCGGCGATGATCAGCAGCGGCTTGCCGCTCTGCATGACCTTCTCGAGCAGCGGGAGCAGGTCCCGCACGGCCGTGATCTTCGAACCCACCAACAGCACCGAGGCGTCCTCGAGGACGCCCTCCATGCGCTCCGGGTCGGTCACGAAGTAGGGGGCGATGTAGCCCTTGTCGAAGCGCATGCCCTCGACGAGGTCCATGTCCATGCCGAAGGTCTGCGACTCCTCGACGGTGATGACACCGTCGCGGCCGACCTTGTCGATGGCCTCTGCGATCAGCTCGCCGATCTCGGTGTCGGCGGCGGAAATGGAGGCCACCTGCGCGATCTGCGACTTGGACTCGGTCTCCTTGGCGATGCCGTGGATGGAGCCCACCGCCGTCTCGACCGCGGCCTCGATCCCCCGCTTGAGCGCCATGGGGTTGGCGCCGGCGGCCACGTTGCGCAGGCCCTCGTGGACCATGGCCCAGGCGAGCACGGTGGCGGTCGTGGTGCCGTCGCCGGCCACGTCGTCCGTCTTCTTGGCCACTTCCTTGACCAGCTCGGCGCCGATCTTCTCGAAGGGATCCTCGAGCTCGATCTCCTTGGCGATGGACACGCCGTCATTGGTGATCGTGGGGGCGCCCCACTTCTTGTCGAGCACGACGTTGCGGCCCTTCGGACCGAGGGTGACGCGTACCGCGTCCGCCAGCTTGTTCATGCCGGTCTCCAGGCCGCGGCGGGCGTCCTCCTGGAAGGCGATGATCTTGGCCATCTTGGTCTATTCCTCCATTAGCACTCTCGTCATGTGAGTGCTAACAGCAAACCACCTTTGGGCGGCCGGCGCAAGGCGGAGGGCCCGGGTCAGCCCCCGGCGACGGCAGGGACGATGGAGAGCGTCTGTCCCGGCGAGACCGGCGTGGCCAGGCCGTCGAGGAACCGGACGTCCTCGTCGGCCACGAAGACGTTCACGAAGCGGCGCAGGTTGCCCGCCTCGTCGAAGAGGCGGTCGGCCAGCCCGGGGTGGGCCGCGTCGAGGGCCTTGAGGGCTTCGCCCACCGACGCCCCCTCCACCTCGACCTCGCCGGCCCCCCCGGTCAGGGTGCGCAGCTGCGTGGGGATGCGGATGGTCACGCTCATCGGGCCGGCTCCTCCTCGGTCTCGGGGGCACCGGCGGCGTCGAGGGCGGCGTCGAAGGCGTCCAGAGTGGGGGCGATGGTCGCCGTCGGGCGACAGCCGGCGGCACCTGCGAGGGCCTCCACCGTCTTGAGCCCGTGCCCGGTGACCAGTGCCACCACCCGCTCGTCAGGGCGGATGGCGCCCGAGGCGGCCAGCTTGCACAGCGTCGCGATCGTCACGCCACCGGCCGTCTCGGCGAAGATGCCCTCGGTGCGGGCCAGCAGCCCGATGGCCTCGACGATCTCGTCGTCGGTGACGGCGGCGCACGAACCGCCGGAGCGGCGCATGACCTCCAGGGCGTACCAACCGTCGGCCGGGTTGCCGATGGCCAGCGACTTGGCGATCGTCTTGGGCTTGACGGGGCGGATGGCGTCGGCGCCCTCCGCGAAGGCCGTGGCCACCGGCGAGCACCCCTCGGCCTGGGCGCCCGAGACGCGTACGGCGGGCTCCTCGGGCAACAGCCCCACCTTGCCCAGCTCGGCGAACCCCTTCGCCACCTTGGTCAACTGGCTGCCCGACCCGATCGGGACGACGACGTGGTCGGGGGCCTGCCAGCCGAGCTGCTCGGCGATCTCGAAGGCCAACGTCTTCGAGCCCTCGGCGTAGTAGGTGCGCACGTTGACGTTGACGAAGGCCCAGCTCGGGCGCTCGCTGGTCAGCTCCGCGCACAGCCGGTTCACGTCGTCGTAGGTGCCTTCGACCGCGATCACCGTCCCGCCGTAGACCGCCGTCATGGTGACCTTGGCACCCTCGAGGTCGTGGGGGATCAGGACCACCGACTCCATCCCGGCCCGGGCGGCATGCGCCGCCACCGAGTTGGCCAGGTTGCCCGTCGAGGCGCACGCGGCGACCTTGAAGCCGAGCTGCCGCGCCTTGGTCAGGGCCACCGAGACCACCCGGTCCTTGAACGAGCCGGTCGGATTGGCCGTGTCGTCCTTGATCCACAGCTCCCCGAGCCCGAGGGCGGCCGCCAGGCGGTCGGCACGGACGAGCGGGGTGAAGCCCGCGCCGAGGTCCACCGGCGTCTCGTCGTCGACCGGGAGCAGGTCGCGGTAGCGCCAGATGGAGCGCGGCCCGGCCTCGATGCGCTCCCGGCTGACCATGGCCGCGATCCGCTCGTAGTCGTAGGCCACCTCGAGCGGCCCGAAGCAGTAGTCGCAGACGTGCAGCGCCTCGGCGGGGAAAGGACGCTGACATTCACGACAGCGCAGGCCTGTGACGAAATCCACCATGGGTCCTCCTCATCGGTCGGGCATTGGCACCAGGTGCTCCGCACTGGTTGCCGCGACGTCAACGGGCCCGTCCCTCAGTCGCTCTGGATGATGCCCACCATGGTAGCGCCTGCGCCTGGGGCCTGCTCAACGCGGCGGGGCTGCTTGAATCGGGGGCGTGGTGCGCACCTATCAGCACGGGGACTTCCCGACCGAGCGGGTCCTGGCGGCCAAGGTGCGCTCGGAGCAGACCGTGTCGGTGTGCATCCCCGCCCGCGACGAGGCCTCGACGGTCGGATCGGTCGTGCGGGCGGTGGTCCAGCCGTTCCTGGCCGAGCACGGGGGCAACGGCCTGGTCGACGAGGTGATCGTGCTCGACGACGGGTCGAGCGACGGCACGGCCACCCACGCCGCCGACGCCGGGGCACGGGTGGTCCGGGGCCCGGCCGGACCCGGGGGCAAGGGACAGGCCATGGCCGCGGCCCTCGACGCGTCGTCGGGCAGCCTGGTGGCCTTCCTCGACGCCGACGTGGCCAACTCGACCCCGGCATTCGTCACCGGATTGCTCGGGCCGCTGTTGACCACCGACCACGTGGCCCTGGTCAAGGGCTTCTACACCCGACCCCTGCACGGCGAGCCCACCGGCGGCGGCCGGGTCACGGAGCTGGTGGCCCGCCCCGTGGTCGAGCTGCTCTTCCCCGAGCTCTCCTGGGTGCGCCAGCCCCTGGCCGGCGAAACGGCGGCCCATCGCTGGGTCTTCGAGAAGCTCGGCTTCGCCGGGGGCTACGGCGTCGAGCTGGGGCTGCTGATCGACTTCGCCCAGAGCCTGGGGCCCGAGCGCCTGGCCCAGGTCGACCTGGGCGAACGGATCCACCGCAACCGGCCCCTGCACGAGCTGCGTCCCCAGGCGGTCGACGTGCTCCGAGCCGCACTCGAGCGGGTCCCCGCGGCATCCCTGCCGCGCCGGACGTGAGGGCGGCGTGAGCGGGATCTTCGTCGTCTCGAACCGGGGCCCGCTCACCTTCCGGAAGGAGCGCGACGGTGCCCTCGTGGCCGCGCCTGCCGGAGGGGGTCTCGCCTCCTCGCTGCACCGGATCCTCGCGGGCAGCGGGACCACGTGGGCCTCGGTGACGATGGGGGCGGCGGACCGCGAGGCGGTGACCCGGGGCCTCATGCACGAGGAGGGCCTCGACCTCGTGCCGGTCGTCGTGGCCGACGAAACCTACCGGATGGCCTACGACGTCGTCGCGAACACGACCCTGTGGTACTGCCATCACCACCTCTTCGACCTCCCCGCCCGGCCTCGCTTCGACCGGCACTGGTGGGAGGCCTGGGAGGGGTACCGGGCCTACAACCGGGCCGTGGCCGACGCCGTCGTGGCACGGGCGGGCGACGGCGATGCCGTCCTGGTGCAGGACTACCACTTCTCCCTCCTCGGGCGCATGCTGGCCGATGCGCGCCCGGACCTGCGGCTGGTGCACTTCTTGCACACGCCCTTCGCCGAGCCGGCGATGTTCGGCGTCCTGCCCGATGCCGTCGCGGCCGAGCTGCTCGACGGCATGGCGGGCTACGCGGCCTGCGGGTTCCACTGCCACAAGTGGGAGGCCGGCTTCACGGCCTGCTACGAGGCGGCCGGCCTGAAGCCGCCGGCGACGTTCGTGGCGCCGCTCGGTCCCGACGTCGGCGTGCTCGAGGAGGAGGCGGGCTCCGCGGCGCACGCGGCGGCCTCCGAGGCGCTGCGCGGCCGAGGTGGGCGGGCGCCGGATCATCGCCCGGGCCGACCGCATGGAGCCCTCGAAGAACATCGTGCGCGGCATGTTGGCCTTCGAGGAGCTGCTGGTCACCCACCCGGAGTGGCGCGGCCAGGTGGTGCACGTGGCCTTCGCCTATCCCAGCCGGCAGGGGCTGGCCGAGTATCTCGCCTACGGGGCCGACGTGGAGCACACGGCGCAACGGATCAACCACGCCCTCGGCGCCCCGGCGGAGGGGTGGACGCCCATCGTGCTCTCGGTGCGCGACGACCGGGCTCGCTCGCTCGCCGCGCTGGGCCTGTCCGACGTGCTGCTGGTCAACCCGGTGCGCGACGGGCTCAACCTGGTGGCCAAGGAGGGACCGCTGCTGAACACGGCCGACGGGGTGCTCGTCCTCTCGCGCGAGGCGGGGGCCTGGGAGGAGCTGGCGCTGGCGGGCGACGGGGCACTCGGGGTCAACCCCTTCGACGTGTCGGGAACGGCCGAGACGCTCCATGCCGCGCTGTCCATGGGGCCGGCCGAACGCGCCCGGCGCGCGGCCTCGTTGCGGGCGGCGGTGCAGGGCCGCACGTCGGCCGACTGGTGGTCCGACCTCCTGGGGGCGGCCGGGGCGGGGTGAGCCGCTCCGCTAGGACGCCATGCCCACGATGGGCTGGTTGAGCACGGTGCCACCGGGTGAACCGAGGAAGGAGGCCGGCGAGGAAGTTCAGGGTCGTCGAGACGGGTCCGTTGGGTGTGGTGACGATGGTCCAGGACTGACCGTTCCACGTCTGGCCCTGGGTGTCGCTCAGGCTCCCGCCGGAGTTGAGATAGGTCTGGCCCACGGCCGTGCACGACGACGCGCTGAAGCAGCTCACGCCGTCGAGCGCGCCGCCGAAGCCGGCGGACGGATTCGGCGCCGGGCTCATCGTGAAGGCGGCGCCGCTCCAGGTCGCCACCCGGTTGTCGCTCGACGCCGTGATGGAACCGCCGCGACTCAGGCCTACGGCGGCGCAGAAGCGGGTTCCGGCGCACGAGACCGCGTCGCTGTCTCGGCGGACTCTACGTCCCCGGGTTCCACCCGCCGCGGACCCGTGCGCTCAGTGCTGCCCGGCTGCGTCGGCCAGGGCGCGCAGCAGTTCCACCGCGCCCGCGGCGCCGCGGACGGTCAGATCGGCGTGATCGGCCACCTCGCGCGGGCTCTCGGCGTCGACGGCGGCAACCCGGGCGTAGGCGAGCGGCCGGCCGTCGGGCGCCGTCAGCTCGAGGGCGGCGGCGAACGCCGGGAGGTCGCCCATGTCGTCGCCGAACACCGCCACGGCACGGAGTTGCTCGGCGTGCTCCGCCACCAGCGCGCGCACCACCGTCCCCTTGTCGACCGGGACCGGGGGACGCAGCTCGCGCTCGTGGCGACCCTCGTGCACCGCCAGGCCGTGCTGCGCGTGCTGGCGCGCGGCGAAGGCGAGCACCCAGTCCTTGTGCTCGGGGACGCCGCGCCAGTGCAGCGTGACGGTCAGGCCCTTGGGCTCGACGTAGACACCCTCGGGTGCCTCGGCCCTGGCCTCGACCACCACCTCGTCGATCACCGACGCCCAGGCGCCGTGCTCGGGCCCGCGCAGCGCGCGCTCGAGGCCGTAGAGGCCGGCCAGCGTCACGCCTTCGGGCCGGCCGAGCACATCGGCCAGGAACCCCGTCGGTCGGCCCGAGACGACCGCGACCAGGGCGAACGTCTCGCCGAGCTCGGTGAGCAGCGCGGGGACGCCCGGCAGCGGCCGCGCCGCGGTCGGGTCCTCGACGATGGCGGCGAGCGTCCCGTCGAAGTCGAGGAACAGGGCGCCGCGCGTCGGTTCGACCGCGAGCGCGCGCAGCGGTGCGGGGAGGCGCGCCGCGGCCCTCGCCCGCGACGGGCAACGTCAGGAGCCGGACGTCGAGGCGAGGTCCTCGCCGATGACCACGACGACGTCGGTGCCGGTGACGCCGCTCACCGGAGTGGCGGTCGTGAGGGGCAGCACCTGGGATGGCTTGACGCCGATGGCGGTGGCGATCGTCGCCGCTTGTTGCTGGAAGCCGGCCGCGTAGTAGACGGCCGACGTCGCCTCGGTCGTTGCCGCGTCGACGGGTGTCTTCATCATCCAGCCGCCGCCACCGATGACGGTCGAGTAGTGGGCCGCCAAGCCGTTGGTGTTCGTGGAGTTGGCCACGACCACACTGACCGAAGCTGCCGGGACGGTGGTGGTCGTCGTGTGACCACCATGGTGCTTTGACGTCGTGGTCGTCGTTGCCCCGGCCCTCGTCGTGGTCGTGACCGCCCCGCCCGCCGCGGTGGTCGTGGTGCTGCCGCCCGCCACCGTCGTGGGCGTCGTCGTGGTCGGCGCGCCGACCGGCTCGCCGCTGACGCTGGGGCGTGTCCCGACGGCGACGAGGACCGTCACCGCGATCACGAAGAGGACCAGGACCCCGGCCGCCCGGACAACCGAGAGCGAGCCTGACGTCCCCGATGGCGGCCGCTCGGTAGTCACTAGGGGCCCAGCCTGCCGTGCGCCCCCGCCCGGTGCAAGCCTTTCGGCTGGCCGGCCCTGGCGAGGGGGTGCGGCCGGTTAGGGTTGGGCCCAGCGCCCGAGTAGCTCAGTCGGTAGAGCACTTCACTTGTAATGAAGACGTCGCGGGTTCGATTCCTGCCTCGGGCTCCCTCTGCCTCGGGCTCCCTCGGGCTCCCTCTGTGGCGGGTCGTGAGCGGTTCCCTGGCGCGCACACGGTGGATGCGAGCAGGGAGGTGCCGGTGCTTTCGGATTTCAAGAAGTTCGTCCTGCGGGGCAACGTCGTGGACCTGGCCGTCGCGGTCGTGGTCGGCGTCGCTTTCACCGCCATGGTCACGGCCTTCGTGGCCGATCTGATCACGCCGCTGATCGCCGCCATCTTCGGCAAGCCCGACTTCGCGAACCTCACGTTTACTCTCAACCACTCCACCTTCAAGTACGGCTCGTTCCTCAACGCGCTGATGTCATTCCTCATCGTGGCGACCATCGTCTTCTTCGCCGTCGTGGTGCCGCTGACCGCGCTGATGAAACGACTCAATCTGGTGCCGCGGGAGGAGCCCAAGCCCGAGACGCATGCCTGCCCCGAGTGCCTGAGCGACATCCCCGTCGCGGCGCGCCGGTGCGCCTTCTGCACGTCCGAGGTGGTGGCCGCGACGTCTTAGCCCGACGCGGCGGCGCGCTGGCGAGCGACCTCGAAGCAGGCGACCGCGCCGGCCACGCCGACGTTGAGCGACGGCAGCGTGCCGTGCTGGGGGATGGCCACCACCGCGTCGCAACGCCGGCGGACCAGTGGCGCCAACCCCTTCTCCTCGCTGCCCACCACCAACGCGACGGGGCCGTCGCCGAGCGGCAACTCGTAGAGCGACCGCTCGGCCTCGCCGGCCAGACCGAGCGACCATACGCCGAGGTCGCGCAGCTCGCTCAGCGCGGCGGGCACCCCGCCCACCACGGCGAAGGGCAGATGCTCGATCGCCCCCGCAGCCGTCTTCGTGACCGTCGGCGAGAGCCGGGCCGAGCGGTGACGGGGCAGCACGACACCGGTCACGCCGGCGCACTCGGCGCTGCGCAGGAGCGCGCCCAGGTTCCTCGGGTCGGTGATACCAGCCGCCACCAGGAGAAACGGTGCGACCCCGCGCCGGCCCGGGCGGCACAGATCGTCGAGCGGGACCGCGTCGAGCGGGCGCGCCAGCGCCAGCACTCCCTGGGGTGCCTCGGTGCGGGCCTGCGCGTCGAGACGGGCCCGGGGCACGGTCTCGACGGGAACCCGCAGGCGCACGGCGAGCTCCTCGATGCGGTCGAGGAGCGGGGAGGGGTCCTGGTCCTCGGCCACCATGATGCGGCGCACCGTGCGGCGCCCGACGGAGAGCAGCTCGAGCACGGCCCGGCGCCCCTCGACCTGGTCGCCACCGAGCTCGCTCACGGCCGCCGGGCGCGGACGCCCGCGCCCGTCCTCGGACTGACGGCTTCGCCGGTGGGCCGCGGGTCGGCGCGGCGGTGGGGTGCGGGCCGGTCGGCGGCTCACGCCGGCTCCATCAACACCATGGCGAGACAGGCAATGCCCTCGGCCCGCCCGAGTGCTCCGATCCCCTCGGCCCGGGTCGCCTTGACCGACACGGGAGCGCCGAGCACCGCGCTGAGCCGGTCCACCATGGCAGCGGTGTGCGGTGCCAGGCGCGGCGTGTCAGCGATGATCGTGCAGTCCGCGTTGGCGCAGGCGAACCCCTGCTCGGCGGCCATCTGCACCACCGCGGTCAGCAGGGCCACGCTGTCCGCCCCCTCCCAGACCGGGTCGGTGTCGGGGAAGTGCCGGCCGAGGTCTCCCAGGCCGACGGCACCGAGCACGGCGTCGGCCAACGAGTGGCACACGGCGTCGGCGTCACTGTGGCCCCCGAGGCCCGCGCGCGCCCTCGATGACGACGCCGCCCAGCACGAGCGGCCGGTGCGGGTCCTCGGAGAAGCGGTGGATGTCGATGCCCTGGCCGATGCGCACGGTCAATCCTTCCCCGACGCGAGGTGGCGCTCGGCCGCCCGCAGGTCGTCGGGCGTCGTGATCTTGAAGTTCCCCGGCTCACCGGGGACGACCCGCACGGCGGCACCGAGCGCCTCGACGAGTACGGCGTCGTCGGTGGCATCGGGCCCCGCCTGCTCGTGCGCGCGCCGCAGCGCGCCGGCCCGGAACGCCTGGGGCGTCTGGACGGCGACGAGAGCGCTGCGGTTCAGCGTGCGGGTGACGTAGCCGGCGTCGTCCACCGCCTTGATGGTGTCACGCAGGGGGACGCCGGGCACGGCCCCGTCTGCTCCCTCGTCGGTGACGGCACCGATCACGGCCGCGAAGAGGGCCGGCGACGCCAGCGGCCTCGCCGCGTCGTGCACGACGATCACCTCGGCATCGCCCGGGACGACAGCCATGCCGCAACGGACGGAGTCAGCACGTGTCGCGCCACCCGTCACGATCGCATCGGCACCGTGGGGGTCCGGTTCGTCGAGACCGGCGGGGACCACGAGCACGACGCCGGCGGAAGAAGGCCGGCAGGCGTCGACGGCCCATTCGACCACCGGGCGGCCGGCGAGGGTGGCGAATTGCTTCGGCCGCCCGAAGCGACGCCCGGAGCCCCCGGCAACGACGATCGACCACACCTTCGCCATGGTGCGACCGGGCCGGTCGATCAGGTCAGCGCGTCGTTCAGACGCTCTTCTGCCGTCTCCTCGTCCACGTTGAGCGCGAAGGTCAGCTCGGACACGAGAATCTGGCGCGCCCGCTGCAGCATCCGCTTCTCGCCGGCCGACAGGCCCTTGTCCTTGTCGCGGATGGACAGATTCCGCACCACCTCGGCCACCTGGTAGATGTCGCCCGAGCGCAGCTTCTCCGAGTGGTTCTTGTAGCGGCGGGACCAGTTGGTCGGCATGCGCGCTTCCTTCTTGCGCAGCACGGCGAAGACCTCCTCGACTTCCTCGTCGTTGATCACCTCACGCAGACCCACGCCCTCGGTGTTGTCGGCCGGGACGTTCAGGATGAGGTCGCCGTAGGCGAGCCGCAGGACCAGGTACTCCTTCTTCTCACCGAACGCGACTTTGGTCTCGCGCTTCTCTATGACGGCCGCCCCGTGATGGGGGTAGACGACTTTGTCTCCGACCTTGAAGGGCACAGGACTCACGACTCCTTGATGAACCGCCTGCACGGGCACGGCAGGCGGGGCGGTGCGTTCAGAGGGTGCCGAGACGGGCCCGGGCCGTCCGACGGTGACTGAGTATTTTACCAGACCGCTTCGGTCATTCGTATCGCTCGAAGATGCTGGCCTCGACGAGGCGGGCCAGGCCGTCGCGGATGTGGCGGGCGGTGGTGGCGCCGATGCCCTCGACGGACTCGAGCTCGGTGGCGGAGGCCGACAGGATCTCGGGCAGCGAGCCGAAACGCCGCACGAGGCGCTCAATGAGCGTCTCGGAGAGCTGCTGGGGCAGGCGGTGCAGCAGGCGGAACCCGCGGGGCGCCGAGCGCGACGTGCAGCTGGTCGTCGGAGGCGGTGAGGTGCAACGCGGCGACGACCTTGGGCAGGTCCATGAGGGCATCGGGCGAGAGCGAGCGCAAGCGGTCGATGCCGGCGTCGTCGGTGTAGTCACGCAGGACGAGTGTCAGGCTCTCGTCCACGCCGGCACTCAGCTCCTCGGTCTGGAGGTGGATGAGCCGGCCGTCGGAGCCGAGCTCGACGAGGTGGCTCTCGATCTCCTCGGCAATGCGCCGCACCATCTCACCGGGCTGCAGCACCGCGACCACGTCGCGCCCCGAGACCGAGTCCTCCATCTCGAGGCGGGTCAGGGTGGACAGCGCGTCGTCGTAGCGGACGCGGAAGCGCTGGAGAGTGGACAGCGCCTGACTCGAGCGGTCGATGAGCCATCCGGCCGATTGCGTCGTGTGCTTGCGGTCATTGCGGTAGACGGCGATCGTCGCCATGGCCTCGGAGACGGCGATGACCGGGACGTCGATGGAGCGAGCCACCCGCTCGGCGGTGCGGTGGCGCGTGCCCGTCTCTGACGTCGCGATGGTGGCCTTGGGGACGAGGTGCACGTTGGCCCGGGCGATGCGAGAGGCGTCGGCGGCCAGGATGATGGCGCCGTCCATCTTGGCCAGCTCCGAGAGGCGCTGGGGGGTGTACTCCGCATCGAGGAGGAAGCCGCCGGTGCACACCGACAGGACGGCCGGGTCGTCGCCCACGATGATCAGCGCCCCATGTTTGGCCTGCAGGATGCGGTCGAGACCCTCCCGCAGCACCGTGCCCGGCGCGATCATCGCCAGCGCGTCGTTCAGAGGCTGGCTGCCGCCGGCACCGTCGGCCACCCGGGCATCGTACCCGGACCCGCCTGCGTTCCGGCCTCCGAACAGGCCACGGCCAGGGCTTCCGCCAGCGTGCGCACGCCGTGGACCACCATGCCCGGCGGGGCGGCCACGACCTGAGCGTCGCCCACGGTCAGGGTGGAGGCGGGGACGAGCGCCCGGGTGAACCCGGCGCGCCACGCCTCGGCGAGGCGCCGTTCCGCGCCGGGGACCTGGCGGACCTCCCCGGCCAGGCCGAGCTCCCCGAACGCGACGAGGTCCGGCGGCAGGGGGCGGTCGGTGACGACCGAGGCCAACGCGAGCGCGACGGCCAGATCGGCCGCCGGCTCCGTGACCGAGATGCCACCCACCGCGGCGACGAAGAACTCCGCTCCAGCCGGCACGTCGACCGCGGTGCGACAGGCGAGGACGGCCACGAGCAGGTTGGCCCGGGCGGCGTCGAGGCCCAGCGTGTGCGGTCGCGACGCGCCGCCGGCGGTGCCGGGACCGACCAGGGCCTGGACCTCGACCACCAGGGGACGGCGCCCCTGGAGCACCGGCACCACGGCGCTGCCGGGGACGCCGGCCATGCGGTCCCCCAGCATCAGCGGGCCCGGATCGGGCACGGCCCGCAAGCCGTCGTCGCGCATCTCGAAGATGCCGACCTCGCCGGTGGGCCCGAAGCGGTGCTTGACCGAGGTCAGGACACGCAGCGTGTGGTGGCGGTCCCCGTCGAAGGCGAGCACGGTGTCGACGAGGTGCTCAACCGCCCGGGGCCCGGCCAGATCGCCGTCCTTGGTCACGTGGCCGACCAGGAGCAGCGGGACGCCACTCGTCTTCGCCATGCGGGTCAGGCGCTCGACGCAGGCGCGCACCTGGGCCAGGCTTCCCGCCGGCTGGGCCAGCTCGGGGTCGGAGACCGACTGCAGCGAATCGACGACCAGCAGCGCCGGGTGGTTGCGCTCGACGGCCGCCTCGATCGCCTCGACGTCGGGCCCTTCGAGCGCGAGCAGGTGGCGGGGCACCAGGCCGATCCGCGACGCCCGTCCGCGCACCTGCGTGAGCGACTCCTCGGCAGAGGCGAGCATGACGTCGACCTCCGAGGACAGCCACCGACGAGAGCACCTGGAAGAGCAGCGTCGACTTGCCGATGCCCGGCGGCCCGAACAACAAGGTGACCGAGCCCGCCACCACCCCGCCGCCCAGGACGCGGTCGAGCTCGCTCACGCCGGTCGGCAGCGGGCGCGCTCCCACCGTCGAGATGTCGGCCAGCGCCACGGCAGAAGCACCTGCCGCCACCGCGCCCGCTCGCGTCGCGCCGGCCGGCACCGACGAAGGGCCGAACGTGTTCCAGGCGCCGCAGCTCGGGCAGCGGCCCACCCAGCGCAGCGAGGTGGCCTCGCAGGCGGTGCAGAGGTAGATCGCGTCGGAGCGGGCGCGTGGTCGTGCTGCCGTGGCCATGGCTGCACGCTACGGAGGGGGTGTCACATCGTCCGTGCCGCTCGCGACGGCACGCCGGATCCGGTGAGAAGCTCGGGTCATGGAGACGCCGGGCGCTTCGGAGCGGGCCCGCTGGGCGCGCCAGCTCGGCGACGGGGACGTCCACGCACGGCTCCTGGCGGAGCTCCCCGTCCTCCACGAGGTCGATCGGGGTGGGGGCGGGACTGCCGGTCGAGCTGACCGGATGGGTCCGGGTGGCGGCCTGGAACGTCCAGCGTGGGCGCCGTCCCGCCGAGTTGGCGTTGCGCCTGGGCGAATCGGAGGCCGACCTCTGCCTGCTCTCGGAGCTCGATCGGGGCATGGCGCGCACGGAGAACGCGGACGTCACGGCCGCCATCGCCGCGGACCTGGGCGCCTGTTACGCGTTCGGCGTGGAGTTCGTCGAGCTGGGCCTCGGTGATGCCTCCGAGCAACGGGAGGCGGCCGGCCTGCACAACGTGTCCGGCCTGCACGGCAACGCCATCGTCACCCGGGCGCCGTTGGGCGACCCCTGCGTCGTCCGCCTGCCGGAGACCGGCGGCCTGGGCTGGTTCGCGGCCGACTCCCCCAGCCCCGCGTCGGCGGTCGCATGGCCGTCGTCGCCACGGTCACGATCGACGGAGTCGCGGTGGAGGTCGCCTCGGCGCATCTCGAGAACCGCAGCGAACCCGCGCACAGGGCCGAACAGATGGAGGCGCTGTTGCAGGTGATTGACGCGCGGTCCGAAGGCGGTCCGGCCGTCGTCGGCGGCGACCTCAACACGCTCGGCGCCAGCTACGCCGAGCTGTTCGATCACCATCTGGTGCGCGCGTTGCGCCGGGTCGACCCCGCTCGCTTCTCGTGGCCCGTGCCCTACGAACCGCTCTTCGATGTGGCACGGGCACACGGTTTCGGGTGGACCGACGCGAACGTCGCCGCGCCCACCACCGAGCACGACGCGCTCGGGCGCCCCGATCACGTGCCGATCAGGTTGGACTGGCTCCTCGTCCGCGGCCTCGTGGCCCGCCGCGCCGTCGTCGTGCCGGCCGGCGGCCTCTCGGACCACCACCTCGTCTCGGTGGGCGTGCGGCTGCCATGACGGTGGCCATCCGGCCGGCGCACCAGAGCGACGCTGCTGCCATCTTGTCCGTCGTCGCCGACGCCTTCAGCGACGACTCCCGCGACGCGCGCGACGAGCTCGACATCGTGCGGCGCACCTGGGCCAGGTGCCCTCCGGCCTCTCTCATCGAGTTGGTGGCCGACGATGCCGGCGTGGTGGTGGGTCATCTGCAGGCCGCACCCGGCCGCCTCGACGGCCACGCCACGACCGTGGCCGGGGTGGCGCCCGTGTGCGTGGCGCCGGCACACCAGCTCCGTGGCACGGGCAGTGCGTTGATGGGCGCGCTGATGGGCGCGGCGGAGGGGATGCACTGGCCCCTGCTGGTGCTCCTCGGTGACCCGGCCTACTACGGGCGCTTCGGCTTCGAGCCGGCGGGCCCACTCGGGCTCAGCTACCTCCCCGTGGGGGCGGGCAACCCGCACTTCCAGGCGCGCCGTCTGTCCGGCTACACCGCTGGGTTCCGGGGAGCGTTCGGCTACTGCTGGGAGTGAGGGACGCGCCCCGGCGGTCTCTCCGAGAACTCTAAACAGATGTGCTTAGAGTTTTCAGAGAACCTCCCTGTCCCCGTCGCAACCGCCCCGGAGGGCATCCACCGAAGCTCCCCTTCCAAGACGGCCAGGCTCCGCCCTTTGGGCCCGCTGACCCAGGAGGGCCAGGGGGAGCGCGCTCCTACTCGGCGTCGGCGCCCGCGCCGGCAAGTTCGAGCGGCGGAGGCTGAATCCCCTCGATCGCCGTGAAGCTGAGCTGGGGACCCTCGCCGTCGATGGGCGACTCCTCCACGTCGACGACGATGGTCTCGCCGACCCGGAATTCCTTCCAGAGGATGCGCTCGGACAGCGGGTCCTCGACCATCTGCTGGATGGCTCGGCGCAACGGCCGGGCTCCCAGCTGCGGGTCGTAACCCCTCTCGGCCAGCAGCGAGCGGGCCGCCGGCGTGAGCTCGAGGCCGATGCCCTGGTCCGACAGCTGCTTGACCGTGCGCGACATCAAGAGGTCGACGATCTCGGTCACCTCGGCCCGCGAGAGCTCGTGGAACACGATGACCTCGTCGATCCGGTTCAGGAACTCGGGCCGGAAGTGCGCCTTGAGCGCCTCGTCGACCTTGGCCTTCATGCGCTCGTAGGTCACCGCCTCCGACGTCTTGGCGAATCCCATGTTCGACTTGCGCAGGTCGGCCGTCCCGAGGTTCGAGGTCATGATCAGCACCGTGTTCTTGAAGTCGACCGTCCGGCCCTGGGCGTCGGTGAGGCGCCCGTCCTCGAGGATCTGGAGCAAGGTGTTGAACACGTCGGGGTGCGCCTTCTCGACCTCGTCGAACAGCACCACCGAGAAGGGCTTGCGGCGCACGGCCTCGGTGAGCTGGCCGCCTTCCTCGTACCCGACGTAGCCGGGGGGCGAGCCCACCAGCCGGCTCACCGTGTGCTTCTCCATGTACTCGGACATGTCCAGCTGGATCAGCGCGTCCTCGTCGTCGAAGAGGAACTCGGCGAGCGTCTTGGCCAGCTCGGTCTTGCCGACGCCGGTCGGTCCCAAGAAGATGAACGAGCCGCTCGGCCGCTTGGGGTCCTTCAGCCCCGCGCGGGTGCGCCGGATGGCCCGGGACAGCGCCTTCAGCGCCTCCTCCTGGCCGATGACGCGCTTGTGGAGCTCTTCCTCCATGCGCAGGAGCTTGGCGGTCTCCTCCTCGGTGAGCCGGTAGACGGGGATGCCCGTCCAGGCGGCCAGCACCTCGGCGATGACCTCCTCGTCCACGACGTCGAAGAGGTCGACGCCCTCGGCGCGCAACTCGGCCTCCTGGCTCTCCTTGCGGTCCAGGCGCTCCTTCTCCTGCTCGGCCAGTTTCTTGGCCTGCTCGAAGGCACCCTTCTCAATGGCGGCTTCCTTGTCGGCGCGCAGGCGCGTGATCTCCTCGTCGAGCTTCTTCGCGTTCGGGGGCGTGCTCATGCGGCGGATGCGCAGGCGGCTGCCCGCCTCGTCGATGAGGTCGATCGCCTTGTCCGGCAGGTAGCGGTCGGCCAGGTAGCGGTCGGCCAGGTTGGCCGCGGCCACGAGCGCCTGGTCGGTGATGCTGACCGCGTGGTGCGACTCGTAGCGGTCGCGCAGGCCCTTGAGGATGTCGATCGTCAATGCGACGGTCGGCTGGTCCACCTTGACCGGCTGGAAGCGTCGCTCGAGGGCAGCGTCCTTCTCGAGGTGCTTGCGGTACTCGTCGATCGTGGTCGCGCCGACGGTCTGCAACTCGCCCCGCGCCAGCATCGGCTTGAGGATCGAGGCCGCGTCGATGGCGCCCTCGGCGGCGCCCGCGCCGACCAGGGTGTGGATCTCGTCGATGAACAGGACGATGTCGCCCCGCGTGCGGATCTCCTTGAGGACCTTCTTCAGGCGCTCCTCGAAGTCGCCGCGGTAGCGGCTGCCCGCCACCAGGGCGCCGAGGTCGAGCGTGTAGAGCTGCTTGCCCGTCAGCGTCTCGGGCACCTCGTTGGACACGATGCGCTGGGCGAGCCCCTCGACGATGGCGGTCTTGCCCACGCCGGGTTCGCCGATGAGGACGGGGTTGTTCTTGGTGCGGCGCGACAGGACCTGCATGACGCGCTCGATCTCTTTGGCGCGTCCGATGACGGGGTCGAGCTTGCCGTCGCGGGCCAGCTGCGTGAGGTTCCGGCCGAACTGGTCGAGCACCGGCGAGCCCGAGGGGCTGTCGCCCGAGCTGGCGCCCTGGCTCGCGCCGACGGACTCCTTGCCCTGGTTGCCCGACATGAGCTGGATGACCTGCTGGCGCACCCGGCCGAGGTCCGCCCCGAGGCTCACCAACACGGTCGCCGCGACGCCTTCGCCCTCGCGCACGAGACCGAGGAGCATGTGCTCGGTGCCGATGTAGCTGTGGCCGAGTTGCAGCGCCTCGCGCAGTGACAGCTCGAGGACCTTCTTGGCCCGCGGCGTGAACGGCGGGGAGCCGCTCGGTGCGGTGCCGGCCATGCCGATCGTCTCTTCGACCTTCTCTCGCACTGCCTCGAGGGAGATCCCCAGGGACTCGAGTGCCTTCGCGGCAACACCCTCGCCCTCGTGGATCAGCCCCAGAAGGATGTGCTCGGTGCCGATGAAGCTGTGATTGAGCAGGCGCGCTTCCTCCTGCGCCAGCACCAATACCCTTCGTGCCCGGTCGGTGAAACGTTCGAACACCCTGACCGCCTCTCCTTGCTCCTCTTGCTTCTCGGCCCAGTGTACCTGTGGCCTTAGTTGAACACGCCGCAGCCTGGGCCGCCGGGATCTCGTGTCGAAAACGCCGGTGCCGGGGATTTCCTCCGCCCTGGTCCCGGCGTTTGTGGTCGTCGGAGGGCTGTGACCTAACGTTTGGGAGAGTGAACCCGACCGAAGCCCTCGGCCTGCCCCGCCTGCAAGAGGGACTGCGGCGTCTGGAGCCCCTGCTCAGCGCCTCGGTCGTCACCGGTGACGGCTTCCTGGACGAGGTCACCACGCACCTGATCTCGGCGGGCGGCAAGCGGCTGCGGCCCTTGCTGGCCCTGGCCACGGCGACAGCGGGCACCAGGGACGCAACCGAGGACGACCTGATGGGCGCCGTGGCGGTGGAGCTCGTCCACCTCGCCTCGCTCTACCACGACGACGTCATCGACGAAGCGACCATCCGGCGCAACGTCGAGAGCGTCAACAGCCGGTTCGGGAACCTGGTGGCCATCGTGGCCGGGGACTACCTGCTGGCCCGCAGTGCCGCCATCGCGGCCAGCCTCGGCACGGAGATCGCCGCGCTGCTCGCCGACACCCTCGGGCGCCTCTGCCAGGGCCAGGTGACCGAGGTCCGTTCGGCTTTCCAGATCAACCGCAGCGACGACGACTACTTCGCGTCGATCAGCGGGAAGACCGCGGCGTTGACGGCGACGTCGTGCCGCATCGGCGCGCTGACCGGCGGACTGCCCGGCACCGAGGTCGAGGCGTGTACGGAGTTCGGGCGGTGTTTCGGCATGGTGTTCCAGATCCGCGACGACATCCTCGACATCACCGCCACCGACGGGCAGCTCCAGAAGCCGGCCGGCCAGGACCTCGCCGAGGGCATCTACACGCTGCCCGCGCTGGTCGCCCTCGCCGATCCCGACGCCGGACCCGATCTGCGCGCCCTGCTCGGGCAACCCCTGGCCCAGCCCGAGCGCGACAAGGCCCGGGCGATCGTGATGGCGTCACGGGGGATCGGCGCCGCCGTGCACCGGGCTCGGGCCTATGTCGAAGACGCGCAGGAGGCGACCGACCGGGATCGGCCAGGCCGATCTCCGGGCCGGGCTGTCGCGGCTGGCGGCCGAGCTCCTGAGCGACCTGCCGGGCTGACGCCGGCACGCTCTGCAGCGGCCGACTGCGGCGCGGCGGGGCCGACCTGCAGGTGGCCGAAGGAATCGCGCGTGCGGACGGCCACCGCCGGGGTTCTACCCGGCTGGTGGCCGCCCTCGACGACCCGGCCGCGAACGGTCAGCCGGCGCTGGTGCCGCAAGCCGCCTGGGCCTTGGCGAGGCGAGCGTTGACCTTGCTCTCCCGGTTCTGCACGCGGGTGATCCGCTTGGCCAGGGCATCGGCCCGCTGGGTCTTGCCCTCGGCCTTCAGCGTCGGCCTCCCGGGCCTCGGCCTTGGGCAGGCGGGCGTTGACCTTGCTCTCGAACGCCTGGACCTTGGCCTGCAGGGCGGGGAGCTTGGCGCACTTGGCCGCCGCATTCGTGCCTGGTCGGGGTGCTCGGGGTCGTCGACGCGCCGGCGATGCCGGCGGCGCCGAAGGTCAGGGCGCCTGCGACCGCGGTTCCTGCGATGATCTTGCGAAGCATGGGTCCTCCTTGGACATCTGTGCACTCTGCACGTTGCGCCGCCGTACTGGCGGCACCATCCAGGCTGGGGGCCAGATGTGAGGGATCTGTCATGGAGGTTTGAGCGAAGCCCCCGCAGCGTAAGGAAACCCGAAAGAACCCTAAGAAAACCGGCAGGAGCGCAACCGGCGCCCCGGCCGGCGGCCCTCAGCCCCGGTCCGGCCGCAGGGTCGGGAAGGCGATGACCTCGCGGATGTTCGACACGTCGCCCAGCAGCATCACGAGGCGGTCGATGCCGAGCCCGAAGCCCGACGTCGGGGGCAGCCCGTACTCGAGGGCGCGGAGATACTCCTCGTCGATCTCCGCGGACTCCTCGTCGTCGCCCGCCCTGGCCTTGGCCACCTGCTCCTCGAAGCGCGCGCGCTGGTCGTCGGGATCGATGAGCTCGCTGAAGCCGTTGCCCAGCTCGCGCCCGGCCACCACCGGCTCGTAGCGCTCCACCAGCTCGGGCCCGTCGCGGTGCCGCCGCGCCAGCGGGGAGACCTCGGCCGGGTAGTCCATGACGAACACCGGGCCCCACAGCCCGGGCTCGGTCGTCTTCTCGTAGATCTCGAGGAGGATCTTGCCCGGTCCCCACCCGCCCTCGACGGCGATGCCCACCTCGCTCGCCACCTTCACCAGCTCGGCGCGCGCCGAGCGCACGTCGAGCGTGAAGCCGGTCGCCTCGGCCACGAGCTCGGTCATCGGCGCCCGCCGCCACGGCGTCGTGAGGTCGAGGGGGCGCCCGCCGTAGGTGAGCTGGGTGGTGCCGAGCACGTCCAGGGCGACGCCGGCCACCAGCTCCTCGAACACCACCATGGTGTCGGTGTAGTCCGCGTAGGCCTGGTAGAGCTCGAGCATCGTGAACTCGGGGTTGTGACGCGGCGAGATGCCCTCGTTGCGGAACATCCGACCGATCTCGAACACCTTGTCGAAGCCGCCGACCACGAGGCGCTTGAGGTACAGCTCGGGCGCGATGCGCAAGAAGAAGTCGACGTCGAACGCGTTGTGGTGGGTGACGAACGGACGCGCCGTCGCGCCGCCCACGATGGGGTGAAGCTGCGGCGTCTCCACCTCGACGAAGTCCTTGGCCCACAGGCGCTCGCGCACCTGGCGCACGACGTCGCTGCGCAACCGGAGCAGCTGGCGCGTGCGCTCGTTGGCCCACAGGTCGACCTCGCGCTGGCGGTAGCGCGTCTCGGTGTCGCTCACCCCGCGCCACTTGTCGCCGAAGCTGCGCCGCGCTTCGGCGAGCAGCTGCCACTCCTCGACCATGACCGAGAGCTCGCCGCGTCTCGTCCGCACCACCTCGCCCGTCGCTCCGATCCAGTCCCCCAGCGACAACTTGACGAACTCCTCGAACTGTTCGGTCACCGCGGCGCGGGCGAACAGCTGCACCGAGCCCGACGCGTCACGGAGTTCGGCAAAGGCAGCCTTGCCCTGCTTGCGCAGGAGCATGACCCGGCCTGCCACCCCGACGGTGGCGCCGGACTCCTCCCCGGGGGCGAGCGACGACCAGGCGTCGACCACGGCGGCCGCGTCGTGCGTGCGCTCGTAGCGGTAGGGGACGTCGGGCTTCGACTCGGTCATGACCTCGACTCCGTCATGACCTCGACTCCGTCATGAATTGACATTGCGCTCGTACACGATGCGCAGGCCGTGCAGGGTCAGCCAGGGCTCCACGTGGTCAATCGTGTCCGAATACGGCGCGATGAGCGAACTGAACCCGCCGGTGGCCACCACGGTGGAGGGGCCGAGCTCCTCCATGAAGCGCCGGGACAGCGCGTCGACCAGTCCGGCGAAGCCGTAGAGCGTCCCGGACTCAATCGATTCGACGGTCGAGCGGCCGATGACGCTGCGCGGCTCGACCAGCTCGACCCGCCGCAACGCGGCAGCATGCTGGTAGAGGGCATCGAGGCTGATCGCCACACCGGGTGTGATCGCGCCGCCCAGGTACTCGCCCTTGGCGCTGATCGCCTCCACCGTCGTCGCGGTGCCCATGTCGACCACGATGCAGGGCCCGCCATAGAGGTCGTAGGCCCCGACGGCGTCGGCGATCCGGTCCGCACCGACCTCCTTGGGATTGTCGTAGAGGATGGGCATCCCGCTCTTGGTGCCCGGGCCGAGCACCACGCAGGGGAGGTCGGAGAACCAGCGCGTGGCCATCTGGCGCAGCTCGCCCGTGACGTGCGGCACCGAGGAGCTCACTGCGATGCCCGAGACCGACGTCGCGATGTCGAGCCCCTCCAGATCGAGCAGCTGGGTCAGGAGCACCGCGTGCTCGTCGGGGGTGCGGGTGGGGACCGTCGAGAGCCGCCAGTGGTGCGTGAGGCCGCGCGGCGCGGTGGGATCGTCCTCGGTCCCGATGCCGACGCCCACGCTGTCCTCGACGACGGGCACGGTCTCGGTGTCGTCGCGTCGGTAGAGGCCGATCACCGTCTCGGTGTTGCCGACGTCAATGACGAGCAGCACGGCTCAACCACCCGCCCCGGCGGTTCCGCCCGTTCCCGTCGCCGTCGCCGTCGTCCCCGTCCCGCCGGCGTCGGTCCAGACGAGATCGAGGCCGAGGTCGAGGACCGGGGCGGAGTGGGTCAGCGCTCCGACCGAGATCCTGTCCGGACCCGCCGCGGCGTAGGCGCCGATGGTGGCGAGGGTGATGCCGCCCGAGACCTCGGTCAAGATGGGGCCCGCTGCGTCCAGGTGGGCCAGCGCGATCGACTCCACGACGGTCCCCGGGTCCATGTTGTCGAGCAGCACCGCGTCCGCACCGGCGCGGGCGGCCTCGGCCACCTGGTCCAGGGCGTCGCACTCCACTTCGACCATCCGGCCCGGCCACAGCGTGCGGGCCTGCTGCACCGCCGCGGTGATGCTCGTCCCGGCCAGGTGGTTGTCCTTGAGCAGGACGGCGTCGGAGAGCCCGGCCCGGTGGCTGGTCCCGCCCCCCGCACGGACGGCGGCCTTCTGGAGGACGCGCAACCCGGGGGTGGTCTTGCGGGTGTCGAGGACCTCGACCGAAGGGTTGCTCTCGTGCGCCGCGGCGACGAACTGTGCCGTCATCGTCGCGATGCCCGACAGGTGGCCCAGGAAGTTCAACGCCGTGCGCTCTGCGGTGAGGATGGGGCGCAGCCGCCCCGTCACCTCCAGCACGGTGTCGCCGGCGGAGAGCTTCGTGCCGTCGACGACGTGCCAGTGGAGCTCGAGCTCGGGGTCGACCCGCGCGAAGGCCTGCGTCGCGCAGTCCCGGCCGGCCAGCACGCCGTTGTGGCGGGCCCGCACCGCGCAGAGCACGGTCGCCGCGGCCGGCACCAGCGCAGCCGTCACGTCACCCTCGGGGCCGAGATCCTCCGCCAAGGCCCGGTCGACGGCGTCAACGACCGCCCGGGCGTACGCCTCGTCCGACTCCCTCTCGCTCACGCCCACGGGCGACGCCGACCTCCGGCCGGCACCTGTCCGTGGACGAGCCGGCGCCGCCAGGACGGGTCTGCCTCGGGGTATTCGCGCCGCAGGTGGGCGCCCCGGCTCTCGGTGCGAGCGAGCGCCGAGGCCAGCAGCGCGTCCGCCAGCTGCAACATGTTCGCCAGCTCCCCGGCGCCGGCCGAGACCGCGCTCTCGCCCACGACCACCGCCATGTCCTCGACGACGGCGCGAGCTCCCAGGAGGGACTCGGCGGTGCGCACGACGCCGGCACCCCGGGTCATGGCGCGCTGCAGCGTGTCGCGCAACTTCGTGATGTCCAGGTCCCGCGACCCGCCGGCGGGCCGCACCAGCGCGGCGCGGCGCTCGACCACGGTGCACCCGATGCCGTCAATCGGGTCGTGCCCCAGCACGGCGCGCGAGCGCGCCGCTGGCCTCGGGTCCGCGGGCCCCCGACGGGATGCGCTCGGCCAGTCGCGCCCCGAAGACCATGCCTTCGAGCAGGGAGTTGGAGGCCAGGCGGTTGGCTCCGTGGACCCCGGTGCAGGCCACCTCGCCCACCGCCCACAACCCCGGCAGCGCCGTGGCACCCCACAGGTCGGTGACCACGCCCCCCGAGAGGTGGTGTGCCGCCGGTGCGATGGGGAGCCAGTCGCGCTCGGGGTCGAGCCCGATGGAGGACAGCGAGCCGGCAATGGTGGGGAAGCGGGCCGAGAAGCGCTCGAGGCCGGTCGCGTCGAGCCAGAGGTGGTCGACGCCCTGCTCGGCCATGCAGGCCGCCATGGCCCGGCTCACCACGTCGCGCGACGCCAGCTCGTCCACGAAGCGCTCGCCGTCGCGGTCGCGCAGCAGCGCGCCGTGGCCGCGCAGCGCCTCGGAGAGCAAGGGCCGGGGCATGGCCGGGTGGTGCAGCGCGGTCGGATGGAACTGGACGAACTCGACGTCGGCGGTCGGCACGCCGGCTCGGAGCGCCATCGCCACACCGTCGCCCGTCGACTCGGGAGGGTTGGTGGTGACCGAGAAGAGCTGACCGGCGCCACCGGTGGCCAGCACGACATGATCGGCCGACACCTCGACCGGACCGTCGGCGCGACCGGGTGGCAGCGCCAGCACGCCGACGCAGCACCCGCCCTCCACGAGGAGGTCCAGGGCGAACCAGCCTTCGAGCACCGCGCTGGCCGAACGGTAGGTGGCGTCGACGAGCGCCCGCTCCACCTCCGCGCCCGTGGCCGCCCCGCCGGCGTGGACGACGCGGGGCCGGGAGTGGCCACCTTCACGTGCCAGGGCGAGAGTGCCCGTTGCCTCCCTGTCGAAGTCGACGCCGAGCGCGATGAGCTCGTGCACGCGCCCAGGGCCCTCGTCGACCAGGATGCGCACGGCCTCCTCGTCGCACAGGCCGGCTCCTGCCGCCAGCGTGTCGGCCAGGTGAAGGTCGGTCGAATCCTCGTCGCCGCCCAGCACCGCCGCGACCCCACCCTGGGCCCAGCGCGTCGCCGCCTGCGCCAGCGCGCCCTTGGTCAGCACGCCGAGGGACAGGGAGGACGAGGGCGCGCCGGGTCCGGCCAGGCGCACGGCCGCCGACAGACCGGCCACGCCGCTGCCCAGGACCAGGACGTCGAAGGGTCCCGGCCCGGCCCCGGTGGTCACGCCGGTTCGGTCAGCGTGAGCTCGGCATCGAGACGGGCCGACGCTTCGTCGATCACCCGGTTGCGCCCGTCGACGTGCACGACGCGGGGCACGTACTCGTCGAGCTCGGCTCGCTCGTAGTCGGCGTAGGTGATGATGATCACCTTGTCGCCGGGCGCCACCAGGCCGCGCCGCGGCGCCGTTGAGGCAGATTTGCCCGCGCTCGCCCTCAATGGCGTAGGTCTCGAAGCGCGCGCCGTTGTCGATGTCGAGGACGGCGACCTGCTCGTAGGGGAGGATGTCGGCCAGCGCCATCAGCTCGGTGTCGATGGACACGGAGCCGACGTAGTGCAGGTTGGCACCGGTCACGGTGGCCCGGTGGATCTTGGACTTCATCATGCGGCGGCGCATCGGCTCAACCGATCCTTTCGAGTCGTCGGACCTGATCGGTCGCGTCTGGTACAGCGGGGACCTCGTCGGCCGCCTCGAGGGCGGCGCTGTTGTCGATGAGCCGCACCGGCCCCACCTGGGCCGCGACCAGCAGGCGCACCGCCCGCGGATCGTCGAGGGCGTCGGGCTCTTCGAGCGTGGCGGCGTCCACCGCCACGGCGTAGTCGAGGCGCACGAGCGGCTCGAGCGCCACGGCGGCCCGCATGGCCCGGCCGACGGCCGCGCCCGAGCGCTCGCCGCTGGCCACGGCGGCACGGCCGGCGGCCAGGGCGCGGGAGAGAACGGTCGCCGCCTCCCGCTCGCCGGCCGACAACCGGACGTTGCGGCTGGAGAGCGCCAGCCCGTCGGGCTCCCGGACGATCGGGCACCCCACCACCTCGACGGGCAGCGACAGATCGCGGGCCAGGCGCCGCACGACCGCCAGCTGCTGGAAGTCCTTCAGCCCGAAATAGGCGCGGCACGGGCCGGCGATGGCGAAGAGTTTTGCGACCACGGTGGCGACGCCGTCGAAGTGTCCCGGGCGCGACGCACCCTCCCACGCGTCACTCACGCCCCCGACCGACACCGTCGTCGACGGCGCGGCGGGCCACGACGGGTACATCTCGCGCACCGCCGGCACGAAAGCCACGTCGGCACCGGCCTCTGCACAGACGAGCAGGTCGCGCTCGAGCGTCCGCGGGTAGCGCGCCATGTCCTCGGGGTCGCCGAACTGCAGGGGGTTCACGAAGATGCTGACCGCCACGACGTCGCACTCGGCCCGTGCCCGCGCCATGAGCGAGCGGTGGCCGTCGTGCAGCGCGCCCATGGTCGGCACCAGCCCGACCACCCGACCCGCCGCACGGGCCCGGTCGAGCAGGGCGCGGCACCCGGCGGTGGTCTCGACGACGTCCATCGCGTCCGGCGCCCTAGACCGCCGCCGGCACGGCCGGTGTCGCCGGCACCGCGGCATCGGCCTGGGCCAGCCGCGTGGCCAGCGCCGCCCCGGCCTGGTAGCCGGCGCGCTCGCCTTCGGGCAACGCGTCGAGGTGGCGGCTCAGCGTCGCCCAGTCGCCTCGGCGGGCCGGGCCGGTCAGCGCGGCGGCGGCGCCCAGCGAGGCCACGTCCTCGACGGCGGCGCGGGCGAGGGGCAGGAACGACTCGAGATCGAGCCCGACCGTGACCGCCACGCGCTCGACCTGGCCCAGGAGGGCGACCACGTGGTTCGCCGCGATGCAGGCCGCGGCGTGGTACGCCGCCCGTTCAGCGTCGGCGACCTCGACCGCCCGGCCCCCGAGGCACCCGACGATCTCGCGCGCCACCGGCGCGCCCGCCACCGCGAACGTGACACCCGAGCCCAGCCGGGCCGCGCCGACCTCGCCGTTGGGCAGGGGCACGAGCGGGTGGACCGCCGCCCGGAGGGGGTGCGGCGCCAGGGCGTCGAGCCCGAGCGAGCCGGACAGGTGGGCCACCGTGGTCCCCGCGACGGGTTCGACGGCCGCTGCGACCTCGGCGATGGCGTCGTCGGGTGTCGCGATGACGAGCACGTCGACGCCGCGCGCGGCGTGCGACAGGTCGTCGCCACGCCCGCAGAACCCGGCGAACTCCCAGCCGCGTGCCGAGAGTGCCGCGGCAAGGGACGTGCCGGCCCGACCGGGACCGATGATCCGGATGGAGTGCATCTGACCTCCTTCGGCGTTCCGGCCCCTGACGGGTGCCGTTCGCCTACAGACGATCCGAGAACCTTCCCCTACAGACTACCCATACGGACGACATCCCCACCAGACGCCCTGAGCTGCTCCGATGTGACGAGGTCGGGCGCCAGGTCCGCCAGGGGCGCCACGACGAACCGCCGCTCCCACAGGCGCGGGTGGGGGACGGTGAGGTCCGGCTCGTCCACCTCGCACCCCTGCACCCACAGCACGTCGGCATCGAGGGTCCGCGGGCCCCAACGCACCGTGCGCACCCGCCCCGCCGCCTCCTCGAGGGCGCGGCAGCGCTCGAGGAGCTGCCGGGGGGTGTCGGCGGTCGAGAGCTCGACGACCACGTTGAGGTACGGCCCCTGGCCCCCGGGGCCCCCGACGGGCTCGGTCTCGTAGAGCGGCGAGACGCCGACGACGTCACCGGCCGCCGCCAGGCCGTCGACCGCGGCGCGCAACAGGGCCCGGCGGTCCCCCAGGTTCGAGCCCAGCCCGACGAACGCGCGCCGCCGTGGCACGGGCCGGCCCGTCACCGTTGCGCCATCAGCGGGCGCGCCGCACCCTCACCCCGGTCGAACCCACGTCGAGCGCGAGCGGCGGTCGCACCTTGCGCACCGTGACCTCGACCGCCTCGAGGCGGGGGTCCACGATCAGCAGCGCGCTGGCCAACCGGCCGGTGAGGGCCTCGAGCAGCCGGTACGAGCGCCCGCCGACGACGTCGGCCGCCGTCTGGGCCAGTGCGCCGTAGTCGACCGTGTCGGCCAGGTCGTCGCTGTGCTGGGCGGTCTCCATGTCGACCCACGCCACGATGTCGACCGAGAAGGGCTGCGCCCGCTCGCGCTCCTCGGGGAGCACGCCGTGCACCCCGGTCACCCGGAGGTCGCGGATCTCGATGCGGTCGCTCACTCGGCCCGATGGCGCGCCGGCATGCCCTCCAGCTCGGCCAGCAGCTCGCGGCCGGGCTCGCCCATGGCGTGCCCCACCACGTGCTCGACCAGCGCCACGGCCTGGGGCAGGTTGGCGATGCGGTCGGACCAGACCAGGTATCCGGCCAGGACCCCCATGACCCGGTCGCCCAGCTCGTCCTGGTGCACCAGGATGCGCAGGCCGGCGGCCAGTGACACGTCGATGTCCTCGTAGCAGGCGGCCAGGACCGGCCGCGGGTCGCCCGAGCGCTCCAGGGGGTAGTGGGCCCAGGCCAGTCCTTCCTCGTCGTAGGCGGCCAGGTTGTGCGGCGAGGGCAGCAGCGAGACGACGCGGCCGAAGCCCTGCACGCGCAGCCAGATGATCTCCTCTTGGCGCCGGACGCGGCGGTGGTTGACCGAGAACCCGCCGGGCCGTTCGCTCGCGGCCAGGTGGTCCTTGATCACCCAGGTGAAATTGCGCGGCGGGATGCCGGCGGCCCACTTGCCCTTCATGCGGCAGGACCATACAGCCGGCTCACCTGCACCGTGGCCGCCACGTCGTGGACCCGGACCATGCCCACCCCCGCCACCATGGCCGCCGCCGCCGTGGCCAGGGATCCCTCGGCCCGCTCCCCGAGCGGCGCCGGCTCCCCCGCCCGGGCGCCGTCCACCAGCGTCCCGAGGAAGCGCTTCCGGCTCGTGCCGACCACGACCCCGGCGCAGCCCGCACCCGTCGCCCCCTCCACCAGCTCGGGCAGGTGGCGCAGCAGCGACAGATTGTGCGCCACCGTCTTGCCGAAGCCGATGCCGGGGTCGACCCAGACCTCGCCCACCCCGGCCGCGCGCGCACGGCGGGCCCGCTCGAGCACGATCTCCCGCACCTCGCGCACGACGTCGGCGTAGCGGGGGTCGTCCTGCATGGTGCGCGGCCGACCCTGCATGTGCATGGCGACCCAGCCTGCCCCCGTCGCCGCGGCCACCTCCCAGAGCGACGCGGAGATGTCGTTGACGAGGCTCGCCCCGGCCGTCACCGCGGCCGTGGCCACCTCGGGCTTGACCGTGTCCACCGAGACCCGGGCGCCGTGGGCGGCGGCGGGGCCGGCCAGGGCCTCGACGACGGGCACCACCCGGGCCAGCTCGAGCCCGGCGGGCACGGGGTCGGAACCGGGCCGCGACGACTCCCCGCCCACGTCGATGACGTCGGCGCCCTCGGCCAGCAACTCGAGCCCCCGGGCCACCGCCGCCTCGAAAGTGTCGTAGAGCCCGCCGTCGGAGAAGGAGTCCGGCGTGACGTTGAGGACGCCCATCACGAGCGGCCTCCCGGAACCGGGGGGCGGCCCCACCGGATCAGCGACCCCGGATGAACTGCATCGCCTCGGCGCGGGTCGCCACGTCGGTGCGGAAGAGACCGCGCACCGAGGAGGTCACGGTGACCGTGCCGGGCTTCTTGACGCCCCGCATGGACATGCACAGGTGCTCGGCCTCGATCACGACGAGCACGCCGCGGGGGGAGAGGATGTCGTCGATGGCGTCGGCGATCTGGGTGGTCATGCGCTCTTGCACCTGCAGCCGCCGGGCGTACCCGTCGACGAGGCGGGCCAGCTTGGACAGCCCCGTGATGCGGCCGTCCTCGGCCGGGATGTAGGCGACGTGGGCCTTGCCCAGGAACGGCACCAGGTGGTGCTCGCACAACGACGCAAAGGGGATGTCGCGCACCATCACCATCTCGTCGTGCTCCGCCGCGAAGGTGACCTCGAGGTGCCGGGCCGGGTCGTCGTGGAGGCCCGAGAAGAGCTCCTCGTACATCGAGGCGACCCGGTCCGGGGTCGCGACGAGACCGTCGCGCTCGGGGTCCTCCCCGATCGCGCTGAGCAGCTCCGCCACGGCCACCCGCACCCGTTCGACGTCGACGCTCATTGGAGCGGCCCTGTGTAGTGGTGCACGCCGCGCAGGTTGCGGTAGCGCTCGCCCACATCGAGGCCGTAGCCGACCACGAACTCGGGCGGGATGCCGAAGCCGACGTAGCGCAGGTCGAGATCGACCCGCTGCTCGCCCTCCTTGACCAGCAACGCGCACACCTCCAGGCTCTTGGGCTGGCGGGCGCTGAGGTAGCGCCGCAGGTAGTTCAAGGTGAGGCCGCTGTCGATGATGTCCTCGACGACGAGCACGTGGCGGCCGTCGAGCTCGGCGTCGAGGTCCTTCACGATGCGCACGACGCCCGACGTCCTCGTCGCGCTGCCGTAGGACGACACGGCCATGAAGTCGACCTCGACCGGCAGCTCGATGGCCCGGCACAGGTCGCTCAGGAAGAGCATGGCCCCCTTGAGCACGGCCACCAGCAGGGGCGGCTCGGCGGCGTAGTCGGCGGTGATCTGCTCGCCGAGCTCGGCCACCCGGGCGGCCAGCCGTGCCGCGTCGACCAGCACGGGTCCGACGTCGGGCTCGGCCCAGGTCGGGACGCCCGCTACGGCCTCGTCGAGGGTCACCGGCGTGACACTACCGGAGGGTCCCGGTTCGACCCGGAGCCGGCCGTCCGTCCGCCGCACCCGCCGGGCGCCCGAGAGCTCCGTCCCTCTGGCCGCGCCCCGCGCCACCGCAAGGGTGCGCTCGACCTCGGCCAGCGACGGCGGATGGTCCGTCCCGGCCTCGTCACGCAGCCAGCGCCGGAGGGCGCGGCGCGCCAGCGGCTCTGGTCGTCCTCGCCAGCTGTCGCGCGTCGGCGGGGTCGGGCAGCGCCTCGGCGGCCAGCCGGTCGAGCAGCACCACCTCGTCGCGCAACACGCCGGCCTGCCGGGCCAGCACGGGGACGGGGTCGCGTCCGGCCACCTGCGCGCACAGGGGCAGCAGCTCGTGCCGCACGCGGTTGCGCACGAAGGCGGGGTCGGCGTTGCTGGGGTCGCAGACCGGGACCAGACCGACCGCAGCGCACAGCGCGTGCGTCTCGCGTCGGCGCAGGCCGAGCAGCGGGTGCCGGGGGCCGGGCTCCATCCCCGCCAGGCCGTCCGCCCCCGCACCCCGCAGGAGGTTCACGAGGATCGTCTCGGCCTGGTCGTCCATGGTGTGCCCGGTCGCCACGCCGTGGGGCAGCACGGCGTAGCGGGCCGCCCGGGCCCGCGCCTCGAGGTTCGGGCCCGCGCGCCACCGACACCCGGCGGCTCTCGAAGCGCGCCCCGAACCGGCAGGCCGCCTCGGCCACCACGCCGGCCTCGGCGTCCGAGCCGGTGCGCAGACCGTGCTCGACGTGGATCGCCGTGACCTCGCACCGTGCCGCCCGGGCCAGGACCAGGAGGGCCAGGGAGTCAGCGCCGCCCGAGACCGCACAGGACAGCGGGGTCCCCGCCGCGGGGAAGGTGCACCGGGTCAGGAGGTCGGAGACGAGGGCGGTGGGGGTGGTGGGGGTCCTCCTCACCCACCGGCCCGGTCCACCCAGCGCGCGGGGTCGCGGATCTCCTCGAGCGTGGGCAGCCACTCTGGCCCCTCCCATACCCGGGCGAGGAGCGCCGGTCCGCCGGCCGCCTCCACCGACTCGACGAAGCGCTCTCCCTCGGCGTACTGGCGCATCTTGGCATCGAGGCCGAGGAGCTTCGACATCAGCTTGGTGAGCCCGCGGGCCTGGGTCCGGCGCTCGTGCAGCACCTTGGAGAAGTGGGCGGCGCCCGGCACCTCGGCGGCGCCGGCGCGGTCCATGGTGACGTCGCCGTGCCCCTCGAGCAGGCTCATCATCCCCGAGATCTTCGACAGCGCCACGCGCTGCTCGGGCGTGGCCAGCATGCCGACGACCCCGGCCTCCCTGGTCGGGTTGCGACCGGCGCGCAGCTCGGTGGCGGCGCGGCGGACCATCTCGGCGAACCCCGCCGGGTCGCCCGAGAGCGGGCCCAGCAGTTCGGAGACCAGGCCGACGAAGTGGTCCCGCAACCAGGGCACCGCGGTGAACTGCAGGCGGTGCGTCACCTCGTGCAACGCGAGCCAGAGGCGGAACTGGCTCGGCACGAAGCCGTACTGCTCCTCGACCGCGACGATGTTGGGCCCCACGTAGGAGACGAGGTCCTGGTCCTCGGGGGCCTCGTCGTTGATGAGGAGGTCGTACTGACCCAGCACCCGTGTCGCCATGTAGGCCAGCATCAAGCCGAGCTGGGTCCCCGCGACGGCGCGCCCGACCACGAGGGACGGGCCCCCGAGCTTGGCGCCGCGCTTGCGCTGCAGGTCGATGAGCGCCGGACCGACCAGGCGCTCGATGGAGCGCACGTTGGCCGCGGCCCAGCCGGCCCGGTCCGTCACCTTGGCCCGCGCCGTCCCGTGCGCCGAGTGCAGGCCGGTCGCCTCGCTCACCAACGACTCGGCCCGGGCGGTGAGCTCGGAGAATTGGGCCTGCAGGTCGCGGGACCGGTAGGAGGCGGGCGCAGGCTTGAGGATCAGGGCGCCGGCCGCCACGCGTCGGGCGAGGTCCCAGTCCACCATGACCGGTCCGCCCACCGCCATGTCCGGGACACCCGGAGAGAGGTCAGTGCTCGCCGTGGTGCTGACGGCTTTCTTCGTCGATGGCCCGGGCCACCCGGTCGATCAGGCTCTGGGGCACCCGGTCCTTGCAACGGCTCGCGATCACCTGTCGCAACTCGGCCTCGAACCCGGCCGCGCCGCCGCACGGCCCGCACCAGTCGAGGTGCACACGGATCTGCGCCCTGCGCTCCTCGGTGAGCTCGCCGTCGAGATAGTGGTACAGCTCGTGGACCGCCTCGTCGCAGTCGACCGACGGGCCGAACAACCCACCCGCATCCACCGCGGTGCCCTTGTCGACCTTCTTCTCCGAGCCCACGCCCTCGCTCATTCTCTCGACCCCCCCGGCGTGCTGCCGACGAGGCCTCTTGCTTCTGCCACATCGTGCAACGCCTTCTGCAGCGCCCTTCTTCCCCGGTGGATCCTGCTCATGACCGTTCCGATGGGGACGTCGGTGATCTCGGCGATCTCCTTGTAGCTGAAGCCCTCGACGTCGGCCAACATCACGGCCATCCGGAACGCATCGGGCAGGGCCTCGAGCGCCGCCTTCACGTCCTCGTCGGTGAAGCGTTCCAGGGCCTCGTCCTCGGCGGACCGCCCGGGGTCGCCGCCGCCCGAGCCCGCCAGGCGCTTGTAGAGGTAGAGGTCCTCGACATCCTCGACGTCGGCCAGTTCAGGGCGCCGCTGCGCGGCGCGGTAGGAGTTGATGTAGGTGTTGGTCAGGATCCGGTAGAGCCAGGCCCGGAGGTTGGTCCCCTCGGTGAAGGAGTCATAGGACCGGTAGGCCTTGAGGTAGGTCTCCTGCACGAGGTCCTCGGCGTCCGCCCGGTTGCGAGTCATGCGGAGCGCCGCGGAGTACAGCCCCGGCATGAATTCCATGGCGACGTCGGTGAAGGTCGCCTGGTCTGCCACGGATCAACCCTATCCACCCGGGGTCGATATCGTCTCCGCCGTGACCACCGCCCCTCCGAGCCTCGGAATCGACCTGATGAGCGGCGCGTTCTACGGGCGGGAGCCCCACGACGCCTACGCCTGGATGCGGGCCAATGCACCCGTGTACTACGACCAGGCCAACGACCTGTGGGCGGCGGCCAGCTACGCGGCGGTCAAACAGGCCTCGGTCGACACCGAGTCGTTCTCGAACGCCCAGGGCATCCGGCCCAAGTTCGGGCCGCTGCCGATGATGATCGAATTCGACGGGCCCGAGCACGTGCGCCGCCGGCGCCTCGTCTCCGAAGGCTTCACCCCGCGGCGGGTCCGCGACCAGGAGGGCAAGCTCCGGCTGATCTGCGACGCGCTGATCGACAGGGTCTGCGAGCGCGGGAGCTGCGACTTCGTCAAGGACCTCGCGGCGCCGCTGCCCATCATCGTGATCGGCGACATGCTCGGGGTCGCGCCCGAAGACCGCGACGACCTGCTGCGTTGGTCCGACGACATGCTCAAGGCGCTGGGCGCCCCCGACCCCACCCTCATGGACAAGTCCGCCGCCGCATTCGTGGAGTACACGGACTACATCCACCCCGTCTTCGAGGACCGCCGCGCCACCAAGAACGCGGACGACCTCGTCGGGGTCCTGGTCCACGCCGAGATCGACGGCAATTCGCTCGACGACGACTCGCTGGTCCACGAGACGCTGCTCATCCTGATCGGCGGCGACGAGACGACCCGCCACGTCATCAGCGGCGGCGTCGAGGAGCTGCTGGCCCACCCCGACCAGGTGGCGCAGCTCGCGGCCGACCCGGACGGGCTCATGACGGGGGCGGTCGAGGAGATGCTGCGCTGGGTGTCGCCGATCAAGAACATGGCCCGGACCGCCACCCGCGACGTCGAGCTCGCCGGGGAGCAGATCCGCGCCGGCCAGGAGATCCTCCTCTTGTACCCGTCGGCCAACCGCGACGAGACGGTGTTCGAGAACGCGGACGTGTTCGACATCACGCGCAGCCCCAACCCGCACATGGCCTTCGGCTTCGGCGCGCACTTCTGCCTGGGCAATCAACTGGCCCGGCTCGAGCTCCGCGTGATGGTCGAGCGCGTGCTGGCCCGCCTGCCCGACCTCCGCCTGGCCACCGAGCGCGCCGCGCTGCCGCGGCGGGCGGCCAACTTCATCTCCGGCATTGAGGAGATGCCCGTCGTGTTCACGCCCAGCTCCCCAATGGGGGTCGGTCCCGTCTGATGGCGGGCGACTCGGGGCGCCGGGGCGTCGCCGGCTGGTCCATCCTCGTCACCGGGGGCGGGAGCGGCATCGGCCTGGCCACGGCGGAACGCCTGGCGGCCGATGGCGCGCACGTGACGATCTGCGGGCGCACCGAGCAGAAGCTCGTCGACGCGTGCGCCCGCATCTCCGCCGTTGCGGCGGATGGCGCCACCGCGCGCTACGTGGTGGCCGACGTCACCGACGAGGAACAGGTCGCCGGCGGCGGTGGCGGCGAGCGCCGAGGCGACCGGCCGCATCGACGGGCTGTTCGCCTGCGCGGGCGGGTCGCTGCACATCGGCTCCGTCCTGACCGCCGACGTGGCCGCGGTGAGGGCCACCATCGACCTCAACCTGATGGGCTCGATCATCTGCATCAAGCAGGGCGGCGCCGCCATGCAGGCACAGGGTGGGTCCGGCTCCATCGTCCTCATGTCCTCCGGTGCGGGCCGGTTCCCCCACCCGTACCTGTGGGCCTACGGGGTGTCGAAGGCCGGCATCTGCTTCCTCGCGGAGACCGCAGCGGAGGAGCTCGGGGCGCTCGGCATCCGCGTCAACGCGGTGGCGCCGGGGATCATCGACGACGAGCTGATGTCCTTCATCACCGCCGGGGGGCCTCTCCTCGACGACTACCTGGCCCAGATGCCACTCGGCCGGGTCGGGACGGTCGACGACGTCGCGGCGGCCGTGCGCTACCTCCTCGGACCCGAGTCCTCGTTCGTCACCGGAGAGACCCTTGGCATCGACGGCGGCCACCACCTGCGCCGGGGCGCCGACTACTCGCTGCTCTTCGGCTGACTGGGGCTCCGGGATGTTGACGCTCCGTTCCGGTGGTGTTCTCCGCTAACTGTCAACGGAGTCGTTGATAGTTCCGGGAGACATCCGGCTCCGCCTGAGCCAACGAACTACCGGGCGGCCGACCACCGGGGGGTCTCTCCGCAGACTGTCAACGGAGTCGTTTATAGTTCCGGGAGATCATCCCGCCCCGCCCGAGTCGGCCCGAGGCATCCGACACCGGCACACACGCCTGGGCAGGGTCTTTGCGGGCTACTACTCAAAATGATTACCGTTACGGTTATGGATCACCTTGGGTCTCTCACCGTGCTGTCGGGCTCCATCGGTCTCGCCCTCCTCGGGCTCTCCGGCGTGGTCGGCGTCGCCGGCGCCGACACCTCGCCCGTCGTCCACGTGGTGGCCGCGGAGAATTTCTGGGGCAACATCACGAGCCAGCTCGGTGGGAACGACGTCCGGGTGACCTCGCTGATCACCAACCCCAACGCCGACCCGCACCTCTTCGAGACGAGCGCCGCCGACGCCGCAACGCTGGCCCAGGCCCAGGTCGTCGTGGAGAACGGCGCCGGCTACGACACCTGGATCGGGTCGCTCCTCAGCGCCGACAGCGGGCACCCGAGGATCGTCACCGCCGCATCGGTGCTCCACGTCGGGGGCAGCGACCCCAACCCGCACCTCTGGTACGACATCCCTCGGGTCCCAGCCGTCGCCGGCGCCATCACCGCCGCCCTCGCCAAGGCGGCGCCGCAGGACGCGTCGGCGTTCCATGCCAACCTCGCCCGCTTCGATGCCTCCCTCGCCCCCATCGATGCGACCCTGGCCACCATCAAGCGCCAGTTCCACAACGTCTCCGTGGCCTACACCGAACGGGTCCCGGGCTATGCGCTCGCCGACGCCGACCTCGACGTCAAGACCCCTCCGGGTTTCGCGCGCTCCATCGAGGACGGCACCGACCCCGGGCCGGCGGACACCCTCGCCATGCGGCAGCTCATCACCAAGCACGACATCAACGTGCTCCTCTACAACGTGCAGACGGTCACGCCCGTGACGACGCAGATACGCTCCCTGGCCCTGCAGCACGGCATCCCCGTCGTCGGCGTGTCGGAGACCCTGCCGGAGGGCGTCGCCACCTATCAGCAGTGGCAGGGTTCGCAGCTGACCCACCTCCTCCACGCGCTCCAGACGAGCCGAAGCCCGTGACCGGCGCGGCACCGCCCGTGGAGCTGCGGGGAGCGGCCGTGCGCCTGGGACAGCGCACCCTGTGGTCGGGCCTGGACCTCACCGTGTCCGAGGGGGAGTTCCTCGCCGTGCTCGGGCCCAACGGCACGGGCAAGACCACCCTGCTCAAGGTGCTGCTCGGGCTCGTACCGCTCTCCGAGGGCACCGTGCGCCTGCACGGCACGCCGCCGCGGCGCGGCAACCCGGCGCTGGGTTACGTGCCGCAGCAGCAGGCCTTCGACCGCACGCTGCCGATCCGAGGGCGCGACCTCGTGCGCTTCGGCGTGGACGGTCACCGCTGGGGGCTGCCCCGCCACCCCCGAGCCACGAGGCGCCGGGTCGACACCGCCCTCGCGGCGGTGGGTGCCCTGCGCTACGCCGACGCCCCGGTCGGCCTGCTGTCGGGCGGCGAGCAGCAACGGCTCCGCATCGCCCAGGCCCTGCTGGGCGACCCGGCGGTCCTGCTGTGCGACGAGCCCCTGCTCGCGCTCGACCTGGCGAGCCAGCGCGCCGTGACCCGCCTCATCGACGAGCGCCGCCGCGCCGCGGGCACGCCCGTCGTCTTCGTCACCCACGAAGTCAACCCCGTCCTGCCGTACGTGGACCGCATCCTGTACCTGGTGCGCGGACGCTGGGCTATCGGCGCCCCCGACGAGATCCTGACCAGCGAGCGCCTCAGCGCGCTCTACGGGATCGGGGTCGACGTGGTCAAGGTGCGCGACCGCTACCTGGTCGTCAGCGCCGAGGACGAGCTGCCGACCGAGCCCGGCGCCCACGCCCACCACGAGAGGGGGCACGCGCACTGATGGGCATCGGGTACTACCTCCAGTTCCCCTTCGCGCAGCACACGTTGGAGGCGGCGTTCATCGTGGCGATCAGCTGTGGCCTCATCGGGCCCTTCGTCATCACTCGCACGATGTCCTTCGCCGTCCACGGCACGAGCGAGCTCGCCTTCACCGGCGCCGTCGCCGGCCTGCTCGTCGCCGACAACCCGCTCGGCGGCGCGCTCGTCGGCGCGCTCGTGGTCGCCGCGTTGATCGGCATCCTCGGCCAGCGCGCCTCGGAGCGCGACTCGAGCATCGGCGTCATCCTGGCCGCCGGGCTGGGGCTCGGCGTCTTCCTCCTCGGCTACTACCACGGCTACGCCAGCGAGGCCCTGAACATCCTCTTCGGCAACATCTTCGGCATCAGCTCGAGCCAGATCCTCCTGCTCGGTGTCATCGCGATTGCAGTGGCGCTCGTCCTCACGGTCATCTGGCGCCCACTGCTGTTCGCGTCGGTCGACCCGGATGTGGCCCAGGCACGCGGCGTGCACACGGGGCTGCTCGGCATCGTGTTCCTCTTCGTGCTCGCCGTGACAGTGACCGAGGCGGCGCAGATCGTGGGCACGCTGCTGGTGCTCAGCCTGGCCATCACGCCGGCGGCGGCCGCCCAACGCCTGAGCGCCAACCCGTTCGTGGTGACGCTGTTGTCGATCGCCATGGCGGTGGCGGCAGCGGACGGCGGGCTGCTGCTCAGCTTCCAGTTCGCCACCGTCAAGCCCAGCGTGCTGATCGTCGCCCTCAGCTTCGCCTTCTATGTCGTGGCCCGCCTCGTCGGTCCCGCCGTGACGACCCGGCGCAGGCACCGGTCGGTGGCCCCGGACCTGGCAGAGTTGAGCCGGTGGCTGAGCTCGGCGACCAGCCGACGCGTGCCTCGCGCCGGACCAGGCAGGGCGAGGCGGTGCTCAACGTCGTCCTCGGCTCGGACAACTTCCGCAGTGCCCAGGACATCCACGCCGAGCTGCGAGCCTCGGGCGAGACGGTGGGGCTGACCACGGTCTACCGGCACCTGGCCCTGCTGACCGACGAGGGCCGGCTCGATGCGCTGCAGAGCGCCGACGGCGAGCTCGTCTACCGCCGCTGCCACTCCGAGGCCCACCATCACCACGTGGTCTGCCGGACGTGCGGCCGCGGCACGGAGGTGGAGCTCCCGGACCTGGAGCGCTGGGCCGAGGCGACCGCGTCGGCCCTGGGCTACACCGATGTCACCCACACGGTCGAGATCTTCGGCGTGTGCGCGAACTGCCGCGGCTGAGCGCGCCGATGGAGCGGCTCAGGCCAGCTGGAACAGCCCGGCGTCGATCACCGTCTCGCCCCGCTGGGTCTCGGTGCGGAACCGGTAGGCGCCCGGCACCGTCTCGCCGATGTCCCACACCGACACGGTCAGGGTGTCGCCCGGCATGGTCGGCTTCGAGAAGCGGGCCCGCATAGCCCCGAAGCGCGACGGGTCCGAGCCGCACACGGTGTGGAGAAGGGCCCGCCCGGTGAAGCCGTAGGTGCACAGCCCGTGCAGGATCGGGCGGTCGAACCCGGCCCGCTTGGCGAAGGTCGGGTCCGAGTGCAGCGGGTTGCGGTCGCCCGACAAGCGGTAGAGCAGAGCCTGGTCGGGCCGCGTCGCGTAGGTCACCACCTCGTCGGGCTCGCGGGTGGGCAGTGGCTCGGCTGCCCGCGCGCTCTCCTCGTCCCCCTCGGGGTTCCGCGGACCGCCGAAGCCGCCGGCGCCCCGGATGAAGAGGGAGGTGCGGTTGGTGAAGGCCGGCTCCCCGCTGTCGGCATGGCGCGACTCGCTCTCGAGCACGACGAGCCCGGCCGATCCCTTGTCGTACATCCCGGCCACTCTCGTCGTGACCGACACCGTTCCCTTCGTCGGGATCTCGCCGTGCAGCCGGATGGCCTGCTCGCCGTGGACCAGCATGGCCGGGTCGAAGTCACCGATGGAGGCCATGGCCCCCCCGCCCTGCCCGACGATCGTGGTGAAGGTGGGCAGGACCCGCTGGGCGATCCCGACCGAGTTCTCGGTGGTCAGGTCGAGCTCGAACCCGGTCGGGTCGAGCGCGCCCGCTCCGACGCCCAGCGCGTACAACAGCGCGTCCTTGTGGTCCCACGACCGCTCGGAGGGCTCGGAGGTGGCCCCCACCGCATCGAGATTCAGTCCCATCGCTCGCACCTCTCTCCTGGTCGGATGTGACGGTATTTGATGTTACATGATTCTCTGTCATACTTGTCAAGTGGGCAAAGCTCGCGGGGACAGAGAACAACAGACCGGGATGACCATCGACGAGCTGGCCGCGGCGGCGGGGACGACGACCCGGCGCATCCGGTCGTTCCAGACCCTCGGCCTGCTGCCCCACCCCGAGCTGCGGGGACGGACGGGGCTCTACGGCGCCCCGCACCGGGACCGCCTGTCCGCCATCCTCGGGCTCCAAGACGCCGGGTTCTCCCTCGAATCGCTCCGCATCCTCTTCGATGCGCTCGATGCCGGCAGGTCACTCGCCGCGGTCCTCGGTCTCGCCGCATCCCCGGCCGCGGCGAGCCGATCGTCCGATCCCGCCGGCGAGCCCGGCACGGACACCGCCGAGTTGTACGGCTTCGCCCAGCTGCAGCCCGCCGCGGCGCGACGCCGGGGCCGGCCGCTGCTGTCGGTCGTGCCCACCACCGTGTGGGACGAGAGCGAGGCGTCCTAGCGTTCTGCCCGGGGCGTGGGACCGGTTCGCCGGAAGGCCGGCTGCAGGGTGCTCGATATGGTCGCGAGCCGTGCCCCCACCGCCGCACCCGGCGCTTCCACTTGTCCCCTGGGACGAGGCGGCACGGTTCGGGACCGCTGTCGCCGTGACCACCCGCTACGGCGGCGTGTCGCCCCCGCCCTACGGGACGCTCAACCTCGGGCTGCACGTGGGCGACCAGCCCGGCAACGTGGCGGCGAACCGCGCGCGGGCGGCGGCCGCCTTCGGCGTCGCCCTCGGCACCATGGTCTTCGCCCGGCAGGTCCACGGCGTCGGGGCCGTGCTCGTCGGCCCCGAGGACTGCGGGCGCGGCGTCGCCGCCGAGGAGGACGCCGTCGGGGACGCCGACATCCTCGTGACGTCGTCGCCCGGCGTCACCCTGGTCATCCTCGTCGCCGACTGCGTCCCTCTCGCCCTGGTCGATCCGACCGCGGGCGTGCTCGCCGCCGTCCATGCCGGCTGGCGGGGCACCGCGGCCGGGGCGGTGCGCGAGGCGCTGGCCGCCATGCGGGTCATCGGTGCCCGCCCCGATCGGGTGGTGGCGTTCCTGGGCCCGGCCGTCCATCCCGCGCGCTACCAGGTCTCCGACGAGGTGCCGCGCGCACTGGCCGAGGCCGCGCGCCCCGCGCCACTCGAGCCCGCGGTGGCGCGGCCCGACGGTCCCGGCCATTGGCTGGTCGACCTGGACCTCGCCAACCGCCAACAGCTCGTCGCCGAGGGCGTGCGCGCCGAGCACATCTTCGGCAGCGGCGCCACGACCGACGACGATCCCTACTTCTCGGATCGGGCCGCACGACCATGCGGGAGGTTCGGCCTTCTGGCGCGGCTCTTGGGCTGAGACCGGTACCCGGCCGACGGCGCCGTAGCATGGGGAGGCCCGGACGGCCGGGCGACCCTTTCCTGCGATGCCTTCCCCCGACCAATTCCGCTACGACGGCTTCGCGATCGATCCGGCACGCTCGGTCGTGACCTGTCGCTACGCGACCGGCTCCCACTCCTTCACCGAGCGGTTCACCTTCGGGACCGGTGGCGACTGGGACGATCCCGCGGTCCGGGCCGCCGTGCGCCTCCTCTACCTGCTGGCCGGCGTGTCGTACTACAAGACGACGGCCGCGCCGCTCATCGAGCTGGACGGGCCGACCACGCCGGAGGAGCGGGGCTTCCTGGCCGACTACTACCTCGGCGGTCTCGCCGAGTTCGCCTACCGCAACGGCCTCGACCTGCGCGGCCTGCCGCGTGTCGGGGCCCCGAGGCCGCCGGTCGTGCGCCCGCGCCCTACGACCCCGAGCCCGGCCGGCCCCTCATTCCGTTCGGCGGAGGAATCGACTCCATCGTGACGGTGGAGTCGATCTCGGCCGACCACCCGCGAGCCGCCCTGTGCGTCGTTGCCCCGCCGGGCGACCGCTTTGCCGCCATCGAGGAGTCGGCATCCGTGACGGGCCTGCCGGTCACGCGCATCGCCCGCGAGATCGATCCCCTCGTCCGCCGCTCGGACGAGCTCGGCTTCCTCAACGGGCACGTGCCGGTCACCGCCGTGATCACCGCGGCGGCGGTCGTCGCCGCGGTGCTCGAGCGCCGCGACGCCGTGGTGCTCTCCAACGAGTGGTCCGCGTCCGTGCCCACGCTCGTCGACGACGGCCGCGCCGTGAACCACCAGTGGTCCAAGGGCGAAGAGTTCGAACGCAGCTTTCGGGGAGCTCGTGCTCGCCACGCTCGGGCCCGGCCTCTCCGTCTTCTCCTACCTCCGCCCGCGCACCGAGCTGTGGGTGTCCGAGCGGTTCGCCCGACTCACCCGGTACCACGGGGCGTTTCGCAGCTGCAACCGTGCCTTCCACCAGGACCCGGCGCGGCGCCTCGACCAGTGGTGCGGCCGGTGCGACAAGTGCTGCTTCGTCGACCTCGTGCTCGCGCCCTTCATGCAGCGCTCCGATCTGGCCCTCGTGTTCGGCGGGGACGAGCCCCTCGAGAACGCCGCCAACGAGGGTCGGTTCCGCACGCTGCTCGGGCTGGGCGCCGACGCCAAGCCGTTCGAGTGCGTCGGTGACACCGAGGAGTGCCGGGCCGCCGCGCTGCTGACGGCGGAGCGGGGGGACCGGGCGGGCACCGCGGTCCTCCACACGTTGTGTGCCGAATTGGCCGCTGCGTCGCCCCCGGTGGCAGCGGGCGCGGACATGGCGGCGCTCCTCGCGCCGAGGGGCTCGCACCGCATCCCGGATCGCTATGCACCAGCCGATCTCCTGGTCCGCGCTCGCTGACGCGTCCGTCGGCGTCTGGGGGCTGGGCGTCGAGGGCGGGGCCAGCATCCGCCGCTTGGGGTCCATGGGCCGCACGCCGGTCCTGGTCGACGACGCACCGGCCTCGCCTTCTCTCGACGGGCTCGAGGTCCTCGCCACGGGTTCGGGGGGCCTGGCCGCGCTGCTCCGCTGCGACGTGGTGGTGAAGAGCCCGGGCATCAGCCGCTACCGCCCGGAGGTGGCGCAACTCGAGGCGGCGGGGGTGCCCGTCTGCGGCGGGCTCGGCCTGTTCATGGAGGAGGCCGATCCGACCCGCGTCGCCTGCGTCACGGGCACGAAGGGCAAGAGCACGACGACGGCGCTGGCCGTGCACCTCCTGACCGGCCTCGGCTACCGCGCCCGGGCGGGCGGGAACATCGGGCAGCCGCCGTGGGACCCCGCAGCGGAGCCGGCGCCCGACTACTGGATCGTCGAGACGTCCAGCTACCAGGTTCCCGATCTGTGCCATGCGCCCCGCGTCGTCGCCGTGACCTCGCTTTCACCCGATCATCTCGACTGGCACGGGACGGTCGAGCGCTACTACGCCGACAAGCTCTCGCTGTGCACGAAGCCGGGCGTGGCGCTGGCCGCTGGCCGACGGCTCTGACGACGTGCTCCGTGCGCAGGCCGCGCTCCTCGGGCCCCATCTGCGAGTGGGTGACGGCGTCCGACGTCGAACGCGACGCCGCCTGGGCGGCGGCGCTCGGACTGCCGGGACCGCACAACGCGCGGAACGCGTCCATCGCCCGCGCCGTGCTCGCCGGCCTCGGCGTCCCCGCTGCGTCGGACGGTGAGCGCCTCGCCGAGGCGGCCCGGGGCTTCGGAGGGCTGCCCAGCCGCTGTCATTCGCTCGGAACGGTCGGAGCGGTCGAGTTCGTCGACGACAGCCTCTCGACGAACGTGTTGCCGGCGCAGGCGGCGCTGCGCGCCTTCGAGGACGAACCGGTTGCGCTGCTCGTGGGCGGTCACGACCGCGGGCTCGACTACACGCCGCTCGGCCGCAGCGTCGCGTCGCGGACGGCGCCGACTCTCGTCGTCACCATGCCCGACAACGGCCCGCGCATCGGGGCCGCGGTGCGAGCCGCCGCCGGCGACCGGGTGGAGGTGCTCGATGCGGCGAGCCTCCAAGCGGCCGTCGAGACCGCGTTCGCCTGGGCGCGCTCGGGAGGTGTGGTGCTGCTGTCACCCGCCGCCCCCAGCTTCGGGCGGTTCCGTGACTACCGAGAGCGCGCCGCCGCGTTCGCGGCGGCCGCCGCCAGCTGCGGGACGCTCAGCTGAGCGCTCTCAGGACGGTGCGCCGGCGGGCGCGAGCTCCTCACGCTCGGTGAGGAACAGCCACCACGAATCTGCCGAGACGATGGCGGCGGCGAGGACGACGTCGGGATCGGCCCCGAGCTCGGCCAGGGCCTCCATCGACCACCCGGCGTGCTGCGCTTCTTGGGTGCGGTGCACGTCCCAGAATCGTGTGCCCTCCTCGTCGAGCCCGTAGTGGCGGCGCAGCCCGTCGGACTTGGAGCCCGCGATGTCCGCCGCCTGGACCTCGTAGGCGGCGACCATGGCCAGCGCCGCGGCAGGGTCGTTGGCCGCGGTGGTGCGCACGACCGCCAGCAGCGCCGCCGTCGACGGCGTGGCTCGCACGTCGGGTGCTGCACCGGTCGCGCTGGCGAAGGACTCGAAGAGCTCGGCGTGGGGCTCGGGGGACCCGAGCTCGTCGGCGAGGTTCGCCTCCACCAGGTCACGGGCCCTCCCCTCCGGGAGGGCACCCGCGATGGCCGACAGCGTCCCGGGAAGTGCCCGCTCGATGTGCCGGTACTGCTCGGCGTAGGACGCCAGCTCGCCCTCCGACAGGGAGCCCGCTTCCCAGCGACGATAAAAGGGGTGCGATAGCAAATGACGCCCGACAATCGCCTCAGCTAGCACCTCACGAATCCGTTGAGTGTGCATCGGCGCACACTATCCCGTCGGTGCATTGAGTCAATTGGGCAGGCCAGGGCCGACCAGCGCCACAATCGCGGGGTGCTCAGCCTGGTCTGCTTCATCGCGGGTGGGCTGCTCGGCTGGGGCGCGGCGCAGGGTGGGGCGCGGATGCAGCGGGTCTGGCCCGTCGTCCTGCGAACCCAGATCCTGCTCACGTCGGCGACCCTGTCGCTGGTGGCGGCGTGGCGGCTGACGTCGGCCACCCAGCTGCTCGGCCCCGTCGCCCTGGCCGCCGGCCTCTGGCTCATGCTCGGGGCGACGCTGGCCACGCGGGGACGGCGCGGCATCGGTGAGGTGGCTCTCGAGGCGTGGGCCGTCAGCCCCAACAGCGGCTTCTGGGTCGTTCCGGCGGCGACGGCCTTCGCTGGGTCGACCGGGACGATGATCGCCGTCCTGGCCAACGTGCTCACCACCGCCTGGGGGGCGGTGGAGGTCCACCTGATGCGCCGGGATGCCCCGCTCCGCCAGCGCCGCGCCACCTCGTGGGTCGACCAGTCCCCGATCCTGGCGTCACTCGTCGGGCTCGCGCTCCACCTCGCCGGACCGGCGCCGTCGTGGACGGCCGAAGTCCTGGTCCTGGCCGGCCCCCTGCTGGCCTTCTCCGGAGCGGCCCTGTTCACCGGCTCGGTGATCCATCCGCACAATCTCTCGGTGGCCCGCCCGCAGCACGCCATCCGCCGCTGGGCGACGCTGACCGTCGTGCGGGTCGCCTACTACCTGCTGGTTGCGCTGGCGGCGTCCCTTGCAGGGTCGACCCCGCTTCTGGTCGTCGCCGTCCTCAGCGGCCTCAGTGCGCCGTCGTTCCAACCGATTCAGCTCGCGGTGCTCTACGGGTACCGATCGGAGGTCGTCGTGGCGGCCGTGCGCTGGGGTTGGCTCCTGGCGCCACTCGGGCTGGGACTGGCCGCACTGGTGCGCTAGTTGCTGGTCAGTCGTTCACGCGAAGTCCGGTGGCCGCTTCTCGTGGAAGGCCGCGATGCCTTCGGCGTAGTCGTCGCCCGAGTAGACGTCGTGTCGCAGCTGGTTGATCCACTGGGAGTCCTGCGCCGACAGGGCGACGGCGCGCACGAACGTGGTGGCCTGGAGCTTGTAGGCGCGGATCGCCTCGCCCGATCGGCTCCGCACTCGCCGTGCCAGCGCGTAGGCGCGGTCCTCCAGTGCGTCGGCGGCCACAGGTGGTTCAAGATCCCCACCTCGTAGGCGCGCTCGGCCGGAATGAGATCGGCCGTCATGATGAGCTCGTTCACCACGTTGAGCGGAAGCCGCGCCAGGAAGTACTGGATCCCTGACGCCGAGTACGGCAGGCCGAGGCGCGCGGGTGTCACCGCGAAGGCGGCAGTCTCGTCGGCGACGACCAGGTCACAGTTCAGGAGGAGGTCGCACGCGCCACCCCACACCGTCCCGTGCACCATGGCGATGACCCCTTCCGGGTAGCCGCGGACGGCACGCAACAGCTCCTCGAGCGGATCGGCGAACGGGAGCGGGTCCACGCCCCGCACGGGGAGCTCGTCGATGTCGTGGCCGGCGGACCAGACGTCGACCGGGGTCGCGGTCCGGATGACCACCGCTCGTACTCCTTGACGCTCGAACCCGTCCAGCGCCCGCAAGAGCTCCTCGACCGTTCCGACGCCCAGCGCGTTCCGCTTGGTGGCGTTGTCCAGCGCGAGCGTGCCGACCTTGTCCTCGACGGTCGCCCGGACCGTGGCGGCCATCAGGTGCGGACCGGCCGTGCCGTCGTCGGCCGTGCCTCCGCGCCGGAGCGGCGCGAGCGCAGGTTGCGGTTCTTGATCCGGTTGCCGCACACGGCCATGTCGCACCACGCGCCGCGACCTGCATGGGAGCGGTCGTAGTAGGCCCATTTGCACTCGGGATTCCGGCACGCCTTCAGCCGGTCCCAGGTCCCGTCGCCCTGCGCGTCCCGGATGACGAGGAGGAGCCGTGCCAGCCACGGCGTCCCCGCCCCGTCGTCGGGCCGCACCTCGACCGTCCCGGGGGCCCGCACGATGGGCAGGAATCGGCACTCCTGTGCGAGCAGGCGCAACGGCTGCAGCGCGGAGGGCTCGGGGGCCGGGCCGCCGCCGTTGTGGACGAGCATGGCGCGGATCCCCTCCCGGACCGCGCGCGCGGCGGCGATGTCGGACTCGTCGGCGGCGGGCCGATCGAGCAGCCCCGCCTCGTACAGCCACCGGCCCGCGACCTCCGGATCACCCAGCAGGTCAGTTCCCGCATCGGCCTCCCAGGTGTTCACGAAGGACTGCACGAGCAGCAGCGGCATGGGAGCGGGCTTGGTCTCGGTGTCCGGGACCCAGGCTGGGAGGGTCATGGCCTTATGATAGCCGGAGTAACCTGTAAAAGTACTTGACCGGTCATGCCATGACGGTCATAATGGGATTTGATGGTCACTCTGAGCAGCCATTCGGGCACACCGATGATCGTGGTGCTGGAGCAGGGCGCCGGTCTCGGACTACGGCGCGTGCGGGTGCGGGACCGTCTCGGGGCCCGGATCCGGAGATCGGCGCTCGACCTGGAGCTCGCGGCCGGCGCGTCCCCGGAGTCGAGCGTCGCCCTCGCCGTCCACGCCCGCTTCCTCTGCCGGCCCGAGCAGCGGCGGGTGTTGGGGCGCACCCTGACCCGGATCGCCGCAGCCGCCGAGACTCCTGCGGCGAGACGGTCGAAGGCACCGCTCTCACTCCATTCGATCTCGCTGGCGCGCGCCGAGTTGGAGGCCGTCGTCGGTCGCCTCGTCGCGCCGGGCCCGGTCGGCGTGCGGGGCGTGGCCCGGATCAGGAACCTGCTGGCGGACGGCACCGGTCCCCTGTACCGGGCATCGGGTGCCGGGCACCTGCGCGACGAGCTCGTGGCCGCACTGCTGGCCATGGACCCGCACGGATGAACGTCGCCCGGTGTATGGAGCCTGAGAGGAGATTCGAACTCCTGACGTGCGCATTACGAGGGAGGTTTCCGGAATCCCCCTAAGTCCGAGCGAGTCTCGACAAGTCTCAGTCTGTCCTGGTCAAACGGTTACGGCGGCAGAAGCTTGAGAATGGCAGGGACAAGGAGGGACTGACCGAGACCCAAATTGTTGGGACGAAGTTGGGACGGAACCAGCCAGTTCCTGAAGCGCCGTTGCAATCAAGGCCGGCCAACGGCCGCCTGAAGCGTGTGCCTTGACGGCGACCCGACCGGTCAGACAATGGAACAGGATCTCCGTTAGGAGGTCCTGTATGAACTTTCTTGACGGCCACTGACTGGAAGCTGCGAATCAAACCTAGGAACAGCAGCCGGTGGATCCGCACCTTCGCGGTATCAACCGAACCCCAGTATCTGAGCGAGCCGCCGCATCGACTCGAGCCACGAATCGAGATCATTACGCCAAGGGGCCGCAACGACATGCTGAACGCCAGCCCGCTCGAAAGCGATCCGTTCGGCGGCGATCTCGGACGGATCCATCCCCAGGGGATCCCAACCCGTCCTCAGCGAAATGGTGAAGACGCGGAATCCGGATGGTCCTCTCGAAGGCGGTGAATCGGCGCGGTGACCGTGTCCGGTTTCAGGCCGATGACCTGGAATCCTGAACCGAAGCGCGCCGCCCGGCGGTAGGCCGCCTCGCTGGAGCCCCCAACCCACATTGCGATTGGGTGTGCAGGCTTCGGCAGCACCCGCACTTCGTCGAGCTCGTAGAAACTCCCCTTAAAGTTCGTCGGGTCTGTCGTCCAACACGCCCGCAGGATTTCGAGAATTTCGTTTGTACGTAGACCACGGTTGGGGAATGGCTGCCCAAGAACGTCGAACTCGGCCTCACTCCAACCTACGCCCACCACAAGTCGCAGGCGACCTTCACTCAGCGCGTCGAGGGACGCTGTGGCGTTCGCCAACCAGACGGGGTGGTACTGACTCGCGACAAGGACGCTCGTACCGAGCCCGATCTTGCTTGTCACGGCCGCGGCGGTGGCAAGCGTGAGAAACGGATCGAACAGGTGTGGCGACGGGTAGGACTGGCTTGCCGGCTGAGAGACGTGGTCGCTCACCCAGACATCGTCGAAGCCGAGCTCTTCCGCGAGGCAGGCGGCACGTCGGATCGACTGCCCGCTGCCGGCCCGTCCGTATTGCGGCAGGTGGATACCAAATTGCATCAGCGGACCTCGAGCGTGGCTATGTGGCAGTTGTCCGGAACCGCACTCCTCACCGATGCCCAAGGGAGCCGTGGTGAGTCGATCACGGCGCTACCGACGGCCCTGCGCCGAGAGCGCCATGGACACTGCCTCATCAGGAAGCTCCTCAGGGTCGAGGGTCCGATTGAGCTCCTCCACCGACGGACCTATATCGCGAGCGACGAGGCCAAGTTGCTCCACGTCGAATCCGTAGGCTTGGGCCGCATTCAGCCCAAGCATGTGCTCCACCTCGTCTTGAGTGATACCGGCGAAGGTGAGTTGCAGTGCTTCACGGGTGTAGGGGTGGGTCCCCTCGGTGTGCGGATAGTCAGCTCCCCACATGACCGTTCCGACTCCGATCTCATGACGGTTGCGGCAGTCGGCAGGCGACATGAAGCTGGCTCCGAGGAAACACTGCCGAGCCCAGTACTCGCTGGGTTGGAGAGGGATGGACTCACGGACGTAGGAACCAAAGAAGGACTCCACGGACCCATCTTTTGCACCCACGGCCATCCGGTGGAACATGTCGAGCTGTTTGAGCTGCTCCGGTATCAGCAAGTTGCCGGTCTCCGTGAACGCAAAGGTCAAGTCTGGGTGTCGTTCCATGACGCCGCTGAAGATGAGACGCGTGAGTGGGCGAAGGCCATACCACCCGATCTCGACGAACATGATCATGCCGGTCGATGGATACAGGCCGAGGTTCGGGAGGCCACCACCGCCGTGGGTGTTCACAACGACCCCGAGCTCCTCGCATATGTTCCACAGCGGCTCATAGTCCGGTGCGTGGATCGGTGGGACGGTTGAGTGAGGAGCCGGATTTGGAAGGAGGATGCCGCCGAACAGGCCGGCTTCCCTGGCCCATCCGACTTCGTTGATCGCCCGGTCCACGTCATCGAGCAGGATTTGGGCTACCCCGGCCCGCCTACCCGGGAGTTCGGCGCAGAAGTCTGCGAGCCAGCGGTTGTGGGCCCGGATGCCGGCCCATCGCAGTTCGAGCTCATAGTCGGAGGAGGGGTCGGGAGCGCTGAACAAGGGGTGGCCCACATAGAAGGGCGGGATGGTATTGGGAAAGATGACCTCGCCGACGATGCCGTCACCCTCCAGATCCTCTTGACGAACGGCGCCATCGAAGTTTCGACGGTAGTCCCTCGACTCGGTGTCGTCGAGGTCGGAGTATGGGTTCTTGAATTGCTCGGCCCAGTGGTCGAACTCAACGAGATAGCTCGCTTCGAGGTAGTCCCGATAGACATCGAGGGGGGCGCCGGCGTGGCAATCTGATGAGACGACGATGTAGCGATCAGCCTCACGGGTCATCGTTGATCCTCTCTCTCGCTGGCTGTCGGGCCAGACGTCTCCGGTGCTGGGCCAACTGGGCTCATGTCATCGAACGACATTGGTCGTTGCTGACGGCCGCGAACCACGTTGCTTTCGGAAGTGGCGTCCATGCCTAGAACACCACCTCTTGTCCACGGTTTTGACCCCAGCGTGTCTTCTCCCTGATTCTCCCCGCTCCGCTCGCCGGCTGGAGCTTCGAATTCCGATCGAACCTCGACGACATTCTTGAACTCAATCGGGTCGGGCGCGGCCCTGAGGAGTCCCCTCGAGATCCAGCCATGGGACTCCTCGGCCCAGACGAGGACAGGGGGCAACACGACCAGCGCGCTGAGGAGAGCCAACGTGACGTTGAGCGCCATGACGATTCCGAAGTCCCTCAGCATCGGCATGGGAGAGGTGGCGACGACCACGATGCCGGCGACCACCGTCAAGGCCGAAACCAAGAAGGCTCGGCCAGTCCGGCTCGCGGTAACGGTCATCGCATCTCGCGGGGAGCGTCCACGGTTACGTTCCTCGACGAAGCGCAGCAGGATCAGGGAGGTGAACTCCGTGCACACGGCGACTACCAGCGGTCCGCTGACCGCAGTGAGCGGGCTGAGAGTGACATTGAACGCGATAGCAGCCAGCGTGACCGCACCTACGGCGATGAGGACGGGCGTCAACGAGATGAGTGACCGGATCAGGCTGCGCAGGCGCACGGCAAGAAAGAGGCCGACGAAGAGGAGCGCTAGATAGGTGAGCAAGGCGCGTGTCCTCGCGAGATTGTCGAGGAGTCCCACGCTGACTACGCCAATTCCTCCAGGAGCAGACGTGATGCCGCTCGGAGGCGGCGCGTCGTGCTGCAGATTGTCGATTACCGGTTCGAGCGCGGTGAAATCATTGGTGCGTGACAAGAGGATGACGTTGAGCGCGTCGCCGTGGACCAGCGTCTTCTTGAGTTCGGTCGGAGCCAGTTCGTAGAACTGCTTGACCTGTACCGCCGTCGGCGGGACGAAATCGGCGCCTGGTATCGTCAAGAAGTCATCGGCGCTCGAGACGACTCCCGCACCGGGGAAGAGTACGTCGCCGTATTTGAGGGCCTCGGTCTCGGTGAGCCTGCTCACGTAGTCGACGGTTTGGGGACTGAAGGGATGCTTCGACTCGACCACCATTCCGATTTGGTTGTCCGACCCTGTCACCGCTTCGAGAGCGTCGATCTGGCGCACGGACATCGAGTTCGGGTCGAGCCATTTGATCGGGTCGGGCTGAATGACCAGCCGTCCCTCGAATATCACCCCGGCGGCGAACACCAGTGCGGCCACGAGGATGAGAGGCAGGGCAGCCCGAGATGAGAGGCCGCTGAGACGCACAACCAGCCGTCCGAGCGAGCCGATACCCCGATCGACGGGCGGTGTCGGGGATCGATACTCGCGGATGCCGAGGATGGCCAGGGTGAGCATCAGGCTGCAGACGCACACGGCGATGATGCCGATGACCATGAGCGAGCCGAACTGGCGCACGGCTGGAACCTTGGAGAACCACAGCGCTGCGAACGCGAACACCGCGTCGAACGTCACGATGAGCAGTGCCGGACCAAGTCCTCGGGCCGCCGCCTGGATCGGGTGTCCAGCCCGGTTCACCCGCACCTCTTCTTCGATACGCGCGATGCATCTGGATGGAGTAGTCCATGCCCACACCCATGAGGACAGGGATGGCGGTGAGGGTGGCAAACGTGAGTGGGATGCCGAAATAGCCCACCAATCCGAAGGCCCAGATCATCCCGACGCCGAGCACGGCGAAGGGCAGGAGCCGCCAGCGCACCCTGAAAGCCACGATCAAGATCAACGCCATGAGAACAGCGGCCAGCAGGATCAGGGTCCGCAACGCGCTGCGCACGTAGTCGTTGATGTCCTTTTCGATCTCGGGAACGCCCGTGGTGATGGTGGTCGCGTTCTGGTAGTGGGCCGAGACCGTGATCCTCTCGACAGATGCCGCCGCGTCGAGTTCCTGGTTGAAGCTGAGGTTCGGCTTCAAGAAGACCGCCATGAGGACGTGCCGCTCGTCGGGGACGAAGCCCTTAACCTCCTCGCGAAGCGAACCATTGGGTTCGTGAAGGACGAAGTGGATCCACTCCGGGTTGGACAGAACCCTTTGCGATGGCGCAATGGCACCCAACTGGCGCGCCTCGGCGACGGCATAGGCCTCTCGGACCGCCCGCGAGTGCGCGCTCGGATCCCTCTGATACGCGGAGACGAACATCTGCGCGGTGAGGTTCTGACCGCCTTGAACCCTTGATGCGAACTCGAGCGCTGTCAGGGGTGACACGACGTTGAAGATCGATGGATTCTTGGCGAGTTCCTCATCCACGCTGCCCATCTCGACCTGGTTGGTCGGCGTCAAGAGGTCGTCCACGTTCGTGCCCGGCTTCATGGTGAAGAGCACTGCTATGGGGTCGCCCCCGAAGAGGCTCGTGTACTCCTGGTTGCCGATCGCCAAGGGGTCGTTGGCGTTGAGGTAGTCCGAATCGCCCGTCGAGAGGTGGACCGAGGACAGACCGACTCCGAGCACGATCGTGATCGCCAGGCCGATGCACGCGACGACGCCGGCGTGCTTGCCAAGATTCAGTCCGAGCCATTCCCAGGTTCGCCGCATGCCCCTCAGCTCCAGCTTGCCGGCTCAGGTTTACAGCTGTAAGACTGTCTGTCAACCACAAGGGAGGGCCCGGTGGAGACGCTGGCGCGAGTGCGTTGACATGACGTCGTTCGAGCTGGCCGAAACGTCGGCTCTTCCCATTTCTCCGCGTTCGTGCCAACTGAGTGATCGTCAGCTGGCGGTCAAGAAGAGGCTGCTCGAAGCGGGGCTCGAGCTGGTGTGCGAGATTGGTTACCTCGACCTGACGCTGCGCGCCGTCGCGACGCGAGCCGGAGCGACGCACACCACCGCCTACAACTACTTCGCGTCGAAGGCCCACCTGGTAGCCGAGCTCTTCTACAGCGTCTTGCTCGCTGTGCCGACAGAGACGCCGGATCCGTCCGTGCCGCTTTCGGAACGGATCGCCGCTGCGCTCGGAGCAGTCGCACTCAAATTCGGGGAGGTCGAGGCGCTGGCGCGGGCTGGAAACGCCGCTCTCTATCAGGAGGAACCGGATGTTGTGCTGGTGCGGGGCGCGATCGGGGCGGACTTGGTCCGCCGCATTGTGATCTCCTCGGGTGACGAAGCCGACGCTGAGCTGACGGAGCTCGCCATGATCACGTATATCGGAGCGCTGGAGTGGGCTGGTGCCGGTGCACTCAGTTACGACGAGGTAGGCACACGCATCGAACGGGTCGCTCGATACTTCGAGCTCGCAAAGGCGGCTGGGATCACGGGTTTAGTACCTCGAAGCCATGGGAGGAACAAATGAGCAAGGTGATGCTGATCTCCAGCGACGGGCATGCCACAGCACGCCAGGAGGACTATCTGGACTACCTCGATCCCGAGATTCGCACGGACTTCAAGGAGTGGCTGGAGGGCACCGGTCCGGCCTATGTCGGAATCAATGCCCATCCGGACGTCGATCCTGCCGTGAACTTCGATTTAGACGTCGAGACTGGACTCATCGAGCGGCAGGGCTTGTCAAGGGCAGCCCGGAGGCTTAGGGAGGACACGGAGCGAAGCGGCGTCCGCACCGGGCCCTTGACCAGTCGGACGAGAACGCGAGATCACAATGGGGTGGGCCAGGCCCTCGTGGCCGGCCTGGTTGCCTCTCTGATCCATTCGATTGTCGATTATCTCCGCAGGGGGATTCGGTGGAGACGCGAGGTCCTCAGGTAACGAACTCGTCCCAGTAAGCCCCCTGAGTGCGTCGCCCCGTGCTCAGGCAGGCAGTCACGACCGGGATACCCCTCACGCGTGACGAGCGAGCCCAGGTTCGGCAATATGAGACCAATGTCAACGAAACCAGTGCAGGATCAGATGATCGGCAACTACTGCTGGGGCTGCGGAGCAGACAATCCCGCGGGACTCCATCTAAAGAGCTACTGGGATGGCGAGATCGCTGTTGCCGAGTGGATTCCGAGCGACGAATACGCCGCCGGGCCACAGCATTTCCTAAATGGGGGGATCATCGCCACACTCCTCGACTGCCATGGCGTCTGCACGGCTATTTCGAGTGCTTACCAACGAGAAGCGCGAGATATTGGGACAGACCCCGAGATCTGGTATGCCACCACATCCATGTCAGTCGATTATCAGCGGCCTGTACCCATCAAGTCCACCGTCCGGCTCAGCGCTCGTGTCGTCGCACATGAAGATCGCATCACCACAGTGGCGTGTGTGCTCAGTTCCGACGCGAAGGACCGGGCCCAGGCGTCTGTCCGCTCCATCCGCGTGCCGGACGACTGGCGCCATGGCAAGAAGGGGTGATGAACGCTGCGGCACAGCTGTTTGGGAACTGTCCCAGTTCGCTGCCGGACTGATGGCACACCTTCCACTCGGATTTGGGCACGTTGATTGCCCCGCTCTATTGAGCGACAGGCCACTCGGAGCTCGCACTCATCCGATCGAGCAAGCCGACGGTGCCAACGAGGCGACTCAGTGTCGAGAGCACATGGCGTGGAGGTCCTTGCCGGCTCTCCGGCGATGTGGGTCGTTCCCTCCGCCATCCATTGGGATGCGCACGGTCCTCTGAGGGGACCGGAGGTGTAATCCTTGATGTTCGGATTTCGGGTCGGAGGTTCTCCACATCTGAGCGGGACCACCGGGACCGGGACCGGGAGCGACGGTACTCTCTCGGCGATGACCCACGGTGCAGAGATCCGGTTCTTGCCATTCGCTGGTTATCACGCCGCTTACGCCGTCACTGGTGACGGGCCGCCGCTTGTCATGCCGGCATGGTGGGTCAGCCATGTTGAGCTCGACTGGGAGGATCTGGCATTTCGGCAGTTCTGGGAATCGGTGGGCCAGGGCTACACCCTCGTGCGCTATGACCGGCTCGGCGTCGGAATGTCCGATCGTGATGTGCACGGCGCGGAACTGACGCTTGAGGATGATGTTGCATTGCTGGGGGCGGTACTCGACGATCTCGCGTTCAAGAAGGTCGTCTTGGTCGGCGGCTCGTCTGGGGGTTGCGCAGCAATCGCGTTTGCCGCTCGCTTTCCCGAACGGGTCGATCGGCTGTTGCTCTATGGCGCGTACGCCGACGGGTCATCGATCACCTCGCCTGAGGTGCGCGCGGCACTTCTTCTACGGTGCGGTCGCACTGGGGTCTGGGCTCGCGGGTCCTGGCCGACCTGTTCTTGGGCGAGACCACCAGCGTCGAGCAGGAACGCCTGGCGCGCTACCAGCGTGCCGCGGCGAGCCCAGAGACCGCAGCAAGATTGCTCGACCGCATCTATCGAAATGACGTTCGAACCGAGTTGGCAAAGGTAGTCGCTCCGACGCTGGTCGTACATCGTCGAGGCGACCGCGCCATCCCCTACGACCTTGGCCGGGAAATCGCAGCGACAATCCCGGGAGCGGCGCTCATTCCGCTCGAGGGGAACGCTCACTTCGCGTGGGCCGGGGATACCCAGTCGGTGGCGCGCGCCATGCGATCGGTGCTCGCGCCCGAAGCTCCTGTCCGCGTGGCCGGGGAGCCTGCGGCGGTGCTGCTCTCGGGCCGAGAACGCGAAGTGCTGGCGCTGGTCGCAGCGGGGTTGAGCGACCAGGAAATCGCCGACCAGCTGGTCTTGAGCTATCACACCGTGCACCGCCACGTCGCCAACATCCGCCACAAGCTCGGCCGTGGTTCTCGAACGGCCGCGGTCGCCGAGGCGGCTCGCCTGGGCTTGCTCTGAGGCCGATGACCCGAATGGGCCATCTTGTCCAGATGGCCCAGGAGAGCGATGCGGTCTTGCTGTGGTGTCTTCATGATCGTTCCCATGCACGACGACATCACGCAAATCGCACCATGGGAGCGCTCGTCCGCCTGGGGACGCACGTTCGCTTCCATCTATGACCCATTCCTGTGGGTCGGCGAGCGGGCCGGCTTACGGGTGCACCGCCACGAGCTGCTTGGCGGGGCGCGCGGCTTCACAGTGGACATCGGCAGCGGCACCGGCCTAAACCTGCCGCACTATCCCGACCGCCTCGACGACTTGGTATTGGCCGAGCCGGACCCAGCGATGCGTGCCCGACTCGAAAGTAGACTGGAGCGCTCTCGACGCCGAGCGCGCATCATCGACGCCCCAGCGGAGCGGCTGCCCTTCGCCGACCAATCGGTCGACACCGTCGTCTCAACCTTCGTGCTGTGCACGGTCAGCGCCCCCGATCTCGCTCTCAGGGAGATCGGCCGTGTGCTGCGCCCTGACGGACAAGTTCTCTTCATCGAGCACGTCCGTTCTGACTCGCCGAAGCTCGCCCGCTGGCAGGACCGGCTGGACAAGCCGTGGCGTCGCTTTGCTCGCGGCTGTCGTTGCAACCGCGCCACCGCGGAGTTGATCGTGGCCAGCGGGTTCGAGCTCACAGAGCGACGCGACGCGTCATGGCCGGCAATGCCGCCGATCGTCCGACCCCTCATCATCGGCTCGGCACAGCTCAGAAGCAGCGAAATGGCTGCGGCTGGATCAGTCGTGGGCCGGACACAGCTGGCCGATGCGAAGAGGGCAAAGCGATGACGGCGAGCGTCCGCGTGGGTCTCTTCCCTCCGGCCGTCGAGCTCAATGGCGGACCGGCGGAGCTGGATTCGATCCTTCGAAGTGTCGCCGACGAGGACATCGACCACCTCTGCGTCGGCGATCACGTGAGTTTCTTCGTTGGGGCTGGTTCGGACGGTCTGATCGCAGCGACTTCCCTGCTCGCTGCCCAGACGGAGCTCCCGATATATGTGGGCCTCTACTTGCTGCCGCTGCGCCACCCCGTTCCGGTCGCACGGCAGCTCGCAACGCTTTCGCAGCTCGCGCCTGGGCGCCTCACGCTCGGTGTCGGACTTGGCGGCGAGGACCCCCATGAGATCGTGATCTGCGGCGTGGACCCGAAGACCCGCGGACAGCCGGATGGACGAAAGTCTACGGATCTTGCGCGGCCTGGCCGACGGCACGCCGCTCACCTTCGACGGCGAGTTTTTCTCGCTGCAGGACGCGCTGATTGTGCCCGCGCCATCGCCACGGGTACCCCTTATCGTGGGCGGACGATCAAACGCGGCGGTCAGTCGAGCCGCGAGGCTCGGTGACGGCTGGCTCGGGATCTGGGTCTCTCCACGCCGCTATGCCCAAGTGCGCGACCAGATCGCCCAGGAAGCTGATGAGGCCGGCAGAAATCCGAGCGGCTTCGAGCATGCGCTCAACGTCTGGTGTGGTTTTGGTCCCACGCGTGAGGCCGCCCGCGAGCCGCTTGCCCGGCAGATGCAAGCCTTCTACCAGATCCCATTCGAACCATTCGAGCGCTACTGCCCCCACGGCACGCCCGAACAGGTCGCAGAGTTCCTGAGCCCCTACATCGAAACCGGGTGCTCAGCGTTCAACGTGATCCCATGCGGCGAAGACACTGAGGCCGCGGTTGCCGCGGTCGGGGAGCTCCGAAAGCTGCTCACCGCGTCGCGAAGCCCGGTGAGTGCAGGAGGACGGGTGGGATCGTGAGCACGGACTCAAGCATTCAGGAATCGCGCGACTTGGAACCGACCCGCAGCAGAGCAGGTCAGACGGTTCTCGCTACCCGTTTATTCGATGGCAGTTGCGATAACGGGGATCCTTCAGCCGTGCCCTCGGCTGAATCGGCACCACCGACCGAGCATTCGGCTGCAAAGTGCGGCGCCAATCCCTCGGTGGCTGTATGGCGCCACGCTGCGGCGCTTGCTGACGTTGCATTTGCGCGGGCGGTGCCAGGCGATGGTCCAGCGATCGAAGCCATGCTGGCTCGCTGCTCCCCGAAGTCCCGGTCCGACCGTTTCTTCCGTTCCCTATCGATCGCTCCCGACGGATATCTGGATCAGGTGTTGTCGAACCCTGATGTCTATTTCGTCTTTCTCGTTCAGAGACACGGCCAGGTAATCAGTTTGGCCGAACTGCACCGAACCGCATCTCGGTCTGGGGAACTGGCCCTCATTGTCGAGGACGCGTTTCAACACAGCGGCATCGGAACAGCTGCCTTTGGACTGCTCATCGAAGTCGCCTCTCAGCTCGACATGCAGACGCTGACCGCGGACGTGCGCATTGAGAATGGCGTGGTCCTGAGGGCGCTTCGACGGGCCGGGAAGGCAACCGTGACCCGAGCACGCGACATCTTCCATGTGCAAGTACAGATCGTTTCGACCAAGAGAGCGAGTGCCTGCTCACGGGATCCCCGTGTTGCACAGGTCTCGTCATGAGACAAAGGAGCAGTGGGTAATCATGATCGGTGTCAATGTGACGTTCCAGTACAGCGGTGACCTTGATCGCGATCGGGTCATCAAGGTGGCCGACCAGGTACGAGCGATGTTCGAGGGAATGCCCGGCCTGCGCTACAAGGTCTTCACGTTCGACGAGAAACACCAGCGCGCAACGAACTTCTACGTCTGGGAGTCCAGCGAGGCTGCCGACGCGTTCTTCTCGGAGGCGCTGCGCGAGCAAGTCACAGAACTCTACGGCGTCAGCCCCAAGATCGATTTTGTGGAAATCGCTCAGATCGTCGATAACTCGAACGTGCCTCTGTCGGTTCTGTCAGAGACGAGTTGAATGGTCCGAGTCGTCCTCAGTCTTGGGAGCTGAGGGTGCCTCCCTGGCCGGGGGGGCACGCTGTGGAAGGTACATGGCACGACGGCGAGCCTCTCATGAGCGCGAACCCGCGAGCTGCGCGAGGCGGATTCAGGGCTTGACCTGCGAAGTTGACGTGCGAAGTCTGTGACCTGCGAAGCCCCACAAGTCTGTAGGGTCTGCGAAGTCTCAAGAGAGCGGGCGACAGAGAGCGGGCGACAAGAGAGCGGGCGACGGAGAGCGGGCGACGGGAATCGAACCCGCGTTCTCAGCTTGGGAAGCTGATGTTCTGCCTCTGAACTACGCCCGCGAGAACGCAGAAACACTACACGCTGGGTAAACGCGGACTCCCAGTGGCCGAAAACCGCCAGGTAGGCCCTTGAGCGCGGCGCGGTGTGGCACGAAAGTGGCACGCGGAGTCTGTGGCACGGCCGGTCGGAGGCCAGATTGGGGATCTCCAATGAGACCCTGGGAGGAGCTTGCCGACCACGTTTCGAGGCTGCTCATCAGGGGCATCCAACGGGCGTGCCCGGCGCAGGTGAGCCGGTGAGAGGACACTCCAAATAGGTTCCTCGAGGAGCGCCCCACTATCCTCGGGGCCGCATTGAAGTCCCAGGTGGCGCTCGCACTCCCGCCACCGTCAACTGTTCGACTGACCTAGAAGTAACCGAAGGCGAGGAGCATTCGTGCCGGTCAGATACATCGTTGGCATCGCCGTGACCCTCATTGGCTTCGGGATCGCCGGGTTTCGTTTTCACTGGCTGTCCAAGCTGATCCGGTCGGGAAAGAAGGACCCCAACCGGACCCGGGGCAGCATCGTCCCGAAGGCGGAGGCCGAAGTCGAGGAGGTCGCGGGCCAGCGGAAGCTGCTGCAGTGGACGGTCCCCGGCCTGGCCCACTTCTTCACCATGTGGGGCTTCACCATCCTGCTGCTCACCATCATCGAGGCGTACGGCGACCTCTTCGACAGGTACTTCCACATCCCGATCATCGGGACCTGGGACTGGGTCGGTGCCGTCGAGGACTTCTTCGCCTGCGCCGTGCTCGTCGCCCTCGTGGTGTTCGCCATCATCCGTCTGAAGAACGCACCGAGCCGGCTCGAGCGGAAGTCACGCTTCTACGGCTCGCACACCGGTGCCGCCTGGCTCGTCCTCCTCATGATCGCCGGCGTCATGATCACGCTGCTGCTCTACCGCGGCGCCCAGGTGAACACCGACCCGACCCAGTTCCCCTACGGCTGGGGCGCCTTCGCCTCCCACGGCGTGGCCAAGCTGCTGGCCCCGCTCGGCGCCGGCACGAACGCGGTGCTCGCCACCGTGTTCCTCATCCTCAACGTGGCCATCATCTCGGGCTTCATCGTCTTCGTCACCTACTCCAAGCACCTGCACATCTTCTTCGCCCCGATCAACGTGGCCTTCTCCCGGCGCCCCCGGGCCCTCGGCGCGCTGTACTCCACGCCGGACATGGACATGGAGAACGTCGACGAGGACACCGTGTTCGGCGTCGGCGAGATCGGCCACTTCACCTGGAAGCAGATGCTCGACTTCGCCACCTGCACCGAGTGCGGGCGCTGCCAGTCGGCCTGCCCGGCCTGGAACACCGACAAGCCGCTCTCCCCCAAGCTGCTGATCATGAACCTGCGGGACAACATGTTCGCCTCGGCCACCCCGCTGATGACCGGCGAGGGCGAGCAGACCGCCCTGGTGCCCAACGTCATCGACCCCGACGTGCTGTGGTCCTGCACCACCTGCGGCGCCTGCGTGAACGAGTGCCCGGTCGACATCGAGCACATCGACGCCATCGTCGACATGCGGCGCTACCAGGTGCTCATGGAGTCCGAGTTCCCCTCGGAGGCCGGGCTCATGCTGCGCAACGTCGAGAACCAGGGCGACCCCTGGGGCCTCGGCCAGGGCAAGCGGACCGAGTGGACGCAGACCCTCGACTTCGAGATCCCGGTCATCACCGGCACCATCCCCGACGACATCGAGTACCTGTACTGGGTCGGCTGCGCCGGCGCTCTCGACGAGCGGGCCCGCAAGGGCGTGCAGGCCACGGCGCGCATGCTGCACCGCGCCGGCGTGACCTTCGGGATCCTCGGGCCCAAGGAGTCCTGCACCGGCGACCCGGTGCGCCGCCTGGGCAACGAGTACCTCTACCAGGAGCAGACCAAGATGAACATCGCCACCCTCGACGAGGTCGGGCGCCAAGAAGATCATCGCCAGCTGCCCGCACTGCTTCAACACCATCAAGAACGAGTACCCCGCCCTCGGTGGCAACTACGAGGTCATCCACCACGCCGAGCTGCTCGAGCACCTCGTGAAGTCGGGCAAGCTCACGCCCGGCTCGGGCTACTCGGGCAAGGTCACCTACCACGACCCCTGCTACCTCGGCCGGCACAACCGGATCATCGAGGAGCCGCGCACGGTGCTCAGCGCCATCCCGGGCGTCGAACAGATCGAGATGAAGCGCTGCAAGGAGCGCGGCTTCTGCTGCGGTGCCGGCGGCGCGCGCATGTGGCTCGAGGAGAACATCGGCAAGCGGGTCAACATGGACCGCATGGCAGAGGCACTCGGCACCGGGGCCGACGTGGTGTCCACCGCCTGTCCCTACTGCATGATCATGCTCGACGACGCCGTGCGGGCCTACGACAAGCAGGACAACGTGCGGGTGCTCGACCTCTCCCAGCTCGTGGAGGAGTCGCTCAACGGGGGATCGGCGCCCGCTGCGGCGTCGGCCCCCGTGGAGACGCCGGCCTGAGCGACGCGTACGCGGGTCGGGCCGGCGGTCGTCAGCCCGGCGCGATCATCCCGTAGGCCCGCTCGGGCCGGAGCACGACCAGCAGCCGCTTGTCCTTAACCATGGTGGCCCGGTAGTCCTCCCAGTCGGGGTGCTCGCCGTTGCCGGCCTTGTAGTAGTCCACAAGCGCGTCGACGGTGGCGTCGTGCGGGTCGGCCGCCACGGGGGTGAGCTCGGCCTGCGCCTCGAGCACCACGTACTGGTAGAAGTTGTCGCCCAGCACGTAGAGGGAGGCCCGCGGGTCGCGCCGCAGGTTCTTCGTCTTGGCCCGGTCGTCGGTGACCGAGATCCGCAGCATGCCCTCGTCGCCGGGCACGTAGAGGATGTTGGAGAGCTGCGGCCGCCCGTTGGCGCGGATGGTGGTCAGGACTCCCTGCGAGCGGTCCCGGACGAACGTGAGTGCCTCGGTCAGATCCATGGATCCGACGGTAGCGGGCTGCCCTCCCGGCGTGACCGGGAGGGCCCGGCTGATCAGACCGGCGGCCGGCGCCTGGCGGCGTGTCGACCGTGACGTCCTTGGAGTTGTCGGCGATCACCCAGTGGATGATGGCGGCGACCAGCGCCCCCACCAGCGGGGCGATCAGGAAGAGCCAGACCTGGCTGAGCGCCGTGCCCCCGACGACCAGGGCCGGGCCGAGCGAGCGGGCCGGGTTCACCGAGGTGCCGGTCAGCGGGATGCCGATGAGGTGGACCACCACGAGGCCGAAGCCGATGGCCACGCCCGCGGCGCCCTGGATGGCGGCCTTGTGGGTGGCGAAGAGCACCACCATCACGAAGACGGCGGTGAGCACGACCTCGATCAGGAAGGCGCCCGCCCTGGCTGACGTGCAGGTAGGAGGCCGAGCCGTAGCCGTCGGCACCCAGACCGATCTTGCTCTTGGAGTAGAAGGGCGACGTGTCCATCATGGCGTAGAGCAGGTAGGCCCCGGCGATCCCGCCGGCCACCTGGGCCACGATGTAGGCGACGCCCTCGACGAGCTTCATGCGGGCGGTGGCGATGAAGCCGAGCGTCACCGCCGGGTTGACGTGGGCGCCCGAGATGGGCCCGATGGCGTAGGCCAGCGCCCCGAGCACCAGGCCGAAGGCGAGGGCGGTGGCGGCCACGCCGGCCGAGTAGCTCAAACCGTGGAGGCGGAACCCGAAGCTCTCGGTGGCGACCCCGACGGCGACGACGACCAGTATCAGCGTTCCGAAGAACTCCGCCACCAGCTTCTTCCAGTCCAGCTGATCCATGACGTGTGACCTCCTGTGTCCAGGCGAGGAATCGGACACAGGAAGTTTCGCAGCGCAGACCTGCGAAGACGCGGATGCAGCGGGGACCGGAGCCCAGCTCAGCGGGGCGCGCGCCCCGGGGCGGCCGAGGTGGACGTGCCGGGCGGCGGCCTAGATGGCGGCCATCGCCCGCTCGTCCGCCTCACGCAGGCGCGTGGCCATGGCGGCGAGCATCTTGCGGGCGAGCGCGGGCACGGCGTCGAGCACGCCGTTGAACTGGCGCTGGCCGAGGACGAGCAGCGTCATCTCGGTGTCGGAGATGACGGTGGCCGAGCGGGGACGGCGGTCGAGCAGCGCCATCTCGCCGAAGTACTGGCCCGGGCCGAGCGTGGCCACCTTGCGGTTGTTGCGGCGCACCGACGCCTGGCCCTTGACGATGAGGAAGAACTCCCGCCCGATGGTGCCCTGCTCGCACAGCATGCGTCCCGGGGGCACCGTGACCTCCTCGAGGGCACGCTTGATCGTGCGGAGGTCCTTGGCCGACGAGGTCGAGAACAGCCAGATCTTGGAGAGGTCGAGGTCATCGCGGCTCATGGCCGCAGACAGTAGCCCTTCACCCTCTTCGGCGTGCGTGTGAACGGCCCTTCTGGGCAGCCCGAACGCTCGTTCAGATGGCGTCGTGCCCGCGCTCGCCCGTGCGCACCCGCACGACCGTCTCGGCCGGGACGACCCACACCTTGCCGTCGCCGATCTTGCCGGTGGCGGCCGAGCTCACGATGGCGTCGACCACGGCCTCGGCCCGGTCGTCGTCGACCAGCACCTCGACGCGCAGCTTGGGCACGAAGTCGACCTGGTACTCGGCCCCCCGGTAGTTCTCGGTGTGCCCGCGCTGGCGCCCGAAGCCCTGCGCCTCGGTCAGCGTCATGCCCGCGACACCCATGTTCTTCAAGACGTTCTTGACGTCGTCGAGCTTGAACGGCTTCACGACGGCTACCACGAGCTTCATCTCGGTCAGCTCCTCACGGTCTGCTGGGCCCTGGACCCTCACCACGCACGTTAGTGATCCGACCGGTCGCTCGTCCGAGCGGGGCCCAGGGCGTCGACCACCTGCGAAAAGGGAGCCGCTCCGGGGGAGCGATAGCCTTCCCCGATGCCCTCGAGTCAAGACGCCGGCACCTCCGGAGGCGACGACGCACCCCGCATGACACGGTGGGAGCGCTTCAAGTACACGATCGTGCGGCCCGACGACGAGGCCGACGACAAGAAGAACGCCACCGACGATCGCTCGGTCGAGGAGCTCGAAGCCACCATCGCCCGCTCCGACGACAAGGAGCGGGCCATCGGGCTCGTGGCGGCCCCGCTGGCCGCCCTGATCGGGATCATCATCAGCTCGGCGTCCATCGACTACGCCCGGAACCACCACCAGAGCACGACGGTCTACGTCGAGCTCACCTACATGATCCTGATCATGGCGGTGCTGATCCTCGTGACCTCGCTGCTGCGCAAGCGGCTCTTCCAGGGGATCACGCTGGCGATCTACGGACTGGGGGTCGTCAACCTGCACTACTGGGGCTTCGGCATCCCGTTCCTCATCGCCGGCGCCTGGTACCTGGTCCGGGCCTACCGCCTGCAGCAGGCGCTCAAGCGGGCCGAGGGCGGCGGCTCGCCCCGCCGAACCGCGGCGGCAGCCGGCCCCCGAACGGGTCACGGCCACGCTCGAACAAGCGCTACACGCCCCCCACCTGAGACTCCCGTCCAGGTCTGAGGCATCCCGTCCGACCCGAGGCTCGGCCCGGGCACGCCCGCTGTTCACTCGGCGCGCACGTCGGTGTGTCCGCCGGCTTCCGGCGCCGTCGCAGCAGCACCACGACGACGATGGCGACCAGGACGACGAACAGGACGGCGGGGAGGATGAAGACCGACGCCGAGGAGTGCTCCGAGTCGACGACCGAGACGGGCGAGACCAGCGTCGGGTCCGCGGGCACGGCGACGGCGCGGATGACGGTTCCCGGCGCGTGGAGCGCGGTGCCGGGGAGCTGCTCGTTGTAGTGGTGGCCGTCGAGCTCATAGGAGCCGCGGCACGCGTAGCCGGCCCCGTTGCTGCCGCTCCCGCCGAGCAGCCCCTGGCACGACGTCACGGTGACCGCGACGGCGACGCCCTGGTTGTGGAGCTCGTCGATCTGGTGGTTCTTGTGCGCGCCGACGACGGTGAACACCACGACGAGCACGGCGAGGGTGGCGAGCACGATCCCGAGGAACACCTGGGCGAGACGACGGCCGTCGATCTGCACGCCGGCGCCGCGCAGCGGGGCGACGCGCTGCGCGGCCTCGGATGCCGGAGCGCTGGCGGGTGCCGGGGCGGGCGACCGATCGGCACCGGTCAGCCGGGTCCCGGGGGGTCGTGGTGGGCTCGTCTGTGGGCAAGATCGGGAGATCGTAGTGGTGGCGGGGACGCGGGGGGCGTCGGCGTCCCGATCGTCGTCGGGGGATGTGGATTAACAAGCCCGAAACACAGCGGTGACGATGCGGAAACTCCTGCCCTGCATTGTTGCTCCGACGGGGAGAACCGTCCGAAACGGCTTGTGTACCTAGCGCTGTGTGACGTCGGAGTCACAGGGCGGAGCGTCGGGGCGCAACGACAGTGAGGAGAGGCGTAGTGATCCACCTGATGGGAGCGATCGTTCCCGTTCCGTATCCCAGTTGGCTGAATCCGGCCGACAACACGTGGCAGATAACAGCCGCCACGTTCGTCGGACTGATGAGCCTTCCCGGCCTGGCCGTGCTCTACGCGTCGATCGTGCCCAAGAAGTGGGCCGTGAACGTGTTGGCCATGATGTTCGCCGGGTTCTCGCTCGTCCTGATCGCCTGGGTCCTGTGGGAGTACAAGATGGGCTTCGGGGCCACCTCGGTCGGCGGGGGGGTGAGAGTCGTCGGCGGTCTGGTGACCCAGACCCAGAATGCCGGCACGACGGGAACCCTGCAGCACTTCTTCGAGAACTTCGTCGGCAAACCCGGCGGCATCACCGACAGCGTGGGCGAACAGGGCCAGGCCATGTCGGCGGCCAACACCCTGATCCCGTTCCACTTCCCGACATCGACGCTGGCGTACTTCCAGTTCGTGTTCGCCGCCATCACGCCGCTGCTGTTCCTGGGGAGCGTGCTGGGGCGCATCAAGATGCTGGCCTGGTGCCTCCTGGTGCCGCTGTGGTCGACCTTCGTGTACTGCATCGACGCCTTCCTGCTCTGGGGCGGCGGCTACTTCGCACAGGAGGGAGCGCTCGACTTCTCCGGTGGGTACGTCATCCACATGTCGGCCGGTGTGTCCGGATTCGTGGCGGCCTGGGTCCTCGGTCCACGGCTCTTGCGAGATAGGCAGCACGCCTTGCCCAACAACCTGGTCATGGCGGCGGTCGGAGCCGGCATCCTGTGGCTCGGCTGGAACGGCTTCAACGGTGGAGACCCGTACTACGCAGGGGCGAGCGCCGCGGCAGCCGTCATCAACACGAACATCGCCACCGCCACCGGCGTCATCGTCTGGATGGCCATGGACTACCTGTTCACCAGGGAGAAGAAGGCGACGTTCCTGGGCGGTGTCAACGGCATGATCTGCGGCCTGGTCGGCATCACACCGTGTGCGGGCTGGGTCAACGGCCGGGGCGCCATCTACATCGGCGCCATCTGCTCGGCCTTCGTCTGGGTGGCCTGGAACTACCTCTCGAAGGTGCGGCCCTTTATAAACACCCAGAAAGCCGGGATTGGCTGATGTCGGCCGCCAGCTGGCATCGGGATAGTTCAACAGTTGCGCAACCGCCAAACGACGGATTTCTCCCGGCGCGCGCCCACTCGGACCGGTGTGATAGACGACGTACTGTTCGTTGTCGGGTGCAATCTGACTCTGTCCGAGAAAGATCATCGCGTGGAAGGGCATCCGGTGACCATCCTGGCGGAAGAACACACATCGCCAGGCTGGGCACGCACTAAGTTGCGGCCAACAAAGTGGGTGTTATGCCGCCAAAGCGTTTCCACATCCGCAAATTGCGCGAAGGCGCCGTCGCGCAAATCGTTGGGCTGAAAGCTGCCCCCGCGCACGCGAAACAGGGCCGCCGCCAGCGGGGTGTACGGATATTGATATTGCTGGATGTCGCTTGCTGAAGCTGGAGCCGGCAGCGCCATCGCGCGCGCCCAGTTAGCGTCGTGCGGACTCAGGGCTTCGCGATAGGCGAAGCGCAAGAGCGCAGCGCAATCGTCGATTTCCGCCGGAAGCGCCTGGCCGCAAAATACTGCGCTCAGCCAGGAAGGTAAACCACCGGCGAAAAGAAATGCGATCGGCAGGATCGTGCAGTCGCAGGAAGTCCGGAGTGCCATCTCCGGCTGTGTCACCGGTGTCGAGCGTTGTATGTAATTCAATCTCCCACGCCGGGAAACCGGCAGCGGCGATGCGCACCCTGGTCTCCCCCGGTAACACGCCGGCACGCACCGAAGCGGTTGCCGTGGCGCCGTCAAATGTCACCGATTCCACCGCGATCCGATGCGGATCCTGCACCGTGAGCTGCAAGTCGCGCAGTGGACGACCGTTGGAGGCCGTGATTTTGAGCTCTGTGGAAGTGAAGCCGTCAGCCGGAATTGCGGTTGGGAAGTATTGCAATATAAAGTTCGCGGGCGCCATCGCGCGTCGAACGGTGAACGCACATACCACCGCCCCTGTTGCGACCACACACAACACTGCCACCCAGCGAGGCACGCCGCGCATGAATCGTTATCCTCCGAGGGAGAACGGATTATAACGCACGCACCCGCCCGCGGCTGATTCACCAGGGCAAAGTAGGAAGGCGCCCGGCCCGGGAGGCAGCATAGGTCTTTTTCACGGAACTCTTTTACACTGGCAGAGGGGTAGGTCTAATGGAAACCAGCACAGACTACAAAGCTCGCATCCTCTCTTATGTCGAAGGCAAAGATCCTGTCGAGGTCCAGCGCAAGACGCCAGAACTCTTGGCAGACTTGACGGTTTCAGTGCCGGAAAAGAAACTCTGCGAACGCCCGTCGCCGGACAAATGGTCGGTGGCAGAATTGCTGGCGCACTTTGCTGATGCCGAAATTGTCATCACCTGGCGCTACCGCCAGATGATCGAGGATCCCGGATGCCCGCTACCAGGCTACGATCAGGAGTTGTGGCACAAGCTGGGCGATTACCCATCGCGCAGGCCCGAACCATCATTGATGTTGTTTCGCCTGCTGCGCGAGGCCAACCTGCGAATGTTAGCGCGGCTCACGGCCGAACAATGGCAGCGCAACGGCATTCACGCCGAGCGTGGTCCAATGACCGTCCGCGACTTGGCACTGCAAGTCGCCGGTCACGACCTCAACCATCTCGAACAGATACGAAAGGTCCTGCTGTAATAGCTTCCCAAGGTCCGCCGGCAGACAGACGAGGCCAGAACGCTCCGGCCCGCAACTGATTTAATTCAAGTAAGTTATGGCGGAGAGACAGGGATTCGTCCAAGGGCACTTCGGTTAAGTTATAGGCAACTCGGTGACTTAGCCATAACATATTGCACGTAATAGGTTTGATACATCTCTAGTCCGTGTCCGACGCTTCCGTGCCTTCCGGCCATTCCGATCCTAGACCTCAATAATGGCTAACAAACGCTAACAAACTATCTGATCGACGAAATTGCCTTACAGTAGTGACCACGCGATGACCAGAATGAGTGATCCGCCTTTATCGAGGCGGAAACAGACCGATGCGGCGCATCAGGGCGACATAGTGTGGATCAGAACGAAGGGAATCAAAAGCAGGATCGACCCCGAGGGCAATCAAGTCATTGTCTCTGTATTGAAATCCCTTATCGAGCCACAGGCAGGCTTCTTCCTTCTTCCCTATGCGCGCATAGGCCCCGGCGACCCCAACGAAGCTGTCGGAGGTTTTGAGGTTGATTGCCAGTTGCTGCCAATACCCTCGTTCTCTTGCTTTGGCCGGACCAAAAGGGCTTATGGCCCGCATCGTTGCAGATCCGTCTGGCGGCATAATTGCCCGATTGTCCATCA
>CAVSLS010000042.1:0-78288 GCA_963728845.1 uncultured Acidimicrobiaceae bacterium
CAGGTGTCGCCGCGCCGCCCGAGGGCGAGGACCGAGTCGGCGTGCTCAACTTCGAGACGACGCCGGGCCACGTGTTCTTCAACGAGGCGCTGCCGGAGGGATTCGCCTTCGTGAACGACGTCGTGGGCAAGCGCAACACCCCCATCGGGACGATCGTCGAGGAGCTCTCGGCCAATTACCCCAAGAACGTCGTGGCGCAGAGCCTCGACCGGATCAAGGCGCTGGGCTTCCGCTTCGCCGCCCAGTCGGGCCTGACCATCTCCATCGACGACGTCCAGACGCCCCCGGACAAGATGGCCATCCTGGACCGTTACGAGAAGGAGGCCGAGAAGGCCGAGACGCAGTTCAAGCGCGGCATCATCACCGACGACGAGCGGCGCCAGAAGGAGATCGAGATCTGGACCTCGGCCAACTCCGAGGTGGGCAGGGCCATGGAGGCCCAGCTGGCCACGATCGCCTTCAACCCGCTCGACATGATGGTGGACTCGGGCGCCCGAGGGAACTCGCAGCAGATCAGGCAGATCGCGGGCATGAAGGGCCTGGTGTCCAACCCGCGGGGCGAGATGATCCCCCGCCCGATCAAGTCCTCCTTCCGGGAGGGGCTGTCGGTGCTGGAGTACTTCATCTCGACCCACGGCGCCCGCAAGGGCCTGGCCGACACCGCGCTGCGCACGGCGGACTCGGGCTACCTGACCCGGCGCCTGGTCGACGTGGCCCAGGAGCTCATCATCCGCATCGACGACTGCGGGTCGACCCGTGGCATCTGGATCGACGGCGTGGCACCCGACGGGCCGGGCCACCGCAACTACCTCGAGACGCGTGCCTTCGGCCGCCTGCTCACCGAGGACGTGAGGCTGTCCGACGGCACCGTCTACCCCACGGGGACCCTCCTCGACGACGTCAACATCGCCGCCATGCGCGACGACGAGGCGGTCACTCGCTTCCGGGTCCGCTCGGTGCTCACGTGCGAGTCGCCCCAGGGCGTCTGCGCCGCCTGCTACGGGCTGTCACTGGCCACCGGGTCGATGATCGAGCTCGGCGAGGCGGTCGGCGTCATCGCCGCCCAGTCGATCGGTGAGCCGGGCACCCAGCTGACCATGCGGACGTTCCACACGGGTGGCGTCGTCGGCGAGGACATCACCCACGGCCTGCCCCGCGTGGTGGAGCTCTTCGAGGCCCGCACACCGAAGGGCGCCGCCGTGCTCGCCCACCACTCCGGCGTCGTCCGGATCGAGGACGAGGAGACGGGCCGGCGCATCACCGTCGTGGCCGATGACGGGACGGAGGACTCCACGCTCGTGGCCTCGCGGGCCCACCTCGAGGTGACCGACGGCCAGGAGGTCTCCGCCGGCGACGCGCTGGTCGAGGGCCCGAAGGACCCCAAGGAGCTGCTCGAGGTCAAGGGCATCCGAGAGACCCAGCAGTACCTCGTCGACGAGGTCCAGAAGGTGTACCGCGACCAAGGTGTGTCGATCCACGACAAGCACATCGAGCTGATCGTGCGCCAGATGCTGCGCCGGGTCCTGGTGGCCGAGCCGGGCGACGCCCCGTTCCTTCCGGGCGAGCGCGTCGACAACCAGATCTATGCCGAAGTGAACCGGACGCTCGTCGAGGACGGCAAGAAGGCGGCCGAAGGGCGCCCCGAGCTGATGGGCATCACCAAGGCGTCGCTGGCCACCGAGAGCTGGCTCTCGGCCGCCTCCTTCCAGGAGACGACGCGGGTGCTCACCGAGGCGGCCATCGAGGGCCGCAGCGACCAGCTCTTCGGCCTCAAGGAGAACATCATCATCGGCAAGCTCATCCCGGCCGGTTCGGGCATGCAGCACTACCGGAACATCCGTCTCGAGATGCCCGACGCCGAGGCGATGCCCTTCTGGGCCATGGGTGCCGGCGAGTCGGACACGGAGGACCTGGCCAATTGGCTGCGTGACATGGGCGAAGGGACCAGCGAAGACCCCTTCGACTCCTCCATCGACGCCAGCTGGCTGGGGGCGGCTCCGACCGCCGAGGACGCCTACGGCAACCCCATCGAGGGCAACGGCAATTCGGCGCCCGAGGAGCCCGCTACCGGCGCGGCGGAAGCGGGGGCCTAAACTTCTCCCGGTTGACCGGCGGGAAGACAGGGAGAGCATCGTTGGCGACACCGCGCATGGTGGATGACTCCGGAGGGCGGGGGAGCGGAGCGCCGCACGGCGCAACCGGCCACTACCGCCTGTCGCACCTGGGCGCCCTGGAGGCGCACGCCATCCACGTCTTCCGCGAGGTGGCGGCAGAGTTCGAGCGCCCGGTCCTGCTGTTCTCGGGTGGCAAGGACTCCATCGTCATGCTGCACCTGGCCAAGAAGGCCTTCTGGCCGGCCCCCGTGCCCTTCCCGGTGCTCCACATCGACACCGGGCGCAACTTCGAGGAGGTCCTCGAGTTCAGGGACCGCCACGCGGCCGCCCTCGGCGTGCGGGTCCTGGTGGCCAAGGTGCAGGACGACATCGACGCCGGCCGCACGGTCGAGGACGCCACGCCCGGGGCGACGCGCAACCGGCTGCAGACGCCCACGCTGCTGCGCGCCATCCGGGAGGGGCGATACGACGCCGTCTTCGGCGGGGCGCGCCGGGACGAGGAGAAGGCGAGGGCCAAGGAGCGGATCTTCAGCTTCCGCGACGAGTTCGGCCAGTGGGATCCCAAGAAGCAGCGACCCGAGCTGTGGAACCTCTACAACGCGCAGCACAACAAGGGCGAGCACATCAGGGTCTTCCCGCTCTCGAACTGGACCGAGCTCGACGTGTGGCACTACATCCGCCAGGAAGGGATCGACGTGCCGCGCATCTACTTCGCGCACCGTCGCCGGGTGTTCCAGCGCGACGGCATGTTCATGGCCGTCACCGAGCACCTGGCCCCGTCCGAGGGCGAGCCGGTCTTCGAGGCCATGGTCCGCTTCCGGACGGTGGGCGACGCCGATTGCACGGGCTGCGTCGAGTCCATGGCCGAGACGATCGACCTCGTGGTGGCCGAGGTGGCCGGCACCCGCCTGACCGAGCGGGGCGCGACGAGGGCCGACGACCGTATCTCGGAGGCCGGCATGGAGGACCGCAAGCGCGAGGGGTACTTCTAGTGACCGAGCTCCTGCGCCTGGCCACCGCCGGCTCGGTCGACGACGGGAAGTCGACGCTGATCGGCCGCCTGCTCTACGACGCCAAGGGCATCTACGAGGACCAGCTCGAGGCGATCCGCCGCACCAGCGAGCAGCGCGGCAACCCCGAGACCGACCTGGCGCTGCTCACCGACGGGCTGCGCGCCGAGCGCGAGCAGGGCATCACGATCGACGTCGCCTACCGCTACTTCGCCACGCCCAAGCGCAAGTTCATCATCGCGGACACCCCCGGGCACACCGAGTACACGCGCAACATGGTCACAGGGGCCTCGAACGCCCACATGTCGCTCATCCTGATCGACGCCCGCAAGGGGGTGATTGAGCAGACGCGCCGCCATGCCTTCCTCTCCTCCATGCTGGGCGTTCCCCACATGGTCGTCTGCGTCAACAAGATGGACCTGGTCGACTGGAACCAGGACCGCTACGAGGAGATCAAGTCCGACTTCATGGAGTTCGCGGCCCGGCTGAACGTCCGCGACATCACGTTCATCCCCATCTCGGCACTCCGGGGCGACAACGTCGTGCAGCGCTCCGACAACATGTGGTGGTACGACGGTTCGCCGCTGCTCAGCCACCTCGAGTCGGTGTACATCGGCAGCGACGAGAACTTCATCGATCCCCGCTTCCCGGTGCAGTACGTCATCCGGAGCCAGACTCCCGACGCGCCCGACTTCCGGGGCTACGCGGGGACCGTGGCCAGCGGCGTGCTCCGTCCGGGAGACGAGCTGCTGGTCATGCCCTCGGGGACGACATCACGCATCGCCTCCATCCTCACCGCCGACGGCGAGGTGGCCGAGGCGTTCCCGCCCATGGCGGTGGTGATCACCCTGACCGACGACATCGCCGTCTCCCGTGGCGACGTCCTGTGCCGGCCCAACAACCGGCCGACGGTCTCGCACGACATCGAGGCAACGGTGTGCTGGATGGACGAGCGCTCGTCACTGGCCGAGGGCCGCACCTACCTGCTCAAGCACAGCACCCGAACGGTGCGGGCGACGGCCGAGGCGGTGCAGTACCGGCTCGACGTCAACGGCCTGCACCGCGACGAGGTGGCGTCGACGCTCGCGCTGAACGAGATCGGCCGGGTGTCGTTCCGCTGCACCGAGCCCCTGCTGGTCGACGACTACACGACCAACCGCACGACGGGCAGCTTCATCATCATCGACCCGACCACCAACGCCACGGTCGGGGCGGGCGTGATCCGGGTCATCGGGACCACCCACGCCAGTCCCAACGTCGTGCGTCACGGCGGGCGGCTGTCCCGGTCCGAGCGCTACGCCGCGTTCGGCGCGGCGGGCGCGACGCTCCTGTTCACGGGGCTTTCGGGGGCCGGCAAGTCGACGCTGGCCTCCGGCGTGGAGGAGGCCTTCGTGCGCAGCGGCCGACCCGCCTTCCTCCTCGACGGGGACAACCTGCGCCACGGGCTGAACGGCGACCTCGGCTTCTCCGACCTCGACCGCACCGAGAACGTGCGCCGGGCCGGGGAGGTGGCCCGCATGTTCGCCGAGTCGGGTGCGCTGGCTCTCATCGCACTGATCAGCCCCTTCGAGGAGGACCGCCGGCTCATCCGGACCATGCACGAGGAGGCGGGGCTCGCCTACGCCGAGATCTTCGTCGACACCTCGCTCGAGGAGTGCGAGCGGCGCGACCCCAAGGGCCTCTACGCCCGGGCGCGGGCCGGCCAGCTGCCCGGCTTCACCGGCATCGACTCGGCCTACGAGATGCCCGCGCACCCCGACCTCGTGGTCGGGCCGGGCTCGGGCAGCCTCTCCGAGCAGGTGTCCGCCGTGATCGACCTCGTCGAGGCCCTTCTCCGCTAGCAGTCGGGTGGCGCAGAAGAACCGCCGCCTGCGGCGCGCTACTCCTGGACGAGCTCGATCAGCGTGCCGAAGGACGTCTTGGGGTGGACGAAGGCGACGGTCGTGCCCCGTGAGCCGGGCCGCGGGGCCTCGTCGATGACGCGGCCGCCCGCGTCCTTGACGGCCTGGAGCGCCACGCCGCAGTCGTCGACGCGGTAGCCCACGTGGTGGAGCCCTTCGCCCTTGTTGGCGAGGAACTTGGCGACGGGCGAGTCGTCCCGCACCGGCGTCAGCAGCTGCACGTAGGAGTCGGCCACCTTGAGCAGCGCCTCCTCGACGCCGTCGGACTCGACGCGCTCGCGGTGGTCCACCGTGGCGCCGAAGACGTCCGCGTACCAGGCGACGGCCGCATCGAGGTCGTTGACGGCGATGGCCACGTGGTCGATCTCGGTGAGGAGGTCGCTCACGCGCCGTGCCGCCGGAACAGCGTGATGCGGTCCTCGCCGACCTTGGCCCGCAGCTCGGGGTCGTCGATGCCGAGGCCCTCCGTCGGGGCCAGGCACAGGACGCCGATCTTGCCCTCGTGCAGGTTGTGGTGGACCTGGTAGGCGGCCTCACCGACCTCCTCGAGCGGGTAGACGGCTGAGAGCGGCGGCAGCACCTTGCCGTCGCAGACGAGCTGGTTGGCGTCCCACGCCTCGCGGTAGTTGGCGAAGTGGGAGCCCTTGATCGTCTTGAGCTTCATCCACAGGTGGCGGTTGTCGTACTCGATCATGTAGCCCGACGTGGCGGCGCAGGTGACGATCGTCCCCGCCCGCTTGCACACGAAGACCGAGGCGCCCATCGTCTGGCGGCCCGGGTGTTCGAAGACGATCTCGGGCTCCCCGCCCACCAGCCCCCGGATGTCCTTGCCGAAGCGGCGCCACTCGGACTCGTCCTGGGTGTGCTCGTCGGACCAGAAACGGTAGTCCGCCGCCTTGCGGTCGATGACGGCCTCGACGCCGAGGTCGTTGAGCAGCTTCACCTTGTCCGGCGACGAGACGACGCCGATGGGCGTGCCGCCGCCGTTGAGGACGTGCTGCACGGCGTAGCTGCCGAGGCCACCGCTCGCACCCCACACGAGGACCTTGTCGCCCTGGGTCATGCGCGCCCCGTTGGGCGAGACGAGCATGCGGTAGGCGGTCGAGTTGCACAGCGCGTTGATGGCCGCCTCCACCCAGCTCAGGTGCGCCGCCTTCGGCATCAGCTGGTTCGCCTTGACGACCGCGATGTCGGCCAGTCCGCCGAAGTTCGACTCGAAGCCCCAGATGCGCTGGTTGGCGGCCAGCATGGAGTCGTCGTGGGCCGAGGGGTCCTGGTCGTCGACGTAGTTGCAGTGGACGGTGACCTTGTCGCCCACCTTCCAGTTGCGCACCGCCGAGCCCGTCCGCAACACGACGCCCGCGGCGTCCGAGCCCACCACGTGGTAGTCGAGCGCATGGCGTGCCCCCCACGGTCCCTCCTTGCCCAGGCGGTCGAGGAAGCCGAACGTCGGCAGCGGCTCGAAGATGGAGGTCCACACCGTGTTGAAGTTGATCGACGAGGCCATGACCGCGACGTAGGCCTCGTCGGGCGCCAGCTCGGGCAGCGGCACCTCCTCGACGTGGAGGGACCGGCGGGGATCCTTGTCCGCGGACTCCATTCCCTCGAACATCGCCGTCTCGCTCCGTCTCACCACGGCGGCCCGGTAGGAGTCCGGCATCTCGAGTCCGGCCAGCTCATCGGCGGGGGCGCCGGCCACTGCGGCGCTGAGGATGTCGCTCATGTGACCCGACGATAGTTGGCCCGTAAGATGTGGTTTCCGACTGGTAACCAGACCGGCGGGAACCGGAGGTGCAGGCAATGGCTGAGGCCGTCATCGTCGCAGGGGCTCGGACCCCCATCGGGAAGCTGTCGGGCGCGCTCGCGGGGTTCACGGCCATGGACCTCGGGGGCTTCGCCATCGCCGAGGCGCTGACCCGGGCCGGCGTGTCCCCCGACCAGGTCGACTACGTCCTCATGGGCCAGGTGATCCAGGCCGGCCAGGGCCAGATCACCGCCCGCCAGGCCGCGGTGAAGGGCGGCATCCCCATGTCGGTGCCGGCGAACACCATCAACAAGGTGTGCCTCTCGGGACTCAACGCCATCTACCTGGCCGACCAGATGATCCGCGCCGGTGACGCCGAGGTCGTCGTGGCCGGTGGCATGGAGTCCATGACCCAGGCGCCCGCACCTGCTGCCGGGTGCCCGCGCCGGCATCAGGATCGGCGACGCCACCCTGGTCGACTCCATGATGTACGACGGGCTCACCGACTCGTTCGACCACATCGCCATGGGGCTCTCGACCGAGCAGCACAACGAGAAGGTCGGCATCACGCGGGAGCGCCAGGACGCGTTCGCGGCGGCGAGCCACGAGAAGGCCGCCGCGGCCGCCAAGGAGGGGCGCCTGGCCGAGGAGATCGTGCCCGTGCAGGTGCCCCAGCGCAAGGGCGACCCGCTCCTGGTCGACACCGACGAGGGCGTGCGGCCGGGCACCACGGCCGAGTCGCTGGCCGCCCTCAAGCCGGCGTTCACCAAGGACGGCACCATCACGGCCGGCAACGCCTCGCAGATCTCCGACGGCGGGGCCGCCGTCGTCGTCATGTCGGCCGAGCGTGCCAAGGCGCTGGGCCTCGCGCCCCTCGGCCAGGTCGTCGGCTACGGCATGGTGGCCGGCCCCGACAACTCCCTCCTGACCCAGCCCTCCCGGGCGATCATGCAGGCGGCCGGGAAGGCCGGGGTCGACGTCGGCTCGCTCGACCTCTTCGAGATCAACGAGGCCTTCGCCGCCGTCGGGCTCGCGTCCATGGACGAGCTGGGCATCGACGAGGACAAGGTCAACGTCAACGGCGGTGCCATCGCACTCGGGCACCCCGTCGGCATGTCGGGCACCCGGCTCGCCCTCACCGCGCTACTCGAACTGCGCCGCCGCGGTGCCTCGACCGCTGCGGTGGCGCTGTGTGGCGGCGGCGGCCAGGGCGACGCCGCCATCCTGCGCGCGCTGTGATCGCCCCCTCGCGGGCCTGCGCGCCCTTGACGTCTCCGCACGATGTGCGACACCAGGCGGCGTCCGTGCCGGCCGAACGCACTCAGTAGGGCGGTGCCATCAGCGCGACCAACCGGGCCGAGCCCGGGCCGACGTCCTTCCAGCTGTCTGCGCTGAATCGGTAGACGCCCAGTGCGCAGGTGGGGAAGCCATGCCGCGCCGCCAGCGAGTGGCCCTTCTTGTCCCCGGGGGCGAGCAGCTCCACTGCGAGGGAGTGTGCCGTCGGGTTGTGTCCCACCACCAGGACGGAGGCGACCTCGTCGCGAAGGGCGCGCACGAACGTGAGCACCTCTTCGGGGGCGGCCCCGTAGAGCTCCCCTTCGAAGCGGGGCTCCGGCGGGTGATCCATCTTGGCCAGCACGAGCTCGGCCGTCGCCGCCGTGCGGGCCGCCGGTGACACGAGGGCGACCTCGGGCCGCGGGACGCCCTTCAGGGCGGGACCGAGCCCGTCGGCCGGGCCGGCGAAGAGCCGACCGAGGGCGGTGGCGTCGCGGCGACCCCGCGGGGCGAGCACCCGGTCGTAGTCCGAGCCGCCCGGCGGCGGCGCGGTCACGGCCTTGGCGTGGCGGAGCAGCCACAGCGAGCGCGCCGGTCGCGCCTTGGGCGCCATCAACCCAGGGCGAACGCCGCGTGCAGGCTGCGCACCGCCCGCTCGACGTCGTCCTCGGCCACGATGCACGAGGTCCGGATGGTCGAGGTCGAGATCATGTCGATGTTGATCTGCTCGTTGGCCAGTGTCTCGAACATGGTGGCGGCGATGCCCGGGTGCGACTTCATGCCGACCCCGACGAGGGACACCCGGGCCACGCCGGCGTCCGCCGTCACTCCGGTGGCGCCCAGCTCGTCGGCATGCGCCTGCGACGTCTCGACCGCAACCGGGAGGTCGGCCGTCGGGACGGTGAACGAGATGTCGGTGGTCCCGTGCGCGGAGGTGTTCTGCACGATCATGTCCACGTTGATCGACTTGTCGGCCAGCGCCCGGAAGAGCCGGGCCGCCACACCGGGCCGGTCCGGGACCCCGCTGACGGTGACCTTGGCCTCCGAGGTGTCGTGGGTCACCGCGGTGACGACGGCTTCTTCCATGTCTGCATCCTCCTCCACCACCCAGGTGCCGGGCTCCCAGGTGAAGCTGCTCCGAACGTGCAGCGGGACGTTGTGGTTGCGGGCGAACTCGACGGCCCGCAGCATCAGCACGCGTCCGCCCGTCGCCGCCATCTCGAGCATCTCGTCGAACGAGATCCTGTTGATGCGGTGCGCTTCGGGCACGAGCCGGGGATCGGCGGTGAAGACACCGGTGACGTCGGTGTAGATCTCGCACACGTCGGCGTCGAGGACGGCGGCCAGGGCGACCGCGGTCGCATCGGAGCCGCCTCGCCCCAGGGTGGTGATCTCCCGCTCGGCCGAGACGCCCTGGAACCCCGCCACGACCGGGACCTTCCCCGCGGCCAGCGCCTCGCGCAGGCGATCGCCCTTGACCTCTTTGATCTTGGCCCTGGTGTGGTCGCTGTCGGTGATGATGCCGACCTGGCTGCCGGTGAAGGACGCGGCCTCGACGTCCAGGTCGGCCAGGGCCATGACCAGCAGCGACATGGAGATCCGCTCCCCGGTGCTCACGAGCATGTCGTACTCGCGGGGCGGCTGGGTCGTGCTGACCGAGTCGGCGAGGTGGATGAGCTCGTCGGTGGTCTTGCCCATCGCACTGACGACGGCGACCACCTTGGAGCCTTGCCGACGTGTACGCGCGATGTGGTCCGCCACGGCCCGGATCCGGTCCACGTCGCCGACCGAGGTGCCTCCGAATTTCTGGACGACCAGCGGCATCCGGACGAGGCTACAGACAATGCGGGCTCCATCCCGCAGGCTGCTCGGGGTCTCGTCCGGATCGCACCCCGGCGCCCCGCCCGGGAGCGGGGCGATCCGAGACCCAGTCGGGGATTGGGTAGGGTCTGCCCCCGTGCCCAGCGAGAAGAGAGCCCGCCAGCGCGCCGCGAGGGAGGCACGGCTGGCGGCCGAGTCCAGGCGCAAGAAGCGCCGCCAGCGACTCCGCAACGTGATCATCGTGGTCGTCGTGGCGGGGGCGATCGTCGGCATCGCCTTCCGGTGTCGAGCGGGTCTCACAACGGCAAGCAGTCGTCCACCACGACGACCGTGGCGGGGGCAACCAAGACGAGTAGAGTTGCAGGCCAAGGCGAACGAGGTGGCGGTGAAGGCCGGGTGCCCGGCCAGCCGGCGACGCGGGTGGCCACCCAGCGAGTACTCGGCTGCGCCAGCCGATGACGATCGACACCTCCAAGACGTACACGGCCACCGTGGTGACCACGACGGGGACCTTCGAGGTCGACGCTCGACGCCAAGGCGCCGCCCAAGACCGTGAACAACTTCGTGTTCCTGGCCGACAAGGGCTACTTCAACTGCGGCAGCTTCTTCCGAGTCATTCCCGGGGTTCATGGACCAGACCGGGGACCCGCACCGGCACCGGCAGCGGACGCGCCCGGGTACACCATCCCCGACGAACTCCCCGCCAAGGCGGCCAACCCGGCGGCCAGCAATACCCGCTCGGCTCGGTGGTGATGGCGAACCGGGGCACGCCGAACTCGGGCGGGGGCCAGTTCTTCGTCGTGGCCGGGTCCCCAGGGCGAGAGCCTGGCCGACACCTATATCCCTGTTCGGGCAAGTGACGTCGGGCATGGCCGTCGTCGACGCCATCAACGAAGCAGGGGCAACCCGAGTTCGACCGCCAACGGCGTGCCCGACTGGTCACCCAGCGCATCATCTCCGTCACCATCCATCAAACGTAAGGACCCCTCCCTCATGGCCACGCCCACCCCACCCGCCGCCGACGGCTCGAGCACGCAACAGCGCAAGTTCGACGAAGAGCCGCCAATGGTCATCGACACCACCAAGCGGTACGTGGCCACCATGACCACCTCGCACGGCACGATGGTCATCGCCCTCGATCCCCTCGCCGCGCCGAAGGCGGTCAACAGCTTCGTGTTCCTGGCTCGATACCACTACTTCGACGGCATCGTGTTCCACCGCATCATCCCCGGTTTCGTGCTCCAGGGCGGAGATCCCACCGGGACGGGTTCGGGTGGCCCGGGATACCGATTCGACGACGAGCTGCCCTCCGCCGGCCGCTACAAGGTCGGGTCGCTGGCCATGGCCAACTCGGGGCCCAACACCAATGGCAGCCAGTTCTTCGTGATCAGCGGCCCCGACGGGGTGCGCCTGCCCCCGCTCTACTCGCTCTTCGGCGAGGTCGTCAGCGGGCTCGACGTCGTCACGGCGATCGACGGCGTCGGCAGCCGCTCCGGCACGCCCACCGAGCGGGTCGTGATCGAGGGCGTCACCGTCGAAGAGAAGGACTGAAGCGCTCGCTCAGACCTTGAGCGCGGTGAGCCCCTCGGTCTGGGCGCCGCCCACGAAGACGACGGGCGTCCCGGCCCCCTCGGAGCGCCACGTGCCGTCGCCGTCGCGGAGCAAGGCCGTGCGGGCCGGCAGGGCCACCACCGGCAGGGCGGCCGGCGCCATGGCCACGGTGCGCTCGAGCTTCTGGCCGTGCGCGTCGTCGTGCTCGTCGCCGAAGTGGGGGACGACCGTGAGGTTGTCGACCAGGCCGAGCCCGAGTGTCAGCGCGCCGCCACGCGGGTCGACCATCGGGTCGGTGAGCACCATGGCGCCCGCCCCGGCACCTGCCACGACTGCGCCCCGCGCCAGGGCCCGCCGGATCGCCTCGAAGACCGCGGACTTCTTCAACACGGCACGCGCGTGGAGGGGTGAGCCGCCGGCGAGATAGATGAAGCGGGCGCCGTCGACGACGGCCGCCATGCCGGGGTCCTCGGCCGAGGCGCGGTCCACCACCATCAGCCCCTCGACCTGACCGCCCAGGGGGCCGAACCACTCGGCCGCCCGCAGGACGACCCGCTCGGGGTGCTGGTAGGCGGCGGCGGTCGGGAGGACGACCACGTCGGGCCCGCCCGAGGCCGCCAGGAGGGCGGCGTCGAAGCTGCAGCCCTCGTTCCATTCGCCGCCCCCCACCAGGGCGAGCGTGCCGGTCGTGCTCATACGCCACTCTTGCACGCCCGGCGCGGGTGGCCTCGCTTCGACGCCAGTTGTTACCGCCCGGTAAACTGCGCTCCCATGTCGATCCAACGGGTGGGAGTTGTCGGTTCGGGCATCATGGGCTCGGGCATCGCGGAGGTGGCGGCGGCGACCGGGCACGAGGTCGTGTTGCGCAGCCGGAGCCAGGCGGGCGCCGACGCGATGGTCGCCGGCCTCGCCAAGTCGCTGGCCAAGCAGGTGGAGAAGGGCAAGCGCACCGATGCCGAGGCAGCCGAGATCTCCGGCCGGGTGCGCGCCACGCACGCACCTGGGCGAGCTGGTCGACGTCGACCTGGTGATCGAATCGGTCGTGGAGGACCTCTCCGTGAAGAAGGACCTCTTCGCCGAGCTCGACAGCATCTGCAAGCCCGAGACGATCCTCGCCACCAACACCTCCACCCTGCCGGTGGTGGAGATGGCGATGGCCACGGGCCGCCCGGACCTCGTGTGCGGCATCCACTTCTTCAACCCTGCACCGGCCATGGCCCTCGTCGAGGTCGTTCGGCCCATCACCGCCGGTGACGCCACGGTGGCGAGGGCGATCGACTTCGCCGCCGCCTGCGGCAAGGACCCCGTGGAGGTCAAGGACCAGGCGGGCTTCATCGTGAACGCACTCCTGTTCCCGTATCTCAACAACGCCGTGCGCCTGCTGGAGCAAGGAGTGGCAACCCGGGAGGGCATCGACGCCGCCATGAAGGGCGGGTGCGGGTTCCCCATGGGCCCCTTCGCGCTGCTCGACCTCGTCGGGCTCGACACGTCGCTCGCCATCCTCGATGCGCTCTACGACGAGTACCGCGACCCCAACTACGCCGCGGTGCCGCTGCTGCGCCGTCTCGTCACCTCGGGCCAGCTCGGCCGCAAGACCAAGAAGGGCTTCTACGACTACGGCCGCTAGGCGCGCGGAGAGACGGGAAAGGCGGGCAGAATGGTGGTGCGCCCCACTCGTCTGGAGGTGAAGGAGATGGCGACCGACCGGCAGCGTGACGCGCCGTGGGTGATGCGCACCTATTCGGGCCATTCGACCGCGCGCGCCTCCAACGAGCTCTACCGCACCAACCTGGCCAAGGGACAGACGGGCCTCTCCATCGCATTCGATCTGCCGACCCAGACCGGGTACGACCCCGACGCCGCCGAAGCTGCCGGCGAGGTGGGCAAGGTCGGCGTCCCCGTGGCCCACCTCGGGCACATGGAGGAACTGCTCGACCAGATCCCCGTCGCCGACATGAACACCTCCATGACGATCAACGCCACCGCAGCGTGGCTCCTCGGGCTCTACGTGGCCCACGCGCAGGACATGGGCGTCGATCCGGCACAGCTCGCCGGCACGACGCAGAACGACATCGTCAAGGAGTACCTGAGCCGTGGCACCTACATCTTCCCGCCCGGCCCGAGCCTGCGCCTGACGGTGGACACCATCGCCTACACGGTGCGCCACGTGCCGAAGTGGAACCCGATCAACGTCTGCAGCTACCACCTGCAGGAGGCGGGCGCCACCCCCACCCAGGAGATCGCCTACGCGCTGGCCACGGCCATCGGCGTGCTCGACGGCGTGCGCGCCTCGGGCAAGATCGACCCTGCCGAGCTGCCCGCGGTGGTCGGCCGCATCAGCTTCTTCGTGAACTCCAGCGTCCGCTTCGTGGAGGAGACGTGCAAGATGCGGGCCTTCACCGCGCTGTGGGACCGCATCTGCCGCGAGCGCTACGGCGTCGAGGACCCCAAGCTCCGCCGCTTCCGCTACGGCGTGCAGGTCAACTCGCTCGGCCTGACCGAGCAGCAGCCGGAGAACAACGTGCAGCGCATCGTCCTCGAGACCCTCGGCGTCACGCTGTCCAAGAACGCCCGCGCCCGGGCCATGCAGCTGCCCGCCTGGAACGAGGCCCTCGGACTGCCACGGCCCTGGGACCAGCAGTGGTCGCTGCGCATGCAGCAGGTCCTTGCGTTCGAGTCCGACGTGCTCGAGTACGACGACATCTTCGAAGGCTCGGTGGTGATCGAGGCGAAGACGGCCGAGCTGGCCGAGGCCGCCTCGGCGGAGCTGGCCGAGGTAGAGGAGCTCGGCGGTGCCTTCGAGGCGATCGAAGAGCTCAAAGGGCGACTGGTGCGGAGCCAGGCCGAGCGACTGCGCCGCATAGAGACGGGGGCGCAGAAGGTGGTCGGGGTCAACTGCTTCACCGAGACCACGCCTTCACCCCTGCTGGGCGACGGCGAGTTCGAGAACATCCTCAAGGTCGACCACCGCGTCGAGGCCGAGCAGATCGGCGACGTGGAGCGTTGGCGGGCCGGCCGCGACGCCGCCGCGGTCCGCGCCGCCCTCGACGAGTTGCGCCGGGTGGCCACCGACGACGGGCCCGGGGGCAACATCATGGTGGCCACCATCGCCCTGGCCCATGCCGGTGGCACCACGGGCGAATGGGCCGGTGCGTTGCGCGAGGTGTTCGGCGAGTTCCGTGCCCCCACCGGCGTGGGGGGCGGGGTCGGCCGGTGGGGTGACGAACTGGCGACGGTGCGAATCCGCGCCCAGGAGCTGGCCCGGCGCACGGGTGGCCCGCCGCGCCTTCTCGTGGCCAAGCCGGGTCTCGACGGGCACTCCAACGGCGCCGAGCAGATCGCCGTGGCCGCCCGAGACGCCGGGTTCGAGGTGATCTACCAGGGCATCAGGCTCACGCCGGCGCAGATCGTCGCAGCAGCCCGCGACGAGGACGTCGACATCGTCGGGCTGTCCATCCTCTCGGGCTCTCACATGGAGCTGGTGCCCGACGTGCTCGACCGCCTGCGCGCCGCCGGCAGCGCGGCCGCCGTCATCGTGGGCGGGATCATCCCACCCGAGGACGCCGAGCTGCTGCTGGGCAAGGGTGTCGCGTCGGTCTACACCCCCAAGGACTATTCCTTCGACCGCATCATGGAGGATCTGGTCGCGCTGGCGGAACGTCAGCGCGCCGCCACGCACGTGTGAGGCGCGCCATCTCGCGCCACGTCACCGCGACCGCCCCCAGCTCAATGGCCCGGAGCCGCAGGCTCTCGGGCACGTCGTAGTGGTTGAGGGCGGCGGAGCGGCGATGGCGCTGATAGCCCCGGGGCGGTATCCCGAGCGCGGCGGCCATGGCGTGGAGCTCCGCGGGGTCGTCGGCCAAGAGGTGTGACCAGCGATCGGCCCGGTCGCGCACGACGGCCGGCTGGCGCCAATCGTCGACGTAGACGGTCAGCGGCGTCTCAGGGCCGGCCGCGCACCAGCGGCACGGGCTTGTGCCACCACCGCCCGCTGAAGCGCCAGGGCTGGTGCACCGGGTCGTGCTCGTCGGCCGGCGCCGGGCGGGGCCAGGCCAGCTGCACCGCGGCGGCGATGGCGGCCAGCACGGCGGGGTCGGGTGGGGGCGGCTCGCGCAGCGACAGCCCGGGCCCATCGGCGTGCGGCGTCACAGCGGCACGTTGCCGTGCTTGCGCTTCGGCAGCTCCTCGCGCTTGGAGGCCAGGATGTCGAGGCTCCGGCAGATGACGGCACGGGTGTCGGCCGGCGAGATCACGTCGTCGATGTACCCGCGCTCGGCGGCGATGTAGGGGTTGGCGTAGCGCTCGGTGTACTCGTCGATGAGCTCGGCCCGGCGCCGCGCCGGGTCCGTCGCCTCGGCCAGCTCGCGGCGGTAGACGATCTCGACGGCGCCGTTGGGGCCCATGACAGCCAGCTCGGCCGAGGGCCAGGCGAAGGCGAGGTCGGCGCCGATGGACTTGGAGTTCATGACGACGTAGGCGCCCCCGTAGGCCTTGCGCGTGATGATCTGGATGCGGGGAACGGTCGACTCGCAGTAGGCGTAGAGCAGTTTGGCCCCGTGGCGGATGATGCCCCCGTACTCCTGGTCGGTGCCGGGCATGAAGCCTGGTACGTCGACGAAGGTGAGGAGAGGGATGTTGAAGGCGTCGCACGTCCGCACGAAGCGCGACGCCTTCTCCGACGAGTCGATGTCGAGCACGCCGGCCAGCACGGCGGGCTGGTTCCCGACGATGCCGACCGCGTGCCCGTTCATGCGGGCGAAGCCGCAGGTGATCGACATGGCCCAGTGGCGGTGCACCTCGAGGTACTCGCCATCGTCGACGACGGCCGTGATCACACGTTTCATGTCGTAGGGCTGGTTGGGCGACGTCGGCAGGAACTCGATCAGCTCGGGCACGGCTCGGTCGGGCTCGTCGCCGGTCGGCTCGACGGGCGGCTCCTCGAGGTTGTTGGAGGGGAGGAACGAGAGGAGGTGGCGCACCTCGTCGAGGCAGGACTTCTCGTCGGGTGCGACGAAGGTGGCGACACCGGACTTGGTGGCGTGGCTCATGGCGCCGCCGAGCTCCTCGAGCGTGACGTCCTCGCCGGTGACCGTCTTCACGACGTCGGGGCCGGTGATGAACATGTGCGACGTGCCCTGCACCATGAAGATGAAGTCCGTCATGGCCGGTGAGTAGACCGCGCCTCCCGCGCACGGGCCCAGGATCACGCTGATCTGCGGGATCACGCCCGACGCCGTCACGTTGCGGTGGAAGATCCCGCCGTAGGAGTGCAGCGACACCACGCCCTCTTGGATGCGCGCCCCGGCCCCGTCGTTGAGGCCGATCATCGGGACCCCGGTGGAGGCGGCCAGGTCCATCACCTTGTGGATCTTCTCGGCGAAGACCTCCCCGAGCGCCCCGCCGAAGACGGTGAAGTCCTGGCTGAAGAGGCAGACCCGGCGCCCGTCGATGGTGCCGAAGCCCGTCACCACGCCGTCGGTGTAGGGCCGGTTGTCCTCGAGCCCCATGCCGTGGGCCCGGTGCCGGGCCAGCATGTCGAGCTCTTGGAACGAACCCTCGTCGAGGAGGTACTCGATGCGTTCCCGGGCGGTCAGCTTGCCCTTGGCGTGGTGGCGCTCGACCGCCCTCGGGCTCCCCGCGTGGAGGGCCTCGTTCTTGCGTTCGGCCAGGTCGGCCAGGCGTTCGGCCATGGAGTGTTCCATGCGCCGAGGCTAACGCCCCCGGAGAGGGGCCCGAAATTGGCACCGCAAGACTCCAGAGTAGAAGCCGTTCCAATTCCTGACCGAAAAAACCTGGTCTGGCCAGGGGAAAAGATCGAGACCCGGGGCCGAGCGCCCCGGCGGCCGGCCCAACCGCAACGGGCCGGGGTCTCTTCCAAAACTATGCACAAGGTCGTTTACAGTTTTTGAAAACACTGCCGGCTCCGGGTTCCGGCACCGGCGGCCCGCGCCGGGTTCCGGCACCGGCGGCCCGCGCCGGCTGCCGACACCGGACGAAGGCGGAACGCAAGGGGGCACTCCAGGGCCCGCCACCGTGCTGCCGCGATTGTTCGCCCCCCAGGTAGCCGCTATCATTTACTTCCTGCCTTGTGCGGCTTCGGCCGGCGCGCGAGCGCCAGCACAGGTGACACATTTTCCGTATCGAGAGGTAGCGCGTGCCCACAATCGCCCAGCTCGTCCGCAAGGGACGGGAGGCCAAGGTGACCAAGACCAAGACCCCCGCCCTGAAGGGCGCGCCCCAGCGGCGGGGGGTGTGCACCCGCGTCTACACGACCACGCCCAAGAAGCCGAATTCGGCCCTGCGCAAGGTGGCCCGCGTCCGGCTGTCCTCGGGCGTCGAGATCACGGCCTACATCCCCGGAGTCGGCCACAACCTTCAGGAGCACTCCATCGTCCTCGTCCGCGGCGGCCGTGTGAAGGACCTGCCGGGCGTCCGCTACAAGGTCGTGCGCGGCGCGCTCGACACCTCGGGCGTGCGCGAGCGCAGCCAGGCCCGCAGCCGGTACGGCGCCAAGAAGGAGTCATAGCGATGCCCCGTAACGGACCCGCCACCCGCCGGGAGCTCGCCCCGGACCCCGTCTACCGCTCGGTCCTCGTGACCCAGTTCGTCAACAAGATCCTCTCGCGGGGCAAGCGCACGCTCGCCGAGCGCATCGTCTACACCGCCCTCGAGCAAGTGCAGGAGAAGTCGGGCGGCGACCCTGTCTCCGCGCTCAAGCGCGCCGTGGAGAACACGCGCCCCGAGGTCGAGGTCAAGTCACGCCGCGTCGGCGGCGCCACCTACCAGGTGCCCGTCGAGGTCCGGCCCCGGCGCGCCACCACGCTCGCCATTCGCTGGCTGACCACCTACTCGCGCCAGCGCCGCGAGAAGACGATGGCCGAGCGCCTGGCCGGCGAGATCCTCGACGCCTCGAACAACATCGGGGCCTCGGTGAAGCGCCGCGAGGACATGCACAAGATGGCGGAGTCCAACCGCGCCTTCGCCCACTACCGCTGGTAGTGGACCACTTGGACCACCCGGACCACTTGGACCACCCGGACCACCACCCCCACCCGTTCACAAGGACCGCACCGCACCATGGCTGACGCCAACGCCACCCGCGACTTCCCGCTCGCCAAGACCCGCAACATCGGGATCATGGCCCACATCGACGCGGGCAAGACCACCACCACCGAGCGCATCCTCTACTACACCGGGCGCAACTACAAGATCGGCGAGGTGCACGAAGGCGCCGCCACCATGGACTGGATGGTCCAGGAGCAAGAGCGCGGCATCACGATCACCTCGGCCGCCACCACCTGCTCGTGGCGCGACAACTGGATCAACATCATCGACACACCCGGACACGTCGACTTCACCGTCGAGGTGGAGCGCTCGCTGCGCGTCCTCGACGGCGCGGTGGCCGTCTTCGACGCGGTGGCCGGCGTGGAGCCGCAGACCGAGACGGTGTGGCGCCAGGCCAACAAGTACAACGTGCCGCGCATCTGCTTCGTCAACAAGATGGACCGCATCGGCGCCGACTTCGAGCGCACGGTGCAGATGATCCGCGACCGCCTCGATGCGCTGCCCGCCGTCATCCAACTCCCGATCGGCGTCGAGTCCGAGTTCAAGGGTGTCGTGGACCTCCTCGAAGAGAAGGCCCTGGTGTGGTCCTCGGACATGGGCGAGGAGTGGGAGACGCTCGACATCCCCGAGAACCTGGCGGCCGAGGCGGAGGACGCCCGGCACCAGCTGATCGACGTCGTGTCCAATTTCGACGACGTGATCATGGAGAAGTACCTGGCCGAGGAGCCCATCACGGCCGACGACCTGCGCCGGGCCCTGCGCACCGCCACCCTGGCCGCCGCCATCGTCCCGGTGCTGTGCGGCTCCGCGTTCAAGAACAAGGGCGTGCAGCCCATGCTCGACGCCGTCGTCGACTTCCTGCCCAGCCCGCTCGACCTGCCGCCCACCCAGGGGCACCGGCCGGGACACCCCGACGACGTGGAGGAGCGCAAGGCGGACGACACCGACGCCTTCTCGGCGCTCGCCTTCAAGATCATGACCGACCCCTTCGTCGGCAAGCTGACCTACATCCGGGTGTACTCGGGCACCTTGCACAAGGGCGCGTCGATTCAGAACTCCACCAAGGACAAGAAGGAGCGGGTGGGGCGCATCCTCCAGATGCACGCCAACCACCGTGAGGACAAAGAGGCCATCTTCGCGGGCGACATCATGGCCATCGTCGGGATGAAGAACACGACGACGGGCGACACGCTGTGCGACCCGAAACACCCGATCGTGCTCGAGGCGCTCGAGTTCCCCGAGCCCGTGATCCACGTGGCCGTGGAGCCCAAGACCAAGGCCGACCAGGACAAGCTGTCACGCGCCCTGTACGCGCTGAGCGAGGAGGACCCCACCTTCCGCGTCCGCTCGGACGAGGAGACCGGCCAGACGGTGATCTCGGGCATGGGCGAGCTGCACCTCGAGGTGCTGGTCGACCGCATGCTGCGTGAGTTCAGCGTGGACGCCAACGTGGGCAAGCCCCAGGTGGCCTACCGCGAGACCATCCGCAAGCCGGTGGAGAAGATCGAGGAGCGCTACGTCCGCCAGACCGGTGGCCGGGGCCAGTACGGCCACGTGGTCATCAGCGCCGAGCCCACCGGGCCCGGCGGAGGCTACGAGTTCATCGACAAGATCAGCGGGGGCGTCATCCCCAAGGAGTACATCCCCTCGGTCGACGCCGGGATCCAGGAGGCGCTCACCGCCGGCGTGCTGGCGGGCTACCCGACGGTCGACGTCCGGGTGACCCTCACCTACGGGTCGTACCACGACGTGGACTCCTCGGAGATGGCCTTCAAGATCGCCGGCTCCATGGCGATCAAGAAGGCGCTGCGGGCGGCCAGCCCCGTACTGCTCGAGCCGGTGATGGAGGTGACGGTGACGGTGCCCGACGACTTCTTGGGCGCGGTCACCGGCGACCTCTCCTCGCGGCGGGGGAGGATGGAGGGCATGGACCAGCAGGGCACCAGCCACGTGGTCAGGGCGCTCGTCCCGCTCGCCGATATGTTCGGCTACTCTACTGACCTGCGTTCGCGCACCCAGGGTCGCGCCACGTACACGATGCAGTTCCATTCGTACAACCAGGTTCCGGAGTCGATTTCCAAGGAGATCATCGCCCGGGCCCACGGGGAGTAGGACCGGACCGGAGTCCGGGCCCGAGATCGCACAACGACAAGAGAAGCGGCGTTTCAGGCGCCGCGTCGGGGCCACGGTGGCCCCGTCCGATAGCAGGGAGTAGCGAGGCGATGGCCAAGCAGAAGTTCGAGCGCACCAAGCCACACGTGAACGTCGGGACCATGGGTCACATCGACCATGGCAAGACGACGCTCACGGCCGCGATCACCAGGGTCCTGTCCGAGCGCAACCCCAACACCTCGTTCACCAAGTTCGACGACATCGACAAGGCGCCCGAGGAGAAGCAGCGCGGCATCACGATCACCATCGCGCACGTCGAGTACGAGACCGACAAGCGCCACTACGCGCACGTCGACATGCCGGGCCACGCCGACTACATCAAGAACATGATCACCGGTGCGGCGCAGATCGACGGCGCCATCCTGGTGGTCTCGGCCGCCGACGGCCCCATGCCCCAGACCCGTGAGCACGTGCTCCTGGCCCGCCAGGTGGGCGTGCCCTACATCGTGGTTGCGCTGAACAAGGCCGACATGGTGGACGACGAGGAGCTGCTCGAGCTGGTCGAGCTCGAGGTCCGCGAGCTGCTGAGCTCCTACGAGTTCCCCGGCGACGACACCCCGATCGTCCGGGTCAGCGCCCTGAAGGCCCTGGAGGGCGACCCCGAGTGGAGCGAGAAGATCGTCGAGCTCATGGACGCCGTCGACTCCTACATCCCCGAGCCCGAGCGCGACGTCGACAAGCCCTTCCTCATGCCGGTCGAGGACGTCATGTCCATCACCGGCCGTGGCACCGTCGTGACCGGCAAGGTGGAGCAGGGCATCATCAAGGTGGGCGAGGAGGTCGAGATCGTCGGCCTGGCCCCGACCCAGAAGACGACCGTGACCGGCGTCGAGATGTTCCGCAAGCTCCTCGATGAGGGTCGCGCCGGCGACAACATCGGCGCCCTGCTGCGTGGCACCAAGAAGGAGGAGGTCGAGCGCGGCCAGGTGCTGTGCAAGCCCGGCTCCATCACCCCGCACACGCAGTTCACCGCCGAGGTCTACGTGCTGAACAAGGAGGAGGGCGGCCGGCACAAGCCGTTCTTCACCAACTACCGCCCGCAGTTCTACTTCCGCACGACGGACGTGACGGGCACCATCACGCTGCCCGAGGGCACCGAGATGGTCATGCCGGGCGACAACACCAAGATGACGGTCGAGCTGGGCAAGCCCATCGCCATGGACAAGGGCCTGCGCTTCGCCATCCGCGAGGGTGGCCGGACCGTCGCCTCGGGCGTGGTCGACGAGATCCTCAAGTAAGCACGACCCGACCGGAACGAGAGCAGGCACCATGGCCGACGGCCCGAAGCAGAAGATCCGCATCAGGCTGAAGGCCTACGACCACGAGATCCTCGACCAGTCCACGGAGAAGATCGTCCAGACGGTCCTCCGCACGCAGGCCAAGGTGCTCGGGCCGGTACCGTTGCCGACCGACAAGCACCGCTACACGGTGATCCGGTCGCCCCACAAGTACAAGGACTCGCGCGAGCACTTCGAGATGCGGGTCCACAAGCGCCTGGTCGACATCGTCGAGCACACCCCCAAGACGGTCGACTCGCTCCAGCGGCTCGACCTGCCGGCCGGGGTGGACATCGAGATCAAGATCCAGACGGCCTGACGGCCGGACGGCCCCTTCTCCCCGCCGGACGCCTGGCAGGGAGCAGGCCCATGGTGTAACCTCGCGGGCCGCCCAATCGGGCAGCTCAGAGGCGAATACGCGGCACCCCGATGCTGCGACCGACAACAGACGTGCGTGATCGCCGGCCTCCGGGCCGGGACCTCACGCCGAACCATTCGAGCGCTCCGCTCGGGTCTCCCGGGCGGAGCGTTGGCATGCGCACGGGAAACCGCACCAGCGCAGGGAGAGGACAGTGGCAAGCAAGGCGATCGTCGGCGAGAAGGTCGGCATGACCCAGGTCTGGGACGACCAGAACCGCGCCGTACCGGTGACGGTCCTGAAGGTCGCGCCCGTGCGCGTCGTCCAGGTCAAGACGCCCGAGACCGACGGCTACTCCGCCCTGCAGGTGACCTGGGGTTTCCGGCGCAACTCCACCCTCACGAAGCCCCAGATCGGGCACTACGCCAAGGCGGGGGTCAACCCCGGCCGGGCCCTCGTCGAACTGCGCCTCGATGACGTCGCCGACTACGCGGTCGGCCAGGAGCTGGCCGCGGACCTGTGGGAGGCCGGCGAGCGGGTCGACGCCATCGCGGTCAGCAAGGGCAAGGGCTTCGCCGGCGGCATGAAGCGCCACAACTTCAAGGGCCAGGGTGCCTCGCACGGCAATCACCGCAGCCACCGCGTGCCCGGGGCCATCGGCGCCTGCGCCACGCCCTCGCGTGTCTTCAAGGGCACCCGCATGGCCGGGCAGATGGGCGGGACGCAGGTGACGGCGTTGAACCTCGAGGTCGTGGCGGCCGACGCCGAGCGCGAGCTGGTGCTGGTCAAGGGGGCCGTGCCCGGCGCCCGGGGCAGCGTGGTGGTCCTGCGCAACTCGGTCAAGACGCCATCCAAGGCCGGGAGGTCGCGGTGACGGCGACCGCCACGGAGACCAGGACCGGCACGGTGCTGCGCCATACGATCGAGAAGGAGCGCCCGGCACCGGTGACACGCACGGCGACCCGGCGCAACGCGGCGGGCCACGACCTCGGGACGGTGGACCTGGAGCCGACCGTCTTCGGGCTCGAGCCCAACCGTGCCGTGCTGCACCAGGTGGTGACGGCCCAGCTGGCCGCGGCCCGGGCCGGGACGCAGTCGACCAAGACGCGGGCCGAGGTGCGGGGGGGCGGCGCCAAGCCGTTCCGCCAGAAGGGGACGGGGCGGGCCCGCCAGGGAAGTACCCGCTCGCCGTCGGCGAGCGGCGGCGGCGTGGCCCTCGGGCCCAAGCCGCGCAGCTACGCGCAGCGCACGCCCAAGAAGATGGTGCGCCTGGCCCTGCTCTCGGCGCTGAGCGACCGGGCCGAGATCGGGCGCGTCACCGTCGTCGACGAGTGGAAGATCACGGCGCCCAAGACCAAGGACGCCGCCACCATCCTGCGCAAGCTCAAGCTGAAGGGCTCGGTCCTGGTCGTCGTCGCCCACGACGAGCTGGACGTCGAGCGCTCCTTCGCCAACCTGCCCGAGGCGCAGACGACGACGTTCGCCGAGCTCTCGGCCCACGACGTGCTCCGGGCCGACTGGCTGCTGTTCTCCGACCGCACGCTCCCCGCTGCCGCATCCGACTTCTCCGGCACGCACGTCGTCGAGGAGGGCGGGACGCCGGACGACGCCGGCGAAGCCGGCGAGCAGACCGAGAAGACGAAGCCGAGGAGGCGCAGGAGGCTGCGCCGGCCAAGCCGAGGGCGCGAGCCACCAAGCCGGCCAAGGCCGCGGCCAAGGCACGACCAAGCCCGAGCCCGAGCCCGAGGCCGAGGCCGAGGGCGACAGCGAGGAGGCCGACGCCGATGCGTGACGCCATGTCGGTGCTGATCCGCCCCGTCGTGTCCGAGAAGAGCTACGCGCTCATGGACCAGAGCGTCTACGTCTTCATCGTGGACCCGCGGGCCACCAAGATCGACGTGCGCCACGCGGTCGAGCAGGCCTTCGGCGTGCGGGTGACCAACGTCAACACGCTCAACCGCAAGGGCAAGGCGACGCGCAACCGGCGCACCAACGTGAAGGGCAAGCGGCCCGACACCAAGCGCGCCATCGTCACCTTGCACCCCGACGACTCCATCGACCTCTTCGATCGCTGATCAGGGAACGACATGCCACTTCGCTCACGCAAGCCCACCAGCCCCGGACGGCGCTTCCAGACCGTCTCGGACTTCTCCGAGATCACCCGCGACCGTCCCGAGAAGTCGCTGCTCGCGCCCAACCCGCAGAGCGGCGGACGCAACAACCACGGGCGCAAGACGTCGCGCCACCGCGGCGGCGGCCACAAGCAGCAGTACCGGATCATCGACTTCCGCCGGAACAAGGACGGCATCCCGGCCAAGGTGGCGGCCATTGAGTACGACCCCAACCGCAACGCCCGCATCGCCCTCCTGCACTACGCGGACGGTGAGAAGCGCTACATCCTCGCCCCTGCCGGGGTGAAGGTGGGCGACAAGCTCCAGAGCGGCCAGGGCGCGGACATCCGGCCCGGCAACGCGCTGCCCTTGCGCTACATCCCGGTGGGCTCGACCATCCACAACGTCGAGCTGCGCCCGGGCGGCGGCGGCAAGATGGCGCGTGGCGCCGGCATGAGCGTCCAGCTGGTGGCCAAGGAAGGTGTCTTCGCCACGCTGCGGCTGCCCTCCACCGAGATGCGGCGAGTCTCCATCGACTGCCGGGGCACCCTGGGCGTCGTCGGCAACGCCGAGGCCGAGCTGGTCAAGGTGGGCAAGGCCGGGCGCAACCGCTGGAAGGGAAAGCGCCCCCAGACGCGCGGCGTGGCCATGAACCCCGTCGATCACCCGCTCGGCGGCGGCGAGGGCAAGTCCTCCGGTGGCCGCCACCCGGTGTCGCCCTGGGGCAAGCCCGAAGGCCGCACGCGGGCCCGCAACAAGAAGTCCAATTCGATGATCGTTCGCCGGCGCCGCACCCGCGGCGCGCGGCGGTAGTGGGGGTTGAGGAGCCATGCCGCGTAGCCTGAAGAAGGGACCCTTCGTGGACGACCACCTGCTGAAGAAGGTGGACGTCCTCAACTCGAGCGGAGACAAGAAGGTCATCAAGACCTGGTCTCGTCGCTCCACGATCATCCCCGACATGGTCGGGCACACCATCGCCGTCCACGACGGCCGCCGCCACGTGCCGGTCTACGTGACCGAGTCGATGGTGGGCCACAAGCTGGGCGAGTTCGCCCCGACCCGGACCTTCCGCTACCACGCCGGCCAGGAACGGGGAGCGCGGCGATGACCGCCACCAAGACCAACGAGCGTCCCGGGACGCGCGCGGTGCACCGCTACTGCGGGATGTCGGCCTCCAAGGCCCGCCAGGTCCTCGACCTGATCCGCGGCGAGGACGTGCAACGCGCCGCCGAGATCCTCACCGGCACCGAGCGCGAGGCCGCCGAGACCATCGGCAAGGTCCTGACGTCGGCCGTGGCCAACGCGGCCCACAACGACCAGCAGAATCCCGAGGAGCTCTACGTCTCGGCCTGCTACGCCGACGAGGGCACGACCATGAAGCGCTGGCGTCCCCGGGCCCGTGGGCGGGCCACGCGCATCCGCAAGCGGACCTGCCACATCACCATCATCGTGAGCCGGCTGCCGGCCGACCAGCTCGAGCTGCGCCGCCGCCGCATGGAGGCGGTCAGCGCCAACCGTTCCCGCCGGGTCGACGCCTCGCGGCGCCGGGCCGACCTGTCCGGCCGCCTGTCGCGCCGCCGGGCCGCCCAGGCCGCCGCGGCCGAGCAGACCGCGGCCGAAGAGGCCGCGGCCGAGGAGGCGGAAGAGGACTTCACCGATCAGGCGCTGGCCGAGGCCGAGGTGGCCGACGCGGAGCCCGAGGTGACCGAGGCCGACACGGTGGACGGCGGCATCGACGAGGACGCCGTCGAGGGCGCGGCGGCCAACGAGGAGTCGGCCGAGGCCGACGCAGACGAGAAGGTCGAGGACGAGTAGATGGGCCAGAAGGTAAACCCCTACGGCTTCCGCCTCGGGATCACGACGGATTGGAAGTCCCGCTGGTTCGAGGAGCGCCACTACCGCGACTTCGTGGTCGAGGACTGGAAGATCCGCGACTACCTGATGACGCAGCTCGAGGCTGCGGCCGTCAGCCGCATCGAGGTGGAACGTACCCGCGACCGCCTGCGCGTCGACATCCACACCGCGCGTCCGGGCATCGTCATCGGCCGCCGCGGCGCCGAGGCGGACCGGCTCAAGAAGCACCTCGAGGAGATCACCGGGCTGCAGAACCGGATCCAGCTCAACATCCAGGAGATCAAGCAGCCCGAGCTCGACGCGGCGCTCATCGCCCAAGGCATCTGCGACCAGCTCGTGCGGCGGGTCGCCTTCCGCCGCGCCATGAAGCGCGCCATCCAGACGGTGCAGAAGGCCGGCGCGCAGGGCATCAAGGTCCAGTGCTCGGGCCGCCTCGGCGGCTCGGAGATGTCCCGCAAGGAGCAGTACCGCGAGGGTCGCGTGCCCCTGCACACCCTGCGGGCCGACATCGACTACGGCTTCCGCGAGGCCCGGACCACGTCGGGCCGGGTCGGCGTGAAGGTGTGGATCTACAAGGGCGACATCCTCCCCTACAAGGTCTCCATCGAGGACAAGATCACCCGCGAGGCTGCCATGGCGGTCGGCGAGACGTCGGGCCAGAGCGGACCGCGCCGGCTGATCACGGCCGGCGGTGGGCGCCGCCGTGCCGAGGACTTCGCCACCGGTGACGGTGAGGTCGAGGACGAGGTCGAGGCCGAGGAGGCTGCCGCCACGGCGGAGCCGGCCGCAGAAGAGGAACTGGTCGAGACGGCGCTCGTCGAGGGCGCCGAGGTCGAGGCCGCCGAGGTCGAGGCCGCCGAGGTCGAGGGCGAAGAGGAGGGCGAAGAGGAAGTGGAGACGCCGGTGGCCGACCTGCTCCCCTCGCCGACCGAGCCCGACGAACTGGAGCGGCAGCTGACCCAGGACGAGGAGATGGAGCGGCAGAACCGCCACCAGCACCACGAGGCGCCGCACTTCCGGAGGGACGCGGACTGACATGTTGATGCCCAAGAAGGTCAAGCACCGCAAGACGCAGCGGGGCCGCCTCACCGGGGCGGCCAAGGGCGGCACGTCGGTCACGTTCGGCGACTTCGGGATCCAGGCGCTCGAGCCGGGCTGGCTCACGGCGCGCCAGATCGAGGCCGCCCGTATCGCCATGACCCGGCACGTGAAGCGTGGCGGCAAGGTCTGGATCAGGGTCTTCCCGGACAAGCCGGTCACCCAGAAGCCGGCCGAGACGCGCATGGGCTCGGGCAAGGGCAACCCCGAGCTCTGGGTCGCCGTCGTGCACCCCGGGCGCATCCTCTTCGAGCTGGCGGGCGTGGACGAGGAGCTGGCGCGGGCCGCCATGGAGCGGGCCATTCAGAAGCTGCCCTTCAAGGCGCGCTTCGTGGTGCGCCCCGGGACCCACGGGCACGCGGAGGTGGCGATCTGATGCCGACCGCGCACGACCTCTCCATGCTCGACGGTGACGAGCTTGCCTCCCGCCTCGGCGAGTCGCGCCGCGAGCTGTTCAACCTGCGCTTCCAGCTGGCCACCGGCCAGCTGGACAACCCGGCCCGAATCGGGCAGGTCCGCCGCGAGGTGGCCCGCATGCTGACCGTGCTGCGCGGACGCGAGATCCTCGAGGCCGAGGGCGCCTACGTGGCCCCCACGGCGGCCGAGCACGAGGCGGCCCGGGCCAAGCTGGCGGCGGAGGACGCCGAGCGGGAGGAGAAGGCCGCCGCCAAGGCGGCGGCCGCCGAGGCGGAGGCGGACGGGGGCGAGCTGCACGACCACGACCACCTGGACGCCGACATCGACGACATCGACGACATCGACGACCTGGACGACGACGAAGAGGATGAGGCCTGATGGCCGACGAGACCCCAGAGACCGAAGACGGACCGTGACCGACGACGCCGCGGCCGACGAGGCCGTGGACGCCGCCAAGGCCGCCGCGGCGGACGCGGCGCAGGCGCTTGACGCCGTCGAGGCCGAGGCGGCCAGGGAACTGCCCGCCACGGACGAGGAAGCAGCGGTCCCGATCCCCGGCGCCGGCGCCCCCGCCACCGGCGAGACGGCACCCGAGGACGAGCGGCCCGCGCGCCAACCGGCGCAAGGTGCGTGAGGGCATCGTGGTCTCCGACGCCATGTCCTCGACCGTGGTCGTGGCCGTGGTCGAGCGGGTGCGCCACCGGAAGTACGGCAAGACCGTGCAGCGCACGAAGAAGCTCTACGTGCACGATGCCGACGACAGCGCCAAGGTGGGCGACCGGGTCCGGGTGCAAGAGACCCGGCCCCTCTCCAAGCTCAAGCGCTGGCGGCTGACCGAAGTGGTGGAGCGGGCCCGATGATTCAGCAGGAATCCCGGCTGCGGGTGGCCGACAACTCCGGCGCGCGCGAGGTGCTGTGCATCCGCGTGCTCGGTGGGTCGCGCCGGCGCTACGCCAGCATCGGCGACGTGTTCGTGGCCACGGTCAAGGACGCCATCCCCGGTGCCGCGGTCAAGAAGGGCGACGTCGTCAAGTGCGTCGTCGTCCGCACCAAGAAGGAGAAGCGGCGTCCCGACGGGAGCTACATCCGCTTCGACGAGAACGCAGCCGTGCTCATCAACGACCAGCAGCAGCCGCGCGGGACCCGCATCTTCGGGCCCGTGGGCCGCGAGCTGCGCGACAAGCGCTTCATGCGCATCGTGTCGCTCGCCCCGGAGGTGCTCTAATGCGGATCCACAAGGGAGACCAGGTGATCGTCCTGTCCGGCAAGGACAAGGGCAAGAAGGCGGAGGTGGTGCGCGCCATCCCGTCCCGCGAGCGGGTCATCCTCGAGGGCGTCAACGTGGCCAAGCGCCACGCCAAGCCGACCCGTGCCACCCAGCAGGGCGGCGTCATCGACAAGTTCATGCCCGTGCACGTCTCGACGGTGGCCTTGGTCTGCAAGAGCTGCGACAAGCCCACGCGCGCCGGGTACCGCTTCGAGGACGACGGCGAGAAGGTCCGCGTCTGCAAGAAGTGCGGGGCCGAGCTGTGAGCACGACCAGCGCGCCGGCGCGGCCGCGGCTGAAGGAGCGCTACCTGACGGAGGTGCGGGACCGGCTGAAGGACGAGCTTGGCCTGGGCAACGTCATGGAGGTGCCGCGGCTGGAGAAGATCGTCATCAACATGGGCGTCGGTCGGGCCACCCAGCAGGCCTCGCTCATTGAGGGGGCCCAGCGCGACCTCGAGACCATCACGGGCCAGAAGCCCGTCGTGACCCGGGCCAAGAAGTCGATCGCCGGCTTCAAGCTGCGCGAGGGGCAGAGCATCGGGGTCAAGGCCACGCTGCGCGGCGACCGGGCCTGGGAGTTCTTCGACCGCCTGCTCAGTCTGGCCATCCCCCGCATCCGCGACTTCCGGGGTCTCTCGCCCCGGTCGTTCGACGGCCACGGCAACTACACGTTCGGGGTCACCGAGCAGCTGATCTTCCCCGAGATCGACTACGACAAGATCGACACGACCCGCGGTATGGACATCACCATCGTCACGACCGCACGCACCAACGAGGAAGGACGGGCGTTCCTGGCAGCGTTCGGCTTTCCGTTCCGACAGGAGACCCGGTAGCAACATGGCGAAGAAGGCATTGATCGAGAAGCAGCAGCGCACTCCCAAGTTCAAGGTGCGGGGATACACCCGGTGCCAGCGGTGTGGACGGCCCAAGGCCGTCTATCGCAAGTTCGGGCTCTGCCGCATCTGCCTGCGCGTCATGGTGCACGCGGGCGAGGTGCCGGGCGTCACGAAGGCGAGCTGGTAGGCCGCCATGACGATGACCGACCCCATCGCGGACATGCTGACCCGGATCCGCAACGCGAACTCGGCCATGTTCGACACCGTGCGCATGCCCGGCTCCAAGCTCAAGGAATCCCTCGCCTCCATCCTGGAGCGGGAGGGCTTCATCGCCGGCTACAAGGTCGAGCCCAACATGGGCAAGCCCGGCACCACCCTCGAGATCATCATGAAGTACTCGGGCGACCGCACGCGGACCATCGCCGGGATCAAGCGCGTCTCGAAGCCAGGCCTGCGGATTTACGCCCGGGCCGACGGCATGCCACGCGTGCTGGGCGGCATGGGGGTGGCCGTGGTCTCGACCAGCCAGGGCCTGCTGACCGACGCCGAGGCCCGCCGCAAGCATCTGGGCGGAGAGGTGTTGTGCCATGTCTGGTAGTCCCGGGACCCGCACCGAAGCGAAGCGAGGGGAGGCCTGATGTCGCGCGTCGGACGCTCGCCCATCGCGGTGCCCTCCAACGTCACCGTCACCCTCAGCGGCGCCACGGTCAACGTCAAGGGGCCCCAAGGCACCCTGGAGCGCGAGCTCCCCGAGGGCATCACGATCGCCCAGGAGGGCGACACGCTGGTGGTGACCCGGCCCGACGACGAGCGGCGGCACCGCGCACTGCACGGCCTGTCGCGATCGCTCGTCGCCAACATGGTCTCGGGCGTGACCGAGGGTTTCTCCAAGGAGCTCGAGATCGTGGGTGTCGGCTACCGCGCCACGGCCAAGGGCCCGAACTCCCTCGAGTTGGCGCTCGGCTTCTCACACCCCGTGCAGGTGGACGCGCCCGAGGGGATCACCTTCGAGGTGCCCGTCCCGACCCGCGTCGTCGTCAAGGGCATCGACAAGGAGAAGGTCGGCCAGGTGGCCGCCGACATCCGCAAGCTGCGCAAGCCCGAGCCCTACAAGGGCAAGGGTGTGCGCTACGCGAACGAGCGGGTGCTGCGCAAGGCCGGAAAGGCAGCGAAGTAATGGCACGCACGAGCGATCGCACCCGGCTGCGCCTCCGGCGTCACGACCGTGTGCGCACCAAGGTGAGCGGCACCACCGAGTGCCCGCGGCTGGCCGTGCACCGGTCCAACCGTCACATTTCCGCCCAGCTCATCGACGACACCGCCGGCCGCACCCTGGTCTCGGCGTCGTCGGTCGAGCCCGACCTGCGCGCGTCGTTGGGCAAGGGCGGTGGCGGTAACGTGACGGGCGCAGAATCGGTCGGTCGCCTGCTGGGTTCCAGGGCCAAGGCGGCCGGGATCACCACGGTGGTCTTCGACCGTGGGGGATTCGTGTACCACGGTCGTGTCGCCGTCCTGGCCGACGCGGCACGGGCCGAGGGACTGGAGTTCTGAGCATGGTCGACACACAGTACGAAGAGCGCACCATCAAGGTGAACCGGGTGGCCAAGGTCGTCAAGGGCGGCCGGCGGTTCTCGTTCGCCGCGCTCATGGTGGTCGGCGACGGGAACGGCAAGGTCGGTCTCGGCTACGGCAAGGCCAAGGAGGCCGGGCTGGCGGTCCAAAAGGGGATCGAGGAGGCGCGCAAGAACCTCTTCGAAGTGCCCCTGGCCGGCAGCACCATCGTCCACCCGGTCATCGGCGAGAGCGGTGCCGGCCGCGTGCTGCTGAAGCCGGCCGCCCCGGGCACCGGCGTCATCGCCGGCGGCGCGGCGCGCCACATCCTCGAGATGGCCGGCATCCGCGACATCCTGGCCAAGTCGCTGGGCTCGTCGAACGGCATCAACGTGGCCCACGCCACCATCGCGGGGCTCAAGCAGCTGCGGCGTCCCGACGACGTGGCCGCGCTGCGCGGGAAGGCGGCCGACGAGGTGACGCCCGGCGGCGTGCTGCGGGCCTACCGCGAGCGCAAGCGCGAGACGGACCTCTTTGCGGCGGAGACGCGCTGACCGTGGCACCACGGGCAACCACCAAGAAGGCGTCGGGGGAGTCCCTCCTGCTCGTGACACAGACGCGCTCGGCCATCGGCACCAAGCCCAAGCACCGCGGCACCCTGCGGGCGCTCGGCCTGCGCGGCATCGGGCAGTCCAACGAGCTGCCCGACCGCCCCGAGATCCGGGGAATGCTGGCCCGCGTGCCGCACCTGATCAGCGTCGAGGAGGTCTCGAAGTGAAGCTGCACGATCTGGCGCCGCCCAAGGGGGCGACCACGGCCAAGCGCCGCGTCGGCCGCGGCACCGGAGGCAAGGGCCACAAGACGGCCGGCCGGGGCATGAAGGGGCAGAAGGCCCGCAGCACCGTGCCGGCGGGCTTCGAGGGCGGCCAGCTCCCCCTGATGCAGCGCATCCCGAAGCTGAAGGGGTTCACCAACCCGTTCCGGGTGGCGTACACCCCGGTCAACGTGGGCGCGCTCGACGCGCTGGGCGTCGACGAGATCACCGTGCCGGCCCTGGTGGAGGCGGGTCTGGTCCGGCCCAAGGCCCTGGTCAAGATCCTCGGCCAGGGATCGATCAGCCGCCCGGTCCGGGTCTCGGCGCATGCGTTCTCCAAGGCGGCGGAGGCGGCCATCACCGCCGCGGGCGGTAGCGTCGAGCGGGTGCCGCTGCCGTTCGCGCACGGGCGCCCGCCCGCCTCGGGCAATGCCCTGATGAACCGCTAGTGACACCATCGGGCAGGCACTGAGAGGAAGCGCCATGCTCTCCCGGCTCGCCAACATCTTCAGGGTTCCCGACCTTCGCAACAAGGTCGTGTTCACGCTGGCCATCATCGCCCTGTACCAGATCGGGGCGAACGTCCCCGTGCCCGGCGTCAACTGGGCGCGCCTGCAGGGGCTCGAGAGCCAGGCCTCGGCGTCGGGAGTGCTCGGGTTCCTCAACCTCTTCAGCGGTGGCGCCCTGGTTCGCCTGGCCGTCTTCGGCCTGGGCGTCATGCCCTACATCACGAGCTCCATCATCATCCAGCTGCTCTCCACGGTGATCCCCAAGCTCGAGGAGTGGAGGGACCAGGGCGCGGTCGGCCAGAAGAAGATCACCCAGACCACCCGCTACCTCACCGTGGCGCTGGCCGTGATGCAGTCCTCCGGCCTCGTCTACGCCTTCCACGGCCACGACTCGGCCCTGCTCGGCACGAGCGTCGACCTGATCCCGACCTTCAACTGGCCGCTGGCCCTCTTCATGGTGCTGATCCTCACGGCGGGGACGGCCTTCGTCATGTGGCTGGCCGAGCTCATCACCCAGCGCGGCATCGGCCAGGGGATGTCGATCCTGATCTTCGCCAACGTGGTGGCAGCCATTCCCACCGGGTTCAAGGCCATCTACGAGGAGGGAGGGAAGGCCAAATTCGTCATCATCATCATCGTCTCCCTCGTCTTGTTGGTCTTCATCGTCTTCATGGACCAGGGCCAGCGCCGGATACCCGTGACCTTTGCCCGCCGGGTCGTGGGGCGGCGGATGTACGGCGGCAGCTCCACCTACATCCCGCTGAAGGTGAACCAGTCCGGCGTGATCCCGATCATCTTCGCCAGCTCGGTGCTCTACATCCCGGTCCTGCTCTCCAACGTGGTCCCGTGGAACTGGTTCCAGAATTTCGTGCGCACCAGCCTGACGCCGACCAGCTTCTTCTACATCGCGGCCTACTTCCTGCTCATCGTGATGTTCACGTTCTTCTACGTGTACGTCGCCTTCGACCCGCACCAGCAGGCCGATCTGATCCGCAAGCAGGGCGGGTTCGTCCCGGGCATCCGGCCCGGACCGCCCACCGAGCGTTACTTCGCGCACATTCTGAGCCGCATCACGGTCGTGGGTGCCCTGTTCCTCGGCTCGGTCGCCGTGGTGCCCTCGCTCCTCATGGCGCTCTGGCACCTCAACCGCTTCCCCTTCTACGGGACGACGTTGCTGATCTCGGTGGGTGTCGCCCTCGAGACGATGCGCCAGATCGACAGCCAGCTGATGATGCGCAACTACGAGGGCTTCCTCAAGTAGGCGACGGTGATACCCGGGGTCAGGCTCGTGGTCCTCGGCAAGCAGGGGGCCGGCAAGGGGACGCAGTGCGTGCGTCTGTCGCATCACTATGTCGTGCCGCACGTCTCCACGGGGGACATGCTGCGCAGCGAGGTGAAGTCCCGCTCGCCGATCGGCCAGCGCGCGCAGGCGCTGATGGAGAGGGGCGAGCTCATCCCCGACGACCTGGTCATGGAGATGGTGGGGGGCCGGCTGTCCGAGCGCGACACCAGCGGCCGCGGCTTCGTGCTCGACGGCTGCCCGCGCACCACCGGCCAGGCCGAGGTGCTCGAGAAGATCGTGGACCCGTTCGGTCTCGACCTGGTCATCGATCTGCAGGTCCCCACCAACCTGGTCATGAAGCGCCTGGCGTCGCGCCGGGTCTGCGTGGACTGCGGAGCCAACTACTCGACGGCGGCGCCACCGCTCGTGAACTGGACCTGCGACGTCTGCGGCGGCGAGGTGGTGCAGCGCGAGGACGACACCGAGGAGGCCATCGAACGCCGGCTCAACCTCTACGAGGAGGAGACGGCCCCGCTGCTCAACTGGTACAAGGAACGCGACCTGTTGGCCGAGATCAACGGCACGGGCTCGCCCGACGCCGTGACGCGCCGTGTCGTGGGCGCCATCGACGCCCTGCGCCAGCAGCAGAAGAGGAACGAGGAAGCGGGCGAGACCTTCCGATGAGGCGCAACGCCGAGGAGCTGGCCAAGATGCGCCGCGCCGGCAAGGTCGTGGCCGAGATGCACGAGGCCACGCGAGCCAACGCCAAGCCGGGCGTCACCACCTTGGAGCTCGACAAGGTCGCCCGTGAGGTCCTCGAGCGCCGTGGCGCCACCTCCAACTTCCTCGGGTACCACGGCTTCCCGGCCGTGATCTGCACCTCTCCCAACTCCATGATCGTGCACGGCATCCCCGGCCCCTACGTGCTCGAAGAGGGGGACATCCTCTCCATCGACTGCGGCGCCATCATCGAGGGCTACCACGGCGACGCGGCCTTCACCATGGGCATCGGCACCATCTCCAAGGAGGCGCAGAAGCTGCTCGACGTCACCGAGCGCAGCCTGTGGGCAGGCATCGAGCAGATGACCAAGGGCAATGCCCTGAACGAGATCGGCCGGGCCGTCCAGCAGGTGGCCGAGGGCGCCGGCTTCAGCGTGGTGCGCGAGTACGTGGGCCACGCCATCGGGACCGCCATGCACGAGCAGCCCCAGGTCCCCAACTACTGGCCCGGCAGCAGGGGCCCGACGCTCAAGACGGGCAACGTCTTCGCCGTCGAGCCGATGGTCAACGCGGGGTCACCCGAGACCCTCCTGCTCGACGACCACTGGAGCGTGGTCACGGCCGACGGGAGCCTGTCGGCCCACTTCGAGCACACGATCGCCGTCACCCCGGACGGCCCCGAGGTCTACACCCTGCCCTGATCCCACTGCCCCACTGGGGTGAGAAGGACACCGGCCGGGCCCGGGGGCGGGCCGGAGCGGGCGGGCCCGGGGGCGGGCCGGCGCCTCGACCAGGCAGAATCCATGCCCCGGGTGGATTTTCTCTCCGGATGCGGTAAACTCTTTCGCTGGCTCTGGGCCTGATCCCTCCGGGGATGAGCTGCCCGGCCGCTACGTCCGATCTGCACCCTCCGGCCGACGCGTCGCCTGGTGCCGGCCGGACGAGCACAGAACGAAATCAGAGGAGAGAGTCACCTGCCCAAGCCCAAGGAAGACGCCATCGTGCTCGAAGGCACGGTGGTCGAGCCACTGCCCAATGCCATGTTCCGCGTCGAGCTGGAGAACGGACACAAGGTGTTGGCGCACAGCTCGGGGAAGATGAGGATGCACCGTATCCGCATCCTTCCGGGGGACAAGGTCCAGGTGGAGATCACTCCGTACGACCTCAACCGGGGTCGGATCACCTATCGGTACAAGTAGGACGGGAGTCAAGTGAAGGTTCGGCCGAGCGTGAAGCCGATCTGTGAGAAGTGCAAGGTCATTCGGCGCCGCGGCGTGGTCCGGGTGATCTGCGACAACCCGCGCCACAAGCAGCGGCAGGGCTAGGGAGAGGACGACGCATGGCCCGAATTTCAGGAGTGGACATCCCCCGCGAGAAGCGGCTCGAGATCGCGCTGACCTACATCTACGGCATCGGCCCGACGCTGTCGAAGCAGATCACCGAGGCCGTCGACATCAACCCCTCCACCCGCGTCCGCGACCTGACCGACGAGGAGGTGGCCAAGCTCCGCTCCTACATCGACCAGAGCTTCCGGGTCGAGGGTGACCTGCGCCGCGACGTCTCCCAGGACATCAAGCGCAAGATGGAGATCAACTGCTACGAGGGCGTGCGCCACCGCAAGGGCCTCCCGGTCCACGGCCAGCGCACCCACACGAACGCCCGCACCCGCAAGGGCCCGAAGAAGACCGTGGCCGGGAAGAAGAAGGTGAAGAAGTAGTGGCCAAGCCCACCAAGTCCGGTGCCCGGCGGCCTCGCCGCAAGGAGCGCAAGAACGTCTCCTACGGCGTCGCCCACATCAAGAGCTCGTTCAACAACACGATCGTGTCCATCGCCGATCCCGACGGCAACGTGCTCGCCTGGGCCTCGGCGGGCAACGTCGGGTTCAAGGGCTCGCGCAAGTCGACCCCGTTCGCAGCCCAGCTGGCCGCCGAGGCCTGCGCCAAGCGGGCCATGGAACACGGTGTGCGCAAGGTCGACGTCCTCGTGCGCGGACCCGGATCGGGCCGCGAGACCGCCATCCGATCGCTGGCCGCGGTCGGGATCGAGGTGGTCGGTATCAAGGACGTCACCCCGATCCCCCACAACGGCTGCCGCCCCAAGAAGCGGCGCCGGGTCTAGGCCGAAGAGGAAGAGGAACCCCACCCCATGGCTCGATACACCGGTCCCGTCTGCCGCCTGTGCCGGCGCGAGCGGACCAAGCTGTTCTTGAAGGGCGAACGCTGCTACTCGCTCAAGTGCCCGGTCTCCGAGGCGGTCACCGACCGCCACAGCCGCGCCTACCCGCCCGGCGAGCACGGCCGCGATCGCATGCGCCAGGGTTCGGAGTACCTGGCGCAGTTGCGCGAGAAGCAGAAGGCTCGCCGCATCTACGGAATCTTGGAGAAGCAGTTCCGCAACATGTACGAGGAGGCCACTCGCCAGGGCGGCATCACCGGTGAGAACCTGCTGCGCAACCTCGAGCTCCGCCTCGACAACGTGGTCTTCCGGGCCGGCTGGGGCGCCAGCCGCCGCCAGGCCCGCCAGTTCGTGCGCCACGGGCACGTGACGGTGAACGGCAAGCGGGTCACCATCCCGAGCTACCGGGTGCGCAAGGGTGACAAGGTCGTCCTACGCGAAGCGACCCGCGGGAACTTCATGGTCCGCCGGAACATGGACACCCTGGAGCGCCAGACGCCGGCCTGGCTCGAGACCGGCGATTCCGGCTTCTCCGTGTCCGTTCTGAACCCGCCACTGCGCGAGCACATCGACGAGCCCATTCAGGAGCAGCTCATCGTCGAGTTGTACTCGAAGTAGCCGAACCGATCGCCCGACCACCACCGCAACAGGAGTACCCACCATGCTGATCATCCAGAGGCCGACCGTCGAAGTCATCGACGAGGAGCAGAACAACCGGCAACGCTTCGCCATCGGCCCGCTCGACCCGGGTTTCGGCACCACGCTCGGCAACTCGCTCCGGCGCACGCTGCTCTCGTCGATCCCCGGTGGTGCCGTGACCCAGCTCCGCTTCGACGAGGCGCTGCACGAGTTCACCACGCTGCCCGGGGTCAAGGAGGACGTCACCGACATCATCCTGAACCTCAAGGACCTGCTGGTCCGGGTCCACTCCGACGAGCCGGTGACCCTGCGCCTCGACGTCCGCGGCCCGGCCGACGCCACGGCGGCGGACCTGCAGCTCCCGGCCGACGTCGAGATCCTCAACCCCGACCTGCACATCGCATCGATCAACGCCAAGGGCCGCCTGGCCGTCGACGTCACCGTGGAGCGCGGCCGCGGCTACGCCTCGGCGGACAAGAACAAGAAGTCCTCCACCATCGGTGTCATCCCGATCGACTCCATCTTCTCGCCGGTGCACCGCGTCACCTTCGACATCGAGCCCGTGCGGGTGGAGCAGTCGACCAACTACGACCGCCTCGTGCTCGACATCGAGACGGACGGCACCATCTCGCCCCGCGAGGCGCTGGCCTCGGCCGGCGACACGCTGCGCAACCTGGTGTCGCTCGTGGCCGACCTCGAGGAGGCTCCGCAGGGCCTCGAGCTGGGCGACACCGGCACGACCACCAGCGGGTCGCCCGACCTCGACCTGCGCATCGAGGAGCTCGACCTCTCCGAGCGGCCCCGCAACTGCCTGAAGCGGGCGCAGATCAACACGATCGGCGAGCTGGTCGAGCGCACCATGGAGGACCTCCTCGCCATCACGAACTTCGGGCAGAAGTCGGCCGACGAGGTCGTCCAGCGCCTGGACGAGCGCGGGCTGTCGCTCCGCACGAGGGACTGAGCGGTCATGCAGGCAACCCCACGGCGCGGCCGGCGGCTCGGCGGCTCGGCGGCGCACCAGAAGGCCATGATGGGCAACCTCGTCGCGTCGCTCATCGCGGCCGAGTCCATCGTGACCACGGAGGCCAAAGCGAAGGCACTGCGCCCAGTGGCCGAGAAGTGCGTCACCGCGGCCCGCAAGGGCGGCGTGGCCAACCACCGCAACGTGGTCGCCCTCATCCGGGACAAGGACATGGCCCACAAGCTCTTCGAGGAGATCGGGCCCCGCTACGTCGACCGGCCCGGCGGCTACACCCGCATCCTCAAGCTGGGCCCCCGCCCTGGTGACAACGCGCCGATGGCGCGCATCGAGTTCGTCTGAGAGTGGAGCAAGGCGCCGGCGCTGCGACGCAGCGCTGGAGGCTCTTGATCGCCTACGACGGGGCGGCCTTCAGGGGCTTCGCCATTCAGCCCGAGGTCCCGACAGTGGCCGGCGCGTTGCGCCAGGCTCTCGAGCGCACCGCCCGCCTGAGCGAGCCGCCGCCCATCACCTGCGCCGGGCGCACGGACGCCGGCGTGCACGCCCGGGGTCAGGTCGTCCACGTGGACCTGCCGCCCGTTCCCTACGACGGGCGCGGGTTGGCCCGCGCCCTCAACCGCCAGCTTTCGCCCGCGGTGGTCGTGCGCCGGGCCGAGGAGGTCGCCCCCGACTTCGATGCCCGCCGTTCTGCCACCGGCCGCACCTACCGCTACCTCGTTTGGAACGCCCCGGACCCCGACCCGCTCCTGGCCCCCGTCGCCTGGCACGTGCGCGACCAACTTGATCTGCGCTCCATGCGCACCGCCACCGACGTGCTGCTCGGCAGCCACGACTTCCGCTCCTTCTGCCGCCGACCGGTGGGGTCCGACGCCTCCGAGCCGATCGTGCGCCGGGTGACGATGGCCCGCTGGAGCGTCGACGAGGGTCCCGAGGCGACCGACGCCCTGGCCGGCGGGGCGGGTCGCCTGCTGCGCTTCGAGATCGCCGCGGGCTCGTTCTGCCACCAGATGGTCCGCTCCCTGGTGGCCAGCCTGGTCGAGGTCGGCCGGGGGCGAAGAACGCCGCCGGCCTGATGGAGCGCCTGCGCGCGGCCAAGCGGGAGAGCGGGCCCGATCCGGCTCCGGCCCATGGCCTGTGCCTGGTCTCCGTGGCCTACGGGCCCGGCCCGGCCGGCGCGGCCGGCGCGGCCGGCGCGGGCGCGGATCGAGGTCCGGCCGCCTGAACGGTTCCGGTCGGGGTGGGGCGGCCGCCCCTCCGAGAAATCTCCACCGGATTGTCTACAGTTCCCGGAAAGCCACCTGAACCGGTCCGGCCGGGGGGTGGGCGGCAGTCCTCCCAGAACGCTCTACCGGATTGTTTACAGTTCCTGAAAACCGGCCTGGGGGTGGGTGGGGCGGAGCGGGGGCGCGGAGCCATCACGTGTGGGCGCGGCTTGCCCCCCCTGTCCAGGGGCTCTATCCTGGTCTGTCGGCTCGCGGGACCCCCGGGAGCCCTGGAGCCCGGCTCCGGGACCCACCTCCGGGGAACGGCTCGCTCACCACGCGGATGCGAAAGATCGGTCTTGTGCGCACATTTTCACCGAAGGTCACGGAGATCACCCGGGCTTGGTACGTCGTCGACGCCGACGGCCTCGTCCTCGGGCGTCTGGCCTCCTCGGTGGCGGCCATCTTGCGCGGGAAGCACCGCCCCTACTTCGCCCCTCACGTCGACACCGGTGACCACGTGATCGTGGTCAACGCGGACAAGGTCGTCCTCACCTCGGGCAAGGCCGACGCCAAGCTCGCCTACCGCCACAGCGGGTATCCCGGCGGCCTGCGCTCTACCAGCTACGCCGAGCTACTCGAGGAGCACCCGGCCGAACTGGTCCGCCGCTCGGTGCGCGGCATGCTGCCCAAGAACACCCTCGGCCGCCAGATGCTCTCCAAGCTGCAGGTCTACGCCGGGCCGGACCACCCCCACGCGGCCCAGAAGCCCGAGCCGCTCGACCTGCCCGCGGCCCGCCGCGCCGGCTGACCACGCGCACCAGGAAGGACGCCACACCCGCAATGCCCACACCACTGAGCCAGACAACCGGACGCCGCAAGCAGGCCGTCGCACGCGTGCGCTTCCGCCCCGGACAGGGCGCCATCACCATCAACAAGGTCCCCTTCGAGAAGTACTTCACCTCGGCGACGCACCGCATGCTGGTGACCGAGCCCCTGCGCGTCACCAACACGGCGGAGTCCTACGACATCGACGCGACAATCGACGGCGGCGGGGTATCGGGACAGGCCGGTGCCATGCGCCTCGGCATCGCCCGCAGCCTGTGCGAGGTCGACCCCGAGTTGCGCGGCGCACTCAAGCGGTCGGGCCTTCTCACCCGCGACGCCCGGGAGAAGGAGTCGAAGAAGTACGGCCTGAAGAAGGCCCGCAAGGCGCCGCAGTACTCCAAGCGGTAAGCGCGACGACGACTATGGGGCCGGCCCGCTTCGGCACCGACGGCGTGCGCGGCGTCGCCAACGAGGAGCTCACCGCCGAGCTGGCGCTGGCCCTCGGCCGTGCCGCGGCCCGCATCCTGCCCGCCCCCACCTTCGTCGTCGGCCGCGACACCCGGCGCTCGGGGCCGCTCCTCCAGGCCGCTTTCTCGGCCGGCCTGGCCACGGAGGGTGCCGACGTCGTCGACCTCGGCGTGCTGCCCACCCCCGGGGTCGCCGCCGTGGCCGCGGCACGCAAGGTGCCGGGCGCCGTCATCTCGGCCTCGCACAACCCGTTCGGCGACAACGGCATCAAGTTGTTCAGCCTGCGGGGGACGAAGCTGCCCCCCGACGTCGAGGCCGAGATAGAGCGCGAGCTCGACTCCATCCTGGCCGACCCGGATCACTCGCCCCGCCGGCCGACCGGCTACGGGGTGGGGCAGATCACGACAGAGCCCGAGGCCGCGGAGCTCTACATGGCGCACCTGGTCGCCACGACGGAAGGCCGCCGGCTCGCGGGACTGCGCGTCGTCATCGACTGCGCCCACGGGGCGGCCAGCGAGGTCGCGCCGCGCGTGCTGGAAGAGCTCGGGGCCAGCGTCGTCGCGCTGCACCACTCGCCCGATGGGGTCAACATCAACGAGAAGTGCGGCTCGACCGACCCCAGTGAGCTGTCGCTGGCGGTGGTGGAGCGCGGGGCCGACCTGGGCCTCGCGTTCGACGGTGACGCCGACCGGGTCATCGCGGTCGACCACTCGGGCACCATCGTCGACGGCGATGTGCTGCTCGCGCTCTTCGCGCTCGACCTGGCCGAGCGCGGGCGCCTGGCCGCCAACACGGTGGCCGTGACCGTCATGACCAACCTCGGCTTCCGCCTGGCCATGGAGGCCCGCGGCATCGCGGTGCGCGAGACCGATGTGGGCGACCGACACGTCCTCGCCGCCCTCGACGCCGACGGGCTGAGCCTCGGGGGAGAGCAGTCGGGCCACATCATCTTCCGCTCGCTGTCGACCACCGGTGACGGCATCCTGACCGGCATCGCGCTGGCCGACCTCATGCTGCGGGCGGGCCGTTCCCTGGCCGACCTGTCCGCCGGCCTCGTCGAGCGTGTGCCCCAGCGCCTCGTCAACGTGCCCATTCCCCAGCCCGAGCGCCTGGCCGGCTGCGCCGAGGTATGGGAGGCGGTGGTCAAGGCCGAGGCCGAGCTCGGCCACGAGGGCCGGGTGCTCCTGCGAGCCAGCGGCACCGAGCCCGTCGTGCGGGTGATGGTCGAGGCGCGCGACGAGGCGCAGGCCAACGCGGTGGCGGCCGAGCTCGCCGGGGTCGTGGAGACTGCCCTGGGGCAAATCGAGCCGCAGGCACCCAGGTAGCCTGGGTCCCCATGTGCGGCATCATCGGCGTCACCGGCGAAGCCGAGGCCGCCCCACTCCTGATCGGTGCCCTGCACCAGCTCGAATACCGCGGCTACGACTCCGCCGGGATCGCCATCGTGGTCGACGACGACGATGGTCCGGGCCACGCCATCTGGAGGGTCCGGGCCGCCGGCGGCACCAACTCGGTGGCCAAGCTGGCCGAGCTGGCGGCCGACGCCCCCCGGGGCCAGGGGGCCGCCATCGGGCACACCCGGTGGGCCACCCACGGGAGCCCGACCGTGGAGAACGCCCACCCGCACACCGACTGCACCGGGCGGCTGGCCATCGTCCACAACGGCATTATCGAGAACCACGCCGAGCTCAGGGCCGAGCTCGTGGCCGCCGGGCACGAGCTCACCTCGGCCACCGACACCGAGGTGATGGCGCACCTCATTGAGCAGGAGATGGCCGGCGGTGCGTCCCTGGCGGAGGCCACCCGCATCATGCTGCGGCGGCTACGCGGTGCGTTCTCCATCGCGGTCGTCTGCGCCGACGAGCCCGACACCATCGTCGCCGCCCGCCGCCTGACGCCGCTCGTGCTCGGGCTGCACGACCACGCGGCCCTCTTGGCATCGGACATCCCTGCCCTGATCGGGCACACGCGCCGCGTCTTCGCGTTGTCCGACGACGAGCTGGCCGTTCTGCGGCCGGGCTCGCTCGAGGTGACCAGGTTGGACGGCACCCCGGTCGAGCCGGAGCAGCTCAGCATCACCTGGGACCTGGAGGCGGCCCAGAAGGGCGGCTACGAGGACTTCATGTCCAAGGAGATGCAGGAGCAGCCGCATGCGGTGGCCGACACGCTGCTCGACCGGCGGGCGCCGAGGGGCGAGCTCGTGCTCGACCAGATGCGTCTTGGGCTCGAGGACCTGCGCCGCATCGACAAGGTGTTCATCGTGGCGTGCGGGTCCAGCTACCACGCCGCGCTGGTCGCCAAGTACGCCATTGAGCACTGGGTCAAGCTGCCCGTCGAGGTCGACATCGCCAGCGAGTTCCGCTACAGAGACCCGGTCCTGAACGAGCGGACGCTGTGCGTCGGTGTCTCGCAGTCGGGCGAGACGCTCGACACCTCCGAGGCCATGCGCGAGGCGGCCCGGCTCGGCGCCAAGGTCCTGGTGGTCTCCAACGTGGTCGACTCCTCTATGGCCCGCATGGCCGACGGCGTGCTCTACACGAGGGCCGGGCCGGAGATCGGCGTGGCCTCGACCAAGTGCCACCTCGCCCAGATCGTGGCGCTCGAGGTGCTCGGCCTCTTCCTGGCCCAGATGCTGGGGACCCAGCCCCGCTCGGAGATCGATGGGATCCTCGATGCCATGGAGGCCCTGCCCGGCCTGGTGGCCGAGGCTCTGGGGCGCGCCGACGACGTCGACGACGTGGCCGGCAAGCTGACCGACGCCCGCGACTTCTTCTTCCTGGGCCGCCACGTCGGCTACCCGGTGGCGCTGGAAGGCGCGCTGAAGCTGAAGGAGCTGGCCTACTTGCGGGCCGAGGGCTACCCGGCCGGCGAGCTCAAGCACGGGCCGATCGCGTTGATCGAGCCGGGGACCGTCGTCGTCGGTATCGCCACTCGCAACCCGCTGTGGGAGAAGATGCTCTCCAACGTCGCCGAGGTGCGCAGCCGTGGCGCCACCGTGGTCCTGCTGGCGGACGACGGCGACGAGGAGTCGGCCGCCGCAGCCGACCACGTGCTCTGGGTCCCCCCCACCAACCCGCTCCTCGCGCCCGTGGTCGGCGTGGTGCCGCTCCAGCAGCTGGCCTACCGACTGGCGCGCCTGCACGGGCACGACCCGGACCGACCGCGGAACCTGGCCAAGACGGTGACCGTCGAGTGAACGGCGCCGGCATCGTCGGCGTCGGGGTCGACGCGGTCGACGTCGTCCGCTTCCGCCGCCTGCTCGACCGCCGCCCCCGCTTCGCGACGCGCTGCTTCACGCAGACCGAGCAGTCCGACGCCAACCGCTCCGCCGACGTGGCCCAGAGCCTGGCGGCGCGCTTCGCCGCCAAGGAAGCGGTCATGAAAGCGCTCGGCACAGGCATCGGCGCCTTCGCGCTCACCGACGTCGAGGTGTGCCGGACGCCCGGGACGGGTGCCGCCCGCAACGCGCCGTTCCTCGTGCTGCACGGCACCGCGGCCGAGCTGGCGGGCGCGCACGGCGCGGGCCGCTTCCATCTCTCGTTGACCCACACCGACGGGGTGGCCATCGCCTTCGTCGTCGCGGAACAGGCCGTGTCGTGCGCGCCGTCCTGACCCGCGACGAGATGCGGGCCGCAGACGCGGCGGCCCTGGTCTCGGTCTCGCACGAGACCCTGGTGAACCGCGCCGGCACGGCGGTGGCGCACGGCGCGCTGCGCCTGCTCGGGGGCGCCTACGGCCGGCGCGTCGTCGTGGTGGCGGGCAAGGGGAGCAACGGCGCCGACGGCCGGGTGGCGGCGGCCGTCCTGGCCCGACGCGGGGCGCGTGTCCGGGTCATCGACGCGGAGACCGTCGGGGCCGGAGCGGCGCTGCCGCCCTGCGACCTCGTCGTCGACGGCGCGTACGGCACCGGCTTCCGCGGGTCGTACGACGCGCCCGCGGTGCCGGCGGGTGCCGCGGTGCTGGCCATCGACATCCCGTCCGGCGTCGACGCCGACACCGGCGAGGCCCCGGGTGACGCCGTGTGCGCCGACCGCACGGTGACCTTCGCCGCGTTGAAGCCGGGCTTGCTGCAGGCTGCGGGCGCCCGGCTGAGCGGCACGGTCGAGGTGGCCGACATCGGGATCGGGTTCCCCACCCCCCGGTGCCTGCTGGTCGAGGACGCCGACGTGCCCCGCGTCCCGCCGCGGCCACGGCAGGTCAACAAGTGGACGACCGCGGTGGGCGTGGCGGCCGGCTCGGCCGGCATGGAGGGCGCCGCGATCCTGTGCAGCCGAGGGGCCATGGCCGCGGGCGCCGGCATGCTCCGGCTCGGTTCCCCCGGCGACCCCAGCGCCGCCTGGCCGACGGAGGCCGTGCGCATGCGCCTGCCTGCCGAGGGATGGGCCGGCGCCTTCCTGGACGCGACCGCCAAGTGCAAGGCGGTGGTGATCGGGCCCGGGCTGGGCACCGGCGCCGCGGTCACGGAGGAGATCCGGGCCGTCATCGCCGCCGTGCCGGTCCCGCTCGTGATCGACGCCGACGCATTGACCGCACTCGGAGACGCCGCGGCGGCGCGCACCCTGCTCGACAAGCGGAGTGGCCCGAGCATTCTCACGCCCCACGACGGGGAGTACGCCCGCATCGCGGGGACCGCCCCGGGTGAGGATCGCCTCGCCGCGGCGCGCCGCCTCGCCGACGCCACTGGCACCGTCGTCCTGTTGAAGGGCTCGCTCACCGCCGTGGCCCGCCCGGGGGGCTCCCCCGACGTGGTGCTGAGCGACGCCGGCGGTCCCGCCCTGGCCACCGCAGGCAGCGGTGACGTCCTCTCGGGGATCATCGGCGCCTTCTGCGCCCGCGGAGTGCCACCCCTCGACGCGGCGGCGCTGGCCGCCCACGTGCACGGACGCGCGGCCGCGCTCGGGCCGCGCGAAGGCCTCGTCTCGGGCGAGCTGCCGGCCCTGGTGGCCCAGGTGCTGTCGGCCGTGGGCGCGTCCGAGCGGAACCGGGTGGCCGAGGATGGCTGAGGGCGCGCCGATGCGGCTGGTCGCTCCGGCCGCCGCCGACGCTGACGCCGTGACGATGGCCCAGGGTCGCTCGCGCCCGGCCTGGGCGGAGATCGACCTGGCGGCCGTGGCCCACAACGCCGCCGTGCTCGCCCGCGTCGCGGCGCCGGCCGAGCTGTGTGCGGTGGTCAAGGCCCACGGCTACGGGCACGGCGGCCCGGCGGTGGCCCGGGCGGCCGTGGCCGGGGGTGCCCGGCGACTCGCCGTCGCGTTGGTCGACGAGGGAGTGGAGCTGCGCGAGCACGGCGTCACGGCTCCGGTGCTGCTGCTCAGCGAGTGCGGTGCCGATGCCGCCGACACGGCGCTGGCCTTCGGGCTCACCCCGACGCTGTACTCCACCGCCGGCATCCAGGCCTTCGCGGCGGCGGCCCGGAGCGCCGGCCGGCCCGTGGCCGTCCACGTGAAGGTCGACACGGGCATGCACCGGGTCGGCGCGGCCCCCGAGGACCTCGTGGCGATCGCGGCCGCGGTCGTGCGCGAGCCGATGCTGGAGCTCGAGGGCGTGTGGACGCACCTGCCCGTCGCCGACGGCGAGCAGGCGGCGGACAGCGCCTTCACCGAGGGTCAGCTCGACCTCTTCGACCGCCTCGTGGCCGACCTGGCCGTCGCGGGCATGCGCGCGCCGGTGCTGCACGCCGCCAACACGGCCGGTGCCGTGGCGTTCGCCCGCTCGCGCCACGACATGGTGCGCTGCGGGCTCGGCCTCTACGGGTACCTGCCGAACCCCACGGTCCACGCGGCCTTCGCGCGACAGTCGGCGGGCGATGCGCTGCGGCCGGCCATGGCGCTCAAGGCTCGGGTGGTGGCCGTCCGCACGCTCGACGCAGGTGAGCGACCCTCCTACGGACGCCTGCGACCGCTCCCGTCGCGCGCGGTGGTCGCCACCGTGCCCATCGGCTACGCCGACGGCGTGCCGCGCGCCCTGTTCGACGCAGGCTACGAGGTGCTCATCGGTGGGACGCGCCGGCCGTTGGCGGGCGCCGTGACGATGGACCAGATCGTCGTCGACTGCGGCGACGACGACTCGGTGCAGCCGGGCGACGAGGTCGTGCTCCTCGGCCGCCAGCACGACGAGGTGATCACGGCGGACGACTGGGCGGCCCTGCTCGGGACGATCAGCTACGAGGTGGTGTGCGGCGTCGGCCCGCGCATGCCCCGCATCCTGGTCAACCGGCCCGACGCATCCGGTGCCTGACGCCGACGTCCTGGAGCGGCTGCGCCGCACCGCGTCGACCTGCACCCGGTGCCCGCTGGCCGAGGGGCGGACCCAGGTCGTCTTCGGCGTGGGCGATCCGGCTGCCGACCTCCTCTTCGTGGGGGAGGGACCCGGCCGTGAGGAGGACCTGGCCGGCGAGCCCTTCGTCGGACGCTCGGGCAAGCTGCTCGATCGCCTCATGTGGGAGGAGATCGGCCTCACCCGGGCCGAGTGCTACATCGCCAACGTCGTCAAGTGCCGGCCGCCCAACAACCGCGACCCGGCCCCGGACGAGATCGAGGCGTGCCGGCCCTACCTGGCCGAGCAGATCACGCTCATCGACCCGGCGGTGATCGTCACGCTGGGGAACTTCGCCACCAAGCTGCTGCTCGAGACGACCCGGGGCATCCGCGAGCTGCGCGGGCAGGTGTTCGAGCGCGATCGGGCCAGGCTCATCCCGACCTACCACCCGGCCTACGTGCTGCGGGCCGGCGGTGAGGCCATGGCCGAGATGCGGGCCGACCTCGTGCGGGCCAAACGCCTGATCGCGGCGGGCCGGACGTGAGCTGGCCCCTGGAGGTGGTGACGGAGTCGCCCGCCGCCACCAAGGAGCTGGCGGGGCGGGCGGCCCGCCTCTGCCGCGCCGGCGACGTCGTGCTGCTCGTCGGTGACCTCGGGGCGGGCAAGACGGTGTTCGCCCAGGGTTTCGCCGCCGCGCTGGGCGTGGCGGGCCCGGTGACCAGTCCCACCTTCGCCCTGGTGCGCCACTACCGCTGTGCCGCGGACGGCGCCGTCACGAGCCTGATCCATGCCGACGTGTACCGCACGGGCTCGCTCGACGAGGTCGTCGACCTGGCCCTGGCGGAGCTGGTCGAAGAGGACGCAGTCGTCCTGGTGGAGTGGGGTGACCTGGCCGCGCCTGCGCTCGGTGAGAGTGCGCTCGAGGTGGCGCTCGCCGCTCCCGACGCCGCGGCGACGCCGCAGCGTCGCACCGTCAGGGTCGACGGGCGCGGACGCTGGGCCGACCGGGCGGACGATGTGGCGGCAGCCCTGGCCCCGCCGGCGGAAGAGCGGGCGTCGTGAGCGCGGCGCAGTCCGCCGCCTCGCCCTGCCACGTCGACCTCGCCGGCCATCGTGGCGATCGAGACGGCCACCGAGACGGTGGGCGTCGCGGTGCGTACATCCGCCGGGGTGCAGGCCGAGTTCGCACTGACCGGCCGGCGCCGCCACGTCGAGACGCTCACCCCCGCGCTCGAGCACCTGCTGGCCCAGGTGGGGTTGGTCCCGGCCGACCTCGGGGTCGTGGCGGTCGACATTGGGCCCGGGTCTCTTCACCGGGCTGCGCGTCGGCGTCGCGGCGGCCAAGGCGTTGGCGCAGTCGCTCCGCATCGGTGTCGTCGGCGCGACCAGCCTCGACATCTTGGTGGCCGGGGCCGGCGGGGCGGCCGGGGCTGGCCACCGCGGTCTCGTCTTGGCCTGCGTCGACGCCCGCCGGGGCGAGGTGTTCGCCACGGTGCGCGAGGTGGACGCTGCGGGCGCCGTTACCGCGGAGCCCATCGCCCCTGGCTTGTTCACGCCGGCGGACCTGGTGGCGGGGCTGGGGGGCTCGGCGGCGCGCCGGTGCGAGCGGTCGGCGACGGCGCGCTCCGCTACGGCGGGACCTTGGGGGCCGTCCCGGGCGTCGAACCGGTGGCCGCCCTCTCGTTCCCGCCCCCCGCCGTCCTCCTGGCCCTGGCGCTGGCGCGCCACGAGGCGGGCCAATCGCCGGTCGAGCCCTGCTCCGTCGTTCCCCTGTACATGCGTGAGGCGGATGCACGGAGCAACTTCGCCCGGGCCGAGCGAGCCTGAGGCGGTGCGGCGGTGATGCTGCGACTCGAGAAGCTCAAGCGCAGGGACCTGCGTCACGTGCTGCGGATCGAGGGCGCCGTCTTCCCCGAGCCCTGGTCGCCGGAGGTGTTCAACTCCGAACTCGCGCTGCGCAGGGGCCGCTTGTACCGAGCGGCCTGGGAGGGCGATGAGATGGCGGGGTACATCGGGTTCATGATCGTCGACGACGAGGCGCACATGACCACCATCGCGACCGCGCCGGCGTTCCAGCGCGCCGGCGTGGCCACCACGATGATCGTCGAAGGCATCCGCACGCTCCGGGGGGGCGGTGTCAAGCACGTGTCCCTCGAGGTGGCGGCCAACAATGAGCCGGCGCAGGCGCTGTACCGGCGCTTCGGGTTTGCTCCCGTCGCCGTGCGCAAGAACTACTACCCGGTGACGGGACAGGATGCGCTCGTCATGTGGGTCTACGACGTCGACTCCGCCGCGTACAGCGAGCGGCTCGACGCGCTGGCGGCGGCCGGTCAACCGGTCCAGGAGGGCCGGCCGCGCTAGCGGGCTCGTTCCGGCCCTGCCAAGAGAACGAATCCTCCCCGGGCCCGGGACTTTTTCTTCAGAACTATCAACGGTCTTGTGGATAGTTTCGAAGAACGTCCCCGGTTCCAGCCCGAGCGGGCGAACGGCCACGGATCACAGCCCGGAGCGCCCCCATAGGGTGAACCTCGACCGGACCGGGCCGTCCCGCCGACGGGCCGTCCGCCGACGAGAGGAGCCCGCACCGATGGAATCGATCGCACTCGGAACCCAGGGGCTGGTGGTGTCCCGCCAGGGGCTCGGCTGCATGGGGATGTCGGACTTCTACGGGCCCGGGGACGACGCCGAGTCGATCGCCACCATCCACCGGGCGCTCGAGCTCGGGGTGACCCTCTTCGACACGGCCGACATGTACGGGCCATATACCAACGAACAGCTGGTGGGCAAGGCGCTGGCCGGCCGGCGCGACGAGGCGGTCATCGCCACCAAGTTCGGCATCGTGCGCGACCCCGACGACCCGGCCAAGCGCGCCATCAACGGCCGGCCCGAGTACGTGCGCCAGTCCTGCGACGGCTCGCTCTCCCGCCTCGGCGTCGACCACATCGACCTCTACTACCAGCACCGTGTGGACCCCGACACCCCTATTGAGGAGACCGTCGGTGCCATGGCCGAGCTCGTGGACCAGGGCAAGGTGCGCTTCCTCGGCCTGTCCGAGGCCGCGCCGGCCACCATCCGCCGCGCCCACGCCGTGCACCCGATCTCGGCACTGCAGACCGAGTACTCCCTCTGGTCGCGCGAGCCCGAGCACGAGATCCTGCCGACGCTGCGCGGGCTCGGCATCGGCTTCGTCCCCTACAGCCCGCTCGGCCGGGGCTTCCTCACCGGGAGGCTCCGCTCATTGGACGATCTCGATGAGGACGACTTCCGCCGCTACCAGCCCCGGTTCCAGGGCGACAACCTGGCGGACAACATCGCCATCGTCGAGTTGATCGACGAGCTGGCGTCGGCCAAGGGCTGCACCCCCGGGCAGATCGCCCTCGCCTTCGTGCATGCGGCAGGCCGGGGCGTGGCGCCCATCCCGGGCACGAAGCGCCGCAGCTACCTGGAGGAGAACGTCGGGGCCCTCGACGTCGAGCTGACGGACGAGGACCTGGCCCTGCTCGACACCGTCGCCCCGGCCAAGGGCGACCGCTACGCCGACATGTCGCCGGTCAACCGGTAGGAGGTCACCCCCCGCCCCCGGGGTCAACGCACTCATCGCGCCACGACGGCGCCGCTCCAGGGCCCGAGGGTCAGCGCGCCCTCGACGCTCGACCCCTCCAGGGTGTGCTCGGTGCCCACCGTCACGTTGCCGCCCACGGCGTCGAAGGTGGCGGGGGCGGCGGACATGTTGAGCAGCACCGTGGTCCCCTCGCCGCGGGCGTAGGCCCAGGTGCCCTCGGGCGAGATGAGCGAGCGGTAGGACCCCAGGGCGAGGTCGTCGCTGGCTGTCGCGCGCCGCGATGGCCCGGCGGCAGAGCTCGAGCACCGACGTCGCGTCGCCCTCCTGGTCGGCGACGTTGCACTGCGCCGGGTCGGCCATCGGCAGCCAGGTGCGCACTCCGGGCGGGCTGAACCCACCTCCGGCGCCGCCGTGCCAGGGCATGGGGGTCCGTTCGGCGTCGCGCCCCTTGTAGTACGGCCAGAACCGGGTGCCGACCGCGTCGAGGACGTCCGCCCGCTCAATGGGCCCGTCGGTCAGCCCGATCTCGTCGCCCTGGTAGAGGAACGGCGTCCCGCGCAGGGTGAGCAGGATGAGCAGGGCCACTTTCACCTTGGCCGGGTCACCGCCCGCCCAGCGCGTGGCCAGTCGCGAGACGTCGTGGTTGGAGCCGGTCCAGATCGGCCACGCCTCCCGCGGGATCAGCGCCTCCGTGCCCTCGACGACCGTCCGCAGGGCCGCGGCCTCGAAGGGCGCATTGATGAAGACGAAGTTGAAGCCACCATGCAGCTCGTCGCGCCCGCTGCCGTAGAACTGCGCCAGGGTCTCGAGCCGCTCCACGTTGGTCTCGCCGATCAGCAGCCGCTCGGGGTCGTAACCGTCCGCGATCTTCCGCCACCGGCGCAGGATGTCGTGCGCCTCGGGCCGGTCGGTGTTGTAGACGGCCCGCACGCCCATGAACTGCTGGTCGAGCGGGTCGTCCTCGGTGACCGGCGGGTTGTCGCGCAGCTCCTTGTCCTTGATCATCATGTTGCACACGTCGATGCGGAACCCGGCCACGCCCCGGTCCCACCAAAAGCGCAAGATATCGTCGAACTCTCGCCGCACGTCCTCGCTCCACCAGTTCAGGTCGGGCTGGGCCGCCTCGAAGTTGTGCAAGAAGTACTGCCCGCTCGCCTCGTCGAGCTCCCAGGCCGGACCGCCGAAGATGCTCATCCAGTTGTTGGGCGGGCCCCCGTCGGGCTTGGGGTCCGCCCACACGTAGTAGTCGCGGTGTGCCGCCTCGCGACCGCTGAGCGCGTCGACGAACCACGGGTGCTGGTCGCTGGTGTGGTTCGGCACGAGGTCCATGAGGATCCGGATGCCCCGCTCGCCCGCCAGGCGCACGAGCGCGTCGAGGTCGTCGAGCGTCCCGTAGGCGGGGTCGATGCCGCGGTAGTCCGAGACGTCGTACCCCCAGTCGCTGTTCGGCGAGCAGGTCACCGGCGACAGCCACAGGGCGGTGATCCCAAGTCGGGCAAGGTGGTCGAGCTTGGAAATGATGCCGCACAGGTCGCCCACCCCGTCGCCGCTGGCATCGGCGTAGGAGCGGGGGTAGATCTGGTAGAAGACGCCGCCCTGCCACCAGCGGTCCGGGCTCGGCTGGTTCACGGGCGCCATCGGCGTCCTCCTTGTCACGGGGCCTTCTGGCGGGGGCGGGTGCCCCGGGAGCGTACCGACCGGCCGCCATCCGCACCGGGAGGCGAGCGCCGCCCACCCCGCCGGCCGGGCGTGCCCGCCCCCCGCCTTGCCAGCCCGCGAGAGGTCCGCTATGTTTGGCACTCACAACCCGCGAGTGCTAACGAAGCGCCAAGGAGGCCCGTCAGATGAAGCTGCACCCCCTCGATGACCGGATCGTCGTCCGCCCCGGCGAGTCCGAGGAGACCACCGCGTCCGGCCTGGTCATCCCCGACACCGCCAAGGAGAAGCCCCAGCAGGGCGAGGTGATCGCCGTGGGCCCGGGCCGCCGTTCCGAGGACACCGGCGAGATCATCCCCATGGACGTCAAGAAGGGCGACACCGTCGTCTACTCCAAGTACGGCGGCACCGAGATCACGGTCGAGGGCGAGGACCTGCTCATCCTCTCGAGCCGCGACGTGCTGGCCAAGCTGGCCTGATCAGGTCTGCTCGCCGCCCCGGTGCGAGCCGGGGCCGGCGGCGGCCCTATATGTTCCCGCAGTACCCCCGAAGCAACGAGGAACTCGAGAGGAGTTCGACACAGTCATGCCCAAGATCCTGAAGTTCGACGAGGCCGCCCGCCGCGGCCTCGAGACCGGCGTCAACAAGCTGGCCGACACCGTGAAGGTCACCCTGGGGCCCAAGGGCCGCAACGTCGTGATCGAGAAGAAGTTCGGTGCCCCCACCATCACCAACGACGGTGTGTCCATCGCCCGCGAGGTCGAGCTGGACGACCCGTTCGAGAACATGGGCGCCCAGCTGGTCAAGGAGGTGGCCACGAAGACCAACGACGTCGCCGGTGACGGCACCACGACGGCGACGGTCCTGGCCCAGTCGCTCATCTCCGAGGGCCTGCGCAACGTCGCCGCCGGTGCCAGCCCGACCGGGCTGAAGAAGGGGATCGAGAAGGCGGTCCGCACCGTGGTCGACAGCATCGCCAAGCAGTCCAAGGACGTCGGCGGCAAGACCGAGATCGCCCAGGTGGCCTCCATCTCGGCGGCCGACAACGCCATTGGCGACGTGCTGGCCGACGCGATCGACAAGGTCGGCAAGGACGGTACGGTGACCGTCGAGGAGTCCAACACCTTCGGGATCGAGCTCGAGCTCACCGAGGGCATGCAGTTCGACAAGGGTTTCCTCTCGCCGTATTTCGTGACGGACCCCGAGCGCCAGGAGGCCGTCCTCGACGAGCCCTACATCCTCTTCTTCAACGGCAAGGTCAGCGCGGTGCACGACCTCGTTCCCGTGCTCGAGAAGGTCATGCAGTCGGGCAAGGCCCTGCTGATCGTGGCCGAGGACGTCGAGGGCGAGGCGCTGGCCACGCTCGTGGTCAACAAGATCCGCGGCACCTTCACGTCCGTGGCCGTCAAGGCGCCCGGCTTCGGTGAGCGCCGCAAGGAGATGCTCCAGGACATGGCCGTCCTCACCGGTGGTCAGGTCATCAGCGAAGAGATCGGGCTCAAGCTCGAGAACGCCACGGTCGACCTGCTGGGCTCCGCTCGCCGGGTCATCGTCACCAAGGACGACACGACGATCGTGGAGGGCGCCGGCAAGCCCGACGACGTCAAGGGTCGGGTGGCGCAGATCAAGCGCGCCATTGACGACACCGACTCGGACTGGGACCGCGAGAAGCTCCAGGAGCGCCTGGCGAAGCTGGCCGGCGGCGTGGCCGTGGTCAAGGTCGGTGCCGCGACCGAGGTGGAGCTCAAGGAGAAGAAGCACCGCATTGAGGACGCGCTGTCCGCCACCCGCGCTGCGGTGGAGGAAGGCATCGTGGCCGGCGGTGGCACTGCGCTGATCCGGGCCCGCAAGCCCGTCAACGCGCTGGCCGAGACGCTCGAGGGCGACGAGGCCACCGGTGCGCGCCTCGTGGCGCACGCGCTCGAGGCGCCGCTGCGCTGGATCGCCTTCAACGCCGGTCTCGAGGGTGCCGTCCTGGTGGCCCAGGTCGAGGCGGCCAAGGGCGACACCGGCCTGAACGCGGCCACGGGCAACATGGAGGACCTGGTCAAGGCCGGGATCATCGACCCGGCTAAGGTCACCCGCTCCGCGCTTGCAGAACGCGGCCTCCATCGCCGGCCTCCTCCTGACCACCGAGGCACTCGTGGCCGACAAGCCCGAGAAGGTGGACGCCGCCGCGGCCGCCGCTGCCATGGCGGGCGGCATGGGCGGCATGGGTGGCATGGGCGGGATGATGTAGCTCTCCGTGCGGAACGTCCCGGGACGTCCCGGGACGTTCCGGTGCCGGCGTGTGCGGGAGCGTTTTGGGCAGGGCTGTGGCCCACCGGAGTGCGCCCGGGTGGCGATGCGCACGGGTGCACCATTCCCGGGACTCTAAGCAGTAATGTTGAGAGTGTGTCGGGCATCGTGGCCGGGCCTCCGGGTCCGGTCACGGCGCGTCAGGGGGCCGGCTGTCCGGGCATCCGGGCCCGGGCCCGGATGCCGAGCGTGCCTGGGGTGGTCGAGCCGCCGTGACTGATCTCCGCAGCGAGGACACGCGGGAACCGCCCGCCAGGCCGGTGGCGGATGCGCCGCCCGATCCGGCTTCCGCAGATGCGGAGGGAGCAGCCGGGCGCCCCGCATGGTCCCGGCGATTGCAGGTGTGGCGCTCACCAGCGGGGCAGCCGCCATGGGCACGTCCGACGCTGCTTGTCGTCACTGGGCTGTCCGCGCTGGCCTACAGCTGGCAGGTCGGGTCGACGATCGAGATCTTCTACGCGGCGTCAGTGCGGAGCATGACGGAGAGTTGGCACAACTTCTTCCTCGGCGCCTTCGATCCCTCCGGCACCATCACGGTCGACAAGCTGCCGGCCTCCTTGTGGGTCCAGGCTCTGTCGACCCGGTTGTTCGGCTTCCACGTTTGGTCGCTGATGATCCCCCAGGCTGTCGAGGGAGCGCTCGCCGTGCTGGTGCTCTACCACGCGGTGCGCCGTCTGGCCGGGCCGCTGGCCGGTCTCGTCGCGTCGATCATCCTGGCGGCCAGCCCGGCCACCATGACGCTCGACCGGGGCAACATCCCCGACTCCCTCATGGTCCTGCTGCTGGTCCTGGCGGCCGATTCGACGGTCACTGCCATCCTGACCGGCCGTTGGCGGAGCGTGGTCATGGCCGGCATCTGGGTCGGACTGGCCTTCCAGGCCAAGATGCTGGAGGCCTGGCTGATCCCGCCAGCTCTCGGCATCGCCTACCTCGTCGCCGGGCGCGCCAGCACCGGGGCTCGCATCGGCCGCTTGGCCACGATCGGAGCGGCGACGGTCGTCGTGTCCCTCTCGTACATGACGTTCGTCTCCCTCACGCCCGCGTCGCAACGACCGTACGTGGACGGCAGCACGAACAACTCCGTGTACCAGCAGGTCTTCGACTACAACGGCTTCTCCCGGGTGGGCCAGGCATCGCCCAACGAGGTGCTCGGGCGGACACTCGGAACACCCTTGTTCACCCAGGCCGAGCCGCCACCGGCGTGGAACCGGCTGCTGACCCGGAGCTACGGCCGTGACACGGGCTGGCTCCTGCCGGCGGCGGTCATCGCGGCGGCCGCCATCCTCGTCGCTCGGCGACGAAGGCCGCGCACGGACCTCCCACGGGCCGGCGTCTTGCTCTGGGGGACCTGGCTTCTCGCCCTGGCGGTCGTGTTCTCGGTCAGCACGACCATGAACTCGTACTACGCGGGCGCACTCTCTCCCGCGGTGGCAGGTCTCCTCGGGATCGGGTCCGCGCTGGCGTGGGAGCATCGCGGCGAGGCGCGCGTGGCGGTGGTGGCCGCCGGCACCGTCCTGGTCACGGTGGGCTACGCCGCCTGGCTCCTGCCGACGGGGGGCACGGGCTTGCCCTCCGGGCTCGCCGCCGCTGCGATCGCGCTCAGCCTGGCGGCGGTGCTGACACTCGCGTGGTCCGCCTTCCGAAGTCGGCAACGCGGCGAGAGGCGCGCCGGAGGCGGCGATCGCACTCATCCTGGGGGGTGCCGCGGTCCTGCTGGTTCCCGCCGCCGCCAGCGCCTCGGTGGTGCTGGAAGGGCTCGGTCCGTTCGACACACCGTTCCAGTCTGTCGACGCGACGACGTTCATCCACGATGTCTTCGCCCCGCAGCCCTCACCGCCCAACCTGGCGGCCATCGAGGCGGCGCGCGGGGGCGCGCCCGACCTCATGGCGGCTCAGACGTCGGCCGTCGCAGCGCCCTACGTCTACGCCACCGGCGAGGAGGTGCTTCCCCTTGGCGGGTACACGGGCACCGTTCCCGCACCGTCGGTCGCCACGACGCAGGCGATGATCGAGGCCGGGAACTTCCATCTGGCGCTCATCGCGGCACCGAGCGCCACGGCGAGCACCCTCTACATCGCCCAGCACTGCCGTCGCGTTCCGCCACGAGGAAGCACTCCGTCCCTCATCCCTCAACTCAAGATCTACTTCTGCCTCCCGTCGAACGGATGAACCACCTCGACGTCGTGATCAGTGGGGAGAGTGGATCTCAGGCGTAGGCGTGGACGACGGCGCGGTAGTTCTCGCTGGGCGCCGAGGGCGGCGGCGGCGCAATGCCGGCGAGCCTGCGTCCCAGGCGGACCTTGCGGGGCGGGAGCGGCTCCGGCTGAGGCTCTGGGGGCCCGTTGACCGTGCGCACCCGGGAGAAGCCCGCCGCCCGGCACAGATTGTGCAGCGCCTCGATCGTCGGCACGTACCAGTTCCCGAAGTCGGTGCGCAGCGAGCTGCCAGCGTGGAACTGCAGCAATGCCTCGTGTTCGAGGCCTTGGAGGTGCAACGCCTCGGTCTCGATCACCGCCACCTCCTTGGTCACGGCGCGCACCCGCTCGAGGCAGGTGAGCGGCTCCTTCATGTGGTACAGCACGCCGAGGTAGAGGACGACGTCGAATTGCCCCAGCCCTTCGAGGTCGACTGTCTGGAAGTCGGCCACGACCGGTTCGACCTTGGAGCCCAACGTCGCCGCGGCCAGTTCGAAGCCTCGCCGCCCCGGGAGGTCGGGCCGCCAGAAGTCGGTCTCGTCGCGCGACTGGTCGGGGAAGATCCCGTTCGCGATGCATTCGGCCCAGTACGCGCCTCGGGCCACGAAGTCGACGCCCCACGCGTAGTGGTCGAGCGCGACGACGCGGGTCGCTCCGGCCTTCTCGGCCAGGAAGGAGAACTTTCCGTCCCACGCACCGATATCGAGCACCGTTCGCCCCGAGACGTCGGGGATGACTTCGGCCGCGGTCTCCTGGACGCCGATGCCCTTGGTCACGACGCCGTTGCCGAGGTCGATGGTGTGGTACCAGCCGATCGTGTCGACCTGTGCCTGCAACTCGGCCGGAGACGTCATGGGGCGAGAGCGTAGCGAGGCCGCGGGTCCTCGAAGTTGGGCCCGAGAGCGTTCTCCGTTCCCTTCGCCGGTAGCGTGACGCTGATGTCCCGCCCCGCCCCGCCCCAGGTGATCCCCCGCCCGGCCACCTGGCGCCTTGGGGACGCCGCACCCTGGGGGGACATCCCGGAGCCCCGTCGCACCGGGATCGGGCTCGACCGTGTGCTCGACGCCCTCGAGGTCGTGGGCCAGCGCGGCCCGGTGCCCGGCGGCGTCGGGTCGGACCGGGTGCTCGGACCGGCGATCCTGGTCAACGAGTCGAACGCGCCGGTGGTGCGCCACGTGAACGCGGGCGTCCTCGCCGTCATGTGGGAGGAGCAGGGCGAGACCCGGCTGGTCCTGACGCGCCGTTCGTCGGCCATGCGGACGCACAAGGGCGAGGTCAGCTTCCCGGGCGGCCGACTCGACGGCGAGGAGAGACCCGGCCGCGGCGGCGCTGCGTGAAGCGCACGAGGAGGTCGCCCTCGACCCCGCCCTGGTGGAGCTGGTCGGCTGGATCCACCCTGTGCTCACCATGGTGTCGGGCTCGCTGATCATGCCGGTGCTGGCGACCGTGGCCACGCGGCCACACCTCGTGGCGAGCCCGCACGAGGTGGAGCGCGTGTTCGACGTCTCGCTCGCCGAGCTGGCCGACCCGGAGATCTTCCACGAGGAGCGCTGGAGCATTGCCGGGCGCATCATCCCCGGCACCGCCGACAACTCCTTCGCCGTGTGGTTCTTCGAGGTCGCGGGCGAGATGATCTGGGGCGCCACGGCGCGCATGATCCACGAGCTGTTGAGCATCGTCCTGACGGGGGACAGCGGCCGCTGAGCCGGAGGCCGGAACGGCAGCGCCGGTTGCGACGTCGCGCCGGGAATCGGCAAGGCGGGCTCAGGTTCAGGCTTCAGGTTCAGGCTAAGGCGCGAAGGCGATGGACAGGTTGCCGAGCGGGCCGAACGCGACGTGCAGCTCGTCACCCGCTGTCACGGGGAGCGGCGCCACGACGGACCCGGCGATGATGCGGTGGCCGGGCTCGAGCGCGGCACCGTGGGCGGCGAGGAACGACCGCACGAAGGAAACCGTCGTGGCGGGGTCCTCCACGATGCTCCCCTCCGCCACCACGACGCCGGCCTTGGTCACCGACGCGACCATGGCCCAGGGGTCGACGCCGGGGACCTCGTCCCCGAAGACGACGCCGCGCTGGAAGACATTGCCGGCGAGGATCGCCTCGAGGTCGTCGAAGGGCAGGTCGAGGTCCACCAGCTCGAGCGCCGGCGCCAGCCCGGCCACCCCGCCGTCGTCGCCGACGCGGATCGCCACCTCGACTTCCACGGCCGGCTGCGGACCAGCCCGACAGGTCGACGACGGAGCCTGCCGTCGTCACCCCCGTATCGACCAGGTAGCCGACGACGGGCTCACTGCAGCCCGAAGTGCTGCTGGATGGCGGGCCCGTTGAAGCCGATCTTCCAGCCCACGGGCCGGGCGCCGCCGGCCAGCTCGGCTTCGCGCCGCGCCAGCAGCGCGCGCATGCCGCGAGCGACGGCGCCGGCGGCGTCCTGGTCGGGCATGCGGCGAGTCTCGCACCGGCCGGCGGGCAGCGCGTCGGGGGTGGCACCGGGCGGGCCTCGCCCCGGCTTCGTCGTCCGGTCCCCGAGGTCCCGAACCAGGGCGGACCGAGGCCAGGGGAGGGCCGGAGGAGAGGCACCCAGGGAGTAGGATGAGGGATCGTCGGCGTGTCGGCCCGGCGTTCGCAACTGAGTCGCAAGGACATGCCGGTGTGGTTCGTGAGCCGTACCGGCCCCACGAATGCCGGAGGGCGAACAGAGTGGCTGAGATCGAGATCGGCATCTTCAAATCGGGGCGCCAGGCCTACGGGTTCGACGACATCGCGATCGTCCCGAGCCGCAGGACCCGCGATCCCGAGGACGTCGACATCTCCTGGGAGATCGACGCCTACCGCTTCGAGCTGCCCCTGATGGGCGCCGCCATGGACGGGGTGATGAGCCCGGCCACGGCGATCGAGCTCGGGAAGGCTGGGCGGCCTGGGCGTCCTCAACCTCGAGGGACTCTGGACCCGCTACGAGGACCCCACCTCGCTCTTCGACGAGATCCGCGAGCTCGACGACGACAAGGCCACGGCCCGGATGCAGCAGATGTACCAGGAGCCCATCGTCCCCGAACTGGTGACCGGCCGCATCCGCCAGATGAAGGAGGCCGGCATCACGACGGCCGCCTCGGTGACGCCCCAGCGCACCGAGTCGCTGGCCCCGGCCATCCTGGCTGCCGAGCTGGACCTGCTGGTCATCCAGGGCACGGTCGTCTCGGCCGAGCACGTGTCGAAGACCAGCGAGCCGCTGAACCTCAAGCGCTTCATCCGCGAGTTCGACATCCCGGTCATCGTGGGCGGCTGTGCGTCGTACCAGGCCGGCCTGCACCTGATGCGCACCGGCGCCGTCGGCGTGCTGGTCGGGGTCGGCCCTGGCAACGCCTGCACCACCCGGGGGGTACTCGGGCTCGGGCGTCCCCCAGGCCACCGCCATCGCGGACGTGGCCGGCGCCCGCATGCGACACCTGGACGAGACCGGCGTCTACGTGCACGTGATCGCCGACGGCGGGATGTCCAAGGGGGGCGACATCGCGAAGGCCATCGCCTGCGGCGCCGACGCGGTCATGCTCGGGTCGCCTCTGTCGTCGGCCGTCGAGGCACCGGCCCGCGGCTTCCACTGGGGCATGGCCACCTTCCACCCGACGCTGCCCCGCGGCGCCCGGGTGCGCACCTCGGTGCGCGGCTCGCTGCGCGAGATCCTGCTCGGCCCGGCTCACGAGAACGACGGCCGAATGAACCTGTTCGGCGCGCTGAAGACCGCCATGGCCACCTGCGGCTACGAGACGGTCAAGGAGTTTCAGAAGGCCGAGGTCATGGTGGCGCCGTCGCTGCAGACCGAGGGCAAGTTCTTCCAGCGCTCGCAGGGCGTGGGGATGGGCCATTGAGCTCGACCGGGACGAGCCCGTCTCGGTGACCGACACCGTCCTCGTCGTCGACTTCGGGGCCCAGTACGCCCGTCTGATCGCCCGCCGGGTGCGCGAGTCGCACGTGTACTCCGAGATCGTCCCGGCGACGATCCCCGTCGAGGAGATCCGGGCGCGGGCGCCCAAGGGCATCATTTTCAGCGGCGGGCCCAAATCGGTCTACGAGACGCCGGCTCCCTCAATCGACCCGGGCGTCTACGACCTCGGGATCCCGATCCTCGGGCTCTGTTACGGCGCGCAGCTCATGGCGCAGCAGCTGGGTGGGGTCGTGTCGCGGACGGGGCAGGGCGAGTACGGGCGCTCCGAGCTGTCGTTGACGGCGGCGTCGCCGCTGTGCCCGGACTGGCCCTCGACGTCGAGCGTGTGGATGAGCCACGGCGACGCCATCACGGCGGTGCCCGCGGGGTTCGTCGCCACGGCGAGCAGCCCGGGCGCCCCGGTGGCGGCCATGCACGATCCGGAGCGCCGGTTGTTCGGCCTGCAGTTCCACCCCGAAGTGGTGCACACCGAGCGGGGGAGCGAGGTCTTCGACCACTTCCTGATCGACGTGTGCGGGTGCCTGCCGGCGTGGACGCATGTCTCGATCATCGAGCAGCAGGTGGCCGCGGTGCGGTCCCAGGTCGGTGGCGACCGGGTGTTGTGCGCGCTGAGTGGCGGCGTCGACTCGGCGGTGGCCGCGGCACTGGTGCACAAGGCCGTGGGGGACCAGCTCACCTGTGTCTTCGTCGACACGGGATTGATGCGATCCGGGGAGGCCGATCAGGTCGAGGACACGTTCCGGCGCCAGTTCAAGGTCGACCTCGTGCACGTGAAGGCGGCCGACCGGTACTTCGCGGCGTTGGCCGGGGTGACCGACCCCGAGCGCAAGCGCAAGATCATCGGCGAGCTGTTCATCCGTATCTTCGAGGAGGTGGCGCGGGACATGGGCGCCGGTGCGGGGGGCGAGGGCGGTGCGGGCCCCAAGTTCCTCGTGCAAGGGACCCTGTACCCCGACGTGATCGAGTCCGGGAGCGACACCGCAGCCAACATCAAGTCGCATCACAACGTCGGTGGGCTGCCCGACGACCTCGCCTTCGACCTCGTCGAGCCTTTGCGCCTGCTGTTCAAGGACGAGGTGCGCGCCGTCGGCGAGGAGCTCGGCCTGCCCCACGAGATCGTGTGGCGCCAGCCCTTCCCGGGCCCGGGTCTCGGCGTGCGCATCATCGGCGAGGTGACCCCCGAGCGCGCCGAGATCCTCCGCAACGCCGACGCCGTCGTGGTCGAGGAGATCCGCCGGGCCGGGCTGTACCGGGAGCTGTGGCAGAGCTTCGCCGTGATGCCCGCCGTCCGTACCGTCGGCGTGATGGGCGACGGCCGCACCTATGCGTACCCCATCGTCATCCGCGCCGTCACCAGTGACGACGCCATGACGGCGGACTGGGCCCGGCTGCCCTATGACCTGGTCGAGCGCATCGCCTCCCGCATCATCAACGAGGTGGAGGGCGTCAACCGGGTGGCGCTCGACGTCACGTCGAAGCCACCCGGGACCATCGAGTGGGAGTGACCGTGGCGCCGGAGAGCGGCGAGCAGGCGCACGACAGCAGGGGTGACGGAAGCGGCCAGCTGTTCGACACGTCGGACGAAGGGGTGGGTGCCGCGGCTGCCGCGGCGCGGCCGCCGTGGACGATGAAGACGGCGTCGAGGCGGCAGGCACGACCGCCGTGGACGGCGCCGACGACGGCCGCCGCCGCCGCCAACGCTCGGCCATCAGATCCGGCGCCTTCGCGGGCAAGCCCTCGGCGCTGGTCGACGACCTCACCCTCCCGCAGCGTGCCGCGGTGGAGCACCGGGGCGGCCCGCTGCTGATCATCGCGGGGGCCGGCTCGGGCAAGACGCGCGTGCTGACCCGGCGCATCGCGCATTTGTTGGCGACGGGGGACGCACCGCCCTGGGGTGTCCTGGCCATCACCTTCACCAACAAGGCGGCCGACGAGATGCGCACGCGCGTGGCCGACCTGGTCGGTCCCCCGGCCGACAAGATGTGGGTCTCCACCTTCCACTCCGCGTGCCTGCGCATTCTGCGCATGAACGCCGACCGGTTGGGCTACCGCTCCGCCTTCACCGTCTACGACGACACCGACTCGCGCCGCCTCATCGAGATGATCACGGCCGAGCTCGGGTTCGATCAGAAGCGCCTCCCCTCACGGGCCGTGCAGGCGGTGATCAGCCAGGCCAAGTCCGAGCTGGTGGACTTCGAGACGTTCCGCGAGGATGCGCGCAGCGGGCCCGACCCGTTCCGCAAGCGCATCGCCGACGTCTACACCCAGTACCAGGAGCGGTTGTTGGCGGCGAACGCGCTCGACTTCGACGACCTGCTCATGGTGACGGCCAATCTGCTCCAGGCATGCGACGACGTGCGGCAGGCCTACCAGGAACGCTTCCGCCACATCCTCGTCGACGAGTTCCAGGACACGAACCACGCCCAGAACGAGATCGTCAAGCTTCTGGGCCAGGCGCACGGCAACGTCTGCGTGGTGGGCGACTCGGACCAGTCGGTGTACCGCTGGCGCGGGGCGGACATCCGCAACATCTTGGAGTTCGAGCGCGCCTTTCCCAACGTGACGACGATCATGTTGGAGCAGAACTTCCGCTCCACCCAGACCATCCTCGATGCGGCGAACGCCGTCATCGCCAACAACATCGGGCGCCAGCCCAAGGAGCTCTTCACCGTCGGCGACACGGGCGGCCCGGTCAAGCGTTACCGCGCCGAGGACGAGCGCGACGAGGCGGCCTGGGTCTCCAGCGAGATCCTCCGCCTGCACGCGTCGGACGGACTGACGTGGGGCGACTTCGCGGTCTTCTACCGCACCAACGCGCAGTCGCTGCCGCTGGAGACGTCCATGAAGTTCACCGGCATCCCCTACAAGGTCGTGGGCGGGGCCAAGTTCTACGACCGCCGGGAGGTCAAGGACGTCCTGGCCTACATCCGCGTGCTGGCCAACCCCGACGACGAGGTCTCGGCCCGCCGCATCGTCAACGTCCCCAAGCGCGGCATCGGCGACACGTCGGTGGCCCGAATGGCCGCCTGGGCGCAGCTGGAGCGCGTGCCGTTCAGCGAGGCGATCGACCGCGCCGAAGAGGCGGGGCTTACGGGCAAGGCGCTCCGCGGCGCCGAGCATGCTGTCCAAGACGCTGGCCGAGCTGCGGCCTTTGGTGCAGACGATCAACCCGGCCGACTTCGTCCAACTGGTGGCGGACCGCACCGGGTACCTGGCCGACCTGGTCGCCGAGCACACCCACGAGGCGGACGGCCGGATTGAGAACCTGGCCGAGTTGGCGACCCAGGCCGGCGACTTCGACGACGTGACGGGCTTCTTGGAGACGGTGGCGCTGGTGGCGGACTCCGACGAGCTGGACAGCGACGGCACCCGCGTCTCACTGATGACGCTGCACACCGCCAAGGGTCTCGAGTACCCCGCCGTCTTCGTGGTCGGCTTGGAGGAGGGCATCTTCCCGCACTTCCGCTCGCTGTCGGAGCCGAGCGAGCTCGAGGAGGAGCGCCGGCTCTTCTACGTCGGTATCACCCGGGCCCGCCAGCACCTCGCGATTTCGCACGCATGGTCGCGCGACGACGTGGGGCCGCACACAACCGGCCATGCCGAGCCGCTTCGTGACCGAGGTGCCGGCACACCTGGTCGACGACGTCGGTCTCGGGTCGCCGCGGCGCGGCACGGGCTACGACACGCTCTCGGCCGAGGAGCACCTGCCCGGAGCGACCTTCTCTCCCGCGGTCCCGCTGGCCGCCCGCTCGGCGGCGGCCGGCGGGTCGAGTGGGCCGAGGGCCGCCCGGGGCAGCACCGGCGCCGAGGACCTCGGACTGGTGCCGGGCGACCAGGTGGTGCACGACCACTGGGGCCCCGGCGTCGTGATCAGCGCCAAGGGGGAAGGGTCACGGGCCCAGGCCACGGTCGACTTCGACACCGTGGGCAAGAAGAACCTGCTGCTCTCGGCCACGCCGCTGCGCAAGGCCTGAGGCCTGCCGGGGGCAGGGGCTGAGGCTGCGGGAGCCTCCGGGGGATTTCTCTCCGCGCTATCAATCTCTCTGTTTATAGTTTCCAGAGAGCAACCGTCCGCTCGTTGCCACCGGATCCCTAGGCTGGCCACGAACGAGGTGGATGGCAGGAGCGCTTGCCGAGATGACGGTCTCTCCGGGCTCAGCGATTGCGATGAAACTGGTCCCGGCCGGGCTGGGGCGACGCATCAAGGCGCTGCTGCTCACGATGCTGCTCGTCATCGCGAACGTTGGTCGTCGGTTGGCTGGTCTGGAGTGTCGTCGAGTGGCGGCGGGGGAGCACGGCGAGCTTCCGGGTGACCGGCCTGCGTGTCGTCCGGCGCTCCGACGGGCGCCCGATCGGGTTGGCCCGGTCGATCCTGCGTAACGCGATCTGCTGCACGTTGCTCCTGGTTCCGACGATCGTTGTCTGCTGTCTGCTCGCGATCGTCTTCGTCATGGGCGCATCTCCGCCCGATCGGTTGCTGCTGGAGCCCCGTACCGCCCCGTGGGACCTCCTGACCCGAAGCAGGTCGTCTCCGAACGTCCGGTCGAAATCCCAGAGCCCGCCCGGGTGGTCGAGAGCGCCGGCAACGGCAAGGGGTCGATCGGGTCGATCGGCAGACGCTGAACACGATGCCCGGACCTTGGAGGCAAGGCCTGACCAGCGCGACGCCGATCCGGGGGCGTCCGGGGCGATGTGGCCGAGCGACCAGCCCCGCGAAGACTCCAACCCGGCGGTCTGGCGCCCGGCACCAGGGCCTCCCTATCCTGGGACCCGCATGAAACGTCCCTACAGGGTGGTCGTGGCCAAGCCCGGCCTCGATGGCCACGACCGGGGGGCCAAGGTCATCGCCAGGGCGCTGCGCGACAGCGGCTTCGAGGTCGTCTACACCGGCCTGCACCAGACGCCCGAGCAGGTGGTCCAGACGGTCGTGCAGGAGGACGCCGACGCCGTCGGGCTCTCGCTGCTCTCGGGCGCCCACCTCACCTTGGTGCCCAAGGTGGTCAAGCTGTTGGCGGACGCCGGCCGCGGCGACGTGCTGATCATCGTGGGGGGATCATCCCGGAGCCCGACATCCCGACGTTGAAGGAGGAAGGCGTGGCCCAGGTCTTCACCCCGGGCGCGCCCCTCGATGCCATCGGGACATGGCTCGCCGACGCCCTCGACGCCCGCGAGGAGGCCCTCGAGGCCTGACCCCCGCTCCCTCCCGCGGCCGGCCACCCGACCCGCCGCCCGGAATCAGATCGCGACCCGACCCCCCACAGACGAAGGAGACAGCACCCAAAGTGGACCTCTACGAGTACCAGGGCAAGCAGTACTTCGCCCGCTTCGGCATCCCGACCTCGCCCGGCGGGGTCGCCGACACGGTCGACGAGGCCGTCGCACAGGCCGAGGCCGCCGGCTATCCGGTCGTCGTCAAGGCGCAGGTCAAGGTGGGCGGCCGCGGCAAGGCGGGCGGGGTGAAGCTGGCCGACAACGCCGACGAGGTGCGCCTGCACGCGGGCAACATCCTCGGGCTCGATATCAAGGGCCACGTCGTGAAGCGGTTATGGGTCGAGCATGCCTCGGACATCGCCAAGGAGTACTACGCCAGCTTCACCCTCGACCGGCCGGCGAAGCTCCATCTCGGCATGCTCTCGGCCGAGGGCGGCGTCGAGATCGAAGAGGTCGCCCAGACCAACCCTGACGCCATTGCCAAGATCCACGTCGACCCCGTGGCGGGTCTGAGCGAGGAGGCGGCCCGTGAGTGGGTCGACCGGGCCAACCTCGACCCCGAGGCGCGGGAGCAGGCGGCCACGCTGCTCGTGCGCCTCTACCACTGCTACGTCGAGGGCGACTGCGACCTGGCCGAGATCAACCCGCTCATCCTCACCCCGGAGGGCAGGGTCCACGCGCTCGACGCCAAGGTCACGCTCGACGAGAACGCGGCGTTCCGCCACCCCGAGTGGGAGGAGTACGAGGACGACTCCGACGTCGACCCTCGCGAGAAGATGGCCAAGGAGAAGGGCCTCAACTACATCGGGCTGTCGGGCACCGTGGGCATCATCGCCAACGGTGCCGGGCTCGCCATGAGCACGCTCGACGTCGTGACCCAGGTCGGCGGGCAGGCCGCGAACTTCCTCGACATCGGTGGCGGTGCCAATGCCGATGTGATGGCCGCCGCGCTGGAGGTGATCAACGCCGACCCGGCGGTCAAGTCCATCTTCGTCAACATCTTCGGCGGCATCACGCGGGTCGACGAGGTCGCGAAGGGGATCGTCGAGGCCATCGGCCGCGTGAAGCTCAGCTCGCCGGTCGTCATGCGCCTCGACGGCACGAATGCCGTCGAGGGCCGCGCCCTGCTCGCCTCGCACCTGTCCGACTCGCTCATCGCCGAGCCCACCATGCTCGAGGCCGCACGCCACGCCGTCGCGCTGGCCAAGGCCTAGAGCGGCGACAACCGGCAACCGGACCGACCAACCAGACCCCGAGAGGACAGAGAGAACGTGAGCATCTTCGTCGACGAGACGACCAAGGTCGTGATCCAGGGCATCAGCCCGACGAGCCAGGGGCTCTTCCACGGCCTGCGCAACAAGGCGTACGGCACCAAGATCGTGGGCGGCACCAACCCGAAGCGGGGCGGTGAGGAGATCGAGGGCATCCCGGTCTTCGCCTCCGTGGCCGAAGCGGTGAAGGAGACCGGCGCGACGGCATCGTTCATCTCGGTGCCGCCACGGGGCGCGGCCGACGCCATCATCGAGGCGGCCGAGGCCGGCATCGCCTTCATCGTCTGCATCACCGAGGGCATCCCGGCCCAGGACGAGGCGGTCGCCTACAACCGGCTGGTCGAGGAGTTCCCCGGCACCCGGCTGCTCGGTCCGAACTGTCCCGGCATCATCAGCCCCGGGAAGTGCAACATCGGCATCACCTCGGGCGACATCGCACTGGCGGGAGGGCCGGTGGGCATCGTCTCGCGGTCGGGCACGCTGACCTACCAGGCCCTCCACGAGCTGTCCCAGCAGGGCGTCGGCCAGACCACCTGCGTGGGCATCGGGGGCGACCCCGTACCCGGCACGAACTTCATCGACTGCCTCGCGGCCTTCGAGGCCGACCCCGACACCAAGGCCGTCATGATGATCGGCGAGATCGGTGGCTCCGAGGAGGAGCGTGCGGCCGAGTTCATCGCGGCCAGCATGACCAAGCCCGTGGCCGCGTACATCGCCGGGGTGACGGCACCTCCCGGCCGCAAGATGGGCCACGCCGGCGCCATCATCTCGGGCTCCCAGGGCACGGCCCAGGCCAAGATGGAGGCGCTGGCTTCAGCCGGCGTCGCGGTGGCGCAGAACCCGACCGAGTGCGGGGAGAAGATGGTCGAGATCGTGCGGGGGCTCGCCTAACCCCCGCACGACCAACGACCCAACGGCCGCAGGCCTCGCCACGAAGGCGGCCGACGACCGGAGAGCTCGGGGCGAGTCCCGGTCTTCCCCGGCGGCTCGAACACCCTCCTGGTTGCTAGTGTCCCGATTCAGAGATTCGTATGCAATATCTGGTGAGGGACGCCAGGATCTGGTCCGCCGTCTTGACCCAGACGTAGGGGCGTGGGTTCTCGTTCCAGCTCTTGACCCAGTCCTTGATGTCCGTTCGAGCTCGGGGACGGAGCGGTGGGCGCCGCGTCTCGATCTTCTTGGTGGTCAACTCGGAGAACCACCGCTCGACGAGGTTGAGCCAGCTCGAGCCGGTGGGGACGAAGTGCAATTGGAATCTCGGGTGACGGGCGAGCCAGCGCTTGATGGCTGGGGTCTTGTGCGTGGCGTAGTTGTCGGCGATGAGGTGGATGTCGAGGTCGGCGGGGACCTCGTTGTCGATGCGCTCGAGGAACTTCTTGAACTCGATGGCCCGGTGTCGCTTGTGCAAGGAGGTGATGACGGTGCCGTCGAGGGTGGAAAGGGCGGCGAAGAGCGAGGTGGTGCCGTGACGGGTGTCGTCGTGGGACCTTCGTTCGGGCGTTCCGGGGAGCATGGGCAAGAGGGGCTGGAAGCGGTTGAGCGCTTGGATCTGGGACTTCTCGTCGACGGCGAGCACGACGGCGTGCTCGGGCGGGTCCAGATAGAGCCCGACCACGTCTTTGACCTTTTCGATGAAGAGCGGGTCGGTGGAGAGCTTGAAGCTCTCGGCGCGTCAGGGCTGGAGACCGAAGGCACCCGAGATGCGCTGCACGCTGGTCGGCGAGATCCTGACGACCTCAGCCAACGAACGGGTCGACGAATGGGTGGCGTCTTTGGGCATCTCTTCGAGGGTCTTGACGATCACGTCTTCGACCACCTCGTCACTGATGGAGCGAGGCACCCGGGAGCGGTGCTCGTCGTTGAGGCCCTCGAGGCGCTGGGCCACGAAGCGGCTGCGCCACTTCCCGACGGTCGTGGGAGAAACCCCCAAGTCCTTGGCCACCTCGAGGTTCGATGCTCCTGACGTGGACGCCAGCACGAGGCGCGAGCGCTGGGCCAGACGCTGTGCGCTCTTGGGCCGACGGGCCCATTGCTCAAGGGTCGCCTGCTCGTCCTCGGTGAGCACCAGCTCGGCTTTGACCCTGCCTCGTCCTGCCATGGTTGCCTCCCATCGTCGCTGATGGAAGGACATAACGCGGCCCGACGCGCAAAATTCCCATATCACTACGAATCTCTAAATCGGGACCTAGGTCGTCACCGCCTGGCCCATGGCCGGCAACGTCGACGAGTGCTCGGCGTGGGCCGTCGGCTGCGACTGGGCCGGCGCTGACGGGCCCAACGTGCCCCGGCGTGCCTTCACGGTGATGACGAACCCCGTGGCGATGATCCAGATCGGGAGCCCGAAGAGGAACGCCAAGCCGCTCAACGGCCCGGCGCAGCTGACGATCGCCACGAGAATGGAGTACCACCCGAGCGTCTTGGGGAGAGGGGCCCGGCGGTGCACCAGGATGCACAACCCGGTGGCCACGGTGAGCAGTCCCATGCCGAAGACCAACCCGAACTCGTCGTTCTGGCTGATGAAGTTTGCCGTTTGGGCGATGGCGAACTGGTGGTTGTGCGCCGCCAGGATCAGGACGACCTGGTCCACGCCCGCCACCATCAGTCCCGCCAACAAGAGGATGGACGCGGCAAACACGACGTTGGGCAGCAGGCTCTCACCACTGCTCTGCCGGAGGACCGTGCGCAGGTGGACCAGGTAGACGACCAAGAGGGCCGCTCCGAGTGAGACTGCGTAGATCGACCCCCAGCTCTGCCCGACGTGCGAGTTGTACCAGTGGGCGACGGTGACTCCGGACAGCGTTCTCCCCGGGAAATTCCCCCGAGCGGGCCGAAGCCCACGAACAGCGCCACCACGGCGAGCAGCCCCACCGGCCCCATCCATCGACTGAAACTCGAGTCCTTCATTACCTTCCTCCCTTCGTCCGTGGTCGGACTTCGGGAGCATGACCAAGCGCAACCCCCGGAGGCGCTCGCTCGCACGCTCCCGACTCGCATTGTGAGCGCCATGGGCCGCAGCCGGTAGGTGGGTAGCACCGACACGGTCTCGGGGGGTTAGCACCCCCGGCGAACGGATCACCCGCGGGTGTCCACGTCCTCGTTAGCGTCTGGCCCATGTTGCGTCCTGAAAGCTGGACCAGACCAGCGGGTGAAAGTCCCGTCCGGGTAATCGCCGGAGAGCCCGGTAGCAGGCCCCGGTCCGTCGTCGAGAGGCGGCGGGCTGAGCGGGGCGTCAAGAGCCTCTTCGGAGGGAGCAAGCGTGCGGGCCGTAGTGCCACTCGGCACGAGTCCTGCAGCCTCGTCAGAGGCACAACGGGGGAGCCGAGCCGCTCATGTCACGGCGAAGGCAGCATCCGACCGACTGGCGTTCCGGACATGCCCACGGTCGGGTCCCCCCGGGGTACGGGGAGCGGCACGTACGCACGGTATGGTTCGGAACAGGAGAGGCCCGTCTTGCCAGCCTTGTCAGCAAAGACCGGACGTATAAGCCAATGGTGAAATCGACCGGAGGCAAGCGGGAGTCCGACGGGGTCGTAGTACCGCTGATCGCTGTGAGCAACGCAGCAGGAGGGAAGGGCCCCGACTTCGGTCACGCCGGGAACAGGAGGAACGAGTGAGGGCATGGCCGGGTCTGCCCGGTCCAGCTACCCCGAGGGCCGCCATGTGGCCCCCGTCAAAGTTCGACGCCTCCAGAACCGGCTATGGGCTGCGGCCAAGCAGTCGAAGGGTCGGGCTTTCCACGCCCTCTATGACCGCATCTACAGGGACGACATTCTCTGGGAGGCGTGGGAGCGGGTCCGAGCCAATCGTGGCGCAGCGGGGGTCGATGCAGCTGACCGTCGCTGCGGTGGAGGCCTATGGGGTCGCAGCGGATGGTCGACGAGCTCCACGAGAGCCTCCGTGCAGGCAACTACCACCCGGCGCCCGTGCGACGGGTGGAGATCCCAAAGCCCGACGGGTCAAAGCGCCCGCTGGGCATCCCGACTGTCAAGGACCGTGTGTGCCAGCAGGCGGCCAAGCTCGTCCTCGAACCCATCTTCGAGGCCGACTTCCTGCCTGCTCGTTTGGGTTCCGCCCGAAGCGCTCGGCCACCGACGCCATGGAGCGGCTCCGGGTCGGCTTCATCGAGGGCAACAGTTTGTCTTCGAGGCCGACATCGAGAACTTCTTCGGCTCGATCGACCACGAGCAGCTTGCTCGACGCTGGTCGCCGAGCGGGTGTCGGACCGCGGGTGCTCAAGCTCCTTCGACAGTGGCTGTAAGCAGGCGTGTTGGAAGATGGGGTGCTCACCGAGTCGGTCACGGGGACGCCCCAGGGCGGGGTGATCTCACCCCTCCTCGCCAACATCTTCCTGCACGCCTTCGACCGGGCCTGGGAGAGCACGGCACCGGAGAAGTCGTCCGCTATGCGGACGACTTCGTGGTGCTGTGCAGATCCCAGGAACAGGCCGAGGAAGCCCAGGCAGGGGCAACTGCCCTCCTCGGCGACCTCGGTCTGCCCTCCACCCGGACAAGACCAGAGTGGTCGACCTCCGGGAGGGAAGGAGGGCTTTGACTTCCTCGGGTGTCACTTCCGTGCCCGCATGTCCGGCAAGCTGTGGGAGGAGAGGCGGATCATCCGCTACTACCTCCATCGCTGGCCGTCGGTGCGGTCCATGAAGCGAGCCCGGGCCAGGGTCAAGGCGCTCACCGCTCGAAGCCAGGTCGGACAGCAGTTGCAGGACGTCATCGCACGTCTCAACCCGTTCCTTCGGGGCTGGGGCAACTACTTCCGCACCGGGAATGCGGCCGACAAGTTCGTCTCGTTGGACCGCTACGTAGCATGGCGGCTGAAGCGCTTGCTTATCAAGAAGCGTGGCCGCAACCTCCGTGCCGGACAGGCGAGACGATGGACCCGCACCTGGTTCCACGACCAGGGCCTGCACCAGCTCATGGGCACTATCCGCTACCCGAAGGCTGCGTAACCATGTCTAGAAGACCGTCGGTAAGCCGTGTGCGGGAAAACCGCACGCACGGATTGAAAGGGGGATGGGGAACCGGGCCGGCTACGGCACCGCGCCCCTGACTACCAATGGACCCAGGAATGACAGCAGATGGACCCGGGCCCCGACGGAGGCTCGGCCCGAAGAACCGCACCGCCGCGACCGCTGTCCGCCTGGCCGATCTCGACCCGTCGCAACGGAAGCTAGCCATGGTCCGCTCCGTCGTCATCGTCGTCGCTTCCTGTGTGCTCATCGTGGGCGCGTTCTACGTGCTGCCCATCGGCCGGGAGTCGGCCGCCCGGGCGATCCTCCGCGCTCGGCGCCGACATCGCGCTGGTCGGTGCCGTCTTCGTCTGGCAGTTCCGCCGCATTCATCTCGCGGAGCTCCCCGAGCTGCGCGCCGTCGAGGCCCTCGGCATCGTCATCACTATCTTCCTCGTGGGCTTCTCGGCCATCTATCTCGCCATGTCGCACGAGGCAGCGCGGAACTTCACCCAACCCCTCGACCACACCAAGGCGCTCTACTTCACGATCACCATCTTCTCCACGGTCGGGTTCGGCGACATCACGCCGAGGACGGACTCCGCCCGCCTCGTCGTCGCTGCACAGATGCTCCTCGACCTCGCCATCATCGGTGTCGTCGTCCGCCTGCTCTTCAACGCCGCCCGGAGCCGGATCAGCCCCGCGGCGTCGCAGGCGGGTACCGAGCAGCAGTAATTCGCAGCGAGCCCGCCGCCTCCGTCGGTTCAGCCGGTACGGTGCCGGCGGCACGCAACCTCCCAGGGACGGTTATGCGGTCGGAGGGTGCGCTCCGGCAGTCCGGTCACGGCGACTGCGACGCTGCACCATCAGACCGGCGAAGCAGATCAGGGCGAGGCCGCCCATGGCGATCGGCATTCCTTCGGGCAGGGCGGGCAGCGGCTCGACCGTATTGGGAATCGGCTCGCCATAGCCGAAGGGGTCGAAGCTGGTCTGCTCGCTGCCCGAGAGGCAGGCGGCAAAGATACTGCCCTCGAAGTTCCCGTTGTTCGACAGGGTGACTGCGGCGTCGGGCGCCACGACGGTGCCTTGCCAGGCTCCGATCGTCAGGGCGTAGCCCGTGGGGAAGAGACTGGGAGCGAAGTTCCAGACCGTGTTGTCGCGCTCGTCACCGATGGCGGAGCTGTTGTCGCCGGCGGTGGGCTGACTGCCACAGTTGCCGCTGCTCCAGCTGGTCGGCGTGGGGGCGTCGTTCGGGCACCCGTAGAAGATCCCTGAGTTGATCCCCGACAGGTTGAGCGACGTCATGTGGTCCGGGGACGTCTGGACCTGGACGAGGTTGGTGGAGCCGGCCGGCACGCTGAAGTCGAGCCGCTGCGCCGCGGCAAGCTGGTCGGCGGTGACGGTGAACACGTTCACGCTTCCCGTGCCCCAGAAGCCGAGGACCGCCGCGAAGGGCGACGAGAACCCGACGCCGTTGACGGTTCCGATCGTGGTGGTGGCGTTCGGGCCGTAGTTGTTGGAGCAGGTGGTGAGCGTGGAACCGATGGAGGAGAAGCTGAAGGGCAGCGTGCCGGGTCCGAGGTCGATGCTCTTCGTCGCGCCCGATTGGTTGAGGTTGATCGGGCCACTTGCAGGGCCCGCGATCACGACGCTGCCCTTGTTGACGTTCAGCTGCCCGTTCTCAACGCCTCCGACCAGGGTCGTGAGCTGGCTGGCCGGAGGACTGATGCCGTTGCCGACGCTCCAATTGGTCGAGGTGAACGTGCCGCCGTATGCGACCGAGCCCCCGGTGTCGGAGTTCGACCGTGCCGCGTTGCCGGTCGTGAACTCGTTGAACTGGTAGGTGTTGGCGTCGGTCCCGTGGATCTCAAGCGTCCCGCAATTCAGAGATGCGGGGTTGGTTGCCCCGGCGACTGCCGCCGGCAGGATCGCCGCAGTGAAGGACACGGCGGTGAGGGACAGGGCACCCACCAGGCCGACCCTGGCCAGGCGAAGCCCGTGTCGGCCCTGACCCGACTGGTACGAGGCGTCACACGGCTGCACCGACGAATCCTGCCCTCGTTGTGTGCACGTTGCGCGAAGGGTTCGTGACGTACGGGTGAACTCTGTGCGGAAATCAACCCGAAAGGAGGGCGAGCGGGCGGCTGATCACCCTAGCGATAGCCGCTGACGAGTGGGCCATGGGCCGGGGCCATGGCCCACTCACCGGTGCGAGTAGGGCGTCCCAGGCTGGTCCCGAGAGCTCGACGAGTCCACCCAGAGCGAGGACTAGGGAAACGAGGACGAACTGGGCAGTCCGAGGTCCTGACGGACCTGGTTGTCGGCGGTCTGCACCGAGCCGGACCGGTCGTGCAATTGGGACAGCCAGGCGCTCATGCCGGTGGGGCTCTCAAAGCTCAGCGACTGCAGAAAGCTCATGAGAGCGTTCATCTGCGCATGGTCCACCTCGATCGCGGTCTGCATGGAGGCGGGCCATGCGATGAAGTGCAGCTGGAAGTCGTAGAGATGCACCGCGGTGTAGAACGGCGTGGCCACCGCTGTGACCTGGGCCGGCGTGGGAGTGCTGCCCGCGGCGATAAAGCCCCTGGTGGCCGTTTCATTGGCTTTCTGGAGGGCCGTGGCCCACAGCTCGTACCTCGTCAGCTGCGCGGCGGTGATCGGCACCACGTGGGTGTTCGATGCCGCGTGGTTGTCCTGCGGAGCCAGGCTGTGCGAGGGCCCCGTGACGGTCGTTGTGGACACATCGCCCGAACCCGGGTTCTTGGTGGCGAACCTGATGCCCCAGATAATGAGGAGGACCGCCGCGACCGTGGCCAGGCCGAGCACGACGAATTTGACCCGTGGGTGCGACCACCACCGACGACGGGGCTGATCGGTCCCGGGCCCCGGCTCGAACAACCAGGCCGCGGTCGGCCGGTGCGTCTTGAAGCTCCTCGGGTGCTGACTGATCAACCGTGGCGTAAGGAGGCGCCGGCTCGAGCATGACCTGCTGCATGACGGGCCCTTGCCGTGACGGGCCCTTGCGTGACGGGCTCCTTGCGTGACGGGCTGCTGCGTGACGGGCTGCTGCGTGACGGGCTGTCGCGCGACGCGGCTCTTGCGTTACCGGCTGCTGCGCGACCGGCTCTTGCGCGACCGGCGCTTGCGTGGCCGGGGTGTTCTGCACCGGGGACGGATCACGGGTGAATGGATCCGGATCCTCACGGATCTCAACGGGTGGGGTTGTCGTGTGCGCCGGTGGCACGGTCGATGCCGCCACTTGGGCGGGGGGTTCACCCTCCGCGACCAAAGCCTTCCGCCAATCCCACGTCCGGATGGTCTGCAGCAGCGCGCCCAAGCGCTCGTCCACGGAGGGCCCGTCGAGGAAGGATGCTGGAGCCTCGTCGCTGGCCTTCGGTGGTTCGGCGTCGGTCACGCTCGAGTCCCATTCGTGGCCACCCCGACGTTCCCAGTTGGTCGTTCACCGGGCACTCCACCGTGTCACGAATCAAGACGGTGATCCCGGCACCGCCACTCCATGGGAAAGGCTGCAGGTGTTCTCGGTTGCAAATGGTGCCAGCCACGCGTGTGCAATGTAGCGGCAGGGGAAAACGGCCATTTCCGGTGTCACCTGAAGTTTGGGTGGCGGTTACTTGGGTGTCATTCACGCCTGGCTTTCCCGCCCGCCGACCGGGAATCTAGGGGTTGCGAGCAGGGATTATTGCTGCAGCCGTCTGGAGGCAGGGCACCTCTGCTTGTTAGAGTCCCCGGCGATGCAGCCGGTCGCCATGAATGAGGGTGAGGTCGAGTTGCGACTCGAGGCCAGTATTTCCGGCTTCGCCAACCGGGTACCCCTGATGTCCGCCCGGAGCCTGGTCTCCCGGGGCCAGCGCAACTTCTTCATCGGACTGCTGATCGTCATCGCCATCGGGCTGGTGCTCAACATCCGCTTGACGATCACTGCGTTGATCGCCGGCTTCACCCTGCTCTACCTGATCGCCGTGACCTACCGCGCCTACCTCTTCACGTGGTCCTCGAAGAGCGATGCCCTCGAGATCGTGACCGACGAGGAAGCCCTGATCGTCCCCGACTCCGAACTGCCCTTCTACACGATCCTGCTCCCCGTCTACAAAGAAGCCTCGGTCATCATCAAGCTGATAGAGAATCTCGCCCAGAATGGACTACCCCGCCGAGTCGCCTCGAGGTGCTCCTCCTGGTCGAGGAGGACGACCAGGAGACGTTGGGTGCGCTGCGCGCCGCTGATCCCCCTCCGCAGTTCAAGCTGGTCCTGATCCCTCCCGCCGAACCTCGCACCAAGCCCAAGGCGTTGAACTTCGGTCTGACGCTGGCCCGGGGGGACATCGTGGCCGTCTACGACGCCGAGGACACGCCCGACATCCTCCAGCTGCGTCGGGCGGCCGTGGCGCTCGGTCGGTACGGCCCCGAAGTGGCGTGCGTGCAGGCAAAGCTGTCGTACCGCAACGCGACTCAGAACATCATCACCAGGTGGTTCACCGTCGAGTACGCCATGTGGTTCTCCTTCTTCCTTCCCGGCCTGGGACGTTGGACGCACCGATTCCGCTCGGCGGGACGTCGAACCACTTCCGGCGCGCGCCCTGCGGGCCCTCGGGGGATGGGACCCCTACAACGTCACGGAGGACTGCGACCTCGGAATCCGGATGTTCCGTGAGCACTATCAGATCAAAGTGCTCGAATCCACCACGCTGGAGGAAGCCAACAGCGATTTCGTCAACTGGGTGAAGCAGCGCTCTCGTTGGTACAAGGGCTACCTGCAGACGTTCCTCATCGATCTCCGCTCCCCTCGGGAGCTCACCAAGGAGATCGGTCTCAAGGGCGTTGGTCACTTGTGTGCCTTCGTCGGGCGGAACGCCGATCCTGGCCATGGTCAACCCGATCTTCTGGGTCATGACCCTCGTGTGGTTCATCGCCCACCCTGTTCGTGCGAGGAGATCTTCCCGGCGCCCGTGTACTACGTCGGCCTGGTCCTGTGGGCCTTCGGGAACTTCCTGCTGTGGTACCTGACCGTGCTCACGGCACGCCACACCAGACCAGAAGGTCTGGTGCTGGCCGCCCTGCTCGTGCCGATCTACTGGGTGATGATGTCCATCGCCGCCGTGAAGGCGATGTGGCAACTGGTGGTGACTCCGTCCTTCTGGGAAAAGACAGCCCATGGACTCGACGCCGACTGAGACACCGACGCCGACGTCCGACACCGAGAAGCCCGGAAGCCTGCGCCTCGTTTCGTGAGCTCACGGCGGCCTTCTCTGCGGCGCTGAGTCAGATCCGACTATGCAAGGGAAGACGCTGCTCTGGCCGCGTGGCCGACTCTCCTCGTCGACGGAACGCACTGGCGCCGGGGACACGAGACCACTCTTCTCTCTGGAGAGACCTCGGGAGCGCCGTGGATAGCGGGGTGTCGGGCACCACCCGGCGGGCTTATTTCCAACGGGCGAACTTGGCGCGATCAACAGGTAACTTCTCTGTGTCAGAAGGCGTTTTCGCTCTGTGGACTCCGGCCCGTAGTTGTGAGAACCAGCGTTGATGAGCCATACCCTCCCGCTGTGGATGTGAGCGCCGGGACGGCGGGGCTGAGCCCGATGACCGAAGCCACGGCGTCTGTCGATCCGGATGGGGGGGGCGGCGGACGATCGGCCACTCACGATCAGCTCTACGGCGCCCCACGAACGTCCGCCGGTGGTCGAGGTGGCCATTCCCGTGTTCAACGAGGAGCTGATGCTCGAGGCGAGCACGTGCCGGCGAGAGCCTACCTCGACGAGTCCTTTCCGTTCGAAACCACGATTCTCATCGTCGACAACGCCAGCACCGATGCCACGTGGGAGATCGCCACCGACTGGCCAGCACTCTCCCGGGTGTCAGCGCCCTCCGTCTTGATCAG
>CAVSLS010000043.1:0-33769 GCA_963728845.1 uncultured Acidimicrobiaceae bacterium
GTCAGCCCCGACATGCTGGGCATCCCTAATCCTGAGACGCTGCCATCGCCCCGGGCCACACTCCGCTCGATCAGGACCTTGTACTGCTCGCCATCAGGAGATCGCGGTTCAGCGACCCGGTGGCTGCCGTCCTGGGCGTTCTTCGACGTCAGGTGTTTGAGATCCGTCAAGCTTCGTGCCCACAACGTGCCCACAGGAACGCGAAACAAGGCGGAACACGGCCAAACGCCGAGGACCATCGCAGGGATGAAATTCTCGGATTTGCCTGCCCCTTTGCTTCCTCCAGCTGGTCGGCCGCAGGAATTGTCTTTCTCCGCCTTCCGGACCTAAAAGGGGGGGGGCCACGGAACCAACCCCGTCCCCAACCACCGAAAAGGTCCGCGGCCCATGGCAAATGTAAGGCGAAGGGGCCCTTCCTTGGGCTGTTAACCTCCCGGCCTGAAAGCGTGGGTTCTTCGCCTCTTTTTCAATCCACCCACCAGCGAACTCCTAAGCGGGGGCTAATTCGCCTCGTATTCAAGGCGTGGGTGGAAATTCCTTGTCCCCCACGGTCCCCCACCGAAATGGGAACGAGGGCAGCCGAACTGCGATGACCCATTGCGACGGGCACGAGGGAGAGTCTTAGGATGAGTACTCCTAGCTCTCGTCGAGCACGACAGCATAGGAGCCGCTGCCCAGCACAGATCCGGCGTGGACGCGATGGGCGCCGATGAGCAGATCCTCGAGAACGCCGGTATCGGCGTCGAAGGTCACATCGTCGAGTTCGCCGAGTTCATTGCCTCGTTCGCTCAGGGCTCGCTTGCCGACGAGTTCGAGCTTCCCCGCGGCGGCGGCCCGTTCCCGGTCATCCGACGGTGACCGGAGGGCGCCTTCGTCGACGACCATGACTGCATCGGGCCCAAACCCGCTCAATTGCCCCCAATCGACAAGCTGAGCCTTCTTGCCACGCCCGATGACCACGGCGGCGACGCGCCGTTGCCTGGGATCCACGAGCAGGTGGCTGACAGAGCCCAACTCCTTCGCACTTGATCGGCTCACGACTTTGCGGCCAACAGAACCCCGGAACGACTCACTCACGTGAGCCCCAATCGAGTCCGGAACTCGTCAACCGCCGCGCCGAGTCCGACAAGGTCGTCTTGGACGAACTCCTCGGTGATGTTCGGGACCACCAGCGCAACCCCCGAGACGGAGAGCTGAGCTGGTAGCGGGATGTAGCCCCGTCCACCCCCGGCCTTGTCGATTTGATAGCCGACTACCTCACCGCTGCTCCCAACCAGCAGAACCAAGTCGGCGACCTTACCCAGGCTCGCTCCCCCCTCGGTCAGGATGTCGTCTCCGAGCACGTTGCGCTCCGTAGCGGGATGGCCGACGTCCTCGGGCGCGTCCTCGGGGGCGACGAGGTTGGACTCGTCGAGCACCATCACCGCGTGCTGGCCGATCGCATGGATCGCCTCGGCCGGAAGGACATCGCGGCTCCGGCCGGCCAGGAAGCCACGCTTGTTGAGGGTGACACCGACCAGGCGACCCGCTTCGGGGCTGTAGATCACGTCGCGCACCTCGGCCACGTCCTCCCCGCCCTGGATCGTGACCACCGGAAGCCCGCGGATCTGGGACGCGGTCATGAGCAGCGTCATCCTTTGTCCTTGGTTGCGATCACGCCTCCACCGCGCCGCCTCCGCCGAATAACCACGAATGCGACGGCCGCGACCACCAGGACGATGACCACCAGTATCAGCCAGCCGATCGCGTCCATCTTCAAAATGCTAGCCCTGGCCTTGCCCGTGGCACCTTGGCACCCCGTCGGCCCGAGAGCGGGCGCGTTTTGGGCGGCCCGGCGGTGCGGCGGAGGCCCAACGGATGCGACTGGCACCGTGTCCTCGGTCTCGATCTGCCACCGAAATGGCTCGATGTCCGGCACTTCCGAGGGGTGCTGGAGAACCTCGTGATTACAGCTGTGCCCCTGCCAGGGATCAGCCCGATTGGGGCACAGTGGAAGTGGCGCGACGCCTACCTATCTACACACATTCGTGATAGTGCGGACACTGGCGGCTTGCTGGAGATCCGTGAACGTGCAGACGGATCGGGCGGCGTCGCTCCCGCCGCGTAACGTGGCGATACGTCGAGGAGAAGAAGGTGGGTCCGTAGTCCGTGTGGGTACGAAGACGCCGTCAGCCCCGGCTAACGGTTGCCGAGGGAGATGTCTCCGACCACGGGCCAACGCGTGTGACCCTCGCGACGGCTAAGGCTCCCCCTCGGCGGTACCTCTCCTGGACGGTGTTGGCGATGATGACGGTGGGATCCGTCGGCTATCTCGGGTCCGCGCCGGCCACGTCAGTCTTCGGTCTCGCCTCGGTGTTCCTGTACGTCTTCCCTGCATTCGTGTTCCTGGTGCCCGTCTCCTTGGTCGCCGCAGAGTTGGCGTCGGGCTGGCAGGGTGGCGTCTACAACTGGGTGCGAGAAGGTGTTTCTGCCCCGATGGGGCTCCTGGCCGTCTGGTGCGAGTTTGCCCAGACGATCTTCTATTACCCCGCGCTGCTCGCCTACGTCGCCGGGACGCTCGCCTATGTCATCGATCCGAGCCTGGCCGCCAATGGCGTCTACAACGCCGTCGTCATCATCGTTCTGTTCTGGGGTGGCGTGTTCATCTCCTCGCGGGGAGTTGGACTCGTGGCAAAGCTCTCCTCGAGTGGGACGCTGATCGGTACCCTGATTCCGGGGGCAATCCTCGTCGCTCTCGGCATCACTTACCTGTTGCAGGGAAACCACTCGGCTGCCCCGATGAACACGCACCATCTCCTGCCGGCGTGGACGGGTATCGCCAGTGTCGTCCTGGTCGTGAACAGCTTCTTCACCTATGCCGGTATCGAGGTGAATGCCGTGCATGTTGACGACCTCCGGAACCCCGGCCGGGAATTTCCAAGGTCCATCTTCCTCGCCATGGCACTCGTCCTCGCCATCTTCATCCTTCCCACGCTGGCGATCGCTTGGGTGATCCCTGAGAAGAAGATCAGCTTCACCGCCGGGGTCATGCAGGCCTTCAACAGTCTCTTTGCGCACTTCGGGATCAAGTTCGCTGTGCCGCTGGTCGCCATCGCTCTTGCGATCGGAGCCCTTGCAGGAATGATGGCCTGGCTCGACGGCCCCTCCGAGGGGCTTCTCAGGATCGGTCGCGAGCAGGGCTTTCTCCCTCCCTTCTTTCAAAAGGTGAACCGCAGAGGCATCGAGATACGCATCTTGACGGGACAGGCGATCGTGATCACAATCATCGCGCTGCTCTACGCATTCATACCGGACGTCTCGCGTGACTACTGGATATTCGCCGTGATGGCCACGCAGGTCTATCTCATCATGTACGTGCTGATGTTCATCGCGGCGGTCAGGTTGCGCCGGAAGCAGCCGGACCACCCCCGCGGGTACCGTGCACCGGCTCTCCGAATCCTGTGTCTCGTCGGAGCCGTATCGTCTTTGGCCGCGCTGCTCCTCGGCTTCATCGCCCCGTCGCAGTTCGGCCACTCGAACCCGCTGCTCTACGCCCTCTTCATCCTGGGAGGGATACTCGTGATCGGAATCGTTCCGCCACTCCTCATGGATCGGCTTCGCAAGCCGGAGTGGAAGGTCGCCGGCAGCGCGCCGACCCCCGAGCTCTGACTTCCCCGCTCACCTTGGCCATTGGACTCGTTCGTGACGGCGACGAAATTGTGCTGGACGCCCGCCACGGGGTACTCGACCTGCTCGTCGACGAACGTGAGTTGGCCCGACGCTCAACCGAACACCGACCTCAACGCGCCGTTCCGGCTCGCGGTTACGAGGCGCTCTACGTGCAGCACGTCCTCCAAGCGGACCAAGGATGCGACCTCGACTTCCTTGTCGATCCCGCCCTCGGTGCCTCCGGCCCGCGGCCCGGGTTCCAGTGACCACGCCCGTTCGCAAGCTACCCAGGCGTCCAATGCGAACGGGCTCTGCGGGTGGGCGGTGCTCGCGCTGCGAGAAGCGCCCTCCGGCTGGTTCGGCAGACACCTGGACACTTCGTAGAAGGGGTCGTCGAGGAACTCGTCACCGGGTGCCCCCAGTTGTCTGAGGCCACAGGTGTACGAGGACAGTGGCCCTCGGGCGATTCTGCCGGAGGTACCGGTATCAACCCTCGGGCGCCGACTCGAGCTCCGCAAGGAGCTCCCTCGCTTCAACGAGCGACGACGTGAGAATCTTCTTCGCTACGTCGAGGAGTTCGAAGATCATCGGGTTACCGACCGAGTACACGACGGTGGCACCCTCTTTGCGTGACTGCACGAGATTCGCTCGGCGCATGATTCCTAGTTGCTGGGACAGATTCGACGATTCGATGCCGACCTCAGGGATGAGTTCGCTCACGGTCCGATCGCCGTCCCGGAGTACCTCCAGGACTCGGATCCGAGCTGGGTGAGCGAGGGTCCTAAAGAACTCCGCCTTCACCTGATAGATCGGCGTGGGAGCCACGAACGGTTGTCTCCTTGTCCAGTCCTACCTAGGTACTTCTTGACAGACTAATTGATTGATAAGTATGTCAGTTACTCGATTTGACAAATAATGTATTGACTGATTGACATATATGTCAATTATGCGGCTCCGGACACTGGGCAGATGGATGCGGGTACGCCCGGTCGACGTGGGAGATCCGGAGAGGGGAAGCCCCGCGGTAAAGGCGGCGGCGAAGCGGCTCCGCGGCTCTCTGCAGCTCCGACACGTGGACGCTGGGTCGTGCAACGGGTGCGAGATGGAGATCGCGTCGATCTTCTCCCCCATCTACGACGCCGAGCGCTTCGGCATCCGGCTAGAGGCCTCGCCCCGTCACGCCGATGGGCTCCTCGTCACCGGTCCTGTCACCCACAACATGGCGGACCCACTCCGCAAGACGCTCGAGGCCGTGCCACGGCCACGGGTCGTGGTCGCCGTAGGCGACTGCGCCCGCAATTGCGGGGTCTTTCGCGGCGCCTACGGCGTGGCAGGAGCGGTGGGCGACGTAGTGCCCGTCGACCTCGAAGTGCCCGGCTGCCCCCCGGACCCGGCCGCCATCGTGCGAGCCCTCCGGGGACTGGCCGGAACGTGACGGGGGCACTGCTTGTCGGCACCGCGCTGATCGGCCTGGCGGCTGCACTCGCAGGTGCTGCCGCTCCCGTTCGATTCCGAATCGGCCTGTCCACGGCGCTCACGATCGGCGCCTGTGGGTTCGGACTCATTGTCGGGGTCGACGTCCTCCGCTCGGGGCACCCCGCCGAAGTGCACACGAGTGCGCTGATGCCGCTTTCGGGTTTCTCTCTATCTCTCGATCGCTTCGGTGCCCTCTTCGTCGTCATCACCGCCGTCGTCGGCATCTGCGCCATGGTCTTTCGACTCGGGTACACCGGCCACGGCCTCTCGAGCCGGACAGCTTCGTGCATCCTCCCGCTGTTCGTGACGACCCTGCTGCTCGTCCCGGCCGCGTCCAACGTAACCACGTTCTTGTTCCTCTGGGAGCTCATGGCCGTCACGTCGCTCTTCCTCGTCCTGACCGACCATGCGCGTCGCAGCGAGGTGCAGGGCGCCGCCCAGTGGTACGCGGTGATGACGCAGTTCGGTGCAGCTGCATTGATCCTCGGGTTGGTCTTGCTGGCGACGCGCTCTGGGAGCCAGTCCTTCGCCGTCATCGCCGTCAAGTCGTCGCACCTGCCGGTCTGGGTGCGGAGCACCGCTTTCGTGCTCGCCCTGGTCGGCTTCGGGTCAAAGGCCGGCGCGGTGCCCTTGCACGTCTGGTTGCCCCGCGCCCATCCCGAGGCACCGGGGCCAGTGTCCGCCTTGATGTCGGCGGCCATGGTGAACCTCGGCGTGTACGGCATCGTCCGCGTCGGCATGGGCCTGCTCGGCGGGGGGCCGACGTGGTGGTGGCTCCTCGTGATGGCACTCGGGGCGCTCTCGGCCCTGTTCGGTTCTCTACACTCGGCGACCAGCAGGGACCTCAAACGCTTGCTCGCCTATTCGACGACCGACAACGTCGGCCTGATGCTGCTTGGTGTCGGTGCCTCGGGGCTGTTCGCCTCCACCGGGCATCGGACGCTCGCCTTGGTGGCGCTGGTGGCCGCGTTGCTCCACGTGGTCTTCCATGCCGTGTTCAAGGGTTCGCTGTTCCTCTCCGCGAGTTCCGTCCAACAGGCCACCGGGGGTACGGACCTCGACGGGCTCGGGGGCCTCCTCAACCGCATGCCGGTGAGTGGCACCGTTTTTCTGGTGGGAGGACTGGCCATTGCCGCCCTTCCCCCCTTCTGCGGTTTCGTGAGCGAATGGCTCCTCCTCCAGAGCATGCTCCACGGTCTGCCCTCCAGCGACGTCACCATCGCCGTGGCGATGCCGATCGGCGTCGGCGTGCTCGCACTCACGGGTGGTCTGACCGCGTTCACCTTCGCCAAGGCGATCGGCATCGGCCTCCTTGGACTTCCCCGCACGGAGCGGGCCGAACGGGCCACGGAGGTCCGTCCGTCCATGTGGACCGGGGCCGGCATGCTTGCCGCGCTCTGCCTGGTCTTCGGCGTGGCTCCCTTTCTGGTCATCCCCGCTGTGCTCGACGCGGCCGGCAACGTCACGCGTCTCCACCTCACGGGACCTTTGAACCACGGCTGGCAGATAGGTCTTCCGGGTGTCCCCGGTATGCTCGCGCCGGCGCTGCTGGCGCTCGGCCTCGTGGTCTGCGGAGGACTGGTCGCCCTCGCTCGCCGACTCGTCCAGAGCAGTCCGGTCCGTCTTGCCGAGGCATGGGGTTGCGGTCGAGAGCTCCAGACGGCCCGCATGGAGTACACCGCCACCTCCTTCGGGGAGCCGCTCACACGGGTGTTCGAGGACGCGCTGAATCCCTCGCACGACATCGATGTGAGCCACATCGCAGAGTCGCGCTACTACACCGAAGCTGCGGTTATCCATACCTCCCTCGACGACGCGTTCGAGCGGCGCGTCTACCGCCCGGCGGACCGAGGACTTCAGCGCTGGGGCGCCACCGCCCGTCGTCTACCCAATGGCAGCGTGCACCGCTATCTCGCCTTCGGCCTCGTGGCGCTGATCATCGTCCTGGTGGTGCTGGCGTGAGCAGCGGTTGGTCACCCATCTCTATGGCCGCCATCTCGTTGCTGCAGGTGATCCTCGTCGTGCTCGGTGGTCCGCTCCTGCTCGGCCTTATGCGCAAGGTGCGCTGCCGAATGGAGGGCCGGATCGGGCCACCCATCCGCCAACCCTTGCTCGACCTGCGCAAGCTGGCGCGCCGTGAACGGACGCGACCCGAGCACGCAAGCTGGGTCTTCCCCTTGGCTCCAGTGGTCCTCGTCGCCAGCACCCTGGTGATCGTCATCATCGCGCCGCTGCTGGCCACCGATCCCGCGTTCGGCTGGTCCGCTGACTTGTTCGCGGTGGTCTTCCTCCTCCTTCTCGGCTCGGTCTTTCTGGCGCTCGGCGGCCTCGACACCGGCACGGCGTTCGGGGGCATGGGTGCAAGCCGTGCCATGACGATCGGGGCCCTGGCCGAGCCCGCCCTGCTCGTGGCGATCCTCGCCCTCTCGGTCCCCGCTCGCTCCTCCAACCTGCCGGCCATCATCACGAGGTCGCTCGCGCATCCCGCATGGCTGGCCACGCCACAGCGGGTTTTGGCCCTGGTCGCATTCGTGATCGTGATCATCGCCGAAGCCGGACGGCTGCCCGTGGACAACCCGACCACGCACCTGGAGCTCACGATGATCCACGAGGCCATGATCCTCGAGTACGCCGGGCCGGACCTCGCGCTCGTGAAGCTGGGCGAATCCATGAGGTTGGTCGTGCTGTTCACGCTCCTGGCCAACCTGTTCGTCCCGTGGGGCATCGCCACCGCACCCGGCCCCTCGCACCTGGCGGTAGCTCTCGTGGCCACCGCGGGAAAGGTTGCCCTCCTCGGTGCCGCCCTGGCCGCCTTCGAGGTGACGGTGGCCAAGCTGCGGCTCTTCCGGGTGCCCGAGCTAATGGCGGGGGCGTTCGTCCTGGCGATCCTGGCCGTCCTCTCCGCCCTGGTGGTGCCGTGACCGGGTCCTCGTACTCCTCGGCCCTGACCCTGGCGGCCGGCGCGGTGCTTGTCTGCGCGGTGGCGACCCTGTGGCTCGCCTCGATCCGCTCGGTCATCAGTGTGATGGCGGCCCAGGGCTTGGCATTAGGACTGGTCGCCGTGGTCCTGGGCGTCCACCTCCATGACGTCGGCCTGCTCGCCGCCGCTGCGGTCGTTGTGGTCGTCAAGGGCGTGGTGATCCCGGTGCTGCTCGGGCGGGCGAGCGGCGCGAGCTCCGATGCCCGTGAGAGCAGGCCCCTCGTCAACGTCCCAGCCTCGCTAGTGGCCTCCTCCGCACTCATCGTGTTGGCCTTCGTGACCGGGCGCGGCGTGGCGCGCTTCGTCGGCACAACGGCCGGTGCGCTGGTGCCGATCGGCATCGCGACGCTGCTGATTGGCTTCTTCGTCCTCGTGGCCCGGCGGCGACCCACGTTCCAGATTGTGGGGCTGCTGATGGTCGACAACGGGATCGCGCTGACCGCCTTCTTGTGCACCGCTGGGTTCCCCTTCCTGATTGAGCTGGGGGTCTCCTTCGACGTGCTCCTGGGCGTTGTCGTGTTGATGGTGTTGTCGCAACGACTTCGAATCGAGTTCGGGGACGTCGACCTCGACGAGCTCCAGGAGCTCCACGACTGATGGTGCTCGTGACCATTTTGATGCTCCCGTTGTTCGGGGGCGCGGCCATCGCTGCCGTGCCGGGGCGACGCTCGACCGCCTGGGTCGCGGTGGCGACCAACGGAGCCGTACTCGTCCTAGGGATTCTCACCGCCGTCCGGATCGTCCGAGACGGCCCTCTTTTCGGCGCGTGGGGAGCCCTGCGCGCCGACGCCCTGAGCGTATTTATGGTCATCGTCATCGGCGCCATTTCGCTAATGGCCTCGTGGGTCGGGATCCGGACCATGGCGCGTGAACGGGCCGAGGAACAGGGGAACCCGGCGCGGTCGTCGCGCTACGGCATGTTGGTCCAGGCGTTCGTGGCCTTCATGCTCCTCGCCGTGCTGGCGGCGAACGTGGGCGTGCTCTGGGTGGCCGTCGAGGCCACGACGATCGTCACCGTGTTCCTGGTCGGGCACCGGCGAACCAGGGGCTCGCTCGAGGCTGCGTGGAAATACATTGTGATCTGCTCGGTCGGGATCGCGCTGGCCTTCTTGGGCACCGTCTTGGTCTACTTGGCGGCACTGCACGCCGGAGGGCACTCAGCCCAGGCGCTCGACTGGACGTCGCTGATGGCGCACGCGCACCGCTTCAACCCTTCGTTGATGCGTCTCGCTTTCGGCCTCCTCGTCCTCGGCTACGGCACCAAGGTCGGGCTGGCTCCGATGCACAGCTGGCTCCCCGATGCTCACAGCCAGGCACCTGCCCCGGTGTCGGCCCTGATGTCGGGGGTCCTCCTCACCGTGGCCTTCTACGCCATCTTGCGCTTCAAGGCGGTGACCGATGTGACCCTCGGGCCCGGGTTCGCCCGCACCCTGCTCGTTGTCGTCGCCCTCCTCTCGCTGGCCCTGGCGGCCTCGCTGTTGATCACGCAACGTGACTACAAGCGCATGCTCGCCTACCACAGCATCGAGCACATGGGGCTCATCGCCCTCGGCGCCGCGGCGGGCATCAGGCTCGCCATCGCCGCCGTGCTCCTCCACATCCTCGGTCACGGGCTGGCCAAGAGCGTGCTCTTCTTGACCTCCGGGGAGATCATGGCCGCCGAGGGCACCAGTCAGATTGACGGTGTGCGGGCGCTGTTGGCTCGCCGCCCGGCCCTCGGCGGCGTGTTCGGAATAGGTCTCGTGGCGTTGTTGGGCCTTCCGCCTTTCAGCCTCTTCACCAGCGAGCTCGTGATGGTCCGGGCCGAATTTCAAGTGGGATTGGGTTGGGCTGCCGTCCTGGCCATGGTCGCAATGGTGGTCATCTTCATCGCCGTGGTGGGCCACGCGCGCCACATGCTCCTCGGCCCGCCGGAGTCGCCGGGCGTTGCCGTTCCGCCTCCTCGCTGGGTCGCCACACCACTTGTCGGAGGCTTGGCCGTCTGCGGCTTCATCGGGGTGTTCGCCTGGCCATTGTCTGGCCTCCTCGAGGCGGCGGCGCGGGTGGTGGCGTCGTGACCGGTCCCGCAATGCCTGCCGTGGCGCTCCAGTCGGTCGGCCGGCACCGTCGTGCCGGCGTGGTGCGGGCAGCCGGGCTGTTGGATGCAGCCGCTGCCCTCCTGGCGCAAGGGATGCGGCTCGCCCTCGTGTCCGGTCACGACGACGGGGAGGAGTTGCGGGTCGTCTACCTCTTCACCTCAGGCCCGCCCGACACTCGGGTCGAGCTGCACCTGATCGTCGATCCGGCCCAGCCGACCGTGCCGACCTTGTCCGGCCTTTCGTTCCCCGCCGGTCGCTTCGAACGCGAGCTCCAGGACCTCTTCGGCATCGTGCCCGTGGGTCATCCCCAGCCCCGTCGCCTGGTTCTCCACCAGCACTGGCCTGAAGACTGGTACCCCATGCGTCGCGGGGCAGGCGACCCGCCACCGATGGTGAGCGACGCCGGGGCGTACCCCTTCGTCCCGGTAGAGGGAACGGGCGTCTACGAGATCCCCGTCGGGCCGGTGCACGCCGGCCTCATCGAACCGGGTCACTTCCGCTTCTGGGTGGTCGGGGAGACGATCCTGCGCATGAAGGCACGCCTGTGGTTCGTGCACAAGGGGATCGAGCGCCTCTTTGAGGGACGGGACCCTGACGCAGGCGTCCAGCTAGCGGAGCGGATCTCGGGAGACACTGCCGTTGGGCACACTTTGGCGTACTGCCAGGCGGTTGAAGATGCCTGGCGGGTGGAGGTGCCAGCTGAAGCGATGGTGCTCCGGGGGCTCCTCCTCGAACTCGAACGTTTGTACAATCACGTTGCTGACATCGGTGCCTTGTGCAATGACGTCGGCTTCGGTATCGCCCAAGCCTGGGCGCTCTCATTGCGTGAACACCTGCTGCAACTGAACGCCCGGGTGACCGGCCACAGGCTGCTGCGCGGTGGCGTCGTCCTTGGCGGAGCTCGCGTCCACTCTCTGCCCTCCAACGAGGAGCTCGGCGAGATAGGGCGACGATTCGACGAGCTGATCGGTCTCGTCACGTCGAGCGCCCTTGTCATGGAGCGCTTCGCCGGCACTGCGGTGCTCGACGGGAAGCAGGCCAGGGAGCTCGGCGTCGTCGGGGTTGCCGGCCGCGCCTCGGGTCTCGTCTTCGACGCTCGTCAAGCCCACCCGGCGGTGACGACGTCAAATTCGTTCTCCCCCGCCCTTCGCACGGCGGGTGATGTCAAGGCGCGCTTCGACGTTCGGGTCGAGGAGGCCCGCATATCCCTGTCCCTCTTGGCAGACTTCATCCACCGGGTGGGAAGCCTGGAGGCCGTGGCGGTGACGTCACGGGCCCAATGGGGTCAGTCCGCAAACGGGGTCGGGCTCATCGAGGCGTGGCGCGGTGCTGCCGTGCACCGGGTGGAGCTCGACGATGAGGGTCGACTGACCAGGGTAAAAGTGGTCGATCCGTCCTTCCACAACTGGCCGGCACTACCTGTCTCCTTGGCCGACACCATCGTCCCTGACTTTCCACTGGCCAACAAGAGCTTCAACCTTTCTTACGCGGGAAACGATCTCTGATCTCTCGAGGTGCTTACCCCTGAACGATTATGAACAGCTAGATGGGGTTGGCGGCCGGAGGGAGCTCGTTCGCACCGATCCGCGCGAGGAGGTTTCGAACTCTGCTCTCGAGGTCGTCACGGATCAGCTCGACCACCTCGAGGGGTTGCCCTGCCGGATCGGCCACCTCCCATTCCTCGTACTCCTTGCCGGGCAGCACCGGGCAGGAGTCGCCACAGCCCATGGTGACGACCACATGGGCGGCGGCCAGCACCTCGTCGGTCCACGGCTTGGGGAAGCCCTGCGAGATGTCGATGCCCACCTCGGCCATGGCCTCGACGGCGACCTTGTTGAGCTCCCCCACCGGTTCGGAACCACCCGACCAGGCGATGGCGTTGTCATGGGCGAGGTGGGCGAACCACCCCAGCGCCATCTGGGAGCGCCCGGCGTTGTGCGTGCACAGGAACAGCACGGTGGGAATGGTCTTGAGAGCGCCCTCCTCGAGGAGCGTCAACGCGTCGAGGCGCTCCTTGGCCAACTTCTCGGCGAAAGGAACGAGCCACTTCGTGACCGTGGCCCTGGCGGCCATTCGTGTGTAGCTGTCCATGACAAGGCCCGCGATGGACTCACGGCTGAGCACGTCCGGGTACCGCTGGTGCAGCAGCGTGACGACGTGGTTGAGCTGGACCCTGTGCTCCTTCGACAGCGATTCCCAGTCGGTCATTGAGCCCTCCTTGCCACTGGTTGTCAGAGGTTCATCCCGCTACGGCTCGTCATGCCGTCTCGCGCGCCCAGGCCTGTGCCCCGCCTTGCATCACGTCCCACGGGCTGCCCAGTGGCGGCGTGTAGGACAGGTCGAGGTCGCTCACCTGGTCGACGCTCAGCCCGGCGAAGATGGCGGCGGCGGCGATGTCGACGCGCTTGGCCACCTCGGCGTGACGGTGCCCGAAGAGCTGGACGCCGAGGAGCCGACCCGTGCCGCGGTCCCCGGTGTAGCGCGTGCGGACGCGGTGGCTGCCCGGGTAGTACGCCTTGTGGTCGTCTCCCTCGAACTCCACCGTGACCGGATCGAAGCCGGCCGAACGGGCCTCGTGGTCGCGCACGCCGGTGCGGGAGGCGACCATGTCGAAGACCTTCACCACCTGCGTGCCCAGGCTCCCCGCAAACTCACGGCTCCCGCCCAGGGCGTTCTCGCCGGCGACGCGGCCCTGCTTGTGGGCCGTCGTGCCGAGCGGCAGGTACGTCTCGCCGAGCAGGCGATGGTGGGTGACGACGCAGTCGCCGGCTGCGAAAACGTCGGGGAGGTTGGTGCGCATGCTGGTGTCGACGGCGATGGCCCCCCGGAAGCCGAGCTCCGCCCCGGCGTCGGCGGCCAGGTCGGTGTCCGGTCGCACGCCCACCACGACGAGGACCACGTCAGTGGTGCACTCCACGACGGAGCCGTCTGGCGCGGTGGCGGAGACCTCGAGGCCGTCCCCGGCCTTCGCCCGGGCGATGCGTTGCACGGTCGTACGGGTGCGCACGTCCACCCCGTGCTCGGCCAGTTGCGCGTGGACGAGGGCACCGAGCTCGGGGTCGACCGTCGGGAGGACCTCTTCGAGCTGCTCCATCTGCGTCACGGACAAACCCCGTGTCACCAGGGCCTCGGCCATCTCCAGGCCGATGTAGCCGGCCCCGACGATGACAGCGTTCCGCGGTGCGCGCTCCTCGAGGGTGCGCATGACCGCGAACGTGTCGCCCATGGAGTGCAGCAAGTGGACGCCGTCGTCGGGCCCGAGGGCGTCGGGACCGGACAGCCCCTCGATGGGCGGCCGAACCGGGACGGCACCGGTGCCCACGACCAGCGCGTCGTAGGCCATGAGGTCTTCGGACCCGTCGGGTCGCTCGACCGCCAACTTGTGCGCCTCGACGTCGATCCGGCGGGCGACCGTGTCGAGATGCAGCTGCATGCCTGTCGCCTCCAGGTCGGCCACGGTGCGATGCGCCAGGTTGCGCCAATGCGCCACCTCCCCCGACACGTAATAGGGGATACCGCAGATGGAGAAGTTGGGGTACGCGTCGGCAACGATGACGGAGACCTCGACGGAGCGGGTCGAGCTCCCGGGCGCGCAGGGCCGCGCTGATGCCGGCGTCGCTCCCACCGATCGCAACGAGATGCATGGGGTTCCTTCCTTCAGTGCGGCTCGAATTGGCCGGTGGACGAGACGCCGTGGCGGGTCGCCTCATGAGGTGGCGGGTTCCTGCAGCTGCTTCTGCCCGCGCTCCGCCGGCTCGGAACCGTCTTCGGCGTACCCGTGCGGGAACAGGATGTTGGCCGCCTCATCGGGGGTGACCCCGGGGTAGAGCACCCGGATCACGACGATCGCCACGATGCCGCCGACGACCTGAGCGCCGATGAAGCTCGGCGCCGACGAGGGGGCGATGCCGGCAAAGGTGTTCGAGAACATGCGCCCCACCGTGATGGCGGGGTTGGCGAAGCTCGTCGAGCTGGTGAAGAAATAGGCCGCGCCGATGTACGGCGCCGACAGCCGCCGGGGTCGTCCTCGAGCGCCCGGAGCGGGCCAGTGCGAAGATCACCAGGAGCAGCCCCAAGGTGGCGACGATCTCGGAGAGGAAGTGGGCCGGCGACGCCCGGTGCTTGGTGGAGATCTCGAACGCCGCCTTGGAGAACATGGCGTTGGCCACCACGGCGCCGAAGACGCAGCCCGCGACCTGCGCCGGCAGGTAGGCGGCGGCGTCCCGCCAGCTCAGCCCGCCGAACGACAGCGTCGACGAAGGACACGACCGGGTTGAAGTGGCCGCCCGAGACGGGCCCGAACATCAAGATGATGGCGAACAGGCCGGCTGCCGTCGCGGCGGCGTTCTCGAAGAGCTGCAGCCCGGTGTTACCCGGCGAGAGCTGCTGGGCGGCGATGCCCGATCCGATCACCACGGCGGCCAGGAAGGCGCTGCCCGAGGAATTCCGCCATCAGCCGGCGCCACAGCGCCACCTCCGTCACGAGCGAGCTCCCATCGGATCTTGGTGCGACGTCCGCGTCAGCAACAGGACGAAGCGTTTGTTCCGGAGCTCGCCACCTCCAGGCCTTCGGCGACGCAGCAGGTCACGTCCCCGGCTATGCCCGACTCGACCGGCGCGTCGGCCAGCACCGTGTAGACCTCCCACGGGGCGCCATCGGGGTCCTCGACCCACACCTTGTCCTGCACGGCGAAGCAGCACGTCGTCTGCTCCTGGTCGACCGTGGCCAACCCCTCACCCGAAAGACGCCCGCTGGCTTCGGCCACCTGTCCGGCGCTCATGACCTCCACGCCGAGGTGGTTGAGCGCACCCACGACCCCGCTGCCCCTCGTCTCGGGGTGCTCCATCAGCACCAGCTTGAGAGGCGGGTCGGCGATGGCAAAGTTGGCGTAGCCCGGCCGGACCTTCGCCGGGCTGGTGGCGAAGAGCTTCGAGTAGAAGTCGATCGCCTCGTCGAGGTCGGTGACGTTGAGGGCGAGTTGGACGCGTGACATGTGATCTCCCGCTAGATTGACTGATGTCGATGCGTTGCAGTTTGCACTATACATTGATATCTGTCAATAGGAGATAGCCATGGTCCCTCGGACTGCCATCGAAGAGGTCGCCGCCCGGTCGTCGACGTGCTGCATGGCGATCACCGATGCGGCGCTCAGCGACAGGGAGGCAGAGGAGCTCGCCGGCATCTTCGCCGCGCTCGGCGACCCGGTGCGCCTGCGTCTACTCTCCATCGTCGCCACCGAGGGTGAGGTGTGCAGCTGCAACCTCGAGGATCCGCTCGGAAAGAGCCAGCCGACCGTCTCGCACCACACGAGGGTCCTGGCCGAGGCCGGTCTCATCGAGGGTGAGAAGCGGGGGCGCTGGACCTGGTGGCGCGTCGTCCCAACGCAGATGGAGCGCCTGCGGGACCTGCTCGGGGGTTGAGGGCATGCCGGGCCTGACCGCGGGGATGCGGCGCTCACCGATCATCTCGGATGGGGCGTGGACCGCGTCCGACGTCTCGGAGACCGAACGGTGGACGACGCGGCTCTCCCCCGGCCAACGAACGGACATCTTCGAGGCGGCGCGGGCGGCCGAGAAGGGCGATGTCGGCCACGATGCCCTCCACGCGGCCTTCGACCTCGCGAGCCTCCGGCCCGACATCGCAGACTGGGTCGGCCGCGTTGCGCGACGGCCGCGGTTTCGTGCTCGTCAGGGGCTTCCCGGTCGACGAGCTCTCCCCGCGCCAGACCGAGCTCGCCTACGTCGGCCTCGGGCTCCAGATGGGCACTCCGGTCAGCCAGAACGCGGCGGGCGACCTGTTCGGGTCACGTGCGCGACGAGGGCGTCGAGCGCACCGACCCCAGCGTGCGGCTCTACCAGACGAGGCAGCGCCAGGACTTCCACACCGACGGAGCCGACATCGTCGGCTTGCTTTGCCTCCAGACCGCGAACCGTCGGGGGTGAGAGCCGCATCGCCGGCTCGGCCACTGTCTACAACCGGATCCTGGCCGAGCGGCCCGACCTCCTCGAGGTGCTCTACCAGCCGATGTGCTGGGATCGCAACAGCGAAGAACGGATGGGGGAGGATCCCTACTTCGCGCTGCCGGTCATCACCGACATCGGCGGCTTGCCCAGGATCTTCTTCATCGGCTGGTACATCAGGGACGCCCAACGGCACGCCGGCGTGCCCCGCCTCACGGTCGAGCAGGCCGAGGCGATCGAGCTCGTCGAGCGCATCGCCAACGACGAGTCCGTCTTCGTCGAGATGGAGTTCCGGCCCGGCGACATCCAATGGCTGGCCAACGACCGCATCCTGCACAGCCGAGAGTCCTACGAGGACGACCCCGATCCACGGCGGCGGCGGCACCTGCTCCGGCTCTGGCTGGTGGCGCGGACCTTCGCCAACGTCGACGACGTGCCTGCAAGGAGGTATCCCGCCCAAGGACGGCGGGAACCCGGAACCGAGGGAGCTGACATGACGGCATACGACACAGAAGCGATCCACGGAGCGGTGCGGGTGCGCTACGCCCAGGCGGCCAAGGAAGCCGAGTCCTGTTGTGCGGGCCGCGGGCGCTGCCGAGGATCTGATCGGACGGACACTCTACGATGGAGAAGCGGCCGGCTCGCTGCCCGAGGCGGCACTGGCTGCGTCCCTCGGTTGCGGCAACCCGACCCTCCTGGCCGACTTGCGAACCGGCGAGGTGGTGCTCGACCTCGGATCGGGCGGCGGCATCGACGTGCTCCTCTCGGCTCGACGGGTGGCACCCTCGGGCAAGGCCTACGGGCTCGACATGACGCCCGAGATGCTCGAGCTCGCCCGGCGGAACCAGGCCGAGGCCGGCGTCACCAACGCCGAGTTCCTCGAGGGCACGATGGAAGCGGTCCCGCTCCCCGACGAGTCGGTCGACGTGATCATCTCGAACTGCGTGGTGAACCTGTCGCCGGACAAGCCGGCCGTGCTGCGCGAGGCGTTCCGGGTGCTGCGGCCGGGCGGCCGGCTGGCCGTCTCCGACATCGTGCTGCGCAGGGCCCTGCCCGAGGAGCTCCAGCAGTTGATGGGCCTGTGGACCGGGTGCGTCGCCGGGGCGCTGCGTCGAAGGCGATTACGGGACGAAGCTCCGGGCCGCCGGCTTCGAAGGGGTCGAGATCGAACCGACCCACGTCTACGAGCGGAATGACCTCTTGGCCATGGCCGGCGACCTGTCGGCCGCCGGGGCCATCCCGGACTCCGTCGACGTCGAAGAGGCGCTCACCGAACTGGATGGGACGGTCATGAGCGCGTTCGTGCGGGCACGAAAGCCGACGGTCTCGTGAGGCTGCCGGCTCGACAACCGGTGATCAGCCGCTAGGCCAGGGACAATCGTCCCTGGCCGCCAGGATCGACGGGTTCAATACTGATGGCTGATGGCTGATGGCTGATGGCTGATGGCTGATGGCCAGCACGCTCGCCTATGTCGCCGCCGGTGCGATCGCCCTCTGGGGCGTCGCCCACGTGCTCCCCACCCGTCGGGTCGTCGTCGGATTCGAGCCGCTGTCCACTGACAACCGCCGGGTCCTGGTCCAGGAGTGACCGAAGCGGTCACCATGTGGGGGATCGCTGCTGTCGTGGTGACGATGAGCCGCGCAAGCCCCAAGACCAGGTCGCCTTGTCGCCAGTGATGCGGTCAACTCAGCCGGGGGGTTTGAAGGGCGTCGCCTCTCGCCGCATCGCGGCTCCTTGGTGACCAAAGTCGGCCCGTCGGCGCAGATGTGGAGGGGCCACGACTCATCGGCTCCCTCTGGCTGTCTTCAGGCGAGGCCGTAGAGCTTCGCAGCGTTGTCGTGCAAGACCTTGGCGACGATGTCATCCGCGAGACCGTCGAGGGCCTTCGTCGCATACTCGCCGGGAGGCACTCCGATGCTGGCTGGCCCGGGGTGCTGGCACGTGGGGTGCGGGAAGTCGGTCTCGAAGAGCACGTTGTCTGGGAAGTGCTCGATGGCGAAACGCGCAGCGTCTTCCTCGAACCAGAAGCAGCCGTAGATCTGACGGCGGAAGTACTCCGACGGCAGCAGGTCGTACTCGGGATGGGCCTCACGGATCGCGCTGTTGCCCCACTGCCAGTCGAACGTCTCGAGCACACCGGGCAGCCAGCCGACGCCCGACTCCACCGAGACGAAGCGCAGCTCCGGGAAGCGATGACACACGCCGCCGAAGACGAGGTCGGCGAGCGTCTCGATGTTGTCCATGATCATGAGCGCAGAGATCTTGGGGAACTTCGCCTGGAAGCTGAGATGCGGATCCTTGGCGAACGGCGCGGTGATGTCGCCGCCACCGATGTGGAAGGAGATCGGGACCTCCGCGTCCTGCGCAGCAGCCCAGAGACGGTCCCAGTGCGGGTCCGAGAGCGGTGGCTCGCCGTGCGAGTCGGGGTGGTTGCAGAAGTTCACCGCCTTGTGACCGTTCTCGACGCAGCGCTCGAGCTCCGCGATTGCGAAGTCCAGGTCCCAGAAGGGCGTGGACATCACCGGGATCAGCCGCGACGGGTCGGCCGAGGCCCACTCGACGAGGAAGTCGTTGTAGGCGCGCACGCACGCCGTGACCAGCTCGCGATCACCGAGCTTCAGGAAGTACGCCGATCCGAATCCAGCGACGTTCGGGTAGAGCACCTGCGCATAGATGCCCTCGTCGTCCATGTGCGCGAGGCGAGCCCTGGCGTCGTAGGCCGACGGCGGGATCTCGTCGTAGGTTCTGGGGCCGTCGGGCACGTAGCCCTGCCAGCCTGCGATCGCCGTGTTGCCCGGTGTGTTGAGGAAGTTGCCGGCGGCCACCCAGATGTCGGTACCGCGCACGTTCTCGACATGGGGTACGGCTTCTCCCCACTTCGACGACACCCGTGACGTCCACAAGTCGGGCGGCTCGGTCAGGTGCGTGTCGACGTCGACGACGCGATGGCGCTGGAATAACTCCGCAGGCATGGTTTCGCCTCCAGTTTCTCCGCTCTGAAGGGTACTGCCGCGTGACCCGGGTTGCGCTGCCGATGGATCGTCCAAGCATCGTCGGCTTCTGCGGTCGCGGCTTGTGGTGCCGAGAGCGAGGTGGCTCTGCGTGACACACGCCACAAATGAAAGGCGCAGCCGAGCACCGCGGAGGGACCCGCAGCTCCCTAATGCGTCGCGCCGTCAACCAGGAGCTGTGCAGTGAGCCCCCAGAACTTCCGCAGGGCGGCCGCGCCGGCGGCCGGGTCCTGGATCATCCACCAGTGACCGAGCCCCTGCAGCACGGCGACCTCGGCCTTGGCCCGCGCGGAGGACCAACGAGCTCGTGCCTCGCCGCCGGTGTACTCGTCCTCGGTGGGGATGATCACGAGACCGGGCCGGGCCGCGGCGGCGCCGAGTCCCTCGCCGAGTCGAGCCATCGCCGGTTGGGCAGCGGACCGGTAGAGGGAGAGGATGCAGTGACCCATGGTTTCGTCGGCGGCCTCCGCCACGGCAACGGCGATGTCGGGCGTCATCCCGAGCGACTCGAACATCGACGCCCGGTCCGCGACCGGAAGCGATGCGATGCCGGCGACCGCCTCCTCGCCCGCTCCCGGTGTCTGCCACACCTGGGCCATGTCGTGCCACACGTAGTCGGGGGCGAAGCAGCCGGCGATGTCCATCGCCCACGACCGGATGAGGTCCGGCCGTTCCATCGCGATGCGCATGACGTGCCCGCCACCCCAGTCGTGGCCGACCAGATCGACCGGCCCGCCCTGCTGCTCGAGCTCGGACGCGAGCCACGCGACGTACTCGTCCGCCGTGGCTCCGAAGCCGTCCGCAACCGGGGCACCGAAGCCGGGGGGAGAGAGGGTCACCACGTCCGGGTGCTGCAACTCGGCGAGGAGCGGTCCCCAGATCGCGGGCGTCTCGGGGTTGCCGTGCACGAACACGGCACGGGTCTGCGATAGGTCAGACAAGGAGTTCCTCCAGTTCGGCCCGGGTCGGCCCCGGTGACGTGTAGGGCGGGGTCGACAGAGCCACGTCGAGTACCCGCTCGAACACCCCGTCGCGGGCCATCACCTCGTCGGGCAGGCTGAAACAGCAGACGCACCTCGAAGAACCATTGCAGCACTTCCGGGTCGTAGTGCGACGCCGAGGCGAACGCCCGAGGCCCGGCGACCGACGGGTCCGAAGGATCGAAGGGATCCGGGAGCCCCTGCAAACGGGCCTCGACCTCGGGAGCGCGGATCCGGTCGAAGTCGACCGTCGAGGCGTGCCACCTGGCGGCCCGCTCGTCGGTCCGGCGCTCCCACTCGGCGGCGAGCCGGCGCGGGTCCTCCATGTGCTCCGCGATTGCCGGGGCGATGTCCACCGCGTGCATCAGGCCGAGGGTGATGCCCCGGCCGATCGAAGGGTTGGTGAAACCCCATGCATCGCCGACGGGTACCACCCCGGTGGCGCACGGAACGCCGTCCACGACGAACTCGCGCGTCGTGTTGGCCGTGCTGGCCATGGAGAAGCTGTCGCCCTGCGGCTGCGCCGTCGGCCCAATGCGCATGGTTGGGCAACGACCGAACGACCCGTTCGAAGATCTTCGGGTCACGCACGTTCCGCATCAGCTTGTCCTTCGGCGAGTGGTACAGCGTCACCGACCACCAGCCGTGGTCACCCGGAATGGTCAGGACCGAGATGGATCCGATGGCGCAGAGGAGGTCGTCCCGCGGCTCCGGGAGCGACGCCCCCCGGTAGTACTGCGTGTTGTAGACGAAGCCCGCCTCGAAGGCGTGCTCCGGCGGCTGGCGGCCGCCAGCGGCCTCGATCATGCCGGACAGCGGTGAGCGGCGGCCGGCCGCGTCCACGACGACGCTGGCGTCGATGGTCTCGCCCGACTCGGTGCGGACGCCGGTGATGTGCGGCACGCCCGGGATCACTTCGTTCCCCGTGACCAGTCCGGCGGCGGGGCAGCCGTAGCGGACCTCCACACCCGGTGTCTTCCTGGCCGCCGCTGCGTACGCGTACTCGATCAGCGGGCGCCGGCAGGTCGTCATCGTCTCGAAGCGGCTCGAGGTCCAGGTCCTCGCCCGCGCCGTCGGGTAGGCGGCGCGCCTGTGCTTCGGCCGCGATTGTACCGGATGGCGCCAACGGCTTCCATCTCCGTGAAGACCGCCGGGAGGTGCTGCTCCATCAGCGCCCGCCCCGCCGGCTGCAGGTAGTGCACGAGCCGGAACTGCCCGACGCTGCGACGCTGCCAGCTCCCCCACGCTTCTTCGGGATCGTCGGGCGGGGCCTCGTCGCGGTCGAGCACCACGATGTTCAGGCCCTGCTGCGCCAAGAGGATCGCCGTCGCCAAACCGGTGGGTCCCCCGCCCAGGACGACTATGTCTGCCACGTGTCCTCCTTCGCCGGAGTCGGGGGCAGCGGCCTGTCGGTACCGGCCTCAGGATCCGGAACACTAGTTTGGGACCCATTCCTGGCGCCGACACGAAGGTCTGAACGGCCTCGGTTCGACGAGGAGGTCGTGGACGCGCGCTCACGACTGGCAACGCGGGATCCGGTCCGCGTGGAGGTCATGACGGCTCCGTGCACCGCGCATCCACGAGGCGCTGGAGACCGAGCGGGCCGGCCCGTGCAGCCGTCCGGATCTGGGACAATCGAGGAGGAGGTGATCAGGCGTGGACGCAGTTGCCGTCGGGGAAGCCCTGTCCGTCTCGGTGCAGGCAGGTGTCCCGGTGCTGTTGTGGGGGAGCCCGGGGACTGGCAAGACCTCCGTCGTGCGCGCCCTCGGCGAGAGCCTCGGTTGGCCGACCGAGATCGTCATTGGCTCCATCCGCGAGCCGGCCGACTTCGCAGGGTTGCCCGTGGTCATCAACGGGTCGGTGGAGATGGCGCCGCCTTTGTGGGCGAGGAGACTGGCAGCCACTGGCTACGGTCTCCTCTTCCTCGACGAGCTCACCACCGCGCCGCCAGCGGTCCAAGCGGCCATGCTCCGGGTCGTGCTGGAGCGAGTGGTCGGCGACCTGACGCTGCCCGAGGGCGTCCGGGTGGTGGCGGCGGCCAACCCGCCAGAGGAGGCCGCCGACGGATGGCAGCTGTCCCCGCCCCTGGCCAACCGACTCGTGCACCTCGACTGGCCGGTTGACGCCAAGGCGGTATCCCGCGGGATCGCCATGGGGTTCCCCCAGCCCCCGTCGTTCGACGGGCGCGTGCCGACCGATACCCAGACCGTGACCGCCCGCGCCACCGTCGGTGCGTTCCTCGAGGTGCGGCCGGCTCTCGTGCTCGACGTGCCCACGGTCGCCGAGCAGGCGGGGCGGGGTTGGCCGGCCCGCGCAGCTGGGAGTCGGTGGCACGCCTGCTGGCCGCTTGCGACGCCGTGGGGGCCTCAGAGGATGCACGGACGTTCCTGGTGATCGGCGCGGTCGGCGAGGGGGCGGGCATCGAGTTCCTCTCGTGGCTGGCCAACATGGACCTCCCCGACCCCGAGGCCGTGCTGGCCGATCCGGACAGCTTCGAACTGCCCGAGCGCAGCGACCGCACGTTCGCCGTGCTGAGCGCCGTGGCAGCCGTCGCGGTCAGCCGGGGCGACGCCGATTCCTGGTCCGCCGCCTGGCGGGTCGTCGAACGTGTCGCCGATCAGGCACCCGACGTGGCCGCGCTGGCGGCGCGCACTCTGGCCAGCGCCCGCCCCGCCGGTGCCCAGTTGCCGAGTGGCCTGCTGAAGATGGCTCCGGTGCTGCGGGCCGCCGGCCTCATCCGCGGAGAAGGTGAGTCGTGATCCTGGGCCGGATCGAACGCCTCGGTGTCGACCAGCGACACGTCTGGGCGGCGGCCCGGGTCTGGGCGGCGCACCAGGCCCCCTACATGGCGAGCGCCTTGCTCGCCCTCGACCCCGTGGTCGTCGACCAGAGCGAGGATCCTCCCGGGCGCGATTCGACCTGAGCTCGTTGCCGGTCGACGACGAGTGGCACGTCTACCTCGACCCCGAGATACTCCGCGTGACCGACGTGCCGACGGCCGGGTTCTGGCTGATCCACCAGGTGAGCCACCTCCTGCGTCATCACGCCGACCGCTACCCGGGGGGAGACAGCGGTCGGGCCGATCCGGTGTCGGGGCGAAACGAGGCACAGCGGTGTTGGAACCTGGCGGCCGACTCGGAGATCAACGACGACCTGGTAGCCGGTGACGCTGCCATGCCTTCCACCGCGGTGAGCCCCGCCTCTCTGGGCCTGCCCGACTCCCTGACGGCCGAGGAGTACTGGGACCTGCTCGGTGGAGACGAGGCCCGACCGGAGGATCGGGGCCCGGGCGATCCGGAGCGGCGCGGCGACTGCGGCAGTGGTTGCGACGGCTCGCCGAGACCCTGGGAGGCCGGCGCCCCCGGGGTGGGCCAGACCGGCCGGAGGCTCGTCGAACGGGACGTGGCCCGCCGGATCAAGGAGCACCAGCGCCGCTGCGGGAACATGTCGGCCGGCTGGCAGCGCTGGGCCGACGAGGTCCTCGAGCCCTCGGTGAGCTGGCAGCGTCTGCTCGCTTCGGCGGTGCGGCTCGGCGTGGCCGACGTCGCCGGGAGGGTGGACTTCAGCTACCGCAAGCCGTCACGGAGGAGCTCGGTGACGCCGGACGTCGTCCTGCCCAGCCTCCGACAGCCCTTGCCCAAGGTGGCCATGGTGCTCGACACGTCGGGGAGCATGAACGACCACATGCTCTCCCAGTGCCTGGCCGAGGTGGAGGGTGTGCTCCGGGGCCTGGGCGTCGGGAGGCGGTGCCTGCGCATCGTGTGCTGCGACGCCACGGCCTTCGAAGCACAGAAAGTCCTCGATGCACGCGACGTGCAGCTCCTCGGAGGGGGCGGGACCGACATGGGGGCCGGTCTCGCCAAGGCGGCCGAGCTGCGCCCACGCCCCGACCTGATCATCGTGCTGACCGACGGTTTCACGCCGTGGCCGGCTCAACCGCCCCGGGGGATCAAGGTCATCGTCGGCCTCATGGATCCTGGCGGCGCCGTTCCAGAGTGGGCCCGACCGATCCTCATCGGTCCTCCGGTGGCGGCGTGAGATGGCGGCAACAGGAGCGCTGAGATGAACCGGACCGGCATCGACGCGATGGAGCCGAACGACGGCGAGCCCGAAGAGCTCGGCCTCTGGCTGTCCGCCGGCTTCGACCGCGAGGGGGCAGCGAACTGGCGACGGTGGCGCTTCACCATCGCCCGGGCGCAGGACTGGAAGGCGCACGGCATCGAGAAGGGACTCGAAGCCGCCCAGTGGCAGACGGCCGGGGCGACGCCGAGACGGTGGCCGACTGGCAGGCAGCGGGCATCGACGCGCCCGAAGCGGTGCGTTGGCACGAGATGGGCTTCTCGCTGGACCAGGCCCGCGCGGACAAGCGTCAGGGCCGAGGTCCGGTGGACGCGTTCCGGACCACCACTGGGTCGGCCCAGAACGTGGTGCGGCCGGCGCGAAGCGGGTGGGTCGGCGTCGCGCCGATGGCCCAGCTCGGCGGGGTGAATGTGCGCCCGGGAGGGATTCCAGGCGGACCGTTTCAGAACTTCCATCTGGCCGGCGTGGATCCCCGCACCATGCACGGCTATCTCCAGCGGGGGTGGGTCGACGAGGAGGCGGTCGAGTGGGCCCGCCATGGCATCGAGGCCCAGGACGCGTACACGTGGTTCGACCTCGGGCTGAAGGCCGCGGAGGCGGGACGCCTGGTCCTCGAGGGCCGGACGCCCGGTGACGTGGTGCGCGAGTGGTGGAACGCCGGGATCCCCTTCGAGGAAGCGGCGGAGTGGATCGGGGCGGGCCTGAGCGCCGCCGAGGCAGTCGAACAGCGCGCCCAGGGCATCACGGTGGAGCACGCGGCGTCCCTGCGGGCGCTCCGCCTCGAAGATGCAGAATCCACGCCGCGAGAACCGGTGCCCCATGCCCTGTTGGCCCGCATGGGCCCACCCGCAGCCGCCGGACATTCGGACCGCCACCACCGGACGAGGAAGCGGCCCGGGCGGCGGTGGAGGACGCCTATGCCAACATGATGGTGGCCGACGAGACCGGGAACGTCAGCGCGGTCGACGGCGGGTCCAACCTGGGCCGCTGCCTCGAGGAGGCACACGATCGGCACCGGGTCATGGTCAACGACAACGCACCGGGAGCCACCGTGCAGGCCGACGTCGTCCGGTTCGTCAACGACCACGAGGCACGCGTCCTGTTCACGATCCGCGTCGGGGCGCCTCTCAACCAGACCTTCGGGGGGCGCATCGGGCGAGCCGCTCTCGTCGACGGCGAGTGGAAAGTGGACCGAGAGACCTTCTGTGAGTTCATGGGGTTCGCCGGAGTGCAGTGTCCCCCACCGCCGTCGCCGGGACCGCGTGGAACGAACGGTGGTTCTGGCATGAGCCGAGGAGTGGTCCTGTGGCCCGACGACCCGACGAGGGGCGGATCGAGGATTGTGGCGGTCGCTCGAAGCTGCGGGCATCCCGAGCCTGGCGAATCACAGCCACTGCCTCCATCGGCCGCACCTGTCCCTGGTCGTGGCCGACGGACTCTCCCCGCGAGGAGCCCTCGGACGCGCTCGACGCGATGTCCCGACCGACCCCGACACTTCTGGTGAACAGCATCGGCGTGTTCGCCGGCGGCGTCCTCTTCCTGGCATGCGTGCCGACGTTGGAGCTCCTCGAGGCGCACGCAGCGGTCTACGACGCCGTCGCACCGTTGGCGCGGAACCCGTGGTCCTACTACTCGCCCGGGGTGTGGACGCCGCACGTGACGATCTCGTACGGCCTCAACGAGGACCAGATTGCCCACGCGCTGGCGCTGGTGTGGTCCCATCTCCCGATGGAGGGTCACTGGACCACTCGCGGTGTCGAGGACAGCGACACCGGGGAGAGGTGGCTCTCACCTGCTTCGGCCCCGCCGTAGAGGCCCTCTGCGAAAGATCACCTCGCTGTGACGGTTTCGGGCGATGCCTGTTTACAAGGACAATCTCGTCCAGGTCAGACCGCCATCCACGGTCTCGTACACAGAGCCCACCCCGAGCAAGGGTCGTCCGGCCATGGCCGGTGCCTGGGCGGGGCCGTAGACGGCAATCGCCTGCGACGGACTCAGATAGCTCAAGTCGGTGAAAGGCGCACCATCCCCGCTCGAGATGTTGATGCTCTCGGTCCACGAGTTCCCGGAGTCGGTGGTGACGAGCAGCGCTCCTCCCCCTGCGCTGACGGTCGAGATGCCGACATGGCCGTCACCACCGTCCGCGATGCCCAGGGTGTCGTAACCGGCTCCCCGACCCGGATCCGCCAACCGGACCCAGGTCCGACCCCCGTCCGTGGTGCCGAACAGCTCTCGGTCGCCCATGGACCCGTCGGCGACGCCGAATCCACAGACCAACAGCACGTCACTCGCGCTCGAGGCGGTGAGCGGACCCTCACAGTCCTGACCCGGCGGGAGCGGGTACGACGTCGTCGTAGTGGCGTTGACCCGAAGCAGCGAGTCCCCGTCGATCGCATAGACGGTCCCACCCGCGCCGGCTAATGCTCCCGAAAGCGGTACCCCGGTGGTCCCGCTCAGGGTGGCAACGACCTGGAACCGGTCCGACCGAGTCGTGGCGTGGACGAGGCGCCACGCGGCGTTCTCGCCTCCCAACCCCAGGCCCGGTTGGCCCCTGTAGCCGGCGACCAGCGCGAAGACGCCGGTGGTGGTCGAGACGAGCGAGCCCACGACGTACGGCTTGATCCCGGCGAGGGAGGGTTGATCCCTCCAGTGCGCTCCGCCATCGTGCGTGACCCACAGAGCGCTGCCGCCGAAGGCGTACCCGTCTGGGTCGTTCTGGCTGAGATGCAGCTCCGAAACGCCGCTGCGCGTCGACGAGTTGACCGGGGCCGGCGGCGCTTTGACCCGCTGCCACGTGTTTCCGCCATCGGTGGTGTGCACGAGCGACGTACACAGGTTCTTTCCGCACGGTGAGATCCCGAGCACCCAGCCGAGTCCGTGTGGACGTGAACGAGACGCCTGCCGGTGGCGGCGAATCCGGGGAAGCGGACCGTGTTCGCAGTCGATTCGGGTAGGAACGACGGAACGCCACGTTGTCCCTGCGTCCGACGTCGACCAGATGGACACCGCCTCAGCCTCCTGGGGGTTGCTGCCGAGCACCACACCGTCCAATCGATTGAAGAAACTCACGTCCCACGAACCATCCGAGGTGTCCCCGATCACGGGATCGACGACGCGCCCATGCAACACCGCCGTCGTGCGTGACCAGGAGCGAACTGCGGCCCCCGACTCAGAGGAAGACCGTGTCGCCCGTGACGGCGTCGATCTCGCCGAGGTAGCCGAAACTCAGTGGCTGTGTGATGGTGCAGCCGAACGTCAAATGAGCTGGAGTCAGGGCACGGAGTCATCGTCGTCCATGTTCTGCCGCCGTCGGTCGAACGGACGGTTGATTTCGGCTGGGAGCCGGCGCTCGGCTGGCTGGCGCACACCGCCACCAGCGTCCCGTCCGGAGCGGCCGAGATCGTGTCCATCAGGGAACCGATGCCGCAGTCGACCTCACGAGCCGACCACGTCCGCCCGCCATTGCCGGTGAACCAGAGGGGCGCCGTGGCCGAGGAAGCCTCCCCGGTGAACGGCGGATTCGACGCGAGGTAGGCGGCCCCGGTGGTGAGGCGTATCAGGTAGGTCTGTCCCGTCGCTAGGCCGGCCGTGCTCGCCGTATGGGTGCCGGCACGGAGTCCCAGCCGCGCCCACCGTCGGTGGATTCGAGCAGGCGCAGCGGGCAGGGTGGTTGGAACGTCGAGGGGGTCGGACAGGTGGTCTCGACGGCCCAGATAGAGGAGCCCAGGGCCTCCACGGACAAGACGACGCCCGCCTGGGGCAGCTGGGTCCACGTGGCACCCGAGTCGTGGGTGACAAAGAGAGCGGGCCCGTAGAGGAACCCGTCGCCGTGGTCGTCAAAGGCCAGCTGGGAGGCCAAGCGCGGCGTTGGGGCATGCCCAGGAGGTGACTGCGGTGAGGGACCCGAACTCGGCACCGCCGTCCGTGGTGGATCCGACCACGGCCTGACACGTTGTCGTGCCCTGTCGTGTGAGTAGGCCGTAACCGACCGACGGGTTCAAGAAGGCGATCTTCGTGAGACGGTCGGCAGGAGTCGCCGAGGTTGGTCTCGTGGTGGTCGTCACGGCGCCGCGACCTGGAACCGTGGTCTGCGTCGTCAGGGTCGAACAGCCTCCGAATCGCCCGACGTTGGGGGTGCGGCCGAGCTTCACAGTGACCCGGCGCGATCGGGTGTGCGAGGAGGTGACCCGGTAGCGGCCGGGTGCCAGCACGATCTGATAGCTCTTCGGGGCGTTCGTGGCGAACACGGTCGTCGAGCCCGCCAGGGTTCTTCCCGACCGACGTCGACCTCGACTGCGGCGGCGCTGGTCGAGGCGGATCGTGTCGGAGGCTTGCAGACCGGAGCCGTGCCAACCAGCTCGCCGGTCGGAGACGTGCCGTTGAACCCCGGCACGAAAGAGGTGACAGAGAAGCCGGGAGAACAACCGGGCAGCGGCTGCTTGAAGACTCTGTTCGGGCCAGAGCTCCAGAGGCTGACGGAGAGCTGGATACGAGGGACAGGACGTGGTGGGAGCAACGGGGGAGATCGCTACCACCTGCGCGGGCAGGCCGTCTCGCCTGGGTCCAACGTAAGCGAGGACCGGCTCGTGCGGGTGGACGCCGACTCAAGTGGCGACCCTCCGGCGGTCTCCCCGATGCGCCCGTCCGATTCGAGCGCGATGCTGCGGGGAGTTGGACGAGAGCACACGGGTGTCGACTGGTGTTGCGTACCTCGATCAGCACGGTGACGCGGTGCATGCCCGGAAGACCCGGGGCGAGACCGATGAACACCTGGTTCGGGCCGCACGGCGACATGCTCGGCGCCGCGCCCGCCGCCGCAGCGATTTGTCCGGTCGCTTGCAGCACGAGCGCAGGCGCCGAGAGCAGCGCCAAGCTCAAGACGACCCGCACCCTCTGCGAAAAGCACGCGTGCACGGGTATCGGCCTCAGTGTGCGGCCGAGCGAATGCCAGGTCGCCCCGTCGTCGGTCTGCCAGAGCCCGACGCCGTACTCACAGATCTATCCCTGGGTCGCGTCGATGAATGTGATGTTTCCCTGGCCACCATCGGCAAATCCTGCTGCAGAGAGATCGGCCACCGGCACCCAGCTGGAGCCTCCGTCTTCGGTCTTGTAGAGGCGGCCGGCGTGGGACGGGAATAGCCAAGCCGTCGTCGTACTGGCCACCGCTAGATTGCGATGACCCACCGTGAAGGGGGCGATGTAGCCGGCGAGAGGGAGTGGGTCTGGCGGAACCGAGCTGGGTGGGGGAGTCGCCAACCCGGTTGCCGAGGCGCTGAGGCGCCACGTCTGTCCGCCGTCGTCCGAGCGGTACAACTCTTTGGATTGCGCCCCGCCCGTTGCCTGGGTGCCGCACAGCAGCCACAGGTCGTCGGTGCTCGACGCAGCGACCTCGGCTCCGTCGGTAAAGGAGCCACTGCACGGCGCCGGGCGGGTCGTCCAGGTGGCCCCGGCGTCAGCCGTGAAGTCGAGCAGCCAGGTTGAAAATCCGCCGGCGCCGGCAACGTTCGACAGCACGTAGCTTCGGGTCTTGGTGATACGGGCCAGCTCAATCTGTCTCACCTCGGTGCTTCCTGGTGGGACCCCCGTGGGTGACCCGAGTGATGTCCAGGTCGCGCCTCCGTCGAGGGACTGCTCCGCGTCCATCGAACACGCGGCGGCAGTGGCAGTCATGCTCAGCGGGCAGGTACCGGACAACGCCCAGACGTCGAGGTTGATGGCGCTGACGTCGTAGACATAGGGCCCGATCGGGGCCTCGAGCCATGTCGCACCGTCGTCGTGGCTCATCCACAGCGGTGCGCCCGTCGCGGTGCGCGCTCCCCAAGAGTAGCCGGTGAACCCCACGAACTCGAACTGCCCCGGGTACGCGTTGTCGCTTCCGAGGCCCGACGGGAGTTCGTTGTTTCGCACCTGCCAGCTCGTGCCGCCGTCACTCGAGGCCGCGAGCAACACGTCGCCGCGGTGGACCGCGAGGGCGAATCCGTGCTGAGCGTCGGCGAACTGGACGTCGAGGAGTGCGGTCGTCGGTACATCCGGTGCCCACGGGGAGCGGGCCATTGAGAAGGTTGAACTGGTAGTTCGACGCAATCGACGAGGGCTGCCCAGAAGGGCGGCTGAGGAAGAGGCCCACCGAAGCGGCAAGGAGCGCGCAACACAAGGCAACGCTGCCCATCCACCTCCTCCGGGCCCGGATGGTGTCGGCGCGACGCAGGACACGGGCGAGCTCCTTGGCGCCGACCGGCAGCTCCGCAGGGTCGTCAAGATGCTCGAACATCATCACCCCCTGCCATCCCGGGGTCGCCGAGCTGGCGACGAAGCGCCGAGAGACCCCTCGATGCGTGCGTCTTGACCGAACCGACAGAGCAACCGAGCGCTCGCGCCACATCCCCCTCGGAAAGGTCGGCCAGATAGCGCAGCACCACCACTTCACGCTGGCGGCGAGGAAGACGTCGGAGCGCATTGACCAGATCGCTGCGCTCGACCGTCCGGTCGTCGACGATACCGAGAGGACCGGTCTGGACCGGGGGCCGTCGGCGGCGCCTGCGGTAACGGTCCAGAGCCAGATTCGAGGCCACCCGGGTCACCCAACCCTCGGGCCGGTCGTGCAACTTGTCCCAGCGCAACGTGGCCCTGGCCAGGGCCTCCTGAGCGATGTCCTCTGCCTCGGGTCGATCTCCGAGGATGCGGAAGGCCACGCGATAGGCGAGCCGGTACAGGTCCGCGAAGGCGAGCTCGAACGAGCGCGGTACCTGACTGCTCATCAGCCCGTGCTCCCAGAACTCCGCATCGTCAGAACCCCCGAAGCCCTCTCCGCGTCCGAGTTCGAGTGAGCCGTACCGCCTCATCTAGCACTCTTCACGCTCGGGTGGTCGAGATGGTTGACAGGAGATCCCCGAAACAGACCCCGAAAGGGCGTTCAGGCGGAGGGGTGGGATGGGGTGTGGTGGGCGGTTCGGTCTCGACCTTCGCAACTAGTTCGGTTGACGATAGATCGGTTGCCGATATAGAGTGCCGGCATGGTCACTCCCCGAGACGTCTCGTGGTACCAGGATGAGCCGACGCCTGACACCGGGCGACGCCGGCGATGGGTGCTGTCCCTGTCCGTACTGGTTCTGTTGGCCGGAGCGGCCGTCTTCGTCGTGATCCTCCACTTCGCGCCCTCTGTCGGTGCCGCCGGCGGGTGCGGTGGAGGGTGACCGCACGACCTGCGGGCCTTCTCTGGCTCGCGACCTCGGTCGTCCTCACCTGCGCGGCCGTCGGTGCGGCGGTCGTTCTCGCGCCGAGAGCGGGGGGTTCCCCGGACGCGGGTCTGGCGTGGATGCTCTTCGTGGGCTCGTCGGTGCACGTGGCCGCCACGGGCTGGCTCTTCACGGATCCGGGACTGCGCGCCCATGTCGCCGGGCGGCGCAGTCGCTACCTGTGGGCCCCCGTCGGCCTCCTGGCAACCGGGGCGCTCCTTGCGGTGACGTTGAACCCGCGCACCATGGCGTGGGTGCTGCTGCCCCTCCTGGCCTGGCAGCTGCACCACTTCCAAAAGCAGAATCTCGGGCAAGCGGCCTTGGTGACCGCGTCACTCGGCCTTTCCTCATTGCGGCCGCACGAACGCCGCGCGATATGCACAACCGGTGCCGCAGGTATCGCCGGGGTCTGCGCACATCCGGCACTGCTCCAACTGGACGTCCGGTTGCCACTCTCGGGATACCTGGCGCTCGCGGCGACGCTCCTGCTGGCCCTCGGCGTCGCGGCCGGCAGTTACGCCCTGGCTCGCCGGCCGGGATCTGACCGACCCGCGACCTTCTGCGCCGTCTACGGCCTCGCGCTTCTCTTTCCACTCCCCATCTTCTTGTTCACGTCGCCCTATGCAGCCGTTGCCGGCATGACGATGGCGCATGGCCTGCAGTACCTGCTCCTGATGGGTCTTCTCGCAGCCGGCACCGCGTCGTCGTCGCCTCGGCGCGGTGCCTGCCCTGTGGGCGATTGCCGTCTTGGGCGGGATGGCCCTGAACCAGGCCTCCCATCTGCACAGCTCGAATTGGCCCCTGCGCCTTTGCTTCGGGTTCTATCTCGGATTTCTGGCCGCGCACTTCGTCGTCGACGGCGGCATCTGGCGCCTCCGTGAACCGGCCGTCCACGCCTTCCTCTCCGAGCGGGTTCCCTACCTGGTCTCCCCGAACACCATGACTACGACGCTCCGGTTGCCGATAGATCGGTAACCGATATAGGATCGACGGATGGCCCGAACCTCGCGCCAGAACACGACACAGACCGAGTTCAGCGGCTTCGGGCGCTACGCGGGACCGGCCACGCTGATCCTCTCCAGCCTGGCCGATGGCCCGAAGCACGGGTACGCGCTCACGAAGGACATCGAGGCGTTCTCGGGCACGCGGCTCGCTCCGGGCACGCTCTACGAGGCGCTCAGCCGCCTCGAAGGGCAAGGGCTCATCGAGGCCGTCGAGAGCGATGACCGCCGCCGTCCCTATCAGCTCACCGTCGCTCGGGGCGACGGCGCTGCGGTCTCACCTCGCTGCGCAACGGCGAATCGCCGACCTCGGGCTCCGCCGCTTGGCCGGCACGTGGGGTGCCGCATGACGGAGGCGCCAGACGTCTTGCGGCGGAGAGCCGAGCGGATGCTGCGCTGGTATCCCAGAGAGTGGCGGGCGCGCTACGGGGAGGAGTTCACCGAGCTCCTCGTCTCGGACATGTCCGAGCGATCCCGGTCCGTGCGCACGCCGGCCGATGTTGCCGTGAACGGGATCGTGGCCCGTCTCGCGTACGCCGGCCTGGGTCAGTCCACTCTCGAGGATGCGGAGAGATCACGCAGAACGCTTCTCGCCTTCGCATGCGCCGCGGCCGTCTTCGTGACGGTGGGGCTCGGCATCTGGGCGCAGCTCACCATCGGCTGGCAATGGTCCCCGCCTGACACGGTGGCGACCTCGGTCGCCATGTTCGTCATGTCCTATTCGGTGCTCGTCCTGCTGGCCCTCGGCGCAATGGCCGTCGTTCCTCTTGCGTGGCCCACGGCGAGGGCGGCCCTGCGCCGGCGCAACGTCGTCGGGCCGTTGGCTCTGACCCTGGCCGGCGCCGGCATCCTGATCGTGGGGAGCCGCCACTTCGCGAACGGCTGGCCCGGCACCGGTGGCCACCAGTGGGCGCACCAGGGCCTCGTCCCCGGTGGACTCGCGGCCTTCGTGTGGGCCGCCACGCTCTTCGTGACGGCGTACTGGGCGCACCCGGGGGCGCTCCTCGCATTTCCGGCCCCCGAGATCGCATGGATGGTGCTCAGCCCCGTGGCCTTGGCCTGTGTGGCCCTGGGAGCGGTGGGATTGGGACGGCAGATCGAGCTCTCGCCGAGGTTGCTGCACTACGAGGCGCGCCTCGCCCAGCTGGGGGGCATGGTGATGTTCGTGTTCCTCGTCGGTGCGAGTCTTTGGGTGGTCGACGGAGGACCCGGACCGCGGAACCTCTTCCACGTCGGTGCGATCGACATCGCCGGCATCGGTGTGATGGTCGTCGCGCTCGTCACCGCCGGCCGAGCTCTGCAGCTCATCGGCCCCAAC
>CAVSLS010000044.1:0-89479 GCA_963728845.1 uncultured Acidimicrobiaceae bacterium
CGACGAGCGGGGTCCCCGGCGCGAAGGCCACCTTGAGCGTGCGGGAGTCGAAGCCGGCGTCGAGCCGGTTGCCTCAGCAACACGACCGCCGAGCTCTCGCGTTCGAAGGCAAAGCACTCCTTCTCGAGGAGGCGCTCGATGTAGTTGCCCCGGCCGTGTGAGTTGCGGATATTGACCAGCCGCGTGATGGCGCCGCCGAATGTGCCGCCCAGGGCGTCGCCGCGCCCGTCCTGCGGGAAACTCCGGCCCGGGCCGAACTCCTTGGCGTTGAAGTAGACCACCACGTTGCCGGGCAGCATCAGCGCGTACGCATATCCGACGCTCGAAAGGCCCGGCCCTCCATCGTCGTGACTGATGACGAACTTCACGCCCGACGACCCGTTCTGAAGGCCGTCGTCGTTGAAGTCGAGGTTGGCCTGATGGAGGTTGAACCAGTTGTTGACAATCCCGTTCCTGCTCAGATTCGCCTCAATTGCGAAGTAGAACGGGAAGTCGAGGGTGTCACGGTTGCCGCCGATGCGGCCTGGATCGTTCGGGTTGATGGTCTTCTTCACGAACGTCTGGAGGAATGGGATATTCCCGTCGAAGGCCTCGCAGTACGAGAAGATCTGCTTCTGGCTCCCGTCGAGCTGCTGCCGGAAGCTGGAGCGGTAGACGGCGCGGTCGAAGAGGTCGAGCACGAAGCCATCGACATTCTTGGCCGCGTCGATGCGGAACCCATCCGCGCCGATCGTCTGCACCAGCCATTGCGCGTTCCGCATCAGGTAGGCCATGGCGTTCTCCTCGACCGGGTCGCCGTCGAGTGGCTTGTCGAGGTTGAACGGAAAGACCTTGATGCCCTGCTCGCCGGTCCTGGGGTCCAGGAGGAGGATCGGCTGGAGATTCTGATCGGGGTAAAAGCGGCGGTTGTTGACGTCGGGCACGTCGGCGATCCGGCCGAAGGCGGGCTTGGTCCCCTTGCGGATGTCGTTCGCGAAGCCCGGCACCGGGCTCCGGATGAACCGGTGGTTCTTCGAGTGGTCGATGTCAATCAGTCCGTCGAGGCGCCCATCCTTGTCGCCCTGGGCGAAGGCGGAATGGAAATCGCCGTCAATGTCGTTGGGCAGCGTGACGATGAAGCCGGGGTAGTCGCCGGCTTCGACAAAGGTCACTCCGTTGCTGTTGTCACGGCTGCCTGAGTTCTTGAAGCCGTCGTGGTTGATGACGAAGTCGATGTGCAGGTCCACGCCCGCCTGGTGGAAGGTCTTCGCCACCTGCTTGAGGCCGTCCTCGGTACCGTAAAGCGTTGGATGACTCGGCTGGCCGAGGTCGAAGCGGTCGAAGGGATCGTAGCCGACCGACTGGTCGCCGCTGTCGGCGCGGCCCGGCGGGGGTACCCAGACTGCCCCGTAGCCCGCCACGAACAGGTCGGGCGCGCGCCGGGCCATCGTCCTGTACGTCCCCTCGAACCATTGCAGGATCGGCGGCGGCGACACGTCCGCTGCGTCCGCGCCGGCCAGGAGACCGAAGGCTGCGATCGCAAAGTAGATGGGAACGAGACCGAGAGTGGTGAATTTCCCGCGTGCCTGGGTATGCAACATTCTTCGCTCGCTTTCAGAAACGTGTCACTTGTTTGGGTAAAAGCCGCGAATCGTCGTTGCGCCGGCGTCAGAAAGTAACCCGGGTCGTTCCCCCCGTGTGGGAAAACTTGACGAGGACGAACCTCGATGCCGCGTCAAAGAACCAGCCGGTGTCGGCCGCATCGAGCGCGGCCAAGGATGGACGCGGGATCTGGTCGGCCCCGTCGCGCTTGACCCCGGAAGGTCGCGGCGCGAGGACCTTCAACGTGATCGCCCGTGGGACCGAGGTGAGCGTCACCTCCGTGACCCCGCCTGCCGACCGGCAGGCGACCTGCGTCCCGTCGTAGACGGTGAACTGGGACGCGTCGGCCGGGTAGACGAGGAAAACCAGGCTGCCGTCCCAGGTCGTGACGGCCGGGTTGTTGACGTAGTTCGCGTCGCAGAGTGTCTGGACGTCCTCTCCCAGGATCAGCGGCACGATCGCCCCGCTTCGCACGAACACGGGGATTTTGGATTGTGGCGGGTCAGGCTGGGCGGGATTCTTCCAGGTGATATCCTGCTTGCCCGCGTGACGCTCGTTCGTCCAGAAGTCGAACCAGTGCCCCTCCGGGAGGTAGACCTGGCGGTCGGTCGCCTTCGGCGCGATCACCGGGGCGACGAGCAGGTCGTCGCCGAAGTAGTACGTGTGCTGGACGGGGAAGGTTCTCGGGTCGTCCGGGTGGATCAAGACGAGCGGGCGGAGGATCGGCACGCCAGTCTCGCTCGATTCCTTGGCGTAGGTGTAGAGGTACGGGAATAACTGCGAGTGGAGCGTCGCGTAGAACTGGTAATTGGCCAGGGCCCGGTTGTTGTCCGTCGTCTCCCCGGCCTCGGGGTAGCCCCAGGGGTACTGCCTGAGGTTCCCCCCATCGACTTGCCGGTGCATCTGCATGATCGGGGAGAAGCAGCCGAACTGCGTCCAGCGGATGAACAAATCAGCCGGGGATACGGGGGAGAAGTGGGTGTTCTGGTAGCCGCCGACGTCGTGGCCCCAGATCGAGAACCCGCTCATGGCGGCGGACAGGCCGGCGACGATCACGCTCGGCAGGCCGTTGGCGTCGCCGAAATTCGGCTCGTTGTCGCCGGCCCAGCTTCCGGGGAAAGCCTGGGTCCCGGTGAACCCGCTGCGGGCGAAGAGCAGGCCCTTGTCGCCGAGGACGCCGGAGAGCGTCTTGTGGTACTCGATGCAGTACCCGTTCCGCATCTCCTTGCCGGTGCGCCCGTCGGCATAGGACGCCGTCTCGGGGATGTACTGGCCGGTCGCGTTGTGGTTGGCGCCGGGGTTGGTCTGGGACTCGCCGTCGTCGGTCTTGAAACCGCCGATCGCGGTCTCGCCCTTGGCCCCGGTGCGTGTGTCCGTCCGTCCCTGTTCGATGAGCGTGTGCAACTGGTCGGTCAGCCAGGTCCGCGCCGACGAGCTGGTGAAGTCGACCGGACTGCCGTGACCCTTCCACCAGTCGACGCCGAGCGGCGGCCCGCCTGCACGCTCTCGGACGAAAACCCCCCGGGTCACGCCGTCGTCGAAGTTCGGCGACTTCTCGAGCAGACCGGGAACCTCTTTCCGCTCCGAATCATCATGGAACCGATCGTTCATGAACGGCGTCATCCAGAGGATCACTTTGAGGCCGTTCTCCCGCAGGAATGTCATGATCTCCTCGGCGGAGTGGAACGCATCGTAGGTGACGCCTTCGAATGTCCTCTGGGCGGGGGGCTGGTCGTCCCGAACTGGGTCATGTTGAAGCGGAAGTCGTTGTAAGCCGAGGCCCAGGGGGAATCGAAGACGAAGCCGGAGGCGGGGATCTTGCGGTCGCGAAACTTGGTCGACCGCGTAGCGGACCTCGCCGCCGTTGCGCCAGTCTGTCGGACGAGATCCAGGGGCCGAAGGCGAACGGGGGCGGCAGGAAGGGCCGGCCCGAGTAGGCCGTGTAACGCGAGAGGACGTCGGTGAGCTTCGGGCCGTAGACGACGTTGAAGGTCAGGGCCGGGGCGGGGTTCGTCGCCGAGTAGCGGTCAGGCGAGCCGAGGCACGCATGTCGAACGTGCTCTCGGCCGTCGAGACGAGGTGGAACCCGTAGCCGCGGCTGCTGATGAACCAAGGCGCGGGCTTGTAGCTGAAATCGTCGCGATCTTTGTGGTCCGGGTCGAACTTGTCACCGGCGTGGTCGAACGTGCGGGTCTTGACAACGCGGCCCGCTTGTTCAATCGAGTTGAACCTCTCGCCGAATCCGTAAAAGTGTTCGCCGGGGTCGGAGGCCGCGGTGACCATCGTATGGTCCGGCAGCGGCCCGTTCCAGTCGGTGACCTCGTAGCGCAACACCCCGTCCGCGGGGAACGTCAGTCGCGCCGTGATGTTCGTCCCGCCAAGGTCCTGGACAAGTTCGAAGCCGTCTGGAAGCGGCGACGAGGATACAACCCGGCCAATCGTCTGGGCCCGTCCGCCGACCGTGACGACCGGCGGCTCGAAGGTCAAGACGTTCGCGTGGGGCGTGCCCGCCAGGTCGGGACCGGCCAGCGCAAGGTGCCCCGATCCCTGGAAGATTCGCGCCTGGAGGGGTCCGGAGTCGAAGGTGAGGACGACGCCACTGGGTGCACTCGCAATCGCCATCGCTGCTCGTCTCCTTGCTCGCTAGGAATGAAAATCGTTTGGAATCAAAGCTCGGCGATCCGAACGTCGCGGAACCACACCCGTCCGGTGTGATACTGCAGGCCCACGTAGCCGCGGAGTGACCGAGGGCCGGGGTCGATGATGAAGTCGCAGACCAACTCACCGTTGAGGCGAACGAGGATCCGGCAGCCGGGGCCTCGATCTCATAAGTGTTCCAGAGGCCCAGCCGCTTCGCTGCCCCCGTCCGGGCCGGTGCGAGCTTGTAGATCGCCCCGGTCTGGCTCAGGGAATCGCCGAAACGTTCGGTCCGAAATCGAAGCCGCGCTCGTCGATCTGCACCTCGTAACCGTGCGGGTCGGCGAGGCTCGCAGGCTGGCAACCCAGGTTCGGGAAGCGGAGGAACACGCCCGAGTTGTCTTCGATCGCGGTGCACCACCAGCCCAGGCTGAACAGGAAGTCGCCGAACTGCTTCTCGGTGTACCACGTTGGTGAAATCGATCGGGCTGCCCCGGCCGTTCCACCAGGGGACCACGAGGGGAGGGCCGTCCTTGGACGCGCGGACGAAAGAGCGGTCCACCTTCTTGTCCGGCTTGGCCTCTCCCAGGTTCTGGCCGCGCACGTGTTCGTCGTTCGAGGTGACATTGATGAACGAAGTCATCCAGCAGATGACCTTCAGCCCGTTCTTGCGGAGGAAGGTCATCATGTCGGTAAGCTTGGTGAACCCCGGGAACAACCCCTCGAACGTGCAGGGGTAGCCGAACTGGGTCTTCCCTGAGTCCCCGATGTTGAACTTGAAATCGTTGTAGGCGACCTCCCAAGGCGAGTCGAAGACGAACGCGGAAACGGGGATTCCCCGCTCCCGGAAGTTGGTGACGGCGTAGTTAACCTCGCCCCGGTCGCGCCAGATGTCGGACGAGATCCAGGGCCCGAATGCAAAGGGGGGCGGCAGGGCGGGCCGGCCCGTGAAACCGGTGTAGCGGGATAACACGTCGGTCAGCGCGGGGCCGTAGACGACGTTGAACTTCAGGGTCCCGACCTGGTTGGTGATGGTGTAGCGGCCCATCATCGCCGCGCGCATGTCGAAGGTACTCCGCGCGGTGGAGTCGAGGTGGAACCCGTAGCCGCGGGTGCTGATGAACCACGACGCGGCCTTGTAGGACCGGTCTCCTTTGCTGCCGGGGTTGTCAAACGTCAGGATGTCGACAACGTTCCCGGCTTGGTCCAGCGCGCTGAATTTCTCACCGAACCCGAAGAAGTGCTCGTTGCCGTCGGAGGCGGCGGAGACCGAGGTCTGGTCGGGCTTCAGTCCGCCCCAGTCCACGACCTCGGAGCGCATCACCCCGTCGGCCGGGAACGTGAGCCGCGCCGTGATATGGGTCCCGCCAAGGTCCTGAATGAGCCCGAGGCCATCCGGCAAAGGCGTCGAGGCAACGACCCGGCCGATCGAGTGGGGCGCGCCGGCGATCGTGGCGACCGGTGGCGCGAAGGTGATGACGTTCGCATGGGGCGTGCCCGCGCTGTCGGGACCGGCGAGCGCGAGGTGTCCCGAGTCTTCGAAGGCTCGCGCCTGGAGGGACCCCGAGTTGGCGGTCAAGATGCTCCCCGACGGGCCGCTAGGCATGGCCATCGCTGATCTTCTCCCTGTTGGCGGGGGAGGGGGTTATCGGTTCAGAACGTCTGGTATTCGCCCTTCTTGATCGCCACCTTCCGGCCTCTCGGTAGGATTGCGGACATCGGTGTTACTTGGGTAACGGCTTCACGAATTTCTTGAACGTATCTTTGGCAACAGCATTTCCCAGTTTGACGCCATCATCCGCGTCGTATTGCCAGTGGACCCCGAGGTAGATCCGGCTGTCGGCATTCAGCTTCTCGGCTTCTTTGAATGAGCGGAAACGAGTCACGACGCGATCGCGTGGGGTTTGGGCTGGTGGTCCTGACCCTGGCCCGTAATTCAAGCCGTTGAATTCATCCGAGACGAAATCGAACGCGATCCCTTGGTCGGGGAAGCCAGGATCGGTGGATTTGAAATAGAGTAGCATCGCCTGGAACAGTGCTCCTCCGAAAGTAGCATGCCCGGACGGATACGCGGGGAAGGGCGGCGAGAAGTTGCCATTCTTCCTCGTACTATTCGTTGCCTGGGCCCCGAGAGTGGTCCAGAGGGGATCATATGAGCCTTCCTTGGTATCATCCGCTTTCAGAGCGCGGAGATAGGTCACGGGGCGGGGGAACAGGAAATGATACTTCCCCTCCCAGGCGGCGAGGCCCGCGTCGGCCAAGGTCACGTTGATGTATGCCAGGTAGAGGGAAAAGTCCTCGACGTGTTCGATCGGCTTCTCCCTCAGGGCGACCGAGGTCGCGATCATGTTGTACAGCCGAGGGGGGGAGCAGAGGTAAGCCGACGCGTCGTAAGCCCAGAAGATCCCGACGAATGTCTGGTCGTCGTTGGGGTTGGCGGGGGCGGGGGGAATCACTTTGTTTGGATCTCTGGCACCCGTTCGGTACGTCTCCGTCGGCCGACGATCGCCGTCCGCCGAATTGGCGTTCGGATCTCCCCCCAGCCACTTCGTCCGCTTGTAGGCGGCGATGAATGCAGGCCCCTCGGAGGCCGGGGGGCCGGGAAGGAATTCACTGCGGAAGGCATCCGCGGAGCGGATCAGGAACGGCTTGACGCGAGGCCAGTTGCCGCCCAGCGCGGGCGTCTGCTTGCTGATTGGATCCTGATGCCACGTCCTGGGATTTTCGCTGGCAAAGTCGCTGCTCGACAGGTCGGGCAACTCCGACCCATCGAAGTAACGCAAGTCAAGGATGGCCTTCGCGGCCTTCGCGCCCACCTTGGCCCCGAGGGCGATCGGCGGGGCATTCGGATGTTTGAATTTTTCGAGAGTGAGCTCAAGTGCGATGTCGAGGAGGACTTTCTTCTTCGGATAGAGATTCACCAGGGTTTGATAGGCTGCCTGGACGATCGCGCGATTCTTCGCATCCATCGCCAGGTCAGGCCTGCCTGGGAGGGTCAACAGGTACTGCCTCTCAGGGTCGGTCAAACCGTCGACGATGGTGTCCCGCACGTTATTGTAGCTCTGGTACTTGGGGCTGATCGTGTTGACGGCCTCGAAGATCGCGAGATGCACGATCGCCAGGACACGACTGGTCCGTGGCGGCCCGAATTGTTCGCCGAAATAGGGCGGAGGAGGGGCTTTGGGATCATCCTGACTCGGATTGGTATGATCGAGGGCGACCGCCTGCATCGCGACCTCGTTCCATATCAACAAATAACCAAGTTCTGGCGTTTTATCCGCGGAGAGCGCCTGGTAAGACCAACTCGATTCGAGAAACTCTTTCAATCTCTTGGGAAGGTCCTTTGGGAGTGCCACCCGATTCTCTTGGGCTTTGAGCAGTACCCTCCGCTCCTGGGGCGATGCCTTGAATTGCCGCCCGTACTCATTTCGCTGTTCCGGCGTGATGTTGGTCTGCGCGACAGCCTGGATCGTCGCTAATCCCAGCATCCCAACAACCATCGTGCTGACCCATCGAAAAAACTTTGTCATTTAATCCTCCGGTTGATTAGTTCAAGGGCTTCGGAAGCTTAACCGAACGACATGGACGGTTCAAGCACCGAGCCTTATTTGCCGACGAGCGCGAGATCCTGCAACTTGATACTCACTAAATCCACGGCCTCTGGCCGTGTGACCCTAACAGCATCGAGCGATCCGGCGTGCTTCTCCCATATTGGTCAGGGCTTGGGAAGATTCTCGCGTGACAGCGGATTTGCCTGGAATTCGTCATCAACGGAGAAGCCTCTGCCGGTGCCTGGGAGTAAGCCTGGACCGCTCCAACTCCACGCCCCTACCGGGGGCAACCACACGGAAAAGACCCCCTCGGGGATCTGGCTTCATACCACGGCCCATGGCCGTGGTTGATTATTTACACACTCTGGTGAATATAAAAGCATATTGTCATCTACGCTCGACTTGCCGGCGGCCAGTCCGTGGCGGAAGAGATGGCCCAGTTCCGAGCGGGCAGGGCACCCTCGCCGGGAAGGTCGGAGGCGTGCCCTGTGTCGGCTTTGGCCGCAGTGATCACGTCATCGTTGGAACATCAGCCTGTCGGCCGGCGTTCCTCGGTGGCGACGAAGGGAGACAAATGGGTCCCCGACGTCCATCCCCACGGATGGTGAATCGGGCCGCTCGGAGCAAGGAGTTGACAATTGCACCGGGCGGAGCTCGGACTCGGGAAAACTTCCTCTGGATTTCGAAGCGTGATCAGTTCGCTTACTTTAGCCCTACTAATAATCAATAGCAACAAAAAAAAGAGGCTCATGTCGGGTAACTGGTGCGACTGCCGAGCCCTGGCCCAGCGGGACGGAGCGCCACCTCGCCGCAAGTCTTTACCCGACGGGCGGATGCGGGGCGAGTAGGACCGGCCCGACGGGGGCTCACGCTGCACTGCCACCACTTACCCGACATGAGCCGAAAAAGATATCGCTGGCCTGCCCCCCAAAACCTGGTCCAGTCTTAATGGGAATCGTACAACTGGCAGAGAGCCAGGGAGCGACCCATGCGAAAACGACCCAGACCGGACCAGATCGCGGCCATCCTCCGCGACTTCCAAGCCGACCTCGACGCCGGCTTGAACATCAACCATGCCTGCCGCAAGGCCGGGATCGGACCCACCACCTACTACCGCTGGAAGGCCCTCCAGGAGGACCCCGTATCGAATGAACAACTTCGCGTATCCGAACTCGAATCCGAGGTCGGCCGACTCAAGCTCTTGGTCGCCGAGCTGGCGCTCGACCGCCGCATGCTCCAGGAGGCCTTGAAAAAAACTAGGATGGCAAACTTAACTGGCGAGGCCCAGGAAAGCACGAATTTCTACGGGAAACGTTCACGTTTGCTCGCGGTTTGCGCAACGAAATAGACAATAACGTTCCGAAAATCGGCCTATTCCAGTTGAGTTTGCCATCCTAGAAAAAAAGCCATGACCGCCCCCCGACGCCGACTCATAGTCAAAGGACTATGTGAACAATTCCACGTATCGCAACGTCGGGTCGTGTCCCAGATTCATTGAACCGCGGGTCTAACTCTCTGTGGAGCAACAGGTTGCTACGATGGCTATTGAGTGGACTAACTCGACCGTTAACAAGGACTTACGGCAATTGCGCAATTCTTCTGGGACACGACCCAACGTCGCGCGTCTCGGGCGCTGGACCTGGCCCGCTCCAGCCTCCGCTACGCGCCCGTCCTTCGCGATGAACAGGCGGCGTTGGCTCGAACAGCTCCGTGGATGTCAGGAATGAGTCGATCCGATCCATCGGGGTTTCCAGGTTGTTCGGTTCCCTCTGCCGAATGATCAAGCCCACCGGAGACGATTTCTCGTCGGACATGACAATCCCCTTTCCGTGTCTACTGCTCAAGCTCGACCATCTTCAAGAATCTCTTGGCCGCGACTCGGATGCGAAAAGCTCAGTTGTTCTTGTGTAACGCAACTCGATGCCTCTGCGTCGCCAGCGGCCTGGCAGCTATCGACGCAGCACTCGACAACTGGCTGAAGATTGAGGGCAAAGAGACCTCCTTCGCCTGACCTCCTCGAGGGTCTGGGAGTATCGCCACCATAACAAGTCTCCGAAGACTCATAATGGACAGTCGCCTGGCCTGCGGGCGTCGTCATCTTGGGCTCACGTGCAACGGATCACGGGTTGGACCAAGAGGCCCGTGTCAGCGGGACGCACTCCGCTTCGCTCCGCTCCGAGCCTGACGCCATGGACCGGAGCCGGTCGAGTTCGTGGATCGCGATGCCTTACAACTGACGCAGGAACGCCACCAACTGGGTCTTCTCCTCACTGGTCAGACGCGTCTCCAGGATCAAGTTGAAGAACTCCACCGTGTCTTCCAGTGTCAGCAGACGGCCATCGTGGAAGTACGGCGGCGACTCCTTGATGCCGCGCAGCGTGAACGTCTTGATCGGCCCCTGTGCGGTGGCCACCAGGCCGTTGATTGTCTGAGTCTTGTAGAATCGTTCGACCTGCAGGTCGTGCATCGTGTTGTCGGTGTAGTTAGGCGCCGGGTGGCAGGTGGCGCATTGTGCTTTGCCGAAGAACAATTGCTGACCGCGCATCTCGGTCGAATCCGCGGCGAACTTCCTCGCGTCAAGCATGCCGTCAACCCCCAGTGGCGCGGGGGGAACGCGAGAAATTCCTGAACTTCCGCCATGAAATGGACCTGGCTGCCCCGCTCGAGCGGATTGACTCCCTTGGCCGTCGCCGCCACCGGGTCGCCGTCGAAATACGCCCCCCGCTGCTCGAACTCCGTGAAATCCTCGACAGATTTCAGAGCCCGCTGCGAGCCGAACAGCCGCTGGATGTTGACGCCGCGCAGGCTCGTCGTGTCGATGGCCGGCGGTGCGATTGCGGCCTGATGTCGCCAACGAGATGAGTCGCCCCGGACGTGTGGCCGTTGACGTGGCAGTCGAAGCAAGATACGCCGCGCATGCCGTCGGGCTTGTCCGTTTTCCGGTCGGCCGTGGCGTTGAATTGCTGCTGCGGGAACTGCGTGACCAGCAGGCGCAGACCCACCAGGTCCTTGGCGTTGAGGATGCCAGCGAAGAGTTCCTGGAAGTTGTCTTCCGTCACGACCTTCCCCTGGGAGACATCACCCAGATCCATCCGCGTCGTCAGGTAGATGGCCGGCGGAAACTCGGGGAGGAAGTGCTCGGGCAAGTCGAAATCGACGTCAAAGCGTTCCAGGCGGCCGAACTGCTTGATCTGCATCTGGGGGAAGACCATCCCCCCGACCTCGTGCTTGGGGTGGGGAAGAGGAAGAAACCCCTTGGGGAACAGTCCCTTCTCACGGATCTCGTCACTGGCCATCGCGGTCAGTTGCTCCAGTGATGGCGCGGTTGGGGAAAGGCACCCAACTTCGACCGGGCCGCAACGTAGGATGCCATCTGAGCGGGCAGATGGGGGCAAGTTCGCTGTTTCCAGGGAGGGCCAAGAGGCGCTGGAGAGTCAGATACGCCTGATCGGTCGAATTCGAGTCTGCGACGGCTCCGCTCACAAGCGTGGTAGCCGGGGTTGAGCTATTGAATGCCTCGGTGGCGAGTACTTGGAATGCAGCGTCTGAAGCACGAATCTGTCTCACCGGAGGCTGCAGTACGAGATACTGCGCACTCAGACGGGCAGTGGCTTGCTCGGCTCGGGACGCGTTCACCACCCCGATCGTTCCCCCAGCCACTGCAACTGCGGTGAGTAGCACGGCCAGGAAGATGATCGCCCGATGGGGCGAGTACCAGCTCCAAGGCGCCGAAGCTCCCGAAACGGCAGAACTGCCCATCGCCGTTTATCGGCATATTCGAGTTCCTTCTTGAAACGTCCAGTTGTCAGACGGGCAAGTGCGTCGTCCTTCAGGTGCCGCTGTCACTCGTCGGGCGTTCCCGGCATCGTCCCGCCTGAACGGCACCGAAGGTTCTCCGGGATTGTTGGGACAGCTGTTGGGACAGTGCGCAGCTCAACAGGGCGCAGCGCCCTGACCAGGACCAATGGAGCCTGAGAGGAGATTCGAACTCCTGACCTGCGCATTACGAGTGCGCTGCTCTACCGACTGAGCTACCCAGGCAGCCATGTCGGCCTGACCTCGGCGGCGATCTCACGGGCCGGGCCGGACGACGGTGAGCCAGTGTACGCGAGCAGCGGACCGGGGAACCCCCTCTGCCGAGCGGCCCGGTGAGCCCGATGGAGCGGCCTCCGAGCGAACGACCGGGGGGTCTCCCAGGCGTCGGGGATGCGGCCACCTGCAACAACGGTGCAACGCTGCTGCAAGCACCACGGCCCAGAGTCACCGGTACCCTTTGGGCCGCAGCGGGGGCTGCATCGCATCGGAAGGGATGTGCTGAGTGGTGTCCACCCAGGGAAGGCCGTCCACCGTGGAGCGGCTGAAGGCCGTCGACCAGCTCCGCGACTGCACGGAGGCCCAATTGGAGGAGGTGGCCCGCCTGGCCGACCGGATGCAGGTCGGCGAGGGCGAGGTCCTCACCCGCGAGGGGCGCATCGGCCGGGAGTTCTTCCTCATCCTCTCCGGGACCGTGGCGGTGACCCAGAAGGGCCGGCGGGTGAACACCTTGGGCCCGGGCGACTTCTTCGGCGAGCTGGCCGCGCTCGATCCCGGACCGCGGACCGCGACCGTGACGGCGCTGTCGGACCTCGAGGTGCTCATCATCGGACCGCGCGAGTTCGACGCCATGGCCGACATCCCGGGATTCCGCGACGCCCTGTTCAAGAGCATGGCCGGCCGGCTGCGCGACGTGGACGCCCAGCTCGCAGCCGCACTGGACGAGCGCGCGACCGAGGGCGACACCGCCACCGACTGACCGGCGTCACCCCGGCTCGGCGGCCATGCGCGCCAAGCGCCACAACCCCAGGCGCAACGCCGACTCCTCCGCGTTGCGCAGGAGCACGGCCACCCGCTCCCCTTCGCCCTCCCGGCGCGCGCCGGCGCAGCGTCCGGGCCAGCTCGACCTCGGCCGCCGCGACGAAGGGTGCGGAGGCCATCCGGCGGGCGAGTCGCAGCGAGGCCTCCAGGTGCACCTCGGTCAGCGCGAGATCGCCCATGACAGCGGCCAGCAGGCCGAGGTACTGGTCGGCCGGGCCGAGGCAGGCCGCCGCGGGCGCCCGGGCCACAATGACGGTGCCCGCGTACGGCCGCATCTCCTGGTACAGGTGCAACGCCATAGTCGCGCGACCCGTCGCCGACGACGCTGCAGGCCGCAGCGGCCAGGGCCAGGGACACGCCCTCGGTCCGGTCGTCTGCCGCGTTGATCCATCCGAGATCGGAGAGCGAGCGCAGCGAGGCGAGCGCCTCATCCGGTCGCTCCGGCCTCGGCATGGAGGAGGGCCAGGGCGGCCCGCACCGTCGGGTAGGCAACCGGAGCCTGCGCGGCCACCTCCCGGAAGGTGCCGGCCGGCGAGGCGAAGTCGTCACGCTGCCACCATGTCCACATCATCAAGCCCCCGTAGAAGGTCAGCGCCTGGTCGTCGTGCCCTTCGGCCACCTCGAGAGCCTGCCGGGCCGAGCTCTCCGCCATATCGAAGTCACCGGCAACGAGCGCAATCATGGCGGCGACGTTGTGGCTGAACAAGGCTTCGCGCGGATGGACCGGGCCGGAGTCCCGTGCCCTGAAGCGCGCTCGCTCCTCGTTGACGGCATCGACGTCACCCTGGGCCAGAAGCCCACGGACTCGCCACATGTGCCCGTGCAGGGCCAGCAGCTCGTCGCCGATGTCGTCCGCTATCTCGCCGAGCTCGGTCCCGGTGGCCAATCGCTCGGGTGCCGACGCGATGCCCCACAGCGCGTGCATCCGGGCGCTGAGCGCGTACCCCAACGCGTTGCGGTCGCCCAGGCGTCGGGCCATGGCGACCGCCTCGGCGTTGAGGGTGAGCGACCGCTCCTGCAGACCCGGGCCGGGCGCGATGAGGATGACGAGCCCGAGCCGGGCCGTCACCATCGCTCGGAGGTGAGGAGTCCTCCTCGGTCAAGGAGGCACGAGCTTCTTCGAGCAGCAGCACATGCTCCTCGTTCGCAGCCACGATTCCGTGGAAGCTCATCGGCACGGCGCGCGAGCGCGACCGTGGCCAGGCGTCCGGCGTCGCCCATGGCGCGCGCCAGTGAGGCGGCCTTCTTGAAGTTGGCGTCGGCCTCCGCGACATCGCCGGCCCGGTTCTGCGCCTCCGCCAGTGCCATCAGCGCGTCGCAACGCGCCGTCTGGTCGTGGGGGACGAACTCCTCGGCGACGGCGAGACTTCGGGCCAGGTAGCCCTGCGGCCTCTTCGAAGGAGAGCAGCTGCAACGCGTGCTCTCCTGCGGCGAGGCAATACCGGGCCGCCTTGTCCCCGTCGGCCAACGCGGCACCCGAGTAGAAGTGATACGCGAGCTCATTGACATAGTTGTCGAGCTCATCGGCGTGCGCCCGCTCGGTGGCGACCGCGATCTTGTGGTGGTAGCGCACCCGGCGACCGCGGAGCAGCTCACCGTAGATCGCGTCGCGCACCAGGGCGTGGTTGAAGGCATAGCGGTCGCGGAAGCCGTCTCCGATGCGACGGAGCAGGCGGCTCTCCTCGACCAGGTCGAAGGCATCGAGCCGGCGGTCGGGAGCGAGCTCGGCGGCCTCCGCCACGATGCCCGCCTCGCACTCGGGGCCCGCCACGGCGGCCGCTTGCAGCAGGTAGATCACGTCCTCAGGGAGCCGCGAGACCCGCCGGGCCACCAGCTCGCGGATGGCTTCGGTCGGGCTGAGGTCCGTCGGGACGGGAGTGTGGCTCTCGTCGCCCGGCTGCGTCCCCGCGGTCCCCGAACTGCCGCAGCAGCTCGTCGAGGAAGAGCGGGTTGCCGTCGGTCAAGCCGGCAGAGCTGCGGGACGAGATCCGGCGGCGCCTTGGGCCAGTTGCGCGCCAACGCCTCCACCGCCGTCGGGCTGAGGCCACGCAGGTGCACGGTCTCGACGGGATGCGCTGCCCGGCAGTCTGCCAGCATCGAACGGACGGGATGGTCGGGCGGCACCTCGGTGTCGGTGTACATCGCGATGACCCCGAGCTTTCCGTCTTCGGTACTGCGCAGGATGTGACGCAGCAGCAACAGCGTCGGCTGGTCCGCCCAGTGCAGGTTGTCGACGACCAGGAGGATCGTGCCGTCAGCCGAGAGCTCGTTCAGCGTGGCCGTGACGGCTTCGAAGAACCGGAAGCGGCCGCTCTCGGGGTCGCCGCCTTCCTCCTCGAGCGGTGGCGCGTACTCACGCAGGCGCACCACCAGCCTGGAGAGCTCCGTGAGCTGCCAGTCAGGCATGTGTGAGATCCAGTCGGCCGAGAGCGTCTGGAAGTAGCGGCCGAGAGCTTCGGCCACGGGCTGGAAGGGTGCGACGTGGTCCTCGTCGCAACGCCCCCACAGGACCAGCGCCCCGTCCTCCTCCACGGCGCGCGCGAGCTCGACCACGAGCCGCGTCTTTCCGATGCCGGGATCTCCGTCGACGAGGAGGAGGCGCCCCCCGCCGTCGCGGACCGATGCCCACCAGGCGCGCAGCAGGCCCGACTCGCGCTCGCGGCCGACGAACGGGCTCTCCCGTTGCTGAGCCGGGCACCCCGGACGCGAGGGCGGGGAGGGGACGTCGCCGCGGGTGCGGTGGCGGGCGGGCCGGCGCCGGGCTCGGGAGGGACCGGGAAGAGGAGCGCGGGCTCCTGGGTGAGGATGGCGTGCTCCAACCAGGCGACGTCGTGGCCCGGCTCGATGCCCAACTCGGCCACGAGGATGGCGCGGAGGTCCTGGAAGACGCGCAGCGCCTCGGCCTGCCGGCCGGCGCGGTAGAGCGCCAGCATGCGCTGGGACCACAGCCGCTCCCGCATCGGGTTGGCGCTGGTGAGAGACTCCAGCTCGCTGGCGAGGGCCTGGTGGTCGCCCATCGTCAAACGCGCATCGATCCTCGCCTCCGCGGCCGAGAGGAGCAGCTCCTCGAGGCGGCGGGCCTCGGCACGGGCAAACGGCTCGTCGCGCACATCGCTGTACGCCGGTCCTCGCCAAAGGTCCTCGGCCTCCTTGAGCAGGCGGGCGGATTCGCTCGGGCGCCGACGGGAGAGCTGGCGGCGACCTTCCGCCACGAGATGCTCGAACCGGGAGACATCGGTCACCTCGGCGGGGACGTCCAGCACGTAGCCCGGGGCGCGGGTGACGATCGGGGACCCCGGGCACGCCGGCCTCACGCAGTCGTTTGCGCACACGCGAGATGGTCGAGCGCAGCGCGATCTCGGCGCCGGTTCCCTCGTGGTCCCTCGACAGGGAATCCACGAGGCGGTCGACCGACACGACGAGGCCGCGGTCGATGAGGAGGCGGGCGACGAGCGCCCTGGACTTCACACCCCCGATGTCGACGGGCCGGCCGTTCCAGGCGATCTCGACGGGACCCAGGACGCGGATCTCGAAGGGGAGCGCCGCCGGAGCCGTCTCACTCGCACCATCGGTCCCCGACATGCCAGTCCTCCCGACCGCTTCCGTCGTCCCTAGATGCTAGGCACGTGCTCAACCCTCGTCGGAGCCCGGCGGTCGACGAAGGACCCGTCGTCAGACGCTCCCCGGACACCTCGAGCAGATGACAGCGTCCGTTCATGCAACCCTGCAACCAAGTCGGTGTTCGGGGCGTGAACTCACGCGGCCCATCAGGCACTTGCTCCCGACGTCCGCGGGCGTGGGCGTCAGGCCGCCAACGCAGCCAACTGGACGAAGAGTGACTGCAACAGCAGTGCCTCGTTCGGGTTGCGAGGGAGGGCCTCCGCCGCTTCGGTGATCAGCCCCACGGCCGCCACCGCACTGCGTACGTCCTCGTCGGCCACCGTGACGGTGTGCGTCCGAGGCCGCGCCGGCCACGCGGTCACGGTAGGCCCGGGCCAGCACGCCGAGGCCCGCCCGCAGTGCGTCCGTGCGGAAGCGGCGCTCCTCCCGTTGATGCTGCTCCACAATCTCCTTGCGCCCGGGCAGGCCGCGTTCGCCCATCTCCGCGGCCGCCGCGGCCAACGACTCGATCTCCCGTGCGTGTGCCGCGCGCAGTGGTTCCACCGCGCGGTCGGCGGACTCGAGCACGCGCCGGGTCAGCCCGGCCGCCGTCATGCCCGACGCCGTCAACTCGTCCGGCACCGACGTCCACAGGCCCACCCGGGCCACCACGTCGGGGTCGTCGACCATGACGCGGGCTCGTTCGGGATTACCCCCGCTGCTGTCCGCCACCACGGCCGCCATGTCCGTCGCGCACGCCCGAGCCGGCGAGCCAGCGCACCAACGCGTCACGCGGCACCGGCGGGAACGGGATCTCGACGCAACGGCTGGCCACCGTCACCAGCTCGGGGATGATCTGGTCCGTCAGCAGGATGAACACGGTGTCCCCCGGCGGCTCCTCGAGCGTCTTCAACAGGGCCGGTGCACGCAGGGCGGCGAGATGGACGTCGAGGACGACGATGACCTGGCGCGACGCGTGCAACGGCCGCCGCTGGGCCAGGGCGACGACTTGTCGGACGTCGGCGATGGAGATGGACGCGCCGCTCCGGCGGACGATGTGCAGATCCGGGTCCGTCCCGGCCAGCGCAGCCCGACAGGTGGCGCATTCGCCGCACCCGCCGTCGGGGCACAGCAGCGCGGCCGCAAAGCCGAGCGCGGCCGCAAGTCCTCCGTTGCCTGCCGGGCCATGGAAGAGGTAGGCGTGGACCGGATTGGCCGCCGCCGCCCGCAGCGCGGCCACCGCGTCCTCTTGTGCCACGACACCGGAGAAGAGCGCCGGTGCCGGGCGGTCCTCCCTCACGGAGCCGGAGCAGGGGGGTCGCCGAGCCGCTCGCGCACGGACGCCACGATATGTGCCGTCAACGGCTCCACCGGCGTCTCGCCGTCGACGACGATCCATCGCCCGGGGTCCGCGGCCGCCTGGGCCAGGAAGCCCTCGCGAACCCGAGACGAGAAGTCGGGGCCCAGCCGCTCCATCCGGTCCGCGCCACCTCGGTCTCCCGCCGCGGCCAGCCGGGCCGCGGCGACCTCGACACCGACGTCGACCAGGACGGACAGGTCGGCCGCCAGCCCGTCGGTGGCCCACGCCACCAACGTCGGTCAGCGCCGGGACGTCGAGTCCCCGCCCGTAGCCCTGGTAGGCGATGGTCGACGCCGAGAAGCGGTCGGTGACGACCCACGAACCCGCCGCCAGCGCCGGCTCAATCACCCGTGCCACGTGCTCGGCCCGGTCCGCCGCCATCAGCAGCGCCTCGGCCCGCGGCGACAACGGCGGCGCGTCGGGCGCCAGGAGGAGCTGGCGCAGCCGGGCGCCCACCGGCGTGGACCCCGGCTCGTGGGTGAGGCGGGCCCCGAGCGCGTCGGCGACGGCGCGAGCCTGCGTCGACTTGCCGCACCCGTCAATGCCCTCGAGCGCGATCAGGCGACCCCGGGCCCCCATGTCAGAAGGGGTCGGTCGGCGCAGCCTTCATTGCCGCGGGACCAGCGGGCTCGGACTTCGCCGCCGCCTTGGTCGCACCCGCCGCCTTCTTCGTCCCCGGGGACTTCTTCGCTGCGCCGGTCTTCTTCGCCGTCGTGGCCTTCTTCGCCGTCACCTTCTTCTTGGCGGGAGCGGCTTTCTTCGCGCCCTTCTTCTTCTTGGACGGCCCGGCGGCCCGGCGCTCGGCCAGCAGCTCGGAGGCCCGGTCCATGTCGATCGACTCGACCGCATCACCCTGGCGCAGGCTCGCGTTGGTGGTGCCGTCGGTCACGTAGGGGCCGAAGCGCCCCTCTTTCAGCACCACCGGGAGGTTCGTGGTCGGGTCGGTGCCGAGCTCCCGCAGCGGGGGTGCGGCCGCCCTCCCCCGGCGCTGCTTGGGCTGCGCGAAGAGGGCCCGCGCCTCGTCCAGGGTCACGGTGAGGAGCTGGTCCTCGCTCGTGAGGCTGCGCGTGTCGGATCCGCGCTTGAGATACGGTCCGAATCTCCCGTTGTGCGCGACGATGTCCTGGCCCGTCTCGGGGTCCGCCCCGACCGTGCGCGGGATGCGCAGGAGCTCGAGAGCCTGCTCGAGCGTCAGCGTCGCCGGTTCCATCGACGAGAACAGCGACGCGGTGCGCGGCTTGTCCCCGCCCTCGGTCACCTCGCCCACCTGGACGTAGGGTCCGAAGCGGCCCGCCTTGACCTGGACGTCGAGCCCGCTCTCGGGGTCGGTGCCGAGAACACGGTCGTTGGACGGCGCCGCCAGGATCTCCTCCGCCCGCTCGATCGTCAGCTCGTCGGGGGCCAGGTCGTCCGGAATGGAAGCCCGGTCCTCCCCCCGCTGCAGGTAGGGCCCGTAGCGACCGACCCGGGCCACGATGGGCTCGCCGTCGCTCCCGTTGCCCAGCGGGATGGAATTGATCTCGCGGGCGTCGATTTCGCTCAGGTGCGCCGCGACGGTCGCCTTGAGCCCGACCGCCTCGACCTCCTCCCCGTGCCCGTTGGTCGCACCCGGCACGGCGCTGCCGAAGTAGAAGCGCGTCAGCCAGGGCAGTGCCTCCTCACGACCCGCGGCGATCTCGTCGAGGTCGTCCTCCATCGACGCCGTGAAGCCGTAGTCGACCAGGTCCCCGAAGTAGCGCTCGAGGAGGCCCACCACGGCGAAGGCGGTGAAGCTCGGTACGAGCGCCGTCCCCTTCTTCCAGACGTAGCCTCGGTCCAAGATGGTCGCGATCACGCTGGCGTAGGTGGAGGGCCTCCCGACGCCGAGCTCCTCCATCGCCTTCACGAGCGACGCCTCGGTGTAACGGGCGGGCGGCTGGGTGGCGTGCGCGCCCGGCTCGAAGGCGCTGCCCTCGACCACGTCGCCCACGGCGAGCGTGGGCAGCACGACCTCGCGGTCGGCCAGCTCGGCCTCGGGGTCGTCCACGCCTTCGACGTAGGCGCGCAGGAAGCCCGGGAAGGCGATGACCCGCCCACTGGCCGAGAACTCCGCCTCCTGTCCTTCGGCCACGCCCTCGGGCACCGCCGCCGTCAGGCGGATCTGCGCGCTCGTTCCGGTGGCGTCGTTCATCTGCGAGGCCACCGTGCGCTTCCAGATCAGCTCGTACAGGCGGAGCTCGTCGCCCGACAGCGCTCGTGCCGCCTGATCCGGCGTGCGGAAGGTCTCACCCGACGGCCGGATGGCCTCGTGCGCCTCCTGGGCGTTCTTCACCTTGCGCTCGTAACGACGCGGCGCGTCGGGCACGTAGGCGTCGCCGTACATCTCTCGGGCCTGGGTGCGCGCGGCCGTGAGCGCCTCGTCCGACAGCGTCGTCGAGTCGGTGCGCATGTAGGTGATGAAGCCCTGCTCGTAGAGGCGCTGGGCCACCTGCATGGCGCGCTGGGCGCTGAAGCGCAGCTTGCGCCCCGCCTCCTGCTGCAGGGTCGAGGTCATGAACGGTGCGGCGGGCGAGCGCCGGAACGGCCTCTCGGTCACCGCGCTGACGGTGAAGGACCGGCCGGTCAGCGCGCCGGCGACCGACGTCGCCTCGTCCTCGCCGAGGACACGCACGCTGCCCTTGTCCGTCTGCTCGCCATGGTCGTCGAAGTCCTTGCCCGTGGCGACGGTGGCGCCGCCGAGGGCAACGAGCGTGGCCCCGAAGCTGGACGCCGCACGGGTGAAGGTGCCGTCGACCCCCCACCAGGTGGCGGAGCGGAAGCGCATCCTGGCCCGCTCCCGCTCGACCACCATCCGGGTGGCCACGCTCTGGACCCGGCCGGCCGAGAGCCGCGGCATGACCTTGCGCCAGAGGACCGGCGAGACCTCGTAGCCGTAGAGGCGGTCGAGGATGCGGCGTGCCTCTTGCGCGTCCACCAGGCGGCGATCGAGGTCGCGCCACTCGTCGACGGCACGTGCGATGGCCGCCGGCGTGATCTCGTGGAACACCATCCGCTTGACGGGAACAGTCGGCGACAGCACTTCTGAGAGGTGCCACGCGATGGACTCGCCCTCGCGATCCTCGTCGGTGGCGAGGTACAGCTCGTCGGCGTCCTTCAACAGCTTCTTGAGGTTGGCCACGACCGACTTCTTCGGTGCCGAAATCACGTAGAGCGGCTTGAAGCCGTTGTCCACGTCCACCCCGAGACGCGCCCATGACTCGCCCTTGAACGCGGCCGGGACCTCGTCGGCCCCGCGCGGCAGGTCCCGGATGTGGCCGACGGACGATTCGACGATGAAGTCCGGACCGAGCATGCCGCTGATCGTGCGGGCCTTGGCCGGCGACTCGACGATGACGAGCGCCTTACCCACGGCACACCCCGCGTGGGATCGGTCGGAACGGAGAAAGGGAGGGCATGGTCACGTCAGAGTGAGGGGCCGCCGCCCCGCCTGTCAAGGGCGGGGGTCCCCGGCGGGTCTGCCGGTGAGCGGTCTCCTAGGCCGGTGAGCAGGTCAATCGACCGATGCGACCGCAGCTTCGGCCCGGGTCGATTCGGCCGCCTCGGCGTCCATCGGCTCGGGCGCCCGCTTCGAGAAAGCGAGGGCGGCAAGCAGGACCACGAGGGCCACACCGGCGATGGCCAGGCGCGTCCCGGTGTGGTTCCGCAGGGTGATGACGGCCGGCAGGATGAGCAGTGACACCAGGTTCATCACCTTGATCATCGGGTTGAGCGCCGGGCCGGCCGTGTCCTTGAACGGGTCGCCCACCGTGTCGCCGATGACAGCGGCCTTGTGCGCCTCCGAGCCCTTGCCGCCCTCGTGGCCGTCCTCGATGTACTTCTTCGCGTTGTCCCAGGCGCCACCGGAGTTCGACAGCGTGTTGGCCAGCAGCTGCCCGGTGAGGATGGTGCCGGCCAGGAAGGCGCCGAGCGCGAAGTAGTTGATGCCGAAGCCGATGATGACCGGGGACAGAATGGCGAGCAGCGCCGGCGTCGCCAGCTCGCGCTGGGCGGCGGCGGTGCAGATGCCGATGACGCGGCCGTACTCGGGCTTCTCGGTGTAGTCCATGATGCCCGGGTGCTCGCGGAACTGGCGCCGCACCTCGAGCACCACAGTCCCCGCGGAACGCCCGACGGCCCGGATGGCGAGCGACGAGAACAAGAAGCCGATGGACCCGCCGATGAGGAGCCCGATGAAGGTCTTCGGGTTGGAGACGTTGATCTGGGTGAACGGCGAGACCAGGAGCTGGTTGGCGTGCAGGTGCAGGTTCAGCTGCGAATTGATCGTCTCGATGAAGGCGGAGAAGAGCGCCACGGCGGCGATGACGGCCGAGCCGATCGCCACGCCCTTGGTGATGGCCTTGGTCGTGTTGCCCACGGCGTCGAGACTCACCATGACGCGCTCGGCCTCGCCGGTGAACTCGCCCGACATCTCAGCGATGCCCGCCGCGTTGTCCGACACCGGCCCGAAGCTGTCCTCGGACACGACCATGCCCGCCGTGGCCAGCAGGCCGATCCCAATGAGTGCGACGAGGTAGAAGGTGAGCTCGATGTTGCCGTTCCCCAACCCGATGGCCACGCCGAGAGCGATGGCGATGGCGATGATGGCCCACACCGAAGACTCGAGTCCGATGGAGAAGCCCGACAGCACGGTGGTGGCCGGCCCGGTGCGGGCCGACTGCGCGATCTCCCTGACCGGGCCGCGTTCGGTGGAGGTGAACTGCTCGGTGATCTGGCTGGCCACGAGCGAGAGGACGACACCGGTCAGCACGGCCCAGAACACCTTGAGGTCGTGCACGTAGTACTGGGCCACGAGGAAGGCGCCGACCACGGTGAGCAGCGCGGCGAGCCAGAAGCCTCGGTTGATGGGAGCGAGCGCGTTGCGGTCGCTCTTGCGGGCCCGCACCACGAGGACGCCGATGACCGAGGCGAAGATCCCGATGGCCGGCACGATGAGGGGGAAGAGCACGGCGGGGGTCGGGTTCTTGTGGATGGAGCCGAAGGCCGAGTACCCGAGGATGAGCGACGAGATGATCGTGATCTCGTAGGACTCGAAGAGGTCGGCCGCCATGCCGGCGCAGTCGCCGACGTTGTCGCCCACGTTGTCGGCGATGGTGGCCGCGTTGCGGGGATCGTCCTCGGGGATCCCGGCCTCCACCTTGCCGACCAGGTCGGCGCCGACATCGGCCGCCTTGGTGAAGATGCCGCCGCCGACACGCATGAACAGGGCGATCAGCGAGGCGCCGAAGGCGAACCCGATGAGCACCGCCGTGGCCGAGTTCTGGAAGATGAGGACGATGCCGGTCGCGCCGACCAACCCGAGACCGACGCAGAGCATGCCGGTCACGGCGCCGGTGCGGAAGGCGACCCGGAGGGCCTCCGCCATGCCGCCGCCCTTGGAGGCCGCGGCGGCGGTACGGACGTTGCCCCGCACGGCGATGCTCATGCCGATGAAGCCGGTCAGTCCGGAGAAGGCGGCACCGAAGAGGAAGCAGATGACACGGTAGAGGCCGTCCTGCTGGAACGTCAGCGCGACCCCGCCGTCGGGCTTCACCACCTTGGTGGCGGTGAAGAAGATGAGGATGGCGAGGGGGATGACGATCATCGCGATGGCCCGGAACTGGCGTCCCAGGAAGGCCTGGGCCCCCTCCTGGACCGCCTGGGCGATCTCCTTCATCTTGGCCGTGCCCTGGTCGAAGGCGAGCACGTTGCGGGCGAGCAGCAGGCCGGCGGCGATGCCGACGATGCCGGCGACCAGGCAGATGTAGAGCCAGGTCTTGTCCACCCCGCCGAGATGGAAGGCCTGGTAGCCACCCTCGGCTGCGAGGAGATTGATCATTCCCGGTGTGCCCTTTCTGTTCCTGTCGGTCTTGCGCGGAGAGGGATGCAGGTGCCCCGTCCGTGCGGTGCGGCAGCGCTCAGCACCACGGCGTTCGAGTCGTGAGCCCGGGCCGAGGGCGCGCCGGCGACGTCGCACCCGACGCCGGGCCGTCGGGCACGTTAGCGACTGGCGCCGGAGCGGGCAATTTGGCCGCCACCGCCACCACCCCGCCCAGGCCCGGGCTTTCAGGGCTCGGTGGGATCGCTCTGCGCCCCCTGCACCAGCTCGAAGGAGGGATTGAGCATGGCGGCGCGTCGCCCCCACTGACCGACCATGCCCTCGGCCACCAGACGGGCGCCGGGCTCGATCCCGGCGATCCTCGGCCGGCCCTGGAAGACGAGGAGCAGACCTCCGGTCCCGTCGCTCAACACGCACTCGAGGTTCGAGGTCCCCGCCCGGGGCTGGACCCGCACCGACTTCACCCGTCCGGCCACCCGGACCCGCTGGCGCGCCTCCACCGCGGCGATGGGCGTGGTCGCCCCAGCCCGCTGGGCCAACGTCTCGTCGGCGGCCAGCATCGCCCCCGGCCGCCGGTGCCCCTCCCTCCGGCCCGCCGGTCGGACCCGGCACGCCCGTCGGTGTCGACCCTTGCCGATCCGTCGCCACCCGGATCGCCGAGGCGCGCCCGCTGCACCGAGCGGCCGTAGGAGCGCACCCGCTCGCCGAAGCGGCCACCCACGGCGAAGGGGACGATGGTGGCGCTCACGTGCGGCACCTGGCCCAGCACCGCAGCGATCTTGTCGGCCGTGCGGTCGTGCAGGAAGCGCTGCCAGACCCTGGCGTAGCTGCGCCGGGGCAGCAGCACGGTGCACTCGGTGTCGCCGTCGAGTGTTGCGTCGGCCACGAGCTCGATCGCCGCCCGCCCCAGGCGGCGGTCGGGGCACTCGATGATGTCGAGCGGCAGGCGGGCCAGACCCAGCCGGCCCCAGTCGGCCTCGAGCTCGCGGGCGGCCTTGGTGTCGATGTCGAAGTGCACCGCGCGCAGGTCGTCGGGTGCCAGCGTCCGCGCGTACTGCAGGGCACGCGCCGTCGCCATGTCGAGGCGGTCGACGAGGACGACCACGACGTGCCGGCGCAGGACGGGCGCCTCCGTCGCCTCCACCACGCCCGTCTCGAGCATGTCGTCCTCCAGCGCGTACTGCCGGTGCATGCGGATCAGGCCGAAGTACGAGCAGCGGACCGACCACGAAGATCAGCCAGGCGCCCTCCTTGAACTTGGCCACGGCGAAGATGAGCACGACCGTGAAGGACAGGAAGGCCGAGAAGCCGTTGATCACGACGCTGCGCCGCCAGTGGCCTCGCCGGGTCGGTCAGGTGGTGCTTGACCATGCCCGAGCCCGGCCATGGTGAAGCCGGTGAAGACACCGATGGCGTAGAGCGCCACCAGCCCGTTCACCTGTGCCTTGTAGACGAGGACGAGCGCGAGCGCGACGCCGGCCAGGACCAGGATCCCGTTGGAGAAGGCGAGCCGGTGGCCGCGACGCGTCAGCTGGCGGGGAAGGAAGCGGTCGCCGGCCACGAAGCTGGCCAGGTACGGGAACCCGTTGAAGCTCGTGTTGCCGCCCGTGTAGAGGATCAGCATGGTGGCCAACTGGACCATGTAGAAGCCCAGGTGGCCGAGCGCGCTGGTGCCGAACACGGCCTTCACTTCCTGGGACACCACGGTGGGCGAGCCGATGGCGTAGGGGACGGCGTGGGTCCACCGCGCCAGCAGCGTCACCCCGAGGACGAGAAAACCCAAGGGTCGAGCTCATGGCGACCAGCGTCTGGCGGGCGTGCCTGGCCTCGGGGCGGCGGAAGCTGCTCACGCCGTTGGAGATCGCCTCGAGGCCGGTGAGCGACGATCCGCCGTTGGCGAAGGAGCGCAGCAGCGAGATGAAGGCCAGCCCCATCAGCCATCCCGAGCCCGGCGTGCCGATCTTCCCCCCGTAGAGCTCGCTCGGCGGTGGCAGCGGGATCTGGTGCAGCTGGCCGAGCGCCTCCTTGACGAAGCCGACGACGATCACCGACAGCCAGCGAGAAGACGAAGAAGTAGGTGGGGATGGCGAAATAGCTGCCGGCCTCGCGGATGCCCCGCAGGTTGCCGTACAGGAGGAGCAGCACGACGCCGACGGTGATGGCGACGGTGTCGGTCGTGTTGGCGAGGCTGGGCACGGCACTGGTGAGCGCCGCGGTGCCGGCCGACGACTGCACGGCGACGGTGACCGTGTAGTCGATCAGGAGGGCCACCGCGGCGATCTGGGCGACCTTGGGCCCGAAGTTGTCGCGCGCCACCACGTAGGAGCCGCCGGCCTTGGTGTAGAGCTGGATCACCTCGAGGTAGGAGAGGGTGACGAAGAAGAGGACGCCCAGGATGGCCAACGTGATGGGGACGACCAGCGCGAAGGCGGCCAGGCCGACGTAGGGCACCAGCTGGGTCAGCATCTCCTCGGTGCCGTAGGCCGAGGACGAGATGCAGTCGGGCGCCAGCACGCCCAGCGCGATGGGCCGGCTCAGCCGCTCGGTGGCCAGCTGCTCGGTGACCAGCGGCGGCCCGAGCAGCCTGTTCTTGAGCCGGTAGCGGCGGGTCTCGGGGATCGTCCTCGGCGGCCACGGCGGGCAGGGGGACCGTCGGCCGGGACGTCGTCGGGGTCGCCACGGCCACACAGTAGAAGGAAATCTGCACTCCTGTTCCGGTCCGGTTTTTGCGTGACCCGACCCGGCGTGTTGCACTGTGGCGTGCACGTGATCGTCGTCGGGTGTGGCCGCGTGGGTTCGGGCCTCGCCATCTCGCTCAGCGCCGAGGGCCACTCGGTCGCCGTCATGGACAAGTCGTCCAGGGCCTTCCGGCGCCTCAAGGGCTGGGACGGGCCGTGCATCGTCGGCTCGGGGTTCGACCGCGACGACCTCGAGAAGGCCGGGGCGCTGCACGCCGGCGCGCTGGCCGCCGTCACCAGCGGGGACAACACGAACATCCTGACCGTGCGCATCGCCCGCGAGACCTACAAGATCCCCAACGTGGTGGCCCGCATCTACGACCCCCGACGGGCCGAGATCTACCAGCGCCTCGGGCATCCCCACCGTGGCCACCGTCACGTGGACCATCGACCAGGTCCGGCGGCGCCTGCTGCCCGACGAGGACGTGGCCGACTGGTCCGACCCCACGGGACGCCTCGCACTGGTCGACCGCTCACTCCCCGACGCCTGGGCCGGCAGGCCGCTGTGCGACCTGGAGCAGCCCGGGCAAGCCTCAGCCTCGTAGCGGTGACCCGTGCCGGCGTGCCGCGGCTCGATGCCCGCGAGCTCGTCGGCCAGGAGGGCGACGTCCTGCACTTCGCCGTCCTCGACGACGCGTTGGCCGAGCTCGACGAGACAGCTGGCCCGGCGACGCCAGCCGAACGCGAGCAGACGTCCGTGAAGGTCGCCATCGCCGGGGCGGGAAGCGTCGGCACCGCCATCGCGTCGGATCTGCACGCCAGCGGCCACGAGGTGCTCGTCTTCGAGCAGGACCCCGATCTCGTGGAGCGCTTGCGCCCCACCCTCGACGTCACTGGGTGGCGGCGGACGCGTGCGAGGTCTCCTCGCTCGACGCGGCCGGACTGGCCACGGTCGACGTCGTCGTCGCGGCCACCGGTGACGACGAGGACAACCTCGTGATCTCGCTGCTGGCCAAGCAGGAGTTCGCCGTGCCCCGCGTCGTGGCCCGGGTCAACCACCCCAAGAACCAGTGGCTCTTCAACGAGAGCTGGGGCGTGGACGTCTCGGTGTCGACCCCCCAGCTGCTCACCGCACTGGTCGAGGAGGCGGTCTCGGTCGGTTCGCTCGTCCGGTTGCTCCAGTTCCAGGGCGGCTCCGCCCACCTGGTCGAGATCACGCTGGCCGAAGACTCGCCGGCCCGCGACACGGCCATCGCCGACCTCGCGTTCCCCCGCGACGCCGTCGTGGTGGCGGTCGTCCGGGCGGACCGCCTGATCGTCCCCCGGGGCGACACGACGCTGCAGTCCGGCGACGAGGTGCTCGTCCTCGTCGCCGCGGCCGCCGAGGACGCGGTCCATTCGCTGTTCATCGCGGACCTGCAGGCGTAAGCGAAACCGGACCGCAACCTCCGCGACGGCCCAGTTCACGAGCACCGAACGTTCGCGACCTCGTCCTCCAATTGTCACGTGTGCTCAAGGACGGGCCCAGGTCGGCCGTACCATTACATATATGGAGGCGGCCTTCTTCGACCTCGACAAGACGGTCATCGACCGCGCCTCCATCGCCGCGTTCGGGCGACCGTTCCTCAAGGGCGGGCTCATCAACCGCCGGCTGGTGGCCCGGGCCGCCATCTCGCAGCTGATCTACCTCTACTTCGGGGCCGACGAGGAACGCCTCGTGCGCGTCCGCGAATCGATGCTGGCGGTGACCAAGGGCTGGGACCGGGCCCAGGTGCGCCAGATCGTCCGCGAGACGATGCTCCAGACGATGGAGCCGATCATGTACGCCGAGGCGCTCGAGCTCATGGAGCTGCACCGGGCGGCAGGCCACCGTGTGTACCTGGTGTCCGCATCGCCCGAAGAGATCGTGCTGCCCCTGGCGGACCTCCTGGGCGTCGACGGTGCCATCTGCTCGCGGGGCGAAGTCGACGAGCAGGGCCGCTACACCGGGCGCATGGCCTTCTACGCCTACGGCGAGTCGAAGGCGACCGCCATGCGCGAGCTGGCGGACGCGCACGGGCATCGACCTCGCGGCCAGCAGCGCCTACTCGGACTCGGCGACCGATCTCCCCATGCTCGAGGCGGTCGGGCGCCCGGTGGCGGTCAACCCCGACCGCGCCCTGGCCAAAGTGGCACGCGAGCGCGGCTGGGAGGTGCGCAACTTCACGAAGCCGATCCGCCTCCGCGATCGGGTCGGCCGCACGACGCCGGTGGTGACGACGAGCCTCGCCGTCGCCGGCGCGGCGCTCATCTTGTGGCGGCGCGGCCTGCGCGGCCGTCACGCGCCGGGGCCGACCGGCCGGCGCGCCGCCTAGCGCGCGAGTCCCCAGGCGCCCTACGCGTCGCGGAGGCGGCGGGCGGCGATGACGCCGAGGGCGACCAGCAGGGCGAGGACGATCAGCTTCTTCATGACCGTGAAGCCTAGGCGCCGCTAGACCGTCAGCAGGTCACGCGCCCCGGTGTCCGAGGACGGGATGGCGCAGCTTCGACATGGCGCGGGCCTCAATCTGGCGGATCCGCTCCCGGGTCAGGTTGAAGTGCTCGCCCACCTCCTCGAGGGTGCGGGGCTCACCCCGGTCCAGCCCGAAGCGCAGGCGCAGGATCTCCCGCTCCCGTTCGTCGAGCGGGGAGAGGAGCCGGCCGATCTCGTCGGGCAGCAGCGACACCGCGGCGACCTCGAAGGGCGACTCGGCGGAACGGTCCTCGACCACGTCGCCCAGCTCGGCGTCCCCGTCCTCACGCAGCGGCTCGGACAGCGACAGCGGCTCGGCACGGAACCGCAGGGCCTCGACCAGCTTGTCCTCGGGCATCTCGACCTCGACGCCGAGCTCGGCCAGCGTGGCCGGGCGGCCGAGCTTGAGCTCCAGGCGCGCCTGGGCCTTCTGCACCCGGGCCAGGGTGTCGCCGGCGTGCACGGGCAGGCGGATCGTCCGCCCCGTGTTGGCGATGCCCCGGGTGATGGCCTGACGGATCCACCAGGTGGCGTACGTGGAGAACTTGAAGCCCTTGCGCCAGTCGAACTTCTCGACGGCGTGCATCAGGCCGAGATTCCCCTCCTGGATCAGGTCGAGCAGGGGCAGGCCCGACGCCTGGTACTTCTTGGCGATGGAGACCACGAGCCGCAGGTTCGACTGCACGAACGTCTGCTGGGCCTGCTCGCCCTCCATGACGGCGCGGCGGAGTTCACGCTTCTTCGCCGTGGTCAGGCCCTTGGGCGCCTTGGCCACCTCCGCCTCGGCGGCCCTCCCCGCCTCGATGGCCTGGGCCAACCTGACCTCGTCGTCCTTGGTCAGCAGTGGGTACTGACCGATGTCCGTCAGGTAGAGCCGTACGAGATCCTCGTCGTCGCGCTCGATTCGTTCCTTCGCCAAGATCGTCGCCAAACCTTCCGTCCCATGGCCTCGGCAAGGGGGACCCCACCGGGCTGTCGCGCTCGTGTGTGCAGTCCGGCACCCCGTTCCTGGCGCACGTGTGCTGCGGAGACAGTGTAATCGTGCTGTCAAGATGGGCATACAGCAGGGAAAATGCGGGTTTCTTCAAACGCCCGTTCGAACGCCTCCCCGAGCTCGACGCCCCTCCGATGCCGCGGCGGACCCCTCGACGAGGGCCCGGCCACCCCGGATCTCGCCCCTCAGGAGGCGCTGGGCCCCCGCCAGGGTGTCCATGACCGGTGCCTCGCAGACCGGAACGGCCGACGCCAGGTGGGCCACATAGGTCAGCTCCAGCCGAGGGAGGACCGTCTCGACCAGGGCGGCGACGGCCGCCCGCTGGTCCGGCTCGGCCTCCAGGGCGTCGAGCGCTCCCGCCAGCGGCCCCACCGGCGCGACGACCAGGGCGGCCGGGTCGATGCCCGCACGCACCGGGAGCCGCTCGGCCCAGCGGCCGGCGACCTCGCCATGGTGCCGGGAGACGGCTGCGCACCAGACCCGCAGCTCGGGTCCCGGCGCCGCGTCCGCGCCCTCACTCGGCGCCGACGCCCACACGCCGGTCAACTGGAAGATCCGGTGCTCGACCCAGCCGTAGGCGCCCACCAGACGGGCCAGCTCGTCGATGCCGCGCCACGGTCTCTCGGGGACGCCGGCCGCCTCAGCCACCCCCCGACTCCTCGAGAGCCGAGGAGCGGTAGCGGTTGGTGATGGGCATGCGCCGGTCCTTGCCGAACGCCTTGGTCGTGATGCGCACGCCCGGTGGCATCTGCCGGCGCTTGTACTCGGCGCCGTCGACGAGGCGCACGACCCGGTCGACCACCGCCGGATCGAATCCCTCCGAGACGAGGTCGGCCGCGGTGCGGTCGCGCTCCACGTAGCCCCGCAACACCGGATCGAGCTCCTCGTAGGGAGGGAGCGACTGGTCGTCGCGCTGGTCCGGACGCAACTCGGCCGACGGCGGTTTGTCGAGCACGCTGTCGGGGATCGGTCCCGGCAGGCCCTCGAGCACCGCCTGGGTGTTGCGATAGCGGCACAGGTCGTAGACCAACGTCTTGGGCACGTCCTTGATCACGGCGAACCCGCCCGCCGAGTCTCCGTAGAGGGTGGAGTAGCCGGTGGCCATCTCGCTCTTGTTGCCCGTGGTCAGCACGATCCACCCCTTGGCGTTCGAGACCGCCATCAGCAGCACGCCGCGCAGGCGCGACTGCAGGTTCTCGTCGGTCAGGCCGAAGGGCTCGCGGCCGAGGACGGGCGCCAGCATCGAGGCGAAGGCGACGTGGGCCTCCTCTATGGGCACCACCTTCAGGTCGATGCCCAGGCGTTCGGCGAGCACGCCGGCATCGTGACGCGAGCCGTCGCTCGAATAGCGCGACGGCATGGAGAGTCCGTGCACTCGCTGCGCACCCAGCGCGTCCACGGCGACCGTCGCCACGAGCGACGAGTCGATGCCGCCCGACAGGCCGATGACGGCGTCGGAGAAGCCGTTCTTGCGCAGGTAGTCGCGTGTCCCGAGCACCAGCGCCGAGTAGACCTCGGCGTGGTCGCCCAAGGGCGGTCGAGGAGATCGCGGGGCCAGCAGCGGGCCGCTCGGCCCGGTAGGGCTCGGTCACCACGATCCGCGGCAACAACTCGGTGACCGCGTGGGGTGGGTGGCGGCCGATCGGGAGGTCGACGACCACGAGGTCTTCGGCGAACTGCGCGCCCGAGGCCACCAGCGTGCCGTCGGGCGCGACCACGAGGGAGTCGCCGTCGAAGACGAGCTCGTCCTGCCCTCCCACCTGGTTCACGTACGCGATGGCGCAGCCGGCTTCGGCCACCCGGCGCGACAACATGGCGAGACGCTCCGTCCGCCGTCCGCGGTTGTAGGGCGACGCGTTGAGGTTCACGACGACGTCGGCGCCGGCCCGGCCGGCATGCGCGACCGGCCCCTCGTCGAACCAGACGTCCTCGCAGATGGAGACGCCCACCCAGGCTCCGGCCACGCCGAAGAGGGGCGGCGGCTCGTCACTGGGCAGGAACCACCGCTGCTCGTCGAAGACGCCGTAGTTGGGGAGGAAGTGCTTGCGGTACACCCCGACCACGCGCCCACCCGCGCACACCGCCGCCGCGTTGGCCAACCCGCCGCCTCCGGGCGCGGCACCCACGAATCCGACCACGACCGCACACTGCCGGGTCGCCGCCGCGACCTTTTCGAGCGCGGCCACGTTGTCGGCGACGAACCCAGGCTTGAGGAGGAGGTCCTCGGGCGGGTAGCCCGGGATGGCAAGTTCGGGCACGACGCAGATGTCGGCCTCCGCCGCCTCGGCGCGCCGCCAGCGCGGCCAGCACCCGCTCGACGTTGCCCGACAGGTCGCCCACCACGGTGTTGACCTGTGCGGCGGCGAGGCGCAGGTGCGGCATCGTCCCAGATTACTGGCGGTCCGCGCTGTCCCGGAGGGGTGGGCCGGCCCGGGTCCGCGGATGGACGGGGTGCGCACGGCGTGCGAAGCTTGGGCGGTGCAAAGCCAGCGGGACTACGTCCTCCGGACCGTGGAGGAGCGGGGCATCCGCTTCGTCCAGCTGTGGTTCACCGACGTGCTCGGGACCCCGAAGGGTTTCAACATCACCTCCGCCGAGCTGGAGAATGCGCTCGACGAGGGGATGACCTTCGACGGTTCGGCCATCGACGGGTTCAGCCGCGTCCAGGAGGCCGACGTCCTGGCCCGGCCGGACCCCAAGACCTTCCAGCTGCTGCCGTTCCACCATGACGACGCACAGGTGGCGCGCGTCTTCTGCGACATCGCCAACCTCGACGGCACCCCCTTCGAGGGCGACCCCAGGCACGCCCTGCGCCGCATGCTCGAGCGCGCCCGCGCCGCCGGCTACACCTTCTTCGCCTCGCCCGAGGTGGAGTACTTCTACTTCGCCGACGCGGACCCCGTGCGCGGACCGGTGACGCTCGACTCGGGTTCGTACTTCGATCTCACGGTGGCCGACCTGACGAGCGACCTGCGGCGGCGCTCCGTGCTCATGCTCGAGGAGATGGGCATACCCGTCGAGCACACCCAGCACGAGGACGCGCGCAGCCAGCACGAGATCGACCTGCGCTACACCGACGCCCTCACCATGGCCGACACCGTGATGACGACCCGCATGGTGATCAAGGAGATGGCGCGTCAGGAGGGCGTTTTCGCCTCCTTCATGCCCAAGCCTCTCGCGGGTGTGCAGGGCTCTGGCATGCACACCCACATCTCGCTCTGGGAAGGCGAGCGCAACGCCTTCGTCGACGAGGGCGACCGCTACGGGCTCTCCGAGGTGGCACGCCGGTTCATCGCCGGGCTGCTGCACCACGCCCGCGAGATCACCGCCGTCACCAACCAGTGGGTCAACTCCTACAAGCGGCTCATCGGCGGATACGAGGCGCCGGTCCACGTCAGCTGGGCCCGCAACAACCGATCGGCGCTGGTGCGGGTGCCCGTCGTCAAGATGGGCAAGACCGAGTCCACTCGCCTGGAGTACCGGGCGCCCGACAGCGCGTGCAACCCCTACCTCACCTTCTCGGTGATCCTCGCCGCCGGGCTGCGCGGCATCGCGGAGGACTACCCGCTGCCACCCGAAGCCGACGACAACCTGTTCACCCTGACACCGAAGGAGCTGGCCAAGAAGGGGATCGAGCCGCTGCCCTCGAGCCTGCACGACGCGGTCAACGAGATGGAGGGCTCTGAGCTGCTGGCCGACGCGCTCGGCGACCACGTCTTCGAGTGGTTCATCCGCAACAAGCGCGAGGAATGGGACGCCTATCAGGCCGAGGTCACCCAGTACGAGCTGGACCGGTACCTCCCGCTGCTCTGACACCGACGAACCGATGGACCCCCTCCTCTGCTTCCCCGCCGATCTGCCCGCCGAGGTGACCCTCGCGCTGCAGAGCGCCGGCCTCGGGCACCACGGGGTCGCGGGAACCGACGACCTCGCGGCTCCCGGTCCGGACGGCCGCACCACCGGCTATTCGGGCGCGCTGGTCGTCGCGGGCGACGACATGACCGCCGCGGTCGCGTTCTGCCGCCACCTCCGCCTGCGCGAGGTGCCGCTGGCGCCGCTGCTCCTCGCCATCGGACCGCACCAGGTGGGCGAGCTGCTGCTGCGCGACGACCTCTACGACGACTTCTGCGTCCTGCCCGCCCGGCCGGAGGAGCTCGTGGCACGCCTGCAGCACCTGTTCTGGCGGACCGGGCAGAGCATGCGTCCCGACATCATCGAGTACGGGCCCTTGATGCTCAACCTCGAGACCTACCAGGCGGCGGTCGCGGGCCGGGTCCTCGACCTGACCTACATGGAGTACGAGCTGCTGCGCTTCCTCGCCGGCCATCCGGCCAAGGTCTTCACCCGCGAGACCCTGCTCAGTCGGGTCTGGGGCTACGAGTACTACGGCGGAGCGCGGACGGTCGACGTCCACATCCGTCGCCTGCGGGCCAAGCTGGGAGAGGAGCACGCCCATCTGATTCAGACGGTTCGTTCCGTCGGGTACCGCTTCGGTCAGGTGGCCTGGCACCCCGGCGTGGCGCAGCGCAACGGTGCTGCGGGGTCGGGCCCGGCCGGGGCGCCGGCGGTCGCCCCCGCCTCTCAGACGACCGGCGCGTAGGCCCAGGCCTCGACCTCGACCCTGGCCCCGATCGGCAGGGCGGCGACCGCGACCGCCGAGCGGGTGGGGCGGTCCTCCACGAAGTACTCGACCCACACCTCGTTCACGGCCGCGAAGTCGCCCATGTCGACGAGGTAGAGGGTCGTCTTGACGACGTCGGCCAGCGTCGCCCCCTCGATGGCGAGCACCTCGGCCACGTTCTGGAGCGCCTGGCGGAGCTCCGCGACCGTGCCACCGGGCGCCAGACCTGCGCCACCCGCCTCAGCGGATGCCAGGCCGACCTGGCCCGAGGTGATGACCCAGTCGCCGACGCGGCGAACCGGGGAATAGGGACCGACGGCTGGACTCATGCGCGTTCCTCTCGACCGGCCGATGCTGCCACGTCGCGCCGCGGGGCGCGAACGGCGGCGCGCCGGGTCGGCCAGCGGGCGGAGTTCCCCTCGGCGATCCAGGCCGCCGCCAGCGTGGCGACGAAGACCGCGTCAGAACCGTTGACCGGCCAGCGCTCCTCGTCGTGGAGGCGGACGGTCACCTCGGGCATGTCGCGCGCCGCCAGGATGCCGAAGGACCGGATGGTCAGGTCGACGGGCTCGCCGGCGCCGTCCACGGCGATGCCCTCGCTCCACACCATCCCGAGCGCCTGGTGCACCGCCCCCAGCGCGTAAGAGCGCAACGTGACGGGACAGAGCACCTCGCCCGCCCAGACGTCGACTTCGACGCGGCCGCGCGGGCCGTCCCCGAGGACGAGGCCGACGCTCGCACGCCCCGCACCCGGTACCGCGACGTGGGCCTGACCCGCGCCCGCAGGGCCGGGCGGCGCGCCCCGCACGTGCAGGGCGGCGAGCACTTCTGCCCACACGGCACCCCGCAAGTCGGGCGCCACCGGCGGGCCGGCCACCACGACCTCTTCGACACGCACACCGGGGCACACGTCGCGCACGCGCGCCACCATGGGAGCCAGGTCCGCCGAACCCTCGGTGCGGCCGACGCGCACGATGCCGGTGCCGTCGGCACGCAGCCCGAGTCCCAGCGGCGGCCGCTTCGGCGCGCGGCGCACCACGTCCTCGCGGCGCCACAGGACGCGGACCGCCTCCTCGGTCTCGTCGGCGAGTTCCCGAGCTCGCGCCGGCACGGGGCTGCGCACCTTCCCGCCGAAGGCGCCTCCGTTGCCCAGCGGCGCGGCGGGCCGGCCACCGGGCCGGCTCCAGCTGGCGTCCGGCTCGACGTAGGCGGGCTCGATCCAGGTGGTCTGCAGCGTGATCGCCCAGTCGCCCGCCGGCACGTCGACCGGGTGGGACAGGGGCACCGTGCTGTTGCGGCCCTGGACGCGTCCGGCGGCCGCCCGGGCCGCCCGGACCCCCGGGGCCAGTGCTGCCGTCGGCCCCCAGCTGGACGAGCGCACCGGCGGGCGCCGAGTCGTCGGCGAACCCTCCACCGCCGAGGACGACGTCGGGCCCCGTGCCCTGCATGCTGCGCCCCTCCACCTCCGATCGCCAGGCCGCGAGAAGCGGGTCGCGCCGTCCGGGGCCGGGGGGGCGGGACGGGATCGTCGACGCCCAGCACGTCCGACGCGGCCTCCACGATGGACTGCCATCCGGTGCAGCGGCACAGGTGGGCGCGCAGCGCCGCCTCGACGTCCCGGCGTGTCGGCGGCGTGCCCGAATAGCGTCCGTCGAGGGCGGCGAGCCGCATGACGATGCCCGGCGTGCAGAACCCGCACTGGCTCGCCCCGGCCGCGACGAAGGCCGACGACCAGCGTCGCGGAGCACGGTCGGCGCACCCTCGAGCGTGGTGACGTGACGCCCGGCGACGCGGCGGACGGGCGTGACGCAGGCGACCCGGGGCAGGTCGTCGACCCACACGGTGCAGCACCCGCACTGTCCCTGCGGGCTGCAGCCGTCCTTGACGGAACGGCACCCGAGCTCCTCCCGCAGCACGTCGAGGAGGGAGATCCCGTCGCTGAACGGACACCTCGGACCCGTTCAGGGTGAAGAAGACGTCCGCGCCGCCCGGCGGGTCGGCGGGCGGGGTTCCGCCGCGAGGCGATTCGGGAGTTGTGGCGGATTCGCTCAGGGGGCCGAATGCCCGGTCGGGCGGGGGCTCAGCTGAACGAGGAGCCGCACCCGCAGGTGCGGGTGGCGTTGGGGTTGGTGATGTGGAACCCCGCACCCTGCAGCCCGTCGCTGAAGTCGAGCGTCGAGCCGGAGAGGAGCTCGGCGCTGGCGGAGTCGACCACGACCTTGACCGTGCCGAACTCACGCACGACGTCGTCGGGCATCACCTCGGTGTCGAAGAACATCTCGTAGCTGTACCCCGAGCACCCGCCCGGCTTGACCGCGACGCGCAGCGCGAGGTTCTCGCCCTCCTCCTGGGCCAGCAGCTCGGCCACCTTGGTGGTGGCGTCGTCACTCAGGGTCACCGGTGCCGGCTTCTTCCCGATGCTGACGGAAGTTGAGAGTGTGGTCACTGGTTCCTCCTCGTTGGCGCCGACGCCACCGCGCCCGATCGACGACCACCATGTTACCGGCGCCCGGCGGCTGTGGGCACCCTGGGGCGGCGGGGCCGGAATTCGCAGCCACGCAGGTAGAATCGCCACATGACCTCCGGGTCTTCCCCCCATCCACCGCCGGCGGGCGACGCGCGTCCCGACCCGCGCGCGGACGAGGTGCTCGAGTGCCTGCGCTCCGTGATCGACCCCGAGCTGGGCGACACCATCGTCGACCTCGGCATGGTGCGGGACGTCACGATCAGCGGCGACGACGTGACGGTCGACGTCGCCCTCACCATCGCCGCCTGTCCGCTGCGGGCCCAGATCGAGCGCGATGTCCGCGGGCACGTCGCCGCCCTGGACTGGGTGCGCGGCGTCGAGGTCCGGGTGGCCAGCATGGACGCCGAGGAGCGGGCCGCCGTCATGGCACGGGCCCGGTGGAAGGCCCGGGAGGACGCGCCGGAGACCGCCGTGCCGGCCAGGACCCGGGTCCTCGCCATCGCCTCGGGCAAGGGCGGGGTGGGCAAGTCGTCGGTCACGGTCAACCTGGCCGTGGCGCTGGCCCGGCGCGGCTTCACCGTCGGGATCCTCGACGCCGACATCTGGGGCTTCTCCGTCCCCCGCCTGCTGGGCATGGAAGGTGACGTCGAGGCGCGCCAGGGGAAGATGGTGCCGCTCGAGCAGACCGTCGGCGCCGGACTCGTGCGCGTCCTGTCCATGGGGTTCCTCGCCGACGAGGAACAGGCGATCATGTGGCGCGGCCTCGTGCTCAACCGTGCCGTGCAGCAGTTCCTCCAGGACGCCCACTGGGGCGATCTCGACTACCTGTTGATCGACCTGCCGCCGGGCACGGGCGACATCCAGATGGGCCTGGCCCGACTGCTGCCCCGCACCGAGCTCCTCGTCGTGACGACCCCCCCGGTGGCGGCGCAAAAGGTTGCCGCCCGGGCGGCCGACATGGCACGTCGGGGCTACCTGCGCGTGGCAGGGGTGATCGAGAACATGAGCGACTTCACCTGTGAACACGGCACCACCTACGCGTTGTTCGGCTCGGGCGGCGGCGAGCGCCTGGCCCACAGCCTTGGTGTGCCCCTCGTCGGGTCCATCCCGCTGCACCCCGATATGGCCGCGGCCGGCGACGCCGGCACGCCGGTCGCAGTCGGCGGGCGGCGAGCTCGCCGACGTGTTCGCCGAGATGGCCCGCACGATCGCCGAGGACGTGGCACCCCTCATCGAGGCCGAGGGGTGCTCGGCCCGCCTCCTCCAACGGGTGGAGGCCGCGGTGGCCCGCGGGGAGGCCGAGGCGGGCTGAGCACGGCGGGCCGGAGCGGGTCCTACGCGGGGCCGGGCGCTCGGGCGACGGCCCAGTGGCTCTCGATGGTGTCGTCGCCCTCGGGCACGTCGAGGAGGACGGCCCTGCCCTCCTGGGCCAGCGCGCGCAGGTGGGCCCACAGCGAGAAGCGGGCGACCGGGAGCTGGCGCTCCGTGACGTCGCCATAGACCTGTGGGAGCAGCTCGTCGACCGTCCCCCCGCCTTGGTGGCCCAGGGCGGCCGCCACCCGTTCGTGACGGCCGAGCCGGTGGGCGATCAGCGCGTCGACCACGTCACCGACGTGGTCCATCAGCCGCCCGTGGCCCGGGGCCAGGGTGGCGACGCCCGCCGGGGCGTCGCGCAGGCGGGCCAAGCTGGCGAGGTACTGGTGGAGGTCCCCGTCGGGCGGCCGGATCACGACCGTCGATCCGTGCATGACGTGGTCACCGGTGAGCACGAGTCCGTGCTCCTGGACCAGCCAGCACAGATGGTCCGAGGCGTGGCCCGGCGTGTGCAGCGCCCGCAGGGTGAGGTAGCCGGCGGGACCGGGGCACGACACCGTCCACCCCTCCCCGACCCGCTCATCGGGATCGAACCCGTCGGCCGGGACGAAGCCGACGACGCGGGCTCCCGTGGCGGCGGCCAGCGCCGCGGCACCGGGAGCGTGGTCGACATGGGTGTGGGTGACGGCGATGGTGCGGACCGGTCCCAGCGGTGCCGCCGCCTCGACGATGGCCGCGGTATGGGCGTCGTCGGCCGGGCCGGGGTCGACGACGACCACCTCCGAGGACCCGATGAGGTAGGTGTTGGTGCCCGGCCCGGTCATCAGGCCCGGGTTGGGGGCGGTGAGCCGTCGGACGCCCGGTGCGACCTCGTCGACCCGGCCCGGCTCGGGGGCGGGGCCGATGCCGAAGTCCGGCACCGCCGGGATCACGGTCCCGCGGGGCGGACGCGGTCGGGGCGGGGGCCGGGCGCGGCGTCGGGACCCTCCTCGTTCGCCTTCATGGAGACGGCGCGCACGGCCTCGTTGAAGTCGCCCCTGGCCTCCCCGTCGCCGGGATCGGGCACCGGGGCCTGCTCGTAGCCCGGGTCGCCCGGGAGCACGATGCGCATCCCGTTCCCGTCGGGGACCACCCGCGGCTCTATGGTCGGGACCGCACTCGACGCCCGTTCCGCCGCTTGGAGGAGCGCGGCGCTCGAGGTGAAGCGCCCGATGGCCTGGAGGCAGCGAATGGTCGGGAAGATGATCTCGATCTGACCCGCCCGGTGCCGGGCCAAGGCATCGTCCGGCGTGATCCACACCTCGGCGATGGTCTCTCCGGCACTGTGCGCGGCGATCTGCCCGGGAGGCGCCGCCGCGACGAAGAACCGGGTGTCGTAGCGGCGCGGTGCGCCGCGGGGTGTGATCCAGTGGGCGAAGTAATGGACGTCGCCCACGCTGAGGCGAAGGCGCTCCTCGCGGCACAGATCGAGGAAGCGGAGCCTGCCCGCGTTGACCTCGGTCCGGGCGGCGGCGAAGCGCGCCTCCTCGTCGGGGTCACCGGCCAGCAGGTGCGGGCCACCCTCCCGACGCGCCAGGAGGAGGCCGGCCTCCTCGAAGGTCTCGCGCACCACGGCCACCCAGTAGGCCAGGCCCCCGGTTCCGACGCCCAGGAGTGTGCTCGCCTCGGCGTGGCTCCGCCCGGCGCACAGCGCCTCCGCCTCGGCACCGCCGTCGAGGGGATCGACGGCACCTCCGGGGAACACGTAGGCGCCACCGACGAAGTCCGAGCGCAGGTTGCGCCGCACCATCAACACCTCGAGCGCGCTCCCTCCCGATTGCGTCGCGGCGTCGCGCACGAGCATGACCGTGGCGGCTGGCCGGATCTCCACGCCGGCCGAGCCCGGGGTGGAGGAGTTGGGGGCGGCCGATGCAGGCACGCCGCAGAGGGTACCGTCGCCGGGGGGCCGCGACCCCCTGACCGGGGGCACCCCTTGACTAACCTGACCCGGTCCATGAGCCAGCCCGCCCACGAGCCTGCGCCGGCGCCCTCACTGCGCCACATCCCGCGTCGCTACCTGGCTCTGGGGTTGATCATCATGGCCATCTGCCTCCTGGGCGCGCTCGTCCTCGTGCGGGACAACTCGGGGCCGACGTCCTCGTCGACCGTCGAGACCTTCAACCCGGCGCCCTCCTCCCTCGTCGCCAGCATGGCGGCGGTGCCCGCGTCGGTCTACGACGCCGTCGGGGTCACCTCGCCGGCCAACCCGGTGACGTCGCCGCGGCCGGTCGGGACGCCGAACGACCCGCTGTGGCGGGCAACGGTCGACGGCGGGCCGCCCGAGCCGGTCGTGTTCTTCTACGGCGCCGAGTTCGCGCCCTACGCAGCGGCCGAACGCTGGCCCCTGATCCTCGCCCTGTCTCGTTTCGGCACGTTCAACCAGCTCGGGTTGATGCAGTCGAGCGCGACGACGGCATTCGCCAACTTGTCGACGTTCACCTTCTGGAACGTCTCGTACACCAGCCGCTGGGTGGTCCTCGAGTCGGTGGAGCGCTACAGCTCGTTGAACCCGACCGGAGCGCGGTATCTCGGACTCGAGAAGCCCGACGCCCGGCAGTCCGCGGCGATCGCCGGCTACGGGACGAGCGCCACGACCTTCTCGCTGTTGGACGTGGCCAACCGCTACGTCCTCAGCGGCGCCGCTTTCACCCCCGGCGTTCTGGCCGGCTTCTCACAGGACCAGATCGCCGGGGACCTCACCATGCCCGCCAGCCCGCTGACGCAGGCGGTGGTGGCGGCGGCCAACGAGGTCACCGCCGCCATCTGCTCGGTGGACGGGGACAGGCCCGGCGCCGTATGCACCTCCCGCGGCGTCCTGGCAGCGGACGACACCATGAAGATCACACGCCCGCACTGAGGCGGGTGGTCTCGGGGACGCTCAGCTGGCGCGACGGTCGAGCATCAGCTTGCGTTCGACCTCGTTCATGCCGCCCCAGATCCCGTGCGGCTCACGGATCCTGATGGCGTAGTCGAGGCATTCACCGCGCACGCGACACTGGTCACAGATCGCCTTGGCGCGCAGCTCGCGCGAGGCCTTCTCCTCCTTGCGCTCGGCATGCGACGGGGGGAAGAACACCGCGGCTTGCGGTCCCCGGCACGCTGCCTTCAACTGCCACGACTCTGTTCCCTGGCGCATGAAACCCCCCGATAGGGCCATCGGATCCCCACTGCGTCGGTCAAGCTACTGCTGAGGGTGACCGCTTTCAAGGGGCTTGACCAGGATTTTTGGGCGACGGTCGATCTGCGGCGCGAGCACGGCAACTACGCTCGGCCCAGCATGGACGTGGGGACCTTCTGCGCACAGAGCCACGTCCTCGTCGTCGCCGGCAAGGGCGGTGTGGGCAAGACGACGATGAGCGCGGCCCTGGCCAAGATGGCCGCCGGAGCGGGCAAATCGGTCCTCATCATCGAGCTCGAGGGCAAGTCCGGCATCACCGGTGCCTTCGGCCGGCGGGAGGACCTGGGCTACGAGGAGATGCTCCTGGCGCCGGCCGCGACCGGTGGCGCCGGGCGCCTGACCGGCTCGGTTCGGGCCCGGCGGCTGACACCCGACGACGCGCTCATGGAGTATCTCGAAGACCACGGCTTGCGGCGCGTGTCCAAGCGACTGGCGCACTCGGGAGTCCTCGACGTGGTGTCGACGGCGATCCCTGGCATCCGCGACGTGCTGGTCCTGGGCAAGGTCAAGCAGCTGGAGCGGGAGGCCGTGGCCGACCTGATCGTGGTGGACGCCCCCGCCACGGGTCACGCCATCACGTTCCTCACCTCCGCCAGCGGGTTGGTGAGCGCCGCCCGAGGCGGCCCCCTGCGCACCCAGGCCCAGGACGTGGTCGATCTGCTCAGCGATCCGGCCCGCTGCCGGGTGATCCTGGTCACGCTCCCCGAGGAGCTCCCGGTCTCGGAGACGGTCGAGTCGGCCTACACCCTGGAGGACAAGGCGGGCGTGCAGCTCGGGCCGGTGATCGTCAACGCCTGCGATCCCGAGCCCGTGGGGCTGGAGCGGCCGGCGTCCGAGGTGGCCGCGGCGGCCGGGGCGACGCTGGACCCCGGGCACCTGGCGGCGCTCGAGGAGGCCCGGCGCTTCCGCCTCGCCCGCCATGCCGTGTCCGCCGAGCAGGTCGAGCGGCTCCGCCGCGACCTGCCCCTCCCCCAGCTCCTTATCCCGGCGCTCGAGACCGAGCACATCGGGGCCGCGGAGACCGATCGGTTGGCCGCCGCGCTGGCGGACTCGGTGACCGCGCTGGTGGCCGAGGGCGCAGGGTGAGCTCGACGGCCCCAACGGGTGGGGCGGCGGATGCGGCGGCGGGGCCGCGGGGTCCCGGCGCAGCGGACGGGCAGAGGCCTGCCACGCTGCCCGAGCTGGTCGCCCGGTGTTCGGTCATCGTGTGCTGCGGTTCGGGAGGCGTCGGCAAGACGACGGTGTCCGCCACCTTCGCCCTCGCAGCGGCGCGGGCCGGCCGCCGTTCCTGCGTGGTCACCGTCGACCCGGCCCGCCGCCTGGCCGACGCGCTGGGAGTGGAGTCGTTGCCCAACACGCCGACCGAGGTGGAGGGCGACTGGCCCGGTCACCTGCACGCGCTGATGCTCGACTCCAAGGGCACGTTCGACGACCTCATTCAGCGCTACGCGCGCACATCGGAGCAGGCGGAGTCGATCCTGGCCAACCGGCTGTACCAGAACCTCGCCGGCGCGCTGTCCGGCACGCAGGAGTACATGGCCATGGAGAAGCTCTACGAGCTGGTTCACTCCAATGAGTTCGACGTGGTGGTCGTCGACACGCCCCCCACACGCAACGCGCTCGACCTGCTCGACGCGCCGCGCCGTCTCACCCGCTTCTTGGAGAACCGCCTCTTCCGAGCGTTGCTCGTGCCGACCCGGATGTCGCTGCGGGCCATCGGCATGGCCACACAGGCCCTGCTGCGCACCATCGCCAAGGTGGCCGGCGCCGAGATCGTGCAGGACACGGTCGCCTTCTTCCAGGCCTTCGAGGGAATGGAGGACGGGTTCCGCAGCCGGGCCTCCGCCGTCCACGAGCTGCTCGCCGATCCGTCCACGGCCTACGTCCTGGTCACGTCGGCGCGGCCCGATGCGATTGCCGAGGCGGGCTTCTTCGCCGAGAAGCTGGGCGAGCGCGACGTCGCCGTCGCTGCACTCGTGGTGAACCGGATCGCGCCCTCGTTCGGGCATGCGAATGGCGCATCCGCTGCTCCCTCGCCAGCCGTGAGCGCCCTGGAAGCCCTGGAGGTCAACCTGGCCGAACTGAACGCGGTGGCGGCCAGGGAGGAGGCGGCCTTCTCGGGCCTGGCCGCACAGGTGTCGCCGGCCCCCGTCGGACGGATCCCTCTCTTCGGGGACGACGTGCACGAGTTGGGTGGGCTGCGGCGGGCGGCCGACCACCTGTTCGCCTGAACCGCTAGGTTCGCAGCACGGGTTACGTCCGCCGCAGACCGGTCCGATAGTGTCCGGTCGGTGCAGACCATCCTGGTCGCCAGCGACGCGCCCACCCTGCGCCGGGAGATCGAGGCCGTCATCAGCGGGCCCGACGTCGAGGTGCGCGCGGTGACCTCGGGCCCCGAGGTGGTCGCCTTCGTCGCCGACGAGTCCCCCGATCTGGTCATCGTCGACATGCAGATGGGCAACATGGGCGGCATGGCCGTGTGCCTGGAGCTGCGCCTCCAGGAGTCCTACGACGCCTTGGACCACATCCCCGTGCTCATGCTGCTGGACCGCCGGCCGGACGTCTTCCTCGCCCGCCGCTCGGGTGCCGAAGGTTGGTTGGTGAAGCCGCTGGACCCGCTGCGCCTCCGGCGCGCCGCGGCCGCGCTCTTGGACGACGGCACCTTCGCCGACGATTCGTACACACCCGTGCCCGTGCTGGTGGGCGCAGGACCCCAGCTGCAGGCAGGACCCGAGCCCAGACCCTGACCGGGCCCGGCGTGTCGCACCGACAGGAACCTTCGGAGGCCCAGCCACACAAGCGAAAGCGCCGACCCTGGCGCCGCGCCGTTGACACGGCCGACCGCAGCCGGACCGGGTCGGCAGGGCCAGTCCCTCGAGTCGGAGGCATCGGAACAAGAGCGGATCATCACGGAGGCACTGGCGGACCTGCGCGACATGGACGTCCGGGAGGTGATGACGCCGCGGGTCGACGTGACCTACCTCAGCATTCCGGTCCACGCGGAGGACATCGCACGGGCGGTACGGAGCTCGGGACACAGCTGCTTCCCGGTGGTGCATGACGACCTCGACGATCTGATCGGCATCCTCTTCGTCAACGACATCTTCCGGACCGGCGGCGGGGCTCCCGACGCACGCCCGCGGGAGGACGGCAGCGAGCCGAGGGACAGGGACGCCACCGACCCCAGTCCGTTGGAGATCTCCCGAAAGGTTCGCCAGCCGTACCTCCTCCCCGAGTCGCTCGGGATCCTTGAGGCGTTGGCCGACATGCGCAAACACCGTCGGGCCGTCGCCGTCGTGGTCGACGAGTACGGAGGTGTCGCCGGACTGCTCACGATGAAGGACCTCTTGGAACCGCTCGTGGGTGACCTGCACGACGAGTTCGACGAGGACGAAGAAGCGCACATCGTGCGGGTCGACAACACGCGCTGGCTCATTGATGGGCAGACCAACGTCGACGACGTGCGGGAGCGTCTCGGCATGGACATCGCCGAAGGTGAGTACGTCACTCTCGGCGGCCTCCTGTTCGAGCGCTTCGGTCACATACCCACGGAAGGCGAGGAGGTCCGCGTCGGCGACTGGAACGTGCGGGTGGTCGAAATGGACAAGCGGCGGGTGGCACAGGTCGTCGCCACCTATGCCGGGGGCGCGGCAGGGTCCGAGGACGCAGGTGCGCACGCCGCTGGCACCGCCGGTGCTGACTCGGGGGCCAACGGAAGCGGGGAATCGTCGGACTGACGCCGCGGTAGTGTGGCGGGCTGCTCCCCTCGGGGGGTGGACGGGCTGTGGCGCAGCTTGGTTAGCGCGCTGCGTTCGGGACGCAGAGGTCCCCGGTTCAAATCCGGGCAGCCCGACTGAAAAGCCCTGGTCAGAGGGGTGGGATTTCCCCAGATGGTTAGCCCTCCGAACCAATGGCGCGGAAATGGCGCGGAACTTATTTCTGGGTGCTTGACATATTTCTGGGTGCTTGCTTCTGGGTGCATTATTTCTGGGTGCCGCGCTTCTTCGGAGGGACGCCGCTCGACGGAACTGCCACCGTTGCTGTCGGCCCCGAAGAACGTCTCACCGATGACATCGGCCGCAGTTCGGTCGACCGCCGCGGGGGCCGAGGCGTAGATGGCCAGGGTCACCCTCGGGTCGGAGTGCCCGAGGCGGGTCTGCGCCGGTCTTTACGTCGACGCCTTCGACGACCAGTGTTGTGGCGTTGAGACGCCGAAGATCGTGGAAGCCCGCACCGGCGCAGCCGGCGGCGGCCGCGGCAGGCTCCCAGACGCGGCGTCGCCAGTTCGAGTAGCGGAGGGCTCCACCTCCGTCGTCCGTGAACACGAGTGCGTCGACGTGGTCCTCGCTCAGGCCCTCCCCCTCGAAGTGGTCACCAACATGGCGGTGACGGCGTCCGGCATGAACATGGTCCGCCGGCCTGCGTCGGACTTGGGTGGGCTGAGCACGTTTCGTCCGCCGATCCCACCCACACGATGGCTTCGGTCACCGACAGCTGGCCCTCGCCGAGGTCGAAGTGCCCGACCCGCAATGCCGCCACTTCGGACCAGCGCAGGCCGAGCGTGACGCCGAGCCAGACCATGACCTGGTAACGCTCGGGCAGGTGGGTGGCGATGCGTCCGACGTCGGCGATCGACAGTTCGTAACGACGAGTGCCGTCGATCGAGGGCAGCACGATGTTGCGACAGGGAGTTCGAGCCAGCCAGTCGTTGCGCACGGCATAGCCGAACATGGCCCGCAGCACCTCGTCGTTTCGCTTGACGGTGCGATCGAGCAGGCTCGCAGCGGTGATCGGCAGCCACACGACCTGCTGTAGTGCGGCTCGTCTTCACGCCGCACGGGTGGTCGGGACTATCTCCACTGGCAATCGGTCGACAAGAAGACGCTGAAACGGATCAACCGGCTCATCGAAGACACACTGCGTGACCCTTCGCCGGCATCGGAAAGCCCGAACCGCTGCGCCATGTCCTCCAGGGCTGCTGGTCCAGACGAATCGATGGCGAGCATCGCTTGGTCTACATGGTCGAGGACGACGACATTGGCATGCTGCAAGCCCGCTACCACTACGAGTCGTGAGCCCCTGGATGCGCTGGGTCCAGGGACGCATTGACTCCTCTATGTATTTTGCGGGTGCTGTGTTACAGAGCACGCACCCGCAAGGTGCATACGCGGACATCGCCGTAACTCCGCTCGCAGACCTAGATAACGGATGAGCGCAGGAATTGGTGTGGAGAATCCGGAGACAACCCACTTTTCCCATCAGTTCCACGCCGCGCCGCCCTCGGCCGGCGGCTTCGCCGCCGCCTCGGCGGGCGGAAGAAATCACACCGGTGGTCTGGGACGGTCGCTGTCGCCACGGTGCAACGGCCGGAGAGGCAACGCAACCGCTGAAGCCGAGCCGATTGCTCTGCGCTGTTGGCTGTATTATGCCGTTCTTGGAAGTGGCCTTCCGTCAGGTCATTGTCCGGGATGGAGGTGCGCCATGCGGCCACCACTCTTTGTTATCGCGGCTGCACTAACCCTGGGCGCAGCCATGAGCGTCATGCCGCTGCAGGTCGCAGGCGCCCAGTCACCAAGCACCAGCGTGCTCGTCCCTTCGAGTGGGGCGACACTATCCGGATCGACGTACCTTGACGCCTCCGCGTCGAACGCCACCAGCGTCGAGTTCCTGCTCTTCGGCGGCACCTACGGCTATTCAGCCCCCGTGGTCTGCACGGCCACCCTGACCTACTACGGATGGCTGTGTAGCTGGAATACGACGGATGTCCCCAACGGCTCCTACGCCTTGGTCTCTTATGCCTCCGGGACGGACGGGAGCGCCTTCAGTCCGCACATCAGCATCACCGTCGACAACCTGGCGACCCAGCTGCTCCTGCCAACGAACGGCTCGGACATCTCTGGCAATGTCATCTTCGATGCCTCGGCGCAGGGGACCGACATCACCGGCGTGCACTTCGTCGTAAGCTTTGGTTCAGCCAGTGACCTCGACTTCTTGACCGCGACACCGACGTATTACGGCTGGATCGGTGAGTGGAACTCATTGGCTTGTCCACCGGGGTTCCCAAACATCAGCTACAGCTTCCAAAGCGTCGTCACTCAGGCGGGAGGCGCAACAGCAATGAGTGCACCCGTCGACGTGACTCTGAACAACCCCCCCGGAGGGTGCCCAGCGTAGGCCGTCCCTGACCACCTGTGATCGGATCGGGGATGATGTCAGCTGCCTCGACCACTTGGCTCGGCGATGAAGCCGGGGCACGGGTCGCCGGGCCGTGCATCGGGCTCACGGGTCCGAAGGGTACACCAGACCCGCGACCCAACCCCGATGGCGGGCGGGGGTTGAGTCGGCCACCCCCGGGACGAAGTCAGTGTGACACACGGAGGACCGAGCTGTCTCGGGGCCCCCGTTACGCGGAAGCGGCCCCTCGGGTGGGGAGCGGAGGAGGGGCCGCTGGCGCACCTTGAGCCATCGTGACTGACGTAGGTGTTCCTGGTTATACCGCCGGAGTCCGCCGAATCCGTCGCGCCCCGGGGTGGGCGGCCATCTTGCGGAAGTCGAGCAGCTCTCTAGGTTCAAGTTGGTCGTGACTAACTTGCCCAGCCGCCCGTCAGCACTCGCGGCCCAACCCTGGAGTAGAGATCACAGAGTTGGGGAGAACCCTCACCCCCAAAGTAGGCAATCCGGACCGCATGGCGGGTGCGCCAGCGTCCCGGCGGATGGGGGCACTCTTGACCGTGACGACGCTCGCGGATTATGGGGCACCTGCGCACGCAGATCCGTTCGGCTTGTGGATTCCTGGAACATATTGCATCCGTTGTGATTCCAGGGGATACTGACAACAACTACACGACAGCGGCCCATGAGTGTGCCGAATCGGCCTTCCGGGAAATGACGCCCCGAAACCTCGGTAGCGCGACATTCAGCGCCAGAGGTCGACGAAGACCGCGGTGTCCCCGTCGACCTCGAATCGAGGAACGAGGCCGCGTGGCGATGAAGGCAAAGCGGATCTACACCCCCAGTCGGATCGTTGCCCTGGTGGTCATCGGGGTGTTGTTGCTCGGCCTGACGTACATGGGCTTCGCATCCGGCGACGCCGCGGTCTCGGTCCCGCAGGGGGCGCACGCCGGCCAGCTGACCATGCACCCGTGCACCTATTCCACCGAGAAAGGCGGCTACCGCGCCGACTGCGGAACGCTCGTCGTGCCCGAGAACCGGGCAGACCCCCGGTCGCGCCTGATCGCGCTGCCGGTGACCCGGATCCTGGCTCGGTCATCGCACCCGTTGGCGCCAATCTTCCATCTCAACGGCGGCCCTGGCATTACCAACATGACGTTTCTCCAAGCGAACCGCCTGGCCGCCCAGCACGATGTCGTCATGGTCGGCTACCGCGGCGTCGACGGCTCTTCGGTGCTGAACTGTCCCGAGGTGACGGCGGCGCTCCAGAGCTCCGCAGATTACCTCGCCAAAGCGTCGCTGAGTGCGTACTCCCAGGCCTTCGCCTCGTGCGCAAAGCGGCTTGAGCGAAGCGGCGTTGACCTCGCCGGCTACACGCTGGCGGAGCAGGCCGACGACATCGAGGCCGCTCGCGTCGCGCTCGGCTACCAGCGCATCGACCTGCTCAGCGAGAGCGCTGGGACCCGTCTCGGGATGATCTACCAGTGGCGGTACCCGAACAGTGTCGACCGCTCGGTGATGGTCGGGGTCAACCCGCCCGGGAACTTCATTTACAGCGGAGCCGAGATCGATCAGGGGATCGAGCGTTATTCGGCGCTGTGCGCGAAGCAGCCTGCTTGCCGCGCCCGCACCGGCAACCTCGCCGCGAGCGTGCAGCACACAGCGGCACACATGCCGAGCAGTTGGTTATCCCTGCCGATCAAGCCGGGCAACGTCTTGGTCGGGACGTTCCTCGGGCTGACCGAGGCGACCGGTTCGCCACTGACTGGGCCGATGACCCTCAACTCGTGGATCTCCGCCGCGCAGGGCGACCCGAGCGGCCTGTGGTTCCTCTCGGCGATGGCCAATCTCGTCCTTCCCCAGTCGTTCACCTGGGGCGAGTTTGCAAGCATCGGGATGGCCGACGCGCAACCCGTCGAGCGCTACTTCAGCTCCGGCGCGGACCGGGGCTCGATCATCGGCAATCCCCTCGGGGAGTTCTTGTGGGGGGCAGGAGGCCTTGTGCACGCCTGGCCAGCCAACCCGGGCGAGAACCAGTACACCAGCGTGCAGAACTCGAACGTCCCGACGCTGCTCATCGGCGGGACACTCGACTTCGAGACACCGGCCCAGAACGCCACGAAGGAGCTGTTGCCGCACCTTTCCAACGGGCATCAGGTCGTCTTGTCCGGACTCGGGCACGTGGACGACTTCGACGCCTACGAGCCGAGCGCCAGCACGCAGCTGCTGACCACGTTCTACGCCACCGGCCAGGTCGACACGTCCCGCTACACCCCGAACGAGGTCAGCTTCGCCACACCGGACACGCAGGCAGCGATTGCCAAGAAGATCCTTGCGACAATGATCGGCATCGCCTTGGTGGCAGTGATCTGGCTCGTGGTGTTGGCGATCCGGATCCGGCGCCGAGGCGGTACCGGCCGCAAGACGGGCGCATGGATCCGTTCAGCCGGTCCGATCGTGTTCGGACTCGGCGGATGGTGCCTCGGCGCACTGTTGGTACTGCGGTTCTGGCTCTGGCCGAGCGGGCCGCTCGACGACCAGCTGCTGGCAGTGGTCTCGATCGCGGTGCCGATCTGGCTCGGGGTCTACGCCGGCTGGGTCCGCACCGACACGCCGAAGGCGATGCGGGCCAAGGGCATCGGTGCCGCTGGTGTCGGTGCGGTCGTCGGAGCCGCACTCGGCTTCCACGTGACCAGCGGGGGCATCGCGTTGATCACGACGATCATCGGTGCGGCCGCCGTGTCGAACCTGAGCCTGCTCGTGCTCGACATCTGGACCGAGCGGGCCGTCTCCCGGGGAAGGGCCGCTCCGCCCCGGGGAAGCCGCCCGAGCTCGCCGAGCGGGCCTGCGGTGGATCTGTCGGAGACGGATCACCTGGAGCCGGCCCTGCACTGATCCGCCCGAACCGTGTCGGGGAATCCTTGGAGGATTCCCCGACACGCGCGTGCGTGATAGCGAGTGACGCACGAGCATACAAACATGTGTTCGTAGCGGGCAATGCCACCATTCTTCACGCCGATCTCGATGCGTGCTACGCGTCGGTCGAGCAGCGAGACGATCCGCTCGAGCGCTCGCGAGGAGTGCAACCACGCCGGCGCGCCCCCACGACCGGCCCACATTTATGCCCTTAGCGCGGATGCTCCTCAGCGCGGCCTTACCCGTCGCGATTGCGGGCGTCTACGACTAAATCAAACGCGACGCCCGCGCCCTGCTCGAACGGATCGAGTAGAGCGGCCCCGAGGTTCCCCCCATCCGAGCGGAGCGACGCGTCCCAATAACGCGCCGAACACGCCGGTTTGCCTGTCCCAGTCGTGTCGTGTCGTGTCGTACGGGGGCGGTTTGTAACCGGGTGGGTCACCTGACCGTCACCGAGCTGTATGGCCCGAGGCACCTCGATCAACTGGGGGCTGTCACCTTGAAGCCGAGAGGGACTGCTATCGCCTGCATGCGCTCGTCATACGTGACGATTTCTCTGACGTCCGACCCGAGGCGACGAACCGTGGCGAGGTGGATCGCGTCGAGGGACCGTAGATCTGTAGGCGACAAAACGCCGGCCATGTTGAGGACCCAGTCGTTGACCCGGACGAGCTCAATGCTTCCCAGTACCGCTCTTCCTCGAGCCACGCCTTCGTCACCCTCAAGCAGAAGTGCTCGCAGGACTTCCGTCCGGGCAAGTGCACTCGACACCAAGGGTCGCCGCCTACGCAAGTACCGGCGCAGCGCTGACGACTCGGGCTCGTCGACCGCCAGCTTCACGAGGGCTGAGGAGTCCAGATAGGTCGCCGGCATCAGCGCTCGTCGCGCCGGAGCCGCGCCAAGACCGCAGAGGGAAGCTCGGCGGCACGAGGCTCTAACGGCGGCGGCAAGTCCTCGAGGTCGCCGCTGGCCGGCTCGACGTCACCAGCGGCCCGGAGCGTCTCAAGTGGACTTCCTTCGGGCAAGGGAGACAGGAGGGCGACAGGCCGACCGCGGTCGGTGATCTCGATCGTCTCTCCGTTTTCGACGAGGCGAAGCAATTCGCTTGCCCGCTGCCGCAACTCTCGCACTCCGACCGAGGTCATGTGTTACATGTAGCACATGACCTTGGGTGGCGGCAACCCGATCACCCGTATAACCGCGGACCGGGGATACACACAGTCACCGGTGTTCGCCCAGCGCGGGAACGGCGGCGATCCCGGCCATAGCCAGCCACGAGCGTGCTCGTCCTCGCTGGCGCTCCTCGCTGAAGCAGAAGAAGCGCTCCTTGTCCTCGGGCCAGCGCTCGATCACGTCTCGGAAGCGACGGAACGCCCCATGGCCACTGATCGCGACCGAGAGGAGATCGGCACGGTCCGCGTCGTCGAGGCCGGCAATGAAGTCCTCCATGTCCCGGTAGCCGTCCCTCGAGCCCTCGGAGCCGACGTAGAGCCAGCGATCAGGATCGTCGGCCTGTGGCAGGTCCTCGCCCCTCTCTTCGGCATAGTCGATCGCCGATCCCGTCCAGACCTCACCGGTCACCAGGTCGATTCGTCCATCGCCAGAGCGCCCATCTCCTTCAAGGATGAAGGCGAGCTCGTCCAATTCGACGGGAACGCGTCGTAGATTCACCTCCGGTGCCTCTCCGAGGGCGGCCACCAGCAGGGCCGCCAGGTCGTGGTCGCCTTCCCAATCACGGTCTTGCAACGAGGATGTACAGCGACGAGCGAGATCGTTGGCTCCCGGTACGTCTTGGGCGAGGGCGACGAGAAGGCCTTCTCCAGCGAGCTGCGCGACGTTGCGGAGGTCTAGGAGATCGAGGGCGCTCACTACAGCGGGCCCATCGCGACGAGCGATCGCGCTGCGCAGCTCGGCGAGCGGACGTCGCTCCTTACTCACGCAAGACGATGCTAGGTCGCGGCCCGGCGGACGGTGATCACCGGCGACGCTGACCCGAAAGGAGGCCCCGTCCTTCCGAGCCCGGCCGACTCACCGCCTCGGCGCTCACGGTTCGGTGATGGGCAAGAGGCAACCAAGCCGGGCGCTGCAGCGCCCGGCCCGTTCCATTGTGGGACCTCAGACGGAGTCACGACGCGGCCGTCAAGGGTTCGCTTCGCCAGCCTTCGGCAGCCCTTGAATGCCGCTTCTCTCGGGGCAGGCGTGATCGGATCGCCGCCTCGACAGAACCGACTGGAGCCACTGACGACTCAGGCTTTGGCGGGCCCTACGCACCCCCCAAAAATGTGACAAATAGTCAATTTCGACCCGCGCGAATTGGCGCGGGAATGGCGCGGAACGGCGCAAAACAGGGGTATTCGGCGGTAGTGCGCGGTCATTTACGGATTGCTGGTTTGTCATTTCTGACCTGCGACAACGCAAATTACAGACGCGTGAATTGGCTTCACGAAATATGCTCGGGCTTCGTTCGGGACGCAGAGGCCCCCGGTTCAAATCCGGGCAGCCCAACTCCAAAGTCCCTGGTCAGGGCGGTGGCGGCGGCAGGCCCTCAAAGCTCCTCGAGCAATCGGCGCGGAACCATGTGCTGGTGCCCCGGGGCGGCCAGGACCATCGACCTCGCTCTCGGAGAACGATCCGGGAGGCACCGCCACGACGGCCAGCGGCTCGACCGGCGTACGGCACACCGCCGGCCCAGAACGTCACCGTTCGAAGGGTTGGCCTCACGGCGCAGATCTGTTGGTGTCGGAGGGGCGGCTCGTACGATTCGTACACCGGCGGCAAGGCTCAAGAGGCTGATGCGGGTCAGGGCCACCCACGACGACCGACATACACTCGGCCTGTGACACCCGCGACACCCGTCGTGAGCTTGTTTCCTCAACGACAACCGTCAGCCCCAACTCCGTTCGATTCGTGGGTACACAGGCAGAAGTTGCGCCGCGCTGCATTCCATATCTCGCAAATCCAGACAGCATGTGAAACCTGGGCGACCAGAGATGGGTTCCGAGTCTTCGGTGAGCCCGATGGCAAAGGCGGCGAACTCGTTCAAATAGAGATGCTGAAGGCACTCCCCGATGACCTTTCGGTGGTCATCGGGGACGCGCTGCAATGTTTGCGGATCTCCCTCGACAACATCGCTTTCGGCTTGGCCCTCGCGAACAACCGAACCTTGACCTCGAAGCAGGAAGAGGAAATCTCGTTCCCGATCCATGACCGCCGAGTCACGGAGCGGACAAAAGTCATGCAGCTGATGTCCAAAAGTGTCAAAGATGACATCTCCTCTCTGGCTCCAGACCCGACACGGCTGGTTCTCGACCAAGATCCGCTCTGGTTGCTCAACAAAACGGCGAATCAGGACAAGCACGGGGGCATATTCGTCGCGGCCAGCGCCGCGACGACCGCCGGGGTTGTTCTCGGGGGAGCCATGTGGAGCGGGGACTTGTTGACCGAACACAAGCGCATGGAGGTCGGAGCAGTGCCGGTGTCGGTGGGCAAACTCATACGCAAAAACCCCGTACGAACCGAGCTGAGCTATCGCGTACAAATACAGTTCGATGGCCCCGTCGAAGTGCAGGGTCGAGGGATAATCGGCACACTCTGGTGGTTCCATGATCACATCCGGGACGTCGTCTTCAAGGCTCTAGAACGGCACTTGAATCCCTGAGGAGAGGATCGGCGATTGGCTGAGGGCCCGTTCGATCAAAGATCGATAGGTTTCATCAGCGAGTAGTAGGTGACCACCAAACCTAAGTCGTCACGCTCGCCCTGGGTGACAATCTGAGGGATTCCATCCCATCGACGGAGTACCTTGTTGCCCTCGACCAAGAGCCCAGCAACGACATGATGCACTCCAGGGTCTGAAGGACAGGTTCTGCCGCCGCTCTGGTGGCTCAGCCGTCCCTCGTCACCAAGTCGTGGTCTTCCTGCCGCCGGGGATGCCGTGCGTGCTGGCGGCGCGCCACGCGCTTCGTCTCATACATGGCCTCGTCCGCCAGCTGCCTCACCCGGTCGATGTCGCCGTTCTTCGCGCAGCACGCGTATCCGATGCTGACTGTGGCGCCCACTCCTTGCACCCTGACGCGGGACACAGCGTCGTGGATCCGGTGTGCCACCCGGCGCGCGTCCGACTCGTCGGCGTCCGTCACCACAGCGACGAACTCGTCACCCCCCGTCCGCGCCAGCAGGTCGCCCCCGCGCAGGACGCTGGACGCGGTTCGCGCCACGGAGACGAGGATTTTGTCGCCGACTTCATGCCCGTGCTCGTCGTTGATGCCCTTGAGCCCGTCGATGTCCAGGACGAGGACGCTCATGGCGCGGTGGCGCCGGTCACCCTCGAGGTAGAGCGCGAGACCTCGGCGATTGGACAGGCCCGTGAGCGGATCGGTGTTGGCCTGCATCTCGAGCTCCTGGTGGGCGATCGCGTTGCCGAGCGCGAGCTCGATGACGTTGCCCAGGGCGCGGCACCGCGAGACGACCAGCTCGTCGAACGGCGTGTCACGGTTCTCGATCCTGATGATCCCGTGCAGCTGTCCGTTCACCGTGATCGGTATGAAAGCGATGTACGTGACGGCGACCTCGTCAGTGATGGCGCGTAGCGTCGGTCCCATCGTCGTACGGTGCAGCTCAACTACTCGTGGCGTGCCCGTCTCCCAGACCTCGCGCACATACCGGTCGTCTCTCAGCAGGTAGCTGGTGGGGAGCGATCCGTGATCGTCGAACACCACCTCCTGTATGACGACGCCGTCGTTCACCCGCACATACCAGGCGCCGCTCACTCCGGTGCCGACCACATCGGCCATCACCTTCGTGCCCTCCGTGATCACCACCTTCGGATCGCGCAGAGACGTCAGGGACTGGGTTGCGTCGTTCATGAGACGACCCAGGCGCGCGAGGTCCGTCGAGTCCCGTAGCTTGCTCTCGAGGCTGACGCGTAGGTGGTGGATGGTGACCGCCACCACCGCGGAGACGGCAGTCCACAGGAAGAGGCGACGGAGGTCGGTCGCGTCGCTGCTCTGCACAGCCACGCCGGCAACCGTCAGGCCGACCATGGCGGCCACGATGACGATCAGCGCATAGCAACGCGGGTAGTAGAGGGCCATGCCGAGGACGGGCAACAGGACGAGCGCGGAGAGACCTCCCGCCGTGCTCTGCACGCTCGGATTGGTGCCGCCCGAGATCAGCAAGAGCGTGACCGACACGAGATAGGCCAGAGTGGGAATGAGGATGGCCCAGCGGGGAAAGCGCTCCCACGGGAGGAACAACGAGAGGGCACACGTGACGAACACGACCAGGCTCGCCCAGTAGAACACCGGCTTGCTTGGCCCAGGCGGCAGGGCCACGCTGGCTTGGGCGACAGCGGCGAGGGTGAGGAAGATGAACGCCCGCACGATGAACCGACGCCGGTGCCGCTCGGCCCGCGCCGGATCCTCGTGCTCTTCCATTGCGTCCCCCGAAGGCGCTCGACCCAGTACCCTGCTTCTTTCCTTCGGTCCGCCACCCGCCTCCCCTTATAGAGCCGAAAGTACTAATTCGAGACCGTAGTACGCACTCGGCCGCTGCAGAGGAGCCTCGCAGGTCGAGCAAATGGCCGCTCAACCTGCGAGAACGTTCGATCGTTCCCAGCGTCAGTCCGCCGGGGGCGTGGTCGCCGCCCCCTCCGGCGGGAGGCCTCCCACGGCACCGATGGCCTCGAGCAGGCGGTCCAGGAACGGGGCCTGGCCCTTCAAGAGCCTGATCCGAGCGGCGCCGACCTGGACCCACTCGATGCGATCCACTTCGGGGTACTCACGCACCTTCCCGGAACCGCGCGGCCATTCGAGCTCGAACGTGTTGCTCCGGGCGTTGGAGGTATCGAGGTCGGCCTCCAGCGCCCACACCGTGACGCGCTTCCCATTGGGCTGGCGAAGCTCACCGAGGGATACGGCGTCGTGGTGCGGCACCCCGAGGCCGGTCTCCTCCTCGAATTCCCGGAAGGCCGCGGCGAGCGGATCCTCGTTCTCGTCGTACTCCCCCTTGGGAATGGACCATGAGCCGTCGCCCTTCCTCGCCCAGAACGGCCCGCCGGGGTGCGCGATCAGGACCTCGGCGACTCCGTCGTCGGTGAGCCGGTACAGCAACAGCCCCGCACTTCGCGCAACCATGTGAAGGCCAATCATCCTACCGGCGCCTCGCGAACGCGGGCAGAGCCCGTCGCGTCGGGAGGTGACCTCAGGCCTTGCCGTGGAGGCCCAGTTCGATCGCCTTCACCAGCAAGAGGACGACAGCGACGATCAGGTAAGCGCGCAGCGCCCACATACCGAGGAGCCGGCCGCGGGACCACTTGGGGCGGCTCAGCAGGTTGAGCGGAGGCATGCGCCAGTTGGCCCGCTGCTCGGCCGAGACCACGGCAACCGGTGGGCGCGCCAACCGGTGGCGCAGCAGCACGATGCCACCGATCACGTAGACGACGAGGAGGATCCCACCCAGCACCAGGGCGAGATCGTTGACGTTGATGGACGAGAAGAGCGTCGTGATCATGAGCACGAAGGACATCATCAACAGGACGGAGATGATGACGCTGGCCACCGCGTTCAGCCAGGGGCGGTTCACCCACGGGCCCAGTACGTCCCGGTCGTTGCAGAGCAGCAGGAGGAAGACGGTTGCGCTGGGCAGCAGCACGCCCGCCAGAGCCTGGACCCCGGTCGTGATGACCCCGAGTGGCGCGCCAGGGATGACGACGATGCCGGCGGCGAGGACCACCATGGCGCTGAACACACCGTAGAAGAACTTGGCGTCGCGGAATCTCCGGTGCAAGGAGTGATGGGCGCCGAAGACGTCCCCGAAGGCGTACGAGGTGGAGAGGGTTACTGCGGCGGCGCCGATGATGGAGGCATTCAGCAACACGATGGCGAAGATGGTGCCCGCCGCGTTGCTGACGTAATGCTTCAGGCCCTCGGCTACGCCGCCGGCGTTCGTGAAATGGCCGAACAACGGCGTGTGTGCGAAGGCGGCGGCAGTCACCGCCATGAGCAGGGCGGCGGCGAACACGACCACCAGCGAGCCGACAGCGGTGTCGGCGCGCTCGTAGTTGATCCAGCGTGGCGTGATCCGCTTGTCCACGATGTTCGACTGTTGGAAGAAGAGCTGCCACGGGGCGACGGTCGTGCCCACGATGGCGATGATCAGGAGCACCGAGGTGGAGTCGAACCCTCCCTGCACGCCCGGGGTCACGAGGCCCTTGAAGAAGGGCCCGGCCGTCGGGTGGCTCATGAACGCTAGTGGGATGACGAGGAAGTTGGCGACGATGAACACGAACATGAAGCGCTCCCAGCGCCGGAAGCTCCCCGTCGCCGTCATAGCGATGAGGGTGACGGCGGCGATGGGCACCGAGTAGTACTCGCTGATCCCGAAGTAGCCGAGGGCGAGGCTGACCCCGATGAACTCGGTGGCGATGGTGAGGAAGTTGAGGATGAAGAGGTCGCCGACGGAGAACATTCCCCAGAACCGGCCGAAGCGCTCGTTGATCAGGCGGGCGTGGCCGACACCGGTGACGGCGCCGAGGCGCACCACCATCTCCTGGTTCACGATGAGCACCGGGATGAGCAGCGGAAGGGTCCACAGGAGAGTGAGGCCGTAGTTCTGACCCGCCTGCGCGTAGGTGGAGACGCCACCGGCGTCGTTGTCGCCGACCATGACGATGAGCCCCGGTCCCATGATGGCGAGCAGGGTCAGGAGGCGCGCCGCCCACGAACGGCGTGCACCGGTGTCGTGCTGGCGAATCGTGCCGAACGCGCCCTGGATGTCGCCAACGTGTGCCTCGTCGAGGACGGCGGTGGCGCCCTCGGTCTCCTCGGGTTCGGGCATGCGTCACCTCCCTGATGCCCTGATGGCTCTCGTGGACGTCTCTGCTCTCTGCCCGATGTCTCGCTGCCGCAAGCGCTTTCCGTAGCTGCACGCGTCTGCCACGAAAGGGCACAAATGCCGTGATCAGGAGGGCCCGCGGGGGACCCGGCCGTGAACGCTACGCCGGAGCAGCGCTGGTTGGTGCAAGACATACCGATGCGCCCCGAACCCGGGTCTTCGTCGGCCGAAGAACGTCATTCTTCGGCCGCCGTCATGCCGAAGTCACGCCGCCATCCCGAGGGCAACAGCAGCTCGAGCACGTCGTCCACGGTGATGACACCGAGGATGCCCTGGTGCTCGGGATCGAGCACGGGAGCAACGGTGAGGTTGAAGTCGGACATCTTCCGTACCGTCGCGCCGAGATCCCAATCCGGGTGCACATGCCCGAGTTCCGACGTGGCGACCTCGTACAGCGTCTCGTGCCGCGGGCTCTGAATCAGTTGCACGGCCGAGACCGACCCGATGACGTGTCCGTCGTCGAGGTCCGAGACGAACACGAACGACAGCGCCTCGCGGGGCACCGTGCTGACCCGAATCGCTTCCAGCGCCTCGTCCACGGTGGTATTGCCCGGCAACTCCAAAAAGTCCGGGCTCATGAGGCCGCCCGCCGTCTCGGGGTGGTAGTGGAGGAGCGAGCGCACCTTGCGGCGCTGAGGCTCGGGGAGCAGGTCGAGGATCGGGGCCCGCCGCTCCTGGTCGATCTCGGAGATCATGTCAGCGGCGTCGTCGGGCGCCATGGACCCGAGGAGCTGGGCGGCCTCCTCGTCGGAGCGCTCCTGCACGAACTCGACTTGGTGCTCGGGGTCGAGCTCCTCGAAGACGTCCGCCTCGAGCGCCGGGTCCTGACCCACCACCTCGATGATCTCCTCACCCTCCTCGTGTGAAGCCGCCTCCACGAGATCCGCGATGCGGGCCGGATGCAGCCGCGCCAGCTTGCGGTACGGAATGCGGAGCCGGGCGCTCGGCACGTGGGACACGAAGGGCTCGATGCTCTCCCAGTCGATGATGGCGCCGGCCCCCGAGTGCTGGCCGAGGCGGCCGGGCAGGAGGCGGCGCAGCGTCCCGCGGGCCGTCGGATCGACGCCGACGACCTCCCACCCGTTCTCGGTGCGGGTCAGCTCTATCTCGTTGGCCCGGATGAGACGGCCGCCCACGACGTTGATCAGGTGCCGCGCCATGAGGTCCTTGGCCAACAGGAGTTCGCCCGGGCGCCGCTCGAAGCGGCGCAGGTCGACCTTGGCACCGTCGAAGGTGACGCGTCCCGGCTCGATGGCGGAGATCTTGCGGGCGGGCACGAACAGCTCACGTCCGCCGATCTTCACGACCAGACCCACGATCGGCGGGTGCGGGCTGCCGTCCATGCGGGCCACGAGGTCCTGCACACGCCCGAGCTTGTCGCGCGTCTTGGCGTCGACGAGCGGGCGTTTGAGGATGCCCGAGAGGTGGATCAGTTCAGTGGCCATGGCGAGCGGTCTTCGGCGTCGCCTCGTGCAGCGGGCGGAGTCGGGCAGGGTGGTCGGGCAAGCCCACCATCTGTTGGTCGGCGTGGTAGAGGGCCTCGGTGAGCAGTCGCGCGACGTGCGCGTCGGCCGCCGAGTAGTAGGCGAACGTGCCCTCTCGCCGCACGCTCACCAGTCTGGCCCAACGCAGCTTCGAGAGGTGCTGGGAGACGGCCGTGGGCGAGGCACCCACCAGGTCGGCCAGGCACGAGACCGAGGACTCCCCCTGCAGCAAGGCCCACAGGAGCTTGATGCGGGTCGGGTCCGAGAGGAGCCGGAAGGCGTCGCTGGCCGCGGAGACCTCCTCCTCCGCGGGCATCTCGAGGGCCCGACTATCTACGTGCATGCGAAGATAACGATACATTGCCGAGGAGCGCCGTGGAGCCCGCCCGAGCGTGACGGAGGTACCGACGCCCCGCTCCCTCTGACTGCCATTCACCGACGGCGCTGGCTAGGCTTTGTCGTCGTTCCGGCCGCCCAGTCCGGAGCCGTCGCGGGGCACGGGCGTCGACCAGAACCAGGGTTCGCACGTCAACCAGAACACTGCGCCACCATGAGCCCTCCCAACCCCGAGAACGACCCAGTCCACAAGGGCCTGCATCAGCTCGGACAGCAGATGGAGGACGCGAGCCCAATTGATTCGGCTCCCTCGCCCCCTCCCGACGACGTCGCCGACAACCCTGTCGAGAAAGGGCTGCACGAGCTGGGGCGGCAGATCGATGAGGCCGAGCGCGCCGACCGGGACAAGCCCGGCCGCAGACGCCAAAAGGAGAGTGAGGGGGACCCGGACCGCCGGGGACCCGCGCACGCCGCCCCCAAGAAGAAGCGCTCGGGCAAGCGCACCGCGGCCTGGGTGGGCGGCACCCTGCTGCTCGTAATCGTGCTGATCGCCGGCGCGGCAGCCGGTTACGGCTGGTACCTCAATCACGAGATCCACCGCATCGACCTGAAGAACCTGACCTCGGCCCCGGTGAAGGGCGCTGACGCCGGCACGGAGAACATCCTCATGATCGGCTCCACGGACCGCTGCGCCCTCAAGGTGCAGAACCCGGCCTACGGCCTGTGCTCCCAGGGCGTCAACGGAGTGAACAGCGACGTCGTGATGATCCTGCACCTCAATCCGGCGAACGGAACGCTTTCGATCCTGTCCATCCCGCGTGACCTCTTCGTGCCCAACGCCCGCGCCGACGGGGCCAACAAGATCGACGCCGCGCTCTTCCAGGGTCCCGACCAGCTGATCAAAGCAATCGAGGAGGACTTCGGGATCCCGATCCAGCACTTCGTCGAGCTGAACTTCGACAGCTTCATCAACGTCGTGAACGCGCTCGGCGGCATCAAGATGTACTTCCCCGAGCCGGTCTTCGACGCCTACTCGGGGCTCAACATCCAGACCACCGGCTGCATCGCGCTCAACGGGACCCAGGCGCTCCAGGTCGTGCGCGCGCGTCACCTCCAGTACAAGGGTCCGGGCGTCACGACGACCGACCCGAACTACTGGCCCCAGGAGAACCAGAGCGACCTGGCGCGCATCCGGCGGGACCACGAATTCCTGCCGCGTGCTGGCAGCCGCCGTGAAGGCCAAGGGCCTCAGCAACCCGATCACCGATCAGCAACTCGTCGCCGGTGTGGTGGGGCAGCTCACCGTGGATTCGGGACTCTCGGCCACCGACATGATCAGCCTGGTGCTCGACTTCCACAACGTCAACGTGAAAGCGGCGCCGCAGCTGACAGTGCCCGTCGCCGTGGACCAATTCGGAAGCTACAACTACCAGGGGGGCAGCTACGGGGACGTCGAGTTCCCGGTACAGCCTCAGGACCACAACGCCATCGACCAGTTCCTCGGACTGACGTCGAGCGGCGACGACACCTACGCCGGCGGTGCGCTCCCATCCCCCTCGACGGTCACGGTCTCGGTCATGAACGGGTCGGGCGCCTACAACCAGGCGACCAACACGGCGACCAGCCTGCAGGCGCTCGGGTTCCACATCGGGACGATCGGCGACACCACCCCTGTCGGCCATGAGGCGGAGACCGTCGTCTACTACTCGTCGAAGACCCCGGCCGAATTGGCCACGGCCCAAACCGTGGCCAACGCCATGTCGGGAGCGGTGATCATGGCGGAAGACCCGACCCAGGTGAAGCCGGACTCGCAGGTCACCGTCGTGACGGGCACAGATTTCAGCGTGAACCCGCCCCCCGCCACGACCACCCCGACGTCGGTGGGTGGACCGGCCACCGGCCCGGCTGCACCGAGCGCGACGACGACCACCGCGCCCTCGTCGTCGAGCAGCGCCTTCGCACCACCGACGGCGACGGTGGAGCCGCTACAACCCTGGGACCCCCGCTCGTGCACCCCGAGCGGGGGGGAGGGTGCCTGAGCGGACGCGGCGTCAGGCGAAGATCTCGCCGCCGTTGGTGTCGAGCGCCTGGCCGGTCATGGCGCTGGACAGGTCCGAGGCCAGGTACACGATCGAACCGGCCACGTCCTCGTCGCTCGGGATCCGACCCAGGGGGACCCGCGCGTTGAGCTCGTCGACCACGACTTGCGCCGGCACGCCCCGCCCGCTCGACGTCATCTCGATGTAGAGATCGACCGAGGGCCCGGCCATCCAGCCCGGGACGACGGCGTTCACCCGCACCTTGGATGGGCCCAGTTCGTAGGCCAGCACCCGGGTGGCGGTGAGCAACGCGCCTTTCGAAATGGCGTACCCACCCTGAGCCGGCTGGGGCTGACGGGTCACCATGGACGCCACCATCACCACCGAGCCGCCGCCGCGGGCGCGCAGGAAGGGCAGGGCGGCTCGGGTCATCTGCAGCGAGCCGAAGAGGTTCACGTCCATGATCTTGCGCCAGAGGCCGAGATCGACGTCCTCGAAGCTCTGGAACACGTCGGCACGGAACGCGTTGTTCACCAGCACGTCGATGCCGCCGAACTCCTCGTTGGCGGCCTTCATCAGGCGGGCACACGCCTCGGGATCGGTGATGTTGGTCGGTACGGCGATGGCCCGGCGGCCCATGCCACCGATCTCGGCGAGCACGTCGTCGAGAGTCGACTGCCGGCGAGCGGCCAGCACGAGATCGGCGCGGTGGGTGGCGAGCGCCCGCGCCGCTTGCCGGCCCAGGCCCGGGCCGACGCCCGACACCACGCACACCTTGCCCGACAGCAGCCCGGGGCCGGCCATCGTGCGCTCCATACCGCTCTCAGCAGCCGTCATGGGCGGAAGCGTAGGACACCCGGCCAGCTCGGAGCCGGGCCATCCGCGCCGGTGGCGGCCGCGCCTGAGATGATCGGATCACAGGTAGATCGAAGGAGGGTCATGGCCATTTGTGCGCACTGCGGTGGCGAGATGACCGAGGGGATCAGCTGCCTGACCGACCCCGTGATGATCGGTGGCAAGGCCTATTCCCCCATCCGGTGGGGTCAGGAGCCCCGGCCGAGGCATCGCTACGAACCAGAGGAGTGCCGTGACTGCGGGACGCCGATGGGCGGGGTACACCATCCCGGTTGCGCCATGGAGCGGTGCCCGGCCTGCCACGGTCAGGCGATCGGGTGCGGGTGCGTGCCCGAGCTCGGGTGTGAGACGGAGTGCACGTTCGACCACCCGCGGGCCATGCGATGCCGCTCGCACGTCTTGCGGCGCGTCGGCTGGCGCTGACGTCAGTCGTCCGGCCCCGGCGCTCGTCCTGAGCGCCTGAGCATCGCCTCCCACGGGCGAAGGCGAGCCCCGAGGGGGACCAGCAGAGCAGCCACCCATCCGCGGGCTCCGCCCTCGGCTGCGGCCAGACACACACCTGTGGCCCGGTACAGCGCCGCGGGATCGGAGGGTCGGTGCCCCCGGCTGCGGGACCGGGCGAGGTCCCATGCGTGCAGATGCCACTCGCAGGCGGCCACCCCAGCGTGCAGGCCGGCCGTGACCGTCCCGCGCGGATACCCGAAGGGGAGATCCCACACCGGGGTCAGGCGTTCGCGGAGGCGCGGGCGCTCTCGACGAACTGCGCAACCGCGATCGAACCACTCAGGCCGGCCATGGACTCGAGGGCCTCGGCATTCCTCGGCGCCAGCTCCGCCACACCGAAGGGCGGCTGGGCGTCCCCCCGCTGGGCCCGGTCCAGCCAGGCGTGGTACCAGCCCGCCACGGCGAGCACGTGGCGGGCCACGTCCGCTGCCGTCCACTCCCCTAAGGCAGCGCGGGCCCAGCCGTCAGGGCCCAGCCCTTCGGTCCACTCGGCGAAGGCGTCGACTGCTTCGTCATAGAGGCGGAGGACGCTGTCTCGCGGAACCGCCTGCATCACCGGACTCTTGCACGGTTCGTGCTCACAACACGCCCGCCGCGATGGTGACACCCACGGCGATCAGGAGGAGGCCGCCGGCGCGCTCACCCCAACGACCCAATCGCGACCCCAGCCGCTTGCCGAGCTCCAGGCCGGCCAGAGAGTCAACCCCACGCTGACAACCCCGATCACAAGTGCGGCAACGACGACGTTGACGTGTGACGTGGCGAGGGCGAACCCGATGGCGAGGTTGTCGATGCTCAGGGCTGCGGCGAGGACGATCAGTCGCGTGAGCCCGGGTTCGGCGGCGGGAGCCTCGGAGGTCGGCGCAGGGTCACGGGTTCGGTGCTCCTGCACCAGGGTGAACACTCCGGCGAGGCACAGCACGAGACCCGCCACCAATTTGGCGTGACCACCCAGCCCCCGGGCGATGGAGTCGCCGAGAGCGAGGCCGAGCAGCGGCATGCCCGCTTCGAAGACCCCGAACACCACCGCGACCTTCAGCCGGTGGTGGGAGCCGGTGCCCGAGATCCCCAGTGCGCCGGCCGCGCCGAAGTTGTCCAGCCCCACCGAGAGCGCGACCAGCAGGAGCGCAACCACCCGCGGATGCTAGGAGCAGGGCGAACCACGGCGTGGCGGGGCTCTCACGCCAGTGCGTCGCACGGACCCTGGGAGCAGGCGTTTGACCTTGGCCCCAGAAGTCACCAAGGTTGGGCCGTGAACTTCCACGTCGGTTCCCCGAGAGTCTGACGTCGGGTGGGCCTGCTCGACGGCGTCCGGGTGCTGGAGGCGGGGTTGCTCGTCCAAGGGCCTCAGGCGTCTCTCACCATGCTCGAGTGGGGTGCCGAGGTCATCAAGGTGGAGCTGCCGGGGTTCGGCGACCAGAGCCGGTGGCTCCCGATCAGCCGGGAGGACAGGCGCTCGGCCTTCTTCGCCGCCTACAACCGGGGCAAACGAAGCGCCACCGTCGACTTGCGGGTTCCACGGGGCCGCGAGGTGTTCCTCCGACTCGTCGAGCAGGCCGATGTCGTCATCACCAATTTCAAGCCGGGCACGTTGGACGGCTGGGGCCTCGGGTACGCAGACGCGGCGACGCGCAACCCGCGGATCATCTACGCCATGGGGTCCTCGTTCGGAGCACGGGGTCCAGACGCGGCGCGTGAAGGTGCGGACCTGAGCGCACAGGCGGCGGGTGGGCTCATCAGCACGACGGGTGGGAACGGCGGCGACCCCAGTCCGATCGGGGCGACCGTGGCCGACCACATCGCCGGTCAGAACCTCCTCGCCGGCCTTCTCGCCGCGCTCTACGCGCGGGAGCGCACCGGACGGGGACAGCTGGTCGAGACCTCGCTCCTCGGGGGTCAGGTGTGGGCCCAGGCCGGCGAATACACCCGGTTCCTGATGTCGGGCCAGGTGTCAGGTCCGAGTCGCCGGAGTCATCCGATGATCCCTGGCATCTACGGCGTCTTTCCCACCGCCGACGGGTGGATCGCGATCGTGGGTGTCGCAGGCGCCGCTCGTGACCTCTTCTTTCGAACGATCGGAAGACCCGACCTGATCGATCGCTTCACCCATCTCCTGTACTTCGAGGACGACAAGGCGGAGCTGTGGCCGATCCTCGACGGGGTCTTCGCGACCAAGTCCACCGCCGAATGGTGCCGACTGCTCGGGGCGGCCGGCCTGCGCTTTGCCCCGGTGCGGACCCATGCGGAAGTGGTCGACGATCCTGGTGTGCAGGCCAACGGCTACATCGAAGCTGCCAAGGACTCCGGGGCGGACGGCGCCAAGGTGCGCATCGTCAGGTCGCCCGTACATTTCTCGGACCCCACCCCGACGGCTCGGGCGCACGTCCCCGAATTGGGGCAACACACCGAGGAGGTGTTGCTGGAAGCCGGGTATTCCTGGGACGAGATCGCCGCCCTTGCTTCGGAGGGTGCCATCTAGCTCCGGAGCCGGAGCACTCGCCCGCACCGCGTCGACGCACTGTTGAGCAGGCTTGGCTCTCCGTGAATCAGTGGAGGTGAAGGGACTCGAACCCTCGACCTACGGCTTGCAAAGCCGCCGCTCTTCCAGCTGAGCTACACCCCCAAGGGCAAACGACGGGCCTGGCACGCGACGCTCGACGTTTGGGCTATGGGACTGGCAATTGTAGGCAGACTCCGCCGTGGAGCAGTGACCCGTGACGCCGGGGACCATAGCTCGAAGAGACCGCTGGAGCTCGTTCTCATCTCAAGGAACCGGGCACGTTCCGGTAGACGTAGGCCGTCGCAGTAGGGTGCGCCTCCGTGGACGCACGGACCTTCCTGGGCATGCAGCCCGATGGCGATGATCTGCGCTGGCGCATGCCGGTCACACGACAATTGACCACACCGGGAAACTTCCTCTTCGGAGGATGCGGGCTCGGGGCTGCGCTCGTCGCGCTCGAAGCGGCTTCGGGCCGCCAGACCGTGTGGGCGACGGGCCAGTACCTGTCCTACACGCTGGTCGACACCGAGTTGCAATGGCAGATCACACTTGCGGCAGTCGGCGGGCACGTGACGCAGGGTCGTGCCGTCGGCAGGGTCGACGGCCGCGAGATCCTCACGGTCAATGCCGCGCTCGGCGATACGGGTGACCTCTCGCTCGGTGGTGTGTGGGTCACGCCACCAGACGTTCCTCCGCCCGACCAGTGCCGGCCGCGGTTCCTCCCCGACCTGTTCCGCAACACCATCATGGACAGCATCGAGGTGCGCAACGCCAGCGGGCTGACCTTCGAAGAGATGGACGGGACCCCCGGCAGCCCGGACTCGGCCCTCTGGGCGCGGGTGCCCGGCCATCTGGCACCTTCTGCGGCCACCCTGGCCATCGTAGGGGACTACCTCTCCGGGGCCGTCTCGCAGCCCCTTGGACGCCGCGCGATGGGCCGGAGCCTCGACAACACGCTGCGTGTTGTCCGATTGAAGCCGACCGAGTGGGTGCTCTGCGACATCCGGATCCACGCCCTTGTCGACGGGTACGCCCAGGGCGTCGCGTTCTTGTGGACCGAGGACGGACATCTCCTGGCCACTGCGAGCCAGTCGACCTCGGTCCGGCTGTGGCCGGAGGATCGTGCCATACCGTCATAGGCAGGCGCGATCGCCGATTCCGGACAAAAGCCGCGAGACTGTTGCCGATGGCCAGGCATGCGCTGCGCGAGAGACGGAGACGACCAACGCGCACGATGTTCGCCGTCGGGGCCGTGACCATCGTTGCTATCTCTGCCCTCACGGCGTTCGTCGTATGGAGGGGCTCATCCCCACCGTCGCACCCACGCGGCAGCGGCGCCTCTGCCACCTCCCTTTCGGCGACGACGCCGAAGTCAACCGCGACTCCTCCGGCGGCCGACCCGAAGTCCACGACCACGACCACGACCACGACCACGACGGCACCGATACCCGGGCCGGCCGGACCCGGGTTCGTGGCGGGTCAGGTCACGGCGGTCGGTGACTCGGTGATGCTCGACTACCAGGACCCGCTCAAGTCTTCCATCCCGGGCGTCTTGGTGGACGCGTCAGTGAGCCGGCAGTGGTCCGATGGCGAGGCGATCCTCCAGACTCTGAAGGCCAACGGCCAGCTCGGCGGGGACGTCATCGTCGGCCTGGGCACGAACGGTCCTATCACCGACACCGATTTCGACGACATGATGGCGATCCTCGGCGGGGCTTCAAGAGTGGTGTTCGTGAACGTCCATGTCGACCGCCCCTGGCAGGACACCAACAACGCCGTGCTCGCCAACGGCACTGCCCGGTACCACAATGCCGTCATCGCGGACTGGGCCACCCTGGCCGCGCAGAACCCGCAGTGGTTCGGCGAGGATGGCACGCATCTGGCCATCGACGGACTCGGCGCAGACGCCCTGGCGGCCCTCGTGGCGACGACGCTCGCGAATGGCTGACCAGGTCGCGGTGGCGGGTGAACGGCTAGGGGACCGTCGTGTTACCTCAACGTTTTTCCAAGGGACGCTGGTCAGCCGGGGCTATAGCACTTCCAAGTTTTTCTTGATTTTCATGCCCCTGAGCGACCGCTCGTGACTGGCGAAAGCTGTTTCATGTCACACAAATGTCGCACGACTTCAGAGCAAGCGGGTCGAAGCACCATCGTGCCGAACCGATGATCTGGCAACGGGTGGAATCGACGCCTTTCACACTTCACAGCATCTTGGCGAGGGGCGGGATGACTCTTGCCGTAATTGTGTTCGCCACTTTCTATTCGTTTGCTCTGTCCACAACTCCGGGCGAAGCGGGGACATCCCAACCGCCTGTGGGCGCCACTTGCGCTCAGGCCGCGGAGTTTCCCTATGGCAGCACAGTCGTCGGTATTGCGGAGACCCGGGACGGCGGCGGATATTGGATCGTCACCCATGACGGATACGTCGCCGCCTGCGGTGACGCCCCCTACCTGGGTGAACAAACCATTCTGAACGCCCCAATCGTCGGTATCGCCGCTACACCGGATGGGGGTGGTTATTACCTCGTCGCCTCTGATGGCGGCGTGTTCACCTTCGGCGACGCTCAGTTCCAAGGCTCGACGGGATCCATCACGCTCAACAAGCCAGTAATCGGCATGACGGTCGACCCGACAACTGGGGGCTACTGGTTGGTGGCGACCGATGGCGGGATCTTCGCTTATGGCGTTCAATTCCTGGGGTCCACAGGATCGATGACCCTGAACAAGCCGGTCGTCGGCATGGCGGCTGCGAGCGATGGGAGCGGTTACTGGTTGGTGGCGACCGATGGCGGGATCTTCGCTTATGGCGTTCCGTATTGGGGATCGACCGGCTCGATCCATCTCAACAACCCGGTCGTCGGGATGGCCTCGGATGCGGGGTCTCGTGGCTACTGGCTCGTCGCATCCGACGGCGGGATATTTGGCTACAACGCCCCATTCTTCGGATCAACCGGCAGCATCGTCCTGAACGCTCCGATCGTTGGCATGGAAGCCACCGCAAGCGGCTCCGGATACCGCTTCATCGGTGCTGACGGTGGAGTGTTCACATACGGAACCTCAGGCTTCTTCGGGACGCCTGTCTTCGCCCCGCCGCCAATGCCGCAGGTGTCCGCTGTCGGGGATTCGATAATGCTCGACTACCAGGACCTCCTCAAGACTGACGTCCCTGGCATCAACGTCGATGCCGCGGTGGGTCGCCAGTGGGCAGAGGGTGAATCCATCTTGCAGAGCATGAAGACGGATGGACGGCTCGGGAGCGAAGTCATCGTCGGGCTGGGAACCAACGGTCCGATCAGCAACACCGATTTCGACATCATGATGTCCGTCCTCGGAGGGGCGACTCGCGTCGTGTTCGTTAACGTGCACGTTGACCGTCCGTGGCAGGACCCGAACAACGCAGTGCTGGCACTGGGTGCGACTCGCTACAAGAACGTGGTCGTGGCCGACTGGGCAGCACTGGCGGCACAGAACCCGCAGTGGTTCGGGGCCGACGGGACTCACCTGGCCATCGACGGGCCCGGCGCCGATGCGCTGGCCGCGCTGGTGTCGACCACACTGACTCGAGGATAGGCCGTGTGGACTCTGGTGTAACCTCGTTGCTCCCACAAATACGGGGCTATAGCTCAGTCGGTTAGAGCGCAGCACTGATAATGCTGAGGTCGCTGGTTCGATTCCAGCTAGCCCCACCAACTGCAGTTCCCATTTCGGCGACCGTCGAGATTGGCGGGCACCGACAGCACCAACGAAGTCCGCTCGCGCCGTCGCACGCTCGTCCGCGGGACGTCCGAACTCAGCGCCTTGCCGTCACCGTGCTCACCAAGGGTCCGGCCCTGCGCTCGACTCGTGACCAAAGTTCAACGATCCAGATTCAGCCCCGCTGGATGATGCTGAGGCCTTTCACGGTGGGCAGGACCACGGTGGCCCGCGAGAAGTCGACCGTCCCACCCAACCGCGGCGTGATGTAGGCGACGGTCGACGCCACCAACTGCAGTTCGAGCGAAGTACCCGCTTTGGCCGTGTAGCTGACCGTCTCGAGTGGGATCGAGAGGGTGTGCGACTTGCCGTCGAGCGTGACCGGGATCGGCGTGATCTGGTTGTTGACGACGATCCCGGTGGCCGGGTCGACCAGCTGGGCGAACACCCGGGTGGGACGGGTGCCCGCGACCGCGGTGCCCGAATAGGTCACCGACAGCTTCGGTGCGCCGACGACTGCGGTGGCACGCGCGACGGGCACGGCGATGCTGACCGCGTTGGCCGCGGGGGCCGGGGTGACCGGGTAGGCCACGCTGTCGACGATGTTCGCTGCCTGAGCATCGGCAGCGACCATGGGCGGTCCCGAACCGCCGCCCGTCTTCAGGGCAAGCCTGCCCGAACCTGTGGCAACGATTGGAATTCCCGGGGGCAGCGGATACCCGAGCGCCGCGTACGACGTGCCGTCCTGATCGACGAAGGCGAACCCATGGAGTACCCGCACCGAGGTGTCTCCGGCCACGTACCGCTGCATCCAGCTCAACGAGAGAGGACCCACCTCAATGGCTGAGCCCGGGTCGGTCAGGCAGACCCCGTGCCCTCCACAGAACCAGGCCATCGAGACCGTGGTTCCCTGGCCGCGGAGCGCCTCGTAGTTTGCGATCCCCTCGTCGAGTGTGAACAGGTCGTCGACGGTGCCCTGGAGGATCAAGGTCGGGATCTTCACGCTCGAAACGGACTGGGCCGGTCCTCGGCTCTCGAAGAACGAAACGGCTCGGGCGTCGATCACACCGGTCGAGTTCATCTCACGGTCGGCCGCGGGGATCTCCGGATCGAGCTTGGCTGTCGATGCCACACGTTCGAGGATGTTCCCCCATCCCGCCTTCGGGGTCTGGTTCTTGTCCAGACTGGTCCCGAGTGAGTGCCAGGCGATGGTGGGAGCGATGGCATCGATCCGGCAGTCCCGCTCGGCCGCCGCGAACTGGATGCCGCCGCCGTAGGACTCACCAACCATGCCGACCCTGGGCACGCCGGGACGGTCGAGTTCGACGCCGGGCTGCTGCGCCACCCAGTTGATGATGGCAGACACGTCACGACCCTCGTCGTCCGGGCTGTCGACCTCAGCCGCACCCGTGGAGTGACCGAACCCCCGGGGGTCCCACGTCAGCACGTTGAATCCGCCTTGCCAGAGCTGGGCGATGCTGAGGGCTCCTTGGATCCCCGCCTGCGACGTGTCGGTGTCCCCGGACTGACCCCATCCGGGACCCATGAGTACGGTTGGTTGGGCCCGCCCGTCAGCCGACGGGTCGGGGAACCAGTGGATCCGGATGATCGTGCCGTCGAACGACGTGAGGTCGAAGTCGGACGCGACGCCCGGAACCGGTACCGCCTTGGTGGACTGCCACACGCTCGGAGGTTGGCAGTCCGTCGCTGCCCCAGTCGCCGTCCCGGCCAGCAAATGGGCCGGGGCACCCGGCGAAATACCGGCCGTGCCGCCCGCAACGACGAGGCCGGCACCGAGGGCGAGGGCGGCCACGATGTCCGCAGCCGAGCGCCAAGGTGAGCTTCGGGCGAGCCGGCGTGTCGATGGACCCATGATCGTTCCCGTCACTGCCTCGGCGCCTCCCCGTGCCCGTCCCGCTGCCGGATCGAAGGAGCCGGGACCTCGGGCCACCTCACCCACCGCGAACGGCGACCTGGCGACCTGGACCTCCGCCTGTGTCGGGCGGGGTGATCCTATAGGGCCTCGAGAACCACCGCAGGGTCCCCCGTCAGGAGCTGACACCGATCCGTGGAGAGGCACTGGCTCGTCACGCCGCTCAAAGGGCTCGGCTGGCTCCGGGCCAAGTCGCCGTTGTCCGTTGCGCTGACTCAGGAATCGAACGCCGGACGTACCTCTCTGGCAAAGCTCTCGAGTTCTCCGACGTCGTTGGTACCGAATCGGAGCGTCACACTGTCCACGCCGGCCGCCTCCAGAAGGCGGAAATCACCGATCAGCTGGCCGGCCGTGCCCATGAATCGAGGTCGGTTCTCTTCGTCGACCCAGGGTGCGGGCGCGTAGCGGAACTCCGAGCCACGCGGGGCCCGAGCCGGTGGCGCCGCCCACGAAGCGAGGGGTCTCGCGACGAGCCGAGTGGCAGGACAGCTGTATGAGAAGGTGAAGGGCCCGCTCAGCTTCGCACGGGCCCGCTCCTCCAAGATGTTCCGGCGCGCCTCGGCATACAACTGGTCTGGCATCCAGAGCGGATGCCATCCGTCACCGAGAAGGGCGGCGCGGCGCTGAGCACGCGCGGCATTGCCGCCGACCCAGATCGGCACCGGCGAGGGAGACGACACCACGGCGTACCCTTCGGGCGGGGACCGCAGGGTGCGCAGGATCTCCTCGGTGATCTCACCCCGTCGCTCATAGGGAGCCTCGAGTACCTCGAACTCGCCTTTCAGGTAGCCAACACCAACCCCGAGTATCAGGCGGTCCCCGGCCAACCGCCCGAGTGTCCCCATGGTCGCAGCGACCAGCAGCGGATGACGATACGGCGCAACGAGCACGTCCGTGCCCATGCGGAGGCGGCTCGTGAACCCGAGGCCCCATGCGCATGCCGCCAGGGGCTCGAGGAAGGGAGGGGAGACATTACGGGTCGCGTAGTCGGGCACGGCGATGTGGTCGGGGAACCAGGCGGAGTCGAAGCCGAGCTCGTCTCCGGCCACCAGCAGATCCCGGATCGCCAGCCCCTGGGCGTTCGGTCCGTAGGCGGGCACAGCGAAGCCGAACCTCACCCGAAATGCCTCCCCAGGTTCCCGGTGAGGTCGACGATGAACAAGCGGTCCGAGAAGCGCCACACCCCGGCGGACTTCTCGAACCGGTCGACGTAGCGTCCGGAGAGAATGATCTGTATCGGCTCGCCCGCCTCGATGGCTTGCAGCACCGTGAAGCAACACTCGGCAGCTGCACGGTCCACGTCGGGTTCGACGTCGATGGTGAGGTTGGTGATGAGGTGCTTGGTGCGCGGACTCCCGTCGTAGAGGCACACGCGTTCGTAGACGGCGCGGACCTCCTCCCTTCCCCGACGCACCTCTCCAGTCGATTCGGAGCGCCATGTGGCTTGCTCAAAGAGGGCGGCCACGCCCTCGAGATCGCCGGCGTCGAGCCGCCGTGCGTACGCATGGACGAGCGCGGTGATCTCGGCCCGATCGCTCATGCTCGTGCCTCCGTCGGCGCGCCGCCCAGCGACGAAATGCGGATCAGCGCATCCGAGAGTGCAGTGCCCGCGGCCGGGCCCGGTGACCCGACGATGCTGCTCGTCTCACGCTTCGATCTCCTCATAGACACCGGCCTTCGGCAACGGATCGGTCTGGATGACGTCAGCCAGATGAAGGGTCCCGGCCGCCGCGGCTCTGGACAGCCCATCGAAGACGGCCTGGAGGTCATCGGCCTCGATGTCGTAGATGGCCATGTACTCCGGGAGGCTGGAATCCACTCCATCGGGGCCTTTCGTGCTGCGGCTGACCTTGTAGCGGCGTGCACCAGTGAAGCCGGGGAGGGTGCGGAGCTGGGGAAGATGGGTCTCGTTGTACCACTCGTTGTACTCATCTTCACGGTCCGGGCTCTTCGGACGCGTGTACACGATGAACTTCGCCTCGGGCATGTTCACTCCAAACGTGACCGCCGGCCATCGTATCGACGATGCCCGACCCCGGACCTGGTCAGCCGACGCGGCCGATGTCGCGCAGCCAGTCCGCGGTGTGCCGCAGCCCTTCGTCGAGACTGATGGGGTCGTAACCGAGCCTCTTGTACGTCTTCGACGCCTTCAGGTCGCCACGGCGTGCCTCCGTCGACGCCGCCTTGAAGGCGATCGCCATCAAGGTCGGGCCGAAGACCTCGAGCAGCTCCGGATCGTTCGAGGGCGCGACGTCCTCTACCTGGTGGTCCACCCCGGCCAGGGCACAGATCCGATTGCACGCCGCGGCGGTGCTGACCACGTCCTCGGGCTGGCCGTCGAGCATGTAGCGCTCGCCGGGCACGCCCCGGTCGAGGGCGAGGATGCATCCGCGCGATGTCCTCGGCGAAAACCCAGCTGACCGGAAACGTCAAGTACCGGGTAACCCGTCCCCGGAGCGCTGACAGCAGCACCCGGTTGAAACTGGTCCGGCCGAGCGCATTGCTCGCCACCGGCGACGGGCCGAAGATGGCGCCCGGGTGCGTGGTCACGACGTCCAGCCCGGCGGCCGCTCGCGCCATGGCGTCTTGGAACGCTGCCATCTTCGTGATGGTGTAGGGATCCGAGCTCGGCTCCTCGCTCACGGGGGCGTCTTCGCGTTCGAGACCGCCGCTCGTGTCGAAGAACGTGCCCGTGCTGACGGCGACGACCCGGCGCAGGCCGAGGGACTCGGCCGCATCGAGGACGTGCTTGGTACCCTCGACGTTCACCGCTTCGAAGTCGGGGAGGTTCTGGCTGGAGCCGCCGAGGAGGGCGGCACAGTGGATGACGGCGTCTGCCCCCGTTGCAGCCCGCCGGACGTCGTCGGGGGCGGTGATGTCGCCGGGCACGATCTCAGCGCCCAGGACGGCGAGGGGCTCCGTGTCAGCGGTCGGGCGGGCGAGGGCGCGCACCTTGTCACCCCGCGCCACCAGGAGCTTGCAGATGTTGGCACCGGCCAGGCCGGTCGCGCCGGTGACGAGGACGGTCTCGCTCATGTGGAGAGCTGTGGAGCCTCGGCGTACGAGGAGTCGACCTGGTCCCGGCCGTAGGCGATCACCGGAGGGCTGGTGCCGAAGACGTCGAGGGTGTGGATGAACCGGTGCACACCCATGGTGTTGGCACACGTGAACCCGAGCTCGACGATTTGGGCCGCGGTGAACACGGTGCCCAGTTCCCGATACACCTCGTCATCGATGGCGTGATGGTCGGCGGAGAGCAGGTCGAGGAACTTCACGGCCAACCTCTCCTGCTCGGTGAGCTGTGAACCGCCAGGTGAAATGAGGCAGGCGACGTCCTCGTCCGTGATGGAGTCGTGCTTCCGGGACTGCATGCAGGGCTGGCACTCTCCGAGCTGGGCGCTGCGAATACGGATCAGTTCGACGATCCTTGCCCCGAGCAGACTGTGCTTTCCCATGACCCCACGCGCTGCGTTGGTCATCTGCAGCTGCATCGTCCTGTAGGCGAAGATCTGCAGCGGGATCGCGGTGGCGTACGTGCCGTCCGCGACCCCCTCCTCGATGATTCGTCGGGACTCGTCGCCGAGCTCGTCCAGTGGGATCGGTTCTATCCTGGGCATGGCGACCTATCCTCCGTAGGTGCGACGGCGTTCGTCGTTTCGAGAATCACGACGATAACAAGGGCAGGTGATGTTGTGTCCATGGTTCCGGCATCAGTGCTGCTCAACGACCAGGTGGCCGTAGTGACCGGTGGCGGCGCCGGGATCGGGCGTGGCATTGCCCGTGGGCTCGCGGCCTTCGGCGCCCGGGTCGCGATCTGGGAACGCGACGCAGAAACCGCGGAGTCGGCGGCGGTCGAAGTCGGGGGGCTCGGCCTCGTCACCGACGTCCGCAACACGGACGAGGTCGATGCCGCGCTGGCCCGCACGACGAGCGAGCTCGGGATCGTGCGAATACTGGTCAACAATGCGGGCGGCGTCTTCTTCTCGCCCATCCTGGAGACCTCCGAGAACGGCTGGGACGCGCTCTACCGGGCCAACCTCAAGCACGTCATCCTGTGTACCCAGCGGGTGGCACGAACCATGGTCGAAGCCGGGAGCGGCGGCAGCATCATCAGCGTCACCTCCATCGAAGGCGTCCGGGCGGCACCGGGCTACGCGGCCTACGCCGCCGCCAAGGCGGGTGTCATCAACTTCACGAAGACCGCAGCACTGGAGTTCGCCCCGTACGGCATCCGGGTGAACGCGTTGGCGCCCGACATCACGCTGACCGAGGGCATCGCGGCCGTGGCGCCGCCGGGGTCCGAAGAACGCTTCGGCCTGACCGTTCCTATGGGCCGCCCCGGCCACGTCGACGAGATGGCGGGGGCTGCGGTGTTCCTGGCCGGCTCCATGTCCAGCTACGTGACGGGCCAGACCATCCATGTCGACGGGGGCACCCAGGCCTCGAGCGGCTGGTACCACCATCCCGAGAACGGTTCGTACGTCCTCGGACCATCCTGACCCCGCTTCTTACTCCTCGTCCCGCCCGGCGGAACCGACATGGGCCGACATGCCGCCGTCGATGGCGATCATCTGCCCGGTGATGTAGCGGGATCGGTCCGAGGCGAGAAAGACGACGAGGTTGGCGACGTCGTCGGGCTCGCCCACGTAGGGCGTGAGTGTCGCTCGTCCGAGCCCGGTCAGCATCTGCTCGGTCAGATGGGCACGAACGGCGTCGGTGATGATGAGTCCGGGGACGATCGTGTTGACACGCACTCCCTGTTTGCCATGTGACGTCGCCACATACATGGTGAGCGTGTTGACCCCCGCCTTGGAGACTCCATATGCCGTACGCGTGCGGTCCCCTTTGAGCGATGCCCCAGACGACATGTTGATGATGGAGCCACCACCGTCCCTCACCATCTCCGGGAGGACGTGCTTGCACATCAGCATTTGGCTGCGCAGGTTGACCGCCATTGCCCTCTCCCAGACATCGAGCGCGAGCTCGGTGACGTCGGTATCGCGGGCCAGGAACGCGGACTCCGTCAGAGCTGCGTTGTTGTGAAGCACATCGACGCGCCCAAAGCGACCGACGATTGCCTGAATCGTCGCCTTCACCGCCGTCTCGTCCGAGAGATCCGCGCCGACGCTCATGGCGACTCCCGCGGAACCCGAGATGGCCCGCGCCACCTCGTCCGCCCGTGCGCCGTCGATGTCGACGACGGCCACCGACCCACCCTCTCGCGCGATCGCTCGCGCCGTCGCGGCACCGATCCCCCCTGCGCCACCGGTCACGATGGCAACCTTGCCTTCCAGGCTCCCCATCGTCAGATCATCGCAGCTGGCTGGACACGTCGACGGCTGGCGGACCGGGAGACGATCTGTTCAGCCGGAGATCTCGGGACCGAGCAACGCCTTTGGCCAGGTGTTCCGATCGGGCAGCACGAGAAGGAACGGCCCGGCCGTGGCGGTGCGGAACCGGATCCCCTTGGCCGTAAGCCATGCTTCGAGGCTCGCCTCGTCGACGACACCCGGGTCGAGCCCAGTGGTCGACGCGACTTGCCCTGCGATCTCGCCGACGTTGGCCGGGGGCACGAACACCCAGCCGGCTCGGGTCGCTTTGGCGACCGCCTCCGATTCACTGGGGTCTCGATCGTTGACGATCGGCGCAACCTGTATGCGTCCTGCGGAGACGAAGGCCAGATCGTAGGCGACCCAGTAACCCGCATAGACGTGTCGAACTCCGAGTGCCTGCAGCTTGGCACTCAGGGTGGTGACGGCCGAATTCGGATTGGCACGCCAATCCGAAAGGCTGGCCACCTGGGAGATGCCCCCGTAGCCCGCGTCGATGGCGACGACCGTGCTGACGACGGCCGCGGCGAGGATTGCCACACAGATCCAACGTGCGGCTCGCGCCCGTGGTAGCTGCCAGATCGCGCCGATCCCGACCAACGACACAATCGGAGCCAGGGCGATGCCGTACCGCCCGTCGTTCCAAAACCACGATGTCGGAAACACTGCGTACAGGAAGGGGAAGAGGACCAGGCTGGCGACGAGAACCCGCGCATCGGGAACGCGGACGGCAACCGTGACCATCGCCGCAACGAGACCCGCCAAGAGCAGCGCGACGAGAAGTCCTCCGAGCACCGGAGACACCTCCCATTGACCCGCGCCTTCAATGCGCAAACCCAGGAGCATGGGCAGCGCGTGCGTGAAGAACGTCGACAACCGGCCGGAGTAGGACACTGGACTCGGAGTCTTCGTTCCGAAGGCGGCCACTCCCACTCGCAGGCTGGCCACGACCCAGGGGAGCGCACCAACCACGACGCCGATCACCACGGCAACGACCCGTGTCCCGATCCCGACGCCACGGTGCGCCCGAAGGCTGAGGGCGACGACGACTGCGGCGGGCAGGGTGAAATACAGCGTTTCCGGGGTCGCCCACCAGCCGATTCCCATCGCGAGGCCCAGCAACACCCAATCCCGAACGACGTCCTTGCCATCGTTCTTTGCTGTTTGGACGATGCGGACTGCTTCCCAGAGCACGAGGAGACCGATGACCAAACCGATCTCGTGATAGCCGTACTCCTTCGTAGAGTTCCAAAGGCTTGATTCTGGCCAAACAAAGGTCAGCGTCGCCGCAGTGATCGCGGCGACCGGAGGAAAGAGTCGAAGGCCGATGCGCCAGACCACGGCGGCAGCCACCACAGCCAGGAGCACCGGCGTGGTATTCAGGACGAGGGGCGAAGAACCGAAGACCCCAAACATCAGTGCAACGACGTAGGGCTCGACGCCGCCGTACGTCTGACTCCAGACGAACGCGGAGAAGTGGCCGTGACGAATCTGGAGGGCATTCAGTCCGACCACAGCTTCGTCCGAATTGAGGCCCGCGTGGCCGAGCAGCCACACACGGAGGAAGAGCGCGACGGCAAGGCATGCGAGGACAGCCACCAAGAGCCCATACCGTTCGGCAGGGTGAGCGGGTGTCACCGCTGTTCGCGGCAGTGAGTCTCGGTATGCCGAGGCGGTCACCGCCATCGTTCGATTGCCTCCTGTTCGAACCGCGTGGTCTGGATCACGGCTCGCTTCCGCCACTGGTTCGCCGGATCGGTGGTCGCTGCCGAGACGATAGCGGTCGTCTTCGGCACGAGAGGGGCGCCTCTCAGAGGTGATCGAAATCACCGTTCGGCGCTGCGCCGCGGCCGGGTGGATAACGTTCCCGGTCCAAGAGGTCCAGTCGGGTGCCGTCGACCCCGGGCTGACCGCACGAAAGGAAGACGTCCATGACCGACATCATGAATGGTGTGCGCATCCTCGAGGTGGCAGAGCACGCGTTCGTTCCGTCCGCCTCGGCCATCCTGGCCGACTGGGGCGCCGAGGTGATCAAGATCGAGCACGTCGAGCGGGGTGATGCCATGCGAGGCCTGGCGTCGAGCGGCGTGATGAAGATGGGGGGCGACGTCCACGTCCTCCTCGAGCACTCCAACCGCGGCAAGAAGAGCATCGGGCTCGATCTCACGAAACCCCAGGGGATCGAGGTCGTCTACAAGCTCGCCGCCACGTGCGACGTGTTCCTCACCAACAAACTCCCGGCAGTCCGAAAGAAGCTGCGGGTCGAGACGGATGACATTCGCTCCCACAACCCGAACATCATCTATGTCGCCGGAACCGGAGGCGGCGAACGCGGACCCGATGCGGATCGTGGTGGCTACGACTTTCTCAGCTATTGGTGCCGGGCCGGAAGCGCCATGGGCTGCACGCCACCCGACGCAGAGAGCTTGACGGTGCAACCCGGTCCCGGATACGGCGACTCGATCGGTGGGATGACGATCGCGGGCGGGATCATGGGCGCGCTCTTCCATCGTGAGCGGACAGGGGAAGCGCTCACGGTCGACGTCTCGCTCCTCGGTGTGGGCCTCTGGGCCATGGGACCCACGGTGGCGCTCTCGCTCCAGCTTGGAATGCCGTGGCGCCCACCTCCCGCGGGTTCGGGAGCCGGGGGTCCGTCGAACCCGCTCGTCGGCACCTATCGGACCCAGGACGGGGGCTTCATCGCCTTCTCGTGCCTTCAGGGGTTTCACTATTGGCCGGGCGCTTGTCGGGCGATCGGACGCGAGGACCTCATCGCCGACGACCGCTTCGCATCCAACGAGCTGCTGGCAGCGAATGCCAATGCCGCCCGCGCGATTCTCGCCACCGTGTTTGCTTCGGCCTCGCTGGCCGATTGGCGCAGCCGGTTGGCCGGTTTCGACGGACAGTGGTCGGTGGCCCAGGACACGCTCGAAGCCGTGGCGGACCCCCAGGTCGAGGCCAACGGTTACGTGCTCGAGACGGTCAACGCCGTCGGTGTCCCGTTCAGCCTCGTGACTGCGCCAGTCCAGTTCAGCGGGGCCGCCGCGACACCCAGACGGGCACCCGAGTTCAACGAGCACCGCGACGAGGTGCTGGCGCGCGCTGGGCTACGACACCGATGCCATCCTGGAACTGGCGGTGGAGGGTGTCGTGGCCTGAGGGGCGGCCGGGTCGGTTCCGCACGTTTCGGCGGCGGGCCGGGTTTCCATGGGAGCGCCCGTGTACTTGGAGCCCAACCTGTGGCCCACGGTGCGGGGGGAGGAGACGGCATGTCGGAACCGGGTGTCGAGCGGCCCACGAGAGCATGGGTCCTCGGCGGGACCCTCGGTGCCGTGGCGCTCGTCATCGCCCTCGTCGCCGTCGTCGGCTTCCCGACGGCGATACCACCCCAGGAGCCTTCGCTCAGAGCGACAGCCTGACCACGCCCGCAGCCACCCGGGCACGTCGTGCGGCAGCCGGGGAGTGCCGAGGCTTCCCGGCACGTGCGGTTCCACATCCGCCGGCGGGACGGCCACCCCGGGCGCCGACTGCAACGCGGTGCAACGGCCGAGCAAATGCGTGACGCCCGCGCTCACCACGACGACCACCTCGACGAGCGCACCACCCCCGACCGAAGGCACGACGACGTCCCCGATGGCCGCATCGACGACGCCCCCGATGGCCCCACCGACCGGCAGCCGGGCCTGCACCTTCGACGACGAGTTCGACGGAACGTCCCTCGATACCGGCATGTGGCGGCCGGTGCTCACCAGCACGAGCGGCTACGAGAGCGGCTCGCTGCTGTCGCCTGTCTGCGACGTCGACGCCGCTCCCCGCCGCGATGAGAATCGACTGGGTCAGGGTCTGGCAGTACTGATTCACCCTGTCGAACGGGCGTCTACGGTGCCCCTGTGGAGTTCAGCAAGGAGCTGTACGACGACATCGCAGGCGGCGACATCACCGTGACCTTCAGACTCTGGCGACGGCCCCATGCGAAGGTTGGTGGGCGCTACCGCGTCGGCGTGGCCGAAATCGAAGTGGACAGCATGGAAATCGTCCCCTTCGCGGCGATCTCCGACGCCGACGTTCGCCGGGCCGGTGAGCCCGACCGAGAGACCTTGCGCAGGCGGGCCGCCCATGCGGGGCCTATCGCCGACGACACCCCCCTCTACCGGATTGCGTTCCACCTGGTCGGGTAGTAGACGGGAACCCGGTGTCGGTTCCGCACCACCACGCCGCACCACCACGCCGTCGTACCACCAGGAGGACACATGCAACAGCGCCCCATCGGCGACCGCACGGTGAGCGCCATCGGCCTCGGCGAGATGCCGCTCTCCATTGAGGGCCGGCCCGACCGTCCGCAGGCCGTCGCGACCATCCACGCCTCGCTCGACGCAGGCGTCACCATCATCGACACGGCAGACGCCTACTCGCTCGGGGTGCACGAGCACGGCCACGGGGAGGAACTGGTGGCCGAGGCCCTGGCCGCGTACCGCGGATCGACCGACGACGTGCTGGTGGCGACGAAGGGAGGGCACCGGCGCCCCGGCGACGGCAGCTGGACCGTGCACGGGGATCCGGCCTACGTGAAGGAGGCCTGCGAGGCCTCGCTCAAGCGGCTCGGAGTCGACGCCATCGGTCTCTACCAGTACCACCGCCCCGACCCGTCGGTGCCATGGTCCGAATCGGTGGGTGCCCTGGCCGAACTGCTCGACGAGGGCAAGATCCTCATGGCCGGCGTCTCCAACGCCACCGTGGCGCAGATCGACGAGGCGCAACGGGTGCTGGGGGGCCGGCTGGTCAGCGTGCAAAACGAGTTCTCGCCTCGTTTCCGCTCGTCGGAGGGCGAGCTCCGGCACTGCGAAGAGTTGGGCATCGCGTTCATCCCCTGGAGCCCGCTGGGAGGCATCGGGCGGGCGGATCGGATCGAGCAGACGCACCCCGCCTTCGCCGAGGTGGCCGCCGAAGTAGCGGCGAGCCCCCAGCAGGTCACCTTGGCCTGGATGCTGGCCAAGGGCTCCCGCGTCATCCCGATTCCCGGCAGCAGCCGACCCGAGACGGCCGTGGCCTCGGCCGCCGCGGCCGATCTCCATCTGACCCCCGAGCAGGTCGCACGACTCGACGCCTCCTGACCAAGGCCGGACGACCGCCACGGTGCGGAACAGAACCGGGTTGCTCCGTGTTGCACATCTGTCGGCTCGGCAAGACTGCTATCCGGGTGTGAGCCGAAGGAGGAGAGAGTGAGTCCGCCATGCCTGCAGTAACCGTCCCCGACAACCTGGTGCTCCCGCGTATCGAGACGCCGACGGCGCCATTGGCCATCCGTCCCGTGAAGCGCATCACGGATGCGCCGGCAGGTTTCGAAGGCGAGGGGTTCCCGGTGCGGCGCGCCTTCGCCGGCGTACCCCTCGCCGAGCTCGACCCCTTCATCCACATGGACCAGATGGGCGAGGTCGAGTACGCCCCCGGCGAGCCCAAGGGCACGCCCTGGCACCCCCATCGGGGCTTCGAGACCGTCACCTACATGATCGACGGCACCTTCCAGCACCAAGACTCCATCGGTGGAGGCGGGCTCATCACGAACGGCTCGACGCAGTGGATGACGGCGGGGTCGGGCATCCTGCACATCGAGCGCCCGCCCGACCAGCTCGTCACCTCCGGAGGCCTGTTCCACGGCCTTCAGCTCTGGGTCAACCTGCCGGCGGCCGACAAATGGCTCGATCCTCGTTACCAGGGCATCGAAGCGGACAACGTCCTGCTCCTGACCTCACCCGACGGTGGAGCGCTCATCCGGGTCATCGCGGGTGACGTGGCCGGCAATCAGGGACCGGGGGCGACACACACGCCGATCTCGCTCGTGCATGCGACGCTCGAGCCCGGCGCCGAGCTCATCCTCCCGTGGCCCCGCCCGTTCAACGCGCTCGCGTACGTGCTCTCCGGCGACGGCAGCGTGGGGTCCGAGGCGAGGCCCTTGCACACGGGTCAGCTGGCCGTGTTCGGCCCCGGGGACGCCCTCGCCGTCAGGGCGGACACCGTGCAGGAGTCGCGCCACCCCGCCCTCGACGTCCTCATCCTGGGCGGACAGCCCATAGGAGAGCCCGTCTACGCGCACGGGCCCTTCGTCATGAACACCCGGGCCGAGATCATCCAGGCCTTCGAGGATTTCGAGGCCGGCAAGCTGGGCACGGTCCCTGCCGACCACATCGGCAACGCGTGAACCCGATTCCGGGGGGCGAGGCGACCGGCAGCGCGACGTGGGGAACGGTGGACATCGGCGACCTGACCGGCCGGGTCGCGCTGGTCACCGGGGCCAACAGCGGCATCGGCTACGAGACCGCCAAGGCCTTGGCCGACCACGGGGCCCACGTGATCCTGGCCTGCCGCAACGAGGACAGGGCCCGTCGGGCCCGCGACACGATGGAGAGCCAGCTCGACCGGTCCTCCCTCGAGCTCCTCGCCCTCGACCTGGCCGACCTGGTGTCGGTGCGCCGCGCCGCCGACGCGGTGCTCCGCGACCACGCGCGCCTCGACATCGTGGTGAACAACGCCGGTGTCATGGGCACCCCCTACCGCCAGACCGCCGACGGGTTCGAGCTGCAGATGGCAACGAACCACCTCGGGCCCTTCGCGCTGACCGGACTGCTGCTGGACCGGGTCGTCACGACCGAGCGCTCACGCATCGTCACCGTGAGCTCCCACATGCACCGTGTCGGCCGGCTCCGGCTCGACGACGTCGCCGGCACCGCGCCGCGCAACACCTGGGTCAGCTACGGGACGTCCAAGCTGGCCAACCTCCTCTTCACGGCCGAGCTCAGCCGCCGGCTCGAGGCGGCGGACCTGCCCACCCTCGCCCTGGCGGCGCACCCCGGGTGGACGCGCAGCAACCTGGCCGGCAACGGCGCCGCGCTGGGCGACAGCCGCGTGCGGCGTCGGCTCGGCCGGACCGCCGGGACGACGCTCGGGCAGTCAACGGCGGCCGGCACCCTGCCGGTTCTGTGCGCCGCCACCTCGTCCTCGGTCCGGTCGGGGCAGTACATCGGCCCCGCGCACCGGTTCGGGTTGTCCGGTCCGCCCCGCGTCACCCGGCCGTCGGGACGCGCCCGCGACCCAGAGATGGCGGCCGGTCTGTGGCGGGCCTCGGAGGAATTGACCGGCGTGCGCTACTCGGTGGCCGCCCCCGTTTGAACGCACCGGCAACACCGGGGCGCCGGCGCGCTACCGGCGTCGCCCCTCGGTTGGATCCGCGTGCCGCGGAGGAACGCCGCATGCGCGGGTGAGCGATCTGGCCGGAGCACGCGGCCCAGCGCCACGATCACGACGGCGCGCGCACCGGCGCGGCGGAGCGCGGCCGCCGCACTCTGCGCCCGAGCGCCGCTGACGTAGGTGTCGTCGAGGAGCACGGCGCGCTGGCCCCTGACCAACGGGCGCGCCGCGGCGCGCACCTCGAAGGCGCAGCCGTCGGGCCGCATGTGGCCCACGGACGCGTGGGAGCGGGCGAGCACGTCGGGCGACCACCGCACGCCGGGAAGGGCGGTGCGGACGACATGGGCCAGACCCATCGACGTCGTCGAGCGGTGACCCCCGCGGTCTTGCCGTCGACGGGACGGGGAGCGCCATCTCGAGCGCGCCGCCGGCGGCCGCGGCGAGACAGCGGGCGTGGGCCCCCAGGAAGGCGCCGAACAACGAGCCGACCATCGGCGCGAAGCGGCGACGGGCCTCGGCAACCGGGGACTCCTTGTAGCCCAGCAACACCGCGTAGAGGGGACTGGGCAGGGGGCAGAGGCGCACGGGGAACACCGGGACGAGGGGGACGCCGAGACGGTGCCCCACCACGCGGCAGGCGAAGCACACGCCCTGGCCACCGGCCGCAGGACCGCAGCAGACGAGGCACACCCCGGGTCCGGGGGGTGGGACGCGATGGTGATCAGGCGGCGGGTGTCCTCGCCGGGCTCGGAGTCGGGTCGATGCAGGAGAAAGGTCCCGGTGGCCCGGCTGACCAGCACACCGTCAGCACTGCGCACCGTCGCCTCGCCGTAGGCGATCTGCTTCGCCATCCGGACCACCTCACCCCGCAGCAGGTACTGGTCCCCCATCGTGGCGGGGCGCATGCACTCCGTCTTCAGTTCGAGCGTGCCACGGGTGCGCGCCTTGCCCGGAAGCGCGGCGTTGATGGCGAAGTTCATGCACGCATCGAGGAGGAGGGAATGGACGCCGGCTTGCGTGATCCCGTGCGGATTGCAGGCCATGTCCGTCGGAGTGAAGCTTCCGGTGACCCAGCCCAGGTCCTCCCCGTCGACGCCATAGGCCGCGAAGGCCCCACCGACGACGGCGATGATCGGCATGCCGCCGTCGCCCAGCCAACGGTCCATGTCCTTTCCGGTGCGGCTCATCGGGGCAGACCATATCGGGCCCGTGCCGAGCGGCCGCCCGGGCGGCTGCGGGCCGATGGACCTCAGAGCGGTGGCGGGTAGGATGTCCCCCGATCTGAACCGGCGGGGCGCCGATCGGCCTGCCGGATTGGGAGGAGACACCATGACCACCGCAGTCATCGTCGACGCCGTCCGCACCGCCGGCGGGAAGCGCAACGGCAAGCTCCGCAACTGGCACGCTGTCGACCTGGCGTCGGAGGCCCTCAAGGCGGTGGCGGAGCGCAACCAGCTCGACCCGGCCCAGGTCGACGACGTGATCATGGGTTGCGTGATGCAGGTGGCCGAGCAGTCGCTCAACATCGGCCGCAACGCCGTGCTGGCCGCGGGCTGGCCCGAGTCGGTGCCGGGTACCACCGTGGACCGCCAGTGCGGCTCGTCGCAGCAGGCCGTGCACTTCGCCGCCCAGGGCGTCATGGCCGGGGCCTACGACATCGCGATCGCCGCCGGCGTGGAGTCGATGACGAGGACGCCGATGGGCTCCTCGGTCGTTCGCGAGCTCGGGTACCCCTTCGGGCCCCGCATGATGCGGCGCTACACCGACACCGGGCTGCCCGGCCAGGGCATCGGCGCCGAGATGATCGCCGACCAGTGGGACATCTCGCGCGACGAACTTGACGCCTTCTCTGTCCAGAGCCACCAGCGCGCCGCCCGGGCGACGGCGGAGGGACGGTTCGAGAACGAGATCGTGCCCGTCGCGCTGCGCGACGACGAGGGCAACGACACCGACGAGATGCTGACCGCCGACGAGGGCATCCGGCCGGATTCGAGCGTCGAAGCGCTGGCCAACCTCAAGCCTGCCTTCAAGGAGGGGGGCAAGGTCACGGCCGGGAATTCCTCGCAGATCACCGACGGTGCCTCCGCCGTGCTCATCATGAGCGAGGAGAAGGCGAACGCCTTGGGCCTGCGTCCGCGGGCCCGCTTCCACGCCTTTGCGCTGGCCGGTGTCGACCCGGTGACGATGCTCACCGGACCGATCCCCGCGACGACCAGTGTGCTGGAGCGCGCCAAGCTGACCCTGGACGACGTCGATGCGGTGGAGATCAACGAGGCCTTCGCCTCGGTGGTGCTGGCGTGGGAGAAGGAGCACCACCCCAACATGGAGACCGTGAACCCCAACGGTGGCGCCATCGCCCTCGGCCACCCGCTGGGTGCCTCGGGCGGCAAACTGATGGCCACGCTCCTCAACGAGCTGGAGCGCACCAACGGCCGCTACGGGCTGCTCACCATGTGCGAGGGTGGTGGGCTGGCCAACGCCACCATCATCGAGCGGCTGGGCTGATTCGAAGTCAACGGTAACGGGCGCCGCCGGCACGTCACAATCAGTGGTAGCGGGTCGCCATCAGGAAGCCGGCGAAGATCATCGCCAGCCCGATGACGAGCCCCCAGGGCGAACCATGGGCGAGGAACGGCAGGTGCGCCAGATAGTTGACGGTGATCACGGCGACGCCGCCGATCAGCAGTACGAGGATGAGCACGCCGAACCACGCCGGGCTGTGGCGCACGCTCTTTGGTATCGGCGCGGTGTAGCGGCCGCTCTCCTCGGGCGTCTTGTAGCGGCCGACCTTGCTCGCACGCCCCGAAGCGGACTTTCCCTTCCGCGAGGCGCCCCCCGGACCCTTGGTGCTCGTTGCCACGGGGTCAGAGGTTAGCCACCGGCGGTGGGCGGCTTCGGACGGGTCCGGTACGATCGTCGACCCATGGGACCTCGGGTGCTCGTCGTCGACAACTACGACTCCTTCGTGTACAACCTGGTCCAGGAGCTCGGCGAGCTCGGCGCCGAGCCCGTGGTGTTCCGCAACGACGCTGTCGACGTGGCCGGCATCCGGGCCGAACACCCCGCCGCCGTCTTGATTTCGCCCGGCCCCGGGCGGCCCGAGGACGGCGGCGTGAGCCTGGAGGCCATCCGGAGCCTGGCGGGGGAGATCCCCCTGCTGGGCGTCTGCCTCGGGCACCAGTGCATCGGCGCGGCCTACGGCGGCGAGGTGGTGGCCGCCCCCCACCTCATGCACGGCAAGACCTCGGAGATCCACCACGACGGCCGCGGCCTGTTCGCGGGGCTCCCCAACCCGTTCGTGGCCACCCGCTACCACTCCCTGGTCGTGCGTCCCGAATCGGTGCCAGCGGAGCTGGAGGTGACCGCGACCTCGACCGACGGCGTCGTCATGGGGTTGCGCCACCGCACGCTGGCGGTCGAGGGGGTGCAGTTCCACCCGGAGTCGGTCCTGACCCCTTCGGGCCCGGCGCTGCTGGCCAATTTCCTCGGGCAGCTCGGGGCCGCGGCGGAGGCCGCCGCCGTCTGAGCCCTTCAGCCCCCGGGTCGCCGGCGAACGGCGTGCGAGGTCGAGGTCGTCGGGCTGGTCGTGGTCGTCGACGACGGTGTGGTCGTCGTCGTGGTGGTGGTGGTCGCCGACTGGCAGACCGAGATCGTCACCGTGGTGCCGCTGTTGACCTCGGTGCCGGAGGCGGGGCTCTGGCTGTCGACGTTGCCGGGTTGCGCCCCGCCCGCACACGTGGTGTCGGTCGTCTGGTTCGCCACGAGGCCCGCGCCCGTGATCGCGGACTGGGCCGAGCTGGCCGACTGCCCGACCACGTTGGGCACCGAGACGCAGGTGCCGGTCGAGATGACGAGGTTGACGGCCGCGTTGGGCTGGACACTGATGCCCGGAGCCGGGCTCTGCGACGACACCACTCCCGATTGGTACTGGCTCGAGCACGCGTTGCTCTGGCTGCCGACGCTCAGTCCGTCGCCCCTGAGGGTGGCACCCGCCGACGCGGGCGACTGCCCGAGCACGCTCGGCACCATGACCGACGACTGCGCGTTCGACACGGTCAGCACCACCGGGACGGTCGCCTTGACCTTGGCGCCGCCGGCGGGGCTCTGGTTGATCACCGTGCCCACCGGTTGGGTGCTCGTCACGTCGTTGACCCTGTAGGTGAGGCCAGCACTCTGAATCGCCGAGATCGCCGCCGTGAGCTGCTGACCCTTGACCGAGGGCACGGTGACGATCGGGATGTTCGGCCCGTCGCTGACCACCAGGTTGACCGCCGAGTTCTTCGACACCGACGCGCCGGCCGCGGGGTTGGTCGACAGGACGATCCCCTTGGTCTGCGAGCTGGTCCGGAAGCTCGTCGTGCCCACGGTGAGGTTGTCATTCTTCAGCGTCTGGACGGCGGCGCTCTGCGGGTCGCCCACCACGTTGGGGACGGTGACGTCGGCACCGAACACGCCGACGGAGCGGAGCAGGAAGAAGGCGATCACGCCGAGGGCGACCAGCAGCACGACGAGGAGCACGATGAGGCGGCGCGTCCTCTTCTTGCGCTCGAGCTCCTCGTTGTCGGGTGGGGGTCCGGCGGCGGCGACCGGGATGGCCATGGTGCTGCTCGCCACGGGCACGGCCCGGGTCGCCCCGACCGTTTCCATGACGGAGGTCACACCGGGGTCGGCCGCCTCGACAGGGCGCCCATCGGCGAAACGGAGGAGGTCGGCCCTGAGCTCCTCCGCCGACCTGTACCGGTCGTCGGGGTTCTTGGCCAAGGCCATCATCACGATGGCCTCCAGTGCCACCGGCACCGCGGGGTTGGCCTCCCGGGGCAGGACGGGAGCGTCACGAACGTGCTTCGACGCCACGGCGACCGGTGAATCACCGGTGAAGGGCGGACGGCCGACCGCCATTTCGTAGAGCACGACGCCGAGGGAGTAGATGTCACTGCGGGCGTCGACCCCCTTCCCCTCCGCCTGCTCGGGAGAGAAGTACGCCGCGGTCCCCATCACCGCTCCGGTCTGGGTCAGGCTCTCCTCGGTGTTCACCGCACGTGCGATGCCGAAGTCGGTCACCTTGACGTCCCCATCGGGTGTGATCAAGACGTTGCCCGGCTTCACGTCACGGTGGATCACTCCGTGCCGGTGGGCGAAGGCCAAGGCGGCAGCCACGCCGGCTCCAATCATGGCGATCTGCACCGGTGGCAGGCGCTGCGGGTCGCGCAGGACGGCGGAGAGGGGCCGGCCTTCGACATACTCCATCACGATGAAGTAGGAGCCGTCGTCCTCACCCCAGTCGAACACGGGGACGATGTTGGGGTGCGAGAGGTTGGCGGCCGCCTGGGCCTCTCTGCGGAAGCGTTCCACGAAGGTGAGGTCGATCGAGAGCTCGGGGAACAGGACCTTGAGGGCGACGGGCCGATCGAGCTGACGGTCCAT
>CAVSLS010000045.1:0-49813 GCA_963728845.1 uncultured Acidimicrobiaceae bacterium
CTCAAGATTGATCCCAAGGTCCGGCAACCCGTGACCGGAACACCCCCGCCAAAGTCCTCAACAGGGTGGCGGGTGAGGACGAAAGGAGTCGGCCCGAAAGGTCGCTCCGGCCACCGACCCGCCACGGAAAGAAGCTAGCGAAAACGTTGCTTGAGGGGCTTGACTGACGTTAGCGAGGAACTCACCCAGCTACCATCTCTTCGAAGGCTTCCGACGGGAGATTGCGGTGAACCGAAGCCCCCAACATGAACGCCTGACCACACTCATCGCCTCCGTAGACACCTTGCCGCAGCCAGGACAATTCACAGTACTTGGAGCGGCTTCGGGAGGAATGGTCGGAGCCATCATCGGGCTGATTCTCGGGCTTTACGCCTTTCCGCCTACCGCTCTGTTTGCGATGGTCGAACTTGGTCTTCCCGCCACCATCGCTGGCGCGATGTCGGATTCGTTATCGGTTCGATCTTGGAGACGGTCCGCCGAATCTCTCGGAGTTGGCGGCACATCCGAGAGGCCTCACCAGTCCGGGCGATCCCGCATCTGAGGGGCCGCCGGGGTGTCCCCGATATGCCGAACTGCCCTACAGTCCCGGTGATAGGGGGCACTCGCGAACCGTCCTTACACTCTGATCCCGGCTGCATGGCGCCCGCCTTCGAGCCACAGTCGAAGCGCCGGATCGAGAGCCGACACGGAGGTCTCATAGAGAGCAAGATCGTCGGGCGTCAACACCCCGCGCCATCGACCGCTGTCGCCCTTGTAGAAGAAGCTGTCTGCGCCGCCCTTCCAGACCATGGCCATGGGGTCATCGAAGTGGCGTGCTTCGTCGCGCATGGCGTCGAGTCCGACCGTCGCGAGCAGAGCAGGCCAGGAGTCCTCGCTGACATCGATGGCGCAGAACTCAGCAATCCGACGCATCTCGGTTTCAGGGTCGGCTTTGAGATCACCAAAGTGGACGAACAACACATTAGGAAGCTCTCGTATCGCCCACCAGGTCGAGAGATGGTGGTGATGTGACCAGAATGGCCAGCCATCAGATTCCCATCCGAACCATCCTTCTTTTGCCCACACTGGCCACAACTCGCCCGGCGTCGCCGGGCAACGCGGAAATTCCGGCCCAGGCCGATCAGGGTCGTTGAACAGTTCGAACATCATGTCCGTATAGGACGAATAGTGGTTGAACAACGACATGAAGACGTCCCGGGTGTCGCGGCCGACGACGATGTACTTGGCCTGTGGGAAGAACCGAAGCCCGTCAGCAGCCAGATGGCTCTTTATGAACCGGCGATGACGCTGTGAATCTAGACGATCGAGAATCGGTTGAAGAGGTCCCATGAACCGAGCATCGACCCACGGGGATATTTCGCTCAATCTGGCAGGCAGGGGTTTTGGTCCAAGGATCAGAGCAGCCAGGATGCGCTGCGTCCATGTCGTGCCAGCCTTGTATGCGGTCGTAACGAAGATGTCGTCATCGCGCGGTGCGAACTGGTCCCAACGTGTGCTGTCGAGGTGGTGATTGCGGTACTCGCGGGTTCGCTCGGGTGGTTCGAGGCTCATCGCGACAAATCATGCCACCAAGCCCGTTCTGGAACTGATCCGATCAAGCCTGACTGGCATTATCCTCTTCCCGGCGAAAGGGGATAGGTGACGGCACGTTCAACGTCGTCGGGAGCAGGTCCCGCTGGCGCTCTCGATGAGCCTCAGGCTGACACGAAGTTGTGCACCTGGAACGACACCTCTTCGGGTGGTCCGACCAAGCCGCCTTCCACCTGGGCCAGCCCTGGCAACAGAGTCTCGTCGCGGAACTTCACCCATGAAGCCTCGGAGTCCCATAAGGCGACGACGACGAGCCCATCGCTGATCTCACCGGCAGCGTGGTACGTCTGCCCTGCTGGAAGTCCCTTGCCATCATTGGGGTGCACCACCTTGATGGACCGGTCGTACTGTTCGGCTGTCCCGCCCTTAAAGGAGTGGGTGATACCAAATGTCGTTCCCATGTCACGAACCTCCTCGGTTCTTAGGTGGTGACGCCACCGTACATCTGACCGGTCGAGACCTGCCTGGGGACTCAGCTGCGATTAAGGCGAACAGTCCCGTCGTTCTGTGATACCCCTAACCACAGGTGGAGTGTGCTCGATGTCGGCACATTCCGCTCTGTGGGAGGCACTGGCTCGGCCTACCTCCAAGGGCGCGGGTCACTCGGAAGAAGCGACCACGACACGAGGTCTGGACGGTCACCCTTGATCGGTTCATAGGACCGCAGCACCCCTTCTCGCGTGAACCCCAGCTTTGCCGCCAGCCGGTTCGATGCTTTGTTCTCGGGGTGGATTACCAAGAAGACGCGCTCAATGCCTTTGGAGAACCCCCAGTCAATGAGGAGGCTGAGCGCCCGAGAAGCAACGCCTCGGCCACGCTCTGAGGCAACAACCCAGTAGTGCGCCTCGGCGCTCACGTGTCGAGGATTGAAGTTCAGTCCCACCTGCCCTAGGAGATGATCATCGTGTGCATCGACGACGGCGAAACGAGGATGGCCGATAGGCCACCGCTCGTTGCCGGTGTCAATCCACTCGCCAGCCTCTGCCTCAGTGAGGCCATCCTTCATGAAGGTGAAACGGAGGATGTCCGGGTCCCGACATGCTGAGGCGACTGCGGCAGCATCGCTCGCCCGGAACGGACGAAGAGCTACACCACCACCTTGCAGTCGCGGCTTCGGCGGGACCCATTCCATGTGGTCCATTCTGCCGGTTCCCGAATATGGCGCACAGAGCCGGCGACACTGTTCGGGGACACCCGTGGGCGATGTGCTGCTCGCTGATCGGAGAGACCCTCTGTCCCGGTTGAAATCAACAAAGCAGTAGCGCCTTCTTGATTCGAGAAACTCACTGCATTGCCCGTACTCTCCGAGCAAGTCATTTACAGCTCGATGTCCGCATAGAGGCGGTGGCGGTCGAGCAATCTGAAACACCGGTCTTCGCAGCCTTGGGCGATGTGGGGATCGATCTCGTACTTCGCTTTGGCTTTGGATGTCGCCGGTGTCGTGGCTCTCAGGGCGGTGACTATGACGTCGGCGACTTCGTCGATCTCGTGTGGCCTAAATCCCAGCGTGGTCAGCGCCGGTGTGCCAAGCCGAATTCCCGAGGTGTACCAGGCGCCGTTGGCGTCACCTGGCAATGAGTTGCGATTGGTGACGACCCCTGCGTCAAGCAGGGCAGCCTCAGCTTGACGGCCGGTGAGTCCGAAGCTGGAAGCCACGTCCAAGAGCACAAGGTGGTTGTCAGTTCCACCAGTGATGAGCCGTGCACCCCGCCGCATCAGACCTTCCGCCAGAGCGCGTGCATTCTCTACGATGTGGACGGCATAGGCAGCGAACGAGGGCTGGCGAGCTTCAGACAAGGCAACAGCCTTGGCGGCCATCATGTGGGGCAGCGGTCCACCGAGGACCATCGGGCATCCTTTGTCTACGTAGGGTGCGTATTCCTCGGCGCAGAGCACCAGTCCACCCCGAGGTCCGCGCAGTGATTTGTGGGTGGTGGAGGTCACGACATCGGCGTGGGGCACCGGATCGAGGTCACCGACCAGCACTTTCCCGGCCACCAGCCCAGCGAAGTGGGCCATGTCGACCATGAAAGTAGCCCCGACGTCGTGGGCGATCTCAGCCAAGATGGCGAAATTGGGGTTCCGGGGGTAGGCCGAGTACCCCGCCACGAGCACCAGCGGACGGAACTCTCTCACCTGGGCCGCTATGGCGCCGTAGTCGAGGAGTCCGGAAGCGGAATCGACCCCGTAGCTAGCCTGGTCAAAGAGCTTCCCGGAAATATTGGGTCGGAACCCATGGGTGAGGTGCCCACCGGCGTCGAGAGCCATGCCCATCATGCGCTGGGAGTGCAGTTCGTTGCGCAGTTGATCCCAGCTCACGGAGTCAAGGTCGTTCACGTGAGCCGCCCCAGCCTCGTTGAGGAATGGCTGCTCGACTCGATGGGCAAGGATGGCCCAGTAAGCAACCAGGTTGGCGTCGATCCCCGAATGAGGTTGGACATAGGCGTGATCGGCGCCGAACAGTGCTTTGGCGTGGTCCGTAGCCAATGTCTCGATCCGGTCAACCATCTCGCATCCGGCATAAAAGCGATGGCCCGGAGTGCCCTCGGCATACTTGTCCGACAGCCAGTTGCCCATGGCCAGCAGCACGGCCGGTGAGGCGTAGTTCTCTGAAGCGATGAGCTTCAGTTGCCGCCGTTGGGACTCCAGCTCACCGACGATGGCCGCTGCCACATCTGGTTCGGCGGCAGAGATCACCTCCAACGCCGATCGATAGGCACTCGCTACGACTGGTTCGGGCACCATGCGCTCCTTCGGACGACATCGAGTCTTCGCCCAGGCGCACGGCTATGTCCGGCAGGCTGCCGGCGGGTCGGTCCCCGGTGGTACTCCACCCAGACGCCAGTAACGACCCGCTCCAACGATAGCCCCCACCAGCTGCCCTGAGAGGCAAGGACCCTGTCGAAGGTTGACTCGGAAGCGCCCGCGGAAGGATCGGCCCGCAGGCCTCCATTCAGGGGCTCTGGAAATGTCCCCTACCGCGCGGCCCATTTCCAAGCGAGGCATGCCTCCGATGTGCCGGAGTGTGACACCCACCCGGCGATCTGGGGCACAATGGCTGCCCAGGATGAGTGAACGGAATCGCCGGCGGTGGGTAGCTGCTGTCATCGCCTTGGTCGGGCTCATCGCTGCTGAGTTTGCGATGGGGTTCGTAGTCAAGGCGGTGGGGGTGGTGGGAAGGGGTGTGATTATTCTCCATGCGATTCCCGTCCTCATTCTCTTGGCTTTTTTCATTGCCAGCTGGGACTGAACGGAGATGGGCCAGTTCAGGACCTCGCGACATATCTGATGCGATGAAGGGGCGGGGCCTCCGCCCCTCGTGAGATCCGAGCATGCTCGGACTTGCAAAAGACGAACCTCGAAAAGAGGAGGAGGCCCCTATGGAGCGACAGTACGTCGGAATCGATCTGCACCGACGCAGCACCACCATCACCGGATGGCAAAAGAGGAGAGGTGCTCGGCTCCGAACGCATCGCCGAGCCAGCCCTTCGAACTCGCCCAGGCCATGGCGGCCGCCGGGCCCGAGCCCGAGGTGGTCCTCGAGTCCACCTATGGCTGGTATTGGGCGGCCGATGTCCTCCAAGACCTCGGCGCCCACGTCCACCTCGCCCATGCCCTCGGCAACAACTGGGGAAACCGCCGGGTCAAAAACGACGAGCGCGACGCCCAGGACCTCGCCGCCATGCTGCCGCATCGGGCGCCTCGCCGAGGGCTGGATCGCCCCGCCACAGGTCCGAGAGCTGCGCGAGCTCGTGCGTTATCGCTACTCGCTGATCCGGCACCGGACCAGCGCCAAGGCACAGATCCACGGGGTCATGGCCAAGAACGGCATCTTGCCCGTCGTCGGCGAGCTGTGGGGCCCGACCGGTCGGCCCAGCTCGACCGCCTCGAGCTCCCCGAGGCCTATGCCATGCGTCTCGACTCGCTGCGCAACCTCCTCGACGTCTATGACCGGGCCATCGGCGAGCTCGACGCGCACATCCACGCCCAGCTCAAGGCCGACCCCGGCTATCGGGCCCTCATGACGCTGCCCGGGGTGGGCAAGGTCATCGCCGCCATCTTCGTGGCCGAGATCGGCGACATCACCCGCTTCGACTCGGCCAAGAAGCTCTGCAGCTGGGCCGGCCTCACCCCCAAGCACCGCGAGTCCGACCAGGTCGTCCACCGCGGTGAGATCACCAAACAGGGCTCGCCCCTCGTCCGCTGGGCGGCCATCGAGGCCGTGGGCAACTACCGGGCCAAGGGCAACGAGAAGCTACGCGCCGACTACAAGCGCATCGCCGAGCGCGCGCGGCAAGTACAAGGCCCGCGTCGCGGTGGCCCGCAAGCTGGTGACCCTCGTCTTCTACGCCCTGCGCGACGGGGAGGTCCGATGCCTCGAGGCCGCCGCCTGAGTCTCGGCCACGGACCGACGCGTGCTCGACTAACGCCGTGGCCCACCCCACTGGGCGTGGCCGTAGTTCCTGATTGAGCCCGTCGGGACGTGGCCGAACCCCATCATGTGCGGAGATCGACGAATGAATGGCTGGCTGCCCACGGGACCGCGACAGACCCCCCGAGCAGTGATGGGAACTCGCAGCACTCACATAGCGGCGTCCTCGAACAGGATGCGCCGCTCGCCGCCGGCGTCAACGCCACAGCCTTCGGCGGGCATCGCCCGACGTTGACCCCGGCGCCTCGACGGCGCGCGTCTTCGTGCAGGACGCCGATGGGTGAATCAGGAACGATCGACAGAAAAAGGCCCTTGATCCGGCTCCGCCCCTTCATGTACGGCGGTAGGGGCTACCCCGGCTAACTACTCCCTTGGAGCTGATCGTTCAGTTGAACCGCGCACCGATCACGTCCATTGGATACTTCGCTTAGTTCGAACTCCAACATGTGGGCGTGACACCGCCAGTACACAAGCTGATCCAACAGGAACCCAATATCTTCGATCGTGATGTCTGTCTTGGCATCACGAAGCGGACTGCGACCTAATCCCCGCTTCTTGTTCCCCATGCTTCGTCCTTTTCGCGTTGCAACGTCCCTTCGCTGGTGGCGTGTGGAACGAAACCGGGCGACGCGAGTGCGGTTACTGTCTGCCGCGTTCATGAGCCTTTCTATGCAACGTCTTGAGGTGGTGTTAACAACCCCCGGTTGTATCGGCGGCCCTTGTCGAGCGGTTGAGGATTGGGACAGAACCCGGTGCCTACTAGGACCAACGCGTTCCGTCGGAACGATTAGTTCGCTATGTCGCCTGCCGAGGTTCCGTTGAGCGTCGCGGCCTAACCCCCCGCAGCAGCCCCACTAAGCCCCTCAAGATGGTCGGGACACGCCCACAACGCCATTCCCGAACCGGCGAAGCGGGACACCCCACGGCAAGGCCACTGATGAAGAGGTCACCATTCCCGCCCGTCGTTCTTGCTGGTTAGGGGCAGTGCCACAGGAAGAACCATCCTGAGATCGGGCCGGGCGGGCGGTTGCCCGAGCGCGGCAGGGCACAATGAAGCGTGGACGAATCTGAGGTTCGGTACACACATGCCGGTGATGTCGATATCGCCTGGACGGTGACCGGGAGCGGACCGACCGACATCGTCTACGTGCCCGGCTTCATCTCGCACCTCGACCTGGCCCGAGAGCTTCCTGTGTTCGACGCCGTGATCGGGCGGCTGGGTCGTCTCGGGCGGGTGTTGGCGTTCGACAAGCGTGGAACGGGCCTATCAGGCCGCGATCTTGGATTTGGCAGCCTTGCCGAACGTGCGGACGACATCCGCGTGGTGATGGACGCCGCGGGATGGGAACGTGCGCATCTAGTCGGGATCTCAGAGGGCGGACCGCTTTCCCTACTCTTCGCGGCATCGTTTCCGGAGCGGGTCCAGAGCCTCGTACTCTACGGGTCCTTCGCTTGCCTACTCCCTGGGGACGACCCAGCGAGCGCCGATTTCGACGTGCCGCGATTTCTCGAATATGTCGAACGCAACTGGGGTACGGGCCAGCTTCTCGGAGCCTTCGTCCATGCACCACCTGCCCCGGCGATCCTCGAACAGCTTGGACGCTACGAACGTGCCTGCGCATCGCCACGTCTCGTCGTCGAGATCATGCGATCGAATCTGGCAATCGATGCCCGGCCCATACTGCCAGCGATTTCCACGCCTTCGCTCGTCATACACCGCGGGACGATCCGATCGTGGGCATCGCCCGTGGGCGTGCAATGGCCATAGCGCTTCCGAACTCACATTTCGTCGAGCTTGCAGGCGAAATGCATTGTGGATGGGACGCCCGCGAGTGGGCCCCTGCGCTCGACGCAATGGAGGGAATTCATCACCGGTACGCCGGCCGTTGATAGCGACATCGATCGGATACTGGCCACGGTCCTTTTCACGGACATCGTCGAGTCGACGCAAGTGGCCACTGAGACCGGTGACCATTTATGGCATGACATCCTCGATCGTCACGATTCTGAGACTCGTCGGATCGTAACGAGGTTTGGGGGTCGTATCGTGAAGCACACGAGTGACGGCACCCTTCGACCTTTGACAGCCCGACTCGTGCAGTGCATTGTACACGCGCGCTGCGCGACGGTCTCAGTAGAGAAGGCATCACGATTCGCGCAGGCCTTCACACCGGAGAGATCGAACGACGAGGAGACGACATCGCAGGTATTGGGGTCCATATCGGTGCACGTATCGCCGGATTGGCTGGACCGGAGGAAGTTCTCGTGTCGCGCACTGTGCATGACCTAGTAGAGGGCTCGGATCTTCAATTCGACGACCGTGGCGTGCAGGCGCTGAAGGGGGTCTCGTCGGACTGGCAGGTGTTCGCATCGATCTGAGCCAGAGAAGCGCCGGGCAAGATCCGTAGATGATCTGCCGCCCAGCTATGCGACTTAGGCCAGAAACACGCAGGGAGGTGGTTATCCCCGATGTGCCGAACTGCCTTACCGTCCCGGTGCGTTCTTGGGCACCCTCCTTGCCGCGGTGTCGGCACAAATCGCTGGTTCGTCCGGGCCTGCCGGACCGATCCGAAGCCTTGGAGCTGGTGGTTCCAATGAGTTACAGCGAGAGCGGGCCGATCTTCGTTCCAGCAGACGGCACAGCATCAAGCATCTCAGTGGCCTTGCGCAACCGCTTCCCCCAGCTGATCGATGATCTTGCGTCCCACCGATGGCGCAGCCCCTAACAATGTCGAGAACTCCTGCCGGGAGAGCACAAGGAGCCGCAAGTCGGTCTCCGCCACGACGGTGGCCGTCCGACTGTCGCCGTCGAGGAGCGCCAACTCACCGACGAGGGCGCCTGGGCCGAGGCGGGCGATCGCCTTGATCATTGCGGTTAGCCGAGGCCTCACCTTCAACGATTATGAAGGCTTCAAGGCCGGGCTCGCCTTGCTTCGTGAGCACGGCGCCCGCTTCCTGCCGGTGTTCGGTCGTGAGCGCGAAATGCGCCCAGCTCAGCGATGCTGCATCCCCGGAAGAGATCGATGTCCCGAAGCAGTTGACACGTTGGTTGCGGCGCAAACGGAGTTGGCCATCGGAATCCTCCCCGATCTGGAGCTGTCTCGATCCAGTCTCGCGGCGCCCCCCTGATCTGCGCAACGGCAGCGGCAATCCGACGGTCGGGATTCACCATTCGACGTTGCTGGTGGGCGTCGCCTGTCGGGATACATCGCCTTGCACGGCCATCCCATGGAACCCGTCGCGATCATGCCCATCAGGGCACCGAACGATTGCCAGATACCGGAGGGCCAGTCGCCCCGTGGCCCGTGCCCCCATGGTGCGTACGGGGGCAGGCTGAACACCTGATTCCAGAGCGGTTCTGCCATCACATCGCTCAAGATCTCCGGCCCTCAGAGGAGCGCCGGGCGCGACACGAAAAAGACACAAGAGCACCGAAAAGACACAGAATTGCGGTCAGTGGCGGTCATTGTCGGCAACGGACAGATATCATGTTTTCCCCTGTTTAGAGGGGTAAACGGCACTTGACCTCGGCGTACACATTTGGGCCTAGGTCGGTTCGATTCCCGCCACCTCCAAAGGTGCTCAGGCGCGTGCGTGAGCACCTTTGGAGGTGCATCTGGTCCCCACACACTGGTGGTGAGATCTCACACGCCCACCGATTCGCATCGCTGACCCCGATCGCGACGGCTGAGCGGGGTCCACCGCTCAAGATTCTTTGGCCGGTTATCGTCACCTGCGCGGTTGATGTGAGGGACCGACCCGCCGTCAACGAGGTACCGGCCCAGGGCACCAGACTGCGCGGGCCATGCCAAAACGCGGTGGAGGGATGGTCAGCGGCTAGGAAGGACAAGGTGGCTCAGAGGAGTCGGCGAAGCGACATCCAGGGTCTCCGGGCGGTCGCGATCCTCGCCGTCGTCGCCTACCACGCCGGCCTACCGGTGCCGGGGGGCTACGTGGGCGTCGACGTCTTTTTCGTCATCTCCGGATACCTGATCACCCAGCTACTTTGGGGCGAGCTCTCCGCCGGCGGACGCCTTTCTTTCGCCGGCTTCTACGCGCGTCGGGCCCGCCGTCTTCTACCGTCGGCCGTGCTGGTGATCGTGGTAACCGTCGTGGCCTCGGTCGCCGTGCTCGGTCCCCTCGAGGCGAAAGCGGTCGCCAAAGACGCCGTGGCGTGCGCCCTCTACGTGGGCAATTATCGATTCGCCTTTCAAGCGACCAACTACCTCAACGCACAAGGGCCAGTGTCACCCCTGCAGAATTACTGGTCGCTCGGCGTAGAGGAGCAGTTTTACCTTGTCTGGCCGGCGCTGCTCCTCGCCGCCTCGCTCATCGGCCGTCGTCACCGAGGCCGCCACCGACGGACTTCGGCAGACCGGCCTCGCTGGGCCGTTATCGGCGCCATGGCTGTCGTCGGAGCCCTCTCTTTTTGGATGTGCGTCTCCTTGACGCACACGGACGAGCCCTGGGCCTTCTTCTCACTGCCGACGAGGGCGTGGGAACTTGCGGTGGGCGGACTCCTTGCGCTCGCAGTACCCCACGCTCGACGTATCCCGGCGTGGGTTCTGGGGACGATCGGCTGGGCCGGCCTCGGCGCCGTGGCGTGGTCGCTTGCCGCTTTCGGTCCACAGACACCTTTCCCAGGGGCGGCCGCACTTGTCCCGGTGATGGGCACCGGAGCGGCGCTCGTCGCGGGCACCCGCAATCTGACAGCCGGGCCGGCGCGTCTGCTCGGTCTGGCTCCCCTGCAGCCGATAGGCGCCGTCTCCTACACCTGGTACCTCTGGCATTGGCCGGCGCTTGTGCTTGCTCCCTACGTCGTGGGGCACCGTCTCGGACTCACACAGAACCTGGCCGTCTGCCTGTTCAGCCTGCTCCTGGCGGCTCTGACCACCGTCCTTCTCGAGCAGCCGGTCCGGCGATCACCATGGCTCACGGCTCACAGCATGCGCAGCCTCGTCGCCGGCGGAGCGCTCAGTCTCGTCGCCGCGTTCGCGGCTGTGGCGATTGTGGTGGCGGTGCCGCCGCCGGTGGGCAGTGGTTACGCCACCGCCTCACGACTTGTGACAAACCACATCACTACCGGCGGCTCGTCGTCCACGAGTTCGTCAGCGGTGACGACGGCCGATTCGATCGACGCGCAGGTCAACCGACTGGTATACGAGTCGCTCGCCAATTCACAAGTGCCTGCATCGCTCACCCCATCGCTTGCCGACGCGGCGGCTGACGCCCCGGTGCCGTTCAACGACGGCTGCTTCGACGGCTTCACCGACGCGTCCGTACACCCCTGTCTGTACGGGGACACGACGTCCTCACGCACCATCGTGCTCTTCGGAGACTCGCATGCCCTCATGTGGTTCCCGGCCATCGACAACCTCGCCAGTGAGAAGCACGACGCCCTTGTCGTCATGGCCAAGGCGACGTGCCCACCCATCGACATCACCATCTTTAGTCCTGATCTTGGACGTACCTACACCGAGTGCAACGAGTGGCGTGCCGCCGAACTCCAGCGCATGACGGCGCTGCGCCCCGCCATCGTCATCCTCGGGTTCTCCCGCGAGTACGGCATCGACGACGATCATGTCGTCGTCGACGGGCCTGCGTGGCTGTCTGGGCTGGACGAAATGATCACCACTGTCCAGCGGGACACCGGTGCGCGGGTGGTGCTCATGGGCGACGACCCTTACCCTCAACAGTCGGTGCCCGATTGTCTCAGCCAGCACCTGGACGACACGCCGGCGTGTGCGATTCCGAAGCACTATCCCTTCTACAACCCTGGCGGGATCCCGCAGGAAGAGGCCGTTGCCGCATCGACAGGTGCCGGCTACGTGGACACTGACCCGTGGTTCTGCATCGCGTCGACCTGCAGCGTGATAGTGGGGAACGTGCTGATCTACCGCGACGACAATCACATCACCGCCACTTACGCCAACTGGCTAACCCCGGTCATCGGTGCTCACCTGGACGCCGCAACCGGTGGCGCGTTCTGACGAACTCGTGGAGAGCGGTTTTGATGGTTGGCAGGCCTTGGCGGAGTGGGCGGCTACCGCAGGGATCTCGGTGGGAGTGTTGGCTGCAGTACCTGGCATCTCTTCCCCCAAGACATGATGCCGTGACCGGGAGTTGAACCTTACGAAGCCTGACTGGACTCGGATTTGGGGTTTGGCATCAGGACACCGAGCGGACACAGTTGGCGCGACTACAGCGTGTACCAGCGCGTCCCAACGGATACCAGCGCGTACCTCTCCGTCCCAAGGTCATCACAGTTACAGTCATGAATGTGGCGTCGAACAGGGTTTCTGGGGCACGAACTCGCACCGTTCGATTCCCGCCACCTCCAAGGGCTCTCACGCGCGAGCGTGATGGCCGTTGAAAGTGCGCCTCGCCCGAGATTTTTCCTCACGGCTCTGGGCACGCAGAAAGGGCCCGTGGGCGGGTCAAGAGGAGCGGGTCAAGAGGATCAGTCACCCAGGCCGGTGTAGCATTGGAGAACCTCAACTCGGGTGAAAGCGCCGTCGCTTACGGCGGCAAGAGTGGCAGCGCTGTGGGAACCAGATCGAAGGGGGGGACCGTCGAGCCGTGGCACCTGCTCCGCCTGCACCCGACGTCCCATAGCGACGGGCGAGAAGGTTCACTGCTTCTGTTACCTCCGCCACGCAAAGCTCTTCGCCATGCACTGCCTGTCGTGCTCGAGGGCGTCGTTGGTCCTCTCGTCGTGTTCTATCTGCTCCTCGTCCTCACCGGTTTCCGCGGTGCATTGATCGCGGCGCTCACCTGGTCTTATCTGGCACTGGGTCGGCGCCTGCTGAAGGGTGAGCGGGTATCGATGTTGTTGCTGTTCGGAACCATCCTCATCACCTTGAGGACGGTGATTGCCTTCGTCACGGGGAGCGCATTCCTCTACTTCGCGCAACCGATGGCCGGTACCGTCGTGATCTCCGTTGCCCTCCTCGTCTCCGCCGTCGTCGGCCGGCCCTTCACGCAGCGCTTTGCCCACGACTTTTGCCCCATGGACCCCGCAATCATGAAGCGGCCCTTAGTCCGTCGATTCTTCATCCGGATCTCGGTCCTCTGGGCGACAGTCCTGATGCTCAACACGGGGCTCGTCTTTTGGTTGCTCCTCTCATCGTCACTGCGTTCCTTCGTGCTCGAGCGCTCGGCGGTGACGTACGGGCTCACTGCCATCGCGATCTTCTTCTCCATCACCGGGTTCATGGCGATGATGCGTCGCGACGGCATCACCGTCCAATGGGCGAGCACCCGGGCGCATCGGCTCGACTCGAAACCCTGACGCCCCGGCCGGCGGGCGGATCAGGGCACCTGACTGCCATTTGCCAAAGACCAGTGCCACCGGACCCATTGCTGGCGACGGAACGAAGGGAGTCCTCCTGGTGGTAACGTGATCGTTGTCCCCCCTTGGGAGTGACGCCTTGTTCAAGTTGGACGACGATCTGTCGTCGTCCCGTGCACGCCGGACGCCTTCTTCTGAGCACCTATGAAGGAGCGCCGTCCGATGGTCCAAGGCACAATGAAGTGGACGAGTACGACCAAAGAGTTCGGCCTGGTCACACCGGACGATGGGGGCCGCGACATATTCGTGCGGTTTTCGTCCGCTCTCCCATCCCCGTGCATCTCCGATGGACAGGGAGAGCTTGGCGTCAAACATGCGATCACACCGACTCAGTCGCGACATCAAGTGGCATCGAGGGTCGAAGTCCGCACTCGTTATCAGGAGGGGCAGTGGGCAGGTGGATACGAGATCGCTCAGGTCGTTGAGTTGGGTTACCGGGTACGGCGCCCCGGGGTGCGGGACACGCTCTCGGACATCTTCGTACCGTCTGATGTACGGGATGCAAGCGACTGATCTCGGATGCCTGAGATGGAACGAGTAGCGCAATTGAGTTCGTTCAGCAGCCACAACACGATCGCGAGCCCGTGAGCCCAAGCTCGAGGGCTTTGCTGGACGCCAAGGTTCATTGGTTGTCCACCGTGCGTCCTCATGGCAACCCGCCGTCGATGAGGTGCCGATCTGTGGAGCTCGCCCGCTTCACAGGTCCCATGCCGCGCGCCGGCCGTGGGAGACGAAGGCGTCCCGCAGCGACGATTCGTCCTCCTCGCCGAAAAGACGGAATTGCTCTTCGCCACCTTCGCGCACGTACACCGCGTCACCGTGCACCCGGTCGGAACGGAACTTCTCGTGTGCCAGGGTGCGGGTCAGGATCTTGTTGGTCGGAGTGCTGGGAAGCGCCTCGCAGGCCCGGACGAACCGGGGATGCCACTTGGGGCTGAGATCGGCTTGAGCGTCGAGCCATGCGGCGAAGGACGCCGAATCGAACGCTGCGCCGTCCCGGAGCACCAAAGCGACCATGACCTGGTCCCCCGAGTCCGGGGCGGGCACACCGTAGGCAGAGACCAACATGACGTCCGGATGGCGAGCGACGATGGCTTCAATCGGCGCCGCGGTGAAGTTCTCACCGTCCACGCGTAACCAGTCGGAAGTCCGGCCGGCGAAGTACACCCACCCGTCATCGTCGACGTAGCCAAGGTCCCCGCTCCAGTACCAGCCCTGGCGGGTGGTATGGCGCATGGCCTCCTCGTTACGGTAGTAGCCCTCGAACGGCCCGACACCCAGCGTGTTCACCATCTCGCCTACGCAGCGATCCGCATTGACGAGACAGCCCTCGCCGTCGAATTCCGCGCGGGGTACCTCGTTCCCCTCCTCGTCGACGACCATGATGCCTTGTCGCAGACGCCCGATAGACCCGCGCGGACGGTTTCCCGTTCGGTCCAGCGCGATGACGCCTTCCGTCGAACCGAAGACGTCGATGATCCGGACGCCAAAACGCGCCGCGGCGGCCTCGACGACCTGTGGCGACCCTTCATTGCCGAAGGCGACGCGCAAGGGGTTGTCGGCGTCGTCCGGCCACGCGGGCGTGGCCAGCAGATACGTCAGCAGCTTGCCGGTGTAGTTGAACCAGGTGGCGCCGTAGTGCCGCACGTCGAGAAGGAACCGCGACGCGCTGAAGCGACGAGCCAGGGAAAGCGAGGCGCCCGACACCAACGCCGGAGCAAGTCCGGACATCAACGAGTTGGTGTGGAACAGCGGCATCGACGCGTAGCCCACGTCCTCGGGTCCGAGCTCGAGCATCATGGCCATCCGGTTGCCCGTGGTCAGCAGCCGACGTTGCGTGCAGCGCACCGCCTTGGGCGCGGCCGATGTTCCGGACGTGAAGAGCAGCGCCCACAGAGCGTCTACGTCGGGGTCGGCCAGAGTCGTCCGGCCCTGACCTCCCTCGTCGTGATCGGCCCAGGCTGCCTGCAATGCCTGCTCGAGCGGCTCACCCGCGGCCGTCGGCTCGTCTCGGTCGGCGAAACGGTCCGAAACGAGGATCCCACCTGGGAGTGCCACTCCCTCGGTGCCCGCCCGCAGCTGCTCCTCGTGACGAGGCTCGGTGATGACGAACTGGACGTCGGTGTGCGAGATGTCGTGGCCGAGATGCTCGCCCCGACGCGTGTAGTTCAACCCTGCCACGGCGGCACCGGCCAGGCCCGCACCACACAGCGCAAAGACGTACTCGGGGGTGTTGTCCAGCAAGAGGCCGATGTGGGGGGGACGGTCCGGGTCGAGCCTGGCGCGGTACAGCGCAGCAAAGCGCTCCGATTCGGCCAGAAGCTCGCGGTGTGTCCATCGGCGGTCGCCGAAGCGCAGGGCAGGACGGTCGGCATACCGGGGATCCGTGCCGTTGCGACGCAGGAGCGCCGCCGCGTTCGGGGCAGGGAGCGGCACCTCGGCCAGTGGTGGAGCGAGCCCTGCGAGCGTCGCTTGGGGTGCCACGTCGGTCGGAGCCGCGGCCTCGGCGTCCCTTGCCACCGCCCTATCCCGCCCCGTCTCGGCCACCGATCACCATGACGGACCACTCACGCTTCACGCTCTCCCCACGGTCGCGCCGGAAGTCGACCACGGCATCACTGCGAACCCGGCAAGAGCCCGAAGTATAGAGGCAGCGACCCCTCGTCCACCGGTGAGCAGGCCGTCCCGCGCCGTGGCCACTCGCCCTAGCATGGCGCGACCGTGCCGCTTTGCCCGCGGTTCGGACTCTTCGTGTGAAGGAGATCGACGACATGGATCTCACGAGCGTGCTGATCGGTGAGGACAACACCGTTCCGAGGGAGCGTTACACGAGCCCCGAGTTTGCCGAGCTGGAGTTCGAGCGCCTCTGGTCACGGGTCTGGCAGGTTGCCTGTCGCGAGGAGGAGATAGCCGAGGTCGGCGACTTCTGCGAGTACCTCATCGGCGACCAGTCCATCTTGGTCGTTCGGTCGGACCGGGAGACCGTCCACGCCTTCCACAACACCTGTCTGCACCGCGGCACTCGTCTCGCCGACGGGAAGGGCCGGTTCCCCGAGGAGTGCATCCGGTGTCGCTACCATGCCTGGCGCTACGACCTCGACGGAAAGCTGGTTGACGTCGTCGATCAAGACGAGTTCGATCCGATACCGCCGGACACGGGATTGCGAGCGGTGCGGGCCGAGCGGTGGGGGGGTTTCGTCTGGGTCTGCCTGGACCGGTCCGCACCGCCCCTGGCCGAGTTCCTCGACCCGCTGACATCCTTGCTCGCGCCCTACCACCTGGACCGTCTTCGACTTCGCACCTACCTGTCGACGGTGCTCCCAGCGAACTGGAAGGTCGCGGTCGATGCGTTCAACGAGGGATACCACGTTCAGGGGACGCATCCACAGCTCCTGCCGTGGACCGATGACGTCAGCCTCGAGTACGAGTCGCTGGGTCTCCACGCCCACTACGGCAGGTTGCCGAACGCGCGGCGCCAACTGCGGCCGAGCCCGCGCCTGGGGCTCTCCGAGGGCGACTACGACGAAGGTGAGATCCTCGAGAATTTCATCCGAGGCCTCGGCGGCCTCTTCTACCGGGACGAGCGAGCCCTGGTCGACGAGATCCGTGCCAACCCACGCGACGGCGAGACGATGCTGAGCCGCTATCAGGCGGGACGGCGTGACCTGCTCGTGGGACGTGGTGTTCGCGTGGAGGAGTTCGGCGACGATCAGCTGACCAGTGCGGACGACGTGTTCTTCTTTCCCAATATGGTCGGCCCGATCTATCCGGGGATCGCCATCCTCTTCCGGGTGCGGCCCAACGGCACGGATCCCGACAGCTGCATAAAGGACACGTGGTTCCTGCAGTGGCCCCAGGAAGGCGACCCTCCGAAGAAGGCCGAGCGCCGTTTCTTCGCGGATTGGACGGAACACGACTGGGGTGAGATCACCAATCAGGACTACGCCAACATGGAACACGTGCAGGTTGGCATGAAGTCACGGGGCGGGCCCGCCATCAGACTCAACCGTCGCCAAGAGGCCAACGTCCTGCACATGCACCGGGTGATCGACCGCTACCTGACCAAGGCCTGATTCGCACCCCGGTCTCCATGGTGTACGGGATGCAGCCCATGGAGCGGGTGGCCGGGCCGGTGGCAACTCTCGCCCTCTCCACGGCCCTCAGAGCGTGCGGTAGAGCCCCCCGTCGACGGGCACCTGCGCGCCGTTCACGTAGCTGGCCGCGTCGCTGGCCAGAAAGACGCATGCCCCCACCAGGTCCTGGGGTGTCCCCATGCGCCGCATCGGATTCATCCCGGCGATGCGCGACTTGGTCTCCGAGGGCCAGTTCACGGTGAGGTCCGTGTCACAGGCGCTCGGCAGCACCAGGTTGGCGCGGACCTTGGGCGCCCATGCACCGGCGAGCCCGAGTGTCAGCGCGTTGAGGGCCGCCTTGGCCATCGCATAGGGCAGGTCGGTGGCGGTTGGGCGCCACGAGCCGACCGACGAGACATTGATGATCGACCCGCCGTCGCCTTGTGCCATGCGTTCCCCGAAGAGAACGCTCAAACGGAACGGTCCCCTGGCGTTCACGGCATGGACCTTGTCGTACAGGTCCTCGGTGACCGAAGTTAAGCTGTCGAAAGCCGGTGACATCCCCGCGTTGTTCACGAGCACGTCGCAGCGTCCCAGCTCTCGGTACACGCTTTCGACGAGCCGGTCGCAGTCCTGCCAGCGGCCGACATGGCACTCGAAGGGGACCGCACGCCGGCCGGTTGCCGACTCGATCTCCCGGGCCGCTGCCTCGCAATTGTCCAACTTTCGGCTGGCAATCACGACGTCGGCTCCCGCCGAGGCAAGTCCCTCGGACACGGCCCGCCCGATGCCACGGCTGCCGCCTGTGACGAGGGCGACCTTGCCGCTCAGGTCGAAGAGCTCCTCGGTTGTCTTCATCGCGCCCTCCTGTCCCTGGTGTCTCAGACCGCCGCTTGGTCAAGGGGAACTGTAGGGGCCGCTCGACCCGGACGACAGGTTCACGCCGTCACATGGCACGCGGCTGATCTGCGCGCATTCCGGAGCCCGAGGCACGGCGCTGAGTGTCGTCGCCACTGGTCTGGGTCGCTTGTGTCGGGCCGTAGCTCGACGGTCGTGCTGGTACGACCATATCCGGAGAGGTTGCCACCTTGATGCATGCGGGCCGGCGGGAGAGGCTGGCACCGGGAGGTGGCCGTGGGCGCCGTCATCATGGTGTTTCGCGCCGAGTTGCGGCGACGCTGGAAGGCGTGGCTGGCTCTCGCCGTGCTGATCGGCATCGTGGGCGGTCTGGTCCTCGCCTTCACCGCCGCGGGCCGCCGCACCGCCTCCGCGTATCCTGCGTTCATCGCCGCCCACGGCTACGACGTGGCACTGCAGGCCCAGGGACCGATGCCACATCTGACGTCGCTCCCAGAGGTCGAATCGGCCACCGAGGCGATCTCGGCAGTGACCGGACAACCGAGCTGCGCATGCACCGGAAAGATCGACCTCAATGGCTTCTCGGTCTTTTCCGTCCCTCGGCGGGGCCTAACACGGATGGCGTCCCTGGTCGCCGGCCGCATGCCCGATCCGTCATCACCCAACCAGGTGCTGGCCTCCTTCACGCTGCAACAGGACGACGGCGTGCATGTCGGCACCGTCCTGCACGTACCGTTCTACGCCGCGTCGCAGTTCAATGCAGTGGCCAACGCCACGGGCGCGCTGCCGAGGGCGACCGGGCCGCGTGTGGCGCTGCACGTCGTCGGGATCGAGGCCGCCGAGACCGAGTTCCCCATCGGGGCAACCCCGGTCTACGACGTGTACACAACTCCGTCCTTCGCCCGCCAGGTGCTTCCCCACACCGCCGAATTCCCGACCTACTTCGTCCGCCTGCGCGGAGGCGCCAACGACATCGCCCGGTTCAAATCAGACGTCGGGACAACCGGAATCGGCGGCACCGAGGTCCTCGACACGCAAGCCGAGCTGGTGGCGTCCTCCATCCATCCCCAGGCCGTCGGCTGGTGGTTGCTGGCGGTGCTGACGGTGCTGGCCGGCCTGGCCATGGTGGGCCAGGCCATCGGCCGGCAGAGCGCAGTCGAAGGCGAAGGATACGAGACGCTCCGCGTCCTCGGACTCACCCCGGGCCAGTTGGTAGGCCTCGGTATGGCACGCACGTTCGCGGTCGGCCTAGTCGGCGCGGCCGGAGCGGTTGTTCTCGCGTTCGCATTGTCGCCGGTTGCGCCTTTCGGCGAGGCTCGTTTTGCCGAGACATCGACCGGTCCGTCGATCGACCACCTCGTCCTTCCGATCGGCTTTCTGGCCACGATCGCCGCTGTTCTCCTTGTCGGGACATGGCCATCGATCCGCCAGGCGCGACGCGCCGACGACCGCAGCGCCATCGCGCCCCGACCATCCCGAACTGCCAAGCTCGCCGCCTCGGCCGGTGCGCCCCTGAGCGCGGTGGTCGGTGCCCGCCATGCCCTCGACCGCGGGCGGGGACGCTCCGCGATGCCGGTGCCCACGGCGCTTCTCGGCACCGTCCTGGCCATCCTCGTGCTAAGCGGTACCGCCGTCTTCGGCGGCAGCCTGACGAACCTGACGGCGACACCTGCGCTGTACGGCGATAGCTACCAGATGATCGTCTACGGCTCGGGCCTCGGCATACCCGAGCGTTCTGTGGTGGCCCAACTTGAGCACAACCCCCACATCGATCGCATCAGCGTGGGATTCGGACAGTCGGTGCTGGTGAACGGGGTCAGTGTGCAGGGGATTGGCGCCACATCGCTCCGTGGCCCCCTCCTGCTCTCGACCATCACGGGGGCCTATCCGAGAGGTGACGGCCAAATCGCCTTGGGCGCCGCCACAATGCGCGCCGCCGGTGCCCACGTTGGCTCCATCGTCCGGGTTACCGTCCGGCGCCCCCAAGGGGGAAGCCGGTCCGTCCCCTTCCACGTCGTCGGCGGGGTCGCCTTCCCGACCGGGATCGGTAACGGAGCGATCAGTCTCGGGGTCGGGGCGGCGTTCAGCACGCACGGCCTCCAGGACGCCATATGCCCGCTCGGCCCCGGCCAGGCGGTCTGCCTGCGGGCGTCGGCTGCCACGCACTCCTTCAGCCTCCTGGTCGGCGCCACACACGACCGCGGGGGACGTGCTGCCATCACCCACTACCTCACTGTGTTCCAGTCCAACGCGACCGTCCCCACCCTGCCGGGGCCGCTGGTCAACTTCGGGCAGGCGGTCAACTTCCCGCTGATCCTGGGCGTCGTGGTCAGCCTCTTCGGGATGGCGACGCTCCTTCACCTCCTCGTCGTCACCGTGCCGCGGCGCCGCCGCGACATGGGCGTCTTGAAGTCGCTCGGGTTCCTCAACCGCCAGGTCGGCGCCACCGTCTACTGGCAGGCCACGACGGTCGCCGCGGTTGGCCTCGTGATCGGGATCCCTCTTGGCGTGGCTGCCGGCAAACTCACCTGGAATGCCTTCGCCCAGAACATCGGGGTCGTGCCGGTCTCGGTCGTCCAAGCCGACGTGATCGTGTTCATTGCAATCGGTGCGCTGGTCGTGGCGAACCTGCTGGCGATCGGTCCCGCATTCGCGGCGGCCCGGTCGAGGGCGGGTCGACTGCTCACGACCAGGTAACCCACTCCAATGGCGCTCGATGATCCGAGTTGCACATCGCGCTCGGCGAGTGTCGGACTGACAGCCGTCATCCGGGAAGAGGCTGGGCCTCGAGGCGATCCCCCGTTTGCAGAGAGCGAAGAGCCTGGCGGTACGACGAGATGAGCCCAACCTGTCGGTAGGGCAGATCGTGTTGTGCGCAGAACTCCCGGACAAACGGCTGCGCGTGCACAAGGTTGAGCCGCGGCATCGCCGGGAACAGATGGTGCTCAATCTGGTAGTTGAGTCCCCCGTAGACCATCGTGACGAGGCGGCCGCCGGCGATATTGCGTGCGGTGACCACCTGTCGGTGCGCAAAGGGCAGGTTCGCTCCCTTCGCGATGATGGGCATTCCCTTGTGGTTCGGCGCAAAGGTGAACCCAAGATAGAGCCCGAAGAGGCACTGCTGAATGGCGATGAACGCACAGGCCTTGGCCGGAGGGAGCACCCAGAACACGATCGTCAGATAGGCAATCGCGTTCCCGACCAGGAGCAGCAGCTCAATGGCCGCCAGCCGACCTCGGCGGCGGAGAACCGACTGCACGCTGGTCACATGCAGCCCCAACCCCTGGAGGAGCAGCACGAACGCAAAGAGCGGTACCTGCAGACGATCACGCATGCGAATCCGTGCCGGTCCGGTCTCACTCGATGCAGTGACGCCGAACGCGATCAGACCCGCCCCGATGTCCGGGTCCCGCCCCACCTCGTTGGGGTGGGCGTGATGCGCGTTGTGCTTCGGCACCCACCAGCCGATGCTCAGGCCGGTCAGCGCGTTGCCGACCGTGAGACCGATGAGCCGGTTGACTCGTGCCGAACGAACGATCTCCTGGTGACCGGCGTCATGCCCGAGAAAGACGACCTGAGTGAACAAGACGGCGAGAAGGACGGCGACGCCCGCGCTGAGCCACGTGTTGCCCACGACCACGAAGGTGGCCCATCCGGCTGCGAAGGCGGCGATCGTGACTCCGATCTTCAAGCCGTAGCGGTAGGGGCGGTAGTCGAGCAGACCGGCCCGACTGACCTGGTCCCGCAGTCGGGAGTACGCACCGGGGAGCTCGTCGTCGCGACGGCGACTCGAGTGTCCCCACCCCGCTCGAGCGTGGCGACGCCGAGCTGCGGAGACGACTCGAAGAGGGCGGTCTCCACGCTCATGCGGTGCGTGATCCGGTCCGAGGCCCATCGCCGACGGCGGGGGCACTGCGCACCGCTGATCCGGTGTCCGTGCCGGTCGTCCTCATGGGACCCTCGTTTCCGCTGATTGGACAGCAACTGTACCACCGGACCCGAACAAACGCTCGGTCAGCCGCACCTTTGGCCTCTGGGCCAGGCCGCACGTCAGGGCGCGGAGGGAGCGGGCGCCGGGACGGTCGCCGGCGTTGTCGTCTCCGTCGATGGGGTCGCGAGGTGTGCGGAGACGACGTAGGACACGACCACCGCCACGATGATGAGTGGCATGAGAGCGATTCCGTCCGCCGCCAGGAGCAGGGAGGCCATGAGCACGGAGACCAACGGGAGGCCCAGCATGGCGACGGTCATCGCCCCGATGCCCATGCCCACCCCGGCGATCATGGGAAGGCCGGGCAGGTGCGAGAGGGCCATTCCGAACGCGGCCCCGATGAACATGCCGGGAAAGACGGGCCCGCCGCGGAACCCGCTCAGCGACGCGCTGTAGGCGGCGCCCTTGCAGAGCACCAGCACAACGAGCGCCCCCGCCGACCACGTCGCGGCGTGCTGCACGAGCGTCGGCAGTGCGCTCTGGCCGGAGAAGAGCACGTACGAACTCGGCTTGCCGGTGATCTCGAAGAAGACGATGGCGAGGCCGGCCACCACCAAACCGAGGGCAGGGGTCAGCAGGAGCTTGCGACCCTCGACGACGGGTTGCAGAGCGAGAGCGCCGCGCTTGATCGCCGCCCCCAGGAGAGCGGCAACCACCCCGATGCCGATGGCCCACAGGAGCTCCGCCCCGGTCGGCGAGCCGAAATGCGGTATCGGGCCGATGTTCAACGAGAACGTCCCGTACCCCGACCAGGAATCGAGTCCCACGAAGATGAGCGTCCCGATGCCCGCTGCGAGCAGTCCCGGCACCAGGACCACACCCAGGAGCGGACCGCCGAGTCCGGCCGCCTCCATGAGCAGAAAGGCACCGACGATCGGCGACCCGAGCAGCGTCGCGATGGCAGCGAAGCTGCCTGCCGCCCCGATCACCACGACGGCCATCTCCGGGGCGTCCTTCTTGAAGAGATGCACGGCCAGGACCCCGAGCCCACTGCCGATGGCGATGAGCGGTGCCTCGGGACCGAGCACGGCTCCGAGGCAGAGGGTCGCCAATGACGCAATGAAGACCCCGGGGAGATCGATGGGGTCGACCGCACCGGACGCCTTGAAGCCCTCGGCCGGCTTGTGGCCTCCGGTCCCGTGCAGGTAGCGGAGTGTGAGTCCGACGATGAGGCCGCCCAGGACGAGCGGCACGATCGGCCACCATGCGGGAACCGAGGTCATCCAGTCCTTCGGCAGGGTCTGGAACACGAACTGCTGGGCCTCCGAGACGAACTTGAGGTAGAAGTAGGCGATGGCCGACACCGGCGCCCCGATCACGGCCGCCAACACCAGCAGCGTCAGGTAGCTCCGGGTGCGCAGCAACGCCACCGGATCACCGGATGGAACCGCGGGCGCGCCCTGAGTCCCAGGCTCAGTCACGAGGGCTGCACCTCAGCGGAGGCGGATGGAGGATGCGTCAGCTGCCGGGGGTGTGATGGGCGACCAGCTCGATCCACGTGACGCTCGAGGGCGGTCCGGTGATGCCGCCCTTCGCCAGCGCCTCGCCCAGGCGCTCCTCCATGAACGTGGCCTGGTGCTCGGGCGTGTCCCAGATCTCGGTCACCACGAGGTGACCATGTTCGTTGAGCCCGGCGGCATGGACTTGGAGCCCGGGAGGCCAGTCGCCCTCCCCCGTCGACATGTCGATGCCCAGTGCCGCATTCACGGCGTCGTATTCCTTCGTCGTGATGCCCTCGAACTCCAAGATCACCTGTGCTGGCATGTCCGTTCCACCTCGTCTCGCGGATCTCTGGCCTCACCCATTATGTCTAGCTGGACACCGGGGCGCCTCGGGTGATCCTGGAACTATGTGCGCACCCCCTCCCGGTACGGCGCGAGGTCGATGCCGGGGTACCGGGCGGCGACGCCGTCGAGCGTGTCCTCGGTCCAGTACGGATCGCCCGGACGCGGGAACCCGAAGAGGTCACGCTCGCGCACGGTGCACCGGGGCATGAACTTGGCCCAACGCTCGGGTGACTGCTTGGGCCAGGCCATCTTGCCGCCCCATGTCGTCCCGCGGACCTGGAAGTCGATGAGGATGGAGAAGCGTGATCTGCCCCCTCCGGTGATGTTCGAGCCGCGGTGCAGGATGTCGGTCCGGTAGACCAGGAGGCTCCCCGCCGGGCCCGTGCAGGGCACTTCGGCCTCGGCCAATGATCCGAACGGGATGTACAGCGGCGTGAACGGGACGTCCTTGCCGTCGTCGTAGGGCACGATCCGTGTCGGCCCGTCTTGCTCGGTCACGTCCGACAGGAAGACGAAGGTCGTGAGCTGTTGGTAGCGGGGCTCCGGACAGCGGGACGACGAGGCTGTGGCTGCCGAAGTCACGGTGCAGTGGCTGGTCGTAGTCGATCGCGCCGGCGTACTTGGCCCACAGCTCCACCTTGTAGAGATGGAGCTCGGTCGTCTCGAGGTAGCGCTCGGCCATGTCCACCAGGTCAGGATGCACGGCCAGGCGGTTGAGGTCCCACGAGCGGTAGGGGAACTCCTCGACACCCGCGAACTGGCTCGCCCCGTAGCGAGCGAACCTGGCGGCGTCTGCGAAGTAGTCGTTGGGCTTCGGGAAATGCAGCCACAGCGCATCCTGAGCCGCCGCCAGCTCCTCAGGGCCGAGGAAACCCTCCACGAGCGAGAAGCCGCGCTCGCGCACCTCGGCGAGGGTGGCGTCGGATACCCGCATCGGCAGGCACCTTATGCCAGGCCGCTTCCAGGCGAGCCGGCTGCCCGCCGCGCCTACGCTCATGCTGTGCGCGCCGTCGTGTTCGATATGGCTGACCCGGCATTCCCCGCCTCGCTGGAGGATCTTCCGGAGCCCGATCTTCCGAGCCAAGCCTGGGCTCGGATTGCCGTCACGACGGGGGGGATCTGCGGCAGCGACCTCCACCTCTTCGCGCACAACACCGGGCCGTCGCCGACCTTGGCGTCCATCGGCACCTTTCCTTTCGTCCTGGGGCACGAGACGGCAGGCCGCGTCTTCGAGGCCGGAGCGGACTGCAGCGTCGCGGTCGGGACACGGGTGGTGCTGGACCCGTGCATCCCCTGTCTGCCACGAGGGATCGACCCGCCGTGCGCCAACTGCGCCCGCGGGTGGACGTCCTCCTGCCTGAACCTGGACAGCCGCGTCGTGAGCTCGGGGCGCTCGCTGGGCTTCACCCAGGATCTCGGTGGTGGCTGGGCCGAAACCGTGCTGGCACACGAATCGATGATCCACCCGCTCCCGGACACGATCGAGGATCGCGGTGCCAGCCTCTACGAGCCGGTCTCCATTGCCTGCCACGGCCTCATGCGCGCCATGCCCGCCGACGGCGAACCGGTGCTCATCGTCGGCGCCGGCATCATCGGGCTCGCCGCGCTCGCCGCAGTGCGCGGGCTGTTCCCCCGGTCGGCCGTCACGGTGCTGGCCCGTCATGCGCATCAAGGAGCCGCTGCCGCGGCGTGCGGAGCCGATCACGTCGTGATGAGCGATCCCGACCACGGCCACTGGGAGGAGCTGGCGTCGCTCTCCGGAGCGCGGGTGGTCGGTCGCAAGCGTCACCAGATGCTCATGGGCGGGTTCCCCTACGTCGTGGAGGCGGTGGGTTCGGCCCAGTCCGTGACCGAGGCGCTGCGGGCGGTGGGCCACCGGGGCACCGTGTTGCTGCTGGGTGCGGCCGGCATCAGCGAGGTCGACCTCACGCCGGTCTGGTACAAGGAGGCTGCCCTGGTCGGCTCGATCGACCACACCGTCGACGCATCGTCGTCTCCGGGACTGGCCGGCGGGCCCGACCGGCACTCCGTCGACCGCGCGCTCGACGTGCTGTCCGCCGGCCTGTTGCCCGACTCCGTCGTCGTGACGCACGAGTTCGCACTCGACGACTATCGAGAGGCCGTCGAGACGGCGATCGACCGGGACACGTCCCACGCCATCAAAGTGGTGTTCCGGCCCGAGCTCTAGCCCGGATGTTTCATTAGTTGCCGATTCCCCCGTTGATTCGCCCGATGTGGTCGTCTGACGGTGATCTGGCGGGCGTGGGGTGACCCCGATCAGTGCGCGGACGGGTGATGTCTTGTTGTAGGGGTCAAAAGTGACCGCGGGGTTGCGCGACGGGACGTCAACGGGCGCCTTGGGTGCGCTGGTTCGTCTTCACCGGCGACGTCTCGGTTCAGGTCATCAGTGGGAGTGATCGGAGACGGGCAAAGGCATCGGCCAGTGTGGCGGCCCAGGGCCATTCGCGCTGAAGGCGGAGCGTCATGGTCCTCGAGGTGGTCGTGAGTCGGCCGGCGGCGTGCAAGAGGGCGTAGCGCAGACGCTTGGGTTCGGCCCTGGCCATTTCTCCCCTCAGAGCCAGTCCCTGGGTGAAGGCGATGAGGTCCTGAGCCATGCAGACGAGCTCGACCCAGCAGGCGTTGTTGGCGAAGTCGGGAAACGGCAGATTGCGCAGCCCGGTGTCCTTGGCGCAGCGGATCCGGTCTTCGACCCGAGCATGTCCGCGGTGGCGGGCCTCGAGATAGGTGATGTCGGGGTCGGCCGAGTTGGTGATGAACACCTGGTGCCGCCAGCCGTCGGGGTCAAAGAGGTTGAACTGGGCCCCGGGGTGGGGCTCTTCGCGTCGGACGATGGCCCGGGTGCCCTCGGGCCAGTGCGAGAGGTCCAAATGAGCGGTGATCTCGGCGACCTCGGCGCCCTCGCGAATCTCACAGTCCGAGGTGATGGCTTCGGTCCAGTCCCTCTCCGAAAGAGCCAGGACAGCCAGGCGCACCGGCGTGCGCATCTCCATGCCGACGGAGAACTCGATCCCCCGCTCGACCAGGGCGTCGATGAAGACGTGGCTGGCTCCCGCGGCGTCGCTTCGCACCAACATGGCCACGCCGCCGGCGGGGTCCAGGCCCTTGGGTGCGACGGGCAGCTGGGCCAAGGCGAGGTCGAGGACCGCAATGTGATCGTCCGCGTTGTGGGCCGACGCGTTCCCCGGTCGCAAGAGCATCGCCAGCGCCTCGTTGGTGGCATCGAGAAAGCAGGTCAAGGGGTGGAACCCGAAGCCGCCCTTGTAGGTCGGTCCCGCTCCGTTCTTCTCCACGTAGGCCCCCACCATGGTGGCGTCGAAGTCCAAGATGAGCGGGCCGTGACGGGTAACCGGGCACAGCCCGGCCTCCCAGGCACGCGCCCTGGCCTTTGCCCTGGCGCTGCGGATCGAACAAAGACGATCAGCGTCGACCGAGTCGATTACCCGCGAGGCCGTCGGTGTCGAAGCCACCGAGCCGAACAGGGCGGGCTGATCCCGCAGCACGGCGAGGTCCGACAGGCAGTCGCCTCCGTCAGCCAGCGTCAGGGCCACGTCCAAGAGGACCCGGCCCGGATCATGGCGCCTCACTCGGCGCACCGTCGCCGACATGGCGTCGGACAACGCGCCGGTCAAGCCGGTGAAGTCGGCCATCTCTGCGAGCAGGCGGGTGCCGGCATGAGCGGCGATTCCCTTGCCGTCGGCGGTCACTGACAACTGAGGACGCGCGTTGGTACGCTTCACTTTGGAAGTGCCCTTCTCTCGGGGGATTCTTGTTGCTTCGCAACACCAAGTTTCCCAGAGCAGAGGGGCTTTTCCGCGTCTTTCAGCCCGCAGTCATCACGACTTCATGAAACATCCGGGCTAGGACACGGTGCCGAGCCCCGGGCCCAGCTTGGGACTTCTGCCCCTAGACGGTCGGGGCCATCGCGGGTCCACTACCGGTATGCGAGGTCCACGCGCTGCCACTCTCACAAGAGTGCTGGGCGGGGTGGTTTCCCTCGGCGCCGCCGCGGTGCTGACGTACCCACGTTGGCGGCCCTGGTGCCTCGGCTGGGGTGCCACGTCGGAGGAGGTCGGCATGACCCTTCCCGGTGACGAGCTCCTTACCGACCCCGACCTGGTCACCACCCGGGCCATCACCGTCGACGCGCCCCCCGGGGACATTTGGCCGTGGTTGGTCCAGATGGGCCCCGGCCGCGCCGGTGCCTACACCTATGACTGGATCGAGAACCTGGCGGGGCTGCACATGCACAGTGCGGACACGATCCTCCCCCAGTTCCAGAAGCTCGAGGTCGGCGACGGCTGGCAGCTCGGCTCCAAGGGCCCGGTGCTCCGGGTGGCGGCGCTCGTGCCGGAAGCGTCGCTCGTCCTCCGTTCCGACGACGGGAACTGGGTTTGGGTGTTCGCGCTGGCTCCCAACGCGATGGGCACCCGCCTTGTCAGCCGCAATCGCATCGCTCAACCGGGAGCATCTTGGATCGTCAGGATGCTCACTCGCTACGTGATGGAGCCGGGCAGCCTCATCATGGAGCGAAAAATGCTCCTCGGAATAAAAAAGCGGGTGGAGACGTCCCCCGCCCCGGTCCAATCCTCACCCACGGCTCACGCACAACCGACGAGTCGCCACCACGAGGCACTATCTCCGGGGGAGACCGCATCGAGGAGCTGAGGTTCGTGCGCGACCTCGTCACGCCGAAGGCCGGGGATCACCTTGTAGTGGATGGCGACCCGGGGGCACACGAGCTCGAGCACGCGCCAGAGGGCACCGGGGGATCCTGAACTACACGTTCATGCTGGCCAACAGCCAGAGCGGGCCGTTCTCCTGGTGGGAGAGCTCCAGCGCCCCGGACCCCCGCTCGCCGTGGGTGGGCCGGCACCCTTCCTCGGGGCAAGGGTCGTCTCCTCACGCCTGGGGCATCGCAGGTGCCAACAAGGTCCTCCTCGACTCCCTGGTGGCACAACAGGCGGGAGGAGCGTTGATCGTGGACCGCGGGGTCCCGCCGGCGTGGCTGCGTGGCGGATTGAACGATCACCTGCCGCGGGACGTCGATGACGCTGTCACTGTTCGGAGCAGCGCCGACAGGGCGCGTCCTCTTCCAGCTCCCGAAGTTCGTCCGCAACATCGCGTCGGCCTCGTCGGGCTCCGTCGATCAGGCGACCCGCACCGTCACCCTCCAGCCGAACGTCCGCCGCGCCACGGTCATCTTGCGCCAGAGCCCTTGAACGTCGAGATGCCTGTCCCAGGGACTCGGACCGCCGTGCTGGGTGACGTTCTGCGAGCCTGATCTGGTCCTTTCGGCCCATGCGCTGAGCCTCCCTCCTCCCTAGCCTGGTGCCAGGAACCTGAGCGTCCAGGCGCGCCGCCGCCGGTTCGCTCGAGATCTGAGGGGGGATCGGATGGAACCTGCGCCTTGGGCCGCGCCCGCCCACGTGGGAAGGGTCAACACGCCGCGCCGCCATCCGGGGCGCCACGACGGCACGCGGCCCGGCTCGGGCGAACACGCCACTGCGCCCCAGGTCGAGGTCGTGATACCCGTCTACAACGAGGCCGCGAGCCTCGAGGCCAGCATCACCACGCTGCGCCGCTACCTGGACGAGGCCTTTCCGTTCCGCACCATGGTCACCATCGCCGACAATGGCAGCACCGACGGGACCGCCCTCGTGGCCCAGCGGTTGGCGTCCACCCTGGACGGTGTCCAGGCCATGATCCTGTCCCGCAAAGGCCGCGGCTTCGCGCTGCGCACGGCCTGGTCCGCCAGCGAGGCGGAGGTCGTGGCGTACATGGACGTCGACCTGTCCACATCCCTCTCGGCGCTGCTACCCCTCGTGGCCTCCGTGCTCTCGGGGCACAGCGACCTCGCTGTCGGCACCCGCCTCGCCCGTGGCTCCCGCGTCATCCGGGGCCCGAAACGCGAGCTGATCTCACGCGCCTACAGCCGCATCGTGCGACTCTCGCTGCGGAGCAGCCTCACCGACTTCCAGTGCGGCTTCAAGGCCATCCGGCGCGAGCGCGCGCTGCAGATCCTCCCGCTCGTCGAGGACAACGAGTGGTTCTTCGACACCGAGCTACTGGTGACAGCCGAACGGCTCGGTGTGCGCATCAGCGAGACGCCGGTCGAGTGGACCGACGACCCCAACTCGTCTGTCGACATCGTCGCAACTGCCACGGACGACCTCCGCGGTATCTGGCGCATCGCTCATCGCAGACACCTCCAGCACGTCCGCGCGCACCGGCCGGCCACGGCTCCGGACGGGGGCGCAGCCACCACGGACCAACTCCTCTCCTTCGCCGGGGTAGGTGTGCTCAGCACGCTGAGCTACCTCCTGCTCTTCGCGGCCGGCTGGTCGGCGCTCGGGCCTTGGGTCGCCAACGCGGCCGCCCTCGCGTTCTGCACCGTGGTCAACACCACGCTCCACCGCTCCCTCGCTCGTAGCTCCCCCACAGGACCGGTTCGCCAGTCCACTCGGCCACCGTTCGTCGTCATCGTCGCCGTGCTCTATGCCGTCAGTTTGGCCGTCACCTCCGCGGCCATCGCCGTCGTCGGCGCAATCACCGATCCCACGCTGACGACGGACGCAGTCGCGGCAACCGTTGCCTGTTGCGGCGCGTCGCTGATCCGGTTCTCCCTCCTGCGCGGATGGGCCTTTCGCCCGACCGAGTGGGTCGGGGTGACTGCGCTCACGCGCTGATGACCGACCTCATCGACGCACCGGCGGTGGGGGTGCAGCACGGCAGTGCAGACGCACTCGGCGAAACTGCGCCCGGGAACCGCCCGTCGCATCCGATCGTGCCAACCGGGCTCGCGGAACGCTGCCGGCCGCTGCTGCGTCCCGCCGGATACTTCGTCGCCTCGCGAGTGGTGGTCTTCGTGGTGGCCCTCGTGATGGCCGCGATCCATCCTCAGCTGCGCGTCGGGCAGGCCCTCGGCTCCGTCTGGGACGGGCGCTGGTATCTCATGATCGCCCAACACGGCTACCCGCATCAGCTGGTCAACGAGGGAGATGGCAGCCGATGGGCCTTCTTCCCCGCCTTGCCCGGCGCCATCAGGGGGTTGGCCGAGCTGACGCGGCTGAGCCTGCCCGATGCGGCCGTCGTGGCGGCGTTCATCTTCGGGCTGACCTCGGCGCTCGCCATCTGGCTCGCCGTGCGCGAGGTGTTCGGCTCCAGGCTCGCGGACCGGGCCGTGCTGCTCTACGTCTTCTGCCCCGTGGCCTACGTGCTGTCCCTGGCCTACACCGAGGGCCTCTTCCTCACCGCGGCGGCGGCGTGCCTCTTCGCACTGTCACGCCGCTACTGGGTCTCCGCGGCGCTGTGCGCCTGCGTGGCCGGGCTCACCCGCAACACGGGGATCGTCCTCGCGCTGGTCGTGGTGGTGACGGCTCTTCCGGCCGCGTGGAGGGGGCGCACGGTGCGGCCCGCCGTAGCGGCGGCCGTCGCGCCGCTCGGGTTTGCCTCGTTCATGGTGTACAGCTGGGCAACGGTCGGTACTCCCGTGGCCTTTCTGACCTCGGAGCGGTTTTGGCACGGCCAGCACTTCGTCTGGTTCATGACACCGGTCGAGGGCTTGGTGAACGTGCTCGGCCATGGCCCGGGCGAAGTGACATTCGTGGCCGACTCCATGGCCGGGGTGGCCCTGATCCTCGGGTTCCTCGGGATCTGGCTGCTGGACCGAATGAACGGGCAACCCCGCCCGACCGCGTCCGGTGCTGGCGGGGTCGTCACCATCCCCGTCAGCTGGTGGGTGTACACGGTCGCGGCACTGCTCGTGGCCTACAGCGCGTACTTCACCAACAGCATCCCGCGCTACACCATGGCCGCCTTCCCGCTGTTCGTCGCCTTCGCCTGGAAGATCCCAGCCCGGCTGACCGGGTTGGTGGTCGGCGTCATGGCATGCCTCCAGGGCGCGCTGCTGGTGGCCGTGCTGATGGTCGCCGTGCACCCGGTGCTCGTGCCGCTGGTTCCCTGACCGGAACGAGGCGGCGTCCCACGCCGGCCACCAGGCGCGTGTGGGCGTAAGCCCTCGTGGAGCCGGACGACCTCACGCCGAACTTGATCCTTTCGCGACGCCGGCACGTCGGCGTGCCCGGGACCTGCACCCTTCTTTCCACACCGTAAACCAATAAGTTGATAGTTCTGGGAGTAACCGGTACGGCGCACTGCGCTGAGTCGATGGCGCTTCCCGCATCCAAGGAGAACACGACCGCCATCGCGACGGGTACCTCCTCGGGCGCACGTCGCACGGGCCGGCGACACCTGCGACTAGGGGCCGGCGCCGTCCCACTCGGAGAGCGGTGCGCAGTGCCAGCGCCACACGCTCTGCCGTACCCGCCCCGGCAGCTCGATGCGGCCGTTCGCCCACAACAACAGCTGCCAGGGGTCATCGTCGAGTCCCTGGGCGTGCCAGGGGAACAAGCGTGCCAGCACGCCCGAGGCGAGGCGGTCGTCTGGGGTGAAGGCGACCCCGAGCCCGCGCGCCGCGTCGTCCCCGTGCACGAGCAGCTCGTCGCACGCCATCGCGGCGAACCCCGCAGGATCCGGCGAGCCAAAGGGATGGAATCCCCGCGTCCCAGCGGGAGCGGCGTCGACACCGGCCGCCAGCGCGCGCGAGGCGGCCACCAGGCTGGTCAGCAGAGCTGAGTTCGAGGCGTCAGCGAGGACTTTCATCTGGAACGCGGCGTCCTCTCGTCCACTCCACATGTCGACCGAGTACCAGAGCGGACTCTCGGCGGCGTGGGCCACCACGGCGGCCACCGTGAACTCGAGACCCGGTACCGGCACGTGCCAATCCGCGCCAAGGGCGGGCTCCAAGGTCCTCTCGCACAACTCGGCCGCGGCTCGCACGTCGTCGCCCGTCACCGCTGCCCACCCTAGTGACGGTGCATCTCGTCGAGAGGCTCTCGGACGGGCGACGGGTCAGCCGAGGGAGGGTAGGGCAATAAGGCACTGGTGCGAAGGCGCGGCGAGCGGCAAACTTGGCTCATGATCTTCCTTGCTGAGGCGCCCGCCCGTCCGCAGCCGACGCGGTGGACGGGAAAGTGGGCATTTCTGCCCAGCAAGGTGGGCCGAGGAAGGGTGTTCCACTAACCCATGGGACCGAGAAACGGCTTCAACGTCCCCGAGGACGGGAGCGTCCTCGACCACGCGACGCTCTACCTCTGCCGACGGGGCGCCATGTGGGCGGTCGTCATCGAGTCGCCCCGTGTGACGGGGGCGCTGCGGCTCGATCATGCAGGGAGCGATCCATACGATGCGCGGTTCGAGCTGCTCTCGAGAGCACGCCGGGCCTGTCCCGATGCGGCCATCGTCAGCACCGACGGCGCCCTGGAAAGCGCCGACTACGAGTGGCGCCTGGAGGTGCAGGCAGTCGAGGCTCACACGGGTGATCTTGGAGTGGCGCTGCACGATGAGCTCGCGGCGACGGCCGGCCCGCCGCCCCACGCGCGACGCCGGCGGCAGCGGTTGGCCGTGGCCCGCGACTGTCACTGGGGATTGACCCCCTTCTCGGGTCGGCCGCTCCGCTTCTGACAAGACCGCAACAAATCTCTCGGGGACGGTGCCGTCGCGTCGACAACGCCGCACCCGCGCGCCCATGCACAACGTGAACGTCCGTGCGCTCCGGCGATGGAGTCACTACTGTCCCCTCTGGTCGTACGTCCCCGGCGATCAGAGAGTTGAGGTTGGCTCCCCAATGGCGACTTCTTCGGTTCACGGTCGCGCACTGTTCGGCGGGATCTTCGGCATTGCCCTCGTCGTGGCGCCGCTCGCCGTGGCGCTCGACACCGCTCCCGCCGCCGCCTCCAAGGCGGCGCCCGCCAACAAGCCGATGCTGACACAGTCGCCGCGTACCTTCCCGCCCCCGCAGGCGACGTTCACGGTCAACACGGCCAATGACACGCACGACGCATCGCCTGGGGCGAACCCGGTCTGCGCCGACGCATCGAACCAGTGCTCTCTGCGTGCGGCCGTCGAGGAGGCGAACGCCTATGCCGGCACCGTCTCGATCAACGTGCCACCCGGCACGTACACCCTGTCGCAAGCCGCCGGGTTCGGCACCATCGTTGCCCAGGACCCGGCCGGTGTGCAGATTGTCGGGACCGGTCCTGGCGTGTCCATCACCAATTCGGCTGCCACCACCGCGATCCTGGCTACGGGGCATGCCCCTTCGACCAACGTCGGCGCATTCCTTGCGCTGGCCAACGTCACGATCACGGGAAGCCACGGTGGCGGCCTCCACGTCGCGGACGACAACGACACGGTGACGGCGAGCTCCGTGGTCTTCTCGAACAACTCCATCACGGGGAGCGGCGGCGCGCGTGGTCAACGAAGGGCAGTTCTGGGCCACCGGCTCCACGTTCACCGGCAACAGCTCGACCGACAAAGGCGGTGCCATCTGGGACGATTTCGGGTCAGCCCGGCTCAGCGCTGACGCGTTCGGCAACAACTCGGCGGTCAGCGAGGGCGGTGCACTGCAGAACAACGACGGGCCCGTCGCAGTGGACAACTCCAATTTCACGGGGAACAGCGTGCACAACGCCACAGGCGAAGCCGATGGCGGGGCGGTCTTTGCCGGCGAAGAGATGGAATTCACCGGCGACAACTTCTCCGGCAACTCCGCGGTCGGGACGGGCGGCAATGACGCCGTCGGCGGCGCCGTGTACGACAGCTACGGGCTGAACGCCGTGACCAACTCGAGCTTCACCGGAAACTCCTCTGTGAGCGACCCCACCTCGGGAGGCGGGCTGGGCGGCGCGTTCTACGACGACTCCTCGCTGACCATCACCGGGTCGACCTTCTCGGGCAACAGGGCCGTCAACGGCAGTGGCGGCGGACTCTACGAGGATGATGAAGGGCTGGTCCTCGAAGGCGACTCGATCACCGGCAACTCGGCCACCGGTGGGGACGGAACGAACACCGACGAGGGCTTCGGTGGAGGGGCGTTCTGTGGCGACATCTGCAACATCGACAACACGACGGTCAGTGGCAACAGTGCGTCGCAGGGCGGAGGCGGCTTCGCCAACGACGACAGCGTCATCATCGCCAGCTCGCTGATCACAGGGAACACGGCACACCTCGGAGGTGGCATCTGGGGCAGCTGGAACTGGCAGGCCACCAGTGTCGCCATCGTCGACAACACGACGACCGGTGTCGGCGACTCCGGTGGCGGTGTCTACCTCAAGGCGACGAGCTCGGGCCTCGGCGGTGCGAACCGAGTCGACTTCATCGGGGTGACCGTGGCCGGCAACGTGTCCGACACGGGAGCCGGGTTCGCCCTCGATGGGACGACCAGTGGAGGGTTGCTCGGTGTGGGAGGCGGCACGCTGTCGAACTCGACGGTGGCCGGCAACCGGACTCCGGGCGGCCTAGAGGCAGACTGCGCCGTCGTCAACGCGTCGTCCAACGCCCTCCCGCTCGGCTCGGCCGGCGGGAACGTCGTTGGTGACGCGACCTGCGGCTTCAAGACAAGTTCTGACCGTCAGGGAGCCGGCGCCCAGGGTTACTGGATGACCGCCTCGGACGGCGGCATCTTCAACTACAACGCCGGATTCCTCGGTTCCATGGGCGGCAAGCCGCTCAACAAGCCGGTCGTGGGCATGACGCACACCCCGGGGAACCAGGGCTACTGGGAGGTCGCGTCCGACGGCGGCATCTTCAGCTTCGGCGACGCCGGATTCTTCGGCTCCATGGGTGGCAAGGCGCTCAACGCGCCGGTCGTGGGGGTCGCCTCGACACCCGACGGCGAGGGCTACTGGGAGGTCGCGTCGGACGGCGGCATCTTCAGCTTCGGCGACGCCGGATTCTTCGGCTCCATGGGTGGCAAGCCGCTCAACACGCCGGTCGTCGGCGTCGCCGTGACACCCGACGGACGCGGGTACTGGGAGGTCGCCTCGGACGGCGGCATCTTCGACTTCGGCGACGCCGGATTCTTCGGCTCCATGGGCGGCAAGCCGCTCAACAAGCCGATCGTGGGGATCGCTCCAGCCACCGACGGCAACGGCTACCTCGAGGTGGCCAGCGACGGGGGTGTCTTCAACTTCGGGCCGTCGGCCGCCTTCTTCGGCTCGGCCGGGAGCCTGCACCTGAACGCGCCGGTCGTCGGCATCGCGGCCGCTCCGGACATGCGCGGATACTGGACCTTCGCCACCGACGGTGGGGTGTTCAACTACGGGACTGGCGCCCAGTTCAAGGGTTCGGCCGGCTCGCTCCACCTCAACAAGCCGGTCGTGGGCGGCGCAGCGACCTGAGCCGGCACGCCGCCTCCGGCTACTGCTCCAACCCGGCGGGCGCGGTGCCCTTCACGCTGGTGCGGTACATCTCCCGGCGCACGCCCGAATAGTCGTTGAGCGCATTGTGCATGGTGCACCGGTTGTCCCACACGGCCAGCGTCCTCACCGACCAGCGCAGGCGGCAGGTGAAGTTCTCGTTGATGCTGTGGCGGTGCAGATGCGCCAGCAGCGCTGCCGACTCGTCCTTGGTCCAGCCCGCGAATCGGGTGGTGTAGACCGGGTTCACGTACAGAGCGCGCCGTCCGGTGACCGGGTGGACGATTACGACCGGGTGCACGTGCTCGGCGAACGCCTCTTCCGAAGGCGCGATGGCCATGGAGGTCAGATCCTTGAACTGGTCGAGCAGACCTCCGGTGCCGTAAGCCGTCCCGGCCGAATGGACAGCGTGGAGGCCGTCCAGGGTCGCCTTGAGCCCACTCGAGAGGGTCTCGTAGGCGAGATACTGGTTCGACCACACCGTGTCGCCCCCGTGGTCGGGAACGTCCCAGGCGTGGAGCAACGTGTAGGCGGGCGGCGCCGGCAGGTAGCTGAGGTCGCTGTGCCACGCGTTGGCGAAGTTCAAGACGTCGGTCGGCTCCTTGATCACCCGGATGACATAGGGCCGATCCTCGAGGGGATCCACGAACGGCGTCACGTCACGGCCACCCAACAGGTCGGTGACACGCTCGAGGTCGTCGAGGCTGAGGTCCTGCTCGGGCAGGAAGACCACGAGGTGGTCGGCCAGGGCTCGGCGCAGGTCGTCCAGCTGGGCGGCCTCGGACACGCCGGCCAGGTTGATACCGGTGACGGTTGCGCCCAGCGCTCCGGCCACCGGCTCCACCGTGAGGGCGGTCGGGCGAGCCGTCGTCATCGTGGTCGTCGCACTCAGGCGAGGCCGAGGAGCTCGGCCCCGTTCCGCCAGAAGAACCGCTCGCGGGTCGACTCGTCGAAGCGCGACACCGCGTCCCCGAACGCCTCGAAAGGACGCCTGCCTCCTTCGGGGTGCGGGTAGTCCGTCGAGAACATGAAGAGATCCGGACCGCACTGTTCGAGCAACCAGGCGGTGTCCTCGAACGGGAAGGGCGTGAAGCGCACCTGGCGACGCAGGTACTCCGAGGGCAGGAGGGTCAGCTCCTGCAGGGCGGGCTCGAATTTGGAGAACGAGCGGAACGCATGGTCGACGTTGCGCAGCATGCCCGGGACCCAGCTCGCACCGAGCTCAATGGCTGCGCCCCGAAGACCGGGGTGCCGCTCGAAGACGCCGTCGAGCGCCATACAGGCGAGGAAGCGCTCGGGCGAGTGGTGCACCACCGGGAAGTCCTTGGCAGCGCAGGTTCTCGCCACCTCCGAGCCAGTCCTTTGGCCGCGGGCGTCCGTTGTTGTGGAACGCCTTCGGCAGCAGCTTTCCTCCCCCCACATGGAGGACGAAGGGAACCTCGGCCTCGGCCAGGCGCGCCCAGACGGGGTCGAGGTCAACATGGGTGGGCGAGAAGTCCCCGGGGGCGTCGGAAGGCACCCACACGGCGGCGATGCCCACTGCCAGTGCCTCCTCCAGCGCCTGCAACGCGCGTCCGGGGTCGTTGAGCGGCAGGTAGCCGACGGCCCTCAAGCGGGGATCGGGCTCACAGAAGGCGGCCATCGCCCGGTTGAGTGCATCAGTCCCGCCGTAGAGCACGTCGGGATCCTTGCTCCGGGAGAAGTGGACCAAGGCGAAGGTAGGGAAGACCAGCTGGGCGTCGATGTGCAGAGCATCGAGCACCCGCGAGCGCACCTCGGTGTCGAGGGCTCCTGGAGCCATCCATCCCTTTGGGCCCTTCAGCACCTCGGGACCTATCTCCTGGTGCCGGTGGGACTCCCAGAGCTCGGGCAGGCTCGCCATCAGCTCTGCCGCACCTGCTCCTGCCCCCTCGAGGCCCAAGGGGTCGAGTCGATCGCGGACCCCCTCGTCGGCGAATTCACCCAGCCACTCGGGAGTCTCCATAAGGTGGCTGTCGGCGTCGAAGATTGCAGGTTCCACGGACCCCCCAGTGACACAGGTCGTGGAGGCCAGCGTAGACGCCACCACAGAACGCCACCACAGACAACATTTATCCCAGTCATAACTTTCTCTGACCTGGCGTACAGATCCACCTTGTCGAATGAGAGCCGTGCAGAGTCCCGGGCCGCACCGGACTCGGACTCAGACGGAGGACACGTGATGACCGAGGATCAGGACCACAACGACCCGACGGGAGTGCCGCCCGCAAGCGGCCCGGAGCCAGATGCGGCGCAGGGACCCGCGGCCGAGACCACCGGCCAGGCCATCCCGCTTCCCGCCACGACTCCCCCACCTGCCGCGGAATCCCCGTCCCAGTGGCCCGGCACCGAGCCCGTTACCCCGCCGCAGGGAATGACCCCTGAGGCAGGCACCACCCCGGAGAGCACCCCTCCGCAAGGCACGTATGCATTGGGCGCCTTGGCGGGCAACCCCATGCTGGGCCACACACCTCAAACTTCCTTTGGACCGCACGACACGGACCCCGGCGCTCCCGTGTGGCCCGCGCCCCCCGTGCACGGCGCATCGGTTGGCGGCAACTCCCACGCCCTCCGCAACGGCCTGCTGGCCGGCATCGCCGCCGTCGCCGTCCTCGCTGCCGGCGTCGGAATCGGCCACGCGGCCTGGACCAACGGGAACAACACGCAGGCATTTGCCCCCTCGTCGGGCTCGACCCGGCTGCCGTCAGGTTCGGGCTCGGGCGGGTCGGGCTCGGGCAGTCAGCCCGGCAACGGCTCTCCGTTCGGACGTGGCTTCGGCAACTCGGGAAATCTCGGGTAACTCTGGTAACTCGGGCAGCGGCAACTCGGGATCGTCGAACTCCTCCGGCCCGAGCAACGTCAACGCGATCGCATCCAAGGTCGACCCCGGCCTCGTCGACGTCAACACGACGCTCGGCTACCAGCAGGTCCAAGCCGCCGGCACGGGCATCGTGCTGACCTCCAACGGCGTGGTCCTCACCAACAACCATGTGATCGACGGCGCCACGAGCATCAGCGTCACCGACGTGGGCAACCAGAAGACCTACACCGCCAGCGTGGTGGGCTACGACCGCGCCCAGGACATCGCGGTGCTGCAACTCCACAACGCCTCGGGACTGCAGACGGCGACGCTCGGCAACTCGTCCAACGCCTCAGTCGGTCAAGACGTCGTCGGTATCGGGAACGCCGGGGGCACGGGCGGCACGCCCAGCGCCGCGGGTGGAACGGTTACAGGCCTGAACCAGTCCATCACCGCCAGCGACGAGGGCGACGGCACCTCGGAGCAGCTCAGTGGCCTGATCGCCACCAACGCGAACATCCAGCCCGGGGATTCGGGAGGGGCGCTCGTCGACACCTCGGGACAGGTGCTCGGGATCGACACGGCCGCTTCCGCGGGGTTCTCGTTCCAGTCCAACGGCCAATCACAAGGGAACCAGGGCTTCGCCATCCCGATCAACACTGCGCTGAGCATCGCCCGCGCCATTGAGGCGGGGTCGGCGTCGTCGACGGTCCACATCGGCCAGACCGCCTTCCTGGGCGTCGAGGTGAGCGCGTCGGGCGCCACCGGCTCCGGCTCCGGTGGCGGCAACGGTGGCTTCGGCGGGGTCTTCGGGGGCAACAGCGGCAACACCGGGGCGTCCGTCGCCGGCGCCTCTGTGGCGCAGGTGGTCACGAACGGTCCTGCCCAGACGGCAGGCCTCGCTCAGGGTGACGTCATCACATCCCTCGGTGGCAAGACGATCAGCTCGGCCAACGACCTGACCAGCGCCATGAGCGCGTACCACCCGGGCGACAAGGTGACGGTCGGGTGGACCGACAGCTCGGGCCAGACCCACACGGCCACGGTCCAGCTCTCGTCCGGCCCGCCGCAGTAGTCCCGCCTCGACCAACAGCACCCACGCGGAGGTTGCCGGAGTCGCCCCCCGACCCGGCGGCCTCCGCGTCGCTGTTACCTCGAGGCCAACCGCACCAGAGCGACGACCATCGCCAGGACCGCGGCGCTGAGCACTGCGATGAGACCCCAGGCGACGCCCACGCTCGACCCCGCGGAGGTGGTCACTTGCGAGAGCTTCTGCACGATGCGGAACATGTCGTAGACGGCGAACACCAGGATGGCCGCCGAGACGATGGCCGTCAGGACCGCCAGGAGCATGTCGTCGTTCGTCATGGCGAGCCCGGCGAACGTCAGCAGCACGATGCCGCCGATGAACGTGACGTACCCGTTGAGGCCGATGAGGGTCGAGACGCCGGGGTCGATGCCGTTGATGGAGGCGTGGAAGACGGCAGCGCCCCCGACCGAACCCGTCACCTTCACCCATGACCCCACCGACCCGTACATGAGCGTGATCCCACTCGCCATCAGGAGCAGGATGCCGAGGCTGAACGTGGCCGGGGCGGATCTCGGTTTCGTGGGTGCCGCCTGGGAGTAGGGATTGGCCGACGGGCGGGGGGAGACCTCTCCGGCACTCGCCACGGGCGTGATCCGGGTGCCGCCACCGTCTTCGACCCAACCGTTCACGCTCCAGTGCCGGCTGCGGCTCCAGTGCTGCCCGTCCCAATAGGCCTGCTCGTTGGGGTTGTTCCCGGCTGGATACCAGCCGGGGTCCTTCGGGTTTGCCCCCGGCGGGTGCCAATCGGAATCGTCCGAGCTCCCGGTCGCGGCCGATGTCCCTGCCTGCTCCTCGGCCATCAGGCGACCTCCCCTGGGTCCTCTCAGACCTGCGTAAGGAAGAAAGTAGCCTCTCCGACGTGGATGATGGTGGTTACCCCGACACTGCGCTGACCGACGAGGAACTGACCGAGCTGGCCCTGGCCGCCGACCCCAGCGCCGCCCTCTCCGATGATGCGGTGCCGATCGGGATCCACCTGGCCCGTTTCGCCGCTCCGCTTCCGTCGTGGTACATGCCGCCGGCGCTCAGCCGAGACGGGCGGCGATGGAAGACGCCGTTCGTGATTGCGATCGTCTCGGCGTTTCTCCTGATCGATGCCATGGGTCTCTGCAACACCTACGGCCTTCTGAGCTTGGCGTAGTTCGAACGGCCACGGGCGTCGCGGGTCGAAACGGCCGCGCGCCGTGACAGCACTACGGCCGGCCGGCGGCGATCCAGCTCTGCACCCGGGCGTCGCTGATCCTGCGGGCCGTGGCCATGTTCGCCCAAGCGCGAAAGCGGGCTTTGTCTTCGTCTTTGAGCTGTGAGTACATGGTCTGTTCCGCCGGTGCACGCCGCGCCCGCGCGCGGTGCCCGGCCGCCGGACTGAGTGCCACGCGCCCTCGCCTTCGCAATGAAGGGCTGCAGGGCCTCACGCAGCCGAGCGGCGTTGGCCGTGTTGACGTCGATCTCATAGGACCGGCCGTCCAACGCGAAATGCACCGTCTCGTCCGCGTCACCCCCGTCGATGTCGTCGGTCAGCCTCACAATCACGGTCTTTGCCATGTCGTCATCGTTGCAGAGGGTTCCGACCAGGGCCAACGCGCCGCGAGCGCAGGATCGATCCACGGCCCCGGCGGGAACGCGGTGCACGCCCACGCCTGGCTCGGTCCGGCCACGGACCGGACCCTGCCACCAGCCGCGGAGGGCGGCGGCACGCCCTTAGGATGGGGCTCGTCCTGACGCGCCGGTTCGACCCCTTTCCCCCTCCGTCGAGCCTTGGCGCGTCGGGACGCGTCTCGGCGCAATCGAATGTCCATGGACCGGGGGCGATCTCGGCTCGGGCCACAATGGAACCCATGGCCCGGCGCACGACTGGAGGGGAACCGTCACGACGCGGCGCGGCTGGCTCCCGTGGCCCGAGCTCTCATGGCCCGAGCCTCGGAGCCCACTGGCGGGCCGACGGGACGCCCAAGACCGCCTATCGCTCGGAGCGGGACGCCTGGAGCATGGCCGACGAGCGGCGCCGCGAGACCGGTGTGGAGCTCGCGGTGTACCGCTGTGACTTCTGCTCTGCGTGGCACATGGGGAACTCGCGAGGCCGGCAGGAGTGAGCGTCGACGGCAACCCGGGGGTCCGGGACGACTGGAAGAGGCGGACGGGTCGGTGTCCCGAATGCCAGTTCGACTGGGCCGAGCCCGACTACGAGACGCTGGTCGGTCAGTGCGTGCACGCGGTGGCCGTGTTCGGTGAGGTTCTGTCACGCGTCGAACCCTCGGAGGCGGTGGAGCCCGGACTCTGGTCGGCCAGCCGCTACGTGTGGCACACGGTCGACGTGCTGCGCTTCGGTACCGAACGCCTCTGGACGATCAGCGCCGACCCGGCGTTCGGAGTCCCGAGTTGGGACGAGAACGTCGTCGCCGAGGTTCGCTCCTACGACGCGCTCTCCCCGGTGGTCGGCCTGATCGCGTTGATCGCCGCGGCCCGTGCCTGGCGGGAGGCCGCGATGGAAGCTCCACACGACGTCACGACGGGTCACTCCGAGGCCGGGCAGATCGGCGCCTTCGACATCGTGCAGCGCAACGCCCACGAGGCCTGCCATCACCTGTGGGACGTCCAACGGGGACTTTCCCCGGCGGTCGACAGCAGCACCACGACTGCAACCTGACTGCGACGTCCAATTGTCGAACAATTCTCGAAAGCGGCCCGAGAACATGCAAAGGGGGTTCCTTTGCACCGGTAGAGCGTCTACCATCTGAACCCTCCGGCGGAGGCGGTCCGCCCTGGGAGTGAAATTGGCGAAACAACGGCGGATCTTGGCGGACTCTTTCAAGTGGGTCGAATTGGGCCTCGGGCACCATTCGCCCTGGCGCGGCTACGCACGAGTGGACCTGCGCGCTCAATTTCTGGGGGCCCCGAAGGTCCTAAACCCGACGGTGCCTCGTGCCGAATATCAACTGACGAGCATCTCAGTCGTCTCGAGCGTTGGAAAGCTCGCATGAACCGCTGCGATTTGGCGACCCATTGGGTGGCAGCGGTTGATCACGAGCGCCCACGCGGGCGCCGTTCACACAGTCAGGAACTCCGTTGAAACTTGGACGCAAGGAAAAGGCCGGACCGGACATCAAGGGCAACGAGCAGAACGGCTCGTCGTCCGAGCCAGACGCGGACGGGCACGGGAGTTCCGTCGCGGTCGCCGTCGACGAACCCGAGAACCGTCCCAGCCCGGTCAGCTCCGAGCCCTTCGGATCCCTCTTGGTCCGCCGTGGTCTCGTCAGCGAGGCCGACGTCGCGCAGGCCCTCGTCATCCAGGCGGAGTCCGGCAAGAGGATCGGCGAGACCCTGGTGGCGATGGGCGCGCTCAATCCGCGGGAGCTGACCCTCTTTCTGGCGGATCTTCTGCACATGCCCGTCGTCGACCTCCGGCGGCACAATCCGGAGCCGGACGCCCTCGCACTGATCCCCGAGGACATCGTGCGGCAGCACATGGCCGTGCCCGTCACGCTCGATGATGACGGCCTCCAGGTGGCCGTCCCCGATCAGCCGTCGGTCAGCGTCCGCGCGCTCCTCACCCAGTCGATCGACCACCCGATCAGATTCGTCCTGGCTCCGGAGTCGGACATCCAATGGGCCATCGACAGCAGCTACCGGGCCATCGGTGGCGTGGACCGCCTGGTGGAGGCCTTCGAGTCCTTGGAGGGCACGCGGAAGAAGGGCGGCACCACCGAGACCGCTGACACCGAGGTCGTTGCCGACGACGCACCCGTGGTGCAGGTCGTCACTCGGATCCTGACCCAGGCCAAGCGTGACCGGGCCTCTGACGTGCACATCGAGCCGTCCCAGGACGTCGTCAGGGTGCGCTTCCGCATCGACGGCGCGCTGAAGGAAGTCCTGATGCTGCCCGCAGCCATGGGGGTCGGCCTCGTGAGCCGCATCAAGATCATGGCGGGCATGAACATCGTCGAGCGGCGGCGGCCGCAGGACGGCCAGCTCACGACCCAGGTGGACGGCAAGGACACCGACGTCCGGGTCTCCACGGCCGCCACCATCTGGGGCGAGAAGTGTGTCATGCGGATCCTCGACAAGAACAAGTCCGTGCTGCGACTGCAGGACCTCGGCATGCCGACCGACACGCACGAGACGTTCTCGCACCTGGTCAAGGCTCCCTTCGGGATGGTGCTGTGCGCCGGCCCGACGGGATCCGGGAAGACGACCACCCTGTACGCCACCCTCACCGAAGTCGCCGACCCCACGCGCAACGTCATGACGATCGAGGACCCCGTCGAGTACATCTTCCCGTCCATCAACCAGATTCAGACCAACGAGCAGGCGGGGTTGACGTTCGCCACCGGGCTGAAGTCCATTCTCCGCCAGGACCCCGACGTGATCCTGGTCGGAGAGATCCGTGACGTCGAGACGGCCCGGATCGCCGTCCAGTCCGCGCTGACCGGTCACCTGGTGCTGTCCTCGCTGCACGCGACCGACTCGGTCTCTGCCCTGCACCGCTTCCTCGACATGGGGATCGAGTCGTTCCTCATCGCGTCGTCGGTCCTCGCCATCGTGGGCCAGCGCCTCGTCCGGCGCATCTGCCCCTCCTGCAAGACCTCCTACACGCCGACGCAGGAAGAGATGACGTTCTACGAAGAGGGCGGCGGCTCGCCGAAGCACGACTTCTACCACGGCACCGGCTGCAACTTCTGCGGGCAGACCGGGTACCAGGACCGGATCGGCGTCTACGAGCTCCTCCAGATGACGCCCGAGATCAAGCGCCTCATCGTCGGGTGGGCCACGCAGGACGAGTTGCGCCGCCTCGCTCAGAAGCAGGGCATGCGCACCCTGCGTGAGGAGGCCGTCAGTCTCGTGGAGCAGGACGTCACCACCATCGCGGAAGTCATCCGGAGCATCTACTCCCTCTAGGTCAGGAACGGGACTGTCATGGAAAAGTACCGCTACAGCGCTGTCGACGAATCTGGGAAGCAGGTCTCCGGCACGGAGGCGGCGGCCACGCGGAGCGCGGCCCACTTGGCGCTGCTCGAGCGGGGCTACCAGACGATCGAGGTCTCGGAGAAGAAGAGCGTCCTCCAGTTCGAGGTCACCAAGAAGCTGGTGCCGCGCAAGGACATCATGCACTTCTCGCGCCAGCTCAGCGTCTTCGTCCGGGCCGGCATCCCGATCATGGAGGCCCTCCAGGTGATCGCGGAGGAGACACCGGACAAGCTGCTGCAGCGGGCCCTCTACGACATGATCGACCGGATCCAGGCGGGCGATACCTTCGCCTCCGCCGCCGCCGCGCACCCCGAGGCCTTCCCCAAGTACTACATCGGCATGCTCACGTCGGCGGAGCTGACCGGGAACCTCGACGTCGTCCTCGACCAGCTGGGCGACTACATCGATCGCGACATCGAGGCCCGCGGGAAGATCACCGGGGCCATGATCTACCCGGCCGTGGTGGCCGTCATGGCCATCCTGGTCGTGGTCGTGCTGGCCACGTTCGTCATGCCGAAATTCGTGGTGTTCTTCAAGTCCTTCAACGCGCAGTTGCCGCTCCCGACGCGCATGCTCCTCGGCGCCTCGAACTTCGTGAGCACCTGGTGGTTCGCCATTCTCGGCGCGATCGTGCTCGCCGCGATCGGCATCATCGTGCTCCGCCGGTCCCGTTCGGGTAGGGCGTGGCTCGACTCCATGGTGCTGAAGCTCCCCGTCGTTGGTGACCTCGTGCGCACCGCCGTCATCGAACGGATCTGCCGGATCCTCTCCTCGATGATCCGGGCCGGCGTCGCCCTCCCCGACGCCATGCGGGTGACCGCCGAGTCGTCCAACAACGCCGTGTACCGCGACGGCCTGTCCACGGTGCGCGACGAGATGATGGAGGGCAAAGGGCTCGCCGAGCCGCTGGGCCGCACCGGCCTCTTCCCGGGGGCGGCCCGCCAGATGTTCCGGGTCGGGGAGGAGACGGGCACCCTCGATGCACAGCTCGCCACGGCGGCCACCTTCTACGATCGGGAGCTCGACGTGAAGATCAAGAGGTTCACGGGCCTCTTCGAGCCGGCGGTCATCATCTTCATGGGCGTCATTGTCGGCTTCGTGGCCGTCGCCCTGGTGTCGGCCATGTACGGCATTTACCACCAGGTCAAGATTCAATAACTCACAAATCACAAGGAAAGAACAATAGAATATAGAGCAGCGCAAAAAGTTCTAAAGCGACCATCGAATGGCGTCGACAACAAATACAAAATTGCATGTCAAACGCCAAAAATGACCTCGATGCTATTGAATGAACGAGGTCACGATGTTAGCTTTCAGTTCTCCCCATTGGCGGGGGAGTCACGTAGCAACTAGATGGCTTCTAGTTGCCCAAACCGAAAGGCGGTATTCCGCAAATGATTAGGTACATCCGCGACATCCAGGCGCGCCGAAAGGGCGTCGAGCTCGAGCCGGGGTTCACCCTTATCGAGCTTCTGATTGTCATCGTCGTACTCGGCATCCTTGCCGCAACGGTTATCTTCGCCCTTGGTGGCGTGACCAGCCAGAGCGCCCAGGCTGCGTGCCAGTCCGACGGCAAGTCCTACGAGGTCGCCGTGGCGGCCTACGAGAATGCTCCGAAGAACACGAGCAACGCTGCCCCGACCACGACGGCCGAGCTGACCGCTGGCCCCTACGGGTCGATGCTGCACCAGGCTGCGAACAACCCGCACTACTTCGTGTTGCCTGGGCGGCGAACGGCCTGGCGGGCGAGACTGCTGCCCAGACGGCCTCCAGCCGACGGCACCGTGTGGGTGGGCCCGACGGTTGCGTCGGCAGTGGGCTACGACGGCCAGTCCAGCGTCGCTCCGCTGTCACGGCTGCTACAGACGTTACGTAGTCCGCAGTACAGCAGGGCTACAAACACGCAATAAGTGAACCCGAAGTGCCCGGCCCCCTGGGCCGGGCACTTCGGCATTCACCACCGACGAATTACGAACAAGAGAGGGGAACCGGAGATGAGCGAGAACATTGATGCGATCTCCCCATGGTTGCAGGTCCTCTGGGACCGGCAGGGCTCGGACCTGTTGCTGGCGACGGGCTCCCAGCCGCGGGTACGAGTCGACGGCAAGCTGACCGCGCTCGATGACGCGCCCGTCCTCACGGGCGACCAGATCGACCAGATCGTCCGGGCCATGCTCACGCCGCAGCAAGAGGCCACCCTCGAAGACAACCAGGACGTGGACTTCTCCTTCAGCTGGCTGGACCGGGCCCGCCTGCGTGGCAGCGCCTACACCCAGAAGGGTGAGATCGCCCTGGCCCTCCGCATGATCCCGTCCGACATCCCGACCTTCGACGAGCTCGGTCTGCCCCCCGTGGCCGAGTGGCTCGCCCGCCTCCCCGCGGGCTGGTGCTCCTGACCGGACCGACCGGCTCGGGAAAGTCCACCACGCTGGCCTCGGTCATCGACCGCATCAACCAGACGCGTGCGGTCCACATCCTGACCATCGAGGACCCCATCGAGTACGTGCACAAGCACGGCCTCTCCGCCGTCACCCAGCGGGAGGTCGGGACCGACAGCCCCTCCTTCGAGCGTGCCCTTCGGTCGGCCCTACGCGAGGACCCCGACGTCCTCCTGGTCGGCGAGATGCGCGACCTCGAGTCCATTCAGCTCGCCCTCACCCTGGCGGAGACCGGCCACCTGGTGTTCTCCACCCTGCACACCAACGACTCCTCCCAGGCGATCGACCGCATCATCGACGTCTTCCCGGCCTGGCGGCAGGAGCAGATCCGGGTCCAGCTCGGGTCGTCCCTCGGCGCCGTCATCGCCCAGAGGCTCATCCCCCGCCTGGGGGGCGGCATGGTCGCCGCCTTCGAGATCCTCATCGCCAACCACCCGGTGCGCAACATCATCCGTGAGGGCAAGACCCACCAGTTGCCGAACCTCATCACGACCGGCCAGGCTGACGGCATGTGCTCGCTCGAATCCAGCCTGGCCGACCTCGTCCTGGCGCAGATCGTGGACTACGAGGACGCGCTCTCCATCTCGTCGCACCCCAAGGAGCTCAGCCGGCTGGTGGGGCAGCGCAGCCCCAGGTTCGCGACTGCGTGACGATCGGCACCTCTGCCCACCACGGACCGGATCTCCCCTATTCACTCGTCGCCGGGGTGACCCCCTGCGGGCCGGCATGGCTCGTCGCGCCGGCCAAGTTGCAAGGGACGGTCTTCGCGCCCGAGGAGCCGCAGCTCATCTCTCCCTTCACCGAGGTCATCGACATGCGGCCTTCGTACTCGGTCGTCGCGCTGAACGCGCCCGTCGGGTACCTCGATATCGCCGCCGCCGGGGGGCGGACCTGCGACCACGAGGCGCGGGCCATGCTCGGTGCCCGACACGGTTCCTCCATCCAGAGCGCGCCGGTGCGCTCGAGCACCAACGAGCTGGAATTCCTGCCCGACCACCTCGACGCCATCAGCATGACGCTCCTCCCCCGCTATCGCGAGGTGGCGGCGGAAATGGCACCTTTCCGGCAGCGCACCGTCTACGAGGTGCACTCGGACATGTGCTTCTACGAGCTCAACGACGGCGAGCCGATGCAGTTCACCAAGCAGAGCGAGGCAGGCATCGAGGAGCGGCGGGCGCTCCTCAAGGTGAAGTTCCCGGGATCCGACCGTATCCTCTCCGCCGAGCTCCCCGGCGCCACGCTGTCCCACCTCATCGACGTCGCCGCCTTCGTCTGGACGGCACGCCGGATCTTCCACCGGGCCGCCATCCGCATCCCCGAGGATCCCGAATGGGACGAGCAGGGATTGCGGATGGAGATCGTGCGCTGATATCGGCGACAGCCGGTCAGTGGCCGGCGAACGGGCGAAGGAGCTCGGGCCCGGCGAACACGGCCACCGCGCAACCGAGGGCGAGGAAGACGCCGTAGGGGATCTGCTGTTGCCGTTTCATGCGCTTGGTCGCAATGAGCGTCACCCCGATCACCGCGCCGATCAGGTTGGCCGCGAAGAACCCGAGGAGAACGTAGCCCACGCCCAACCAGCCGAGCGCGAAGCCAAGCACCGGGGCCAGGCGGACGTCGCCAAAGCCGAGCATCCGGGGACTCGCGAGGTTGAGCAGGAAGAACACGACGAACCAGGCCGCCCCGCAGATGGCGCCGAGAAGCAGGTCGTGCCAATGCCCGGTGGCCGCCGCCGCCATGACCAACAGGGCCGTCACGAGCATCGACAGCGGCCACACGATCTTCCTGGGCAACAGCATGGTCTCGACGTCGATCACCGAGAGCGCCAGGAGCCCGGCGAACAGGACCAGGAACGCCGGGAGCGCCCAGTCGTAGCCGAACCGCGCCGCAAGACCAGCAAACAACGCCGCACACGACAGCTCGACCAGCGGGTAGCGGGCCGAGATCGGCTCGTGGCAATGCCGGCAGCGCCCGCGCAGCAGTAACCAGGACAGCACGGGGATGTTGTCCCGTTCGGCAATCTGGGTGCCGCATGCCGGGCAGGCCGAGCGGGGCGACACGATCGACATGCCATTCGGCACCCGGTAGATCACCACGTTGAGGAACGAGCCGATGGCGAGCCCAAGGAGCGCGCAAAGGACG
>CAVSLS010000046.1:0-115745 GCA_963728845.1 uncultured Acidimicrobiaceae bacterium
CCTCATGCCGGACTGCAGTCCCGCGGCGGTCCTCGTCACCGCCGAGAGGATTTGCCGAACGGTCCTCGACGCGGGCATCGCCCACGGTGCCCGCCCCTCGGAGCCGCCGTTCGTCACGCTGAGCGGCGGCGTGTCGTGTTGGACGCCGGGTTCTCCGTTGTCGGCCCGCGAGGTCATCGAGCAGGCCGACGAGGCGCTCTTCCAGGCCAAGGCCGCGGGCCGCAACCGGATAGAGACGGCCCCGTCTCTCCGGGGGCAGCTCCAGGCGGCCGGCCGCAGTCGGCTGACCCGGCGTCGCGCCGACCAGCCCTACGGAGTGGTCGCCCTTCGTCAGGGCGGAGCGGAGGGACCGGAACCCGACCGACGTCTGTTGGACGAATTCGTCGTCGCGCGCGGCGGTGCCCTGTTCGAGCCAGATGAGCGTGGCCTCGACCAGCCAACCGAAGAGCACTTGGGAGCGCCAGGCGTCGAGCAGCTCGTCGCCCGTGTCGAGAGCACTCAGCTGGCGCACCACCGTGGCCGACACCGACCGCAGCTCGGCGGCGTACGCCGCGAACTGCGGCTCGTGCGCCGCATGGCGCCACAGGAGCGTGAACGCGGCCGGATCGTCCCGTGCCACCGTGAGGAGGGTCCGGGGACCCAGACCGCTCCGGGTCGGCAGCGCAAGCTCGCTCCGGAGCTCTTGGCCGAGGTGGTCGAACACGTGCTGGAGGATCTCGCGGTAGAGCTCTTCCTTGGACCCGAAGTGCCGGTACACGATGAGCTTCGTGACCCCACAGGCGGCCGCCACGTCCTCCATGGAGGTGTCGCCGAAACCCGTCGAAGCAAATGCCTCTGCCGCTCCGTGGAGGATGGCGGCGCGTCGCTCGGCGCGTGGTAGGAGCTTGCTCTCGATCTGTATACGAGTCAGTATATACCCAACAGTTAACACCTTGATGGGGAGGGATGTGCCATGAGCACCGCACAGGTGCAGTTCACGGCGGAGGAGCTCCTGGCCGACGTTCCCGTCGCCGAGCCCCTCATCGCGGGGGGAGTGCGCTGTCACGGCGGCTTCGACGGCGACGGCCGCTACGTCTCACCCCGGACGAGGTTCCGCCTCCCGGCCATCAGCGCCTGGGGGGAGCAGAACTGCGAGACGTTCTCCACCGACCTGATCGACGTGCCGCTCGAATGGTGGGAGCGCTCGTTCCCCAGCGCCGAGCAGGCGCGCTTCCTCATCCGAGCGGGCGTCCCCGAGCCACTGATGGCGACGCTGACCCGTATCGGCACCGTGGAGGGATACGGGGCGAACATCCGCCTCTTGCACCCCACGGACCTGCAGCAGCACTTCGTCGAGGATGTCAGCGGGACGGCGATCGACCATCTCGGGGGTGGACTGTTCGAGGCGCACGGCCGCGACGAGGCCGGCTGGGAAGAGGAAGCCGGGCACAAGGAGATGTGGTTCGCCGCCCGCGACATCGCGTTCGAGCGATCGTGCGAGGAGCTCGACATCGACGCGATGCTCGTCCGGATGGGATTCGGATCGGGTCGCCCCGGAGCCGACGCCGTCCGGATGCTGCCCGACGACATCCCGCACGGGCTCGAGATGATGGTGTCGTTGATGGTCCGGGTCCTCTTCATCGAGATCTCCGCCTTCCACACGTTCGCCTGGGCCGAGGAATGGATGTCCGACACCGAGCTGGTGGCCGGCGACGGCGAGGCCGGCCGGCTCGTCTCCTACATCCGGGCCGACGAGTCGCCGCACGTCGGCTATCTGCGTACCGCGCTCTCGGAGATGCGCGATCGAACCTGGGTCGGTCTGGGCGGGCGCCGGCATGCGGGCTCGGACATGGTCGGGCGGATCTGGGATCCGCTGCTCGCCCACAGTCTCGGCCCTGGTCGCGAGGAGGGCCGGCGGGCCACTCTGGGCGAGGTCGAGTTCTGGTGCGCGCGCCACGAGAAGGGCGCGGACATCCTGGCCGAGTTCCTCGCCATGGGTGCCGCATGAAGTTCGGGATCTTCTACGAGCACCAGCTCCCGCGGCCGTGGCAGGAAGACGGGGAATACCGTCTGATGCAGGATGCCCTGGAGCAGGTCGAGCTGGCCGACCGGCTCGGCTTCGACGTCGTGTGGGAGGTCGAGCACCACTTCCTGGAGGAGTACAGCCATTCCTCTGCCCCCGAGGTGTTCCTCGGCGCGTGCAGCCAACGGACCAAGGACATCCGGCTCGGTCACGGCATCATTCAGACCGCGCCCGGTTACAACCATCCCGCCCGCACGGCGGAGCGCGTCGCCACCCTCGACCTCATTTCGGGCGGGCGGGTCGAGTTCGGCTCCGGGGAGTCCGGATCCGAGGCGGAGCTCGGCGGCTTCCTGGTCGACCCGGCGACCAAACGGGAGGCCTGGCTCGAGGGACTCGAGGTCGCCCTCCGCTGCATGACCGAGACACCGTTCTCCGGGGTCGACGGGCGCTTCGTGCAGATGCCACCGCGCAACGTCGTCCCCAAGCCGATGCAACGGCCGCACCCCCCGCTCTGGGTGGCGTGCTCGCGGCGCGACACCATCCTGCTCGCGGCCGAGAAGGGCATCGGCGCGCTCACGTTCGCCTTCATCGATCCCGAAGAGGCGACCAAGTGGGTGTCGGACTACGAGCAGACCCTGGCCGAGCGCTGCGTGCCCGTCGGCCTCGCCGTCAATCCCAACATCGCGTGCGTCACGCAGATGATGTGCCATCCCGACGAGAAGGTGGCACTCGACCGGGGTCTCGAGGGCGGCAACTTCTTCGGCTACTCGCTCGGGCACTACTACGTCTTCGGCGAGCACCGCCCCGGTTCGACCGACGTCTGGACCGAGTACCTCGAGCGCCGCGGCGATCAGGGCTATTCGCCCGAGATCGAGACGGCGCTGCGCCAGGAACGGCTCGGGGCCAAGCTGGCGGCCGGCGACCGGAAGGGGCTCCGCGGCGCAACGGGGACCCCGGCGCAGGTGCGGGCGTACCTCGAACGGTTCGAAGAAGCGGGTGTCGACCAGGTCATCTTCGTCCTCCAGGCGGGCCGGAACCGCCACGAGCACATCTGCGAGTCGCTCGAGCTGTTCGGCCGGTCCGTCCTCCCGGCCTTCAAGGAGCGAGACGAGGCGCAGGTCCGCGCGAAGTCCGCCCGGCTGGCGCCCGCACTCGACGCCGCCATGGAGCGGCGGGCGCACGAGCCGGCGCCGCCGGCGCTGCCGCCGGGTTACTCGTTCCCGGCCATGCCCCGGCGCTGGGCCGACGAGACCGGAAGTGAGGAGATGCGGGCCTGGCTGGAGAACTTCGCCCAGGCGCGGGCCAAGGGCATCCGCGACGAGGGGCTCGGGATCCTCGGGGGCTAGCCGCCGCGCCCGTGCCGCCGCGGCCCGGCCCGGCGGTGCCCGGCGAACCATGATGGGGAGCATGAGCGCTCGCACCGACGTCGGACCACTGCGATGATCACCCCGCACGCGGAGCGTTGGCGGGTGCTGGTGACCGGAGCGACGGGCAGGGTCGGCTTCCCCGTCGCCCGACGGCTCGCCGAACAGCACGACGTCTTCGGTCTGGCGCGTTGCCGGGGTGAGGGCGACCGCCAGCGGTTGGTCGATGCCGGGATCAGGCCGGTCGTCGGTGACGTCGCCGCGCTGGACCTGGGCGACCTGCCCGGAGGGCTGACCCACGTCTTCCACGCGGCCGCCCGCTTCGGACGGGAGGCGGACCCGAATTGGATGCAGATCTTCGGGACGAACGCCCAGGCGTCCGGCCGGCTCGTCGCCGCCTGCCCCGGTGCCGCGTTCGTGTACTGCTCGAGCGGCTCGGCGTACGCCTATCAGGGCCGGCGTCCGCTCACGGAAGGTGATCCGCCGGGCGTGCACCTCGGCATGTACAGCCTCTCGAAGATCGCGGGGGAGGAGGTGGTGAAGTTCGCAGCCGGTCAGTGCGGCAGTCCGCTGACCATCATCCGGATCTTCTCGACGTACGGTCCCGAGGGTGGTGCGCCGGTGACCCGCCTGCGACAGATCCTCGCGGGGGAGGAGGTGGTGCTCCACCCTGACAGTCCGAACAACTACAACCCGATCTTCGAAGACGACTACGTGCGCCTCGCGATCCGTGCGCTCGAGGTGGCGGCGCCGGATCCCGTCGTCGTCAACTTCGCCGGGAGCGAGACCGTGAGCGCCGAGGACTACTGCGCGTACCTGGGCGAGCTGGTGCACAAACCCGTGCGGATCCGCTACGACCCGGACGCCCCGTGGCCTCTCTGGCCCGACGTGACCCGGATGCACGCCGTCCTCGGCCGGACCGAAGTGCCCTGGCGAGAGGGGATGCGGCGCATCGCCGAGGCCGTCGGCTGATCGCGGGCGTCTCCGACCGGCCGTCGCCGGCCCAGCGCCCGATACCCTATAGGGGTACCAGGTACAGTGAATGGGAGGACGCACATGCGCCCCGGCTACATCGACAACAAAGAGGCGGTCCAGAAGCGACTGCGCAAGGTAGAAGGCCAGGTCAGGGGCCTGCAGCGCATGGTCGACGACGATCGGTACTGCATCGAGATCCTGGAGCAGGTCTCCGCCGCCACGAAGGCGCTCCAGGCCGTGGCGCTCGAGCTGCTCCATGACCATCTGGCCCACTGCGTGTCCGACGCCGTGCGCCAGGGCAGGGGACGAGGCCACCGAGAAGCTGGACGAGGCCTCCGCGGCCATCGGCCGGCTCGTGCGCTCCTGATCCAGATGTTGGCGACCGCCACCGTCGTGGTGGACATCGGGCGCTCGCTGCGGGAGGGCTTCTTCATGTTCTGGGAGACGCTCTGGCCCCTCGTGCTCGGGTTCGGTCTCGCCGGAGCCGTCCAGTCGTTCGTGAGCCGTGACGCCATGCGGCGCAGGCTCGGCGATCACCGTGCGCCGGCCGTCGTGCGGGCCTCGGGGTACGGCATGGTCTCGTCCTCGTGCTCCTACGCCGCCTCGGCCATGGCGAAGTCGCTGTTCGTGAAGGGGGCGGACTACATCGCCGCCATGGTCTTCATGTTCGCGTCGACCAACCTGGTGATTGAGCTCGGGATCGTGCTCATCGTGCTCATGGGCTGGCAATTCGCCGTCAGCGAGTTCGTCGGGGGCATCATCATGATCGCCCTCCTGGCCTCGCTGGGTGCCCTGTGGCTGCGCGGCCGCCTCGTGGTGCAGGCGCGGGAACGACTGCAGGCGGCGGATCCGGGCACGATCACGGACAGGGGGAGATCCCGACCGCGACCGTCGGAGGACCGGCCCTGGTCCATCCGGTTGCGATCGATGGCCGGCTGGGCCGACAGCGCGACCTACACCATGTCCGATCTGACCATGGTGCGGCGTGAACTGGTCATCGGCTACACGGTGGCCGGGTTCTTGGCGGTGCTGGTGCCGACATCGGTGTGGCAGGCCGTCTTCGTCACCGGGCACGGGTTCTGGACGAGTGTCGAGAACGCGGTGGTCGGCCCGTTCATCGCGATCATCAGCTTCGTCTGCTCCATCGGCAACGTGCCGCTGGCGGCGTCGTTGTGGAAGGGGGGGATCTCGTTCGGCGGCGTCATCGCCTTCATCTTCGCCGACCTGATCGCGTTCCCGCTCCTCATGATCTACCGGCGCTACTACGGCACACGGCTGATGGTCCGCATGTTGGTGGTGTTCTGGGCACTCATGTCAACCGCAGGCCTGATCACCGAAGTGATCTTCCGCGCCGCCGGCCTGGTCCCGACCGTACGGCCCACGACCGTGGCCCCCGCGCACTTCTCGTGGAACTACACCACGTACCTCAATCTGCTCTTCCTCGGAGTGTTCGGCGTCCTCTACTGGATCTACCGGAACCGCGACCGGTTCGGCGGCGGAGACCGATACGCGCGGGACCCCGTGTGCGGCATGCAAGTGGAGATCGCGCACGCACCGGCCTCGCTGGAGCGGGCCGGGGACGGCTCTATTTCTGCTCCGACCGCTGCGCCGAGCGCTACGGACACGACGCGGGCGACCGCAGTGACCCGACGACACAGGGAGGCAAGATCAGTGAACAAACAACTCATCATTGAGCAACTCGACACGATGGTGGCGTCAGGCCGCATGATGCAGGAGGAGGCCGTCCGCCTGCGCGCCTGCGAGGGGACAGACGAGTTCGACGTCGTTCTCGCGGGCGTCCGGGCCCGGCACGCCCAGGTCCATACCGACGCTGCGGTGGCGGGCGGCACGATGAGTCAGGAACAGGCGGAGGGATACTTGGAACGTGTGCGAAACGGCGAGCATGCGCGCGAGTTGCGCGCCGCACATCAAGGGGAAGGATGCGTCGCACTGACCCACCTGACCAGGTCCACCACCCGCCGTGGTGCCGACTCGGCCGAAATGCGACGTCGGGCGTCGTTTCCCTTCCGCAGCGGCGCCGGTGACCGGGTCGCTACAGTCCCGTCCCTATGTCCGACTATGACGCGATCGTCATCGGCGCAGGTCACAACGGTCTCACCGCCGCCGCGGTCATGGCGCGAGGCGGCATGCGAGTCCTCTGCCTGGAGAAGAACCACTTCATCGGTGGGATGGCCTCGACGACCGAGCTGATCCGTGGCTACCGCTTCGAGCTGGCCGGCTCCATCCAATTCCCGGTTCCGAACGAGATCTACGAGGACCTGGACCTCGCGTCCTGCCCGATCTACGAGCCGGAGGTCCAGTCGGCGAGCATCGGCGACCGTGGCCAACCGCCCCTCTACCTCTACTCGGATCCGGAGCGCCTGCTCGATCATCTCGGTGAGACCCTGGGCATCGAGGCGGTGCTGGGCATGGCCGAGGTGGCGGCATGGGCCGAAGCGCCCGCACGGGCCATCGGCCGCTTCGACGTGCGCAAACCCCCGCGGACACTGGACGAGATGTGGGACTCGGCAACGAACGAGGCGGAGCGCCAGGCGATCCGCACCGCCATGTTCGGGAGCGTCATGGACGTCGTCGATCGCCACCTGCCCGACAAGGCCAAGCACGCACCGGTGCGCAGCATGCTGAGTTTCCTGGCGGTCAATTCGACCTTTCGGGGTCCCGCTTCACCGGGCAGCGCACTCTGTCTCGCCTTCGCATTGGCGTCGCCGGGGAACGCGACGATGTCGAAGGTGCGCGGCGGGCTCGGCACCATCGCCGACCACCTGTGCCGCCTGTTCGAGCAGCACGGCGGCGAACTGCGCCGCCACGCCAAGGTGGCGCGCATCGTGGTCGATGGCGGAGCCGTCAAGGGCGTCGACCTCGGTGGGCGGCGAGGTCGCGACCGCTCCGATCGTCGTCTCCAACCTCGACCCCACGGCGACGTTCACCCAACTGATGGATGCCGACGCCCTCCCCGAGGCCTTTGCCCGGCGGGTCGCCGCCATCGACCACAGAGCGGCCTATTTCCAGGCGCATTTCGCATTGCGCGGGCTGCCCGAATACCGCGAGCCCTACGAGGCCCTCAACGGTTCGGTCTTCGGCCGCAACGTGACCTTCTTCGGCACGGCCGAGCAGATGCAGCAGGACTTCGAAGGGTGCGTCCGCGGCCGGGTACCGGAGGCCCCGAGCTTCAATCTGCAGATCCCCTCGCTCGATGACCCGAGCCTGGCCCCCGAGGGCATGCACGCCGCGAGCAGCTTCGCCTTCTACCTGCCGATCGGTGCCGATCGCGCGTCCCAGGGCAGGCTGCGCGACGAGATGGCACAACGGATCGTGGCCAAGATCTCCTCGGTGGCTCCGAATTTCCCCGACCTGATCGAACGGCAGCTGAACTACCCGGCCTACACCTACGAGCTGATGTTCGGTTGCACCGGAGGGGACTTCTGCCATGGCCTCTTGCAGCCGGAGTTCATGGGTCCCTTCCGTCCCGGCCCCAGGGGATGGCCCGACAACCCGGTCCCGGTCGAGGGTTTGTACCTGTGCGGCGCCGGGTGCCACGGTGGTCCCGGAGTCACCTTCATCCCCGGGTACAACTGCGGCTATGCCGTGCTGGAAGCCGGGACAAGGGCTCGGTTGTAACGCAGCTGGCGCTCCATGAACGCGAGGAACATGGCAATGGAGAAGGCGAGGCTGGTGAAGAGGCTCATGACGAAGAAGATCCACGCCCACCTCAGGCCGCGCCGCCCGCCCTCGACGATGGTCCACAGGGGCATCAGGACCACGTTGACGATGATGTAGTCCTGGGCAGCCGAGTCAGCGGCCCAGTTGGTGAACAGCATCTTCGTGTAGTCCACGTAGCTGGCCCGGTGGCCGTAGAGGTTCGTGTAGCGGACGTTGAAGTACCAACCGAGCCCGAGCGAGCACAGCCCGACGACGTAGTAGATCCCCTCGAGCAGCGTGACCCGCCCAACCGTGCCGTCGCCTGCAAAGAGGCGACGGTTGGCCGCGAACGCGGCGGCAATGGTCGCGATGCCCAGAATTGCCGAGATCACCATTGTCGTGTACACGGTTCTCCTCGTTTCGTCCGCCGCGGCTGTGCGCCAACGATAAGGTCTGCGGCCTTGCCCCGTCCCCGCCCCGCTCCGCCCCGCCCCGCTCCGCCTGGCCCAGCCCGGACGATCAGAGGAGCTCGAGAAGCCGCTCGGGTGGGCGGGCGATGACCGCCCGGTCTCCGACCACGAAGATCGGCCGCTCCAAGAGGATCGGATACCGGGTCATCGCCTCGAGCAGCTCATCGTCGGGGCGACTGTCGAGCGCCAGCTCCGCATAGACGGGTTCCCCGGTGCGCATCATCAGGCGAGGGTCGTCGATGCCCAACAGTGTCATGAGTCGCTCCAGGTCGGCGCGCGTCGGGGGGTCATCGAGGTAGCGGACGACCTCGGCCTCCATGTGGTGCTCGTCCAACAGCGCCAGCGCCGAGCGGCACTTCGAGCACGACGGGTTGACGAAGATCTTCGCCTGCACGGTCAATTGGCTCCCGGGGGCATGGCAGCCAGGGCCTGGGCCCAGCTGTAGGTGAACGATCGCACAGGTGCGCTCGCCACGGCCAGCGTGATCGCCATGGAGGTCCCACCCCCGTCGCCACGATGGGAGTCTGCCGTCGTGTTGACTGCTGCGCCCATCGCCAGGTTGGCGCCGGAGCCGAAGTTGTCGAGGATGCCCTTGCGGTGTCCCCAGCATCCCGCGGCACCGCGGTGCAGGCAGTCCAGATTGCCGCTGTCGAACCCGTCGTCGTACATCCAGCCATACACGGCGTCGAGCCCGTTGGAAGACCCACCGGCCCACTCGCCATCCGAGAGCAGATACGCCCGTCCGGGGTCGGGTGGGTCGTTGGCGCCGTCCGCGCCCCGCTGGGCGTTGCCATTGAGTGCGTGGGTGAGCCCGCCGAAGGGTGGGAGGCCACGGTCGACCCTCTCGAGGTTGACGGCCACGAAGAGCTGTTCGGGCAGGCTCAGTTGCGCGAACTCCGGAGGCAGGATCATGGGCCGGACTCCTTCCAGCGCGTGCGCGTGGTTGATGGCGGCGAGAACGGTCGTCGATGCATGCGGGGGAGGAGTCGATGCCGCCCGCCTGCGCATGCACGCGTGTAGTCGGGCACCGGTGCGACGTTCTGACCGGGGTCGGGGATGCCGGTCCCGGATTCGGACGCGGGGACCGAGCGGAGTGGCGCCAGCTGCCCCGCCGACAGGGCCGCCAGGGCTTCGTTCCAGGTGTAGGCATATGTCTCGCCCTTGACGCCCTTGACGCCCTGGACGCCGGGGACAGGGCGGGAGGAGCTGACCGCGAGAATGGCCACGAGGGAGGATCCGCCCCGGTCCCCGGACGAAGTGTCACCGGTCGGGTCGAAGCCGGCTCCCATCACGAGGTGACGTGACCCCAGTCGGCCGAGGACGCTCTGGCGGTCGGCCCAGCACCCCGAGGACTGGGTGTCCGAACAACCGGGAACACCGCTGTTCGGGCCGTCCTCGTACATCCACTGGTAGTCCGCGTCGAGCCCGTTGTCCACGGCACCGATCCATTCCGTCACGGTCGCGGTGTACGTGTGCCCCGGTCGCGGCGGCAACTGCGCCGAGTCGGCACCCATCTGAGCCTTGGCATCGAGTGCCGTGACCAGACCGGTGAAGGGGGGAAGACCCCGGTCGACGCGCTCACGATCGATGGCGACGAAGAGCTGTTCGGGAATGGTCAATCTGGGGAAGTTGGACGGCAAGACCATGGGCCGGAGGGCTTCGCGGGCCCGCGCGGCGTCGATAGCCTCCAGCGTGATGCGCAGACATGTGCCGGTGGTGTCGGCGCCAATGGGGGCGCACGCGGCCGGATAGTCCGGGACGGGCAGCACCGAATCGGAGGGTTCGCCCAGCGCCCCGCCCGGCTGACCGCCGCCCGAGCAGCCGGTCAGGAGGAGCGCCAGCGCCACGAATGCGACCGACGACCTCGACCGTCGGCCCGCGACCACACGCCTGAGATCGTCAGGGCCCCGCATCAGGTGGCCAACGTAGCCACGTGGCCGCCGGTGGCGTGATCGTTTGGACCGTGCGCACGGCGCCACGGGCCAGGAACCCGGGGCGGGACGTGTCGTCGTGGCGGTTAGGAGGGGCCCGACCCGGCATCGCCGTAGCGAGGGGGTCGCTTCTCGAGGAACGCCGCCATTGCTTCCTGCATGTCGCCCGTCATCGACGACAGGACCTGGGTCCTGTTCTCGAGGTCGATCCCCGCCTGCAACGAGCTGACCTCGAGCTGCGACCACATGACCTCCTTCGTCATGCGGACCCCCCAAGGGGCGTTGGCTGCGATCTGGCGAGCCGTTTCGAGGGCCGCCTCGACCAACGCGTCGTCGGGGACCACCCGGAGGACCAGGCCGATGCGCTCCGCCTCCTCGGCCCCGATGATGCGGCCCGTCAGCATCAGCTCCCAGGCCCGCGACGCGCCGATGAGCCGGGGCAACATCCAGCTGACCCCGATGTCGCACCCCGACAGGCCAAGCCGGACGAAGGCCACGTTGAAGCGGGCCGAGGACGAGGCGATGCGGATGTCGCTCGCCAGCGCCAGCGCCAGTCCGCCGCCAGCCGCCGGCCCGTTGACCGCGGCGACCACCGGTTGGGGGAGCGAGCGCAGCCGCGGGACCAGCGCCGCGATGTGCGTCTGGGTGGCGAACCCGGACTCCACCCGCCCGAGACCCTCCGAGCGGGGCGCGGGACCGTACCCGCCGAGATCGAGGCCGGCACAGAATCCCCTCCCCGCGCCGGTCACGAGCACGACCCGGCACGAGGGATCGGCGGCAATGCCGGTGAGCGTCTCGTGGAGCGCACCCACCAATTCCGTGTTCATCGCGTTCAGCTTGTCGGGGCGGTTCAATGTGATCCGGGTCACGCCGTGTTCGGGCTGGTCGACGAGCAGTGTCGGCATGTGACGGCTCCCCTCCGCTGGGCTGGCGCTACATCCTTTCCCATGGGTCTCGGCGGCGGCCAACCTCGACGGGCCGATGAGGCGTCTGCATCACCGGCAGGCCACCTCGAACGGCGCGCCGGGCGCCGTGCGGAGGCAAACGACCGGTCAGGTGAGGGCGGCTCCCGCGACCGCCTGGCGCACGAGGTTGGCGGCGACGCGGGCGGCGTCGCGCATGGGGTCCGTGCTCCTGGTCGTGCGGCAGAGGAGGAAGGCACCCTCGAGCAGCGCGATCACCGTGTGCGCCAGGGTCCTGGCGTCACCGGCGGATGCTCCCGCTGCAGTGAGGCGGGAGTTGGCGGAGTCGACCCAGGCTTCGAACACGTCCGCCGTAGCCAGGCGCAGCTCTTCGTTGGTCCCCGCCACTTCGAGCGGCGATCGTTGCAATCGGGCACACGTCGGCATAGTCGCTGGCCTCCAGGACGTCCGCCGCGCCGTCGAAGACCTCGCGGACGCCGCTGACCGCGTCGGCCTGAGAATCCCAGACCTGCTCGACGAGATGCTGGTAGTCGGCACCCGAGCGGGCGATGACCTCGGCCGCCAACTCGTCCTTCCCGCCAGGGAAGTGGTGGTAGAGGGATGAGAAACGAGCGTCAGCCGTGTCGAGGATCTGCTTGACGCCCGTGGCGGTGAGCCCTTGGCGGGTGAACAGGCTCACTCCGGCGCCCACGAGGCGCTCCTTGGTCCCGACCGTCGACTCCGCCCTCCGCTTGGGTGCCCGCCGCCTGGGTGCCGGTTGATGCATGGTTCCATGTTAGCCATCTGAATGGATCGATCTATCCAATGGCTCAATTTGAAAAACGCCCGGGAGATCTCCGACGAGACCTCCAGAGAGAGGCGGCTTCCCATGTACAAGGCACTGATCCGGCACAGGATCCGGCGCAACGTCGAGGCGCTGCGTGCCGGAGATCCCGGCCCACTCCTGTGCGGGGTTCGCGGACGACGCCGTGCTGGTGTTCCCCGCCAGCTCGTGGGCGGGCGAGTACCGGGGCAAGCCCGCAATCGAGGGATTCCTTCGGCGCTTTCTCGCCGCGGGGCTGGTCGGGGAGGGCACGACAGTCTGAACGGACCGCCGTGGCGCACCACCATCAGCGTGCTGTTCATCGACCGAGCGACTGACCCCGCCGGGGATGTCGTCTACGAGAACCGGGTCATGTTTCTCGTCCGTGCCACGTGGGGCAAGGTCGTGTACCAGGAGGACTTCCTCGACACGCAGAAGGTGGCGGCGTTCGACGAGCATCTCGCCCGCGCCTGAGAACCGGCGGCGCCACGACGGGTGACGCCGTAGTGTCGAGGCGATGATCACCGGTGTGCACACGCTGGTCCACGCCGACGACGCCGTCGCGGCGCGCCAGTTCTTCCGGGACGTCCTCGGTTGGCCGAGCGTCGACGCCCACGAGGGTTGGCTCATCTTCGGAACGGGTCCGTCGGAGTTGGGCGTCCACCCGACCGATGGTGGTGGCCAGCACCACGAGATCTCACTCGTGTGCGACGACATTCATCAGACGGTGGCGGAACTCACCGCCAGGGGCGCCCACTTCGCTGGCGGCATCGAGGATCGCGGCTTCGGACGCACTGTGGTGCTGGACATCCCGGGCGCAGGTCAGATGGTGCTCTACGAGCCCAGGCACCCGACGGCATTCGACCTCTGGGGCTCAGGGGGGCCGGGTCCGCGCCGGGCCAAACGTGAATCGGCTCAGGGCGTCCCGTCGGCCGGCTTGACCGCAACGCCGATGGTGAACCAGGACCACGGCTTAGGTCCGCGGACGTAGCGCTGCTCGCTGCGCCGCATCACGAAGCCGGCTCGCTCGACGAGCGCCGGCGAGTCCCGCGTGAGATGGCACCCGTCGGCGAGCCTGCGTTGGACGGGCTCGATGCGACGCTGCCATTTGGCGACCTCGGGGTCGGGGGACAAGCCGTGCTCCAGGAAGTGGACCGCCCCCCGGGGCCGGAGAACCCTCCGCACCTCGCGCAGCGCCTGCGCCGGATCGGGCACGGTGCAGAGGGTGAACGTGAAGAGCGCCGCGTCGCACGAGGCGTCGTCGAGCGGGATGTGTTGGCCGTCGAGGCCGACATGCTCGACGCGCACCGAGCTCTCGCGGATGCGGCGCTCGGCCAGCTTCCGGGCAGTTGCCGCGGGCTCGACCGCGAGCACGACATCGACGTCGGACGGATAGTGCGGGAGGTTGAGCCCCGATCCGAAACCGACCTCGACCACCCGGCCCGACAACCCGTCGACGGCCAGGGCCCGCCAGCGGTCCATCCCTGCGGCACCGCACATCCACTCGACCATGCGGGGCACGACGTGCTCCCGGTAGACGCCCACGTTGCGGACGCTACCGCCCCTCCCGCCGTCCGTGGGGAAGAATCGCTGCATGGACATTCACGGGAGCGCGCTGGTCACCGGGGCCAGCCGGGGCATTGGGCGGGCGATCGCCCTCGAGCTGGCCGATCGAGGATTCGACACGGTGGCCACCATGCGGGATCCCGGCGCAGGGGCCACCATGGCGTCGGAGGCTCGGGGGCGGATTGCGCGTCGACCGGCTCGACGTGACCGATCCTTCGACGTTCGACCTGCCGAAGGACCTGCGCGTCCTGGTCAACAACGCAGGCATCGACACCGACTACCTCCCGGTCGAGTTCGCCAACGTCGACGACTGGCGCCGGATGTTCGAGACCAACGTCTTCGGTGTCGTCGCCCTGACCGCGGCGTCCATCCCCACGCTGCGGGCCAATCAGCCCTCGGTCGTGTGCACCATCACCTCGTCGTCGATCATCGCGGCGGTCCCGTTCTACTCGGCCTACCGAGCCTCCAAGGCGGCCGTGTCCGCCTTCGGCGACAGCCTGCGGGTTGAGGTCGCTCCCTCCGGCATCCGGGTCGTCGAGATCCTGCCCGGCCCGGTCGACACCGACATGTTCCGCCTGAGCTCGGGGGAGCAGGACGCCGGTCGCTTCGCCGACTACCGCACCCTGGGCGGCGTCGCCGCCACCCTGCGGCGACAACACGCCGACCCCCGCGTCGTCGAGCCGACGCGGGCGGCGTCGGCGATCGTCGACGCCATTCTCGACACGTCCGGCCCGATGCGCTACGGGTGCGATCCCGTCTCGCTCGAACTGCTCGACCTGTGGCGACAGTGCGACGACGAAACCGTCTTCACCATGACCGGCCAGTCCCTCCTCGATGCCGTGCAGCGGGTTCCCGAGACCCAGCCCGGCGGCGGGGCCGGTTGACGTCCCGGCCAGGGACGACTCACGCCGGCGTCGGGTCGTCTCCGCTCACCTCGGCCAGGAGCTCCTCCCTCGCTGCGAGCTCCTCGCGTCGTTGCGAGGGCGTCACCAGCGGGTAGCGGGGATCGAGCTCCATCAGGGCGTGCCCGAGGACGGCGCCCACGCAGATGCGGGCGAACCACTTGTGATCCGCCGGGATCACATGCCACGGGGACCACTCCGTACTCGTGTGGGACAGCATGTCCGAGAGGGCGTGCTGGTAGTCATCCCAGTACCGCCGCTCCCTGACGTCGCTCGCCGAGAACTTCCAGTTGTGGTCCGGGAGCTCGAGCCGACGCAGGAAGCGCCGGCGCTGCTCCTCCTTCGAGATGTTGAGGAACACCTTCAGCACTCGTATCCCGTTGGTCGTCAGGTAGTGCTCCCAGCTGTTGATCTCGGCGAAGCGTCGTTGCCAGATCTCCTTTTCCATGGCCTCGCCGGGCAAGTGCTGGCGCTCCAGGAGCTCGGGATGCACCCGGACCACGAGCACCTCTTCGTAGTGCGACCGGTTGAAGATGCCGATCTCGCCGCGGGCGGGGAGCCGCTGCGCGTAGCGCCAGAGGTAGTCGTGGTTGAGCTCCTCGCTGGACGGTACCTTGAAGCTGCTGACGTGCACGCCTTGGGGATTCACACCGCTCATCACGTGTCGGATCGTCCCGTCCTTGCCGGCGGCATCGAGCGCCTGCAGGCACAGGAGCACGCCGTGCGTGTCCTGGGCGGCCAGGCGGTCCTGGTACGCCGCGAGGAGCTGCACGCTCTCGGCCAGCAGCCGCTCCCCCTCCTCCTTCTCGATGAAGTCCGCGGTGGAGGCCGGGTCGAAGTCCTTTGACAGCGTCACCATGGAACCCGGCTTCACCTGCAGGGTGCGGACGAGCTCGCCGATCCACGTCACCTCCTCTGTGCGGCCCATGTGGCTGCGCCTCCTCGGTGCGGCGGCCCCGGACGGAGAGGGCCGAACCGCTCGAGCCGAAGGTACCGGTTCGGCCGGCGCGCCGTGGTCACCATCGGACGTATGGGTCGTTCGGCCCTAGGACGCACCCGCACAGTTGTGCATGGTGGATGAATGGGCGGAGGGGAAGGCGAGGAGGTCGGCTCTCCAGCCGATGCGGTCGGCGACGGCGACGCCGCCGCACGGAGCCACCGCGAGGAGTCCTGGCTCGAGTGGAGAGAGGTGACCGTCGACGGACGCCCCGCCCGCTACGGCGAGGCAGGCCAGGGTCCACCCGCTCTGTTTCTGCACGGGTGGGGCCTCGACCACAAGGCGTACAAGCGCGCGCTGTCCCGACTCGTACGCGCCGGCGTGCACGTCTATGCGCCTGCGCTGCCCGGCTTCGGGGGCACGCCCGCCTTGCCGGGCGGGCCGACCGACCTCGCCGACTACGGCGACTGGACCGCTGCCTTCCTCGAGGCCGTCGGCGTCGACGGCCCGGCGTTGGTCCTCGGGCATTCCTTCGGTGGAGGGGTGGCGATCCTGCTGGCGCACGATCATCCCGATCTGGTGCGCGCACTGGTGTTGATCAACTCGGTCGGGGGCTCGGCCTGGGCGCACTCGGGCTCGTCGATGCGGTCCATGGCCGAGCGGCCGTTATGGGACTGGGGGCTCCACTTCCCGGCCGACCTGCTCCCGGTGCGCCAGGCGCGCCGTGTCCTGCCCGTCATCTTCGCCGAAGCCGTACCGAATCTTCTGCGCGACCCGAAGTCGTTCTGGAAGGCAGCCGGACTGGCCCGACGGGCAGATTTGACCGCAGAGCTCGATTCGTTGCGTCAGCGTGGCCTTCCGGTCGTCGTCCTGTGGGGCTCACACGATCAGCTCATCACGCGCGATTCGTTCGAGGACATGTGCCGGTCGCTCGGCCATCCCGACATCGTGACCGTGTCGGGCACCCACTCGTGGCTGTTGGCCGATCCCGACGCGTTCGGCGAGGTGATGACCAACGTGCTCGGCATCATCGGCCTCGCTGACCCCGCTGACCCCGCTGACCCCGATGACCCCGATGACCCGATGAGCCCGTGGAGCCCGTGCCCGAAGCGGTGTGACCGTCTCCTCCGTGCCTACGCGTTGACGCGCGGTGGGTTGTCCAGCAGGAACAAGACGGATTCGAGCACGTCGCGGCGCTCGCGCAGTCCTTTCCGGAACTCGGCGTTGTCGGTGGCGGCAATCTCCGTACTGAGATCGCCCAGCGTGCTCTCGAGCAGTCGTTGGAGCTCCGCGCACTGTGCCTCGGTGAGTTCGATGAGCATGGACTCGCCTCCCCAATTTCTGCATCGGGCCACCGCCCGGAGCCGGCCACCCCTTCGGGCGCCTGCCACACAAGCTACGTGATGGCGTCCGGCGCCGCGCCGCACGCTACGTTCGGCCCCGACAGAAAGGTGGTCGTGCAGCTCGCCGTCGTCGTCGCCGTCTTCCCGATCATCTTCTTGGGCGAACTCCCGGACAAGACCATGTTCGCCTCACTCGTGATGTCCACCCGTGGTCGGCCCGTCGTCGTGTGGCTGGGCGCCGCCGGAGCATTCGTCGTCCATGTGGTCATCGCCACCACGGTCGGGGCCGCCCTGTTCCACCTCTTGCCGCGGCGCGCTCTTCAGGCGTTCGTGGCGGTGATGTTCCTCGTCGGTGCCCTGCTCGCCCTGCGTGAGGCGGCCAAGGAACGTCACGAGCAGGTCCTGGTGGAGCGGGAGGTGGCGTTGCACCGCCGGACCGCCGTCACCGCCTTCCTCGTCATCTTCGTGGCCGAGTGGGGTGACCTGACGCAGATCCTGACGGCCAACCTGGCCGCCCATTACCACGATGCCCTGTCGGTGGGTGTGGGCGCCGTGCTCGCCCTTTGGACGGTGGCGGCGCTCGCCGTCGTCAGCGGGCAGAGCCTGCTGCGCGTGGTCAACATCTCGACCGTGCGGATCGTCACCGCCGTCGTGCTGGGCGGGCTGGCGGGTTGGGCGGCGTGGGAGGCGGCCCGCTGAGCGCCGGCGGCGGCAGGTCAGACGGCCCGGTGATGGATGTGCCGGCCGCTGACGGACTCCATGGCGACCCGCAGGTAGAGGTCGCGCTCCGAGTCACCCCAGGGGAGGAGCGGTAGATGATCGAGCGCGGCGATCTCATCAGGGTCGCTGACGTGCTCGCAGCGACCCTGCACGAGGACGCTCCATCCCTCGTGGTACATGCTGTCGGCGTAGTCGATCTCGATGGCCACCGCCGTGCCGTGCGTGCCCTTCTCAATCACGCCGTCATGCCGTACCCGGACGACGATGCTGTCGCCGGCCACCGCGTAGTTCACCGGGAAGATGCCGACGCTCCCGTGGGCAACGACACCGATCCGGCCCACCCCGTGGGCTTCGAGGCGCCGGATGCACTCGTCACGCTCGAGGCGCTCGAGGTGGTCGGGGGTCGCCGGCGCCATCGCGTTCACGCGCCGCCCGGAGCGTCCACGCTGCCCGCGGTCCTCGGCAGCCCCTCTGTGCTGAGCGCGCTCGTGGTCGCGGACATGGACGTGCCTCCTCGTCGTCCAGTATCCGCCGGACACGTCGGGCGGCCGTAGGGTCCAAGGTCCCTGTGTGGTACGGCCGCCCGATGCCGCCGTGGCGTGGGATTCCAGCGGTGAACCGGCCCGTGGCCTAAGAAGGGGCCATGGAGGCGGTGCCTGACACGTGGGTTGAGGGCAGCCGGTCTCATGGCGGCCGTTCTGCTGCTGGTGACGGCCGGCGCCGCTGCCGGGCCGCGCGGTGCGGCCGCGGCGGGGGCCGCGAACGGTCAGCCGGCGTTCACGACGTCCCAGGCGCCGGGCGGAGCCGCCACGGCCGGGAAGAAGGTGATCGCCCTCACCTTCGACGACGGTCCCGGGCCCTTCACCCCTGCGGTCCTCTCTGTGCTCGAGCAGTCTCGGGTGCCGGCCACGTTCTTCGAGATCGGCGACGAGGTCGTGCGCTATCCGCAGATCGCGCGGCTGGTGGTGGCGGCCGGGTACCCCGTCGAGGATCACACCTGGAGCCATCCCGACCTGACCACCATCCCGGTCTCGGGCGTGGCGTCACAGATCGACATGACGCAGGCCGAGATCCGGGCCGTGACCGGCACCACGCCCGCGTGTGTCCGCCCCCCGTACGACGCCTGGAACAGCGCCGTCCTCAGCCAAGTCGCGTCCCGCGGTCTGACGACGATGAGCTACTCGGTCGACCCCAAGGACTGGACGCTCCCCGGCGTGCAGGCGATCGTCGACCGGGTCGTCGGCGCTGCGTTCCCCGGTGCGGTCGTCGACATGCACGATGCCGGGGGCGACCGCTCCCAGACGGTGGCCGCGCTGCCGCAGATCATCTCCCAGCTCAGGGCGATGGGGTATTCGTTCGTCCCCATCTGCGGGCAAGCGCCGGGCTTCGGGCCCCAGGTGACCGCGACCTATGCCTTCGGCGATGCCCCTGCTCCCGGTCCCGCCGTGACGTCCAACCTGCCGCTGGTGGGTGCGGCCGCCGGCGGGGCCGGCGGCTACTGGGAGGTGGCGGGCGACGGCGGGATCTTCTCCTTCGGCGACGCGACCTTCCACGGCTCCATGGGCGCCACGCCGCTCAACGCGCCCATCGTGGGCATGGCCGCCACGCCGGACGGTGCGGGCTACTGGGAGGTGGCGAGCGACGGCGGGATCTTCTCCTTCGGCGACGCGACCTTCCACGGCTCCATGGGCGCGCACGCCGCTCAACGCGCCCATCGTGGGCATGGCCGCCACGCCGGACGGTGCGGGCTACTGGGAGGTGGCGAGCGACGGCGGGATCTTCTCCTTCGGCGACGCGACCTTCCACGGCTCCATGGGCGCCACGCCGCTCAACGCGCCCATCGTGGGCATGGCCGCCACGCCGGACGGTGCGGGCTACTGGGAGGTGGCGAGCGACGGCGGGATCTTCTCCTTCGGCGACGCGACCTTCCACGGCTCCATGGGCGCCACGCCGCTCAACGCGCCCATCGTGGGCATGGCCGCCACGCCGGACGGTGCGGGCTACTGGGAGGTGGCGAGCGACGGCGGCGTGTTCGGATTCGATGCAGCGTTCTACGGCTCCCGCGGTGGTCAGGGCACGGACCGCTTCTTTGCCATGGTGCCGACTCCGGACGGAAGGGGCTACCTCTTGACGGGCCAGCATCCGTCCGGGCCGTGAGCACAGCTGAGGGGAGCGTCCCCGGAGCTACGTCGTGGGCGGGGAGAAGCGGTACCCGATGCCCCGGATGGTGGTGATCCAGCGCGGGTTCTCGGGGTCGGTCTCGATCTTCAGGCGGACGCGGCGGATGTGCTCGGTGACCGTGGACCGGCCCTGCCACCGGCCGTTGGAACCCCAGACCCGCTCCAGCAGGTCCTCGCGGGAGAAGACCCTTCCCGGCGCCGCGGCGAGAAAGGCCAGCAGGTCGAACTCCTTGCGGGTCATCGTGACCTCGGTCTCGCCGACCTTGACGGTGCGGGTGCCCTGGTCGATCACGAGTTCGCCGTGGTCGAGGGTCGTCGTGGGTGCGGCGCTGCCGCGGCGCAGGACCGCTCGCACCCGGGCCTCGAGCTCGGCGAAGGAGAACGGCTTTGCGATGACGTCGTCGGCCCCGAGGTTGAGCAGGCTGATCCTGTCGCGCTCGGAAGCTCGACCGGAGCAGACGATCACCGGCACCGTGCTGCGGCGCCGGATCTTCGACAGGACCTCGGAGGTCTCGCCGCTCTGGTCGAAGTCGAGGATGACCAGGTCGGCCGGGTGGTGGAAGACGACATCGAGCGACGAGGAAACGCTGGTGGCCTCGGCGACGTGGTAGCCCGACCGCTTCAGGTAGTGCTGGAGCGCCCTGCGGCAATTGTGATCGTCCTCGGCCAGCAGGATGGTCCGATCGGCGACATCGTCGGCGGCGGGCGTGAACACGACCATGGGGTTGGTATCCCCGGCCTCCAAGGCCTGGTCGCGAAAGCGCTCGGTCCGAGTTGAGACGTCCAAGGGCAGGGTCACGCTGTACCACCTTCCGTGGTGCGGAACGGCCCGGAACGACTCGCATGGAGTGGTCGACGGGTGACCGGGACCAGCGGTTACGACGGCCGCCGGGTGCACCGACCCGTCATGGCCGCGGGACTGAGCCGATCCGCGACGGGGCCGAAGGCGCAACGGCATGGAGCCGAACTTCATGGCGACATCCCCCTCGTCCTTCCGCACGCCTTTGCGATGCGGCACCCCGGTCCTCCCAGAAGTTGAGGACCCAAGGTGTGGTCGTTGTCAGTGTCGGCTCGCGGGCGGTCCGGCTCCATAGGACTTTCGGACCAAAAATTGCGCTGCCGTGGTGCGATCGACGCCAACGGCACGGACCGAGAGCGGGTGGTGATGCCTACCCCTCGGGAAGGCTGAACCGGTACCCGACGCCGCGGATGGTCGTGATCCACCGCGGCGAGTCCGGGTCGGGCTCGATCTTGAGGCGTACCCGGCGGACGTGCTCGGTGACGGTCGAGCGTCCCTGCCATTCCTCGGTGGAGCCCCAGACGCGTTCGAGCAGGTCCTCGCGCGAGAAGACCTGGCCGGGAGACGCCGCCAGGAAGGCGAGCAGGTCGAATTCCTTGCGGGTCATGGGAACGACGACGTCCTGCACGGTCACGGTGCGGGTGTCGCGGTCGACGACGAGATCGCCGTGGTGGATGCAGGTTGCCGCCGGCTCACTGCTGCCCCGCCGCAACACGGCTCGCACCCGGGCCTCGAGCTCGGCGAAGGAGAACGGCTTGACGACGAAGTCGTCCGCTCCCAGGTTGAGCGTCCGGATCCGGTCATCCTCGGAGTCACGGCCCGAGCACACGATCACCGGGACGGCACTGTGGCGCCGGATCTTGGCCAGGACGTCGGTGCCGTCGAAGCCGGGAAGACCGAGGTCGAGGATCACCAGGCTGGTCGAGTGCTGGAACACGGCACGAAGCGCTGACGGCCCGTCGGGGGCCTCGATCACGCGGTACCCGCTCCGCTCGAAGTACTGGTGGAGCGCGCTGCGGCAGCTGTGGTCGTCCTCGGCCACGACGATGGTCTTCTCGGCCCGGCCCTCGAGCCCGGGCGAGGCGCCCCAACCGGGCGCCGCCTCGGCCGTCCGCGCCCGGCGGTGGTGCGCCGGCGTACGGGCCGCCACGTCAAGAGGTGGGTTCATCTCCCGCTCGTTTTCCGCCGGGTCTTCCCGCACCGTGCTCTCACGGTTGTCAGACGCATGTTCGGAATGTCGGCCCAGCCCTGCCCAACCTTGAGGGAATCACGTGTGAGCCGCCCTGCCTCACCCGAAAGGGCGGCTCGGCTGGGCCGTTACCCCCAAGGTGAGCGAAAGGACCGATGGTGGGGCGGCGCCTGGCGCCGTCCTCGCACCGCAGCGGATGGCCCGGGCCAGCGTGGACAGCGCCGAGGTGGCGCCCGTCCAGCGGCCGTTGCCGGCATCGCCCAGCGCGTCGGCAACCGGGATGGCGCACACCGAGAGGTGAGGCCACCGCGCGCCGAATGTAACGAAGAGTTGCTCGTTGGTTGCTTGACGTTTGCAACCGAGCGGCAACGATGGCGCCACCGACCTGCAAGTACGCGACCTGAAGATGTGTCGGGTACTCCTGAAGACGCGAGATCCGCACGGTCAGATGCATGACCTCAGGGGGGATGGCATCAGTCGGATGATGCCCAATGAGGGAGGGGGACACGTGGGATCGACGTCGAGTCAGCTTTCCACGGCGCAGGAGTCAGTCGAGCGGGGCATCGAAGGCCTCTGGTCCGAATTCAAGCGGACCGGAGCACAGACGCTGCGCAACCAGCTGATCATCTACTATTCGCCGTTCGTCAAGTACGTCGCCAGCCGGGTGTTGGCCGGGCTGCCAAGGCACTTCGACGAGGAAGACCTCGTGAGCTACGGGATCATCGGGCTCATCGACGCCATCGAGCGCTTCGAGCCCGAGCGCAACCTGCGGTTCGAGACCTACGCCATCCCGCGCATCAAGGGGGCGATCATCGACGAGTTGCGGTCGATCGACTGGGTCCCGAGGTCGGTGCGGACGAAGGCCCGTGCCGTCGAGCAGGCGTTCACGCACCTCGAGGCCACGTTGCACCGGACGCCGAACGAGGCCGAGGTTGCGGCAGAGCTCGAGATGACCACCGGCGAATTCCACAAGGCCATGCGCAAGATCTCCACGGTCGGCATGATGGCGCTCGACGAGGTGTTGCGGGGCGGCGATCGTTCGGAGCGCTCCACGCTCGGGGAGACGCTGCCGGACGGATCGTCGGGCCCGGTCGACTCGTTCGAGGCCAAGGAGTCCAAGGAGGCATTGATCCGGGCGGTCGACGGCATGCCCGACCGGGAGAGGACCGTCCTGAGGATGTACTACTACGACGGCCTCACGCTGACCGAGATCGGTGATGTCCTCGGTGTCACCGAGAGCAGGGTGTGCCAGATCCACACCAAGGCGCTTCGCCAGCTGCGTTCGAAGCTGGCCGACCGCCCCGAGACCGTGCACAGCGTTGTGGCCCACGCACCGGCCCAGCGGGTCGGGACCCGCGTGCGGGCCGATCGGTCAGACCTGCAGCTTCTCGCCAGCTGACGCGACGCAGCGCGCGGTGCCTCGCGCCGCTGCGCCGCCGCCCGCCGGATGAATTCCCGGTGACACGACGCGACGCGTTGCCGCGCGGTCGCCGCGTCGGTCGCCCGCCCTTCGACGGCCCTGTACGGTACGGTCCGATCTCAGAGCGAGCCGATAGGGGGCGCGTGATGCCTTTGCACAAGAGGGAGTCCACCCGGGAGCAATTGATCGACACGATCTACGCCGACCCGAGTCAGAAGAGCGCGCTGCCGTCGTCGCGTTGTCCCACTCAAGAGATGCGGCCGTCCGAGGTGGTGCAGGCGATCTCCGACGAGCTCATGCTCGACGGCAACGCGCGCCAGAACCTCGCCACGTTCTGCCAGACCTGGGAGGAGCCAGAGGTCCATCACTTGATGGACCTCTGCATCGACAAGAACCTCATCGACAAGGACGAGTACCCCCAGACGGCCGAGCTGGAACGGCGCTGCGTCCACATGCTGGCCGACCTGTGGCACGCGCCCCACACCGCGGAGCCCGTCGGCTGCTCGGCCATCGGGTCCTCGGAGGCGTGCATGCTGGGCGGCATGGCGGCCAAGTGGCGCTGGAGGGCCAAGCGCCGGGCCGCCGGGAAGTCGACCGACTCGCCCAACATGGTGTGCGGGCCGGTGCAGGTGGTCTGGCACAAGTTCGCCCGCTATTGGGACGTCGAGATGCGGGAGATCCCCATGTCCCCGGGGCGCTACCAGATGGACGTCGAGCAGATGCTCGAACGGGTCGACGAGAACACCATCATGGTCGTGCCGACCTTCGGCGTCACCTACACCGGGTCGTACGAGCCGGTGCTCGAGCTCTCCGAGGCGCTCGACAAGTTGCAAGAGGAGACCGGGCTCGACATCGACATCCACGTCGACGGCGCCAGCGGCGCCTTCCTGGCCCCGTTCAGCGCCCCCGACGTCGTGTGGGACTTTCGCGTCCCCCGCGTGAAGTCGATCAGCACCTCGGGGCACAAGTTCGGTCTCGCCCCGCTCGGCGTGGGCTGGGTGTTGTGGCGGGACACGGCGGAGCTCCCGGACGACCTGATCTTCCACGTCACCTATCTGGGCGGCGACATGCCGGTGTTCCAGATCAACTTCTCGCGGCCAGCCGGCCAGATCGTGGCGCAGTACTACAACTTCGTGCGGCTGGGCCGGGACGGCTACCGGAACGTCCACGATGCCTGCTACGCCACGGGCAAGTGGCTCGCCGAGGAGGTGGTCAAGCTCGGCCCCTTCGAACTGCTGTGCGACTCCAACCCGCTGACGGGGATCCCGACGGTGACCTGGCGGATCCGGGAGGGCGAGGACCCGGGCTACACGCTCTACGACATCGCGGACCGCCTGCGCACCCGGGGCTGGCAGGTGCCGGCGTATCCGCTCACCGGGTCGGTCTCCGACATCTCGGTGCAGCGCATCCTGGTGCGCCAGGGGGTGAGCCGCGACCTGGCCGGGCTCCTGCTCGAGGACATGGAGAAGTCCATCGACCACTTCTCCCGCCACCCGGTCACCGTGTCGATGACACGGGAGGAATCAGGCGGCTTCAGCCACCTGTAGCCGGACCGCCGGCGACGGGAGCCCCGGCCCCCCCGGACACGCCCTTGGACCAGTCGACGTGCAGCGGGCGGCGGCGCAGGAACCGGGGCGTGCCGACCTCGGCCGGATGGTCGGTCGTCCACGGCGACGGGTAGGCGGAGGTGAGCCCCGCCAGAGCCCGCAGCGCCGGGTCGTAGGCGGAGCGGATCCAGGCGAAGCGGCGCCACCCCTCCTCCTCGCGGCCCGGCTCGACCACGAGGATCGGGGCGACGGCGGCCATGGCGGCAAGGTACTCGTCCCGGCCGATGCTGATGGCGGGCGCCGGCTCGCCCTGATGGGCCAGGACCTCGGGGAGCCTCGTCGGCGGGGGCAGCGGGATGTTGACCGCACGGGCGATGCGCACGATCGAGTGGCAGGCCGTAGACGAGGACCGTCAGGGGCCCCTTCTCGACGTCCTCGAAGATCTCGCCGGCCTCGGTCGTTCGACGCCGAGGCCACGAGCGCAGCGGCATCGAGCAGTGACCCGACGGTGGCGACCCAGGAGTGGTCGGTGCTGGGTCTCGGGGAAGTAAGAGAGGATCGGGAAGGCGGTGTGCGTCTGTTCCAGGTCGAGCATCCAGTCGGCCGCGTTGCCCAGAACTGGGGGTTGTCGAGGGACTCCGATGCGGTGCAGGGACTGCAGCAGCTCCGGTCGCGCTGGGGGGCGCGCCGGCGATCGGCCGCAGCCGGTTGATGCCCTTCTCGCGGCCGTTGTAGGCGGCGTAGATGGTGGGCAGGTAGCTGATCAGGAGGGCGACAAGCCCCAGCCCGATGACCGCCTCAATGAAGGCGAGCCAGATGCGGCCGGTCCCGTCGGGCTTGGTGAAGCCCAGGGTCGTGAGCGAGGAGCCGCTGATCTCGAAGGCCTTCTGCGACGGTCGAGGCCGCCCGTCCCCCAGAACACGAAGCTGAACGCGACCACCATCAGGAGCATCCAGACCAGCGGGAGGCTGACGAGGGCCACCGGCGCGTAGATCCCCCGCAGCGCGGTGGCCCGGGCCATCGTCGCCACCGGTGCACGAGGAGCCGGTACACCAGGGCGAACACCGCCTGGGCCAGGCGGGGGAAGCCCTCCTGGGGCAGGACGACGGTCTTGAGCGCCGAGCCCAGGATCGCCGAGGACGATCAGCGGTGCCCAGGAGCAGGGACAGGACGCGGAGGACGGTCATGGGCTTCGGTGGGACGCCGGGCAGAGGGCTGATCGCAGGCACGCTACCGGGCCACGCCCGGACGAAGTCGGACCGGGGTCGCGGGACGCAGGCTGCGCTCAGCCCGCGCCGCGGCCGGTCACGAGAGGGACTTCGCGGCCTCCTGCACCGCCCGGTCGACGTCCTTCTTGTCGATCTGCAGCTCCTTGGCCACCTTCTTCTGTGCCTTCAGCGCCGCCTTCTCGACGTAGGCCTCAATCGTCGTCTCGCCCACGATCACGAGGGCCGCCTCGCCCGCGTCGATGGCCTCGCCGAACTCCTTGACGTCGGCCCGTGACATGCCCTTCCACAGGTGGCCGCTGACGCCGCCGATGGCCGCACCGACCACGGCCGACCCGATGATGGAGGGGGGGAACAAGATGCCGACGAGGGCGCCGACGCCGGCGCCGCCCCAGGCGCCGTGGCGCGTGGTCGTCTCGTCCTTGTTGACGTGGACCTTCCCGCTGTCGTCCTTCGTGATCACCGCCGCGTCGTAGGTGCCCACGGCACCTTGCGCGTGCAGGTCCTTCACGACGTCGTAGTCGGCGCGGGCGTCGACCTCGCTCGCATAGGTCCCGATGTAGATGAAGACGCCGTCGGACTTGGACATGGCAACGCTCCTTTCACGCACCGCACCGTCCACCACAGGGACGTGCGACACCGATTCTGGCATGATCCATACCCGGTGACTCTCCCCCCGGCCATCGAGATCGCCCGGCGCGCCACGCTGCACCCGGTCGGCGACATTGCCGCGCAGATGGGCATCGGGCCGGAGCTGCTCGAGCCCTACGGTGCGCACGTCGCCAAGGTGAGCCTCGACGCCATCGGGGCACTGGCCGGGCGACCCCGCGCCCGCTACGTCGTCGTGACCGCGGTCACCCCCACACCGCTCGGCGAGGGCAAGACGACCACCACGGTCGGCCTGGGCCAGGCGCTGGCCTGCATCGGGCGGCAGGCGACCGTCGCCATCCGCCAGGCCTCCATGGGCCCGACCTTCGGCATCAAGGGTGGCGCGGCCGGCGGCGGGTACAGCCAGGTGGTCCCGTTCGAGAACCTCAACCTCCACCTGACCGGGGACCTGCACGCGGTGACGGCCGCCAACAACCTCCTGGCCGCCATGGTGGACAACCACCTCTACAACCAGAACGCCCTCGGCATCGACCCGCACGGCATCACCTGGAAGCGCGTCGTCGACGTCAACGACCGCTCGCTGCGCAACATCGTGAGCGGCCTGGGCGCCAAGGAGGACGGCATCCCGCGCGAGACGGGGTTCGACATCACCGCGGCCTCGGAGGTCATGGCGGTGCTCGCCCTGGCGCGGGACCTGCGCGACCTGCGCGACCGCATGGGGCGGATCGTGGTGGGGTACACGCGCAGCCGGCGAGCCGGTGACCGCCGAGGAGCTCCGCGCCGCCGGCGCCATGACGGTGATCATGCGCGACGCCATCAAGCCCAACCTGCTGCAGACCCTCGAGAACACGCCCGTCCTGGTCCATGCCGGGCCCTTCGGCAACATCGCGCACGGCAACTCCTCCGTCGTGGCCGACCTGATCGGGATCCACGCCGGCGAGTACCTCGTCACCGAGGCGGGCTTCGGGGCCGACATGGGGGCGGAGCGCTTCTTCAACATCAAGTGCCGCATCTCGGGTCTGGTGCCGGACGCGGCGGTCGTGGTCACGACGGTGCGGGCGATGAAGCTGCACTCGGGCCGGCACCGTGTCGTGGCGGGCCGCCCCCTGCCGCTCGAGATGCTCGAGGAGAACCCGGCAGAGGTGCAGCTCGGCGCGGCCAACCTCCTGGCCCATCTGGCCATCGTCCGCCGCCACGGCGTCACGCCCGTCGTCGCCATCAACGCGATCGAAGGCGACTTCGCGTCCGAGCACGCCGCCATCCGCGAGATCGCCGAATCCGTGGGCGTGCGTGCCGCGGTCTGCACCCATTTCGAGAAGGGTGGCAAGGGTGCGGTCGAGCTCGCTGAGGCGGTGGTCGAGGCCACCGCGGAGCCGAGCCGGTTCCACATGCTGTACCCGGCGGACGCGACGCTGCGGGAGAAGGTCGAAGCCATCGCCACCGAGGTCTACGGGGCGGACGGCGTCGACTACCAGCCGCTGGCTGCACGCCAGCTCGACACCTACGAGCGGGCGGGTTTCGGCTCGCTGCCCGTCTGCATCGCCAAGACCCACCTCTCCATCTCGTCGGACCCCACGCGCCTGGGCGCTCCCCGGGGCTGGCGCCTGCCCGTGCGCGAGGCGCGGGCCAATGTGGGGGCCGGGTTCGTCTATCTGGTCAGTGGCGACATGCGCACCATGCCCGGGCTCTCGCACAGCCCCGCGGCCGAGCGGATCGACATCGACGACGACGGCAACGTGATAGGCCTCTACTGAGTGACTCAGTGACTGAGCGACTCAGGCACTGAGGCCCGGGGAGGCGCACAATGGCCATCGACTTCACCCTCGCCCCCGAGCACGAGGAGATCCGTGCCCGGGTGCGATCCTTCATTCAGGACACCGTGGTGCCGCGCGTCAAGGGGTTCGACGACGAGGGCAAGGTCACGACACGCCACGAGTACCTCGTCGCGATCCTGGAGCTGCGCGAGGAGGCCAAGCGGGCCGGCCTGTGGCTGCCCCACATGCCCGTCGAGTGGGGCGGCATGGGGCTCGGGCACGTGGAGCTCGCCATGGTGCAGGCCGAGGCCGGCCGGACCCGCCTCGGGCCGTGGATCCTCAACTGCATGGCTCCCGACGAGGGCAACATGCACACGCTCCTGCACTGGGGCACCGACGCGCAGAAGGACGACTACCTCCGCCGGTTGTGCGAGGGCACCGCCATGTCGTGCTTCGCCATGACCGAGCCCGAGGTGGCGGGCTCCGATCCGACCCTCATTCAGACCCGGGCCGAGAAGGACGGGGACGAGTGGGTCATCAACGGCCACAAGTGGTTCATCTCCAACGCGCGCCGGGCCCAGTTCGCCATCCTGGTCGCCCGGACCGAGCCCGACGTGCCACCCGGTTCGCGCGGCGCCAACACGGCGTTCCTGGTCGATCTGCCCGCAGAAGGCTGGAACGACGTGCGCGAGGTCGAGACGATGCACGGCTCCACCGGCCACTCCGAGATCCTCATCGAGGATCTGCGCGTGCACGATTCGCAGATCCTCGGTGGGCGGGGCAACGGCCACCGCCTCGGCCAGTACCGGCTGGGACCCGCCCGCCTGGCCCACTGCATGCGCTGGATCGCACAGGCCGAGACGGCGCTCGACATGATGGTCGACCGCTCCCTGCACCGCTACTCGCACGGCTCGCTGCTGGCCGAGAAGCAGGGCGTGCAATGGCTCATCGCCGACTCGGCCATGGAGCTGTACCAGTGCAAGCTCATGGTGCTCCACGCCGCGTACAAGATCGACCGCGGGGAGGACTTCCGCACCGAGGTGTCGATGGCCAAGCACTTCGTGGCGAACAGCCTCAACCGCATCATCGACCGTTCCATGCAGGTGCACGGCGCGCTCGGCTACTCGACCGACACCCCGCTGGCCAACATGCTCCAGCACGCCCGCTGGGCCCGGTTCGCCGACGGTGCCGACGAGATCCACCAGATGCGGATCGCCGAACGAACCATCGCCGCCTACAAGGACACCGGCTCGACCAACGCCGCCACCGGCGGACTGCCGCTCTGAGCGATGGGCTGCCTCCTGGCGTTGCTCGCCGCCATTTCGCCCCGTCTGGTGATCTTCCTGCTCTGGGTGTTCTCGGACCGGCTCACGATCGCCTTCCGCTCGGGCTGGGAGGGCGTCATCGGGTTCATCTTCCTGCCGTACACGACGCTCTTCTACGCGCTCGTCTACGCGCCCGGGAAGGGCGTCGACCCGTTCGGGTGGGTCATCGTGGCCCTGGGCGTGCTGCTCGATCTGTCCTCGCACGCCTTCGGATCCCGGGCCCGCCGGCGCAGGCACCGGCGCGCCGTGGCCGACAATTAGGCAATCGGGCAGCTAGGCGAAGCGCAACCGCAGGTCGGGCTCGGGACCGAAGTCCGGCGCGCTCGGCCCGGAGGTGGCCAACGCGAGCCAGCCCGCCACCCCGATCATGGCGGCGTTGTCGGTGGCCATCGGCTGCGGCGGGATGAGCAGCCTGGCGCCGAACTCGTCGGCCAGGGCCTGCGCCCGGGCCCGCAAGATGGGACTGGCGGCCACGCCGCCCACGATGGCGACGGCGGGGTCGCCGAATTCCGCCAGCGCCCGGCGCAGCTTGGCGCACAGGACGTCCATGCACGCGGCCACGAAGGACGCCGCCACCTCGCTCTCGGAGAAGCCGGGGTCGGCACGCACGTGGTTGACCACGGCCGTCTTGAGCCCCGAGAAGGAGAACGCGTAGCCCTCGGCCAGCATGGGTCGGGGAAAGCCGAGCACGTCCTCGCCGTCCGCCGCCAGCCGGTCCAGCACGGGACCGCCCGGGTAGCCGAGGCCGAGGAAGCGGGCCACCTTGTCGTAGGCCTCGCCGATGGAGTCGTCCACCGTCTCCCCGAGCAGCTCGTAGCGGCCGGGCCCGGTGGCGCGGGTGAGCATGCAGTGCCCCCCCGACACGAGGAGGGCGACCTGGGGGAAGGGCACGTCGCGGTCGGCCAGGTACACGCTGGCCAGGTGACCCTCCAGGTGGTTGACGCCCACCACGGGCACGCCCCAGCCGAGGGCGAGCGCCTTGGCCGTGGCGATGCCGACCAGCAGCGCACCCACCAGGCCCGGGCCCGACGTCACCGCCACGGCGTCGAGGTCCTTCCCCGCCACGCCGGCCTCGTCCAGCGCCGCGCTCGACGACGGGGGTGATCGTCTCGAGGTGGGCGCGGCTCGCCAGCTCGGGGACCACCCCGCCGAACGCTGCGTGCAGGTCGATCTGGCTCGCGACCACCGACGAGCGCACCGCCAGGGAGTCGTCGACGACGGCGGCGGCCGTCTCGTCGCACGACGTCTCGATGGCCAGCAGCGCCCGCGTCACGGCGCCTCCGCCAGGGCGCACGCCACCTCGGCCCGCGAGATCGCCCCTTCGCGTTCGACCAGCGGCTCGGGCCCGCGCACGTTGACCAGGGTCGACGGCACGTCCGTGAGCGGCCCACCGTCGACCACCAGGTCGACCGCGGGCCCGAGGCCGGCCGCCACGTCGTGTGCGGTGCGCGGCGTGGGCGCTCCGTGGGGGTTGGCGCTGGTCACGACGAGGACGCCGGTCCGCTCCAGGAGCGACCGCAGGAAGTCGTGATCGGGGACCCGGACCGCGACCTCCTCGCGCCCGGCCAGCCAGGCCGGCCTCTCCAGCCCGGCGTCGAAGCCGAAGGCCAGGGTGAGCGGCCCCGGCCACCACGACCGGGCCAGCACGGCGGCGGCGGGGGTGAAGGCGACGCCGAGCGCGCGCACCTGCGCCACGGAGGCGGCCAGGACAGGGAGGTGCATCCCCTCGGGACGACCTTTGGCCCGGAAGACCGCCTGCACCGCGTCGGCGTCCCCCGGCCGTGCCGCCAGGCCGTAGACGGTGTCGGTCGGCACCACCGCGACACCCCCGGCACGCAGCACGTCGACGGCTGCCTGCGCGCCCTCGGCGTCGGCGCGCGCCATCCTCATGGCGTCCTCACCGCCTCGTGCGGCCCGCGCCGACCGGCCGGCTCAGAGCGTGAGCGGGCGGATGGGGGCGGCGACGAGCGCCGGGTCCGATCGCCAGTCCACCCCGGGCACGTCGATGTAGAGCTCGATCTCGTTGCCGTCCGGGTCGAGGATGTAGAGGCTGTGGGTCACGGTGTGGTCGGAGGCGCCGACGACCGTGCCACCGGCCGCTTCCACCTGGGCCAGCGCCTGGCGCAGGTCGTCGTCGGTGTCGCCGACCTTCAGGCCGAAGTGGTACAGCCCGACCCGCCGGCCCAGGGGGATCGGCGTGGCGTCGGCGCCGACCTCAATCAGCAGGAGCTCGTGGTGCGTGCGGCCCGACGAGAACGCGGCCGCCCCCACGGGCACCTCGCCCGGCCCGGGCAGGATCTGCCGCCAGCCGAGCACGTCGCGATAGAAGTCCGCCGACCGGCGGACGTCGCGCACGTAGAGCACCAGGTGGCCGAGCTCCCGTACCGTCATGCGCTCACGCTACCGGTCGTCTCGGCCTGGGCCGACGCTGCGGAGCGGATCCAGTTCGCCGTGGGCGGCATGCCGGGGCCGAGGTGGATCGGCACGTCGAAGGGCTCGGGCTCGAGCCCGGCCGCCGCCATGAGCTCGCTCAGCGCGTGCGGGATGGCGGCGGCGACGTCCCACAGCCGCGGGACGGCCCGGGAGTCCGAGGCGAGCCCCCAGTACAGGACCCCGAGGTAGCTCATGATGGTGATGTTGAGGCCCATCCCGTCCATGACGGGGCCGAGGGGGAACATCCCGAGGAGCTGGCTGCCTCCCAGGTACAAGGGGAAGTCGGGGCCGGGGACGTTGGACACCACGAGGTTGGCCACGGGTCGGTGGCGGTCGGCCAGCTTCATCCCGGTGTAGAGGCGGGCCGCCGCGGCGAACACGTTGGGCGTCGCGTGCTCGGCCCAGTTCTGCAGCGTCGTCGCCCCCAGGGCCCGGTGCTCCTCCTTGGCTCCCTTGGTGCCCTCGTGGATGACGCGCAGCCGCTCCAGCGGGTCGTCGATCTGGCAGGGAAGCTGGACGAACATCGCCGACACCTTGTTCGAGCCCTTGAGCTCGGCCACGTCCGGCGTCACCGAGACGGGCACCACCGTGACGAGGGGGACGTCGGGGAGCTCGTCGCCCGCGAGCAGGTAGGTGCGCAGCGCGCCCGCGCACATGGCCAGGACCACGTCGTTGACGGTCGTGCCCATCTCGTTCTTCAGCTTCTTGGCGTCGGCCAGGCTGGCGGCCGCGAAGGCGACGCGCCGCCGGGCGTGGACGGCGACGTTGATGGAGGTCCGCGGTGCCGTCAACGGCAACGCCGCCTTGGCGGTCAGGCCCTGGCGGATCCGGCGGACGCCGAAGATGCTCCGCGTCGTGCGCAGCAGCATGCGCCCCACGTCGAACGGGGCCACCAGGCCGGCCACCATCGCCTGCGAGACCAGCTCGAGGCCCGAGGGGATGCGCGAGTCGAGCTGCCGCGGTGTGAGCGTCGGCGTCGCGGGAGGTTCGGGCTCGAGGTCGAAGAGGACGCCGAGGAGCTCGGCGCCGGAGACGCCGTCGACCGTGCTGTGATGCATCTTGGCCACCAGCGCGATCTTCCCGTCCTCCACGCCCTCCACGATCCACATCTCCCAGAGCGGGCGGTCGCGGTGGAGCTGGCGGCTGATGACGTCGGCGGCGAAGTCGCCCAGCTCGCGCATGCCGCCGGGGGACGGGAGCGCGGCGCGGCGGACGTGGTTGTCGATGTCGAACTCCGGGTCGTCGACCCAGACCGGGTGGCCCAGGCGCATGGGCACCTCGACCAGCCGGCGCTGGAAGACCGGCGCCAGCGGGATGCGGTCGTTGATGAGCTGACGGACCCGCCGGAACGAGTACCCGCCCGGCACGGTCGAGGGGTCGAAGACGGCCGTGATGGCCACGTGCATGTGGAGGGTCGGCGTCTCCATGTAGAGGAAACTCGCATCGAGCCCGCTCAGCCGTTCGGGGGTCATCGACTCTCCTTGGTCGTCGCCGTGCGTCCCTAAGCTCGCACCAAAGGCCCCCCGGGGCAAGCGGAGAACCGCTCCGACCAGGGTGGACCTGCGCACGCCGGCCGCGCGGGCGAAGATGGTGGGGTGCCGTACGCCTTCCTGATCGTCACCCTCGTGGGGGCAGCCGCGGTGCTGCTGGCGTACCGACCGATCCGGCGGGAACCCCTCACCGTGATGAGCTTCTCCCTGGCCTGGATCGCCGGCGAGCTGGCGTTCCAGAACATCGTCTGGCAGATGATCGCAACCGCCGTCTTCATATCGTTCGGCGCACTCGACGGCTGGGCCGGTTGGCTGGGGCTGGCCGTGGCCGTCGTCGACTGGGTCGGGCTGCTCGGGCTCGGCATCGCCGGCCGCCGGGCGGCCCGCGTCACGGCGGCCGCCCTCGACGAGGTGCGCGCGCCGGCCTTCCCCGTCCCCACCGAGCCGACCGCGCCGACGTGGGGTCGCTGGTGGCGGGTGACCCGCGCCATCCCGTTCCGCTCGCGTGCGGTGGAGGTCGCCCGCGACATCGACTACTGGGGCGACGGCATCGGGCGCCACCGCCTCGACGTCTACCGCTCCCGCCTGGCCGCGCCCGATGACCGGGCGCCCGTCATGGTGTACATCCACGGCGGGGCCTGGATGATCGGTGACAAGCGCGAGCAGGGCAAGCCGATGATGTTCGAGCTGGTCGCCCGCGGCTGGGTCTGCGTCGCCGTCAACTACCGGCTGAGCCCGAAGGCAACCTGGCCGGACCACATCGTCGATGCCAAGCGGGCCGTGGCCTGGGTCAAGGAGCACATCGCCGAGCACGGGGGCGACCCGTCCTTCGTCGCCGTCAGCGGGGGGTCGGCCGGCGGGCACCTGTGCGCGCTGCTGGCCCTGAGCGCCGGCGACCCCGCCTTCCAGCCCGGATTCGAGGAGCTGGACACGTCGGTCCAGGCCTGCGTCCCCTTCTACGGCGTGATGGACATGACCGGCTCGCCCGAGGGGTCGGCCCGCTTCGGGCCGGGCCTGGTCCAGATGCTGGAGAAGAAGGTCATGAAGACCAAGGAGTCCGAGCACCCCGAGGTCTTCCGCGCCGCGTCACCGACCTATCGGGTCCACGCCGGCGCACCCCCGTTCTTCGTCCTCCACGGCGTCAACGACACCCTGGTGCCGGTGGAGACGGCGCGCATCTTCGTGGACCGCCTGCGCGCCGTGTCGCGCCAGCCGGTGGCCTACGCCGAGCTGCCCCTGGCGCAGCACGCGTTCGACGTCCTGGCGTCGCTCCGCTGCCAGGCCACGACGTCGGCGGTGGGCGACTTCCTCGAGGGCGCCCGTGCCGCCGCAACCTCAGGTGGGGGGTCCGGCGCGCTGCCCCCGCGAATGCTTTCCGACCTAGAGTCAGAAACCGGTTCATGACCTGACCGCCCCTCCGGGCCCTGCCCCGGGGGAGGACGAGGGAGCACGAGAAGGGGTGGCAGTGGGGCGCATGCACACGTCCGGATCGATCCCGCGCGAGCCAGGCCGTCGCCACGGGCACGCCGGCCCGGCCCTGCGGAGCCTGCTGGGCGGGTCGCTGCTCGCCGGCGCGTTCGCCGCCGGGACAGGCGCGCTGGTCGCACCGGGCCCCGCGGGCGCCGCGTCGACCGCGTCGGGCATCTGCACGCCGGCCCTGGCGCCCACCCCCGCCCAGGACGCCTCGACGACGGGCATCACGCCGTCGTCGATCACCGTGGGCAACGTGTCCATCATCTCGGGCCCGATCTCCGGGCTGTTCGAGGGCGCGCCGATCGGGGTGAAGGCCTACTTCGGCATGATCAACGCCGAGGGTGGCGTCGACGGCCGCAAGCTGCTCGTCGACTCCAAGGACGACGCGTTCAGCGGCCAGCTGAACACGACCGAGACCCGGGAGGCGATCAACGGCGACTTCGCCCTCGTGGGCAGCTTCTCGCTCTTCGACGGCTACGGCTGTGCGGCGCTGGCCAGCGACACCGCCGTCCCTGACGTCTCGGTCACCCTCGACCCCGGCACCAACGCGCTGCCCAACGACTTCAGCGTCCAGCCGCTGTCGGGCGAGGAGACCCTCGGGCCGGACGAGTACTACAAGAAGCACTACCCCAAGGACATGACGGTCGGGGCCATCGTCTCGGACGTGACATCGGCCAAGACCCAGATGACCCAGCAATTCGCCGGCATGAAGAGCTTGGGCTACAAGATCGCCTACGTCGACTACGTCAACCCCCTGCAGTCCGACTTCACGACCGACGTCATCGACATGAGGAACGCCGGTGTGAACGCGGTTTCCCTGACCGGCGTCGACTGGCAGGATGCGGCCATCTTCGTGCAGAACGCCGCCACCCAGAACTGGCACCCGGGCCTCATCTTCTCCGGCGGGCCGGTCTACGCCGACCAGTTCATCTCGCACGCCGGGGGCCCGGCAGCGGTCAACGGGATCCAGATCGGCCAGGTCTTTGCCCTCTACCTGGGCCAGGACGCCAAGACCGTGCCGGCGGTGAAGCAGTTCCTGACCTACGTGAAGAAGGTCAACCCGCAGTGGGTCCCCGACCTCTACACGCTCTACGGGTGGGGATCGGCCGAGCTGTTCGTGCAGGCCCTCAAGGCAGCGGGACCGCACCCCACCCGGGGCGCCGTCATGGCGCAGCTCAAGAAGATCACCAGCTTTGGGGCGAACGGCCTCATGGCCACCTCGGACCCGGCGGCGAAGACGTTGTCGCCGTGCTTCCTGATGGCAGGCATCGAGAACGGCAACTTCGTCCGCGAGCTGCCGACGGGCAGCGGGTTCGACTGCAACGCCACCCTCTACAACACATCAGCGGGGGCCCACTAGCCTCGGGGCGGCGAGGGTGAGGGTCGGGGGTAGGCATGGTGTGAGGCTGTGAGCGTCTTCCTCTCCTTCACGGTCCTGGGGATCGTGACCGGTGCCGTCTACGGCATCCTGGCCACCGGCCTGGTGGTGACCTACAACACCACCGGCGTCTTCAACTTCGCCCAGGGAGCGGTGGGGATGGTGGCGGCCTTCTCCTACTGGCAGCTGTGGCAGGACTGGCACTGGCCGTTCCTCCTCGCCATCGTGTTCATCGTCTTCGTCGAGGCGCCGCTGCTCGCCATCGTCGTCGAGTTCGTGCTGATGCGGCGCATCCACGGCGCGACGGTGGAACGGTCGCTCATGGTGACGCTCGGCCTGCTGGTGATCCTGCTCGGCATCGCCACCATCTTCTGGAGCAGCCCCGATGTGGTCCGCTCGGTGCCGGCCTACTTCACGGCGGCCGACGGCACGGTGGCGTCGGTGCACCTCTTCGGGGCCAACGGGGTGACGCTCGAGGACCAGCAGATCATGATCGTCGCGGTGGCGGCCGCCGTCGCCGTCCTCCTCGGCATCTTCCTGCGCCGCCGCCGCCTCGGCGTGGCCATGCGTGCCGTGGTCGACGATCCCGAGCTGGTGGCCATGGCCGGTGCCAAGCCCCACCGCATGTCGCAGATGGGCTGGTCCCTCGGCTTCATGCTGGCCGCGGTGGCGGGAGTGCTGATCGCGCCGCTCGTGGGGCAGACGGGGCTCACGTCCACCCAGCTCACCTTGCTGGGGCTGAACGGCTTCGCCGCCGCGGTGGTCGGGCGGCTGCGCAACCTGCCCATGACGTTCGTCGGCGCCCTCATGCTGGGGCTCATCACCCAGTACTGCGTGGGCTACCTGCCCGGGCACATCAACCCGGGCCTGGCCTCGGTGCTGACCGAGGTCGTTCCGGTGCTCTTCCTCTTCGTCGTGCTCCTCGTGATCCCGGCGGCACGGCTCGCCCCGGCGGGACGGCTGGCCGTCCGGCCTGCCCCCAGGGTCGTCACCGCCCGCCAGTCCGTCGCCGGTGCCGTGCTGCTCGTGGCCGGCATGATCGTCCTGGGCGTCATGGTGGGACAGACAGCGCTCGCCACACTCTCGCAGGGCCTGGCCTTCGGCATCGTCGGGCTGTCGCTGGTGCTCCTCGTCGGCTACGCCGGCCAGGTGTCGCTGTGCCAGCTCACGTTCATGGGCATCGGCGCGTTCACCATGGGGAAGACGCTCGGCGGCGACTCGTGGTGGGGCCTGCTCCTGGCCGTCGTGGTGTCGGGCGCCGTCGGCGCCCTGGTGGCGCTGCCCGCGCTCCGCCTGCGCGGCCTGTACCTCGCGCTGGCGACCTTCGCCTTCGGTGAAGTCATGTACTCCGCGTTCTTCGACAATTCGAGCGTCATCTCCGACGGGACGTCCATCGGCGTCGGGCGGTTGCGGCTGCCGTTCATGCATGCCGTGGGTGACCAGGCCGAGCTCATTGAGGTCGCGGTCGTGGCCGCGGTGTGTGTCCTGCTCGTCGGCCTGGTGCGGCGCAGTGCGTTCGGCCGGCGTCTGGTGGCCATGAGCGACTCGCCGGCGGCCTTCGCCACGGTCGGCCTGAGCTCGGTGCGCACCAAGATGGTCGTGTTCACCCTCTCGGCGGCCATGGCCGGCCTCGGCGGGGTGTTCTACGGGGGCCAGCAGGGCGGCATCGGCGCCAACGACGTCCAGATCTTCGCCAGCCTGACGCTGCTCCTCTTCGTCGAGATCTGGGGGATCCGGACCGTGACGGGCGCGCTGCTGGGCGGCATGACGGCGGCGACGCTCCCGGTGCTCCAGACGCACCTGCCCGCGTCGTTGGCCGACCTCACGGGACTGGCGGCCGGCATCGGGATCGTGCTCCTGGCCCGCCACCCGGACGGGATTCTCGGCATGGAGTGGTTGACGAGCCGGGTGCGCCTGCCCTTCGGCGACGAGGAGGCAACGGTGGGCGACCTCGTCCTGGACCACGAGGTGGCCCGTGCCGCCTGAGCACGAGCACGCGGCAAGCGCACCGCCAGCCCTCGAGGTCGACCACGTGAGCGTCCACTTCGGCGGCGTCACCGCGCTCTCCGACGTGTCACTGCGCGCCGAGGCGGGGGTGGTGACGGGCCTCATCGGCCCCAACGGCGCGGGCAAGACGACGTTGTTCAACGTCATCACGGGGTTGCAGCGCCCCGACCTGGGCTCCGTGCACCTCGACGGCACGGACGTCACCCACAAGCGCACCCACACGCCGGGCCCGCCTTGGCCTGGCCCGCACATTCCAGCGCCTCGAGCTGTTCTCGACGCTCAGCGCGACCGACAATGTGCGCGTCGGCCTCGAAGCCTCCGGCCGGGCGGCGCCGGCGACGGCCCTCGGCCTGCTCGAGCGCGTCGGCGTCGGGGCCGAGGCGGCCTCGCCCGTGTCGTCCCTGCCGACCGGGTCGGCCCGCCTCGTCGAGTTGGCCCGCGCCCTGTCGACCGACCCCAAGGTCCTCCTCCTCGACGAGCCGTGCTCCGGGCTCGACGAGCGAGAGACGGACGCGCTGGGCCGGCTGCTCACCTCCCTGGCCGCAGAGGGCCGCGCCGTGGTCGTGGTCGAGCACGACACCAACCTCGTACTGCGTGTGTGCGGGACCGTGCACGTGCTCGACTTCGGCGAGGTCATCGCCACGGGCACGCCCGACGAGATCCGCCGCAACCCCGCCGTGCAGGGGGCCTACCTCGGCCACGCCAACGACGCCCGGGAGCAGGCCGACATCGGCGCCGAAGGGGAGGCCGGGGACCGATGACCGCCGGCACCGGAGGGGGCCTGACGATCGAGAACGTCCACGCCGCCTACGGGCGCATCGAGGTGCTCCACGGCGTGGACCTCACCGTCCCCGGCGGCGCCGTCTTCGCGCTCCTCGGGCCCAACGGGGCGGGGAAGAGCACGCTGCTCAAGGTGGTCGGTGGCCGCCTCCACGCGACCGCCGGCACGGTCGCCATCGACGGCCTGCCGCCATCGCGCCGGACACCCGAGGCCCTGGCGCGCGCCGGCGTGATCGCCATCCCCGAGGGGCGCGGCGTGTTCCCCAACCTGACCGTGCGCGACAACCTGCGCATGTGGACCTACCGCGGCGGCATCAGCACTGCGGAGGTCGAGTCGCGTGCCTATGAGCACTTCCCCCGCCTCAAGGGGCGCCGCAAGCAGCTCGCAGGCACGCTCTCGGGCGGAGAGCAGCAGATGCTCGCCGTCTCGCGGGCCCTGGCCGGTGAGACCAGGGTCCTCCTCCTCGACGAGATCTCCATGGGCCTCGCGCCGATCGTCGTGGCACACCTCTACGAGCTCGTGGCGGCCATCGCCGCCGGCGGTGTGACCGTCTTCCTCGTCGAGCAGTTCGCGGAGTCGGCCCTCGGCGTGGCCGACCGGGCGGCGATCATGCTGCACGGGCGGATCGCCCATCAGGGCACGCCCGAGGAGATGGCCGACGTGGCCGAGGCGGCCTATCCTGACCCTCCGGGTCAGGCCTCGTCGGCCAGCCGCACGTCCACCGTGAGCGCGTCACCCGTCGACCACCACCAGCTCGTCCACCCCGCCGGCGTCGGCGATGTCCTGGCGGGCCGCCTCCACCGCGGCCAGCGTGGCCGGCGGACCGGTCACCGTCAGGCGCGCCACGCGGGCCCGCATGGACCGCTTGTGGGCCGTCTTCTCGCGGCGCACCGCGCCGAGCACCTCGGCCGCCACCGCCAGCACGTCCCGGTCGGCCTGCGCATGCGGCGCCGATCTCGGCGACGTCGGGCCAGGGGGCGTGGTGGACGGAGCCCTCCTGCCACCAGCTCCACACCTCCTCGGTCACGAAGGGGAGCGAGGGGGCGAAGAGCCGGATCAGGACCGAGAGGGCGAGCGCCAGGGTGGCCCGGGCCGAGTCGGCGCCGGCGGCGTCGCCCTCGCCGTAGGCCCGCGTCTTGACCAGCTCGAGGTAGTCGTCGCAGAAGGACCAGAAGAAGGTCTCGGTGACTTCTTGGGCGCGGGCGTAGTCGAATTGCTCGAAGGACGCCGTCGCCGTGGTCACCACGTCGGCCAGCTGGCTCAGCAGAGCGAGGTCGAGTGGTGCGCGCACCGCCTCGACACCCGGCGGCACGCCCTCGCCGAGGCGGCCCAGCGCGAACTTCGACGCGTTGAGGATCTTGATGGCCAGGCGGCGGCCGATCTTCATGACGCCGCTGTCGACCGCGGTGTCGGTGCCGGGCCGGCCGTTGCAGGCCCAGTAGCGCACGGCGTCGGAACCGAACTCGTCCACCAGCGGCATGGGTGTGACCACGTTGCCCTTGGACTTGGACATCTTCTTGCGCTCGGGGTCGAGGACCCAGCCGTTGAGGATGGTGTGCCGCCACGGCACGACGTGGTGCTCCAGATGGGTGCGCAAGATGGTGGAGAAGAGCCACGTGCGGATGATCTCGTAACCCTGGGGCCGCAGGTCCATGGGGAACGTGGCCGCGAAGAGGGTCGGGTCGTCCTCCCACCCGCAGGCGATCTGCGGGGTGAGCGACGAGGTGGCCCACGTGTCCATGACGTCGGGGTCGCCGGCGAAGCCGCCCGGGACGCCGCGCTGGTCTTCCGGGTAGCCCGGTGGCGTGTCGGTCGTGGGATCGACGGGCAGGCTGGCCTCGTCGGGCACGAGGGGTGACTCGTAGTCGGGCTCGCCGTCGGGGCCGAGCGGGTACCAGATCGGGATGGGCACGCCGAAGAAGCGCTGGCGGCTGGCGAGCCAGTCGCTGTTGAGGCCGTTCACCCAGTCGTCGTACCGGACCTGCATGTACGGCGGGTGCCAGTCGAGCTCCTTGCCCCGTGCGAGCAGAGACTGGCGCAGCTCCTCGTCTCGCCCGCCGTTGCGGATGAACCACTGCCGGCTGGTCACGATCTCGAGCGGGCGCTCGCCGCGCTCGTAGAACTTCACCGGATGGGTGATGGCCCGGGGCTCGCCGATCATGTCGCCCGACGCGGCGAGCATCTCGACCATGGCCCGCTGGGCCTGCTTCACCGTGCGTCCCGCGATGGCCCGCCACGCCTCGCCGTCGGGAACGCCCGGCGGGGGCGTCTCGGTGATGCGGCCCGTGCGGGTGAGGATGTTGCGGGTGGGCAGGTCGAGCTCGCGCCACCACACGACGTCGGTGACGTCGCCGAAGGTGCAGATCATCGCGATGCCCGACCCCTTGTCCGGCTCGGCGAGGTGATGGGCCAGGATCGGCACCTCCACCCCGAAGAGCGGCGTGTGCACGGTCGTCCCGAAGCGCTCCGCGTAGCGCTCGTCGTCGGGGTGGGCGACCAGCGCCACGCAGGCGGCGACCAGCTCGGGGCGCGTGGTCTCGATCTCCATGTCGTCGAAGCGCAGCCGGTGGTAGGCGCCGGGCCGCTCCCGGTCCTCCATCTCGGCCTGCGCCACGGCGGTCTGGTAGTCGACGTCCCACAGCGTCGGCGCTTCGGACGAGTAGGCCTCACCCCGGGCCAGGTTGCGCAGGAACATGCGCTGGCTCGCCCGCCGGCTCCCGTCGTCGATGGTGGCGTAGCCCAGCTCCCAGTCGACCGAGAGGCCGATGCGGCGCCAGAGTGCCTCGAAGGCGCGCTCGTCGTCGGCCGTCAGCTGGTGGCACAGCGCGATGAAGTTGGGCCGGCTGACCGGGATGTCCTCGGCTCCCGGCTCCTCCGGGGGCACGAAGTCGGGGTCGTAGGGCAGCGACGGGTCGCAGGTCACGCCGAAGTAGGTCTGCACCCGGCGCTCGGTCGGCAGGCCGTTGTCGTCCCACCCCATCGGGTAGAACACCTTCCAGCCCCGCATGCGCCGGTAGCGGGCGACGGCGTCGGTCTGCACGTAGCCGAAGACCGATCCCATGTGCAGCGACCCCGACACCGTCGGCGGGGGGGTGTCGATGGAGAAGACCTGGTCCCGCGTGGCACTTGCGTCGAACCGGTAGGCGCTCGCCTCGTCCCAGGTCGCGGCCCAACGCTCCTCGAGGCCGTCGAGGGACGGCTTGTCGGGGATCCGGGGCGCGCCGGTCGAGGGGGTCGACATGATCGGGTTACCGTACCCGGGTGCTGCACCTTTACGACACCGCAACGGGCACGGTCCACCCCCTCGAGCTCCGCAACGAGGGCGAGGTGTCGATGTACGTGTGTGGCCCGACCGTCTACGACATGCCCCACATCGGGCACGGGCGGGCCAACCTGACCTTCGACATCCTCCGGCGCTACCTGAGCTTCACCGGGCTGAAGGTGCACCACGTGGCCAACGTCACCGACGTCGACGACAACATCATCAAGCGGGCCGCCGAGCTGGGGCGCACCGAGGCCGACGTGGCCGCCGAATTCGAGGCCCGCTGGTGGGAGTCGATGGACGCGCTGGGTGACCTGCGCCCGCAGGACATCCCGCACGCCACGGAGTACATCGAGGACATGGTGGCGCTGGTGGGCCAGCTGGTGGCCATGGAGAAGGCCTACGAGACGCCCGACGGCGTCTACCTGGAGGTCTCGACAGGTCGAGGGGTACGGCCTGCTGGCGCAACAGTCGCTCGAGTCCTTGCAGGTCGGGGCACGGGTCGAGGCCAACGAGGACAAGCGCTCGCCCCTCGACTTCGCCCTGTGGAAGAAGGCGAAGGAGGGCGAGCCGAGCTGGGACTCACCGTGGGGGCCGGGCCGGCCCGGGTGGCACACCGAATGCGTGGTCATGTCGCTCGACCTGCTGGGCGAGGGGTTCGACCTGCACGGCGGCGGGCAGGACCTGAAGTTCCCGCACCACGAGAACGAGCGGGCGCAGGCGGTCGCCGACGGCAAGGTCTTCGCACGGCACTGGATGCACAACGGCTGGGTGGAGGTCGAGGGCACGAAGATGTCGAAGTCGCTCGGCAACTTCACCACGCTGCCCGACCTCCTGGCGCGCTGCGACGCCCGCGCCTACCGGTTGCTCGTGCTGCGGGCCCACTACCGCTCGCCCATTGAGGTGACACCCGAGACGCTGGCCGACGCCGAGAAGGCCCTGGGCCGCCTGGACGGGTTGGCCCGGCGGTTCGACGTGGCGGAGCTCCTCGCAGAGACCGACGAGGGCGTTCGTGGTCGAGGGGACGCCGCCCGCCACCGGCGTCGACCCCGGCGCGTCGGCCGCCTTCCGGGCGCGCATGGACGACGACCTCGACACGCCCGGGGGCGCTGGCCGGCATCTTCGAGCTCGTCACGGCGGCGCACTCCGCCGCCGACGCCGGCGACGAGGACGAGGGTGGTCGCCTGGCCCACACGGCTGCGGTGCTCGCCGCCGCGCTCGGCCTGTCGCTGCGTGCCGCCGACGTGGAGGTCGACGAGGAGTCGGCGCGGCTGGTGGCCGCACGCGACGAGGCGCGTCGCGCCGGGGACTACGCCCGGGCCGACGCCCTGCGGGACGAGCTCGTGGCCCGGGGCTGGACGGTGGAGGACACCGCCTCGGGCACCGCCATCCGGCGCTGATCGCACGAAGAATCCCTGATCAGGGGGGATGGCACCCGCAATGCTGGACCGGTCGACGCTCCTAGGTTACTCTGTAGTAACCAAGCAGATCATCGGGGACGCCGTCTGGCACGCGACGCAGCTCGTGCCTGGGGGTCGGGTCGACCGAACGTAGACAGGCTCCGGCCGTGGCCGGGCCGCCCAAGGAGGGCGCACCATGTCCGACTACTCGCTCGAGCTGAACGAGGACCAGCTCCAGATTCAGAAGTGGGTCCACGAATTCGCGGAGAACGTCGTCCGCCCCGCCGGCCCCGAGTGGGACGAGCGGGAGGAGACGCCGTGGCCCATCATCGAGGAGGCCGCCAAGATCGGGCTGTACTCCTTCGACTTCATCGCCCAGTGCTTCTCCGACCCGACCGGGCTCCTCATGTGCCTGGTGAACGAGGAGATGAGCTGGGGCGACGCCGGCATCGCCCTGGCCATCTTCGGCTCCACGCTGGCGGTGGCCGGGATCTTCGCCAACGGGACGCCCGAGCAGATCGGCGAGTGGATCCCGCAGTGCTTCGGGACGCCCGACGACGTGAAGCTGGCCGCCTTCGGCGTGTCCGAGCCCGACGCCGGCTCCGACGTCTCCTCGCTCAAGTCGCGCGCCGTCTACGACGAGGCCAAGGACGAGTGGGTGCTCAACGGCACCAAGACCTGGATCACCAACGGCGGCATCGCCAACACCCACGTGCTCGTGCTCTCGGTCGACCCGTCGCTGGGCAGCCGGGGCCAGGCCAGCTTCGTGGTGCCCGAGGGCACGCCCGGGCATCGCGCCAGGGCCAGAAGTTCAAGAAGATGGGCATCCGGGCCTCGCACACCGCCGAGGTCGTGCTCGACGGACTGCCGCGTGCCCGGACGCTGCCTGCTCGGCGGCAAGGAGAAGCTCGACGAGCGCCTGGCCCGGGCGAAGGAGGGCAAGAAGACCTCCACGCAGGCCGCCATGGCGACGTTCGAGGCCTCCCGGCCCATCGTCGGGGCGCAGGCGGTCGGCATCGCCCGGGCCGCCTACGAGTACGCCCTCGACTACGCCAAGGAGCGCAAGCAGTTCGGCCGGGCCATCATCGAGAACCAGGCCATCGCCTTCAAGCTGGCCGACATGAAGATGCACACCGACGCCGCCCGCCTGCTGGTGCACCGGGCCGCCAACATGGCGAGCACCGGCAAGAAGTTCGAGAACGGCGAGGGCTCCATGTCCAAGCTCTACGCCGGCGAGAACGCGGTGTGGGTGACCGAGCAGGCCATCCAGATCCTCGGCGGCTACGGCTACGTCCGCGAGAACCCCGTCGAGCAGTGGCACCGCGACTCGAAGATCTACACGATCTTCGAGGGGACCTCGGAGATCCAGCGCCTGGTCATCAGCCGGGCCATCTCGGGGATCCACATCAACTGATGTGGATCGGCATGTCAAGTAGATCCTCGTAGGTTCTTTTTTGGCGCGCCGAACCCACGGGATTCGGCAGATGAGAGCTTTTTGGCAGGCGGCGGGGTCCCGTCGTCAAGGTTCGATTCACCGCCTTGACGACGGGCAGACGGCTGCTACGTCACCCCGAGTGGGGCGGCGGCGGACGAATGAGATCTTGACCATGCGCCGGGAATGAGTGCGTCGGCTGTCCGCCACTCTGATGTACGCGGATTTTCACCGCAGGTCGGCGATGCGCAGGACGGTGCCCCTCACTAGGAACGCTTCCTCCAATGACGGAGGTTTGCATAGTTGATCCGGGGATCTTCCCTGCCGCGGCGGTCTCCCGGCGCATGGTGAAGGCCTCGCTCATCTTCTGGCCGAGAAGGAGGCGAGCTGGACGGTCATGTCTCGTTTAGGCGGCCATCTCGGCCCACAAGAACCCCGTGAGCTCGCGGGCGATGGCGGTGACGACAATTTGGCGTGAGCTCTTGCGCTCAGCCAGCCGGCGAAACTTGGTGCACAGGTGGAGTTGGGCGTGCCAGGCCCGGGCCACGGTGTCGGGCGAGCAGCGCTGCTGGCGTTTCTCGATGACGGGGCCGACACGCGGTCGGTATTGGTAGGACCAGGCGGACTCGACGAGCTGGGCCCTCAGGTGGGTGTTGCCGGCCTTGGTGATGCGGCCCCGGCGTAGTGCTCTCTCCGCTCGAGTACTCAGAGGGGACCAGTCCGCAAAAGCCCATGAGCGACGTCGCCCGGGGGAAGCGCCGCCAGTCACAGACCTCGGCCGAGAGGGCGAGGGCGCCGAGCTCGGTGACGCCCCGGTAGGCGGCGAGGCGCGCCACGGGCTCGGTGAAGGGCCCACGCTCGAGATAGCACTTGAGGTCGGACTCGACGGCGCTCAGATGCGCATCGAGATCGGCGACGATGGCGCGGTAGTGCGAGTAGGTCTGGGCCAGGGCGGGATCGTCGAAGTGGCGGCTCATGAGCCAGCGCTCGTGCGCCATCGTCCAGGCCTTTCCCTCCCGGAAGACCTCTCCGTGGCGCAGGAGGAACTTCGAGAGTCGGTGCCGGCACCGGGTGCGGTCGATCACCAGGTCCGCCCGGGTCCGGGCCAGGTCCCGGATCGCCTCTTCGGCGTCGCCCGGGATGTGGACCGCGGTGAGCTCGCCGGCGCGGTAGAGCTGGGCCAGGCGGCGGGCGTCGCGCTTGTCGGTCTTGACCTTGGCGCCCGGGGTGATCGGAATCAAGGAGGGGGCGATGACCTCGGTCGGGACCCCGAGGCGCTCGAGGAGGCGGGCCAGTCCATAACCGGTGGGGCCGGCCTCGTAGCAGAGCCGGACCGATTTGGGGTTGCCCAAGGACTTGGCGAAACGCCGGACGCTCGCCTCATCGTGGAACCAACGGTCCACCGCCGCTCCTTCGGTGCCTGGTCGCAGCACCGCGGAGGTGATCGAGTCGCGATGGACGTCGAGGCCTACCCAGGTCGTACTCGGGGAGGCAGAATTACGCTTGGACACGGTCGGCTCCTTCCGTATGGTGGCTCGGTCCACGTCATCGTGGACAACCCACGTCATATGCGGATCGAGCCGGCCGATCCATCGTCACTAGGCCGGGTGCCGGCGCTCACCGTGAGCGGACACCCACGATGCCTGCTGGTCGGCCTCGCTAAGTACCCGCCGCCAACGCCTGGTCAGGGTTCATGGTCGCCGGCGCGGTCCGCGCCAGCACGCTGACGGCGACGCACATGGCGACAAAGGCGAACGATCCGACGGCGAGGCGGGCGACGCTGGGGGTGAAAGTCTCCCCGAAGATCCACACGCTCAACACGATGCTCACGATGGGGTCGACGATGACGATGAACGGCTGTGAGATGCTGAGCGGTCCGACGTGGAGAGCGGCTTGGTTCAGAATTCCGCCGCCAACCCCGTGACGGCGAGCGCGTAGACCGGCCAGTGCGTGAACATGCCCGACAGGCCGAATTGCGTCAGCGTGTCGGTCGTCGCCTTGATGAACGTGGCCACGAGTGCCCAGAGCATGGAAGCCGACGCTCCGAGCAGCGACGCGCTCTCTTCCCCGGCGACCCGCTCCGCCCGAGCAGCGCCAGCAGCGTCGCCGTGCCCGCCACAGCCGCGGTGGCCGACACCCAGGCTCCGCTCGTGGGCAGCGCGTTGCCGCCGCTGGGTTCGGCCATGGCGATGAAGAGGGCCAGCGAGGCGCTGGTGACGGCGGCGGCCCACCAGGTGACCGGCCGGATCGACTGGTGGAGCCACAGCCACCGCAGAACCAACGCGAAGACGAGCTCGGTGACCAGGAGCGGCTGAACCACCGAGATCGCCCCGTTGTGCAGGGCGATGGCCTGGAAGACGAACGCTCCGCCCAGCGCCACCCATCCCAGGAGCCACAATAGGTTCGACAGCAGGTAGCGGACGAAACGCCAGCCCTTCGAATGTCGGGGGTCGCCGATGCTCGCGACGTGCTGCATGACGACGTTGAGGGCGTTGGAGAACGCGGCCAGCAGGGCGAACAGCAGAGGCACTCCCCAAGCCTCAAGGTGATAGTGGGGATGGGGATAGTGCCTTTGGTCCCGAGTGGCCCCGCCCCCAGGCAGTGTGTGCCTTGCTGGGCAGCAGCTAGCCGGGCCGCGCGCCCTTGGCAAGGAGGACAAGATCGTGCAGGTGCACACCCCGGGACTGGCGCCGGAGCGCGATCTCCATGTTGCCCTCGGGAACAAGCATGCGCAGGCCCTGGGGATGCACACGGAAGGTCATCGGCGTCTCCAGTTGGAGGGCCTCGCCGTCGACTCCGGCATAGGCCGTACCGGAGCGAGACCTGATCTCGAACCCCTCGCAGGTGAACTCGAAGGCGTGGCCGCTGCGCGACCCCTGGCCGGCCAGGGCAAGGGTGACGACCTCGGCCGCCTGCGCGCCCGTCGTGGCGCTCACGGCGAACACGCCGAGCTGCCCCGTGTCGAGGCGCAGGCGCTGGGACGTACTCGGCGACGCGGCAAGCACGTAGGGGTTATTCGACACCATGACGAGGAACGACCCGTCGACCTCGGTGCCGTCGGGCGTCACGAACTGCAGATCGAAGGGCTCCTGGGTCTCGCCCACCAGCTCGGGCAGCAGCTGCTTGGTCGTCGCCACCTTGGCATCCCGGTAGCCCTCCTGCTGCACGATCCTGGCGTAGACGCCCAGCGAGACGTTGTTGACGAAGAACCGGTCGTTCACCGTCGCATAGTCGACCCGGCGCTCGAGGGCATCGCGGAAGGCGTAGACGCTCTGGCGCGGGTCGCGGCGATCCAGCCCCAGGTCGAGGGCGAAGTGGTTCCTGGTCCCCGCCGCCACGCACACGAAGGGAAGGCCCTGCGCGACGGCGATGGAGGCCACCAATGCCTGTGAGCCGTCGCCACCGGCCATTCCGAGGCAGTCGGCGCCCCGGGAGATGGCGTCTTGAGCCAGCTCGGCGAGGTCGAGCCCGTGGTCGAGCATCACGGTCTCGACGCCGAGGGAAGATGCCAACTCCACCAATCCGAACTTTTCGACCTTCCCGCCGCCCGACCACGGGTTGCACAACAGGACCGGGTGCGAGGGGGGTGCCACGTGGCGGGCTCGGCCCGCGGAGGCGGTTCCGGAGACTCGTGGCGAACGACGCCCGGGCCGCCAGAACGGCTGTCGCAAGGAGCGCGAGGCAGATGAGCGCTCGGACGAAGGACTCCCAGTCCTCGTTTCCGGCCACGAGCAAAGCGGTGACCAGGAGGACCGCACCCGCGACCATCCCGATGATCCCGTACCCGCGGCGCGGCGGCCGTTTGGTGATCGCCCACCACCCGCCGGCGACGCCGAGTGCGAAGCCGGCCATCCCGACGACGACGTACACGCCGTTGCGAACCAGGAAGCCGATCAGGGCGACAGCGAGCAGCAGGACTGCGACGAGGGAGATGATGGCGAGGACTCGCTGTAGAGCCGTAGAGGTGCGACCTGGATCACGCACGCGGTGTCGTCGGCCCCCACTCTGGTCGCACCCCACGAGATCCCCTCGTGGTCAGGCAGACGCGCTGCCCGGCCATCAGAACTGCTCCGGGACGAGCCGGTACTGGTACGAGGGCTCCTGGTAGTGGTCCGAGCCTTGACGATCAGGTAGCACCACCCGCTTGCTTTTCGGCGACTCGTAGGGGATCTGGCTCAACAGGTGGCTGATGATGTTGAGGCGACCGCGCTTCTTGTCGTTGGTGTCGGCGACGTACCACGGGGCCCACGCCGTGTCGGTCGCGGCGAACATGGCGTCTCTGGCCCGCGAGTAGTCGTACCAGCGGCTGTAGGACTTCAAGTCCATGTCCGAGAGCTTCCAGATCTTGCGCGGGTCGTGGATGCGGCTCTCGAGGCGTCGGGTCTGTTCGTCGGCGCTGACTTCGAGCCAGTACTTCAACAGGAGGATCCCCGTATGCACCATGGCCTTCTCGATCAGCGGTACGAGCTCGAGGAATCTGTCGGTCTCCGCCGGCTCGCAGAACCCCATGACCAGCTCGACGCCTGCCCGGTTGTACCAGCTGCGATCGAAGATCACCACCTCGCCGGCAGCAGGGAAGTGCTCAATGTAGCGCTGGACGTACATCTGCGACTTCTCGCGTTCTGTGGGGGCCGGAAGAGCGGTGACACGGAAGACCCGCGGGCTGACTCTTTCGGTGATCCGCTTGATCGTGCCGCCCTTCCCGGCAGTGTCGCGACCCTCGAAGACGATGCAGATCTTGGCTCCGGTCGCCTTGACCCACTCCTGAAGCGCGACGAGCTCCCCGTGCAGGAGTCTCATCTCCCGCTCGTACTCTTTGCGCTTCATTTTGGACGGTTGATCAGCGGCAGTCTTCCCGGGGTGCGGTGGTCGGATGCGCTTGGAGCCCGACCTTGTCCTCCTTGTGCTTCCTCTGTTCCAGATGCTTCCGGTCCTTCGCGTGCCCTTTGGTGGCCATTACCCTTACCTCCGATGGGTCTGAATGGGATGCAACGTCATCAAGCAGTCGAGTGGGCGGTCCCCGTCACCCGACGAACCACAGGCACGGACACAGACGTGGCCTTGATCCTTCGGCGTGCGATCCACTTGCCGACCTCCCACAAGACGAGCAGGACGACGGCGGCGAGCAGTGCAGTGCCCCATTGACGCGGGCTGAGCTGGGTCGTACCGAGCAGCCTCTGCATGAAGTCCGCTTGGGTGATCAGGAACGCTGCGGCGATCTCGAGCAGGGCGATGCGGTTCATCCTCGAGCTGTTGAAGGTGTCGGCGGAAAAGACGCTCTGTGTCTCACTGCGGGCCTCGAAGGCAGCGACCACCAACATCAGCGAGAAGGCCACCAGTCCGATCGAGCGCCCCGTGGCCAGGCTGTTGAAGTGATTGACTCCGAACGCGATCATGCCCAGATTGGCGATGGCGATGTAGAGGCCGACGAGCCCGCTGGTGATCTTCACTGGCGAGGTGAGGATCGACTCCCCGCGTGGGCGAGGCTGGCGGTCCATGAGGCCGGGGGTCTCCATGTCGAAGCCGAGCGCCACACCGAAGGGGGCGTTGACGGCGAAGTTGATCCAGAGGATCTGGGCCGGCGTGAAGGGCTGACCGGCGGCGAGATCGAGCAGGCTTGCACCGAGGAAGGTGAGGACGAACGCAACGAGCTCGAGCAGAACGAAGCGGATGTACTTGTTCAAGTTGTCGAAGAGCTTGCGGCCCTGTTCGACGGCGAAAACGATCGTGGCAAAATTGTCGTCGGAGAGGATCATCCGTCCGGCGTTCTTCGCCACCTCGGTCCCGCTCCCCATGGCGACGCCGATGTCGGCCGCCTTGATGGCGGGAGCGTCGTTGACGCCGTCGCCGGTCATGGCCACGACGTGGCCCTTTTTCTTGAGGGTTTCGGCCAGCAGCACCTTGTGCTCTGGGGCCACTCGGCCGACGACGCCGATGTGGTCGATCCGCTCGAGGCGCTCCTGCTCGGATAGGGCGGCAAAATCGGCCCCCAGGATGGCCTCACCCGGAATCTCCAGCTGCTTCGCGATCGCGGCCCCGGTAATGACGTCGTCACCGGTCACCATCCGCACCTCGATGTGCGCCGCCTGCGCCTCGGCCACAGCGGCCTTGGACTCCTCGCGAGGCGGGTCGACCATTCCGACCAGGCTTGTCATCTCCAAGGCATCGACCAGAGCAAGGAGATCACCATCAGGGTCGAAGCTGGCCGCCTCGAGGTCACGGAAGGCGCCGGCCATGACGCGGAGGCCCGCTTCTCCCATGCGCCGCATGTTCTGCTCAGCACCCTGGCGGAGCGTGTCGTCCCAGGGGACGCTGGTGCCGTTGGACCAGGCGGTGGCGGCGAGCGCCATCACCGCAGGCGCTGCTCCCTTGACGAAGCACCGCACGACCTCGTTTCCGGACGCATTCTTGGCCTGGTTGAAGGTGGCCATCAGCTTGTAGGTCGGGTCGAACGGTAGGGTCGCGAGGCGGGGTAGTTGCTCCCGCGTGCCGTCGATGGACATGCCAGCCTTGTGGGCCAGCACGAGCAGAGCGCCCTCCGTCGGATCGCCGACGACCTTGCCGTCGACGAGCGTCGTGTCGCTGGCAATGACGTAGGGGAGAATCGCCGCCTCGATGCTGTCGGACTTCCCGGCCGGGTGGGTGATCTTCCCCTCCAAGCTGTACCCGCCGCCGGTGATCTCGTAGCGGTCAGTCGGATCCAGGACCTCGACCGCCGTCATCTGGTTCATCGTCAGCGTCCCGGTCTTGTCCGAGTTGATCGCGGAGGTGAACCCGAGGGTCTCGACCGAGGGCAGGTCCTTGACGATTGCCTTCTCTTTCGCCAGCTCGACGCTGCCCAACGAGAGCACCACCTGGACGACCATCGGCAGAGCGAGCGGGATCGCCGCGATCGCCAGCGCTACGGCGGTGTCGAAGAGCGTCGTCCATGACTGACCACGGCTCAGGCCAAGCGCGAACATCACGATCATCGTGAGCCCGGCGGCGGCCACGATCCACAGCGTGAGGGTGTTCATCTGCTTCGTGAGCGGCGTCTCCTCATTGGCCGTTGCCGACAGCATGTGCGCGATCTTCCCCACCTCGGTGCTGCTTCCCGTCCCGGTGACGATGACCACCCCGCTGCCGTGGGTGACAGGGGTGTGCATGAAGGCCATGTTCGATTGCTCTCCCGGACCGATCTCCCCGCCAGTCAAGGTGGCCGCGTCCTTCGCCGCCGGCACGCTTTCCCCCGTCAGCGCCGACTCGTCGATCTGCAACGCGCTCGACGCCACGATCCGTCCGTCCGCCGGCACCTCGTCACCGGCCGCGAGCAGCACGATGTCGCCGACGACGAGCTCCTCGGCATCGATCTCGGACTCTCCGCCGCCGCGTCGTACGCGTGCCGTCGCCCTCATCATCGACTGGAGTGCGTTCATGGCGCTCTCGGCTTTACCCGCCTGGCGCAGCCCGACGACAGCATTGAACAGGGAGATGACGATCAGCACGATCGCAGTAGTCCACTCCTTGATCAACAGTGACACGATGGCCGCCCCCACCAGGATGACCTGCATGTAGCTGGTGTACTCGGCAAGGAATCGGCGGATCGCCGAGGGCTGCTGCTCCACGGGTAGTGCGTTCGGCCCGTGCTGCTGGAGCCTGTTCGCGGCTTCCACATCCGAAAGGCCGGTGTCCACGACCACGCCGAGCTTGGCGACGATCTCAGAGGGGTCAAGGGCGTACCAGCTCGCATCGGCGGGGGACCCCGCCTCGACAGCCTTCTTCACGGTTGCCATTCACAACTCCCTTCACCCTGCCGCCATCATCTTCGTTTTCGTTCTGGTTTCTCTGACCGACCCGAACGGACCCCGAATTGTTCTACCCGCTTTTCCCTGCCATGCGGGTCCTACTCGGCCGATCACTCCAATGGCGGGGATCGACACAGTGAGAGTCTTGGTGACGTACCGATCTGCCGCCGTAGGGGCGAAGGTCCATCTGGATGCCCGCCTGCCGGAACTCGGCCTGGGGCGGCACCACCCACACCGGGTCGGTCTTGTGCCTGCGTCTTTGAACCTCCTCCGCCGATCAGGAGATTCCGAGAAACCGTTCTGCGAGGGTCCGGAGTTGAGTCCGCAGGGTCTCATCGTTGCGACGAATCACCAGCGGGTGCATGACGGCGCCGCTGATTGCCGCAGTCAACATGACCGTTGCGATTTCGGAGTCCGGCTCTGCATTTGGCCCCATCAGTAGGCGGTTGAGGCGATCCAGGACCTTCACCGGTCGCTGATCCCGCGCAAACAGTCGACCCACGAGCGGGTCGGTGAGAATGGTGCTGTTCTCACGGCGGCGCTCCACGGCCAGATCGATGATCATCGTCAGAGCCACTTCTCGCGCGCGATCTTGGTCCACCTCGGATTCGGCAAGATCGAGGACCGTTTCAAGGCGGTCGAATTCGGCACCGGCGACGGCTCGGACAATCTCATCCTTCGTCTTGTATTGGTGGTACACGGCCGCCTTGGTGACACCGATGTCGTCGGCGATCATCTGCAATGACGTCCCACCAACGCCATTTTTCGCAAACTCTCGAAGTGCCGCTTCGATGATGCGGGTCTGAGCAGCCGATGGGGGTTTCCGCCGCCGCCTGTCTCGACTGGCGGTTCTCGACGCAGCCATGGTCCCAAATCTAAGCCCAATTGCGTCGGGTAGTCGATCGGCTATGTTCTGCATCGTGGGCTGATCGGGGGTGTGCTGTGCGGCACGCCGGACCAAGGAGGCGAGTGATGCGAGCGGCCGTCGGAGAAGCCGGTCTGCCCTGTGGTACGTGCCTGTGAGACGAACCACTGGCGAACTGATCATCTTCTGGGCGCTGCCCGGCGGTGGCGATCATCTGGATCGCGGCGTTCTTCCTCTTCCCGGGTTTCCTGCCGCCCATGTCTCCGCAATGGTCGGCGCAGAAGGTGGCCGCGTTCTATGTCAACCACACATCGCGCGTCCGCTACAGCATGATCCTTTTCAACTGGTTCTGCGTGGCGCTGATCCCGATTCTCATGCTGATCGTGGAGCGGATGCGGGGCATGGCACACCGCACGCCAATTCTGCGGTATTGCGTGATCGGGGTCGCCGGTGCCGCCCCGATCGCCTTTCTCACCGCGACGATCTTCTGGCTGCTGGCGGCGTTCCGGCCCGATCGTCCCCCTGCGCTCACCCAGCTCTACAACGACCTGGCATGGATCACGTTCTCATGTGGTGTTCCCTTCCTCGTCGCCCTGTGTCTGTTCCTGGCAGTGGCGATCTACCTCGATGAGCAGGCGCGACCCGTGTTTGCGCGGTGGGTCGGCCACTTCAACCTCCTCATCGCCATCGCGCTCGTGCCGGCAGGTTTTGCCGGCCTCACGCTCAGTGGACCATTCGCCTGGAACGGCTTCCTGTCGTTCTGGGTCAAGAACGTCGCCATCGCGCTCTGGCTCGTCGTCATGGCAGTGGTGTTGGGAGAGACGATCGGGCGCGATCGGTTGGCGGAGCAAGCCTCGGCGTGAAGCGACCTGCGCTTCTCGACGATCCGAAGCGGGAGCTCTGGCTGGCGTGGTACGCCACCATCGGGTTCTATTCCCTGTACACCGTCGTTTTCTTCATCATCACGCGCACCCAGCCGCCGGGGAAGCCGTGGTACTCCCCCAACCAGGTGGTGGGGTGGTTCGCCAGCCGGCACGAGGGCCTGCTCATCGGCTTTGCGCTGATCTTCATTTTGGGCGGGCTCTCCGCCACATCGATCGCACTGATCACCTACTCCATCCGGCGAATGTCGGTCAGCCGCGCCTTCGCCTACTCGTACCTGATCCTCTACGCCGTCAGTGCGGTCCCCGGGTTCTTGTTCATCTGCGTGGCTATGACGGTGGGTGCCTTCCGGCCGGATCGCAACCCGGAGATCCTCCGGTGGATCTACGACCTCGGGTTCCTGTCCTTCTCCGGCACCATGGGCGTCTTCCTCATCGGCTCGTTGATCTGGATGCTGGCCATCCTGCTCGACAAGAACCGTGTCTTTCCGGTGTGGTTCGGCTATCTCAACCTGTGCAACGGACTGACCGAGGTGGTGGTCGCACCCTCGTGGATCTTCCATGCCGGAGTCTTCGCCTGGAACGGCGTGATCGCCTGGTGGATCAACGTGGCCGTCTTCGGTCTCTACACCGGGGCCTTCATCTTGTTGCTGCGCAACATGATCCTTCGCGAGGACTTCGGGACGGGGCCGATGCCCGACCTGCCGCCAGAGGAAGGTCGAGGCCGCATGTTGGCGGAGTTCATGGCGCCATGACGACGACCGAACGCGACAGTGTCGCGGGCGTCGGAGGAGGGATCGTCGGAGCACGTTCCCGGCGGGCGCGACATCTGGTTCTTCGTGCTGTTCGAATCCCTCGTCTTCACCTCGTATTTCTGCGTCTACCTGTTCAACCGGACACAGCACGAGCAGGCATTCCTGCTCGGACAGTCCCACCTGCTGCTGTGGCTGGGCGTGCTCGAGACGATCGTCCTGCTCTCGAGCTCCTGGGCCGTGGCCCGATGTGTCCAGCACGCCCGGGCCGGGCGGTTCGAGCGTGCCCGGCGAGAGGCGTTCTTGACCGCCGGTTTCGGGCTGGTGTTCCTCATCCTCAAGATCGTCGAGTGGGTCCGGCTGATCCACATGGGGGACACGTTCACCAGCAGCCAGTTCTTCCAGTACTACTTCTTCCTGACCGCGATCCACTGCGTGCATCTCTTGGTCGGCTTCGTCGTGCTCGGGGTGCTCGTGTATCAGCTGTCAGGCGAGAAGCGGCGTTCTCAAGTGACCGTCGAGACCTGCGCCACCTATTGGCACTCGGTCGACTTCTTCTGGGTGTTGATCTTCGCCCTGCTCTACGTGGTGAGGTGATGGTGGAAAACAAGTTCAACAAACGGCTCTTCGGGGTGTGGTTGATCCTGGTGGCCATTTCGCTGGCCTACTTGGGGATCGATCGTTCGGCCACGCATCGGGGAATTCCCACCGCGAGCATGGTCGTGACGGTGGGCGCCATCTGTTTCGCCGTCGATCAAGGTCCGGATCATCATGCGCGAGTTCATGGAGGTACGTACCGCACCCCGGGTGCTTCGCCGTCTCACCGATTTCTGGGTCTTGCTCATGGCTGTCGCAATGCTCGGCGTGTTCTTCGCTGGAAAGGCGGTGGCCTAACTCAACCCGCGCCGCTGTCCGGCGCCGGCGCGGCCCCCTCGACCAGGCCGTGCCGGTGGGCGTACACGGCCGCCTGGGCGCGATCGCGGCTGTTCGGTCTTGGCGAAGATCCGGTTCACGTGCGTCTTGACCGTCGCCTCGGCCACGAAGAGGCGCGCCGCGATCTCGGTGTTCGACAGTCCGGCGGCGATCAGCGTCAGGACCTCGGCCTCGCGGTCGGTCAGCCCGTCGGGCAACGGCGCCGGCCGGTGGGGGTGCGCCGGGGGCGTCCGGTGCGCCGCCTTGAGCAACGCCGCCTGCGCGGCGGGGTCGAGCACCGACTGACCGGCGACGGCCGCCTCGAGCGCCCGCCGGATGTCGTCGCGGGCCGCGTCCTTGGTCAGGTAGCCGGCCGCGCCGGCGGTCAGCGCGGCCATGATGGAGTCGTCGTCGGCGAAGGTGGTCAGGACGACGACCGGGATGGTCGGGGTGCCGCTCCCGCACGGCCCGGGTGGCGTCCACGCCGTCCATCCGGGGCATGCGCAGGTCCATCAGCACCACGTCGGGAGCCCGTGCCGCGACGAGCTCCAGGGCCTCGGCGCCGTCCCCGGCCAGACCCACGACCTCGGTGTCGGGGAACCCGCCCACGATGGTCGCCAGGCCCTCCCGCACGACCCTCTGGTCGTCGGCGATGAGGACCCTCACGACGCCGCTTCTGCGCGCTCGGCCGGTGCGAGGACGCCGCCGAGCGGCACCGAAGCGGTGACGCGCCAGCCCGATGCCGTCGGCCCCGACTCGACCTCGCCCCCCAGGAGCTCGAGGCGCTCGGCGATGCCGCGCAGACCCTGCCCGCCGCCACTCCGGCCCAGCAGGGTGGGCGCGGCGACGCCACGGGCATCGTTTTCGACGCTGAGCGAGACTGACCTCGGGCGACCAGGTCAGGGCCACCGACGCCGCTCGCCCCCGGCGCGTGCTTCATGACGTTGGTGAGTGCCTCCTGGGCCACCCGGTAGAGGCCGAGCACGACCGGCGCCGGGAGCGGCGCCGGTGCCCCGGACTCGGTGAAGGCCGCATGTTGCTGCGCGCTCAGCTTGGTCAGCTGCTCGCCGAGCGGAGCCGGCTCGTCGCGCAGGGCCCGGACCGCACCCCGGGCCTCGTCGAGACCCTCGTGCACGAGCATGCGGGTGCGCTCGAGCTGTTCGCGGACGGCGGAGCTGGTGTCGGGGTCCGCCTCGACCACCGTGCCGAACGCCTCGAGCTGGAGCGAGAGGGCCGCCAGCGTGTGCGCGAGCACGTCGTGGATCTCACGAGCGAGATGGTTGCGCTCGCCGAGGAGCTCCGCCCGGGCCCGCTCCACCTCGGTCCGGGCCACCTCGACCTCCATGCGCGCCAGTTGTTCGGTTCGCTCGACCGCCTGGCGCCGGGTGATCCCGACCACGGCACCCCCGAGCACGGCCGCCAGCCCGCCCAGGAGGACCCCCGCCGGCCGCCCCTCGGCCAGCACGCCCACCGCCATGGCCAGCCACCCGGCGGCTCCGACGAGGGCCGCGACGCCGACGCGCCACTGGCTCGCCGCGCTGAGCACCGCCAGGCCCGGGAAGACCATCGCCACCGGCGTGAAGCCCACGAGGGCGCCACCGGTCACGGCCATGGCGAACAGGGCGGCGACGGATGCCCGCTCCAGGCGGGACCGGAGGTACATCCAGACCAGCCACGACGCCACCGCCGCCGCCAAGAGGGCGACGGCGGTGGCGCGCTGGCCGGTCGATCCGAGCGTGTGGAGCTCGCTCAGGACCCCCCAGACGAGCAACCCGAGGGAGGCCAGTCCGACCGCGTTCCCGGCGACGGACCAGCCTCCCAAGGGGAGGTCGAAGTCAGAACGAGCGCTCACTGCCCTCCATGATGGACCGCCAGCCGCTCAGGACGGGCTGACGGCGGGCGGGCAGCGGCGGAAGGGGGGTGGCTGCCTCGGCGGCGGCCATCGGGGTCTCGCGGCGGACCGCGTACGCCCTCCAGCCGAGGATCCCGGTACGCATGACGGCCTCGCAGAGAGCCATGAGGATCAGGGCGTCGGTCCAGGCCGCGACGCTGGTGATGCTGTGGATCGTGCTGAACCGGGCCACGGCAGCGCCGCCGCCGTGGCTGGCGTAGACCTGGAAGGCCAACCGCCCACCGGTGCCCAGGATCCACAGGCCGGCGGCGGCCAGGCCGGCCTTGGCGAACGGGATGCCCTGGGCGTCCGGACGGACCGTGGTGAAGCGGCCGGCGAGTCCTCCGAGCAGGGCGCCCACCGCCGCACACCCGAGCACGAGGACCAGGTCGTTGCCGGCGGTCGGGATGCCCTTCAGGTAGGTGAACGCGACGTAGGTCACGATGCCGACCGGGAGCAGCAGGCCGCGGGTGGTGATCCGGCGCCCCTTGACCTGGACCAGGACGAGGGCGATGAGGCTGATGTCGATGAGGTAATCGGTGAAAGTCATGCCACCAGTGTCCGAATTCGGCCGCGGTCGGGCGTCAACCCGGGGTTTGATTCCCGGGTGGAGCGCGGGGTGGCGGAGCCCGGACCCGTGCGGCTCGGGCCGAAACCGGGGCACGTAGTCTGCTGCGCAGCATGGGCCCGCCGAACCTCCTCCGCAGCGCCGCCGAGGTCACGCCCGAGTGGCTGACCGCGGCCCTGCTCGGTGCGGGTGTGCTGGCCGGAGGCGCCCGGGTCGTCTCCTTCGAGCACAGCCCGATCGGCACGGGGCAGATGGCGGACACGACCCGTTTCGTGCTGACCTACGACGAGGACGGGGCCGGACCCCCCAGCGTGGTGGGCAAGTTCGCGTCGGCCGACGACCAGAGCCGCGGCACGGGCCTCGCCTTGCGGGCCTACGAGATAGAGGTGCGCTTCTACCGGGAGGTCGCCGCCCGCGTCGGCGCCCGCGTGCCGGCGGCCTACGTGGCCGAGGTCGAGCCCGAGACCGGCTGGTTCACGCTCCTCCTCCAGGACATCGCCGGCGCGGTCCAGGGGGACCAGATCGCCGCCTGCGCTCCCGAGGTGGCCGCGGCGGTCCTCGAGGAGATGGCCGGCTTGCACGCCCCGTGCTGGGAGGACCCCGACCTGGCCGGGCGGGCGTGGCTCAACCGTGCGACGCCCGAGTCGGACGGCTTCCTCGCCGCGCTGGTGGCGTCGTTGCTGCCGGGCTTCCTCGAGCGCTACGAGGGCACCCTCGCACCCGAGCACCGCGAGGTCTGCCGGCTCTTCGCCGAGCACCTGCCCGCGTACCTGCGGTTGCACACCGGCCCGCGCACGGCCAGCCACGGCGATTTCCGGCTCGACAACCTCTTGTTCCAACCGGGGAACCCGAGGCCGGTCGTCGTCGACTGGCAGACGACCGCCTGGGCCGGCGCGTCGCTCGACGTGGCGTACTTCATCGGTGGCTGCCTCTCCACCGAGGACCGTCGGGCCCACGAGCCGGACCTGCTGGCCCACTACCACGACGCGCTGCGCCGGGGTGGAGTGTCGGACTACTCGTTGGAGCAGCTCCGGGCCGACACCCGACGGGACACCTTCGGAGGCGTGCTCATGGCCATCGTGGCGGCCATGGTCGTCCAGCGGACCGAGCGCGGCGACCTCATGTTCCTCACGAGCACCACGCGCCACGCCCAGCACGCGCTCGACGTCGACGCGCCGGCGCTGTTGCTCACCGCCGGATGACCGACCTGCTGGTGCTGTGCACGGGGAACGCGGCCCGGTCGGTCATGGCCGGCTTCATGCTCGAGTACCTGCGGGACGGGCGTGCCGGCGAGCCGCTGCACATCGTGACCGCGGGCACCCACACCATCGACGGGCAACCGATGGGGCTGCGGACCCGCACGGCACTCGCGCGTCTGCCCGAGCTCGCCGGAGCCGACTTCCGCCGGCACCGCAGCCGCCAGGTCCACGGCGTCGACCTCGTGCACGCCGAGCTCGTGGTCGTCATGGAGGCCGATCACGTGCGCTTCGTCCGGCGCCAGTTCCCCGACGCCGCGGCCAAGACGGCCACCATCCGCCATCTGTGCGGCACCCTTCCCCCGTCGCCACCGAGCCTGGGCGAGCGGGTCGCGTCCCTCGGCCTCGTTCGAGGTCGAGCTCTCCGACCGCGACGACGTGCTCGACCCCGCCGGAGCGGAGGGAGACGTCTACGCGGCGTGCGTCGACGAGCTGTGGGAGCTGTGCCGCACACTCGTGACGCTGCTGTGACCCGCCGCCTGCCGTACCGGAACGACACAGCCGGCCGAACCGGACCGCTCAGTCGGCGTGGACCGACCGCAACCCGGCCCAGGCCAGGTCGGCCATGCGCCGGGCCAGCTTCTGCGCTTCCTCCTCGAGCTCGGTGTCGGAGTCGGGGCGCTGCGCCATGAAGCGCCGGCTCGCCCCCTCGGCCATGCCCACGATCCCGTAGGCCAGCAGGCGACGGTGGTCGGCGTCGAGACCGGCGTCGATGAGCGGGTCGATGGCCTCTGCGATGGCGTCCTCCACCGTGCGCAGCGCCCGTCCGAGCTCCTGGTCGTCCGCATGGTCGCGTCCGTAGAGCAGCCGGAACTCGGCCTCGTGGCTGACGACGAGGCGGAAGTAGGCGGCGAAGCCCAGCTCCACCTGCTGGCGCGGGCCCTCGGCCTGCGCCACGCCATGCCCGACGGCCGTCAACAGGTCCTTCGCGATGGAGTCGACGAGCTCCAGGTACAAGGCCCGCTTGGAGGAGAAGTGCTGGTAGAGCAGCGGTTTTGTGACCCCCGCCGCCTCGGCGATGTCGTCCATCGTCGTCGCGCGGTACCCCCGGTGGGCGAACAGCTCGAGCGCCACCGCGAAGAGCTGGTGGCGTCGCTGTTCCGCCGTCAGCCGCCGGGACGCGGCCTGGATCGCACCTGACACGGTGCTCAGGTTACCGAACGGTCATACGTGGGTCGGGAGGCCGGGGACCCGCCGGAGGACGCGGGACAGCCGTGCCGGGGAGGTCCGCGAGGTTGAAGTGGTCCGCGGCCACCCGGTGGTTGTGCGCCAGCAGGTCGAGGTCGGGCCGGCGCAGCCACTCCGCCAGCGGGCCCGGGTCGGACGCGTCGAACCAGCGGAAGCCGAACGCCGCCAGCTCGGCCGCCACCGGGTAGGAGCCCACCGCCAGCGGGCGCCGATGCGTCGCCGACTCCACCGAGGGGTTGCCGAACCCCTCCCACGTCGAGGGCAGCAGCGACGGCGTCGCAGGCGGCGTAGGCGTCGGCCATGGAGCACCCTCCCTCGGGCGCGCCGAGCACGACCGCGCAGCGGGCCCGCGCGACCAGGCGCTCGAGCTCGGGCCCGAACCCGTCCTCCGCCGGCCCGAGGAGCCAGTAGGTGCCGCCGACCGTCTCGGCCAGCGCGATGGCGCCGGCGATGTTCTTGCGGGGCAGCGCCCGCGTCGGTTGGAGCAACAGCGGCGTCCCGGCGCGCACGCCGAGGGCGGCGCGGGTGCGGTCGCGGTCCCCGGGCGCCGGATCGGGGTCGAACGCGTTGTAGACCGTCGTCGCCGTGATCCCGTGGGCGGCCAGCTCCCGGCGGCTGAGCTCGTTGATCGTCACGTGCGCCCAGGCCGGGTCGTCGGGCGGTGGCGGGAGGTGGGCCAGGTGCGGCCGCTGCCACGGAAGGTCGTGATGGTGCAGGAGAGCGGGACGCCCCGCGGACACCGACGCCACGACAGCGGCCGCGCGTGGGTTGAGCGGCAGCGAGCAGAGGTTCTCGACGATCACGAGATCGGCGCCGGCCAGCGTGTGCTCGACCTCGGCCACGGTCGGGGGCTCGGGTGCGTCGATGGCCAACCCCGGCAGGACGCTGTCGACGGGCCCCGAACCGGCGACGCGTGCGGACGTCCCATCCGAGCTGGCCCAGCGCAGCGGCCCACTTGGCGGCCTCGACGGCGACCCCGTCGCCCCCGCCCAGGCGGAAGGAGACCATGCATGCCGTCGGCACGACGGCACTGTAGGCGCGCGCAGGTGGGTCCGCACGTCGGTCGGCTAGCGTTTCGCCCCGATGGCGAAGAGAGCACTCATCACGGGCGTCACCGGACAGGACGGGTCCTACCTGGCGGAGCTCCTGCTCTCGGAGGGCTACACGGTCATCGGGATGGTGCGGCGTTCGAGCACCTTGAACTTCGAGCGCATCGCGCACATCCAGGACCAGATCGAGCTGGTCGCGGGCGACCTCCTCGACGAGGTGTCGCTCATCAACGTGCTGCGCGACCACCGGCCGACCGAGGTCTACAACCTGGCCGCCCAGTCCTTCGTCCAGACGAGCTTCAGCCAGCCGGTGCTGACCGGGGAGACGACGGCCCTGGGCGTCACCCGGCTGCTCGACGCCATCCGGCTGGTCGATCCGGAGATCCGCTTCTACCAGGCCAGCTCCTCGGAGATGTTCGGCAAGGTCCACGAGGTGCCGCAACGCGAGTCCACGCCCTTCCACCCCAGGAGCCCCTACGGCGTGGCCAAGGTCTACGGGCACTGGATCACGGTGAACTACCGCGAGAGCTACGGGCTGCACGCCTCCTCGGGGATCCTCTTCAACCACGAGTCTCCCCGCCGCGGTCTCGAGTTCGTCACGCGCAAGGTCACCCACGGCGTCGCCCGCATCGCGCACAAGCTGGACGACAAGCTTGCCCTCGGCAACCTCGATGCCCATCGCGGACTGGGGGTACGCCGCCGACTACGTCCGGGCCATGTGGCTGATGCTCCAGCAGGACGCACCGGACGACTACGTCGTCTCGACGGGGGAGACCCACGAGGTGCGCGAGCTGTGCCGGCTGGCCTTCGAGGCGGCGGGGCTCGACTGGGAGCAGCACGTCGTGATCGACGAGCGGTTCCTGCGTCCCGCCGAGGTCGACCTCCTGGTGGGCGAGCCCGCGAAGGCCCACGCGGTTCTCGGGTGGCACCCCGAGGTCGACTTTCCGGCCCTGGTCACCATGATGGTGGAGGCCGACATGGACCTGGTCCGCAAGAGCCTTTCCTAAGCGGGGGCCGCCGCGCTTCTCACACCTGTCGCACCCGCCGCGATCGCGGCCAACCCGGCCGGCGTCCTCGTCGCCTTCGGGGCCGGGATCCTGTCCTTCGTCTCGCCGTGCGTCCTTCCCCTCGTCCCGGGTTACGTCTCCATGGTGTCGGGCCTCTCGGCGGCCGAGCTGGAGGGCGGCGGCGAGGGGGCGACGCCGGCGACCGCCCTGCGTCCCGTCCTGCGTGGCATCGGTCTGTTCGTGGCCGGGTTCACCCTGGTCTTCGTGGCGCTCGGCGCAGCCGCGTCGGGCATCGGCCGCGTCCTCGATGCGCACCAGATCACGCTCGCCCATGTGAGCGGCGCCGTGATCGTCTTCCTCGGCGTGGTGATGTTGCTCGGCGCCTTGCCGTCCCGCGTGTGGTCCCATGCGGGCTCGGGCGCCGTCGGCGTCGTGTCGCGTGTGACCGGCGAGCACCGTTTCGACGTGCGCCCGTCCAAGCTCGGCGCGTGGGCCGCGCCGTTGATGGGGATGGCGTTCGCCTTCGCATGGACGCCCTGCATCGGACCGGTCCTCGGGGTCGTGCTGAGCCTGGCGGCGCGGCAACGGGACGCTGCCAGGAGGGGTGCTTCTCCTCTTCGCCTACTCGCTCGGACTGGCCGTGCCCTTCGTGATCGTGGGTCTCGCGTTCAACCGCCTCACCACGATGCTGGCCCGGACCCGGCACTGGCTGTGGGCCGTCGAGCTCGTGGCGGGTGTCGTCCTCGTGGTCTTCGGGGTCCTGCTGTTGACCGACAACGTGAGCTGGGTCTCGACCCAGCTCTCGAACCTGTTGAACGACATCGGCCTGGGCCGGCTGAGCAAGAGCTGATGTGCCGGTTCCTGACCTGCCTCAGTCCCGCCCGCGCAGCACCTCCGCCAGCGTCCGGGCGAACGTGAACGCATCGCCCGGCCAGCGGGCCGAGACATAGGAACCGTCGCGGACGACCCACGCCGGGCCGCTCGTCCGTCAACGTGTCCCGGGCGCGCCCGCTCGTCTTGCGCCGCCGGTCGGGTGTGTCCTTCCCGACGTCCTCGAAGTCGGCCGGATCGGCCAGCGCCCGTGTGACCTCCTGCTGCACCGACATGTACCCCCACGGCTGCCCGGGCTCCTCCACGTAGGTCCGGTAGTAGTTGGCGTCCCAGAAGCGCGAGTACCGGGCGACCCCCCACGCCTTGCGCTCCAGCGACCAGGTGAGCGCGGTCGTCCGCCGGCCGTGGAGCACGGAGTGGCCCGTCGCCGGGTCGACCGCGCGTGCCGCCACGAGGACGCCGTGGCAGATCGCCCCGACCGGCCTGGCCGCCCGGAAGGAGTCGACCACCATCTGCTGCACCTCGGGGCTCTCCAGGTACGGGCGCATGCCACGTGCCCGGTGCCCGCCGGGAAGGAGCAGCGCGTCGTAGGCGCTGCGCCGGGCCGCCCCCCAGTGGAGCGGTGATCCGAACGCCTCGTCCGTCAGCAGCTCGGCGTACGCCTCCCGGGCGGCCTTGTCGGCGCGGAGGATGCGGCCGACCAGTGTCAGGCGGCGCACGCCGGGGATCGCGCCCCATGGGTCGAGGCCACGCCCGGTCACCATCAGGTCGTCGGCCCGGGCCGGTTGTCCCGACGGCGTGGCGAAGCGCACGTCGTGCCCGGCGGCCGACAGGACCTGCCAGCTGACCGCCACCTCGGTGGGGTCGAAGTCGCATGCCGGCAACGGCACGAGGACGGTCACCATCGGTGCGAGGGACACTACCGACGGGCCACCCCGGGCGGGGGCGGGCCGCCGGGTTATCGTCGGCCCCATGAGCGACACCGAGACCGGCACCGACCCGGAGCCGATCTTCTCGGCGGAGGACGGGCTCGAGAAGCTCTGGGTCCAGGCCTACCAGGGCGAGGTCCTGGGCGAGGAGCTCTTCGAGCGTGTGGCGGCGCAGCTCGACGAGGACGGCGAGCCGGAGCACGCCGCCAAAGTCCGGGTGCTCGCCACGCTGGAGCTCCGGACCAAGGAGGCGATCGCGCCGGCGCTCGCGCGTGCGCCGGCATCTCCACCGAGCCCGATCCCGAGATGCTCAGCCTGGCCGCCGCCCTCGCCGCCGCCACGCGTGACATCACGTGGGAGCAGTTGATGGACTCGATCGAGAACGTCACCGGGCAGTACATCCCCCTCTACGCGCTGCATCGGGGAGCTCGACCCCACGGAGCGGGCGGCGGCGGAGCTGCTGGTCGCTCACGAGGAGGCGCTGCGTGACTTCGGCCGGGCCGAACGGGCCGGCGATGCCGCCACCTCACTGGACCGGTCAACGCCCTGTCCCACATGCGCTGATCCTGCCCTGCCGGGGAGCTGGCGCCCCGGGGCGGCGCCGGATGGGGGCGTCCACCCCTGACCGGGACCCGCGTGGAACCCCGGGACCCGCTTGGAACCCCGGGACCCACCCCCCCTACCATGGTGGGGAAGGCCATGGCCCCTGTTGTCCACTTCCGTGTCGCGGTCGCGCTCGCCGGCCGCTTCCCCGCCCTTTCGGGGGTCGATCTCTCTCTCGACAAGGGTGAGGTCGTCGTCGTCGTGGGTGCCAACGGGGCGGGCAAGACCAGCCTCCTGCGCGCCTGTGCTGGGCTTTTGCCGGTCACCTCGGGCGAAGCGACCGTGCTCGGGGTCGACCTCACCACGGACCACACCTCCGTGCGCCGCTATGTCGGCCTCTTGGGCCATGCCGCCCCTCTCTACGACGAGCTCAGTGCGGCGGAGAACGCCCACTTCGCCGTGCGGGCCCTCGGGCTTCCCGTCCGCGCCGCGGACGAGGCCCTCGAGCGCGTCGGCCTGACCGGGCGCCTGCGCACGACGCCGGCCGGACGCCTCTCGGCCGGACAGCGCCGCCGCGCCGCGCTGGCGGCCCTGCTCGCCCGGCGCCCCGCCCTCTGGCTGCTCGACGAGCCCCATGCCGGCCTTGACGCCACGTCGCGGGCGCTGCTCGGTCAACTGATCGCCGAGGCGGTCTCGGACGGAGCGACGGTGCTGCTCTCCTCGCACGAACCTCAGCTGTCGGTCCCCCTGGCCGATCGCGTCGTCACCATGGGAGGCGGCCGGGTGACGGGTGAGGAGCCCGGGGGGCGCCGCATCACCCTTGCCGCGGTGCCGGCAGCCGGACCCGGCGCGGCACCGGGACCCGCGGGAGCCGTCCATGTGGCATGACGCGGTGCTGGTTGCGGGCAAGGACATCCGGATAGAGGCGCGCTCGCGCGTCGCGCTCTGGCAGGTCGTCCCCTTCGCCTTCCTCGTCCTTGTGCTCCTCGCGTTCGCCATCGGACCCGACCAGGCCACGTTGCGCCACGCCGCGCCCGGGATCTTCTGGGTCGCCCTGTTGTTCTCGACGGTGCTGGCGATCCAGCGCAGCGTCGCCGTCGAGTCGGGCGAGGGCACCCGCGACGGACTCCGCCTCTCGGGCATCGACCCGGCGGGCATCTTCCTGGGCAAGGCCGCGGCGGTGGGGCTCCAGCTCCTGGCACTCCAAGTCGTCCTGTGGGCCGGCGTGACCTTCCTCTTCGACGTGCACGTGCACGTGGTGTGGCTGGCGGTGGTGGCGAGCCTGCTGGCCACGGTCGGTCTGGCCTGCGCGGGCGTGCTCTACGGCGCCCTGTCGGCCGGTCTGCGCGTGCGCGAGACGCTGCTCCCGCTGCTCGTGCTGCCCGTGCTGGCTCCGGTCCTGCTCGCCGGCTCCAAGGTGTGGGAGGCCGCGCTGAGCGGCAGCACCTCGTCGGGGACGCAGTGGCTCAAGATCCTCGTCCCCTTCGCGGTGATCTACCTCGTCGTCGGCATCGTCCTCTACGGACCGCTGCAGGAGGCGGCGTGAGCGCGTCGTCGCTGGTGCCACCCCGGCCGCTCTGGCTCGATGTCGTCGGCGTCCTCGGCCTCGTCGCGACGGGAGTCACGGTGTGGTTGGGTCTGTGGGTCACGCCGCCCGACGTCGTGCAGGGGAACCTGGCCCGGCTGCTCTACATCCACCCGCCGCTCGCCACCGTGGCGCTGTACTGGGCCGGCGGCGTGGCCGCGGGCGGCAGCCTCCTGTACCTGTGGCCGCGCACGCGCTCGTTCTTCTGGGACCGGCTCGCCGCCTCCGCCGTCGAGGTCGGCGCCGTCTTCTCCGCGCTCACGCTCGCCACCGGCTCGTTGTGGGGCCGGCCGGCCTGGGGCGTCTGGTGGACCTGGGACGCCCGGCTGACCTCGACCGCGCTGCTGTTGCTGCTCGAGATCGGCTACCTCGCGCTTCGGCGCGTCCCGGCCGACCCCGCGGTCCGGGCCCGCCGCTGTGCCGTGGCGGCGCTGCTCGTCGCCATCGACGTGCCGATCGTGCACTTCTCGGTCCAGTGGTGGCAGACACTGCACCAGGGTGGCACCGTGCTCGACCCCGGGTTCGACCTCCACGTGCACGGGATCATGCTCTGGACGCTCGGCCTCGGGTTCGTCGCCTTCTCGTTGATCTTCGTCTGGCTGCTCGGCGTCCGCTACCAGGTCGAGGTCCTGCAGGACGCGGTGGGTGGCCAGGAGCTCGAGGTCTCACTGGCGGAGCGCTGGAGCGAGGACACCGAGCTCGTCGGTGTCGGCGGCAGCGGTGCGGAGGCGCACGAGCGCGGCGGTGCGCCGTGAGCTACGTCGACGCCGGGTACGCCGTCGCGCTCGCAACCCTGTTCGTCTACGCGGTCGGCCTGGTCGTGCGCCGGAGGCGTTGGGAGCGGGCGCTCCGGGCCTCCGAGCGGCCGGTCGCCGAAACGGGCGCCCCGTCGCACGGCGAGCGGTCGTGACGGGCACGACCACCGAGCCGAGCCCGCCCTCCAGCCCGCCGCCGCCCGGCGCCCCCCAGGGGCCGGCGCTGCCCCCACCACGGAGGCGTCGGACGAGCAGGCGAGTCCTGGCCGTCTTCGTCCTCCTGATCGTGGCCTTCGTCTTCTTGCTGGTCGAGGGCCTGGGCAGCTCGCTCAACTACTTCGACACGGTCGACCAGGCCTTCGCGCACCGGGCGTCACTCGGCACCCAGACCTTCCGTCTCGAGGGGACCGTCGTGCCCGGCACCATCCGCTCCACCTCCACCGGTTCGGACTTCACGATCTGTGAGGGACCCAACGTCGTGCGTGTCGCGAACACCGGGAGCCCTCCCCAGCTGTTCCAGGCCCGGATCCCGGTGGTCGTCGTCGGCCACTTCACCTCGGACACCTCGACGGACTTCGTGTCGAGCTCCATCCTGGTGAAGCACTCCGCCACCTACATCGCCCAGTATCCGGGCCGCGTGAAGGTCGACGCGACCGGACCGGCCTGCTGATGGTCGACGCCCATCTCGGGACCCTCGGGATCTGGCTCGCTTTCGTGGCGAGCATCGCCGGTGCCGTCGTGATCGTCGCCGGACTGGTCAGCCGCCCGCAGTCCGTCGAAGCCCATTCGGTCGGCCGGTCGCCCCGCGACGGCAGGATGCTGGCGCCGGTCATGCTCGTCGGGGCCTTGCTGGCGTCCGGCGCGATGGAGCACGCGCTGGTCTCCCACGATTTCACGCTGGTGTTCGTGGCCGAGAACAACAGCACGGTGACGCCGCTGCTGTACTCCGTGACCGGGATGTGGTCCGCCCTGGCCGGCTCCATCCTGTTGTGGGGCCTCACCCTTGCGGTGGTCTCGACCGCCTTCGTGTGGCGCTACCGGCGCCACGCTGCCGACCCGGTGATCCGGTGGGCCACGCTCGTCCTCTACATCGTGTCCGCGTTCTTCTTCGGCCTGATGATCGGGCCGGCGAACCCCTTCGTCACCGCGTCGGGCGTGACACAGGGTCTCGGGCCCAACTCGCTCCTGCAGGACAACCCGCTGGTGGCCATCCATCCGCCGCTCCTCTACATCGGCTTCGTCCTCTTCACGGTCCCCTTCGCCTTCGCCGTCGGCATGCTCGCCACGGGCCGCGTCGGGGATCGCTGGCAGATTGAGTGCCGACGCTGGACGCTGCTCGCCTTCACCTTCCTCTCCGTCGGCATCGTGCTGGGCGCGTGGTGGTCCTACCAGGTGCTGGGATGGGGCGGCTTCTGGGGCTGGGACCCGGTCGAGAACGCAGCGCTCCTGCCCTGGCTGTGCGGGACCGCCTACCTGCACTCGGTGCTGGTCCAGGAGCGGCGCGGCCTCATGCGGGTGTGGAACCTGTCGCTGTCCATCGCCACGTTCGCCCTCACCATCCTCGGCACGTTCCTCACCCGGTCCGGGGTGATCACCTCGGTCCACTCCTTCTCGGAATCCTCTCTCGGCCCCTTGCTGATCGGGTTCTTCTTCGCGATCGTCATCGTCGGGTTCGGGCTGATCGCCTGGCGCGGCGACCGGCTGCGCTCGCCCGGGGGGATCGACGCCCCCCTCGGCCGCGAGGGTGCGTTCCTCCTCAACAACGTGTTGTTCGTCGGCTTCGCCTTCGTCGTGTTGCTCGGCACCGTCTACCCGCTCCTCTACGAGGCGGTCACGCAGCAGCAGGTGACCGTGGGTGCGCCGTTCTTCAACACCGTGGCCATCCCGGCCGGCCTGACCTTGTTGTTCCTGATGGCGGTGGCGCCCGTGCTCAGCTGGCGCAAGATGAGCGGGGCGGTGTTGTGGCAGCGCCTCGTCATCCCCGTCTGGATCGGCGTCGGCACGGTCGTGTTGTGCGTGGCCTTCGGCTTGCGTGGCGGCGCCACGCTCATCGGCTTCGGGCTCGGCGCCATGGCCGGCGCGACCGCAGCGCGGGCCCTTGTTCTCTCCGTCCGGGCCGCTCACGCGTGCCAAGTGGGCTGGTGGCGTGGACTGGTGGGGCGGGCCAACGGCGGCATGATCGTGCATCTCGGGGTGGTGCTTCTCGCCGTTGGTGTGATCGCCGCCACCTCCTACCGCCACCAGGCCGAGCTCGCCCTGCACCGGGGCACGGTCGTCACCTACGACGGCCACCGCTTCGAGTTCGTCGGCCTGCGCACCGTCACCTCGCCGTCGCGCACGGCGCAGCGAGGCTCTGGTCAAGGTCGACGACGGCCTGTTCACCCCGGCGACAACCAGCTTCGGCAGTGCGCTGTCGGTGGTGGGGACGCCGGCCATCGACTCCGGCCTCTTCGCCGACGTCTACCTGACATTCGACGCCGTCGGCGGTCTGGGCTCGACGTCGGGCAACCAGGCGATCAACAACCTGCCAGCGGGCTCGGTGGCGATCGGCGTGGTGATCGAGCCGCTCCTCGCGTGGCTGTGGGCCGGCGGCCTGCTCATCGGCGTCGGCGGGTTGCTGGCCCTCGTCCCCGGCGCACGGCGCAGGGCCACCGACCCGGCCTCGGCGGCCTCGACGCTGGTGACGGGCGCCGAGGCCGATCAACACCCAGAGCGCGATGCCGCGGCGCCCGAGCCGGTCGGTGCCCTGGTCGCCCGCAGCGCCGGCTCGCTGTGAGCGCACGCCGTCGGCGTCACGCGACCCGTTGGGTGGCGGGTGCGGTCATGGTGGTCCTCGTCGTGGTCGGTGTGGTGCTGGCCACGCGGACGCCCCAGCAGGCCACCGCCGTCCAGAGCCCGCTGCTCGGACGCACCGCGCCCCAGTTCAGCGGCACCGACCTGAGCACGGGGTCGCGCATCTCGCTGGCCTCGCTCCGGGGCCACTACGTGGTGGTCAACTTCTTCGCCAGCTGGTGCGTTCCGTGCCAGGAGGAGGCATCGGACCTCTCACGCTTCCACTACGAGCAGACCCATGCGGTCGACGGAGCCGACATGGTCAGCGTGGTGTTCCACGACACGGTCGGGACGGCGAGCGCGTTCCTGCGGGCGAACGGCGACCTCTGGCCCGCCGTGAGCGACCCGGGCGGGGCGATCGCCGAGAGCTACGGGGTGACGGCGCCGCCCACGACCTTCGTCATCGATCCCTCGGGCCGCGTCGCCGCGGCGCTGGTGGGCCCGGCCACGCAGAAGAACCTCGACTCGTTCCTGGCCGCCGCCAAGGCGGAGCAGGCGCGCCTGTCCCGTGGGTGAGCGCACGGGCGTGCCCCTGTGGGCCCGCGTCGCGCTGCCGCTCGTCGTCCTCGCGGTGGCGCTCGTCGTCGGCAGTGGACTCTTCGACACCGCCCCCCAGACGGCAGGCCCAGCAGGCCGCCGCCATCGAAGCCGGTGTGCGCTGCCCGTCGTGCACCGACGTCTCCGTGGCCCAGTCGAACGCGACGACGGCCATCGCCGTACGGCACCAGATCGAGAGCCTGGTCGCGCAAGGCCGGTCCGCTGCGGACATCGACCAGGTGCTCGTGTCCGAGTACGGCCAGACCATCCTCTTGGTGCCGCCCGACGCCGGCGGGATCCCGATCATCTGGATCATCCCGCTGGTCGCCGGTGCCGGCGCGCTGGTGGGCGTCGGCGTCGTCTTCTGGCGCCGGAGCCGCGCGTTCGACGCGCTGAAGGCCGAGGAGGCCGTGCCGTGACGGTCGACGGATCGCCGGTGGCGGAGGCGCGTGACCGATCCCCGCGTGACGAGCGCTGGTACCTGACCGACGAGCGCGACTTCTTGCACCGCTCGCTCGACGATGCGGACCGGGAGCACGAAGCGGGTGACCTGTCCGACGGCGACTACGCCGTCCTGGTGGCGCGGGACTCGGCCAGGCTGGCCGAGGTGGAAGCGGAGCTGGCCGCACTGGGCTCCCGCTCCCGCCGCTCCGGAGGCACCCGAGCGCGCGACCGGTCCCGAACGACCGCCGCTGCCCCGGTGGCGGCGCATCGGTATCGTCGCGTCCTGCCTGCTCATCGCCGCGGGTGCCGTCATCCTCGTCGTGCACTTCGTCCAGGCCCGTCAGCCCGGCCAGTCGTCGTCGGGTGGGGTGACGCTCTCGCAGGCCCAGACGATCGAGCAACAGTTGCGCCAAGCGGTGATCCTGAACAACCAGGGGCAGACCAAGGCCGCGCTCGAGCTCTACAACGAGGTGCTCACCGAGGACCCGTCGAACCCGGCGGCGTTGGCCTACGCCGGCTACCTCCAGTGGAACATCGGGTCAGCCGCGCACGTGGCCGAATTGGTCGAGGATCGGGCGCGCCGAGATCGAGACCTCGGTCAAGGACTCGCCCACCTACTACGAGGGCCATCTGTTCTATGGCCTCGTCCTCGAGAACCAGGATCACGACAACGCGTGCGGCCGTCACCCAGTTCAACGACTTCCTGGCCGACGGCCCGCCCGCCGCCGAGCTGCCCCAGGTGGCGCCCCTCGTCGCGGGCGCCTACAAGGCCACGGGGGAGCCGGTGCCCGCGGCGTTCTCGACCGGGTCGACCGGGTCGGGGTCTCAGCCCCGTAGCAACGCCAGGTCGTGCACGACCCGGGTGAAGGCGTCGGCGAAGGCCGCGCAATCCTCGTCGGTCGTCGTCCAGCCCACGCTGACCCGCAGGGAGTGGCTCGGGTCGGCGCCCATCGCCTCGAGCACGGGCGAGGGCTCGATGCTCTCCGACGAGCAGGCCGATCCCGAGTGGACGGCCACGCCGGCCCGGTCCAGGCCGATGAGCACCGGCTCGGCCTCCATGCCGTGCACGCCGAGGCAGGCGAGATAGGGGAGGCGGTGCTCCGCCTGGGCGGGACCGACGACTTCGACCCCTTCGACCCGCAGCGCCGCGTCGAGCACCGCGGCGATCTGGCGTCGGGCGGTGGCGGCTTCGGTCCCGATGGCCTGGTGTCCCTCGGCGGCCAGGACCGCGGCCGCGCCGCCGAAGGCGAGGAGCGCCGGGATGGGCTCGAGCCCGGCCCGGCGACCGCGCTCTTGCTCGCCGCCGACGAGCAACGGTTCGAACCTGCTCCCACGCCTGACGACCAGCGCACCGGCGCCGGGCACGCCTCCGAGCTTGTGGGCGCTGACGCTGACCAGGTCGGCCTCGAGCGCGCCGAGGTCGGTCGGCACATGGCCGCACGCGGCTGCGGCGTCGACGTGCACCACGACCCCGGCGTCGCGGCAGAGCCCGACCACTTCGTGGACGGGTTGGAGCGTGCCCACCTCGTGGTTGCCCCACTGGCAGTGCACCAGCGCGGGGCGGGGCAGTGCGGGGTCCTGCAGGCGCTCCCGGAGGGCCTCGACGTCGAGCCGACCCTCCCCGTCGACACCGATCTTCTCGGTTGGCGCGGCGCGGGCCGAGGCATCGCGGACGGCCGAGTGCTCCACGGCGGCGCAGAGCACCGGCGCACCCGGCGCGGCACGGGTGGCACCCCAGACCGCCGCGTTGATGGCCTCGGTCGCCCCCGAGGTGAAGACGACCTGGCGGGCCACCACGCCGAGCAGGTCGGCCACCTGGGTCCGCGCCGTCTCGAGCGCGTCGCGGACGGTGCGGCCCTCCTCGTGGATCCGGCCGGGGTCGCCCGGCGGAAGCGCGGCCCAGTGCTCCAACGCGGCGAGGGCCTCCGGCCGCGGCGGTGTCGTGCTGGCGTGGTCGAGGTAGGTGCGAGCCACGGAGGCTCAGGCAGAGGCGGTGCAGGCGTCGTCGCCCCGCGCCCGCGACGACAGGATCACCGGGAGCGCCTGTTGTGACGCGGTGCCGCACAGCTGGGACAGCAGCCCCTTGATCATGCCGCGGTCGACCGCGCACAGCACCGGGTTGGTGTTGCTGGCGTCCCCGAAGGGGCATTGCTCGGCGACGACCGCCGTGGTGTCGCCCCGGTCCTCCGCGTGGGCGGCGAAGCCGTGCGCGGTGAGTGTCTCTGCCACCACGTGCATGGCGGCCCGCACGGTGCGCTGACCTTCGCTCGGGGTCATGCGCGCGGCGAGCGAGCGGCCGTACTCCTCCCCGACGTGCGCCGCCATCCGCTCCGCCTCTTCGGGCCCGAGCCTCTGCATCGCCTCGACGAGCAGCCGCATGAGGAGATCGTCCCGCCGCTGCATCAGGCCGAGCTGCAGCTCCTCCTCCACGCAGAAGTGCCGCTTGGAGGGCCGGCCGGCGCCGGCCGCGTTGCGTCCGGTCTCGACCCGCAGATAGCCGCCGTCGACCAAGCGCTGGAGGTGGTGGCGCGCCACGTTCGGGTGCAGCGAGAAGGTGGCGGCGACCTCGGTCGCGGTCGCCCCCGGCTGGGCGCGCACGTGCAAGAAGATGTCGCGCCGGGTCGGATCGCCGAACGCGGCCGATACGGCGGCGACGGCGGCGCTGAAGCGGCCGTCGTCCGCGCCGGTCGGTCGCTCGGGCTCCGCGGTGATCGGAGCGGTGCTCACGGTGGGTAGTCTACCGGGGGATCAGCCCTTCCAGCTGGGGCGACGCGGAATTGCGCATCGCCGCCGCGGATCGCCCGATTCGGATCCCGTCCGAGACGAGGGAGTGCATGGCACCAGACCAATCACAGCTCGAGGCTGCGTTGAGCGCTGTCCGAGAGCCCGAGCTGGGCCTGACGCTCGGTGAACTCGGCCTGTTGCGGGCCGTGCGATCCCGCCGCCGCCGGGTCCTGGTCGAGGTGGCCCTGCCGGTGGCGGCGTGGCCCGGCGCCGACGACCTGGCGGAGGACATCCACCGGGCCGCCGGCAACGTGGCCGGGGTCGAGGAGGTCGACCTCGATTTCGTGGTGATGACCGACGCGGAGCGGGCCGGGCTCCGCGAGCGTTTGCGGGCCGGAATGCTCGGCGACGGTGCACCGGCAGGACGAGGGCGACGGCGACGGGCACGGCAATGATCACGCCGGTCACGGACATGCGCACCGGCACGGAGGCGGCGCGCCGATGCCGGCCTTCCTCGGACCCGATGCCACCACGCGCGTCATCGGGGTGTCGTCGGGCAAGGGTGGCGTCGGCAAGTCGACGGTCACGGTGAACCTCGCCATCGCCCTGGCCGAGGCCGGCCACAGCGTCGGCCTGCTCGACGCCGACGTCTATGGCTTCTCGGTCCCCAAGATGCTCGGGACCGACCATGACCCGATCATCCTGGGCGACATCGTGATCCCGACATCGGCGCACGGGGTCAAGTGCCTCTCCATGGGCTACTTCGTGCCGGACGACCAGCCGGTCATCTGGCGAGGGCCGATGCTGCACAAGGCGATTCAGCAATTCCTCACCGATGCCTACTGGGGGGAACCGGACTTCGTGCTCGTCGACATGCCACCGGGTACCGGCGACGTCGCGTTGACCCTCGCCGAGGTGATGCCCCGGGCCGAGATCGTGGTCGTCACGACCCCGCAGCCGGCGGCGCAGCGGGTGGCGCAGCGTTCCGCCTTCGCGGCGCGCCGCCTCAAGCTGTCGGTGCGCGGCGTGATCGAGAACATGAGCTGGTTCACCGGCAACGAGGGGACCCGCTACGAGCTCTTCGGCTCCGGCGGGGGCGCGACACTCGCCGCCGATCTCGGGGTCCCGCTCCTGGGGCAGGTGCCCCTGGTCAACGCCGTCCGGCTCGGCGGTGACGAGGGACGGCCGGTCATGGCCGTCGATCCGCACAGCGAGACGGCCGAGTCCTTCCGGGCCATTGCCGGGAAGCTGGCCGGCCTGGGGCCGGCCCGGGTCTACCGGCGGGAGCTGACCCTGCGCTAGGCGCTAGGCCGGGGCGCTCGATGTGCTCAGCGACCGTCGCTGCTCACCCGGCACTGCGCCGGGAGGCGCGGGTCGGGCTGAGGCCCCACTTCAAGTTGGCGGCGTCGCGGGCGTTGCCGCGGTAGACGACGACCTGGTCGCGGCCCAAGCGCTTGGCGTCGTACATCGCGTTGTCGGCCTCACGCAGCAAATCGGCCGGAGCGATGCTCGAGTCTGCGGTGATGACGACGCCGATGCTGGCGGTCACCACCAGGCGGGCGTCGCCGATCTCCACAGGCTCTCTCAGCCCGGCGCGAATGCGCTCCGCCATCTCCAGCGCGCCCGCCTCGTGGTCCACCTCGCCGAAGGCAACGAACTCGTCGCCGCCGAAGCGGGCCACCACGTCGACCCCGCGGGTCATCGCGGTCAGGCGGTTGGCCATTTCGTTGAGGACGATGTCGCCTGCGGAATGGTCGGCCCGGTCGTTGACGAGCTTGAAGCGATCGAGGTCGATGAAGATCACCGCCAGAGAGTTGCGGCGCCGCCCGACATGGCTCAAGGCCTCCTGTAACCGGTCCATGAAGAGGGTGCGGTTCGCCAATCCGGTGAGGCCGTCGTGCGAGGCCTGGAACGCCATCTGCTCGGCCATCTCGCACCGCTCAATCGCGAGCCCCACCATGCTGGCCAGCTGGTCGAGCTTGTGGAGCTCGTCGCTGCCGAAGTACGGCATGTACGGGCTGATGTTGACGGCCAACGAATGGGTCGCCCCACTGTGCGTCTGCACCGTGATGCGGCGGCCCTTCCCGCCCTCACGCCCCACGTCCTCGTTCAACGGGTCGGAGCCGCCGCTGTCGGGCCACACGGGATAGCGAGCCACGACTGTGCCGTCACTGGCCAGGAGGGCGGCCTTCGTCGCTCCCACGAGCGCACACACATGGGGCAGCAGGCGTTCGGCCACGTCCGCGGAGTCTCCCGCCGAGACGAGTTCGTCGATGGCCCGGCGGAAGGCCTCGTCCTCCTTGCGGCTCAAGAAGACCCGCAGGAACAGCGGGAGCACGAGTGCCATCAGGAACAGGATTCCCATCGCCACGGTGAGCGCACGCGTGACCAGACTGACCGTCGGTCCCCGAAGACCGAGGGCGGCAACCACCACCTGAACTTCGAGCCCCGCCACGGCGATGGCGAGCAGACGCATCCGGGTGGCGGCAATCGGCGGCTCCCCCCGCCCGGCCACGAACAGGCTGACGACCACGTAGCTGAACAGGAACCCGAACGCCACCCCGAAGGAAACGCGGTACGCGAGGGAATTGGGCGGCGGCGGGAACCCCGGTGCGGGGAGGTCGTGCAGCGCGAAGGTGAACGCCACGATCCCGACGGTGACGGCGAGGGCCAGGAATCGGACCGCGCGACTCGGTGTCCGGAAGCTCACGGCGAAGCGGAACAGGCAGTACGGCATCACCAGCAGCAAGGCGATCAGTGACTTGGCCACGTTCTGGTTGGTCACCTGGGTGGGATCGATCTTGACCACCAGGAACACCCCGCCCAAGATGGCGAAGGAGAGCGCGACCCAGCCGGCGCCCCGAATGCGGTGGCGCACCCACTGCAGCGTCGTGAGCGCGGCCAGCAGGACGAACTCCACCACGGAGATGTTGAACAGGACCTGGGTCCAGTGCGTCAACTCGTTCTCCCCTCCTGCGCCGCGTCGCCCGTGTCGCCAAGGCTCACAACGGTGACCTCTCCAGGTTTGCCAAGCCCGGATCTCCTCGAAGACCCTACTCCTCGTCGACGTCGCCCGCCTCGCCCGGTCGCCATGCACGCTCTGTTCACGTTGGGCGGATCCTCCGGGAGGCCGGGCCCACGGCGAGTCCGCCGTCTCGGTCCCATCCGCAGCCGCGAGCCACCATCCGCCATCGACCCTTCTCCCAAGGACGTGTGGCTGCACGATACAAGGTCGGGGTCCTGTTCCAATCCGGCTGCTCGGATCTCGCCCGAGCGTTCGCCCTCTCCCTCTCGATACTGTGAGGACGGCACGAGGGAGGTGGCATGACGCGGGACTGGGCGAGACCGGTGGTGCACTGGGAGATCGAGGCCAAGGACCCCGAACGCCAGCGAACCTTCTACGCGGAGCTGTTCAATTGGAGGATCGGGGAGGGCTTCATCATGGAGATCCCCGCCGGGATCGGCGGCCCCGAGCCCGGCCCCGCGGGCCACATCCGCGGCAGTGAGCGATCCGGTGTCACGTTGTACGTGCAAGTGGCCGACCTGCGGTGCTTCGCTCGACAAGTCCGTCACCCTCGGTGCGACCATCGTGGCCGAGCCCTTCGACGTCCCCGACGGGCCCACGCTCGCCGGGATCACCGACCCCGAGGGCAATCCGGTGATGCTGGTGCAGGCCTGAGCCATGTCGATCGTCGAGATCACCAACTTCAGGCTGGCCGAAGGCGTGACGGATCAGTCGTTCCTCGCCCTCGACCGGAGGATCCAGACCGAGCTCGTGCCGAACCAGGCCGGATTCCTGCGGCGCACGACGGCGCGCCACGGCGAGGACTGGCTCGTCGTCACGTTGTGGGCCTCCGACGCCGATGCGGCCGCCTACCAACGTGTGGTCGCGGGGCACCCGGTGCAGCTCGAGTTCGAGCACGCGGTCGAGGCGGGCACGCTGCACCTGACCCGCTATACGACGCTGGACTGACGTGGAGCTGACGGAACTCAAGGTCACGCGCTACGAGGTCCGCGACCGCGTCGCCACCGTCACGCTCGACCGGCCCAATCGGCTCAACGCCTGGACCGGCCGCATGCACGCCGAGTACCGGGCATTGCTGGGGCGGGCCGGCGTCGATCCGGCGGTACGGGTCATCGTCGTCACCGGATCTGGCCGTGGCTTCTGCGCGGGCGCCGACGCGCGGGCACTCGAGGGCCACGTCGAGCGCGGTGCCTACGACGCCGGGTTGGGCGACGACGTGGCCATGCCCGGGTACGGCGTCCGCCCGGAGTTCGACGCCGACTTCGCCTATCACTTCGGCATCCCCAAACCGATCATTGCCGCCGTCAACGGGCCGGCGGCCGGGGTGGGTCTCGTGCTGGCGTGCTACTGCGACCTGCGGTTCGCGGCACGAGGGGCCAAGCTGACCACGTCGCACGGGCGCCTCGGCCTGCCGGCCGAGTACGGACTGTCGTGGCTGCTGCCCCGGCTCATCGGCGTGACCCGGGCCGCCGACCTCCTGCTGTCGAACCGGGTCGTGCTGGCGGAAGAGGCCGAGCAGCTCGGGTTGGTCAACCGGACACTCCCCGGGACCGACCTGCTTCCCTACACGTACGCCTACGCCGGGAGGCTCGCCACGGAGATCGCGCCGTCCTCGCTCGCGGTGACCAAGCTGCAGCTGTACCGGGACCTGCACGCCGACGTGGCGTCGGCGGTCGACGACGCGGGCGCGCGGATGGCCGCGATGATGCAGGGCGCGGACTTCGCCGAGGGCGTGGCTGCGCTGACCGAGAAACGCCGGCCCGCCTTTCCCGACCGCCCCGCCTGACAACCCTCCGCCACTCAGCCGTCGACGCCGGCGGGGAGCTTCGCGGGGTCCCAGCCGAGGAGCGCCACCGCCTGCCGGAAGGCGAACCGGTCGGTCATGCCGGCCACGTAGGTGACCGCCGCCCGCACGGCATCCTGACTTCCGGCGAGGACGTCGGACGACTGGAGCGACGAGGCGGCGTTGTCCGCGATGAGGTGCGGCCGGTCGGAGAAGTGCTCGACCAGGGCGCGGAGCACGCTGATCACGGCTTCACCCTGGCGCAACGACGCGTCCCGGAGGTAGATGCGCTCGTAGTTGCACGCGCGGAACGCGGCGAGCGCCTCCGCCGTCTCTTCCTCCATGCCGACCTGCCCGGTGCGCAGCGTGGCCGAGATGACACCGGTGATGAAGGCATCGAGCTGGGCGCTGCGCCGTTCACCGCACACCGTGCGGACCGCCGGCGGCAGCTGGCGGGGGGCCACGATGCCCGACAGCACCGCGTCCTCCCAGTCGTGGCAGACGTACGCGATCCGGTCGGCCCAGCTGACCACCTCGCCTTCGGGTGTCGACGGCGCGGGACGAGACCAGCTGTGGTTGGCGATCCCGTCGACCGTCTCGGCGCACAGGTTGAGGGGAGCGAGTGACACCAGTGCGCCCCACGGCGCGTGGTCGAAGCCGCCGGGCACGTAGGGGTCGAGCGCGTCCTCGCTGGCGTGGCCACCGGGACCGTGGCCGCAGTCGTGGCCGAGGGCGATGGCCTCGGTGAGGGCGACGTTCAGGCGGCAGGCCCGGGCAATGGCGGTGGCGACCTGTGCCACCTCGAGCGCGTGGGTGAGGCGGGTGCGCTGATGGTCCTGGGGGAACACGAAGACCTGTGTCTTACCGGCCAGCCGGCGGAACGAGGTGGCGTGGAGGATGCGGTCGCGGTCGCGCTCGAAGCTGGTGCGCCAGGTGTCGGCCGGTTCGGATTGTGCGCGGCTGCCGGCACCCCACGCACGCGTTGCGCCGGGCGCCAGGAGCGAGTCCTCCAGCTCCTCGCGTTCCTCCCTGCCACTCGGCATTGCCGGTTGCGCGTGGTCGGCCGCGGGCGAGCCCGGTCCCGGCCCGATGCGGGCGTGGGAGTCGGCGTGCGCCAGGCGAACGGGCCCGGCGTAGCCTGACATCGTCGCTGCCCAGCGGGCACTGCGCTCGGTCTCGGGGGACTTCGGCGTGCCGCTCATGCCAAGAAGTCTGCCCGGTCGCTGTAACGTCCAGGTGACCCTCGGACCGTCCCGAGGTCCCTGAGAGGAGTGACACCAGGTGGACGTGCGCATCGGCATCACCCACACCCCCAAGGAGCTCGAGGTGGAGATGCCCGACGATGCCGATCGCGACAAGGTCGTCGCCGACATCGAGAAGCTGCTCAAGACCGGCGACGGGGTGCTCTGGTTGACCGACAGGAAGGGGCGGCGGGTCGGCATCCCCGTCGTCAAGGTGGCCTACGTCGAGGTGGGGGCGCCCTCCTCGGAGCGCCGCGTCGGGTTCGGCGCCCCCTAGGGACGTCCGTGCTCGCGGAGCAGGCAGCCTGGCGGTGAGCACGGCTCCCGATCTGCTCGACCTCCGGTTGGTCTTCGTCACCGGCAAGGGCGGTGTCGGCAAGTCCACCGTCGCCGCCGGTCTGGCCCAGCTCGCGGCCGAGCACGGCAAGCGCGTGCTGGTGTGCGAAGTGGACGCCAAGGGCGACGTGACGTCGCTGTTCGAGGCGCCCCCCACCGATTTCACGCCGCGCGAGATCGCGCCGGGTGTCTGGTCGATGTCGATGGACACCGAGGCGTCGTTGCGCGAGTACCTCAAATTGCACCTGCGCATCCCGGTCGTGGGACGGATCGGACCGCTGGCCAAGGCCTTCGACTTCGTCGCGACGGCCGCGCCCGGCGTGCGGGAGATCCTCACCGTGGGCAAGCTCTGCTGGGAGGTCCGCGAGTCCCACTACGACCTGGTGGTGGTCGACGCAGCGGCCAGTGGCCACATCATCGGCCAGCTGGCGGCGCCGCAGGCCATCAACGATCTGGTCAAGGTCGGGCTCATTCGCAGCCAGACCGACTGGATGCTCGAGATCCTCTCGGATCCGCGTCAGACCGGGCTCGTCGCGGTGTGCACGCCCGAGGAGATGCCGGTCAGCGAGACCCTCGAGCTGGCCGCCAGGGTGCGCGAGGAGACCACCGTGCGCATGTCGGCCGTCGTCGTCAACCGCGTGCTCCCCGAGCTGTTCGGCCAGCGCGAGGAGGAGATCTTCGAGCAGCTGCGCACCCCGGACACCGAGCGGGTGCTGTCCGAGCGATCCGGCGGCAACGTGGCCCCCGTGCTCGAGGCGGCCCGGCTGGCCGTCACACTGCGCCGCACCCGCTCGACACACCTGCAACGACTGCGGGCCGGGCTCCACGACGACCAGCCCGTGCTGCTCCTTCCCTACCTGTTCGCCCGGAGCTTCGGGGCCCGCACGCACGCGCCAGGTGGCCCATGCGCTCGGCGAGGAACTCGGGCTGTGACGGCGGCCGGCGCGCCGGCGCCCAAGACGGTGGGGCACCTACTGGCGGCCAAGGACATCGTCATCGCCTGCGGACCCGGTGGGGTGGGCAAGACCACGACGGCGGCCGCGCTGGCCGCCACCGCCGTGATCGAACAGGGCGGCCGGGTCCTGGTGCTGACGGTCGACCCGGCCCGCCGCCTGGCCGACGCGTTGGGGCTGAAGGGGATCGGGAACGACGAGGTCCGCATCCCCGACGACGTGTTCACCGAGGCGGGGGCCCACCCGAGGGGCGAGCTGTGGGCGGCGATGCTGGACACGAAGCAGAGCTGGGACGATCTCATCCGCACGCATGCGCCCGACGAGGAGACACGCGAGCAGATCTTGGCCAACCCGCTGTACCAGAACATCTCGGGGCGCTTCGTGCAGTCGCACGACTACATCGCGATGGAGCGGCTCTACGAGATCCACACCGAGGGCAAGTACGACCTGATCGTCGTCGACACGCCGCCGACGCGCAACGCGCTCGACTTCCTCGATGCGCCGCAGCGCATGGCCGACTTCTTCTCGTCGCGCCTGTTGCGCTGGCTGATCGTGCCCTACCGGTCGCGGCTGGTCAACTTGGCGTCGCGGCCCTTCTACCAGGTGGCCGACCGGATCCTGGGCACGCAGTTCCTGGCCGACATCTCGGAGTTCTTCATCTTGTTCCAGTCGATGTACGTCGGTTTCGTCGAGCGGGCCGAGGCGGTCACGCGCCTGCTCTCGGACCGCCGCACCACGTTCATGGTCGTGTCGACCCTGGAGGCGACACCCGTCCGCGAGGCGGAGTTCTTCTCGGCCGAGCTCACGAAACGCCAGCTGAACCTGGGCGCCATCGTGCTGAACAAGGTGCTGCCCGAGTACCTGCGCGACCCCAAGGCGGACAAGCTGGCCCTCTCCATGGCCGCCAGGGGCGACGAGCTGGCGCAGGGCCTCACCGATGACCCGGTCGTGGCGGCCCGGGTGATCGGCGAGGTGGCCGAGAGCTTCATCAATTTCGGCGTGGTGGCCCGACGCGAGGCCGAGCAACAGGCGGAGCTCAAGGGCGCGCCCGACGTGCTCGTCACCGTCCCCTTCTTCGAGGCCGACATCTACGACATGGGCGGGCTGCTCCGGCTGGGCGCACAGGTCTGGGGGTAGCGGGACGGCGCGGTGACCGGGCCCGGTCCGTCGGGCGCCGGTCCGCTGCAGGGCGCCTACCATCGTTGCCATGGCCCCGATGATCGACCCCGAAGTCGAGCTCTACGCCGAGGCGCACACGACCCCGCCGCCCGGGTTCTTGCAGTCGGTGGACGCCTCGACCCGGGAGGGCTTTGCACAGCTGTCGGGGATGATGGTGGGCCGCGAGGAGGGCCGCTTCCTCGAGATGCTGGTGTTCGCGGCCCAGGCCACCCGGGTGCTCGAGATCGGGACGTTCACCGGCTACTCCTCCATCGCGATGGCGGGTGGGTTGGGTCCGGGGGGTGCGATCATCTCGCTCGAGGTCGACCCCCACCACGCGGTCACGGCTCGCGGCAACATCGCCGCCGCGGGCCTCGAGAGCCGCATCAGCGTGATCGAGGGGCCGGCGCTGCACACGCTCGAGCAGCTCCAGGGCCCGTTCGACCTCGTCTTCATCGACGCCGACAAGGTGTCCTACGACGCCTACTACGAGGCGGTGCTGCCCAAGTTGGCCCCCCACGGGCTGATCGTCGTCGACAACACGCTGCAGCGCGGCAGGGTGCTCGCGAGCGCCGAGAACCCGGACGAAGCCGCACTGGCGGTGCGCGCCTTCAACGACAAGGTCGTCAACGACCCGCGCGTCGTGTGCGTGCTCACCACCATCCGGGACGGCGTGACGCTGATCCGCCGCGCCACGGCCGGCTGAGGCGACGGTGCACGGCAGCGGGCCGACGGTGCCGGGCGTCTGACGTGCTCGACTACCACCTGCACCTGTGGCCGCATCACGAGCACGACACGCCGCTGCGCGTCGAGCATTTGGCCGACTACTGCGAGCGCGCCCAGGAGTCCGGGGTGACCGAGCTGGCGCTCACCGAGCACCTGTTCCGGTTCCGTCAGGCCGACGCCCTGCTCGGCGGCTTCTGGGACGACGAGCGAGTGGCGCCCGTGCTGGCGGAGTCCATGGCCGAGTACTGGAAATTCCACGCGACCGTCGACCTCGACGCCTATGTGGCGTGCGCCCAGGAGGCGAAGGAGGCGGGCCTGCCCGTCGTCATCGGCCTCGAGGTCGACTACTACGAGGACCGCATGGACACCGTGGCCGGCCTGCTGGCCGGGTACCCCTTCGACGTCCTGCTGGGCTCGGTGCACTGGGTCGGGGGTTGGCGCTTCGACGACCTCGACGACCCCGTGTCGATGGCCGAGTGGTCGGCGCGCGACGTCGACGCGTGCTGGGAGAACTACACGCCGCGCTCGAGGAGCTGGCGGCGTCCGGCACCTGTGACGTGCTGGCCCACCCCGACCTGATGAAGGTGGCGGGCCACGTGCCCGACGCCCCCGCCGAATGGTGGGACCGGATGGCCGAGGCGGCGGCGTCGTCGGGCATGGCGGCTGAGCTCTCGTCCTCGGGCTGGCGCAAGCCCGTCGGGGAGCAGTACCCCGCGGCCCCGCTGCTCGAGCGCTTCGTTGCTCGGGGGGTGCCGCTCACCACGGCCTCGGACGCCCATCATCTGGACCACGTGGCCCACCGGGCCGATGACCTGCGCACCGTGCTGGCGTCGGTGGGTGTCGACGCGCTGCAGGGCTACCGGGACCGGACGCCGTATCGGGTGGCGGTGTCGGGTCCCGCCGGGGGCGACGCCTGATGCCGACCCCCGCCGAGCTCGCGCAGAGCCACACCGACCTCAAGCCCGAGGAGCTCGAGCATCTGCAACGGCTGCTCGGGAGCTGGAGCGTCCTGGCCGACCTCTCCTTCTCCGACCTCCTGCTGCTCGTCCCGGTGCACGCCGCCGCGGACGGCTCGGACCCCGCCGCAACCACGTCGGAGCCCGAAGTGGACCCCGAGCTGGTGGTGCTCGGGCAGATGCGACCGAACAACCGCCCCACCCTGGTGGAACAGGACCTGGTGGGTCAGACGGTCAACGAGTCGCAGTGGACGCTGGTGGCCCAGTGCCTGCACACGGGCGAGATCGTGCGCGGCAGCATCCACCACCCGGTTCTGGGCGAGGCGGTCCCGGTGGAGAACATCCCGGTCCGCTTCGAAGGCCGGATCATCGCAGCCCTCCTCCGGGTCTCGCTGGCACCGCTCAAGGGGCCGACGAGCATGTACGAGCGGACCTACCTCGACGTCTTCGAGCGCCTGGCCGACATGGTGGCGCAGTCGGCCTTCCCGTTCCCCGACGAGGACGTCGGCACCGAAGAGGCGCCTCGGGTCGGAGACGGCGTCGTCGTGGTCGATGCCGACGGGCGGATCGAGTTCGCGTCGCCCAACGCAATCAACGCGTTCCATCGCATGGGGATCTACACCCAGCCCGAGGGGCGGCGCTTCGGTGATCTCGACATCGAGGAGTCGGCCGTCGAATGGGCGCTCGCCACCGGTCGCCCCGTCGTCGAGGAGGTCGAGCGTCGACCCGACGTCATCGTGCTCGTGCACTGCATCCCGCTGCTGTCCCACGGTGTGGTCACCGGGGCCATGATCCTGCTGCGCGACGTCACCGATGTGCGGCGTCTCGACCGGCTGCTCCTGTCCAAGGAGGCAGCCATCCGCGAGGTGCACCACCGCGTCAAGAACAACCTGCAGACGATCTCGTCCCTGCTGAGCCTCCAGGCGCGCCGGGTGGGCGACCGGGCGGCGCGGGTGGCGCTCCAGGAGTCCGAGCGCCGGGTGCGCTCCATCGCGCTGGTGCACGAGATCCTCTCGCGCGAGCCGGGCGATCAGGTGCCCTTCGCAGAGATCGTCAGCTCGCTGGTCCAGATGGCCGAGGACTCGGTGGTGTCGTCACAGCCGATCGTGATCGCGGTCCACGGGGACCTCGGCGAGGTCGCGGCGGACGTGGCCACGCCGCTCGCGGTCACCGTGGCCGAGTTGCTGCAGAACGCGGTCGAGCACGCCTTCGATCCCGAGAACGCCGGTGGCAGCGACGGTGCGGCAGGGCTCGAGGGGGCGGGCGGCGCCACGGGCGACGCGCCGGTGGGTCACGTCGACCTCACGCTGACCAACGAGGACTCGACGCTGGGCGTCGAGGTGCGGGACGACGGGCTCGGGTTGCCGGAGGGTTTCGACATCGAGCGGACGACGAGCCTCGGCCTCTCGATCGTGCGCGACCTGGTCGTCAGCCAGCTCGAGGGCACCATCTCCATGCAGGCGATGCCGCCGGCGGACGGGGGCGGCACGAGCGTGAGAATCTCCGTGCCGGTGCGGGCGCCCCGATGATCGGGGCCGAGGGCTACGTCGGTCGGCGCGCTCAGAAGGCGGCGCGCTGCGAGCGACGCGCCGCCAGCCACGCCTTGCGCAGCTTGCGGCGCTCCTCCTCGGACGTGCCGCCCCAGACGCCTGACTCCTGATTGGTGGCCAGCGCGAAGTCGAGGCAGGGCTCGAGCGCTTCGCACGAGCGGCAGACACGCTTGGCCGCCTCGATCTGGTCGAGGGCGGGGCCGGTCGTGCCGACGGGAAAGAAGAGGTCCGGTTCGGTGTTGCGGCAGGCGGCGGCACGCCGCCAGTCGTCCGCATCCCAATCGACGGTCCGGTTCCACATGAGAGCCATCGGAATGTGCCTCCACCAGCATTGTGATCCTTTTCACATGATCGGACCCAACAGGTGTCCGTCAGCGAAAAGCGGGTTTACGGGAGTGAAGGGTAACGGTCCTTTGGGGGGCTCGCAAGGAGTTTTCGTGAAATTCTCCGAACCTGAGGCGCTGTATTCGTGTCACCGGCGTGACGGGCGCCCGGTGACGGCCGTCTTCGCTCACAGGGGTTGCACCCAGGGGTTCGTCGAGAACACGCTCGACGCGTTCGCCGAGGCCCGCCGGCTCGGGAGCGACGGGGTCGAGCTCGACGTGCGCCTGACCGCGGACGGGGGCCTCGCGGTCCACCACGACGCCGAGATCCCGGGCCTCGGAGCGATCGGCGCCCTGGGCGTGGCGGACCTGCCCGCCCACGTGCCCCTCCTCGCCGACGCCCTCGCGGTCTGCGACGGGATGGTGGTGAACGTCGAGATCAAGAACGCTCCCCAGGACCCCGGGTGGGACCCCGGGGAGGCCGTCGCCGCGCTGACGGCGGCGGGGATCGAGGAGGCGGGCTGGACGGACCGGGTCATCGTCTCGTCGTTCCAGGTCCCCACGCTGTTGGCGGTGCAGGCCGCCGACCCCCGCCTGGCCCTCGGCGCGCTCTGGGGGTTCGCCGTCGACCCCGGTCGGGCGCTGGCCGAGGCGGCCGATGCCGGGTTCCGGGCCGTCCACCCCTTCGTGAGCTCCGTCGATGCCGAACTGGTGGGGCGGGCGCACGCTGCGGGCCTCGCCGTCAACGTGTGGACGGTCAACGCCCCCGACGACCTGCGGGCCATGGTCGAGCGGGGTGTCGATGCGGTGATCACGGACCGCATCGACGACGCACTCGCCATTGCAGGTGGCAAGCCCACCTGACGGCCGTCGAAACAGGGCCTGTCACCGGGCCGAATGGCGGGGAACGGCCCGGGTCCACCAAGATGGTCGGCCATGAACGTCGTCGTGTGCGTCAAGCAGATCCCCGATCCGGCCGCCCCTGGGGCGCTGAATCCCGACACCAAGACCCTCGACCGGTCCGGCAAGCTCATCATGGACGACTCGGACAACTACGGCGTCGAGATGGCCCTCCAGCTGGCCTCGGGCGAGGGCGACGAGGTCACGCTCGTCTCCATGGCCCCCGGCGGGGAGACCTCGGGCCTCCGTACCGGGCTCGCCATGGGCGCGGCCAAGGCGATCCTGGTCAGTGACGATGCGCTGGCCGGCAGCGACGCCCTCGGGACGGCCAAGGTGCTGGCGGCCGCCATCGCGCGGGCCAACCCCGACCTCGTGGTCATGGCCACCGAGTCGACCGACGGGTACACGGGCACCCTGCCCGTGCAGGTGGCCGAGCTGATGGGGCTGCCGTCGGTCACCTTCGCCAAGGCGATCGCCGTCGACGGCAGCTCGGTCAAGGTGGAGCGGCAGACCGAGGCCGGGTACGACGAGGTCGTGTGCCCGATGCCGGCCGTCGTCACCGTCACCGCCGGCGTCGTCGAGCCCCGGTACCCCTCGTTCAAGGGGATCATGGCGGCCAAGTCCAAGCCGGTCGACAACCTGACCGTCGCCGACCTCGGCATCGACGCCTCGGCGGTGGGCGCGGCAGGTGCCGGCCAGGAGATCACCGACGTCTCGGAGGCCGAGGCGCGCGCGGCGGGAGAGATCGTGGTGGACGAGGGCGACGGCGCGCAGCGCGTCGTGGCCTTCCTCGAGCAGCTGAAGGTGGTCTGAGGATGCCGATCGACAAAGTGTGGGTGCTGGCCGAGGCGGGCGACTCGGGCCCGACGCCGGTCACGCTCGAACTGCTGACCGAGGCCCGGTCGATCGCAGCGACGGTGGAGGCCGTGGCCTGGGGATCCGAGGCCGGCTCGCTGGCCGCCCCGCTGGGGGAGTACGGGGCGACGACGCTCTACGACGTCGGTGACCTGGGTGGCGCGCTGCCCGGCGTGCCGGTGGCCGCCGCACTCGCCGCGCTCATCAGGGGTGGCAACGCGCCCGATGCCATTCTGCTGCCCGCCACCTATGAGGGGCGTGACATCGCGGGTCGCCTGTCGGTCAAGCTCGACCGCCCGGTGCTGACCAACGTGACGGGTCTGGTGGAGGGCGACGGTGGGCTGTCCAGCCAGCACCCCATCTTCGGTGGCAGCCACATCGTCACGGCCCGCTTCACCGGCGAGGGCCCGGGGATCTTCGTCATCCGCGCCAAGTCGTTCGCGGCGGAACCGTCGGGCGGCGCTGCCGCGTCAGTCGTGGCGGCCCCGGTTCCCGACGACGTGGCGAGCACCAACACGGCCAAGATCGTGGAGCGCCACGTCGAGGAGCGAAGCGGGCCCAAGCTCGACGAGGCAGCGGTCGTCGTCTCGGGCGGGCGCGGGCTCGGGGAGGCGTCGAACTACGCGATGATCGAGGAGTTGGCGAAGCTCCTGCACGGTGCCGCCGGCGCCAGCCGAGCCATCGTCGACGCCGGCTGGGTGCCCTACTCGCATCAGGTCGGCCAGACCGGCAAGACGGTGAAGCCGACCGTCTACGTGGCGTGCGGGATCTCGGGCGCCACCCAGCACCTGGTCGGGATGAAGGGATCCAAGAACATCGTCGCCATCAACAAGGACCAGGAGGCCCCGATCTTCTCGGTGGCCGACCTCGGGATCGTGGGTGATGTGCACAAGGTGCTGCCGGCCCTGATCGAGGCGCTCAAGGCGAAGGGCTGAACAGCCGGCCGAGACGCTGATCCCGCCCGCCCGCCGGACGGGGCAGGGGCGGCCGATCCGAACGAAGTGGCGGCGCGGAGCCGGCGACGCCCCGGCCACGCATGGCCCGGGCGTCTGGTGCGTGCACGGTCCGGCCATGCCACCAGCGGTACATTCGGCGCTATCAGCTGATCGCCCCTGATGCTCTTTCCCACTATCGACTTCGCCATCTTCTTTGCCGTCGCCTTCACGGTGAACTGGCTGCTCAACCCCTACGCGGGGCGGTGGAAGCTGTCCATGGTCGGCCTGAGCTACGTGTTCTACGGCTGGGTCGGGTGGAGCTACTGCCTCCTGCTGGCGTCGACGACGGCGGTGGCATTCGCCGGTGGGACCTTGGTTGCGGCGTCGCGCAACGAGCGGAGCAGGCGCATCGCCATGGGGGTCTCGGTCGCCGCCCTCCTCGGGATCCTCGGATGGTTCAAGTACTACGGCTTCGTCTCGGTGAACCTCGACAACGTCTCCCACGCCGTCGGGTTGGGCCGGGCCATCCCCTTGCTGCAGGTCGGTCTGCCCATCGCCATCTCCTTCTTCACGTTCATGGCCATCAGCTACGTGGTCGACGTCTACCGGCGCCAGCTCGAGCCGGCCAAACCGCTCGACTTCGCCGTCTACCTGTCGTTCTTCCCCCACCTGCTGGCCGGACCGATCGTGCGCGGGAGCGAACTGCTGCCGCAGATACGGCGCCGCCGCGACCCGGACACCATCGACTACTCGCGCGCGTTCTGGCTCATCCTGGCGGGGTTGTTCAAGAAGGTCGTGATCTCCTCCTTCGTCTCGAGCGCCATCGTCACGCCGGTCTTCACGTCACCCCTCCAGCACTCCGCGCCCGAGGCGATCTTCGCCGCGTGGGGCTACGCGGTGCAGATCTACTGCGACTTCAGCGGGTACACCGACATCGCGATCGGCCTCGCCCTCCTGCTCGGCTTCCGGTTCCCGCAGAACTTCGACGCGCCGTACACGGCGCGCAACCTGCAGGACTTCTGGCGCCGTTGGCACATGACGCTGTCACGCTGGCTGCGCGACTACCTCTACATCCCGCTCGGGGGCAGCGCCGGCAGCCAGGCCAACACGGTCCGCAACATCATGATCACCATGATGTTGGGCGGCCTGTGGCACGGCGCGGCGTGGACATTCGTGGCCTGGGGGACCCTGCAGGGGCTCGGGCAGAGCTTCGGCCACCTGCGCCGCACCAGCCGGGAGCGCCGGGGTCTGCCCCCGGTGGCCGACGGTCCGGTGCGGATCTGGGTGCAGCGCTTCCTGACCTTCCAGTTCGTGTGCCTGGGCTGGGTGTTCTTCAACGCGACCGGCATGTCGCAGGCCTTCACCCTTCTCGGCCGCATCTTCACCGGGTGGGGGGCGCCATCCCCGCTCATCACGCCTCTGCTCGTCTTCACCGTCGTCGGCACCATCGCCGCCCAGTTCGTGCCCCCCCTCAGCGTGGGCCGGCTGCAGGCGGCGTTCTCACGCCAGCGGACCGCGGTGCAGGTCGGGGTGCTCGGCTTCGCCCTGCTCGGCATCACCACGTTCGGTCCGGTCGGCGTCGCGCCCTTCATCTACTACCGCTTCTGATGACGGACGCCCGCACGCCGCCCCACCACGTGGACTGGGAGTCGCCGCAGGAGTGGCCCACGCACCCGCATGCCGAACTCGCACCTCCCGACGACGGCCGGGTACGGGCGCCGTGGACACGCGTCCTGGCCATCGGCGCCGCCGCCTTCGTGCTGTGGTTCCTGCTGTTCGCGCCGACCTTGCAGCACAACGCCCAGGTGTCGCCCGTCGGCACGCGGCGCACCGTGAGCCTCGACATCACCGGGCCGGTAGCGGCGCTGAGCCGCGCCCTCCAGCTGTCGCACCTCGTCTCCATCACGGGCAGGGAGAACCGGCTGCCGGGCGGGACGGTCGGGCTCACGACCGCGGGAGCGCGGCCCACTGTCCCCGCGGGCGGGTCGCGTCCGGGGTCCGGGACGAGGCCGGGGAAGGGTGGCACCGCGCCGACGACGCCGCCGACCGTGCCCCCCAACCCCAAGCTGCCCACCGCCGCCAACCCGCTGCGGGTCCTGATCGTGGGCGACTCCATCGGCCTCGACATGGGTGGACCGCTGCAGTCCGACCTCGCCGGCACCGGCGTCGTCAACGCGGCGCTCGACGCGCGCGAGAGCACGGGGCTGACCCGGCCCGACTACTTCAACTGGCCCGCGGAGCTGACATCGGACATGAAGACGGCCCAGCCCCAGGTGGTGGTCGTGATGATCGGGGCCAACGACGCGCAGGACTTCCTGGGCCCGCCCGACGTGCCCTACACCTCGCCCCAGTGGAACACGCTCTACGCCCAACGCGTGGCGCAGTTCATGCAGATCGCCCAAAGCGCCGGCGCCACCGTCGTGTGGGTCGGCATGCCACCGATGCAGAACCCTGCCCTGAACGCCCAGATGTCCGACGTCAACGCCGTGGTCCAACGCGAGGCGGCGGCGGCGCACCCCCCTGTGATCTTCCTGTCGATGGACCGGGCGCTCGGCACCGCGCAGGGTGGCTACACCGCTTTCATCACCAACGCCGCCGGGCAGATCGTCAACGTCCGGGCGCCCGACGGGACCCACCTGACGTCGGGCGGGGGACAGGTCGTGGCCCAGCAGGTGATCGCCGAGCTGCAGAGCCTCGGCTACCACATCCCCTGATGGCGCCCGACCGCGCCGTGACCAGGAGCGCTCGGACGGCCGGGACCCTCAGACGAGGGGCCAGGGGTACGGCGGCCACTCGCCGTCGTCGACGAGCTCGGGCAGGGCCCGCAGGCTGAGGAGCCAGGCGACCCGGTCCAGGGTCGCCGCCACCTCCTCGGGCTCGATGAGCTCGCACAGCGCCGCCGGTGGGCCCTCGTGAGCCAGCCGGGCCAGGTCCTCCTGCACGGCCGCCTCGAGCGGGGCGCCACCGAAGTCCCAGATCACCGTGCGCAGCTTGTCGCGGCGGTTGAAGCACAGGCCGTTGTCGATGGCCCACAGCCGGTCCTCGGCCAGCAGCACGTGGCCGCTCTTGCGGTCGGCGTTGTTGACCACGACGTCGAACGCACAGAGGCGCATGAGCGCGGGGTGCCACTTCGGCTCGTCCCGCAGCGTGAAGTAGTGCGAGGTGCCGTCCTCGTGCACGAAGCGCTGCACGGAACCCGGACCGAAGGGACCTTCGTGCCGCTGCACCGTCTCGGGGACCAGACCCCAGCCCAACCACTCGGACAGGACGTAGGCGGCGACCTCGCGCCGGAAGAGCCCGCCGGGGAAGTCCCACAATGGCCGTTCCCCCTTCGACGGCTTGTAGACGGCGAGCAGCTCCTCGCCGTCGAGCCGGCAGGTCACGAGCAGCGTGGCGTTCGAGCTCCCGGCGATGCGCCCGTGCACCTCCATGTCGCCCTCGGTGAGGACCCGCGCGACCGTGGCGTCCGACACGGTGGCTAGCTCGCCGGCGGACGGTGCCCGTTGGTGCGGGGGCAGTCGTGCCCGCCTGGGTCCAGCGGGAGCGAGCACAGCGGGCACGGCGGGCGTCCCGACTCCACAAGCCGCGTGGCATGGATGGCGAAGGCGGCCGCCTGCTCCCGCGTGAGCGCGACGCGCAGCACGTGCCCGCTCTCGTCGAAGTCGTCCTCTTCGTCGTCCTCGTCGTCCACGTCGAGTTCCTCGAGGACGACGATGATGCGGTCCAGTTCCTCGTCGTAGGAGACGCCGATGGTCCCCACGACCCACTCGAACTCCTCGGTGCCGTAGAACTCGAGGTCCTCGGGCAGGTGCCCCGGGCGGCCGAGCTCCTTCACGATGCGGCCCAGGTAGCCCGCGAGCACCGCGACCTGTTGCTTCTCGACCTTGACCGTCGTCTCGGTCAGGCCCTGGCGGCAGTAGAAGAGGAAGAGCCGGTGGCCGACCTCGCCGAGCACCCCGATCGTGCAGTGGTCGGGTGCGTCGAAGTCGAACTCGTCACTCACCGCGGCCGACCCCTCACGACGGCACCAGCTCGTCGAGACTTCCGGTCGAGTTCACGGACAGCACCACCGGGCCGCCGGCGGTGAAGAGGATGGCCGAGATGGAGCAGGGCGAGACGACGAGCCGCTGCATCAAGTCGATCGGCACTCCGGCCGCCGCCGCCACGACCGCCTTGATCGGGTCGGCGTGCGAGACGGCCACGATCGTGTGGCCGGGATGGTCGGCCACGAGGCCGAGCACGGCGTCCATGGCGCGCACCGACATCTCGGCGAACGACTCTCCGCCCGGGAAGCGGAACCCTCCCGGCCAGCGGTGGACGGTGGGCCATTCCCGGGTCCGGTACAGCCGGGTCAGGGGCTTCTCGGTCCATTGGCCCACGTCGACCTCGACGAGGCCAGGCGCGGTCCGCACGCGCAGGCCGAGCGCCCGGGCGATGGGGGCCGCAGTCTCGCGGGTCCGCTCGAGTGGGGAGGCGTACACCGCTGCCGGGGCCTTGCCCAGGGCGGCGATGCGCTCGGCCGCCGCGGCGGCCTGCGCCCGCCCCTTCTCGGAGAGGTGGAGGCCCCCAGCCCGTCCGGGGAGCAACTTGCCGGTCGTCGGCGTCGCACCGTGCCGGACCAAGAGCACGACGGTGGCCGGGGGAGGCCGATGACCGCGCCGGGACGTCGTGCGTGCGGCGGGAGAACGGGCTGATGGGGGCACGGGCGCCCATCGTAGGCTCTGCGCCGTGGCGTCCGACCGGGAGAGGAGGGACTCGGTGGCCGCGGTGCAACGGGACGTGGCAGCGTGCCGACGGTGCCCGCGCCTGGTCCGCTGGCGCGAGGAGGTCGCGAGGACGGGCCGGGCCTCGTACGCCGGCCAGGCCTACTGGGGGCGGCCCGTGCCCGGATTCGGTGATCCGCGGGCGGCCCTGGTCATCGTGGGCCTCGCGCCGGCGGCGCACGGTGGCAACCGGACGGGCCGGATGTTCACCGGAGACCGGTCGGGCGACTGGCTCTTCGCCGCCCTGCACCGCGCCGGCTTCGCGTCACAGCCCACCAGCACGTCGCGCGACGACGGCCTCACCTTGTCCGGCGCGTACGTCACCGCCGCCGTCCACTGCGCGCCACCGGCCAACAAGCCCGACCCAGCCGAGCGGGAGGCCTGCGCGCCGTATCTCGCCCGCGAGCTCTCGCTGCTGGGCGACGCCGTCGTGGTCCTGGCGCTCGGGCAGTTCGCCTGGCAGGTGGTCGCCTCGCACCACGGCCTGCGGCCCCGCCCGGCGTTCGGTCACCTGGCCGAGAGCCCGCTCCCGTCCGGGGTCACCCTGCTCGGCTCGTACCACCCGAGCCAGCAGAACACGTTCACGGGCAAGCTGACCGTGCCGATGTTCGACGCGGTGTTCACCCGGGCACGCGAGCTGATCGCCGCTGCGCAAGGTCGCCCGGAGCCGGGTTGGCCCGTCCGGCCGGCTCAGGAGACGAGGTCGTAGAGCAGCCGGTAGAAGCGGATGCGAGCCGGGTCGGGGGTGATGCCGTAGCTCTCGTAGAACAGCGGCTCGAGATGGTCCCCGAAGTTCCAGCCGACGCTCCAGGCCCCGACGGCGATGTCCCACCAGCGGTCGGCGGCGCCCAGCTCGCCGAGATCGACGTAGCCGGTGACCCGGCCGGCCTGCAGCAACATGTTCGGCGGGCAGTAGTCGCCGTGGCACACGACGAGGTCCTCCGCGACGGGGGCGGTCGCCTCCAGCTCGGCCAGCGGCGTCCGCCGGGGACGAGGTGGGCGTGCTGCTCGTGGAAGCCGCCGGGGTCGATGTCGTCGGTGGCGACCCGGCGCCGCACGTGGTCGAGCGCCCGCTCGAGGTCGAAGCGGAACGGGCACCACTCCTCACCGACCGCCTCGTGGAAGTCGCGGAGCCCGCGGCCGAGCGCACCGACCAGCGCGGGGAGGTCGTCGCGCCAGACGGGGTCGGTCGCGTCGCGACCGGGGAGGGCCTCGGTGAGCAGGATGGTCGTCGTGCCCCACTGCTCGAGCGCGACCACCGCGGGAACCGGGAGGTAGGGGGCGGCCCAGATCATCCGCTCGGACTCGGCCCGCAGGGTCGGGTAGCGACCTTCGGTGTCGACCTTGGCGAAGCGCACGGCACCGTCCGGGCCCGTCAGGCGCCACGTGGTCACGCCACGGGGCGAGGCTGGTAGGCCAGCAGGGCGGCTCCAGCCCGGGGCGAGCCGTTCCAGCTCGGGCGGCGGCGCCGGCGCGTCGGGCTGGGTCGGCACGATCTGCAGGGTACGGGGTCCCGGGCGGCGACGGCACCAACGGCTACCGTCTCGGCGACACCGCGGGGAGGATGCAGTGCGCGAGCCCGACGACGTGACGCCGTGCGCCGCGGCGGAGATCATGAGGTGGGACGACACGGCCGACGTGATCGTGGTCGGGTTCGGCGCCGCCGGCTCGACCGCCGCCTTTACCGCCGCCGAGGCGGGGGCCCGGGTGCTCGTGACAGAACGGACGGGCGGTCCCGGGGGAGCAGCCGCCCTGGCCGAGGGCATCGTCTATCTCGGCGGAGGCACGCCGATCCAGTCGGCCTGCGGGTTCGAGGACAGCCTCGACGACATGTACCGCTACATGATGGCGGCCTGCGGTCCGGATCCCGACGAGGTCAAGATCGCCCGTTATTGCGAGGAGAGCCTGGGCCACTTCGACTGGCTGGTGGCACGCGGCGTTCCTTTCGACCCGACGTTCTGCGCCGAGACGTCGATGGCGCCGACCGGCACCGAGGGCCTCGTCTACTCGGGCGGCGAGGACGCCTACCCGTTCAACGAGATCGCCCGCCCCGCGCCCCGGGGCCATCTGGCCAAGACGAAGCGCTCGACGGGATGGCTGCTCATGCAGCACCTGGCCGCCGCCGCCACCGGGGCCGGCGCCGCCGTCTCGGCGGACACCCGGGTGGACCGGCTCGTGCTCGACGACGGCCGGGTGGTCGGCGTCCAGGCGCAGCGCTTCGGCGAGACCGTGTCGCTGCGGGCGCGCCGCGGAGTCGTGCTGACCGCGGGAGGCTTCATCTTCAACGACGACATGTTGCGCCGACACTGCCCGCCCCTCGTACGGGGAACCTTCAAGGTCGGCACGGAGGGTGACGACGGGCGGGGCATCCGCATGGCGCAGGCCATCGGTGCCGCGGTGCGCAACATGTACGCGGGCGAGGTGTCGTTGCCCATCACCCCGCCCCGCACCTTGATCCACGGCATCCTGGTGAACGGCAAGGGGCAGCGCTTCATCAACGAGGACACGTACATGGGCCGGGTCGGCCAGTCCGCGCTCTACGAGCAGGACGGCGAGGTGTACCTCATACGTCGACGAGGCGTCCTACGAGGTGAACTGGATGGGCCTCGCCGCCACCTGGGTCTGCGAGACGGCCGAGCAGCTCGAGTCGGAGATCGGCTTGCCGGTCGGCTCGCTCCAGGCCACGATCGACCTCTACAACCGCCACGCCGCGGCGGGCGAGGACCCGCTCTTCCACAAGGGCCCGGCGTGGGTCCGCCCGCTGGTGTCGCCGATCGGTGCCGTCGACCTCCGCATCGGGCCGGCGCCCTACGCGCCGTTCACGCTGGGCGGGCTGGAGACGACGGTCGCCGGCGAGGTGCTCGACGTGAGGCGGCAGCGCCATCCCGGGTCTGTTCGCGGCCGGGCGCACGACGGCGGGGGTGTGCTCGTTCGGGTACGCCAGCGGGCTCTCCATCGGGGACAGCACGATGTTCGGCCGCTTCGCCGGCGCGAGCGCGGCCGTGGCGTCGGCTTGAGGTTTGCCGGCCTGCCCTGATCGGCGATCGTATGCAACGACACCGATCTGGGTACGACGAAGGCAGGGACCGAAAGGAGAGCGGCGATGGATCTCGATCTGCTTGATCTGTACCGGCGCGCCAGCGAGTGGACCTCGACCAAGGTGGCGGGAGCCGACTCGAAGCTGGACGCTCCGACGTCATGCGACGGGTGGGACGTCCGCACGCTGATGAACCACATGCTCCAGACTCAGAGGTACTTCGTGGGCGCGGCACGCGGCGAGGACGTTTCACCACCCGTCGGGGACTCCGCCAGACCTCCTCAGCGACGACCCGCGCGGCAGACTTCGACCAGGCTCGCGCCGTGACGGTGAAGACTTTCGAAGAGCCGGGGGTGATTGAGAGGACCGGTCCCGCACTCGCCATCGCATTCAGCGACCAGCTGCTGCACGGGTGGGACCTGGCCCAGTGCACCGGGCAGGGAACGACGATGCCCGATGGGCTCCCGGAAGCGGCCTACGCACTCATCCACGGCCGCTTCACCGACGATCAGCGCAAGGGCGTGTTCAAGCCGGAGATCGCTGTCGCCCCCGACGCGTCCGCCCAGGACAGGCTCCTCGCCTACACCGGACGCGATCCTTCGCCGACGGCGTGACCCTCGCCGCTCATTCTCGGAGCGCGGCGTACTCGATGACCCGGGTCATGACGGTGTCGTCGGACCTGGCCACCGAACCGCAGTCGAACGGGGGCTGCGGGTCGTACTCGATCATCAGCTGGGCCGCCTGGGCGGCGGTGCGGTCCACCAGCAGCTCGGTGAGCCGGAGCGCCATGTCGATGCCGCTCGAAACCCCGGCCGCCGTGATGATGCGCTCGTCGATGTGCTCGACGACGCGCCGGGACGTGGGCTCGGCGCCATGGGCCGCCAGCTCGGCGTAGCAGGCCCAGTGCGTGGTGGCGCTGAGCCCGTCGAGCAGCCCTGCCGCGCCGAGGACCAGCGAACCCGTGCAGACCGACGTGGTGTACCGGGAACCGGCGTGCGCACGGCGGACCCACTCGAGCACTCGTTCGTCGTGCTGGAGGGCGCGCGTCCCCACACCACCCGGGAAGACGACCACATCCGGTTCGGCCATCTCCTCGAAGGTGGCGTCGGTCGTCAGGCCGAGCATGCCGTTCTCACTGCGCATCTCGCCGCGGGCGTGGCCGAGGAAGGTGATGTCCACGGTCGGGATGCGCTGGAGGACCTCGTAGGGCCCGACCGCATCGAGCGCGGTGAACCTGGGGAAGAGCGGGATGGCGACGTGGACGCGGTCGGTCATGCGGGTGTCCTTTCAATTGGCTCCACCGAGGTGGTGCGGAACCGCCGCCGGTAGGCGTCGGGTGCCACGCCGAGATGGCGCTGGAAGACGCGGCGCAACGTCTCGGCGCTGCCGAGCCCGCAGCGCGCCGCGACGACGTCGAGCGTGTCAGGTGTCATCTCGAGCTCGCGGCGGGCCGCCTCCAGGCGGGTGCGCTCGACGAAGCGGCTCGGGCTCTCGCCGACCTCGGCGGTGAAGACCCTCGTGAAGTGGCGCACGCTCATGGCGGCCGCTGCCGCCAGCGCGGGCAGGCGGTGGTCACCACCGGGTGCGGCCTCCACGAGCGTCTGGACGGCCCGGACGGTGGAGCGCTCGGCGCGCGGGACCCACACCGGCGAGGCGAATTGGGTCTGGCCCCCGGGCCGGTGCAGGAACATGACCAGCCACCGCGCCACCGTCTGGGCCACGTCGACCCCGAGGTCCTCCTGGACGAGCGCCAGCGAGAGGTCGATCCCGGCCGTGACCCCGGCGCTGGACCAGTACTTCCCGTCGCGGATGTAGATCGGGTCGGGGTCGACGGTGACCGAGGGAAAGGCAGCACGGAGCTGTCCGGCGCGGGCCCAATGGGTCGTGACGCGCCGCCCCCCGAGCAGCCCGGCCGCGGCGCCGAGGAACGCGCCCGAGCACACCGTTGCGACGCGCCGGCTTCGGGGGGCGGCCTGGCGGATCCAGGCGACGAGGGCCTCGTCCTCTGCAGCGGCGTCGGCTCCGGTCCCGCCGGCCAGCACCAGGGTGTCGATGCGCCCGGGGGGCTGGGGCAAGGGCGTCGTACCGAGCTCCAGGCCGCTCTCGGCCCGCACGGCGCCACCGGACTCCGAGGCGACGGTGACCCGGTAGCGGCCGGCCCGACCCAGCGAGGCGGCCGCCCGACCGGCCCCGGCGAAGACCTCGTGGGGCCCGACCACATCGAGCGGCTGGACACCGCCGAAGGCGACGATCACCACGTGGCGCTGCTGCATGGGCCCCACTCTGAGGCCCGGGGCTCGTGGCGTCAAGGACATGGTTCCCACAGATTCGGCCACCGTACCGGGCCGGTGCGACGGCTCTCTCAGTCGGGGCGGACCCGCCTCGTCCCCCGGGCGCGCACCCACGCCAGGAGCTCGCCGTCCTCGCCGCGCCGCACCGAGCCGGTGAAGATGTCCTCCCGGTCGGTCGAGACCTCCCGCGTGACCTCGGCGTGCAGTTCGTCGCCGATGGCGGCGGGTTGGAGGTACTCGACGAGCACCGAGGACACGATGCCCGAGTGCTCGGCGTCGTTCGCCGCTGCCGCGACCGCCGCCCCCGCGACCGCGTAGAAGACGGCGCCGTGCACGGTGCCGTGGGGATTGGCGTGGCGCCCGTCGGTGGTGAGCGTGGCCACCGTGTGGCCCGCACCCCGGCGTTCCACCTCGATCCCGAGGAAGGCGGCGAACTCGTCGGTGCGCGGTCCGCTCATCCGCGCACCTCAGGTGGCCGGTGCGGATGCGGGCAGGCGCCCTGGCATGGGCACGGCCGTGGCCGGCCAGCGCTTCCGGCTGATCCGGCTCAGCTTGTTGAGGAGGGTCACCGCTCCGGGGTCGTCCTCAATGGGCCGGGTCTCGATCACGCCGGCCGCCTCCATGCCGGCGAACAGCTCCTCGCCCCGCTCGGTGCGCACCAGGGTCAGCGTCCAGTCGCCGAACGCACCGATGCCCCCGGTCGAGATGTCGGCGTGCTCGGCTGCGAAGTCGGGGCAGCTCGTGCACCCCTCCCGGGTCCAGGCGTGGGCCTCCTTCAGCGGCACCTCGTGGTAGCTGCCGTCCTTCATCCACACCTGGAAGACACCCTTGATGTTCATCTTGACGATGTCGCCCCGGGCCAACCCGTACTTCGCCTCGAAGAGCTCGGGGAAGATGGCGTCGTCGAACGTCTTCGAGCACAGGAGACCGATCGAGAGCGTGAAGCGGCGGGCGATCTTGCCCGCCTTGCGCGCCGCCATGACGGGGGGCGCCGAGGCCTGGCAGCCCATGCCCACGAGGGCGATGCGTTCCGCCCCTCCCGCGATGGCCTCGGCGTACGCCAAGGGGTTGGCCGAGTAGGTGTAGCGGGAGCCCGCGGTGGCGAGGACGTCGTCGCGGTTGCGTGCCACCCGGGGCACCGCCTTCCACGTCGAGCCGTCGCCCTCGAGGCCCGAGACGAGCGCGGCGTCGATCACGTCATGCTCGAAGGCCCAGATCAGGAGCGCAGAGACGAGGCCGCCGTCCTGCCCGGTGCCCTGCACGTCGGCGTCGACGGCCCGGGCCAGCACCGTCCGGCGGGCGATCCCCGAGACTTCGTCGTCGGTCCGGGGTCGGCCGAAGAGGTAGGTCTCGATGTCGGGTTCCCAGGTCCGAAAGCGCGGGCAGGCGCGGGTGCACAGCGTGCACCCCTTGAGGCCGTGGGTGCAGTTGTCGGGGCCGCCGTCGGCGTCGACGTGGAAGGGCTTGTAGACGCCCTCGGTGTCGTCGTAGCCGAGGACGTCGTAGGGGCAGGCGATGACGCACGCCGAGCACCCGGTGCAGAGCCCGGAGGTCACGACCTCGGTGAACAACTCGGCCCATTGCGGCTTCTCGGGTGGCATTGGCCCACCATATTCGGCGGGACCGCAATGGTCGGATACCGTGCGCCCGTGCCCGAGATCCTCGAAGTCGAGCACTACAGGGCGTTCGCCGAGCAGGCGCTCGACCGGCCGATCACCCGGGCGTGGATAGTGGACTCCCGGTTCGGCCGTGGCGGGACCACGCCGCCGCGGCTGCGGGCGGCCCTGGTCGGCCGCTCCTTCACCGCGGCACGCCGGCGCGGCAAGCTGCTGTTGCTCGACACCACCGGGGGGCCCACCGTGGGCGTGCGTTTCGGTATGACGGGGGGCCTGGTGGTCGACGGACGCGAGGCCTTGGACCGCCTGCGCTACGGCCCGGGCGTCTTCAACGAGAAGTGGGTGCGGGCCCGCATCAGCTTCGACGACGGGGGCCACCTCAAGCTGCACGACCCGCGGCGATTCGGATCGCTCGAGATCGCACCCGACGAGGACCGGCTCGGGCCCGACGCCCTGACGGTCTCGTTGCGCGAGCTGCGCGGCGCGCTCGCAGCGGGTCCGGGCCGGGAGCAGACGGCGGCACCCCTCAAGGCCCGGCTCATGGACCAGGAGCGCCTGGCCGGCGTGGGCAACCTGCTCGCCGACGAGATCCTCTGGCGCGCCGGCCTGGCGCCGGGTCGGCGGACCCCGCTCGCCGAGGACGAGCTGCGCGCGCTGCACCGGTCGCTGCGGGGGACCCTGCGTCAGCTGGCGCGGCGCGGTGGCTCGCACACCGGCGACCTCATGGAGGAAAGGCAGGCCGGAGGGCGCTGCCCGCTCGATGGCACGGAGTTACGCCGGGACGTGGTCGGGGGACGGACGACGTACTGGTGCCCCGCCCACCAGCGCTGAACGGCGGAGGGCGCGGTCGGCGGGGTGGGGAGTGGGCTGCGGCTCAGCTGGTGAGCGGCGGCAGGCCCTTGGCGATCAGGTCGACGCCGAAGACGACGAAGAGCACGGCCATGACGGCTGCGTTGTGCGACGTCAACCAGCCCTTGGCCGAGTCGAGCGCGGCCTTCGCATGCTCGCCACCCACCGCCGCGTACACGACGGGACCGGCGATGGTCAGGCTGGCGATGACGACGAAGACGGCCGTCGCCACGACGGCGTCGGACGTCGACAGCCCGAGCTGGGCCAGGCCGGCGGCGGCTCCGGCGGTGAGGATCAGGTTCTTGGGGTTGACCCCGGCCAGGAGGAACCCCGCGCCGAAGGCTTTCCCGGGCGAAAGGGCGTCGACGGTCGCCATCCACTTGGGCAGGACCGGGTCCTCGCCGGGCGCTGGGCGCTTCCGCCAGTTGCGGCGGCCGAGCGCGAGCAGCGCGACGCCGAGGACGATCTTGCCCCACGACACCGAGTCAGCCGCCGTACTGCTCGTGGCGACGTGGCCCTCGTGGGAGAGCACGTAGACGACCGTGCTCACCGCGGCCAGCGCGAGCACCCAGCCGAGCAGGAAGGCCGGCCCGTTCACCGTGGCGCGCTGCGAGAAGAGCATCAGGATCACGGCGACGATGGGCAGCGGGCTGATGGCCACACCAATGGCGAACGTCAGGACTTCGCTGATCCCCTGTCCCATGACTGCGGCTCAGCCCTCGGCGATCTCTTCGAGCACCTTGGCCGCGTGGCCGTCGGCCCGCACGTTGTACCAGGCCCGCTGCACCTTGCCGTTCGGCCCCACGAGGAAGGTGGAGCGGATGGTGCCGACCGTCTTCTTGCCGTACATGGTCTTCTCGCCCCACGCGCCGTACTTCTCCATGACCTTCTTGTCGGCGTCGGTGAGGAGGGGGAACTTCAGCTTGTACTTGGTACGGAACTTCACGTGCTTCTCCGCCTTGTCGGGTGAGATCCCGAGCACGGCCACCCCGGCCTTCTCGAAGGCGCGGAGGTTGTCGTTGAACTGGCACGCCTCCTTGGTGCAGCCGGGCGTGTCGTCGGCCGGGTAGAAGTACACGATCACCCGCTGACCCTTGAAGTCCGAAAGCTTGACCGGCTTGCCGTCCTGGTCAGGCAGGGTGAACGCCGGGGCGGTCGAGCCCGCGTCGAGTTTGGCCATGGTCGGGTCTCCCTTCGGTTGTGCGTGGTCGGCTCACTTTGGCACAGGCCTCCGCGTCAGAACGTTCCTGGGCTGGTACAATAGGTGTGCGACCACCGGCAGGGGCCGGTGAGTCGGGGTCGACTCTCACTCCTCTGGATGGCGCACGGCCCCGCCGAACAACAGAGAGAGCGGGACCATGACCGTTGATGCCCTGACCGGCGCGCATGCCGGTTTCTCCGCGAACGGGGACAGTGTCGTCCCCGGCGACGATACGTACGAGACAGCCCGGACCTTCGAGTCCCTCGGCGTCTCACCAGAACTCACTCAAGCGCTGGCCGATGAAGGCATCGTCAGCGCTTTTCCAATTCAGGCCCTGACCGTGGCCGACGCCCTGGCCGGTCGTGACGTCTGCGGCAAGGCCAAGACCGGTTCCGGCAAGACCCTCGCCTTCGGCGTCCCGCTGCTCCAGCGAGCCAGGGCCACCCGGGACGCGCAGGGTCCCGTGACGGCGACCCGCCCGGCACGGCCGCTCGCCCTCGTGCTGCTCCCCACGCGCGAGCTCGCGGTGCAGGTGTACGACGTGCTGGCGCCGCTGGCCAAGAAGCTGGGACTGCGCGCCGTCGCCGTCTACGGCGGCGCCGACATCGACCGGCAGGTCGCCAAGCTCCGGAAAGGGGTCGATCTGGTGATCGCCACGCCGGGCCGGCTCATCGACCTCGGCGACAGGGGCGAGGTCGCCGTCGACGGTCTCGAGACCCTGGTGCTCGACGAGGCCGACCGCATGGCCGACATGGGGTTCATGCCGCAGGTCGAATGGGTATTGCGCCGACTCGACCAACCGCACCAGACCTTGTTGTTCTCTGCCACCCTCGACGGGGCCGTCGATCGCCTCGTCACGCGGTACCTGTCGGACCCGGTCTTCCACGAGGTCGCCTCCTCCACCCAGACCGTGACGCTCATGGAGCACCGGTTCCTCCAGGTGCACCAGATGGACAAGGTCAAGGTGGCGGCCGCCATCTGCCGCAGCCAGGAGAAGTCCCTGCTCTTCGTGCGCACCAAGCGGGGCGCCGACCGGCTGGTCGAGCACCTGGGCAAGGAGGGGGTCAGGGCGGCGGCCATCCACGGAGACCTGCGCCAGGCCAACCGCGAGCGGGCGCTGGCCGACTTCTCGAACGGCAAGCTCGCCGTCCTCGTCGCGACGGACGTGGCGGCCCGCGGCCTCCACATCGAGGGAGTCGACGGGGTGATCCACTTCGACCCGCCCGAGGACCACAAGGCCTACCTGCACCGCTCCGGCCGGACGGCCCGGGCCGGCAAGGCCGGTGTCGTGGTGAGCCTGGCGCTGTGGAACCAGTTGGTGGAGATGGAAGTGATTCAGCGCCGCCTGGGCCTGCGGATCCCGATCGTCGAGATGTTCTCGAACGACGCCCGGCTGGCCGACCTGGGGGCCTGGGAGCCCACAGCCGAGGAGAGCGTCCTCTGAGCGAGGCGGCGCCGGTCCAGCTCTGGTCACCCGAGGACGGGATCCGCCGCGTCCTGGTGGTGACCGCCCATCCCGACGACGTCGATTTCGGTGCCGCCGGCACCGTTGCCGCCTTCACCTCGTCCGGCGTGGACGTCACCTACTGCATCGTCACGAACGGCGACGCCGGCGGATCGGACCGGACGATGTCGCGGGCGGAGATGGCCGCGCTGCGCCAGGACGAGCAGCGCGCCGCGGCCGCCGTGGTGGGCGTCAGCGACGTGCGCTTCCTCGCCCATCCCGACGGGATGGTGCAGGCCAGCTTGGAACTGCGTCGCGACATCAGTCGGGTCATCCGCCAGGTCCGGCCCGAACGGGTCATCACCCAGTCACCCGAGCGCAACTGGGCCGCCATCTTCGCCAGCCATCCCGACCACCTGGCCGCCGGAGAGGCAGCCGTCTGCGCGGTCTACCCCGACGCCCGCAATCCGTTCGCCCACCCCGAGCTGCTCGACGAGGGCCTCGAACCGTGGAGCGTCGCACAGTTGTGGGTCATGAGCCCCGCGGACCAGGGGGCGGGATCGCGGTGGAGACGAGCGCCACGGTCGAGCGCAAGGTGGCCGCGCTGTTGTGTCACAAGAGCCAGATCGGCGACCCCGAAGGCGTGAAGCAGCGGATTCATGAATGGGCGCGGGCACAGGCGGAGGGGGCCGGTCTTCCCCAGGGCTCCTCGGCCGAGCTCTTCCGGGTCACCCTCATCCCCTGAGGCGCAATGGCGGCACGTGACCCCTGGGTGGTGATACAGCACGTCGCCTTCGAGGGCCCGGGCTCCGTCGCACGCGCGGTCCGGGACTCCGGTGCCGGGCTGCGCGTCGTACGCACCGACCTGGAGGAGACCGTCCCGGCTCCCGCGGCGGTCGAGGGGATGGCGGGACTCGTCGTCATGGGGGGCCCGATGAGCGTGCACGACGATCTCGCATGGCTCGAAGACGAGCGGGCGCTGCTGCGGGCCGCGGTCGATTCCCACCTGCCCGTGTTGGGCGTCTGCCTCGGGGCGCAGCAGCTGGCGGCCGCGTTGGGCGCGGAGGTGACCGGGGGGCCGGCGCCCGAATGCGGCATCGGCGAGGTGCACCTGACCACCGAGGCGATCGAGGACCCCGTGTTCGGTGCCGCCCCGACGCCGCTCCCGTGCGTGCACTGGCACGCCGACACGTTCTCCCTGCCGGAGGGCGCCGTGCGGTTGGCGTTCAACGCCGCCTACGAGAACCAGGCGTTCCGGGTGGGCGAACGGGCCTACGGGCTGCAGTTCCACGTGGAGGTCACGGCGAGCCTGGTGGCGCACTGGGGGCCGCACCTTCCGCCCGGTGTCTTCGTGCGGGCTTCCGACGTGGCCCACGTGACCCGGGCCGGCGACGGCGTCGTGCGCCGGTTCGTCGCCTTGGCCGGATCGGCGGTCTCCGGCTGATGGCCGTCCGCGCCGCGACCGTCCGGCGCCTCGCCCTCTCGCTGCCGGAGACGGCCGAGGCACCGCACCACGACATGACCTCGTTCCGTGTCGCCGGGAAGATCTTCGCCACGATGCCTCCGGAGGGAGGACGTGTCCACGTCTTCCTCAGTGAGGACGAGGTGGCGGCGTACTGTGCCGAGTTCCCCGGGGCGGTGGAAGAGCTGTGGTGGGGCCAGGAGCGGCGCGGATGCCGGGTGGTCCTGGCGCGGGTGACGACGACGCTGCTGCGCGAGATGCTCACCGAGTCATGGCGGCGCAAGGCCCCCAAGAAGCTCTTGGGCGGGCTGCCTCCGTGAGCGTCACCCCGCCATCTGGCGCAGCATGTACTGGAGGATCCCCCCGTGGCGGTAGTACTCAGCCTCCATGGGGGTGTCGATCCGCACCGCCACCCGGAACTCGGTGACCGTGTCATCGTCCGCCGCGGCCGTCACCGACAGCTCCTTGGGCTGCTCGCCCTGGTTCAGCACGTCGAGCCCCGTGATGGAGAAGCGCTCGTGCCCGTTCAGGCCAAGGCTCTCGGCCGAGTCGCCCTTGTAGAACTGCAGCGGCACGACGCCCATGCCGATGAGGTTGGAGCGGTGGATCCGTTCGAAGCTCTGCGCGATGACGGCGCGCACACCGAGCAGCGCCGTCCCCTTGGCCGCCCAGTCGCGGCTGCTGCCGGTCCCGTACTCGCGACCCGCCAGCACGATGAGGGGCACTCCCTCGTCCGCGTACTGCATGGCCGCCTCGTACACCGAGGTCTCCGTGGCCTCGGGCAGGTGGAGGGTCACGCCGCCCTCGGTCCCCGGGGCCAAGCGGTTGCGCAGGCGGACGTTGGCGAATGTGCCCCGCATCATCACGTCGTGGTTGCCGCGCCGCGCCCCGTAGGAGTTCCAGTCCTGGCGCGGCACACCGTGCTCGGTCAGATAGCGACCGGCGGGCGTGGTGGGACCGATGGAACCAGCGGGAGAGATGTGATCCGTGGTGACACTGTCGCCCACCATGACGAGCACCCGGGCGTCCGCGATGTCGGTCACGGGGGCGGGCGTCATCGTCATGGTCTCGAAGAACGGAGGATTCTTCACGTACGTGGAGTCGTCGTCCCACGCGTAGGTCTGTCCCGCTTCGGTCTGGACCTGGTGCCAGTAGTCGTCGCCGTCGAAGACGGCGCCGTAGCGAGCGCGGAACATGTCGGACGTGAGCGACACCTTGATCGTCTCGCTGACCTCGTCCATCGATGGCCACAGCTCAGAGAGGAGCACAGGGTTGTCCGCGCTGTCCTGGCCGACGGGATCGGTGGTGAGGTCGGTGTCGATGGTCCCGGCGAGCGCGTAGGCCACGACGAGTGGTGGCGACGCCAGGTAGTTCATCCGGACGTCGGGGTGGATGCGCCCTTCGAAGTTCCGGTTGCCCGAGAGCACCGAGGCCACGGACAGGTCGCCCTCCCTGACGGCGTCGCTCACACCTTCGAGCAGAGGGCCGGAGTTGCCGATGCAGGTCGTGCAGCCGTAGCCGACGAGATAGAAGCCGAGCGCCTGCAGTGGCTCCATGAGGCCGGCCCGCTCGAGGTAGTCGACGACGACGCGGGACCCGGGCGCGAGCGAGGTCTTGACCCAGGGTTTCGAGCGCAAGCCCCGCTCGACCGCCTTCTTCGCCACCAGCCCGGCGGCGACGAGCACCTGGGGATTCGAAGTGTTGGTACAGCTCGTGATCGCCGCGATGACCACATCACCGTCGGATATCTGGTGGTGTGGCGCCGCTGCGGGCTCGGTGGGCGCCGTACGCGGGGCGCGGTCGAGCGCGACCCGGTACGCGTCGCGGGCGGCGCTCAGCGAGACGCGGTCCTGGGGGCGGGAGGGGCCGGCCAACGAAGGCTCCACGTCGCCCAGGTCCAGGCTGACGTGCTCGGAGTAGACCGGCTCGGGAGCGCCCGGGTCGTGCCACAGGCCCTGAGCCTTGGCGTAGGTCTCCACCAGTGCGAGGTGCTCCTCGTCGCGCCCGGTGAAGCGCAGGTAGTCGAGCGTCACCTGGTCGATGGGGAACATGGTGCAGGTGGCGCCGTACTCGGGGCTCATGTTGCCGATGGTGGCCCGGGTCTCGAGGGGCAGGGCGGCGACGCCAGGGCCGTAGCACTCGACGAAGGCGCCGACGACGCCGTGATCGCGCAGCAGCTCGGTCACCGTCAGCACGACGTCGGTCGCCGTGATGCCGGGCTTCGTCTCTCCGGAGATATGGAGCCCGACGACCGGGGGCAGGAGCATGGAGAGCGGCTGGCCCAGCATCGCAGCCTCCGCCTCGATACCGCCCACCCCCCAGCCCAACACGCCGAGCCCGTTGACCATCGTCGTGTGCGAATCGGTCCCCACGAGGGTGTCGCAGAAGGCGCGCCCGTCATCGGTCGCGAAGACGAGCCGCGACAGGTACTCGAGGTTCACCTGGTGGCAGATGCCCATGCCCGGGGGCACGAGCCGGAAGCCACGGAAGGCGCCCTGGGCCCAGCGCAACAGCTGGTAGCGCTCCATGTTGCGCGAGTACTCAATGGAGACGTTGCGGTCGTAGGAGGACGGGTCGCCCGAGCGCTCCACGATGACCGAGTGGTCGATCACCAGCTCGACGGGGACGAGCGGGTTGACCCGTGCGGCGTTGCCCCCCAGGCGCGCCAGCGCGTCACGCATCGCGGCGAGGTCGACGACGCCCGGCACCCCCGTGAAGTCCTGCATCAGCACGCGCTCGGGGGTCAGGGCGATCTCGTGCGCGGCGTCCCCGGCGCCCTGGCCGTGCCCCTCGGGGTTGGTCCCCCAGGCGGCGACGGCCACGATGTCGTCGGCCGAGACGTGGGGGCTGTCCTCGTGGCGGAGCAGGTTCTCGAGGATCACCTTGATGGAATAGGGGAGGCGGTCGACCTCGTGGCGATCGGCGAGCGCCCGGGCCTTGATGTTGAAGATCTCGTAGCTCCGGTCGCCGACGGCCAACGGCGTCCTGGCGCCGAACGTGTCGGGGTGATCTGCGGTCGTGGGGTCGGGGCTCATCCGTCCATTCTGCCCGTCGTTCGCGGGCATGCCCAACGGAGGAGCGCCGCGGCCGGGAGCCCGGGCCGACGGCGGCCCCGCGCCGTCCGGTGCCTGACCCAAGCCCTGACACCGGCGTTTGGGACAAGTCGTAACGACTTCGTAACCGCATTTGTGACCCGGCCGTGCCGCCATGCGTGCACAATCGACGAAGTGCGCGGACGCGGAGGCGCGAGGGGAGCGGGCGGGCGCGTCGGTGCGCGCCGTCGCCTGGCAGCACTCGCTCCGATCCTGATGACCATGACGGTGGCGACGGTCCTCGTGCCGGGCGCGCTCGCGGTCGGCCGGGCCGTCGCCCGTCCCACGCCGGCGGGTGCGTCGCAACCCCGCGTCTACGGCGACGCCGGGATGATCGGGTTCGGCAGCGTCAGCGGGAGTGCCCCCCAGATGCCCCAGCCGCTCAATTCGCCGGTCTTCTCCGGCGTCGCGACGCCCGACGGCGGCGGCTACCTGCTGGCCAGCGCGGACGGGGGCGTCTTCGCCTTCGGTGACGCAGCATTCGAGGGCTCAGCGGGCGCCCTGCCGCTCAACGGCCCCATCGTCGCCATGGCGACCACCGCGGACGCCAAGGGCTACTGGCTCGGTGCGCTCGACGGCGGCATCTTCTCCTACGGCGACGCTGGCTTCTACGGCTCCATGGGATCGACCCCGCTCAACCAGCCGATCGTCGGCATGGCGGCGACGCCCGACGGCAAGGGCTACTGGCTGGTCGCCGCCGACGGTGGCATCTTCTCCTTCGGCGACGCAGGCTTCTACGGGAGCACGGGCAGCCTCGTTCTCAACGCGCCCATCGTCGGCATGGCGACGACGCACGACGGCAAGGGGTACTGGCTGGTCGCCGCCGACGGTGGCATCTTCCCGTACGGCGACGCGGGCTTCTACGGCTCGGCGGGCAACCAGAACCTGCCCGACCCGGTCGTCGGCATGGTGGCCTCGCCCGACGGCGGCGGCTATCTGCTGGCGACGGCCAACGGTGTGGTGCTGCCCTTCGGCGACGCCCAGGCCTACGGCGGCCTCTCGCTCGACCCGACGGCGACACAGATCTCGGCCATCGTCGGCGACAATCAGGGAACGGGATACTGGTTGCTCGACCCGCAGGCCTGGCAGTACGGCTTCTCGACGCCGACGCCCGAGCCGATGTACCCCCAGTCGGCCGCGATCGCCAACGACGTCGCGTCCCAGATTCAGCCCGACCCCAGCAGCTCGCAGGGCGCCTGGTGCAACCCGTACGGTCCGTGCGAGCAGTGGTGCGCGCTGTTCGCCACCTGGGCCTGGGAGCAGGCGGGCGTTCCCATCCCGCGCTACGCCTTCACCGGCGACATCTGGACCTGGGCCGCCGCCTACGGCGCCATCCTCCCCCCGACGGCCACACCGGCGGTCGGCGACGCCGTCCTCTACGGGACGGGCCCGTCGAACGCGAACACCTCCGTCCACGTCGGGATCGTGACGCAGGTCTGGCCCGACGGCTCCATCATGACCGTCGGCGGCGACGCGGGGCCGGGTCGCGACGGCTACCTGTCCGTGGCGATCGACGGCCCGTTCCTGCCGGCCGACTCCAACTCCTACAACGGCGTGCCGATCTACGCCTTCGCACAGCCCTAGCTGCGCCTCGTCACAAGGCCCGGTGGGTCGCGCCACCCGTCTCGGTCGGCCCTCATCGCCCGGTGGGCGTTCGCGTAGGCTGCGGGCGGAGGTCCACCGTGCCCGTCTACGAATTCCGCTGCTCGACCTGTCACGCCGTCTACGAGGAGCGCCGCCCCATGGCCGAGGCCGACGCACCGGCCACCTGTCCCGATGGTCACGTGGGGGCGGCGCGTCTCCTCCCCGTCTTCGCCACCGTGGGATTGGCGGCCGAGCCTGCGGGCGCGGGCCTGTGCGGCGCACCGGTGGCGGGCGGGTGCGGCAGCGGCTGCGCCTGCTGCTGAGCGCGCCGACGTGACGCTCTCCTCCTGGGACGACTTCCCGGTCCACCAGGCCGCCGAATTCATCGCGCACCCCGCAACGAGCGACCGCAACTTCTACGACCGCTACTACTTCAACATGCACCCCTGCTCGGGCGACTGGTTCGCCATCTTCGGCTACGGCCAGTACCCGAACCTCGGCGTGGTCGACGCCTTCGTCGACGTGCGCCACGGGGGATCTCAGCACATCGTGCGCGCCTCGGCGCCCCTCGGTGACCGGGGTGACCTCGCCGTCGGGCCCTTTCGGATTGAGGTGCTCGAACCTCTGCGGCGCCTGCGCGTCGTGGTCGAACCCACAGAGCACAGCGTGGCCATGGACGTCACCTGGGAGGGCCACATCCCCGCGGTGGCCGAGCCGCGCCAGTACGTGCGCAGCAAGGGCAGGGTCGTCTTCGACACGCAGCGGCTGGCCCAGACGGGTCGATGGTCGGGGACGCTCTCGGTCGGCGGGACCGAGGTCGAGGTGACGCCCGCGCATTGCTGGGGGACGCGCGACCGCTCCTGGGGGGTGCGCCCCGTGGGAGAGCCCGAACCCGACGGCATCCGCCAGGGTGAGCTCGTGCTGGGCGGGATGTGGAACTACTTCCCGATGCAGTTCGAGGACCACGCCATCATGTACATCTGCCACGAGCGCGACGATGGGGAACGCCCGTTGGTGCAGGCAGAGCGGGTGTGGGTGGATCCCGAGCGCCCCGTCGACGAGCTGGGCCCGTCGGAGCACGAGCACCATCTCGTCCCCGGGACCCGGGTGATCGACCGCTCGGTGCTGCGGTTCCCCGCCGTGGGCATGGAGATCACCTGCACGCCGTTGCTGGCCAACTTCGTCTCCATCGGGACGGGCTACGGCATCGACGCCGACTGGCGTCACGGCATGTACCACGGGCCCGAGCCGCTGACCCAGGGCCTCGTCCTCTCCGTCGACGAGGTGCAGGGCATCGCCCAGTACGGCATCGTCGACAACGTGGCCGCGTTCTCCTACGGCGGCCAGGTCGGCTACGGCCTCCTCGAACACGGCTTCTTCGGTCCCTACCGGCGTTACGGGTTGCTGGACGGCGCCATGGGGGCACCGGCGGACTGACGGCCTTCGGGCCCGGGCTCTGCTCCGCGCCGAGCATGCGAGAATGAGGGATGCCCGACGCCTCCAGCGTGCCTCCTGCAACGACTGCAGGCCGCCTTCGACACGGTGCTGCCGGGGGCGGACCCCGTGCTGCGGGCATCCGACCGCGCCGACTACCAGGCGAACGGGGCCCTGGCGCTGGCCAAGCAGGTGGGTCGCCCGCCGCTCCAGGTGGCCGCCGAGGTCGTGGCGGCGGCCTCCCTGGGCGACATCTGCTCGGAGGTCGAGGTCAGCGGGCCCGGCTTCATCAACCTGACGCTGTCGGAGGAGTTCATCGCCTCGCAGGTGGCGACGCTGTCCGTCCACCCGAGGCTGGGCGTGGAGCCGGCGGACCACCCCGAGACGATGGTCATCGACTACTCCTCGCCCAACGTGGCCAAGGAGATGCACGTCGGGCATCTGCGCACCACCCTGATCGGCGACGCGCTGGCGCGTGTGCTCGGGTTCCTCGGGCACGACGTGCGGCGGGAGAACCACATCGGCGACTGGGGGACGCCGTTCGGCATGCTCATCGAGCACCTGGTCGACGTCGGCGGCGCAGAGAACGCCGAGTCCTTCAGCGTGCGGGACCTCAACGAGTTCTACGCCGCGGCGCGCCTCGAGTTCGACCGCGATCCCTCGTTCGCCGAGCGGAGCCGGCGCCGCGTCGTGCTGCTCCAGAGCGGCGACTCCGAGACGTTGCGCCTGTGGCGGATCTTCGTGACCGAGTCCATGCGACACGGGCGCGAGGTCTATGACCTTCTCGGCGTGCTGTTGACCGACGACGACATCGTGGGGGAGAGCTTCTACAACCCGCTGCTGCCAGTCGTGGTCGACGAGCTCGACGCCGAGGGCCTGCTGGTCGAGGACGACGGCGCGCTCTGCGTCTTCCCCGCGGGCTTCGAGAACCGCCAGGGCGACCCGCTCCCGCTGATCGTGCGTAAGTCCGACGGCGGGTACGGCTACCCCGCCACCGACCTGGCGACCGTGCGAGACCGCACCGGCCGGCTCGGTGCCACCCGGCTCCTCTACGTCGTGGGGGCCGAGCAGTCGCTCCACCTTCGCCTCGTCTTCGCCGTGGCCGCCCTCGCGGGCTACCTGCCCGACGCCGGCGCCGCCGTCCACGTCGCGTTCGGCCTCGTCCTCGGGACCGACGGAAAGAAGCTGGCCAGCCGCAGCGGTGGCTCGGACCGGCTCATCGACCTGCTCAACGAGGGCATCGACCGGGCGGCTGCCGCCATGAAAGAGCGCTCCAGCGACCTCTCGCCCGAGCGCCAGGCCGCCGTCGCGCATGCGCTCGGGATCGGCGCCGTCAAGTACGGCGACCTCTCCACGGAGCGGACACGGGACTACGTCTTCGACTGGGACCGGATGCTCGCCTTCGAGGGAGACACCGGTCCGTACCTGCAGTACGCCCACGCTCGCATCCGCTCCATCTTCCGGCGCGCCCGGGTGGCGCCCCCCACGCCTGGGGCCGTGCCGCTGATCGGTGCAGTCTCAGGAGCGCGCGCTCGCCCTGCAGCTGCTGCGCTTCGCCGCCGCGGTCGAGGCAACCGCCGAGACGTGCAGCCCGTCGAAGCTGTGTTCCTACCTCTTCGACCTGGCCACCACGTTCACGGGGTTCTACGAGGCCTGCCGGGTCCTGGTCGAGGACGAGGCGGTCCGCAGCTCCCGTCTCGGCCTGTGCGACCTTACGGCGAGGGTGCTCGAGCAGGGTCTCTCGCTGCTCGGCATCGAGGCACCCGAGCAGATGTGACCGGGGCCGCACCGGCCCCTATCCTCTGCCGGGCACCGCACGAGCCCCACGAGGAGTCACAGACCATGGATCTGAACGCTACGTCGGCGATCGTCACGGGAGGTGCGTCCGGCCTCGGCGAAGCGACCTCCCGCCTGCTGGCCGAGCGCGGGGTCCACGTCGTGGTGGCCGACCTCCAAGAGGACAAGGGGACGCCACTGGCCAAGGAGATCGGCGGGCTCTTCGTCCAGACCGACGTGGCGAGTGCCGAGCAGGTCATCGCCGCCGTCGAGGCCGCCACCGAGATGGCACCGCTCAAATCACTGGTCAACTGTGCGGGCATCGGGTGGGCCACCCGCACCATCGGCAAGGACGGCGACTACGCGTCGGCGCACGATCTCGACCAGTACCGCCGGGTGATCGAGATCAACCTCATCGGCACCTTCAATTGCGTCCGCCTGGCCGCCACCAAGATGAGCCTCAACGAGCCCGACGAGGACGGCGCCCGGGGCGCCATCGTCAACACGGCATCGGTGGCGGCCGAGGACGGCCAGATCGGGCAGGCCGCCTACTCGTCGTCGAAGGGCGGCGTCGTGGGCATGACGCTCCCGATGGCCCGCGACCTGGCGGTGGTCGGCATCCGGGTCAACACGATCCTGCCGGGCCTGATCGACACGCCGATCTACGGCGCGGGCGAGGGCTCGGAGGCCTTCAAGGGCAAGCTGGCCCAGGACGTGCTCTTCCCGCACCGGTTGGGGCGGGCGACAGAGTTCGCCACGCTGGCCGTGGAACTGCTGTCCAACTCGTACATGAACGCCGAGTCGATCCGCATCGACGCCGGCATCCGCATGCAGCCCAAGTAGATCCCGCCGACGGGGGAACGCCAGCGATGATGGATCCCGAACTCGCCGCACTGGTCGACGTGCTGCCGGTCATCGACCTCTCGGATCCGGTGGCGGCCCGAACGCCGCCTTCGAGGAGATCCTCGTCGCCATCAAGATCGACATCCCCGGGATCGAGACCCTGGACATTCAGGACCGGACGGTGCCCGGCTGGGACGGCGACCCCGAGGTGCCGGTGCGCGTGTACCGGCCCCGGCAGGCAGCGGGCGGCGCCGGGGCGCCGGGCATCGTCATGATCCACGGCGGCGGCTTCGTGATCGGGAGCGTCGAGGCCGAGCACGCCGGCGCGGCCCTGACCGCCATCGATACCGGCGCGGTCGTCGTCTCGGTCGAGTACCGCCTGGCCCCCGAGCACGCCTACCCGGCCGGCCTCCATGACTGCTACGCCGCGCTGTCGTTCCTCCACGCCGAGGCCGACGCGTTGGGCGTCGACCCCACCCGAGTGGCCCTGCTCGGGGCGAGCGCCGGGGGCGGGCTGGCGGCGGCGACCGCGCTGCTGGCCCGTGACCTCGGTGGGCCGCCGGTCTGCTTCCAGATGTTGCACATCCCAGAGCTCGACGACCGGCTCGACACCCCCTCCATGCAGGCGTTCGTCGACTCGCCGCTGTGGAACCGCCCCCTCGCGGTCCAGAGTTGGAACGCGTACCTCGGCGACCTGTCGGGATCTCCGGACGTGCCGGCCTACGCGGCGCCGGCCCGGGCGACCGATCTCTCGGGGCTGCCTCCTGCCTATGTCTCGACGGCCGAGAACGACCCGTTGCGCGACGAGGGCATGACCTATGCCCTCCGGCTGCTGCAGGCCGGGGTCTCGGTGGAGCTGCACCAGTTCCCGGGGACGTTCCACGGCTCGGCGCTGGTCACGTCGGCCGCGGTGTCGAAGCGGTCCCAGCGCGAGGCGGCGCTGGTGCTGCGGCGCAGCGCTGGGCGTCGATCCGGGCTG
>CAVSLS010000047.1:0-51737 GCA_963728845.1 uncultured Acidimicrobiaceae bacterium
AGCGGCGCGCTCCCGCCGTCCGCCCCGCGACGGCGCGCCTCCCACGAGACGAAGGGCACCGACCGTCACCACACGAAGGGCACCAACCGCTTGTGGGTGGTCGCGTAGGTGCGGTAGGGCTCCCCGAGGTCCTGCAGGAGCGCACGCTCCTCCACCCGGATGCGGAACACGACGCCGCACGTCACGAGGGCCGTCAGGATGGCGAAGGACAGCCAATTCCCGATGAACAGGCCGATGCCCATCACCGCCAGGAGGATCCCGGCGTAGCTCGGGTGCCGGACAACTCGGTAGGGCCCGTCGGTGATCACCGGCTGGTCGGCGCTCGTCTGGACCGTGAAGGTGAAGTAGCGGCCCAGCGTCCGGAAGCTCCAGAGCCGCAGGGCGACGCCGCACCACAGCAGCACGAGCGCCACCCAGGCGACGCCGGACGGCGTCGCCGTCGACGGCACATTGCGCGCGACGACGATCGCACCGACGACGCCGACGACGGTGAAGCCCCGTACGTACATTGCGCTGCCCTTGGCGGCCGTCACCCCCTCGGGGCGGCGGTGTGTGCTCTGGCGAACCTCGGCGGCCAGCCAGATCACGGCCGTGGCCACCAGGAGCCAGCGTGCCGGCGGCGGAATCGCGCCGAAGGGTTGCACGAGGTGACGCTACTTGAGGTGTCGTCGGGCGGAGATGCCGCGTCGGGTGTTCCCGCCCCATTGCGGCGCCCGTCGGAATCACGCCGCCCCGCCGAGCTGGAGCAGCCCCACGGCGACCGCGATCGCGACGGGGACGCTGGCCAGCCCGAGCAGGCTCGCCCGTCGTACGTCGGGCTTCCCGCCCGCGTTCCTCGCCGCCCGCAGCCACAGGACCCAGGCCAACGAGCCCGTCACGAACAGGTTCGGGCCGACGTTGAGCCCGACCAGCAGGGCGTAAGGATGCGGGGGTTGGCGCGCCGCCAGGAGCGACGCCGCAGGAAGGTTGTTCACCAGCACACCGATGAGAGCTGCGGCCGCGGCGGTGCCCCAGGTATTGAGATGCGAGAGAAGGGTGGCCGGGCCCGACCACGAGCGCCCCAGCGTCCCGAGTGCGACGGCCAGTCCGAACAGCCCGATCAACACGGGGAGACCCAGGACCCGCAGGGCGTCTCTGGGCGCGCCGTCGGCGCTGCCACGCCGCGCCGACCTGAGCACCACCGCGCCCACCCCGACCGCAGCCACCGGGAGCGCCGGCGCGCGGAGCACCACCACGAGCACGGTGACGGCGGCGACCGCGGCGAGGCCCACGCCGAGCTCGGGACGTTCGACCGCGGCGGTCGTGGTGATCGTGGTCCGCAACGTGCGGTGGTGGACGGCGCCGACGACCAGTGCGGTGGCCACGGCGGCCCCGACGGCGGGCAGGGCCATGTGCGCGAAGTACGCACCCCCCGAAAGGTGGAGGTGGCCGAGCACGATGAGGTTGGTCAGGTTCGAACCGGGCAGCATCAGCGAGCCCGCGTTCGACAGCAGCAGGCACGCGTAGAGGAGGGCGGCCTCTCCCTCGCCCCGGCCGCGGGCGGCGTAGACGAGCACCGGGGTCAGGAACGTGACCGAGGTGTCGAGGTTGAGCAGCGTGGTGACCGTGACGACCAGGAGCGCGGTGCCCGCGTAGAGGGTCAACCCGTTGGGAGAGACCAGGGCCAGTGCGCGGCCACCCGCCTCGAAGAGTCCGTCCTCCTCGGCGACAAGACCGACCAGGAGGAGCCCCGCCACCAGGACGAAGGCCGGCCAGTCCTGGGCCGCCGCCGCCCGGGCGTGCGACGGAGCGACCAGCACGGCAGCCAGCAGCGAGGCGCCCCCCAGCGCGGCCAGACCCCACTCGAGTCGGCGCGTGCGCGGAGGACGAGTCTGCGTGTTGCTGCCGGGCACCGTTCGACTGTGCCCCGTGCCCGGACCGGTGAAACGCCGGTGTGGCACCGCCCAGGCGGTGGGTGGGGCAGGGCGCGGCCGGGCATGATGGGGTGATGACGGGCTTCAAGGGCTGGCCCGACAGCGCGCTGGACTTCTACGAGGGCCTCGAGGCGGACAACTCGCGGGCGTACTGGAACGACCACAAGGACGTGTACGAACGGGATGTGAAGGCGCCGATGGAGGCGTTGCTCGCCGAGCTGGCGAGCGAGTTCGGCGAGTCCCGCCTCTTCCGCCCCTACCGCGACACGCGGTTCAGCCGCGACAAGTCGCCCTACAAGACGGCGATTGCCGCCAGGATCGGCGAGGGATACGTGCAGTTCTCGGGCAACGGGCTCATGGCGGGCGCGGGCACGTACCACATGACGCCCGACCAGCTGGTGCGCTACCGCGAGGCTGCGGCAGCCGACGGGACGGGCCGCAAGCTCGGGGCCGTCGTCGACGCGCTGCGCGCCGCCGCGATCGAGGTCACCGCGATGGAGACGCTCAAGACCGCGCCACGGGGGTACCCGAAGGACCATCCCCGGATCGAGCTGCTGCGCCACAAGGGTCTGGTTGCCATGAGGACCTGGCCGGTCTCGGGCTGGCTCGGGACGGCGGCGGCGAAGAAGCGCGTGGTCGACCTCTTCCACGCCACTGCGCCGCTCGTGGCCTGGCTCGACGCGCACGTCGGGCCGAGCGACGACACGGCGGCTACGCGGTGAAGCAGGTCATCGACAACGAACCGTAGGCGTAGCCGTCGACGAGCACCTCGGCCCCGCGGCCACCGGCGGCGGCGAGGCCGGCGAAGTAGACGAGCGGGATGAAGTGGTCGGGCGTGGGAGCGGCAAGGTGGTAATCGGGATGCTCGGTGAGCTGCAGGATGTCGCCGGGGGAGTCGGCGACGAGCTCGCAGGCCGCCTCGTTGAAGCGCTTGGCCCAGTCCGAGCCCGCGTCCGGGTCCGCCCAGTTCATGGCGCCGAGGTTGTGGACGACGTTGCCGCTTCCGATGATCAAGACGCCCAGGGCGCGCAGCGGGGCCAGCCGGGTCGCAAGGTCGAGGTGGTAGCCGAGCGGTTGCACATTGTTGATCGCGAGCTGCACCACCGGGACGTCCGCGTCCGGGTAGACGTGGGTCAGGACGGACCAGGTGCCGTGATCGATGCCCCAGCTGTCGTGGTCGAGGCCGATCCAGTGTGGTCCGGCGACCTCGGCCACCTCGGCGGCGACCTCGGGTGACCCCGGGCACGGGTACTCGACCGCGAAGAGCTGGTCGGGGAACCCGAAGAAGTCGTGGATGGTGCGCGGCGTGGCCATCGCCGTGACTGCGCTGACATTGGTGTACCAGTGGGCGGAGATGCACAAGACGGCACGCGGCCGGGGGATCGTCGCACCCAGCGCGGCCCAGGCCTGGGTGTAGCGGTTGTGCTCCAGGGCATTCATGGGGTTGCCGTGGCCCAGGAACACGACTGGAAGGGGAGCATCGCCCACGACCCGCACCCTACCGATCGGCGCATGCGCCGGCTCAGGCCTCGGCGGCGGCCCGCACCTCCGTCGTCTCGTCGGCGCTCGAGAGCGCCTTCCACAGCGCCCAGTAGCTCTTGTACGTGATCACGTCGGTGATGTAGCCCGCCCGTTCGAGCTCCTCGTGGTAGGCGGGCAGGTTGCGCCAGGGCACGCCCATGTCGACGTGGTGGGCCAGGTGCCAGCCGGTGTTGTAGGGCACGATCCAGAACCGGGCGAGCAGCGACTGGCGCACGTTGTGCGTCGTGGCCCGGCGGTCCGGGCTGCGCTCCATCCCCCCGTGCTCCGCAATGGAGCGCAGGCGGTTGATGACGCGCCACTCGGTCATCCAGGGCAGCCACCACAAGAGCGGGTAGATCCACCACCGGCCGGTGGCCGCCCACATGGCTGCCCACAGCAGGGCTTGGACGCCGAAGATGGAGAGACCGATGGGGCGGAAGGGTCCTTTGCGCGCCGTGTTCTTCACGAGCGGTACGAAGTTCTTCCACCCGCTGATCCCGACCGTGTCGCGGAAGAGGCGGCGGGCCAGAGCACGGCGCGTGCACGGGTAGGGCGCGTAGAAGGCGATGTCAGGCTCGTCCGGGCCGAACTCGTCCTTGTGGTGGGCGAAATGTACCCGTCGGTAGAGCTGGACGGGCGTGAACACGGGGTAGGCCACCACCCACTTGCCGATCCAGTCGTTCCACCGCTTGTTGGTGAAGAGCAGCTTGTGCGCCGCCTCGTGCATGAGGATGGCAAAACGCGCGTACATCGGGCCCATCAGCACGAAGGCGATCAGGTAGCTCCACCACCGGTCGAACCACACGGCGCCGGCGATGATGAGGGCGACCCAGAACCACACCGCCGCCACCGAGATGGCGTTGCGCCGGTTGTCGATGCGGCGCAGCGCGGCGCGGAGCTCCGGGATGGCCATGCCGTTGGCCAGCAGGCGCTCGCTGGGGAGGACGCCGGGACGGGATGCCGCGTCGGGCACCATGGTGCTCGTCATGGAGACATATTACGATAATCGGTCAAGTGACGCAACTAGGTAATGCCCCGGTGCCATCGGTCCGGCCGTCCCCGCTGACGGCCCGTTCCGTGCTGGCCAGCGCCCTGCTCGGGATGGACCCCCCCGAGCTGCCCGTCGCGGAATTGGTCCGGCTGACCGGGCTCTTCGGCATCAGTGAGAACCGGGCGCGGGTGGCGCTCAGCCGCATGGTGGCGGCGGGGGAGGTGACGACGGAGGGGTCCGGGCGCTACCGCCTGGCGGGCCACCTCGCAGCTCGCCAGTCCCGCCAGTCCGCCAGCAGGTCGGGCGCCACTGCGCCCTACGAGGGCTGGTGGTGGCTGGCCGTGGTGACGACGAGCGGGAGCACGGCCGAGGTCCGCGGCGCCCGCCGGCGTGCCCTGGCCTACGCCCGGCTGGCAGAACTGCGCGAAGGGGTGTGGCTGCGGCCGGGCAACGTCGCCGTGGAACTGCCCGACTCCCTGGACGTGGACGTCGAGGTGATGACGGCGCGGCCGGGGGACCCGCGGACGCTGGCCGGCCGGCTGTGGGACCTCGGTGCGTGGTCCGACCAGGCCGGCCAGCTCCTGCGCGGCCTGGGCGCGCTGGCGCCCGACGGGCCCGAGGCCCTGGCGCCGGGGTTCGAGCTCTCCGCCACCGTGCTGCGCCACCTGCAGGCGGACCCGCTGTTGCCCGTCGAGCTCCTGCCGGAGGACTGGCTCGGCACCCGGCTCCGGACGACGTACGACGACTGGGACGCGCGCTACCGCGCCACCCTCGACGCGTGGAGCCGGGCCGGCTGAGCCAAAGCGTCGCTAGGGTGACGTCGTGCCCGACATCTGCGAGGCGCTCGTGGTCGGGGCACCGCCCGAAGCCGTCTTCGACGCCATCAACAGCGCGGAGGGGAACCGGGCCTTCTGGACCGACCAGACCGAGTACGAGCCCGCGGAGGGCTCGGTCGCCGTCTTCTCCTTCGGGCCCAATGCCGAGACGCAGTTCCGCTTCGAGGTGACGTCCATCGACCGTCCCCGGTCCTTGACGTGGACCTGTGTGGGGGGGCCGCCCGAGTGGCAGCCGACCTCCATCGTGTGGACGCTCACACCCGCCGACGGCGACGGCACCAACGTCCGCTTCGAGCATCGAGGCTGGGCGTCCGCCGACGGCGAGCTGGCCGCCTGCACGTACACCTGGGGGCGGATCCTGTACGCGCTCGACGAGTACGTGCGGACGGGAGCGTCGACCCCGCCCTTCTCCGTCTACTAAGGATGGCGGACGCACCGACCCTGTTCGAGTGGGCTGGTGGTCGAAGTGCCTTCGACCGAATGATCAACGCCTTCTACGACAGGGTGGAACGAGACGGGCTCCTGGCGCCGTTCTTCCCCGGTGGGGTCCACGCGGAGCATCGTCGCAACGTGGCGACCTGGTGGTGCGAGGTCTTCGGCGGTCCGGCGGAGTACTCGGGACGGTTGGGCGGCTACGAGCGCATGCTCGAGAAGCACCGGCGGCTCGGCATCACCGACGCGAGCGCTTTCGCTTCGCCTCCTTGATGAGCCTCGCGGCCGACGACGCGGGCATGCCCGACGATCCGGAGTTCCGCTCTGCGCTCGTCGCCTATCTCGAATGGGGCACGCGCATCGCGCTGGCCAACTCACAAACCGATACCGTGGTCGTCGAGCACGCTCCGGTGCCTCGGTGGGGTTGGGGAGAGGCGCCCCCCTACGGGCCGTAGGTCCCTTCCTGCGGGCTCGGCCTCATCCGGTCGAAGTGCTTCTTGGCGGCGTGCACCGCCTTGTGCTTGGACGGGTACGGACCCCGGATCTCCCTGGCGGGCGTTGGTTGCTCGTCGGCCGGTCCGTCTGCGTCGCCGCACTGCTCGCAGAAGACCTCCCATTCGTGCGGGTCCTCGCCCGAGGCGACCCAACGGCCAGTGGCGTCCCGCGTCCAGCCGGTCCGCACCGGGCGCGCGTAGGGATAATGACCGCCGGCGGGAAAGCCCTGACCCTGATCCTCGGTGCGACGACCCAGCCACCACTCGATGGGAAAGGTGCTGAGAGCGTTGATGTCGCCGCCCATGGCCATCGGGTCACCTCCAGTCGGTCCGAAGCTCAGGTTAGGTGGCGGCCGGGGACGCCGGCTTCTGCCACTCCGAGATGTGGCTCCGGCTCTCGTCGGTGAACGGCGACCGGTCCCAGTCGCTCCAGCGCTCACTGAGCGTCATGGCGGCGAGGTGAGGCACGGACCCATGGTGCCAGGGCGGGGCGGTCGGTTACCGTTCCCCGTGTGAGCTCCGCCGCCCTTTCCCGGTGAGCCGGCACGGCGACGTGGTCGTGCTCAACGGGGCGCCGCGGTCGGGAAAGTCGAGCATCGCCGCCGCCATCCAGGACTCGTTCGGGGGCCTCTGGCTGAACCTGGGGGTCGACGCCTTCTCCGAGGTCACCCCCGCCCGCAGCCGTCCCGGCATCGGGTTGCGACCGGGCGGCGAGCGCCCCGACCTCGAGGACGACGTCGTGCGCCTCTACGAGGGCCTCTTCGGGTCGGTGGCGACCCTCAGCCGACTGGGTCTCGACGTCGTCGTCGACGTCGGCCTGCACGACCGCTACTCACGGCCGCTCGGGATCCTGGAGCTCGTGGCGCGGCAGCTCGAGCAGACCCCGGCCTACCTCGTGGGTGTGCGGTGCCCGCTCGAGGTGATCATGGCCCGGCGCGACGAGGCGGTGTCGGAGGGGTCGGCGCGGTATCTGGCTACTTCACCTGCCGGGTCGGTACCCGAGCCGGTCATGCGCTGGCAAGAGGCGGTGCACACGCCGGGCATCTACGACGCGGAGGTCGACACCTCGGTCGTGTCCCCGGCAGAATGCGCCGCCACCATCCGCCAGCGTGTGCAAAAAGGGTCGCCGACGGCCTTCGGGCGCCTTCTCTCAAAACTATGAACGGGTTTGTTTAGAGTTTTGAGAAAGACATGCCGCCGCCGCCCCCCCGCCCCTGTCCGTCCAGCGTCGAGCGTCGAACTCGAGCGCGAGCGCGAGCGCGAGCGAGCGCTACGCCGCGTGCGACTGGGTCATCCAGGTCTCGTACATCTCGGCGTAGTGGCCACCCAACGCGACCAGCTCGTCGTGCGAGCCCACCTCGAGCAGGCGCCCGTCGCCCACCACCACGATGCGGTCGGCCCGCATGGCGGTCGACAAGCGGTGGGCGATCAACACGGCGGTGCGCCCCTGCAGCAGGACGTCGAGGGCCGCCTCGACCATCGTCTCCGACTGCAGGTCGAGATTCGAGGTGGCCTCGTCCAGCACGAGCACCCGGGGCTCGGCCATGAAGGCTCGCCCCAGCGCGATGAGCTGGCGCTCGCCCGAGGAGAGCGATTGGCCCCGCTCGTGGACCGGGGTGTCGAGGCCATAGGGGAGCCGGTGCACGAGCTCACCCAGCCCGACCTGGTTGATGGCGTTCCACACCTCGTCGTCGGGCGCGCCCGGCCGGGCGAACGAGATGTTGTCCCGGATCGTTCCGGCGAACAGGAAGGGCTCCTGGGGCACCACCCCGAGCTGCGACCGCAGCGAGGCGAGCGTCACGCCCTTGAGGTCGTACCCGTCGATGAGCACCCGGCCCCCGGTCGGGTCGTAGAAGCGGGTGACGAGCTTGGCCATGGTCGACTTGCCCGCTCCCGTGGCGCCCACGAAGGCCACCGTCTCCCCGGGCGCGATGTCGAGGTCCACGTCGTGCAGAACCGGGACGGCGGGGTCGTAGCCGAACGACACATGGTCGAAGCGGATCTCGCCCCTGATCGGCGGCAGCTCCACCGCGTCAGGTGCCTCGAGGACCGAGGGCTCCGTCTCGAGCAGCCCGCGCAGCTTGAAGACCGAGGCCCGGCCCTGCTGGAAGGTGTTGTACTGCTGGACCAGCAGCTGGATGGGCGAGAAGAACCGGTTGACGTAGAGGAAGAAGGCGGTCAGCTGGCCCAGGTTGATCTCCTGGGGCTTGTGGAGGTACATGGCACCGCCGATGGCGAGGATCAGCAACTGGCCGAACACGCTGATGACCTGTGAGCCCGGGCCGTAGACCCCGTTGATGCGGCCCGTGAAGTTGTTGGCGTCCCGGTAGGAGCCGACGATGTCGCGGTGGGTCTCGACGTTGTAGCGCTGCCGGTTGTGGGCAGTGACGATGCGCACGCCCTGCAGGCTCTCGGAGAGGTCGGCAAGCACGAGAGCGATGCCGTCGCGCACCTTGTCGTAGCCGCGCTCCGATGCCCGCTTGAACCAGATCGACATCACGATCAGCGGCGGCAGCACGGCGAAGATCGTGATGGCGGCCAGCGTCGCGTTCGTCGCGAAGAGGAAGACCGTGATCACGATCATGGTGAGACCCTGAATGGCGAACTGAGCCAGCCCGTCCTGCAGCAGCTGCTGCAGGTTCTCGATGTCGCTGGTCATGCGGCTCATGACCACGCCTGCCTTCTCCTCGGTGAAGAAGTCGAGCGAGAGCCGCTGGAGATGTCGGAACACGGTGATGCGCAGGTCGTTCATCACCCACGACGCCAGGCGGCCGGTCACGCCGTGCCTGGCCCCACTGGGCGGTGCCCGAGATGACGATCGACACCAGGTACAGACCGGCCATGACGACGACGACGGCGAAGTCGTAGTGGGGCGGTGTCATGCCGTGGTTGATGGCGTACGACACGAGGCTCGGCCCGAGCTGGGTGAACAGGGCGATCAGGCCGACCAAGAGGGTCGCGAGGAGCAGCATCCCCGGGTACTCCATGAGCAGGCTGGTCAGGCTCAGCCGCTTCTTCTCGTGTTCGGTCGGCAGCTGCGTGAAGACGGCGTCGGACTCGCCGCGCTCGGGCTCCTCCTTCAACAGCAGGTCGACACCATCCTGCAGCTCGTAGGGGATGCCGCCGAAGGGCAGGCCCGCCTGGGCCGCGCCGGGTGCGCCCCCACCGCCCATGGGCGGCACCGCCGCCGGGGCCGAACATCAGAGCGCACCTCCCTCGGGCTCGAGGACGTCGTCCTCCAACCCGAGGTCCTCGCTGCCCGCTGCCGCGGCTTCGGCGGCCTGCTCCTCACTGGCCGCTTGTGCCAGGACTTCGGAGTAGAGAGGGGTGCTGGCCAGGAGCTCGGCGTGGGTACCGTCGGCCACGATGCGGCCGTTGTCGAGCAGCACCACCCGATCGGCCAGGCTGATGGTCGACAGGCGGTGGGCGATGATCAGCGTGGTCCGCCCTTCCATGAGCACGCGCAGCGACGAATGGATGCGCTGCTCCACCTTGACGTCGATGGCGCTGGTGGCGTCGTCGAGGATCAGGATGGGCGGGTTGACCAGGAGGGCGCGGGCGATGGCGATGCGCTGGCGCTGGCCGCCCGAGAGCGTGTAGCCCCGCTCGCCGACCACAGTGTCGTAGCCGTCGGAGAGCCGCTTGATGAAGCCGGCGGCGCCGGCCGCCGTGGCCGCGGCCACCACCTCCTCCATGGAGGCGTCGGGCCGGCCGTAGGCGATGTTGTCCCGGATGGACACGGAGAAGAGGAACGGCTCGTCGAGGACGACCCCGATGTTGGCCCGCAGGCTGGTGAGCGTGAGGTCTCGCACGTCATGGCCGTCCACACGCACCGTGCCGCCGGTGGCGTCGTAGAAGCGGGCGAGCACCCGGGCCACCGTGGACTTGCCGCTCCCGGTCCGCCCGACCAGTGCCACGGTCTCGCCGGGGTGCAGGTGGAGGTTGAGGTCGCGCAGGATGTCGCGCCGGCCGTCGTCCTCCTCACCCGGCTTCGACAGCAGGCTGTCCGCCGCATAGGCGAACGACACCCCGTCGAACTCCACGTCGCCCTCGCTGTCGACGAGGTCGACGGCATCCGGCCGGTCGACGATCGTCGGCTGCTCGTCGAGGATCTCGTAAATGCGCCCGGCCGATGCCGAGGCGCGCTGGCCCATCATGATGAGCATGCCCAGCATCATGAACGGGGCCTGCATCATCACGAGGTAGAGGTTGAACGAGACGATGGAGGCGACCGGTAGGTGCTCGTGGATGACCATCCAGCCGCCGACGAGCAGGACGAGCACGAGCCCGACCTGGGAGAGGTTCTGCACCAGCGGGGCGAAGCGGGCGCGCAGGTCGGCGTCCTTGATGTAGCCCCATTGCACCCGATCGGCCGCCGTGGCCAGCTGGCGCAGCTGCTGTTGCTCGGCGGCGAAGCTGCGCACGACGCGCACGCCGTTCACGTTCTCGTCCACGACGGTGGCCACCTCCGCCAGGCGGGACTGGATGATCCACGAGACGGGGAAGAGCGACTTCCGCATCTTCACGCCCACGATGTAGATGAACGGCATCGACGCCATGGCGACGAAGGCCAGCGGCACGCTGATGGAGAGCATGAAGGCGAAGGCGACCAGCGCGATGGAGCACTGGACGAGGATCATGGGGGCGAAGGTCAGGTACATCTGCACGGAGCGGATGTCCGAGTTGGCCCGCGAGATCAGCTGCCCCGACTGCACCCGGTCGTAGAACGGGAACGACATCCGGGTGAAGTGCTCGTAGAGGATGTTGCGCAGGTCGAACTCGATGGCGTAGGCGACCTTGTAGAGGTTGGTCCGCGAGATGTAGCCGAAGATCCCCGTGAACAGACGCCAGCACGGCGATGAGCTCCACGTAGTTGTGCAGCGGTTGCGTCCGCAGGATCAGCGCGTTCGTGATGCCGTTCTGGAGGATCTTGGGGATCCACACCTGGATGATCAGCCCGAGGAACGAGAAGATGAGCGCGCTGAAGAACTGCACCTTGTGGGCCATGACGATCGGCGCCGCCCGCTTGATCCACGACTTGGACCGGTCAGGGTCGACCGTGGCCTTGGGCTTGGCGTAGCGGCTCGTGACGCCCATGGGCACGTAGGCCGCCAACGGCAGCCCGTGCGCCGGTGCCGTCGTGACGGATGCCCCGGTCGCGCCGTTGCCGCGCGGCCGCCTCCGGCGGTCGCCCGGTCGAGCCTGTCCTCGGTCTTGCTCAACGGACCTTCCCCTCCGGCGTCGCCCGCCCGGCGGACTCGTCCGCAGCCGGGCGCGGGTCCCTGGCGGGACTCGGTCATGGCGCGGGCCCACAGCTCGAGCGAGCGCAGCGCCATCGCCTCCTCCTTGTCGGGCAGGTGGCCGGCGATGGAAACGAGGTAGTCGTCGACCGCCAGGTCGGCCTCGGCCAGTGTGCGGACCCCCTCGTCGGTGAGGCGCAGGGCCACACGGCGGCGGTCGGTGTCCTCCTGGCGGCGGTCCACCAGGCCGCGGGCGACCAGGCCGTCGATCACGGCGGTGATCGACGGACGCCGCACGGCCAGTCGGTCGGCCAGCCCCGAAGCGGCGGCCGAACCCTCGGCGAGGATCCCGAGGACCCGGTACTGCGGGAGCGTCAGGTCGACCGTGGTCAGCGCGACCTCGACCCGCTTGGAGAGCCATGCCGCGACGCGGCCGTACGTCCCGAGGACGGGGGTGGCGCCGGCCGTCTTCACTCCGGCCGACGCTTTCGCGCCGGACTTCGCGCCGGACCTCGCGCCGGACCTCGCGCCAGACGGCGTGGTCGAGGGTGGGGAGGCGACAGACACTTCGACCATCATACAGTTAGAAAGCCTAACTATGTGCGGGCGCTCTCCCACTCGGGATCGAGCTGGCGCAGGAACAGGTCACAGCGCTGCTCCTCGTCGGACTCCCCGATGGCGCCGGCGGCCAGCTTCAGCGAGTGGAGGGAGCGCAGGAAGCCGCGGTTGGGCTCGTGGTGCCAGCGCACGTAGCCCGAGCCCCGCCACCCGGCCGCCCGCAGCGCGTCGAGCCCGCGGTGGTAGCCCACCCGGGCGAAGGCATAACGGTCGATCGGGTCCTCCGAGAGCTCGGCCAGGTCGGCCCAGGCCTGGAGGCAGCGCGGGTCCCGCGCCGCCACGGCCGCCACCGCCTCCCGACGGCGGTCCGGCGGGAGGGACCGGGCCGCGTCGAGGGCGGCGGCCAGCTCCGGGGCGATCGGGTCGAGGACCGTCTCGGGGCTTCCGGAGGTGAACTGGACTGAGTGCTCGGGGGTCACCGAGCCATGTTAGGAGCGCCCGTCGAATTGAACGGTCGGGGCGTCGTGGCGCCGGTCACCCGGAATGTCGTCGGTGCGGAGGGCCGGCGGTACTGTTCGTCGCCGTGCCGACCCCTGACGCCGTGCCGTCGTCGTTCGAGCTCCATCCCGGGCTGAAGGGCCGACTGCCCGAGGCGATGGAACTGGCCGACGTCCTGCGCCGCCTGATTCGCCTTTCGGTCAGCACGGCGCCGCCACCGGCCGAGACGGCGCGGCTGGTGGCGCGGCTGGCCGCGGTGGCCGACGACCTCGAGGCGCACGTGCCCGAGATGCCGTTCCCCCGCTTCATCGCGCCGGCCGAGGACGCTCCGCCCGGAGAGGACGCTCCGCCCAAAGAGGTGCCGATCGGGGCGCGATGCCCTTCGACGTCGTCGTCGGCCCGTTCAATCCGCTGGCGCTGCCCGTCGTCTTGGACTTCGATCCCCCCAAGGCCTTTGGTCGCGGTGTCTTCGACGTCGCCTACGAGGGTGCGCCCGGGTGCGTGCACGGCGCCGTGCTGGCGTCCACCTTCGACATCGTCCTGACGGGGGCCAACGCCATCGTCGGTGCGACGGGGCCGACGGTGCGCCTGGCCCTGCGCTACCTCCGGCCCACCCTCACGGGCGTGGAGGCCGTCTTCGAGGGATGGGTCACCGAGGTGACGGACCGGAGGGTCTTCAGCAAGGGTCGTATCGTGCAGGACGGGATCGTCACGGTCGAGGCCGAGGGCGAGTTCGCCATCTTCAACAGACCGGGAGCTCGTCAACCGCATGGCCTCCCGGCGCTCTCGGGCGCGCGGGCGCCGCGTCCGGCGGCGAGGCGGAGGCGCCCGGGACCAGGGCCGCGGAGGCCGGCGGGGCGGCCGCCGCAGGCGGCGACGTGGTCCCGACGGGGGAGTAGCGGGTCGGATCGTGGCCCGCCAGTCCCTGCAGCCCTCCCGGGACCCGGCCGACTACCCCTTCGCCCACCGGCTGCGCACCCGCTTCGCGGAGACCGACGCCATGGGCATCATCCATCACGCGGCGTACCTGGCATACCTCGAAGAGGCCAGGGTGGAGTACCTGAGGGCCATCGGGCACCCCTACCACGCGGTGCGGGCCGGTGACGGCGAAGACCGCGTCCCAGGCGGTCGGGACTTCGCCGTGCTCGAGGTGTCCGTGCAGTTCCGCAAGCCGCTGCACTTCGACGACGAGGTCGACGTGTCGCTGCGCATCGGCGCCGTCACGGGCACGACGTTCCAGGTGGCCTACCTCCTGTCGGCGGGGGGCGAGGCCCGGGCGACCGCGGTGACCGTGCACGGGTGCGTCGACGGTCGCGGCCGGCCGGCGCGGCTGCCGGCGTGGGTCGGCCGAGGAGTTCGGCGCGGCGCATGACCCGCCCCGGGCCTCACAGCGCAGAGATCAGGCGCCCGAAGGACTCCGCCATGGCCGCCTTGGCGGCGGACGGCTCGTCGGCCCGGGCGACCACCATGCCCGCCTGCATGATCGCGCCGAGGAGGAGGTGCGACAAGGGCTCCACCGCCGCCGGATCGACCCGACCGCCGTCGGCCGCCAGAGTGAGCACGGCCTTGAGCGTGCCGAAGGCGTAGCGCTCATCGAGCTCGTGCCAGGTGTCCCATCCGAGGACGGTGGGGCCGTCGAGCATCACGATCCGCTGGACCTCGGGGTTGACGCACTGGTCCAAGAACGCGTCGAATCCCAGCACGAGGATCTTCATCGGATCGGTCTCGCCGCCGCCCGTGGCGGCCTGGAGGATCTGCGCGGTGACCTCGTCCTCGACGGCCTCGAAGGTCGCCCGGAACAGGTCGGTCTTGCTGGCGAAGTGGTGGTAGAGCGCGCCCCGGCTGACGGCGGCCTCGCCCAGGATCTCCTCGGTCGAGGTGGCGGCGAAGCCCTTGTCCGCGAAGAGCCGGCGGGCCGTCGCGATGAGGCGTCCCCGCGTGGCCTCGGTGCGTTCTGCCTGCGTGGGCACGGTGGAAGCCTACTCCCCTCTTTACAAACAGACAGTTGGTTTATATAATCGGATTCCATGACCCCCCCCACCAAGACAGGCACTGCACTCCCCACGGCGGCGGCCCGGACGCTGCTGCCGCGCCGCACGATCGGCCTCGGCCACGGCGAGGTCGCGTACGTCGACCACGGCGGCGGAGGAGCCGACGGCGCTGCCGCGGTACCCGCGGCGCTGTTCGTCCACGGCGTCCTCGTCAACGCGGACCTGTGGCGCAACGTGATCTGGGACGTCGCGGACGTCCGCCGCTGCATCGCGCCCGACCTGCCCGCGCACGGCGCGACGGCGGTGCCGGCCGGCGACGCGGCCGACCTGTCCCTCAACGGGCTCGCCGCGATGCTCCATGACCTCTGCGGGGCGCTCGGCCTCGACCGGGTCGACGTCGTCGCCAACGACACGGGCGGCGCCGTGGCACAGGTCTTCGCGGCCCGCTACCCGCAGCGGGTGCGCACGCTGACGCTGACCAACTGCGACGTGCACGACAACTTCCCCCCCGAAGCCTTCAAGCCCTTCGTCGCGCTGGCCGAGTCGGGCGAGCTCGGCCCGATGGTCGCCGCCCTGGCCGGCGATCTCGCGGTGGCCCGTTCCGAGGTCGGGTTCGCTCAGGGCTATGCGCACCCCGACCGGCTCACCGACGAGCTCCTCATGAGCTATCTCGCCCCGTTCGTTCCCGACCAGGGCAAGGGCCTCGAGCGCCTCCTGACCGCGTCCTCCGCGGCCGAGCTGATGGCCGTCGAGCCGCTGCTCGCGCAGCTGCACGCCCCGGCGCAGGTGGCGTGGGGCACCGCGGACATCTTCTTCGAGCCGTCGTGGGCCGAGCGCCTGGCCGACATGATCCCCGGCGTCGAGCGGGTCACCCTGGTGCGCGACGCCATGTTGTTCTGGCCCGACGAGCGGGCAGCCGACCTCGTCCCGCTGCTCCGGGACTTCTGGGAGGCCCACGCCTGATCCACCGCCGCCCACCGCCCCGGTGCCGCTCCCCCCGGGGCACCGGGGCGGTACCGTGCAGCGGGTGAGCGGCAGCGAGCGCATCGCGCGCCTCCGCCGCGCCCGGGACCTGATGGACCGGTGCTACGCCGACCCGCTCGACCTGGACCAGATGGCGGCGCAGGCCGGATTCTCCAAGTTCCACTTCGCGCGGGCCTTCAAGGAGACCTACGGCGAGAGCCCGGCGAACTACCTCACCCGCCGCCGGCTGGAGCGCGCCAAGGACCTCTTGCGCTCCGCCAACCTGACGGTGACCGAAGTCTGCATGCTGGTCGGGTTCTCCAGCCTGGGTTCGTTCAGCTCCCGATTCTCCGAGCTGGTCGGCATGTCGCCGAGCGCCTTCCAGCGCGCCTCGGCCGAGCGGGGCGGTCCGCCCCCGATCCCGGGCTGCTTCCTCATGGACTGGGGCCGGCCCCGGCCGGCCCGCGCGCCGGGCGCGACCGCGCAAGAGCGCAAGATCGGAGAAGCCTGACGGGACGCGCGCGCCGTACCCTGACCTTGGCCCAAGCCTGGCGGGATCGAACGACAGGCGGCGAACGTCGGAAGGACACCACGATGATCAAGCACATGTCGCACACCAATGTCTTCGTCTTGGACCAGGAGTCCGCCAAGGCCTTCTACACCGACAAGCTGGGCTTCGAACTGCGCTTTGACATCACGATGGGCGAGGAGTTCGAGGGTTCGGGCGCCGGCTTCCGCTGGCTCACGGTCGGGCCGAAGGACCAGCCCGACCTGCAGATCATCTTGGCCTCGTGCGACATGGGCAGGGCACCCGAGGCGGCATCGCAGCTTCGTGCCCTCGTGGCCAGCGGCTCCATGGGGGTCGGGGTGATGGCGACGGACGACTGTCACCAGACCTGCAAGGAGCTGCTCGCCAAGGGCGTGACCTTCCTCTCGGAGCCCGCAGAGCGTCCCTACGGCATTGAGGCGATGATGCGCGACGACTCGGGCAACATGATCAGCCTGGTGCAACCGAGGGAGCTCGGCGGGGGCGACGCGCCCGCCGCCCCGTAGCAGCCCACCCGACCCGACCGAGGTCCCCGTCGGGGTGGCCCCGAGCCCGGTCGAGTCGAGCCGGAACCGGTCGAATGCGACGCGTGCCCTTGACATCATCCCGAGTTCATATAACTATATGGTTATGCCAACGGCAACCGTGGAGATCACCGAGACAGAGCTCGACCGGGCCTTCGGTGCTCTGTCCGACCCGACGAGGCGGGCGATCCTCGCCCGCCTGGCGGAGGGCGACGCCGGCGTCCTCGACGTGGCCGCACCGTTCCCCATGAGCCAGCCCGCCATCACCAAGCATTTGCGGGTCCTGGAGCAGGCGGGGCTGATCTCGCGGCACCGTCTGGCCCGCCGGCGCATGTGCCACCTCGAGCCCCGGCGGCTGAAGCAGCTCTCGGACTGGGTCGGGTCATACCGCGAGTTCTGGGAGGAGAGCTTCGAACGCCTCGACGAGCTGCTCGAAGAGTTGCAAGCAAAAGGAGAAGGAACGTGACCATGACCAACATCCAGACCGAGATCACCATCCCGGCCGGCGAGCCGATCATCACGATACGGCGGTACTTCAAGGCGCCACCCGAGCTGGTGTACCGCGCCGTCACCGAGGGCGAGTTCCTGCGCCGCTGGTTCGGCCCGCGGCGGCTCGAGGTGTCCGAGTGCGAGGTCGACCTGCGGGTCGGCGGCACGTGGCGGATCGTGCACCGTGCCCCCGACGGGATGGAGTTCGCCTTCCACGGGGAGTTCCTCGAGCTCGACCCCCCGCGCCGCCGGGTCGGCACCTTCGTCTACGAGGGCGCACCCGAACACCAGGCGGTCGAGACCCTCGTGCTCGAGCCCGTCGAGGACGGCACCATGGTCACTTCGACGAACCGGCACAGCTCCCTCGAGGCACGCGACATGCACGTCGCGAACGGCATGGAGCAGGGGATCATCGAGTCGAACGAGCGCCTGGAGGAACTGCTGGCCTCCATGCAGTCCGCGACCTGAAGAGGGGAGCGACTACAGCGCCCCGACTGCGGGACGGCCGCCGTGGGACCTGTGGGCGATGACACCGACCACCGCGATCGGCGTCGGCGTCGACCCCAGGGGCGACGCGGTGGCGCTTCGCCTGAGGCGCGCGTGATGAGCCGGAGCCGGCAGAGCCCGATCGGGGCGCCCAGGCCTACGCCGGGTGGCCGGGGTGCAGCCGCCCGGCGCCGCGGTAGGTGAGGAGCCCCGCATGCCCACCAGGGACGGCGCGCAGACCCCGCACGAGGAAGGCCTCGTGGTCGCCGACGGAGAAGTGGCCGAGGATCTGGCCCTCCATGCTCACCGCTGAGTCCACGAGCAAGGGCGCCCCCGTCGGGCCGAGCCGCCAGTCGACCGCGGCGAACTTGTCGATCTGGTCCCCGGTCTCCTCGCCGAAGAGGCGGGCCAGGTCGACCTGGTCGCTCCCCAGGAGGTGGAGCCCCATGCCCGACGCATGCTCCGCGACGGCAAGGGTGTGGTTGAGCTTGGAGATGCAGACGAGGAAATTCGGCGGGTCGATGCTGCCTTGGGCCACGAAACCGGCCAGGCAGCCGCTCATCTCGGCGGACTCGGACCTGACCGTGACGACGTAGAAGGGGTAGTCGACCCGCTCGAAGAAGGCCGCGAGTTCCCCCCTTCCCTCGCCGGCTGGTGAGCTCGATCCGCAGTCCCGAAACCCACCGCCGGTCCTCCAGCCCTTGAACCGAGCACGCCTCGCAACCTCCGAGGGGTGCGCTGCACGAGTCCGACACAGCCCGACCCTTGGCGGCGGCACCCCGTAGCGGTTCCACTACCCGTCTTGTGGGTAGGCAAAACTCGTATGCATGAGGTCCGCCCGAGAGCATCCCGCCGCCCGATCGCGACGGGCGGGGCCACCCTGCTGACCGACCGAGCCGGAGAAGCACCACCGGGATTCGAGATCAAGAAGGGCGGACTCGGTTCTGCCGGCCAAGCCGTGGCGCTGGCGACCCTGTGTGCCGTCCTCTTCCTCACCTTCTTGGACAACACGATCGTCAGTGTCGGGCTGGCCAACGTCCAAAGCGACCTCCACGCCGGGGTCAGTCAGCTGCAGTGGGTGGTCAACGGCTACGCATTGACCTTCGCCAGCTTCATGCTCGTGGCGGGCATGCTGGGTGACATCCTCGGGCGCAAGCGCATCATGCTGGCCGGGGTCGCGATCTTCTGTGCCGGGTCCGTCGTGGCTGCGCTGGCGAGCAACGCCGACTGGCTGATCGCCGGCCGCGTGATCATGGGCGTGGGCGCCGCCGCCAGCGAGCCGGGCACGCTCTCCATCATCCGGCACGTCTACCCGGACCGGGAGACCCGGGCCGACGCGCTCGGGGTGTGGGCCGCCGTCGCAGGTCTGGCGCTCGCCCTCGGGCCGGTCGTCGGCGGCGCACTCGTCGGGTTCTCGAGCTGGCGGGCCATCTTCTGGTTCAACCTCGGGTTCGGCCTGGTGGCGTTCGTCCTCGCCCTGGTCTGGGTCCCGGAGTCCTCGGACCGCCAGGGACGCCGCATCGACGTGCTCGGGTTCCTCTTCGGCGCCGCATTCCTGGCCTGCATGTCGTTCGCCGTGATCCAGGGGGAGGACTCCGGCTACACCGCGTCCTGGATCGTGACGCTGTTCGTGCTGTGCGGCCTCTCCGGCGTCGCCTTCGTCGTCACCGAGCGGCGGGTCAAGAGCCCGATGCTCGACCTCACCATGTTCCGCCGGGCCCCGTTCACCGGTGCCAACTTCGTCGCCTTCGTCGCCTATTTCGGCGCGTTCTCGATCTTCTTCTTCACGGCCCTGTACCTGCAGGTCGTCGTCGGTGCGTCGGCGTACCAGGCGGCGGTCGACTTCCTCCCCATGGCCGCCGGGTTGATCATCGTGTCGGCCCTGACGGGCCCGTTGGTGGCGCGGGTGGGTCCACGGTGGCCGATGACGGTCGGGTGCCTGCTGGCGGGAGGGGGCATCCTGCTGGCGAGCGCGGTGCTCGGGCCCCACGTGGACTTCGGGACGCTCGGATGGGTGCTCCCCATCGCGGGCATCGGCATCGGCATGCTGTTGGTGCCCGTGACCTCGGTCCCCCTCACGGTCGTCCCGCCCGAACGCTCGGGGATGGCGGCGTCGGCCACCAACACGAGCCGGGAGATGGGCGCGGTGTTCGGAGTGGCCATCCTCGGTGCCATCGTCAACGCCAAGCTCACCGGTGACCTGGCGGCGCGGCTCAAGGCCATCGGCATCCCGCCCAACTTCCAGAGCCTTGTCCTGCACGCCATCCAGACCGGGGGTGCGGGCAGCGGCGGGGCGGCCACCAGCGCCGAGCACTCGAAGAACGTGCAAGTCGCCGCGCATTGCCGCCAAGGTCGTCAACGCCGCGTACGACGCGTTCGGCTCGGGGTTGCACGAAGCGCTGGTGCTGTCCGGCAGCCTCATCCTGGTCGGCGCCGTCGTGGCGGCCCTCACCATCCATCGGTCGGGGCAGACCTTCGAGGTCTAGGTCCGGTCCGCCGCCGCAGTCGATGCGGGAATGACAACGGGACGCCGGAAATAACAACGAGAGCCCCGATTGGACAACGAGAACCGGACTTATTTACCAGAGACATGGCCGAGACCCGATCGGATAATGAACGCAGAGTTCGGGGGAGGTGCGCCGCCTAGGCCACAAGAGGAGGGCCATGTCGAACGTGGGGCGTCGCCGTGCAGCGACCACCGGGAACGCTCTTCCCCGTTCGACCCGGCCCGTGCCCCGCCCCCGCCCGAGATGGCGGATGGCGGCCGTCGGCGCATCGGCGTGCGCCGTCCTCGGGACGGGACTGGTGCTGGCGACACCGCCCGCCGGCGGCGTCGCAGTGAGCGCAGCTCCACTGGGTGTGACGATCGCTTCGTACGCCGGGGACGCGACCACCACGCAGAGCGAGTCGGCGTTCGCCGGCTCCGACATGACCTACCAGGTCACCGTGTCGAATGCCGGACCGGGTACGCAGACCAACGTGGCGGTGCCCGTCGACCTGCCGGCCGCGTTCACGCTCGGCACCGCGACCGTCGAGCGCGTCTGCGGGCTCGACCACTGTGAGCGGCAACGTCGTCACCTGGTCGATCCCCTCCCTGGCGGGGGGCACATCGGCCACGCTGACCTACACCGAGACGACCGACGCCCCGGCTGCACTCGAGTCGGACGCCACCTCGGCATCGGCTTCGAGTGACCAGACCACGACGCCCAGCACGGCCTCGGCCACGGTCGAGGTCATCCCGGCGGCCGACCTGACCATCGCCGTGAGCGACGGGGTGAGCTCCATCGCCCCGGGGGCGCCGGACACCTACACGATCACGCTCACCGACAACGGGCCGTCGGCGGCGACGAACGCCACCGTGACGGACACCTTCAACGGCGCCTTCGCCGCGTCCTCCGACGTCAGCTCCATCGGCGGGACGACGTTCACCGACCTCGGTGGTGGCCAGTTCCAGTGGACCGGCATCGACCTGGCGAGCGGCGCCAGCGCAACGCTCAGCATCATGGGAACGGTGCCGTCGCCCCTGACGGCCGGCAGCGCGTTCGTAAGCCTGGCCACGGTCGCGCTCGAATCCCGGGCAGGTCGACACCAATCCCGTCTACAACGCGGTCGACTCGGACGTGGTGACCGGCGCGGCCTCCGCCGGGCCACTCGGTCTCGCCATCGCCTCCTACAACGGCGACGGTGTCACCACGACGCCGAGCGAGGCCGCGCTCGCCGGCACCGACGTCACCTACCAGGTCAGCGTCTCGAACGTCACGACGTCCACGCAGACCAATGTGTCCGTCCCGGTCACCCTGGCGCCCAACTTCACGCTCGACTCCTCCGTCACCACGTCCGACGGCACGACCACCACCACGGCCGGGGTCGTCACGTGGTCCATCCCCTCCCTGGGCGCCGGTGCATCAGCCACCCTTTCCTACACCGAGTCCACCGACGGGCCTTCCGCCGTGGAATCTGACACCACCTCCGCGTCGGCCACCAGCGATCAGAGCACCACGCCGAGCACGACCTCCGCCGCGGTCGAGGTCATCCCGGCCGCCGACCTCACCATCACGGTGACCGACGGCGTCGACACCATTGCGCCCGGTGCCGCGGACACCTACACCATCACGCTCACCAACCACGGTCCGTCGGCCGTCACCAATGCGGCGGTGGCCGACACGCTCAACGGTGGGTTCACGCCGCTGAGCGCGACCAGCTCGGTCGACGGGACCAACCTCGCAGAACTGGGCGCGGGCCAGTTCGAGTGGACCGGCGTCAACCTGGCGAGCGGCGCCTCCGCGACCTTCACCCTCATGGGGATGCTCTCGTCCACGCTCGCTTCCGGCAGTGCTTTCATCGACATCGCCGGCGTCTCGCTGCCGCCGGGCCAGGTGGACACAGACGTGGCCGCGAACGCCGTCGACTCGGACACGGTGATCGCGATCCTGCAGGCGATCACCTTCACACCGCCGACGCTCGGCATCGCCGGGCAATCGGCCACGCTGTCGGCGACCGGCGGCGGATCGGGCAACCCGGTCGTCTTCTCGGTCGACCCCGCCAGCGGCTCCGGCGTGTGCAGCGTGACCGGCACCGACGGCACCACGCTCGACTACGCCCAGGCCGGCACCTGCGTCATTGACGCCAACCAGGCCGGCAACGCCAGCTACGCGGCGGCGCCGACGCTCATGGCGAGCATCACCGTGGAGCAGATGCCGGCCTTCACCGTCGACACGCCGCCCACGACTGCGAAGGCGGGGCAGGCCTACACGTACACCTTCGCAGCCAGCGGCGTGCCCACCCCGACGTATGCACTCGCCCCAGGCGCGCCGGCGTGGCTGTCGATCGATCCGACGACCGGCGCGCTGTCGGGAACGCCTCCGACCGGCACCGCCTCGTTCACGTACTCGGTCGTCGCCGCCAACGACGCCGGGAAGGCCACCGCTGGTCCGTTTGCAGTCTCGGTGGCGACGAACTCGCGGGAGGCCGACATCTCGGCCGTCCTCTCGTGCCCGGCGACGGTCCCGGTGGGAACGGTGGCCACCTGCACGCTGACGGTGGCCAATGCCGGCCCCGCCACGGCGCGCTTCGTCAGGGCCGCCCTCGAGCTGCCCCGCCGGTTCTGGCGGGTCTCCGCCACCGGCAACGGCTGGTGGTTCGACGACGCCGGCTTGTGGTTCGAGCACGAGGACCTGTGGTTCGTGGGCTCTCTGGCGCCCGGTTCCTCGGCCAGCTTCACCGTCAGCTTCCGGCCCGCCCGGCCGGGCGATGGGACCGTCCGGGCCGTGGCGTGGTCGCTGAACCCCGATCCCAACTACGCCAACAACCTGACGGTGGCGAGGGTCGTCGTGACCGGCGGAGGATAACCGGCGGCTCCGCCGGCGCGTCGATACGGGCGGCGTGGCAACCTGAGGAGATGGACCTGGCCGAGCTCCTGACCCTGCCCGGGGTGAGGGAGGACTGCATCCTGCGCTCCAGCGTCGGCTTCATGGCACTGCACGGCGGTTCCCAGGACCGGGGGACCGACCGGATCGCCAGCCGGGCCGCCGAACTGGCGGGCGCGTCCTACTACGCCATCGTCCAGCCCTCCGGGTTGCGGGTCCATCTCACGTCGCGGTTGCACGATCCGGACCACTCCGCGCGTATGCGGGCGTTCTTGCAGCACGTGGCGGTCGCCATCTCGGTGCACGGGTTCGGGCGCGACGGCTTTGCCATCTGGATCGACCCGGACCGAGGCCTCGTGGTCGACCCGTACGGGCCCGCGCTGCGGGGGCGTCAGACGGGCCCGCTCCGAGGGATCATCGTGGGAGGGCTGAACGCGCCACTGCTCGATGCGGCGCGCCGGTTGTTTCGCGACCGCTTCGCCGGCTACCACGTCGCCGACGAACGGGTGCGGCTCGGATTCCACCCCGAGAACCCCGTCAACCTTCCCTCGGGCAAGGGCGTCCAGATTGAGCTGCCGCCGGGCCTGCGCGGGATCGGGGACCTTGGCGAGCACGTCGAGCCTTGTCATGAGGGGGTCATCACCGAAGTGGTCGCTGTGCTGGTCGAATTGGCACAGCGGGCCGCCGAGCTGGTGCGCCCGACGCTGGCCTCGCACTGAGAACCGGCGGGCCGGCGCCGGTCAACGCCTCGCCAACGAAGCACCGGCGTCCAGGTAGGCAGCCAGTTCGACGACGAGCTCCTGGGCGTCGACCCGGGCTCCGTCGATGAAGCTCGACTTGCGCCGGCGCAGGAACGGGCTTCCGACGAGGAACATGCCGGGGGAATCGGCAACGCCCCCGTCGTGGCGGATCATCCCCTTGGCATCGAGGACCATGCTGTCGAGCCAGGAGCAGTCGGGGCGGAATCCGGTCGCCCAGATGATGGTCTCGATCGCACCGCCGGCGAGATCGAGACCCAGCGGCGGCGAGGCGTCCACGACGGTTGGTGAGAACCGGTGAGGCGGCGGCACCGAGTCATCAAGGCCGTTCGCAGACGCCCACTCATCGATGGTGTCGAGCAGTCGCCCGAGCTTGAGGTCCGCGAGCTCGCACTTGTTGCGCAGAGATCCCGAGAACTGGGCCCGGCCGCCGTCGATGCCAGCCAACCGGCCCACCAGCTTCACGCCGATGCTCGTCAGCGCGTTGAGGTCGAACGTGGCCCGTTCGGGTGAGCCTGCGAGCTGCATGGATGGCACGCGCCGTGCCCGGACGATGTCGTCGACCTCGTCGTAGCGCTCATCGAGGACGCCGGCCGCCTCCATCCACCAGTGAATATCTCTGCCTCGGTACACGCGCGGCCCTCGTACATGCTCGCCGACCGCGAGGATGACCTGGCGGCCGGAGCGCTGGACTTCACACGCGATCTGCACCCCGGTCGCCGATGCGCCGACGACGAGCACGCCCCCTTCGCCGAGCTGCCCCGGGTTCCGGTATTCCAGCGGGGTCAAGGTCGTCACCGACGAAGGCACCGCGTTCGACAGACGCGGCACACGGGGCACGTTGAAGGCCCCGGTGGCCACGACGACCGTCTCGCACCGCCATTCGCCCTGGTTCGTGGTGACGCGGTAGTGGCCATTGGTGCGACGCACCGAGGAGACCGCCGTGCCGGACTGCACCGGGGCGGCGATCAGCGTCGCGTAATCCGTGATGAAGTCGACGACCTCGGGCATCGTCATGAAGCCGTCGGGGTCAGCCCCGTCGTAGGAGTACCCGGGAAGGCGGCATTGCCAGTTGGGCGTGAGCAGACGCAGCGAGTCCCACCGCTCGGTCCTCCACGAGTTGGCGACCTCGTGCCGTTCGAGGACGACGTGGTCGATCGAGCGCTCCGAGAGGCAGCTGCTCATCGCCAACCCGCTGTGACCGGCCCCGATCACGACGGTCGTGGTGCGCATAGAGCCGCCCTACTCCTCCGAAACGAACTTCGGTCAGCGAACCTGGACGCTCACGTTGGTGGGGTTCGTGATGATGTCGTAGACGGCCGAACGCTTCTGAGATTGTGCGACGAGCGCCTTGACGTCGTCGGGCGACGCGTCGGCGTCGATGTCGTAGGTCACCTTGATGTCGCTGAAGCCGTTGCGGACGTCGCTGTCCATGCCGAGAATGCCCCGCACGTCCATCCCGGCTTCGATCGTGGCCGAGACGCTGCGCAGCTGGATCTCCCGGTTCTGCGCGACCGCAGCGACGCCGGCCGTGAGGCAGCTGGCGAGGGCCACGAGCACGTATTCGACGGGGGTGGCGCCGTTGTCCTCGGAGGCGAAGATCTCCGGGTGATCGGCGTCAAAGACGTACCGGGTGCGGTGGTTCTGTTCCTCGCCGAGACCGAAGAAGCCCTCGACCGTTGAGCGGCTGTGGGTGCCGTTCTGCCACTCACAGGTCGCCCGCCACTGGAACTGCGCGGCCTGGGGCGCCTCGGTCAGCAACCCCCGAGCGCCCAAGAGGAACTCGACGTTGACGCCATTGTTCACCGGTGTGTCCGTAGTGGTCATGTGCTTGCTCCTTCCTCAATTGCCCTGGGGGCTTTCCCCGCGGCGTTACAACACCTGTTGGAACGGCGAGCTGAGTCGCGTGCAGCAACTTCGAGATGCGCCGGCAGTGACCGATTCACGTTGCACCTCGCAGGGAACGCCCCCCGAGGAGGAGCACCGCAGGCGCCCGGCTACTCATGCTCAGGCCCCAGGGGGCGGCCGAACGTGACGGCGGACAGAACCGGTGCTGGCGTCGATGCGCCCAGTTGAAAGTCTGGACCTGCTCCCAGCGCGTCGTTGATGGTCGAGAAGGCGAGGCGGAGCGCGACGAAGGTCGTGATGGCGAAGATCTGCGCCTCGTCGAAGCCGGCGTCCCGCAGAACCTGGACGTCCCTGGCCTCGATGGCGTTCGGGTCGGTTGCCACGGATCGAGCCCAATGAGCCAGCGCCCGTTCGCTGGGGTCCAGATCTTCGTCTGCACCCCGAATGACCGCCCCCGCAGCTTCCGGTCCCGTCTCGGCCGCGAGCTTCTTGCCCCATGCCAGCGAGCAATAGGAGTCACGCAGAGTTGATGCAGCGGCCGTCACGAGGACAGCCCGCTGCCGAAGGGTGAGGGACCCGGCCAGAGTTGTTTGGCCCATGAGGTCGGACAGGCCTTCGAGCGTGGTCGGCATGTACGCCCACAGGCGTGAAACGTTCGTCACGTAGCCGACGGCTTGTAGGTCGTCGTCGAACAGGTGCTGGACCTCAGGCGTGTGTCTCGGCGCTGCGAGGAAACCCGTGCGCAACCCGTCGGTTTGGACGGTCGAAGTCTGGTGGCCGATGGGGACCTGTCGGGCCGGCTTCCTGGCGACGTAGCCCACAACCGCGACGGGCGCCCGAAGGGGAAGACCGACGCGGACCTTCTCGCGAGCCAGATCGGCTGCAGCCTGCAAGAACGCCACCTCACCGACCACTTCCATAGCCTCAAAAGCCGGACCGGTCGACGCCAAGGCTCGTGCGTAGAGCTCTGGATCGGCGAACTCGAACACGAAGGGAATGTCGATGCGCTCCACGTCGGTGAAGCCGGCGTCCTGAAGGAATGTCTCGCCGGCGCCAGGCCGGCCGAGGGCCACCATGGCGGCTTGGTTTTCCACCTTCGGGGCCGCGGCGAGAGTGAAGGGCGCCAGCGCCCAGGCGCCTGGAGAGGCCTTGATATGACCCCACACCGTGAGCCCGACCCGGCCACCGGGAACCAGGACGCGGCATACCTCGGTCATCGCTTCTGGGGTCGTCCCCCAGATGCCCCGGAAGCTGGTGACGACGTCGAAAGCTCCGTCATCCCAAGGCAGGGCGTGCATGTCTCCAACCCGCACGTCGGCGTCGGGATTGCGGTCCCGGGCCACCGCGACGAGGCGCTCCGACGCGTCAATACCCGCGCAGAGAGCTCCGCGCAGGCTGGCCAGCTCAATCGCGAGACCCGCCCCGCAGGCGACGTCGAGCAGCGTGTCGCCTGCGCCCACGCCAAGTCGGTGGTGCAGTGCCACGTACTCCCGACAGTTGGTCGGTTCGCTGAGGGTGGAAAAGTCCACGGCGCGCCGCCCCCAGCCCTCGTCGACCCCGCGCCAGCTCTCATCGAGCCGGGTCGAGACCGCCGGATCCTCTGTCACGATCGTGACCCCGACATTGCCGGGCCGGGGATCACCGGCAGCTCGGACAGGCCGCGCAGCACGAGGCCGTCGCCGTGCCCCCAGTGCAAGTCTGTGACCGGCACCGCGAGTGAGAGCTCCGGGAACCTCCTGAGGATCGAGCTGAGGGCCAGGTGGCCCTCCATCCGGGCCAGCGGCGCACCGAGACAGTGATGGATACCGTGCCCGAAAGCGAGATGACGGGCTTCATCCCTTTCGAGATCGAGCGTCTCGGGGCTGGCGAATCGGCCTGCGTCCCGGTTGGCCGCCGCCAGGCAGATGATCACCTGTTCACCGGCGGGGATCGCCAATCCTCCGAGAGTCAGCGGTGCAGCGGTATACCGAAACGTCGAATGGGGGACCGGAGCGTCGTAGCGAAGGAACTCCTCCACGGCCTTGGGAATCCTCGCGGGATCGGCCCGAAGCTGGGCAAGCTGAGCCGGGTTGCGAAACAGGGCGACGAGGCTGTTGCCGATGAGACTGGCAGTCGTGTCGTGTCCGGCGACGATCAGCTGAAAGATCGTGGAGAGCAGCTCTTGGGTGTCGAGACACTCCTTTCCGTCGCGGGCACTGATCAGATCAGAGACGAGATCGTCACCGGGGTCGATCCGCTTGGCTTCGACAAGTGCTCTCAACATGGCCACGACGGCGTCGGACGCCTCCTTTGCCGCCGCATACTCGTCCGGAGTCGATGTTGGGACGAGCATCTTGGTGAACCCCTCACCGAGCGAGGCACGGTCGTGCTGGGGTACGCCGAGGAGCTCGCAGATGACCGTGAACGGCAGCGGGAAGGCGAAGGCTGCGACCAGATCGATCCGGCTGTCGGGTCCTCGATGAGCGATGTCATCGAGGAGGAGGTCAGTGATGGTCTGAATGCGGCCGCGCAACGCTTCCACGCGCCGCGTGGAAAAGGCGGCTGACACGAGTCGCCGCAAGCGGGTGTGGTCGGGAGGGTCGACCGTGAGCATGTGCCGAGCGAAGGCAGGTCCGGGCAGGCCTTCGGCCACGACGCCCGAGCCCGTTGCCAATGCCGCGTGCATGTCCTTGGAGAGCCGCGGCTCGTTGAGGGCGGCACGGGCCTCCTCGTAGCGGACGACGAGCCAGGCGCCATGCCCGTCGGCCAACGTCACCGCATGCACCGGGCCAAGCTGGCGGATCTTTGCGAACACCGGGAACGGGTCGTCGAGATCGTACGACCCCCAAGCGTCCAGAGCCTCCGTGATCGTCATCTGTCACCTCCGCGTCGGGGGCCAAGTGACGGTCCCGTCCACGCTCCCATCCACGCTCCCATCCACGCTCTGGGGTTGGGGGCCAAGGTTGTCGCGGCAACCCCCTTTGTAGCCCCGCGTCCTGTTTCTGTCGATAGCCGGCGCTGATCGCTCGGCGGATGCGTGAAGAGACTCGATCGATCTGACATTGGGAGAATCATATAAATCCGATTGGATTAGTGCCATGTGTCGTCAACCGCCGGCCATGACCGAACCGGGGGAGACGCTCGCCACCGGCGCGCCGAGCTGGCTGGACAGCTCCGGCTGGGGCCCCGGTTCGCAAGGTCCCACCCGTGGCGTTGCCAGGATCACCCATCGGTCTCCTCCTCTCGGACATGGCGGCCCCTCCGAGATTTGTGCTGGTACACAGGGATGATGCACTGCTGGTCGATCGACTTGGACTAGTATCCAATACGAATGACTAACCGTCAAGAGGATGGAGGACCCGCCCCGATGGCATCGGCAGTCCCCGCCGTCTGGTGATGGCCCGAGCCTGGGAGCAGCGCAAGGTCTCGGACGCGCGCCAACAGACGACCGGCGCGTTGATGGACGCCGCGGAGCGCCTCCTCTACGAAGTCGGCTACGCAGGCGTCACCACCCGGGCCGTGGCCGAGGAGGCGGGTGTGAACCACGGGCTCGTCCACTACTACTTCGGGTCGATGGAGGAATTGCTCACCCAGACGCTGGAACGCTTTGTGGAGCAACTGGCCCTGGCCCTCGAAGCCCTGTACGCCGACCCGAACCTGACCTTCGCCGAGAAGTGGCGCCTCGGGTCACAATTCTGGGTGGACGAGCCGACCTCGCGCTTCCCGAAGATCCTCCTCGAGCTCCTGGCGATGGGCTGGAACATGCCGGTTCTCCGGACACGTCTGACCGAGGTGCACGCCCGGTTCCGAGTCATCTTCGAGCACCACTTCGGGCAGGCCTTGCGCGACTACGGCCTCGATGAGACCCAGTTCCCCCTCAAGGTCATCGTGGCCGCGGTCACGAGCTTTCAGCTGGGCCTCATCGTCGAGGGCCTCTCGAGTGTCCAAGAGGGCCACCAAGAGCTCCTCGACTGGATTCAGCGGTGGATCGACGACCTTGAAGCCAAGCGCCCCGAACCGGTGACGGGCGCCCACGCATCTGAAACGCGCGACCGGCGTCAGTAGCTCTCGTAGGCCAGGGTCGGGCGACAGCTTTGTTGGCGTCCTCGGCGCGATGAAGGGGTAGGGAGATCCCTGTCCCAGAGGGCGCGCTCACAGCCACATTCAACAGATAAGTTGAAGATAGCGGCAGCCATTCCGATACCATCCTCCTATGGCGCGCACTGAAGTCCTCGATCGAACCTATGCGGCATTGGCGGATCCAACGCGGCGGGAGCCGCCGAACAGGTGGTAGTTGCAAGGAACATCACTGAGGACTTTCAGACCCGGCGGCACCGTCCCATTGCCCATCGGACGATCTGGCCGCTCAACGAATTGCTCATGGAGAGAACGCTCGCAGGTGACCATCTTGATTCGCCGCGAAGAGAGTCTTGCCGGCGATGGTTGGAGGCGCCCAGAACTCGCCAGTGGGCGCGCCGTAGATCACACCTTTGGGTGACGATCTTTTCGCTTCTGTGTAGGAGAAGAGCATCTTCCCTGTAGCGCTCGAAAGGAGATCGACCGTTGGACCGGCTCCCACGGCGACGATGCCCGGCACCTCAGTGACGGCGCCTTCGATGTCGCCTTGCAGGGGTGTCAGCCACTCCACCTGCCCAGTGGACGGGTTGAGAGCGGCAAGCGTGCCGATGCACGAGCTGCCGCTCTGCGCCAGGCCAGCCACGATGACTGGTGAGCCCGGCCCAGCCCACGCGGAGGAGGAGATGGTGTTGACATCCCCACACGCGTCGGTGGCCGAGCCCGCCCCCTGAGCCAAGGCCGCGTTTTCGGCAGTGTAGGACCACACGGGGCCAGCGCCGAGATTGGTGCGGTCGAGGGCGTAATAGACGCCGTTCTTGTTCTCGGCCCCGACGAGCTGCTCCTGTACGCCTCCGATGGGCGCGCTAAAGAGCATGGGAGACGCGCCATAGTCGGAGTCGCCGACCTGCTGGGACTCAGTGAGAGACCAGACTGATTCTGTGGCCAAGGTCTTCGCATTGAGCTTGAGGATGGCCTCCTGTTCGGGTATGTCGCAGGTCGCGCTCGGGTTGGACTTCAGGTTCGCGTTGCTGGTGGTCACGTAGACCGAGTTCGTGGTCGGGTCCACCGAGGCAGAGGACCAGATCCCCGGCCCGATGCACTTTGGGCTCTGGTCGAGGTGGGTCACGGCCTGGATCGCACCTGTGGCGGCGTCGACCCGGACGAAGGCACCGTTGACGACCGGGCAGTCGTTCCACGATGCGACGCCGATGTAGATACTGCCGTTATAGAGAAGGGGTGAGGACCAGACCTCATGCTCGGGTGGGGTGCCAAGAACCGTCGACCAGACGATCGCTCCTGTCGACGCGTTGAGCGCCAGCACTTGGCCTGCGCCGCCTCCTACCCACACCACGTTCTGGCCGTGAAGGGTGCCGACCGTGGGGGTGCTGACGACCCCCTGTGTGGCCAGTTTGTAGGGGCAAACCTTGGGCTTTGGCGCGGTGCCGATGAACGTGGACCAGAGCGGCTTGCCGGACACAGTTGTCGCATGCATCTGACCCTTCCAGTCGCCCCAGTACACGACCCCATCGTCGACGATGGGCTGATCGGAGAGGGACGCGCTTACGGCGGTGCTCCACCGCTGCGCGAGCTGGCTCGCATTCGACGCTGTGATGGATGTGTCCATCGTGTAGCCCGTGCGCGCGTCGTCTCCGTGGTACGTCGCCACTGGGAGTGAGGGTCCTGGAGCATGTGTCGACGCTGATGTGGGCGCGGATGGGGACGCACAGGACGTCAGCGCAGCCACGACCAGTGCTGACCCCGCGACCACGCACCACCGGCGCGGGGAACGTGATCTCTTGAGGGCATTCATGGCGGTGGACAGTAGCCGCGGGTTGGCGGCGACCCGCGCCGCCGCCGTCATCATTTACTAACCGTGCGCCCGAGTGATTCCCCAGCGAGCTCCAAGGAAGAGTGTCCTAGCCGACGATCGATACATAGCTGCGGTGCATTGACGACCGCCCAGAAATTTACCGGGAGGTCGACCCGAGATCGCCTTCGCCCTGGGGACAGATGGTGACCACCCGGGGGCGAGTTCGCGTCGAGCGCCTGGCAGTCGAGGTCGCTGAGCGGGACCGCCGGTCCATGTCGCGTGCCGCTACCTTCCCGGTGACGCCCATTCGATTGCCAATTCGGATTGCCAAGGCTCCTGTCGAGGCTCGGGCATCCTGGTTGTCCGGAACAGATCAGCGAGCCAGGGATGCAAGGTCGGTGGAGACGTCAACTGGCCGACACACCGATCGCCGGTCATTTTCGACAATCACACGTTTATAGACGTCGACGTACTCATCGACCATGCGGTCACTGCTGAACCGCTGGACGGCCACGTCTCGAACTGTCCGCCGATCGAGTTGGCCCACGCGCCCGATGGCCGCGGCCGCCGAAGCGACGTCAGACACCACTGCACCCGTCACACCTTCGATGATGATTTCCGACATGGAACCCCGGTCGAAGGCAATCACCGGTGTGCCACACGCCATGGCCTCCACGACCGAAAACCCGAATGGCTCCTCGAAGTCGATCAAATGGAGGAGAGCCACGGCACCGCCCAAGAAGGATGAGCGATCCTTGGCTACGACCGGTCCGACGAACTGCACTCGATCACCATCAAGGCGTGGCACGACCTCGCGCTCGAAATACGCCTTGTCCTGAATGATTCCGGCGATCCGAATTGAGAGCCCCGCCGCCTTGGCGGCATCGATCGCCGCAACCACTCCTTTATCCGGGTGGATACGTCCGAAGAACGCCAGGTAGCAGCCGGGATCCGGAGCGAAGGTGAATGCTCCGGTGTCGATCCCGTGATGGATCGTGGCCGCATAGTCGAGCGCGGGATGCCTATCGGCGTCGCTGATCGCGACGTAGAACGTCTTGTGGTTGTACTTGGCGTACACCGGCACAATCTGGGGCGAAGAGAAGCCATGGATCGTCGTGACGACCGGAGTTGGAATCAGCCCCGAGTAGGTAAGCGGCAGGAAGTCGAAGCTGTTGTGGATGATGTCGAACTCAGACGCCCGCTCAAAGACTTCCGCAATATGCAGGCACTCGGCAACCTTCGGGTCGATGCCTGGGTCCTCCGACCAGCCCCGAGGAACCACGCTGCAAAGACGGGCCGAGGTTGCCGAATCGCCAGTCGCAAAGAGCGTCACGTCGTGACCTCGGGAAGCCAGTCCTTCTGTCAAGAGCGAGGCAAAGAGTTCCCACGGTCCGTAGTGGCGCGGCGGGACACGCCATGCAATCGGTGCGAGTACCGCAATGCGCACGAGGTCTTCAGCGCCCCAGACCCAGGCGGTCAGCTTTCTTGTCCCGCTCCTCCCGCTTCTCCTTCTTTGCCCCCCTCTTCTCCTTGAGGGACTTGCCGGGCTTCTTTCCAGCCGGTTTCTGCGGTGATCTGTCAGGCACGGTGTTCTCCTATCGTTGGTTGGGAAGCCCGAGTCAATCGGGAATGGATGTCAGGGAAGCGAGGAGATCGTCGAGAGGCACCGTCGCCACTCCGATCGCAGAGTCGCCGATCCCATAGGGAATGAGCAGGATGCCTGCATGGAGGAGGGAGCCGCAGGAGTAGACGACATTGGGCACGTAGCCGTCCTGCTCATCATGCGCTGGGCTGAGAAGCGGTTCGCACAGCCGGCCGATGATCCGAGTGGGGTCTTCGAGGTCGAGCAAAATTGCACCGATGTTGTAGGTACGCATGGGGCCGACACCGTGGGTGAGCACCAACCAGCCCGCATCGGTCTCGATTGGCGACCCGCAGTTGCCCAGTTGCACGACTTCCCACGATGTTGTCGGCGATTGGCATGCCAGTACGTCCTCCCAGCGGCGCGGGTTCTGCGAATAGGCGATTGTGTTCGACTCTCTGTCACTTCGAGACAGGGCGGCGAAGCGGCCACTGATCCGGCGAGGGAATAGAGCCAGGCCCTTGTTGGCCGCTGCGGCTCCCACCATCGGTGAGGAGGTGAAATGCACGAAGTCCTTGGTTTCGAGCAATTGCTGACCGATGTCGCTGCCGTTGTACGCGGTGTAGGAGGCGTAGAAGGTCACACTGCCGTCGTCATCGACGAATCGCACGAACCGGGCGTCTTCCATCCCTTTGGACTCGGCGCTCATCGCCGGCATGAGCATCTGCTCACCCAGCGGCGTGCCGTCCTCGAACCGGATGCTGTAGCTGCGCTCGGCGATCCTGCGCATGAGACGGGCAGTCTTCTTCACCTGTTTTCGAGTGGCAACGTGGTCCTCGAGGATGCTGAGCCTTTCCTCCATCTCGGCTTCACTGAACCTCGGCCCGAGGTGCCCCAGGACGTAGTCAGCGTCGTCGCCACCTCCCCGGAGCCGACGCAGTTCCGCCTTGAACACTTCTGCCTCGTACATCACCACGTCCCGATGGCCCTTCGTGGCAAAGGTGGGAGTCGGATCGAGATCCACATCGCCCGATCCCGTGATCGTCCCCGTCCGGAACCCAATGGAGGAGTGGTGGCCCTCTCCAATGGCCCGGACACTCATGACGAACCGCAGACTCCCGGGGCTGACCCCGGTTTGATCTGGGTGCATCACCATGCTCGGATTGCAAAGAGCGGCACCCTCAACGGCGTATTCACTCGTGAAGGTGGCGCCCAGCAGCAGGCGGCGAGTCATGGAAAGTTGGCGTTCCGGGTCAAGGCGATCGGAGAGCTCGTCGGCATGCCGGAGGAACGTCTCGGTCAGGCCGTGATGTCTGCCCTCAAACCGCGCGACAACATCGTCATAGCTTCGCTGCACTTCGTCGTCCGAGAGTGCCAAGACGCGTTGCAAGACGGCAGAGGACCGGGACTCTTGGTGGTCGAATCCCTCGTGCCCCGGAACGAACAGGCGGGTCACCACTCGCGACCTGTCGGCCGCAATGTGGACCGGGCTACGACGGGCCAGGCTCGGGGCGTGCACACTCATTGCAAGACGCTCTGAGATGACCGCGCGTGTTGCATGGTCGAGAGGAGTGCCAGAGTCGACTCCGTGCCCTGATTGAGATTGGCACCGTCGAACTCCAAACCATCAAAGGCTCCGCCGGTCTCGGGGTCCCACATGAGGACCCCAGCATCATTTTCACCAAGGAACCAATCGGCGGCAGAAGTAACCCCATCGAGCCATCGTCTGTCGCGGTCAACCGCTTGAGCGCGGGCACAGGCATCGGCGAGGGCGGCGACCTCAATCGGCTGTTGGTCGAATGCCGGACCAAGGTCGTCGGGACCACTGCCTCCGACCGGGGTGACGGATAGGTGGCCGTGTCGCGTCTCGCGGTCGAATAGCCATTCCAAGAGGTCCAACCCGTGCCGCACGAGGACCGGACGTTCCAGGGCGGTCCCGGCTGCGATCATCGCCTCGGGGAGGGTGGCGTTGGCGTACGTGAGGCGCTGCTCGGGCCATGGCCACCCGGCAAGTGGGTCCAGTCCGCTCATCGCATCAGCGGCATCGGACACGAGAGCGCGAGCAGACATGTCGTCGGGGTCGACGCTGAGCACCTCGGCTGCACCCAGCGCAGCGAACGCCATGGCTCTCGGCCACGGCGAGCGCTGCCTCATCGCTCGCTCGAGTCCTCTCGCGGCCAGGTGGCGTATCAAGTGGTCGTCGCTGTGCGAGGCGGCAGTGCCCAGCCCCCAAATGGTCCGGCCCCAGCAGTCATTGAGTGCCGGTGAATCTTCCCAAACACCACTGCGGTTCATTCGATTTCGACACTTGCCCTGCGAGTCCAACGCGTCCTGCAGAAAGCTCAGACTGAGCATCGCAAGATTGCGCATCGCCCGTGCAGGGCGTTGCTCCCGGGTGGCCACCACGAGCACGCGGGCCATGTCGTCACTGCAGTATCCGTGTTCGGGTCTGGGCTCGCTGAAGAGGGCGTGCTCGAAGGTGCCGCGGGCGTCGGTCATGGAGATGAGGTGACCGAAGTCCGGCTCGTATGCTTCCAGCGGCGAGCTCACACCAACGCGAGTCGCTGCGCGAGGACACCATTGGCCAAGTCCAGGTATTCGCCTGCCACAACGGGCCATCCGAGGCTCGGCGCGAGCCGGGACGCTTCGGCGGCCATCTTGGCGGCCAGCTCCGGTCTGGTGAGGACCCTCCTCAGGGCGCGCGCCATTGCGTCAGGGTCATCGTGGTCCACAACGAGCCCGGCGCCGCTCGAGAGCAACTCAACGGCGTGCGGGAAGGCCGTCGCCACCACGGGTCGTCCCGCCGCGATGGCATCAACGAGGACGCCGGACGTCACCTGCTCCTTGGAGTCATAGGGCAGGACGACCACTTTGCTGGACTGGATCAATGCGGTGAGCGATGCCACATCGCGATATCCGGCATCGAAGTCGACGGAGGAGGAAATCCCGAGGCGCTCCGCTTGCTCTATCCGGTCCCGACGGTAGGACTCTCCGTGGGCGGCGAGGACCTTGGGGTGGGTCTGGCCGGCCACCAGGTAGCGCGGCCGCGTCGGGAGATCAATTAACGCCCGCATGGCCTCAATGGCCCGTTCGATTCCTTTGCCCGGCCCGATGAGTCCCCACGTGAGTATGACGGGCCGACCGGCCCGCTCGGGCACGACACGTCGAGTCGGGATGGCAGCGCCGTGGGCAATGATGCTCACTTTGACAGGGTCGACATCGAAGCCGTCGCACAGTCGCGCCCGGGCCGCCTCGGTCATGACCACAACGCGGTCCGCCAGTGCCGCAACTTCGTTCAGCACGAACCGTTGATGCGGCGTCGGGTTGGTGAGGATTGTGTGGGCAATCACGATGGAGGGCACGCGGAGACCGCCCAGGATCTCGAGCACATCGTCACCGTCGTTGCCTCCGTAGAGTCCGTACTCGTGGTGCACCACTGCCACATCGAACTTGTTGAGCAGGTCCGAACTCGCGACCAGGGAGGTCGCTGATCCGTTGACCAGCTCGCCGATCACCCGATCGCTCTCCGCCGTAGGCCCGCCGACTTCAACGACTCGGACCACGCCCACCTGGGCGTCGCGCGCCGACAATCCGGACGCCAGCGCTGCCGTGAACGTGGCCAGACCGCAGGCAGTCGGGGGGTAGGAGCCGAGGATCCCGAAAGAGCGAGCGCGCCCATCAAGGCCTTCGACGGGCAAGTTCGGGACGCGCACAGATGCTCCTCAAGGAGGCTCGGTCGAGGCGTCGAACCTGCACGGGGCGGCATCGGCCGACATGGCCGTCCTGCCCAAGCGAAGCGACTCTCCCAAGGGGACGAGATTCCCAGCATACCGCAGAGACCCGTTGTTCGTTCCGTCGGCCCCAGGTCACCCGTGGTGAACGGTCACGACGTTTCCGTGGACACCTGACCACCTATTCATGGGTTTCTGACCCCGGCTGATGCAGCCGCGGAAAGCGCCCCCGGCAGGGCTCGAACCTGCGCCACCGGCTCCGGAGACCGCTCTGGATTGTCCAGACAGTCCTGTCCGTCCCTTGGAATGACTCCGAAGTCGACCTTTCGTCCAGCCAGTCCGCTGCAGTCCTCGCTGTGGGGTTGGTTTGATTGCCATTCCGGATTGCCATTCGTCGGCCTGGTCTGAGGGTTTCTGGCCCGCAATGATCGGCGATTCGCTGCCCGAGCGGGGACCTTCGACTCTGGTCGCCAGGGGCGACGAGAAGAGAATTCCCAGTATGGGAGCGGTCACCGTCCGGCCTGACGTGGCCGTGGAAGCCATCGTCCGCTGCGAGGGCGTAACGAAGTGCTACCAACCCGACCAGCCGGACGTGCTGGCTCTCCGCGGAGTCGACTTCGCTGTGATCCCCGGTGAGATGGTCGCCATCATGGGCCCGAGCGGGTGTGGCAAGTCGACCCTGCTGCATCTGATCGGCGGACTCGACACACCCACATCAGGCTCCGTCGAGGTGACCGGACAGCGCATTGATCGTCTTTCCGAAGCGCAGCGAGCAGTCCTTCGGCGTCGGAGCATCGGCTACGTCTTCCAGTTCTTCAACCTGGTCTCGAACCTCAGCGTCAGCGACAACATCGAATTGCCGATGCTCCTGGTAGGTCGGTCTCTGGCCGACGTGCGCCGTCGGCGGGATCAGCTGCTCGACGACCTCGGTGTGAGCGAGTGTGCCTCCAAAGCACCGTCTGAGCTCTCGGGCGGGCAGCAACAGCGCGTGGCATTGGCGAGGGCCCTCTCCAATGAGCCCGCTGTGCTCCTCGCCGACGAGCCTACGGGAAACCTTGACAGTGTCGCCGCTGAGAACGTGCTGGACCTGCTCGCTCGCCAGCGCGAAGGCTCACGAACGATCATCCTGGTGACGCACGATCCCCGAGTAGCGGCGACGGCCGATCGCGTCGTACTGATGGAAGACGGTGTAATGGTCTCGGAGATCCGTCCTCACGAAGAGGGTTTTGCTCGACTGCTGACCGGACTGCTGCCGAAGGACCACTGACGTGCGGCGGGCCCTATGGCGCGAAGCGAAGGCGGATGTCCTCTCGCGTCCTTGGCAGACGCTGCTGCTTCTCCTCGTAGTGCTCATCGGAGCCGCAGGGATCGTTGCCGGGTTGGGGCAACGCCAGAGTGCGGCATCCCAATGGGACGGGGCCGTCTCTCGTGCTAACGGTCCAGACATTGCCATATACGGCACCAACGTGGCTGTCCTCCAACACATCGCGGCAAGTCCAAGCGTCCGCCAGGCTGCGCCATTGATACCAGTGACGTACGACACAAACATCGTGCTCGGTGGACCAAAGATCCAGTTGCCCTTGCGTGGTACCGCCAGCGAACCACCCGTGGGACGGCCACTCATTGAAGCCGGGCGCTGGCTGAGCCCGACCAGCGCAGCAAGCAACGAGATCGTCCTTGAGCGCAGCTTCTCACTCGCCGAGGGGATCGCGGTCGGCGATCGGATCACCATAGGGGGACCGGGCGGAACGAGGGCCTTTCGTGTGGTTGGCGAGACGGTCGACACCCTCGACTGCTTCTATCCGCAGTGCGGCTCTCAGTTCGGCTACGTCACTCCCGCCACTCTCGACAGCATGGCCCCCGTCGCGAGTGGACAGCGTCACTACCTGCTAAGCATGAATCTCCACGACCGCGCCGCGGTTGGCAGCTTCGAGTCGGAGACGTTCGCCCGCTATGGCTCGACACTCCTGGGCGTCAATGACTGGCAGACGACTCGGAACAACGCGCTCATCCTCAACGGATTCTTTGCCGCCTTCATGGGCGCTTTCGCCATCGTGCTGCTGCTCACGGCGGCCGTGGTGATCGCCTCGACCGTGATGGCCCGCGTGCTCACCCGTTACCGTGAAATCGGCATCTTGAAGGCGGTCGGGTTGACGCCGCGTGAGGTGACGTCCCTGATCCTCGGTGAAAACATCATCCTTGCCGGGGCGGCGGCACTGCTCGGCTTCGTCATCGGCTGTCTCATCGCCCCGGCGCTGGCGTTGCAGATGACCCAGGTGCTCGGTGGGGGCGGCCCGTCGTTCCCCCTTACTTCCTTCTTCATCATGCTGGCCGTGGTCGAGTCGATCGTGGCGGGCGCAACGCTCTTGCCAGCCTGGCGGGCCGGGAGGATCCCGACCAGCCAGGCGATCAGCCAGGGAGCCGCGCCGGCACATGTCCGCTCGTCTCGCCTGGCGTCTTTCGCTTCTCGTTCACGCCTCCATGCCCCTGCCGTGACCGGGGCCAACGATGCCGTGGCCCGGCCGATGAGAGCGGTCCTCACGGTCACGACACTCGTCATTACGGTGATCGCCGTTGTGGTCACTCTGGGATTCCAGCAGACGTTCAACTCGCTGACCTCCAACGCGGCGCTCTTGGGCAACCCGCAACAGCTCGTCGTCACGCCTCAGGGCGCCACCGCGAAGCACATCGAGATCGCTCTGCAGAATCCGCGGGTTGCAACGTGGTGGACCTCGACCGGAGTGCGCGGCAGCATCGGGAGGTCGGGCACGTTCGAGGTGCGCGCTCTCGGGGGAGACTTCGCAGGTGCCGGTTATGTGATCCGCTCCGGCCATGCGCTGCAAGCTCCCGGACAGACCGTCGTCGGCTATGGGCTCATCAAGCGCTTCGGACTACACGTGGGAGACCGAGTCAACCTCACCGTCGACGGTGTCGGACTTCCGTTGACCGTGGTTGGCTGGTATTCGGATGCTGAGGATTCGGGGCAGATTGCCCTGGTCACGATGACCGAACTGCAGCGCGCCGACGCGGGCGCGACGGCGGGCCAATACTTCCTGCGGCTGCACGACGAGAGGGACGAGCGGGCCGTGCGTGCGACGCTGGCGGCACAGCTGGGCAGCGGTGCGCGGGTCGACATCGCGTCATCAGATTTGAGCGGTCTCAGCACCTTCCGCGCCGCCTTCTACGGCATCACACTGTTGTTGCTACTCGTCGGGCTCATCAACTTGGTGGCCGTGACCTTCCTCGGTGTCCGCGAGAGGCTTCGCGATATCGCTGTCCTCAAGACCGTCGGCTTCACACCCCGCCAGGTAGGCGAGAGTGTGGCGACGAGCACCGGACTGTTGGGACTAGCCGCCGTAGTTCTCGGCATTCCGCTCGGCTTCGCCGCCAGCTGGGCATTGCTCCAGGTGGTGGGCGCGGCGTCGGGGATCGGGCCGGGAATCGGCAAGCCCCCCGGGCTGTGGGGGGTCGTTCTGGTCGTTCCTGCTGCGGTGCTCGTCACGGCGGGCGTTGGGGCTTTGGCTTCCCGCGGTGCGGCACGTGCCCCGGTGGTAGAGGTGCTTCGGATGGAGTAGTTACCCTTGCGGCACGCTCCACGCAGCTTGAAGCGAAGCGCCCCCGGCAGTGCCGGAGCGCCCCGGCAAATGCGCCCCCGGCAGGACTCGAACCTGCGCCACCGGCTCCGGAGGCCGGTGCTCTATCCGCTGAGCTACGGGGGCGGGCGTTGCAAGAGCAGGGGACGATGGTACTCGCCACGCGTTGACGAATGGCCCGGCCATGTCTTCGGCCTCGGGCGCTGCCACCACCACTGGGACACGGCGCACGCTGAGTGCGATGCGGCGGGCGAGCGACCGGCGACCCACCGCAACAGTCCCTGCACGACCAACAACCAGCACTATCAACAAAGGTGTGGATAGTTCCAGAAAAGTGCCGTCCCCTCCGCTGTCCCCAGGAACAGCTCGCCGCTGGACGCCCACGGCCGACCCCGAGAGAACCATCGCCGATCTCACGGAGCATCCAAACAACTGCCGTATCCTGCATCTCCATGGCGACCGACCACGATGTGGCGACCGCACCCCTGGAGCGCCAACTCCTCCCGCGCACGGCGTCGGTGGACGAGAAGGGTCACCTCCACGTCGGCGGCATCGACCTCCTCGAGCTGGCTGAGGAGTTCGGCACGCCGCTGTTCGTCTACGACGAGGACCACCTGCGGCACGCGTGCCGCGCGGCGGTCGCCGCCTGGGGCGATGGCGTCGCGTACGCCACCAAGGCATTCCTGTGCCGGGCCGTGGCCCGGTTGGTCCACGAGGAAGGCATGCGTCTCGATGTCGCCTCCGGTGGTGAGCTCCACGTCGCGCTTTCGGCCGGCGTTCCGGCGGACCGCCTCGTTCTGCACGGCAACAACAAGTCGACCGACGAGCTGGCGACGGCGCTGGAGCGGGGCGTCGGCCACCTCGTCGTCGACTCCTTCGACGAGATCGCCCGCCTCGGGGGTCTGCTGGAGTCGTCGCCGCCGAGCGAGGACGCGGCCCAGGGTCCTCGTCCGGGTGACGCCGGGCGTCGAGGCGCACACGCACGAGTTCGTGCGCACGGGGCAAGAGGACTCCAAGTTCGGCTTCTCCGTCTCGTCGGGCGCCGCCGCCGAGGCCGTCGCCGCGCTCGAGCTCATGCCGGGAGTCGAGCTGGTGGGCGTCCACGCGCACATCGGGAGCCAGGTCTTCGAGGCCTCCTCGTTCGAGCAGGCCGCCGAGGTCCTCGGAGCGTTCTTCGCACCGCTCGGACTGCCCGAGCTGGTCGTCGGCGGCGGGCTGGGCGTGCCCTATGTCAACGGGGAGTCGGCACCGACCCAGGCGGAGTGGGCCGAGGCCACCCTCGAGGCGTGCGCCAAGGCCGGGGTGGACCCGGCGACGCGGGTCTCGGCCGAGCCCGGGCGGTCCATCGTGGCCACTGCCGGCATCACCCTCTACACCGTCGGTACCGTCAAGCACCTCCCGGGTATCCGCACCTACGTGAGCGTCGACGGCGGGATGAGCGACAACCCGCGACCCGTTCTCTACGGCAGCGGCTACGAGGCGTTCCTCCCGCGGTCGGCCGCCGCGGCCCGCCCGCGGCCCGTACGCGTCGTCGGCAAGCACTGCGAGAGCGGCGATCTCGTGGTGCCCGACGCCTTCGTTCCCGAGGACCTCGAGGTGGGCGACATCCTGGCCACGCCGGTCACGGGGGCCTACGGCTACGCCATGGCCTCCAATTACAACAAGGTGCCACGGCCGGCCGTCGTCTTCGTCTCCGACGGCACCGCTCGCGTCGCCGTGCGCCGGGAGACTTCGAGGACCTCACGAGCCTCGACGGTTGATGGTCATTCGGCCTTGAGGAGCGACGCCGCCTTGGCCCGGGACGCCACCAGCGCAGGCCCGACCGCCAGCACGTTGGCGACGATCAGGGTCCCGGCGGCAATGGAGGTGACCAACCGGCGACGACAGGAGATGGGACTGTTGAAGTCAGCTCGGCCCTCGTCGGCGCGGTCCTGGCGGTGGCGGTGCTCTGCGTCACCGCCGTGTTCGGGGCGAGCCTGACCCACCTGACCAGCAACCCGCGTGGCACCACTGATCACGCGATGCCGTTCGCCTGCGAAATGCCGAGACGACGTGGGTCCACCGGGCAGACGGAAAGTGCAGGTCGCCGCGCGGGCAGCCTGTACCGTTTGGAGGTGACCGCCGACCAGGCCAGCGCAGCGGCCAGCGGCCGCACCCACCCGCACGCGCACCCGGCCCCGACCGTGCGCGTCGCCCTGCTCGGGTGCGGCAACGTCGGCAGCGCGCTGGCCGAGATCCTGCTCAACCGCAACGACGACGTCGCCGCCCGTACCGGCATCCGCCTCGAGCTCGTCGGGATCGCCGTCGCCAACCCGGAGCAAGCCCCGCTCCCCGGCCATCGACACGGGCCTCATCGGCACCGACGCCGCCGCGCTGGTGGCCCGCGACGACGTGGACGTGGTGGTCGAGGTCATCGGCGGCCTCCACCCCGCGCACGAGCTGGTCGAGATGGCCCTGCGCAACGGCAAGCCGGTCGTGACGGCGAACAAGGCGCTGCTCGCCGTGGCCGGCGCCGAGCTGGCCGAGGTGGCGGCCGCTGCCGGGGTGGACCTGCTCTACGAGGCAGCGGTGGCCGGCGCCATCCCCGTGATCCGGCCCCTGCGCGAGTCATTGGCGGGGGAGCAGATCGTCCGGGTCATGGGGATCGTGAACGGCACGACCAACTACATCCTCACCCGCATGGAGGAGGACGGCGACAGCTACGACGACGTGCTGCGCGAGGCCCAGGAGCTCGGCCTGGCCGAGCGCGACCCCACGGCGGACGTGGAGGGGCACGACGCCGCGGCGAAAGCGGCCATCCTGGCCTCGCTCGCGTTCGGCAGCGACGTCGTCGACGCCGACGTGCACCGCGAGGGCATCAGCACGGTCAGCGCAGCCGACGTCGCGTACGCCAGCCGGCTCGGATACTCCGTCAAGCTGCTCGCCATCGCCGAGCTGATCGACGGCGGGCCCGAGGTCTCCATCCGTGTGCACCCCGCCATGGTGCCCAAGACGCACCCGTTGGCGTCGGTACGGGGCGCCTTCAACGCCGTGTTCGTCGAGGGCGCCGTGAGCGGCGAGCTCATGCTCTACGGCCGCGGCGCCGGCGGCGGCCCGACCGCCAGCGCCATGCTGGGCGATCTGGTCGACGCGTCGCGCAACCTGCTCGCCGGTGCACCCGCGCCGGCGCCCAAGCGCACGAGCACGACCATCCGTTCGCAGAACGATATGCGCTCCGCGTTCTACCTCAGCATGGACGTGGCCGACCGACCCGGCGTGCTGGCCGCGGTGGCCAAGATCTTCGGGGACCATGACGTCTCCATTCGCGCCATGGAGCAGGTCGGCCTGGCCGAAGAGGCGCGGCTGATCTTCCTGACCCACGTCGCCCGCGAGGGAAACCTGCTGGCCACTATCGACGAGCTGCGCCGCCACCAGGCGGTGGACCGGGTGAGCGGCGTGCTCCGCGTCATCGGCGAGGGCGAGGATGGCGCGGGAGGAGTGGGGGTCGCGCCGTGACGGCCGGTTGGCGCGGCGTCATGGAGGAGTACCGCGCCTTCCTCCCGATCACGGAGCGGACGCCCGTCGTCACCCTGCTCGAAGGGGGCACGCCCCTGGTGCCGGCGCCCCGCCTCTCCGAGCGCGTCGGCGCGGAGGTGTGGTTGAAGGTCGAAGGGTCCAACCCGACGGGGAGCTTCAAGGATCGCGGCATGACCATGGCCATCTCCATGGCGGTCGACGAGGGCGCCAAGGCGGTGGTGTGCGCGTCGACGGGCAACACGTCGGCCTCGGCGGCTGCCTATGCCTCGCGGGCGGGCCTTGCCTGCGTGGTCCTCATCCCCGAGGGCCACATCGCGCTGGGCAAGCTGGCGCAGGCCCTGATGCACGGGGCACGGGTACTGCAGGTACGGGGGAATTTCGACCAGCTGCTCACCATCGTGCGCGACCTCCCCAACCACGCGCCGATCACGGTCGTCAATTCGGTCAACCCGCAGCGGATCGAAGGACAGAAGACGGGCGCGTTCGAGATCGTCGACGTCCTGGGCGACGCGCCCGACGTGCACTGCATCCCGGTGGGCAACGCCGGGAACATCTCGGCCTACTGGCGTGGTTACCTCCAGTACAAGGAGGCCGGGCGGTCGACCAAGCTGCCGCGCATGCTGGGTTTCCAGGCCGCCGGTGCCGCCCCCATCGTCCTCGGCCACCCGGTGGAGAACCCCGAGACGATCGCCACCGCGATCCGCATCGGCAACCCGGCCAGCTGGTATTCGGCCACGGCCGCCGCGTCGGAGTCCGGCGGGTCCATCACGGCTGTCACCGACGACGAGATCATGGACGCGTACACCTTCTTGGCCCGGCAGGAGTCGGTCTTCTGCGAGGCGGCCTCCTCGGCGTCGGTCGCCGGTCTCATCAAGCAGGGCGTGCCGGAGGGATCCCGGGTTGTGTGCGTGTTGACCGGGCACGGGCTGAAGGACCCGGACCTGGCCATCAAGGCCATCTCGGTCCCTCGGTGATCGACCTCGACCTCCATTCCGTGCTGAGCGAGATCTCGCTCTAGAGGGGATCCCGGCCGGGCCCGGAACACAGAATGACCTGCGGGAAGGGGGGTGTGTTGGCATGACCCCCTCCGTCCCGCTAGAGTGTGTGCATCCCCACTGCGCCTCGAAGCGCTCTCCGCGGGTACAAGCGGTCTCGGGAGAGCACCACGCAGTGGTGATCCGGGGGAGGGCATTCACACGCGAATCCCTTCTCCTCCTTGAAATTCCTTTGCCACGCGCCGGACGAATCCGGGCCGGCGACAACCTCCCAGAAGAGGAGCCCGATGACTGCGGAACAGCAGCTCGAACGATCGGTTCTCGAAGGCAAGGAGCGAGACGAGCTCAGTGCCATCGCCCAGGCCATGTCGCTCAAGACGACGAGCCGGACGAAGAAGGCCGACATCATTGACCAGATCCTCGATGCCACCGGCGTGACCTCCGGGTCCGCTGCGGCCGGCTCGAGCAACGGGGATGCGGGGCACGCCGAGGCCAACGGCGCCAAGCCGGCCCGGCGCTCCCGGTCCGCGACCGCCACCGGCGCGGCGGCACCGAGAGCGGCGGCACCGAGACCGGGCGGCGACACCGACGCCAGTCCCATGGCGTCCGTGGCCGAGGCCACCGCCCCGGTCACCGACGCCACGGCGGAGGCGGCCGGCACCGGCGACTCCGGACCGGCGGTCTTCGTGGAGCCGCCCGAACTGGCCGACGGCGGTGATCCCGCGCCACGCCAGAACGGGCAGGGCAACCAGGGACAGAACCAGCAGGGCAACCGGAACCGCCAGAACCAGAGCAACCAGAACCAGGCAACCAGAACCGCAACCAGCCCGACGGCGACGTGGGCAACCGCCGCAGCCGCCGCCGGCGCGGCCGCGAGCGTGGCGGCCAGGGCGGCGAGCTCCAGGGCGGCGGCCAGGAGCAGCCCTACTCGGGCGAGCTGGTCGAGGTGAAGGGCATGCTCGACCTACGCGACGAGGGCTACGGCTTCTTGCGCTGCGAGGGCTACCTGCCTTCGCCCAAGGACGTCTACGTGTCGATCAGCCAGGCCCGCCGCTTCGCGCTGCGCCGGGGCGACTACGTGGAGGGCGCGTGCCGTCCGGCGTCGAACAACGAGAAGTACCCGGCGCTGCTGCGCATCGACTCCATCTCCGGCCTCGACCCCGAAGAGGCGCGCAACCGGCCCCGCTTCGAGGATCTCACCCCCTTGTTCCCCGACTCGCGGCTGAACCTCGAGATGCCCGGCGACAAGGACAATCTCACGGCCCGCATCGTGGACCTGCTCTCACCCATCGGCAAGGGTCAGCGCGGCATGATCGTGTCGCCTCCCAAGGCGGGCAAGACGACGGTCATGAAGCAGATCGCCCACTCCATCGAGGCCAACAACCCCGAGGTGCACCTCATGGTCCTTCTCGTCGACGAGCGACCTGAAGAAGTCACCGACATGCGCCGCTCGGTGAAGGGCGAGGTCATCGCCTCGACCTTCGACCGCCCCGCCGACGAGCACACGCAGGTGGCGGAGCTGGCGATCGAGCGGGCCAAGCGGCTCGTCGAGATGGGCAGGGACGTCGTCATCGTCCTCGACGGCATCACCCGCCTGGCCCGGGCCTACAACCTGGCCGCGCCGGCGACCGGCCGGATCATGTCCGGTGGCGTCGACTCCGGCGCGCTCTACCCGCCCAAGAAGTTCTTCGGTGCGGCGCGCAACGTCGAGGAGGGCGGCTCGCTGACCATCTTGGCCTCGGCGCTGGTGGAGACCGGCTCCAAAATGGACGAGGTGATCTTCGAGGAGTTCAAGGGCACCGGCAACATGGAGCTGCGGCTCGACCGCCGGCTCTCGGAGCGCCGGCTGTACCCGGCCATCGACGTCAACGCCAGCTCGACCCGGCACGAGGAGCTGCTCTTCGAGCGGGGCCAGCTCCAGCAGGTCTGGAAGCTGCGCCGGGTGCTCAACGCCCTGGCCAGCGACGGCAAGGATGCCGCCGGTCTGGAGCTGCTCATGGACAAGATCCGCACCACGTCGAGCAACGACGAGTTCCTCGCCGAGATCGCCAAGGGTCCGGGCACCTGATCCGCTCGGCGCGGTGGCGGAGGAACCATCCGCCGCCGCCCCTACACTGGACCGACCAGATCGACATTGGAGACACCATGAAGACCGACATCCACCCCGACTACGTAGAGGCCACCGTCAAGTGCTCGTGTGGCAACACGTTCGTGACCCACTCGACCAAGGCCGATCTCCACGTCGAACTGTGCAACGAGTGCCACCCCTTCTTCACCGGCAAGCAGAAGCTGGTCGACTCCGGCGGTCGGGTGGAGCGCTTCCAGCGCCGCTACGGCGAGCGCAAGGGCAAGGCGAAGGCCAAGGCCACCCCGGCGGCGCAGGACTGAGCCGGCCGGGAGCCGGGCAGCCCTGCTGCCGCGGCCGCCGCCGCCCGAGTGAGGAGCAGCGCGGAGAGCCATGTTCGATGACCGGATGGCCGCGCTCGAGGCGGAGTACAACGCCGTCGAGGCCGAGCTGGCCGACCCGGCCACCCTCTCCGATGCGGACCGCCTGCGCGACCTGTCGCGGCGCCACAAGGAGCTCGGTGAGATCGTCCGCGCCTGGCACGACCTGACGTCGGCCCAGGAGGACGTGACGACCGCCCGCGAGATGCTGACCGAGACGTCGGGCGACGACCGCGAGCTCATGCGCCAGGAGGTCGACGACGCCGAAGCACGGGTGGAGGCGCTCGAGGAGCGTATGCAGACGCTCTTGCTGCCCAAGGACCCCAACGAGGGGCGCAACGTGATCATGGAGATCCGCGGCGCGGTGGGGGGCGACGAGGCGAACCTGTTCGCCCGGGTGCTCTACGACATGTACCTGCGCTACGCGGCGATGCAGAAGTGGAAGGTCGAGGTCCTCTCGGAGGACGCGTCGGACAAGGACGGGATCAACGAGGCGGTCTTCCTCGTGAAGGGCCCCGACGCCTACATCCGCCTGGAGCACGAGGGCGGCACCCACCGGGTGCAGCGGGTGCCGGTGACCGAGGCCAAGGGCAGGATCCACACCTCCACCGCCACGGTGACGGTGCTTCCCGAGGCGGACGAGGTCGAGATCGCCATCGACCCCAACGACCTCAAGATCGACGTCTACCGGTCGACCGGCCCGGGAGGCCAATCGGTCAACACGACCGACTCGGCCGTGCGCATCACCCACCTCCCGACGGGCACCGTCGTGGCGATGCAGGACGAGAAGAGCCAGATTCAGAACCGGGCCAAGGCCATGGTCGTGCTGCGGTCCCGGCTGCTCAAGGCGGAGCAGGACCGCCAGGCCGCGGAGATGTCGGCCCAGCGGCGCGGCCAGGTCGGGGCGGGCAGCCGGACCGACAAGATCCGCACCTACAACTTCAAGGAGAACCGGGTCACCGACCACCGGATCAACCTCACGCTGTACAAGCTCGACCAGGTGCTGGCGGGCGACCTCACCGAGCTGACCGATGCCCTGATGGCCGACAAGCGGGCCCGGCAGCTGGCCGGCGAGGAGGACGGCGGGGGGTGACGGTGACGGAGGGACTCACCGCGGCGCCCTGGTCGCCGAGCTGGCAGAGGTGGTGGGCGCGCCACACGAGGCGCGCTTCATCGTCGACGAGGTGCTCGGACTCGGCCTCGTCCTGGGGCACCCCGGCCCGCCGACGGGCCCGCTCTCCGAGGCGGCGGTCGCGGCGCGCGCCATGGCGGCGCGGCGGGCGGCGGGGGAGCCCCTCCAGTACGTCTTCGGGCACTGGCCCTTCCGGACGCTCGACCTGCTCGTCGACCCCCGCGTCCTGATCCCACGGCCCGAGTCCGAGCAGGTCGCCGGTGTCGCGCTGGCCGAGGCGCGACGCCTCGCGGCGACGACACCGGACAAGGGGGCGCGGGGCCTCGTCGCCGTGGACGCCGGCACGGGCAGCGGTGCTATCGCGCTGGCCCTGGTGGCCGAGCTGGGCCGCCCGGCGCTGCGCGAGGTGTGGGCCACCGACGCGAGCGCCGACGCGCTCGCCGTGGCCGCGGCGAACCTCCGCACGCTGCGCGCCGGCCGGGGGGACGACCTGCCCCCGGTCGAGTTGGTCGAGGGGAGCTGGCTCAATGCGCTCCCCGCGGCGCGGCGCGGGGCCGTCGACCTCGTGGTCTCGAACCCGCCCTACGTGGCCGAGGCCGAGTGGGACGGGCTGGCGGCCGAGGTGCGGGCGGAGCCCCGGAGCGCGCTGGTGGCCGGGCCGGGCAGCGACGGCACCCCGGGCCTGGCGGACGTGGAGGCGGTGCTCGCGCAGTCCCGGGAGTGGCTCGGCCGCCCGGGGACGGCAGTGATCGAGCTGGCGCCGCACCAGGCCGGTGCGGCGGCCGAGCTGGCCCGCCGCCTCGGCTATCAGGACGTTCGTGTCGAGCCCGACCTGGCCGGGCGGCCGCGCGCGCTGGTGGCGCGGGCGGCGCCGGCGGGAGACCGAAAATGGAGGAGATGGAGGCGATGGCGGAGATGGAGGGCATGGACGCCAAGGGGGACGACCACCCGCCGCTGGTGAAGGTGGGGGACCCGGCGGCCTTCCGGGCCCTGGAGGCGGGCCTGATCATCGGCGTGCCGGCGGTGGGCGGGTACTGGCTGGCGATGCGGGCCGGGCCTCCCGAGACCGAGGCGCATCTGGAGGAGGTGGCGGCCGACCCCGAGGGCCCGCACTACGCCGTCGGCTACGCCGAGGGCGTGCGCCTGCTCACGTCCGGCTGGACCGATGAGCTGGGCCGGCTGCTCGAGCGCTGCTGGCCGGGCCCGGTCGAGGTGTTCGTGCCCCGCGGCTTCGTGGCCGGCGGGACCATCGCCGGCGCACACGCCGATGACTCGGCGGGCAGGGCGTCGGGCGGCTGGGCCGTCGTGGTCGGCATGCCCGACGGCCGGGTGCTGCGCAAGCTATGCCGGGAGCAGGGACCATGGCGAACGGTGCCGCTCAACTTCACCGAGGCGCGCGAGGTCGCGCAGGCCTTCGACGCGGCCGACGTGGCGGTCGTCGTCGACGGCGGGCGCCGCGACGGACCGCCCCCGACGCTGGTCGACGCAACCGTGTCGCCCATGCGCGTGTTGCGCGAGGGGGCACTGCCCGCCAGCTTCATCGAGGGGACCATGTTGATGGGCACGCGCCGGCGGTGGTTCTCCCGGGCCAAGCGGCCCGACGCGGGCTGAGCGTCGCCTCGCCCGACCTGGTGGCGCGGCCTGGGCCCTGGTTTTTCAAAACTATAAACAGCCACGTTGACAGTCCCGGAGAGGACCGTCGGACGGAGAGGCCGCGCCGACGAACCGACCCTGCGCCCGAAGAGCCGTAGGGGACCGAGTCCCGAGACGGCGCTCAGCGCGTCGGGACCCGCCGCTCCACCGCCGGGAGCGTGCTGACCGAGCGCCGCTCCTCCCAATGGCTGCGCCGCCCGAGGGCGGCGAAGTGCTTCGGACGGTCGCTCAGCGCGTAGGTGGCGAGCCACAGCCGCTTGAGGTGGCGCTTGTAGCCGTGGTCGACGTCGTCCTCGTAAGCCGTGCGGCCGTGGAGGACGTGGTAGTTGTTGATGAACTGCATCTCGCCGGGTTGCAGGTCCATGTACACGTTGAAGTCCGGGTCGTTGGCCAGCGCGGACACGGCGGCGATGGCCTCTCGTGCGGTCGGGCTCAGCTGCGGGGCCTCGGGGTGGCGCTGCGAGGCGAGGATGTACTGGGGGATGAAGCGCACGAAGAGCCGCCCCGCGTGCTCGGTGAACCCGGGCACGCAGTAGAAGGCTGCTGCGCCCTCGGCCTGCTCGCCGCGGGTGTCATAGGGCAGGGCGTCGTAGAGCGCCGCGGCCAGGTGGGGAGCTTCGCGTACCAGGTGGTTGTGGATGGCCACGGCGTTGGCGACGCAGGAGAGGCCACCGGTGCGGGCCGTGCGCAGGCAGAGCAGGCCGACCAGGTCGGACCCGTCCGTGTGGTAGTCGAGCGCGATACCGCCGAGCTCGTTGCCGCGGACGGTGGGGTCGTCGACCGTCTTGCCCTGGTCGGTGACGTCGCCCAGCACGTGGCCGTACTTGTTCTGCCCCAGGGCTCGCCGAGGTGCAACCCGATGCCCCAGTAGAGGAGGGCGAGGTCGTCGTCGCCGTAGCGTCCGGCGTCCAAGGCGGCGATACGGGCGAAGCCGCGGCCGTTGAGCAGGACGTCGACGATGCCGTCGAGCTTGGCGGCCAGGGCGCCGAGCGGGAAGTCCTCGCGACCGAGCTCCAGCGGGTCGCTGCTCTTCCTCTTGGCCGTGGCGAGCGCGGCGTCGAGCTCGGCATGGTCGGCCGAGCTCAACCGGAGCGTCCACGCCTCCGGTTCGGCGACGTCGGCCGACCGCCACTCCGCCGCCGGCTCCAGCTCGTGCAGTTGTCGCCTCCATGTGGGCTCCTCTCGCTTTCAGCTCGGCGTCGGCTCGCCGCTCGCACAAGCCGCCCCGGCAGCGTGCCCGTCGGCTCTCCGTCTCGATACGTGACCTGCCCTCCCACCACCGTGGCGCAGTAGCCGCCCGCCCGCTGCAGGAGGCGCTTGCCCCCGCCCGGCAGGTCGAAGGCCATGACCGGCGCCTCGCAGCGGAGGCGATCGAAGTCGATGACGTTGAGGTCGGCGCCCCGGCCCTCGGCGACCACGCCGCGATCGGCAGCCCGACGGCGCCGGCGGTCGCGCTGGTCAGCTGCGCCACCACCCAGCCGACCGGCATGCGGCCGTGGCTGCGGTCGCGGGCCCGTGCGAAAGCGCGTACGTGGGGAAGCTCGCGTCGGCGATGATGCCCACGTGGGCGCCGCCGTCGCCCAGCCCGAAGACGGTGTCGGGGTGCACCAGCATCTCGCGGCATGCCTCGAGGTCGCCGTCCGCGAAGTTGGAGAACGGCACGAACAAGAAGTTGCGGCCGTCGTTCTCCGTCAAGAGGTCGAGTGTGAGCTCGGCGGGGTCCATCCCCAGGGCCTCGGCCATCCGCTGCACGCTCGTCTCGGGCGCCG
>CAVSLS010000048.1:0-70154 GCA_963728845.1 uncultured Acidimicrobiaceae bacterium
AGGAGGGTATCCCCAAGGTGCCGGAGTGGGCGCAGCAACTATCACGAGCAGAGACCGACCACAGAAGGGCGGCCCCCGATCTGCCCGATCACACCGGACTGCGGGCGGTCCTGGTACGATCCCCCCCGTGGAGAGATGCAGGATCTGTGCCCCCGACGCCAAGTACCTCAGGACGACGTGCACTGATCATGGGATGGAGCTCGTTCTCGAAACTTCGGCCCGTTCCGGCCCACCTTGGGCAAATCGGTACCGGCCGGGTCACACCCGAATCCAGCAGTCCTCCGCACTCTCCTCTCTAGGAGAGTGCAGAAGGAGGACTACTGGAGAGAGACTGCCGGACTACTCGTCCTCGTCCTCCTCCTCGTCATCGGGGAGAGGTTCGGCGGTGTAGTGCCGCTTGGCATTGTGCGGCCCTGGCTCGACCCGTAGGTGGCCCTCGGCCCGCAGCTGCTGCAGCACCCGGTTCTTGTCGTCGTTGCCGCCCTCGATGCCCTCCAGCAGCTTCGTGGCGGTCAGTCCCGGCTGCTGCTCCGCCTTGTACCAGATGGCGATGCGCAGCCGCTCCTCGTCGGCCTCAGCCTGCGCAGCCTTCCGGCCGATGTCCGTGCGGGTCGTCAGCGTGATGTCGACCACGTCGTCCTCGACGTCGGACACGAGAACCAAAGTCCCGACCACCTTGGCGTCGGAGCCGCAGTGCGGCCGGACGGAGCCGGGACGGTCCTTGTCGATGGTGACCTCCACGATGCCGGTGCGTCCTCGACCGAACTCCTCGACCTTGCTGAACGAGTAGCTGGCTCCGGTCAGTCCCGACCGCTTGCGCTCGCTGCCGATGGCAGTGCGTGCGCTGCCTCGCTTCGTCGCCTTCGGTACGTGGTCGATCATCACGACGGCCAGCCCGCCCGACGCCAGCCATGCCGGTGCCAGCTTTAGAACGCTGCGACGTCCGTGCCACGGTCGGGGTCGAGCGACTCCAGTGCCATGCCTTCGGTGACGCTGTCGAGGACGGCCAGGGTCGTCGGACGGCCGTGCTCGTGCTCGACCCACTCGATGCGTTCCCGTAGCTGGTACTGCTCGACCCAGTCGAAGCCCTCGGTCGGGTTGCAGTACAGGAACCCTTCGGTGAGGACGTGGCCGTCATGCCCAGTTCTCGCAGCCGCTCGATGGCGCTGATCGCCTCGTCCTCGATGTCGACGTAGAGCACTGCGTTTCCGGCGTGCAGTTCCTGCGCCATGACCTCCAGTGCGGCCCACGTCTTACAGGACTCCGTCGGACCAGCGAACAGGTGCGTGCGGCCGGGGTACAGCAGGCACTGCCCGTCCTCCCGCTCCCACACGGTCGGCTGCAGTCGAGTGATCCGGCCCGTGGCGATGCGGTGCACTTCGTTCTCGGCCATCGGGTTCCAGGTCGTGTACTCCTTCAGCGCCAGCTGTCGCCGGTTCTCCCGCTCCTCGACCAGCAGCTGCAGCTGCTCATCTTCGGCGGTCAGGTCATCGGTCGACATCGGTCGGCACTCCTCGCTCGATCCCGCGCTCACGCTCCCGCTGTCTGTCTGCCTTCCGGCACCGCTCGACCCAGTCATCGAGCGGCGGTTGCGTCTTCTTCTCCTCGCTCATGACGCCACCTTCAGCAGTTCCTCGGCGCGCACTCGATACACGCCGCACACGGTCACGAGTCCCGGCAGTGTTCCGGCTCGTGCTTGACGTCGCAGGTGTTCCGTCGAGCACTGCAGCAGCTGCGCAGTCTGCTCGATGGTCAGTAGCGGCAGTTCGGCCAGCTGCGCTGGCGTCATCTTCTTCGTGGACATGTGACATGCTCCCGTTCGTAGTTGGACTTCTGAACGGGGCACGGAGGCGAACCTCTAGCGCAGCGTTTACACGCTGCGGGGCCTCCCTCGGCCCGACCCTTACCTTGGGCCTCTCGGCCCACGACGCCATCTCTGGCGTTACTCCAATTGTACTCTCCGACACTTGTCGGACGGATGAGGCACTGCACGGAACCTGATGCGACGAGATCCGACTTGATCCATTGTAGCGACGGGACTTGCCAGCCGCATCGAGCCGGACTCGATGCAACGACATCCGACTGACTCCACCATTGTACTAACAGAACGCCCCGATTGGATGGTGGCGCGTGTAAACGCCTCCGCGTGAACGGTTGCACATTGCGTTGCGCGAACCGTTGCACCACCGAAACGAGCGACCCCTGCGGAGTCGCCCGTCTGCACTGCTTGCGGCTGCCCTGCGTCAGCCTGGCGTGCTCTCCTTGCCGTACAGCAGCAGCCCGAGCGGCGTCACGTTCGGGTCATCGGCTGCGTACGAGCCGAACAGGTCGTCGGGAGGAAGGTCAGCGTTCACGGGGTCACTGCCGTGCCCGTACACATCGAGTGGTTGCACCGTCACAGTAGCTCCACGGCTGCAGCTGCACCGGCACCGGAGTGCGTCGGCCCCACGTACACGTCGAGCATCCTGGTGGACTTCCAGCCGATGCTGTCGGCGATCACACGGTCAGGGATGCCCGCCAGGTGCCACTGTGTGGCGAGGTACTTGCGCAGCGAGTGGAACGTCACACCACGGACGTGCGCAGCGCCACGGACGCACACGAACCGATCAGACAGCACGCCTGGGTTCACCGGCTCCGTCCCGCCGTCGATCACGTATGTGTCGGCCGGTCCCGGCTGGCACACTGCCTGCAGCACTGCGAGGTTCCGGCCCTCGACCTTGGCAGTGCGCTCGTCGCCGGTCTTCGTGCCCTTGATCGACACGTTGCCACCGACCTCGGTCGCCGACTTGTCGATGCGGATGAGTCCTCGCTTCAGGTCGACGTCGGCCCACCGGAGTGCGCACACCTCACCCGCACGAGCGCCGGTCAGCGCAGCGATGGCGATGGCCGGTGCCATGTCGTGCCCGTAATCCACGGCGGCGGCGAGCAGCTTGCCGACCTCGTCGGCCGTCGGGATCTTCTTCGTGGACTTCGTCGCTGCCGGCGCGACAGCCTTCGGTGCGGCGGCGATGTAGCGGCGACGCACTGCGAACGACAGCGCCGACGAGATCAGCGCAGCGAACCGATGCACGCTGTTGTCGGACAGTCCGTCGACATCGGTCCAGCGCTGTACTGCCGCTCAAGGTGATCGGCCGACAGGTCGGCCAGCCGGATGTCGCCGAGCGCCGGACGGATGCGGTTCTCGACCTGGCTCCGGTTCTCGTCGGCGGTACGCGGTGCCCACGCTTGCCCTGCTGCGTCCGGCCGTAGTCGAGCCACTCCGTCAGCACTGCGCCGAACGTCGGCCCATCGCTCGACCTCGACGGCGTCGGCTCGACCGGCTCCAGGTTCCGCACTGCCCGCTCCGCCTGCTTGCGCGTCAGCGGGTCCGCCTTGCTGCCGAACGTGGCACGCAGCTGCCGCCCGTCGACCCGGTAGCGGTAGCGCCAGACTCCAGAGCCTGGTGCAGTCTCCGTTAGGCTTCCGGTGCCGTATGTCCCGACCTTCTGTCCTTGTTGCCTTGCCATCTTGGTTGCCTCCCGCTGGAACCGTGAGCAACCACAATGCTACCGCGATTGAGACACTATTGAGACACAACGGTAGGTTCGGAGGCATAAACAGCCTCTGAACTGCATGGAGAGGTGCGAGAGCGGCCGAATCGGACTCACTGCTAATGAGTTGACCTGGGTAACCGGGTCCGAGGGTTCAAATCCCTCCCTCTCCGCTCGGGAGCTGGCGCCCGGCGCCCGGCGACCGGAAGTCGGCCCGCCGCGGCGGGCTCGCCGTGCACCGTCACTCCGGCGGGACCGGCCTGGTGTGAGGAGTGTGTGCGACGACGTGGGCCTCTACTGGTTGCAGACCCTGGGGTGCCCCAAGAACCAGGTGGACTCCGACAAGCTCGAGGGCTACCTCGACGAGCGGGGTTACCGCCGTGCCTCGGACCCCGGAGAGGCCGAGCTCGTCGTTGTGAACACCTGTGCGTTCATCGAGGCGGCCCGCCAGGAGTCGATCGAGGCGATCCTCCATCTGGCTGACCGCCGTGCCGCGGGGTCACGGCTCGTCGTGACCGGCTGCATGGCCGAGCGCTACGGGAACGAGCTCCGCGAAGCCCTACCCGAGGTCGACCTCGTGGCCGGGTTCGGTCGTGACCTGACCGCGACGATCTCACCGGGAACCGCCGCCGCTCCGGTCTCCGTATCCATCGGGCCGAGCCGGCCCGATGCCGGGACGCCGGCGGGCGCTGCCGTCCACGATTTCGACCTTCTGCGCCTGCCCCGCCCCGCCGCCCGCGCTCCCTGGGCCTACGTGAAGGTCGCCGAGGGGTGCGACCGCATCTGCGGCTTCTGCGCCATCCCCTCGTTCCGGGGCAAGCAGCGATCACGCTCCCCCGAGGAGATCCTGGCCGAGGTCGATGCGCTCGCCACGCGCCGCCACGGTGCGCCGCCGCTCCGCGAGATCGTCCTCGTCGCACAGGACCTCGCCTCGTACGGCCGCGACCGCACGGGCGTCGCCCGGGGTACCCGCATCGCCAACGGTCACTCGCCCATTGCCGCCCTCACCCGCGCCGTCTCGATGCGGGTCGAGCGCACCCGGCTCCTCTACCTCTACCCGTCCGGCCTCACCGACGAGCTGATCGAGACGGTCCTGCACACCGGTGTTCCCTACTTCGACCTCTCGCTCCAGCACGTGGCCCGCCCGCTGCTCGCCCGCATGCGCCGCTGGGGCGACGGCGAGCGCTTCTTGCGCCGCATCGCCGACATCAGGGCCGCCGATCCCGATGCCACCTTCCGGTCCTCCTTCATCCTCGGCTACCCCGGCGAGACCGAGCGGGACCACGACCTGCTCCTCCAATTCCTGGCGGACGCGCAGCTCGATTGGGCCGGCTTCTTCCCCTTCTCCAACGAGGACGGGACGCACGCCGCCGGCCTCGCCGACCAGGTCGCCGCCCGAGCTCGCGCTGGAGCGCCTGCGCGAGTGCGCCGAGCTCCAGGACGCCATCACCGCGGCCAAGCGGGACCGCCTCATCGGGGCCGTTCGCCCCGTCCTCGTCGACGCCCCCGGCCGCGGCCGCACGCCGCACGAGGCGCCCGAGATCGACGGCATCGTGCATGTGCCCTCCGCGATCCCGGTGGGCAGCCTGGTGGAGGTGCGCATCACCGGCGCCGAGGGCCCTGACCTCCGCGGTGTCCCGGCCGGCGACCGCAGCGCGGTGCCCGCCACGCGGGAGCGCCATCCTCGTGAGCGACGCCACGCACGAGCACCCCTCGCACCCGGGGTTCGCCTTCGGCCCCAGCGCGCTGGTGACCCCGGCAAACGCAGTGACGGTGGCCCGATTGCTGGCCGCGCCCGTTTACATCGTCATGCTCGTCGTGTGGGGTGCGTCGTGGATCAACGTCGCGGTCGGCATCGTCCTGGCCGGCAGCGACGGGCTCGATGGCTACATGGCCCGCCGCCACGGCACCACCCGCTCGGGAGCCTTCCTCGATCCGCTGGCCGACAAGGCGTGCGTCCTCGGTGCCATGATCACCCTGGCCGTGCAAGGCCACCTGCCCTGGCTCCCCGTCGTCCTCATCACCGGCCGCGAGGTCGGCATGCAGCTCTACCGCTCCTGGGTCGGACGCCGCGGCGTGTCCATCCCGGCCCGCAAGTCGGCGAAGCTCAAGACCCTCGTGCAGGACTTCGCAATCGGCACCGTCATCATCCCGCCCCTCGCCCACCAGCACGGCCTTCAAGTTGCGATGATCTGGTTCGCCTGTGCGCTCACGCTCTACACCGGAGCCGAGTACCTGATCGACGGCCGACGGGCGCTGCACCGGCCCGCTGCCTCGTAAGGTCGCTCCCGTGAGGGTCGAGATCGTGGCGGTCGGCACCGAGCTGCTGCTGGGCCAGATCGCCGACACCAACTCCGCCTGGTTGGGCGAGCACCTGGCCGACGAACGGTGTGGCCTCCCACTTTCACCAAGCAGTCGGCGACAACCACGACCGCATCGTGCTCGCGCTGCGCACGGCGCTGGCCCGTAGCGACGGCGTCATCACGTGCGGCGGGCTCGGGCCCACCCAGGACGACATCACCCGGGATGCCATCGCCGAGGTCATGGGCGTCGAGCTCGTGCGCAACCAGGCCATCGTCGACCTGATCGCCGGCTTCTTCGAGGCCCGCGGGCGCGCCATGACGGCGAACAACGCCCGCCAGGCCGACGTCCCACAGGGTGCCGCCGTCATCCCGCAGGTGGTCGGCACCGCGCCGGGCCTCATCTGCCCGATCGGGAACAAGGTGATCTATGCGGTCCCCGGCGTCCCCTACGAGATGACCGAGATGTTCGAGCGCGCCATCCTGCCCGACCTGCGCGCCCGCATGGCCGAGGCCGGCGAGGAGGGTGCCATCGCCAGCCGCGTGCTGCGTACCTGGGGGGCCAGCGAATCGGGACTGGCCGAGGCGCTCCAGGACCGCATCGACGCGCTCGACGCCCCGGCGACGTCACGCTCGCTTTTCTCGCCTCGGGCATCGAGGGGATCAAGGTGCGCATCACGGCCAAGGCCCGCACGCTCGAGGACGTCTCCTCGCTCCTCGACAAGGAGGAGACAGAGGTACGCCGCGCCATCGACGATCGCCTGGGCGACATCGTGTTCGGCGTCGACGACGAGTCCATGGAGGTTGCCGTCGCGCAACGCCTCATCGCTCGTGGCCTCAGCTTCGGCGTGGCCGAGTCGCTGACGGGCGGCCTCATCGCCTCCCGCCTCGTCAACGTGCCGGGAGCCTCGGCCTGGTTCCGCGGCGGCGTCGTGGCCTATGACTCGCGGGTCAAGTTCGACGTCCTGGGGGTGCCGGCGGGGCCCGTCGTCACCGAGGCGGCGGCGGCGGCCATGGCGGAGGGAGCCGCCCGGGTGACGGGGGCCGACGTCGGCCTGGGCATCACCGGCGTGGCCGGCCCTGAGGAGCAGGAGGGTGTGGCAGCCGGGGACCGTCTTCGTCGGCCTCTCCCTGCCGGGCCAGCCGGCCCAGACCCGCGAGCTCCGGGTGCCGGGCGACCGGGAGCGCGTCCGGCAGTACGGGGCCATTTCGGCGCTTGACCTGCTGCGACGTGCCCTCGACGCCTCCACCGCCTGAGCGCCGCGAGTTCACAGGAGGCCCACAGGGGGGTCACACTGGACGAGGAATCGGGGGTGCGACCCTGTCCGGGAGGGAGGTATCACCAGTGAAGACCGAAAACGGACCGCGGGTCTTGGTCGTCGACGACGAGCCGTCGATCGTCGATGCCGTGGCGACGTCGTTGCGCTACGAGGGGTTCACCGTCGACGAGGCGATGACGGGGCGCAAGGCTCTGGCGCAGGCCCAGGAGGACCCGCCCGACCTCCTGATCCTCGACGTCATGCTGCCCGACCTCGACGGCCTCGAGGTGACCCGGCGCCTCCGCGCCGACGGGCTGCGCGTCCCCGTCCTCTTCCTCACCGCCCGCGACACGCTGCAGGACAAGCTGGCCGGTCTGACGGTCGGGGGCGACGACTACGTCACCAAGCCCTTCGCGCTGGCCGAGGTCATCGCCCGGGTGCACGCGATCCTGCGGCGCACCGGCTACGAGCCAGAGGACGACGGCATCCTCCGTTTCTCCGACCTCGAGCTCGACGAGAGCGCGCACGAAGTGCGCCGTGGCGGCAATCCGATCAACCTCACCGCGACCGAGTTCAACCTCCTGCGCTACTTCATGCTCAACCCGCGCCACGTGCTCTCCAAGGCGCAGATCCTCGACCACGTCTGGCACTACGACTTCGGGGGCGACGGCAACGTCGTCGAGACCTACGTCAGCTATCTGCGCAAGAAGCTCGAGAAGTTCGGGCCTCCGCTGATCCACACCATCCGGCTCGTCGGCTACACGCTGCGGGAGCCGGAGTCGGCCAGCGGAGCGGCCTGAGTGTCCCTCCGGCTGCGCCTGCTTGTCGCGGTCGGGCTGATCGCCATCGTGGCTCTCGTGGTGGCGGACTTCGCCACCTACTCTGCGCTGCGGTCCTCTCTCTACAACCAGGTGGACCAGGAGCTGGCCCACCCGGCTCATTTCAACGTCGACTCGGTCACCGGAACCGCCGTTGGTTGCCCGTCGCCACAGAGCGACTTCGGTGGCGCCGGCCCCGTCGGGAACTCGGGTGGCGGGCCAGGCCCCGGGGGAGGCGACAACTTCCCCAACGTCTTCGGCATCAGCTACATCGGCGTCGTCGAGCCAGAGCGGCAGGGTCGTCCAGGCCTTCGAGTGCCCCGCCTACGTTGGGAACCACCCCTACCGCCCCCAGCTGCCCTCGCCCATCAGCGGCTTCACCGCGCAGCCTGACGGGTCCCAGGTGGCCTAGTTCACCACGGGCTCCATCGCCTCGGGGGGTCCGGCGTTCCGGGTGCGGGCGACCAAGATCGTCGGCGGCAACTTCAACGGCGACGTGCTCGTGCAGGCGCAGACCCTGGTCGACCAGACCAGCACGTTGCACACCCTGTTCCTCATCGAGCTCGCGGTCACGGCCGGCGCCATCGTCTTCGCGCTCGGCGCCGGTTGGTGGCTCGTCCGGCTCGGCCTGAGGCCGCTGGAGGACGTCGAGGCGCACGGCCGACTCCATCGCGGCGGGGAACCTCGAGCAGCGGGTACCGGGCGCCGACCGGGCGACCGAGGTGGGCCGGCTCGCCCGTGCGCTCAACGTCATGCTCGAGCGGATCCAGGCCGCGTTCGACGCCCGTCTCCGGTCGGAGGCCCGCCTCAAGGACAACGAGCACCATCTGCGTCAGTTCGTCGCCGACGCCTCGCATGAGCTCCGCACACCGATCGCCGCCGTCTCGGCCTACGCCGAGCTGTTCGAGCGGGGCGGAGCCGAGCACTCCGACGACCTGCCCCGGCATCGTCGGGCATCCGCACCGAGACGGCACGCATGGACCGCCTGGTCAACGACCTGCTCACCCTGGCCCGCCTGGACGAGGGCGTGCCCATGGAGATGGCGCCCGTCGAGCTGGTGTCATTGGCTTCGGATGCTGTTCGGACCGCGTCCGCCGTCGGACCCGACTGGCCGGTGCGGTTCTGGGCTGCCCACCCAGTTGAGGTGTCCGGCGACAAGGATCGCCTCCGCCAGGTGCTCGACAACCTGTTGGCCAACGTGCGGGCGCATACCCCGCCCGGGACCACGGCCACAGTGCGGGTTGACCAGATCGGCGACCACGCCGAGATCGAAGTGCGCGACGCCGGCCCCGGCATGCCCGACGAGGAGGCCCATCGCGTCTTTGAGCGTTTCTACCGGGCCGACCCGGCACGATCGCGCACCAGCGGGGGAAGCGGACTCGGACTTTCCATCGTGGCGGCCATCGTGGCGGCGCATGGCGGGACGGTGTCCGCCACGTCCGCGCCGGGCAGCGGGATGGTCGTCTCCGTGCGCATCCCGATGAGCACCGTGCAACCGGAGCGACGAGGTCACGGCGGGCGAGACACCCGAATCAGCCGCCTGAGTCCCGCGGGTCCGCGACTTCACACCGGACCCACAGCCGACCTTCACGGAGCCTGGAGGCGGGCCGGGCACCATGCGGGACATGACAGCGCTGGCTCCGTACGAGGCCGACGTCGACCCCCGCCAGGTCTCGATGGACGTCGAGATCGTCGTGCCCGTCTACAACGAGGCGGCCCAGCTGGCGGAGAGGATCACCGCGCTCCGCACCTTCCTCGACGAGTCGTTTCCCTTCCGGGCGCTCGTCACGGTGGTGGACAACGCCAGCACGGACGACACCTCCCGCGTGGCCGGCGAGTTGGCGGCACGGTTGCGAGGCGTGGCTGCGATGCGCCTGCCCCGCAAGGGACGCGGCTACGCGCTGCGAGAGGCCTGGTCGACCAGTGCCGCTCCCGTCGTCGCCTACATGGACGTCGACCTCTCCACCTCGCTGCCGGCGCTGCTCCCTCTCGTGGCGCCGCTGCTCTCTGGTCACCGCGACGTCGCCATCGGGTCGCGGCTCGCCCGCGGAGCGCATGTCGTGCGCGGCCCCAAGCGAGAGCTCATCTCCCGGGCCTACAACCTGCTGCTCAAGTTCACGCTGCAGGGCCGTTTCAGCGACGCCCAGTGCGGTTTCAAGGCTCTGCGCCGGGACGCAGCGGAGAAGTTGCTTCCCCTCGTCGAGGACAACGAGTGGTTCTTCGACACCGAGCTGCTGGTCACTGCGGAGCGGCTGGGCCTGCGCATCGGCGAGGTCCCGGTGGACTGGGTCGACGATCCCGACTCGCGGGTGAAGATCGTGTCGACAGCCGCCGACGACCTGCGCGGCGTGTGGCGGATGCTCGTGCGGCGCCCCAAGGGCCTCCGCCGCGTGCGCTCCAACGAGGTCGCAGCCGACCAGCTGCTGCGCTTCGCGGGCGTTGGTGTGATCTCGACCCTCGGCTACCTCTTCCTCTTCGTGGCCTGGCGCCCGATCATCGGACCGATCAGCGCCAACGCGGTCGCCATGGCGATCGCCACCCTGTTCAACACGGCGGTGCACCGCGAGCTGTCCCGCACCACCGACGGCCAGGCTCGGCGCGGCCGGCTCTACGCCGTCGCCGCCGGCCTTTACATCGTGAGCCTCGCGTTCACGACGCTGGGCCTTCTCGTTGCGCAGCTGGTGGCTCCCGGCGCCCTGCTCCTCGAGCTGGTGGCGATCACCGTGGCCAACCTGGCCGCCGCCGTCTTCCGGTTCGCCGTGCTGCGGGCCTGGATCTTCCGTCCCTGCGCTCGCACGGGCGCCGAACCCATGGAGATGTCACGATGACGGACCTCACGCCCGCCCCCGATGCCCCCGTCGGGGTGCTCGACCGGACGGTGGTCGACCTCGACGTCGGCACGGACGCGAGTGCCACCACGGCGCGCGCCGGCGAGTGGCCGCCTGGCCCACGGCGGGGTCACCTGGCCCGCTTCGTGCGGGGCAAGGAGAGCGACGCACCCTGGGTGCGGCCGGCCCTCCTCACGCTGCTCGTCGCCACGGCCGTCCTCTACCTCTGGGACCTCGGGGCGAGCGGGTGGGCCAACTCCTTCTACTCGGCGGCGGTGCAGGCGGGGACCAAGAGCTGGAAAGCGTTCTTCTTCGGCTCCTCGGACTCGTCCAACTTCATCACCGTCGACAAGCCGCCGGCGTTCTTGTGGCCGATGGAGATCTCGGCCCGCATCTTCGGGCTCAACTCGTGGAGCGTGCTGGCGCCGCAGGCCCTCGAGGGTGTCGCGACCGTCGGCCTGGTCTACCTGTCCGTCCGGCGCTGGTTCAGCGCGCAGGCCGCGATCCTCGGCGGTGCCGTCGTGGCCCTCACGCCGGTGGCCGCGCTGATGTTCCGTTACAACAACCCCGACGCCATGCTGGCCCTGCTGCTTGCGGGCGCCCTCTACGCCACCATGCGCGGCCTGGAGCGGGCGCAGACCAAGTGGCTCGTCCTGGCCGGGGCGCTGGTGGGCTTCGGCTTCATCACCAAGATGATGCAGGCCTTCCTGATCCTCCCGGTCATGGCCGTCGTCTACCTGCTCGCGGCGCCGACGGGATTGCGGCGGCGGGTCTGGCAGGTCTTCCTGATGGGCGTGTCCGTCCTCGTCGCTGCCGGCTGGTGGGTCGCCGCGGTCGTCCTCACACCGGCGGCCGACCGCCCGTACGTCGGCGGGTCGCAGGACAACAACATCTTGAACCTCATCTTCGGCTACAACGGCTTCGGCCGGATCACCGGGAACGAGGCCGGCAGTGTGGGCGGCGGCAGGGTCGCCGGCAGCATGTGGGGCCCGACCGGGCTCACCCGGCTCTTCAACTCCGAATTCGGCAACATGATGTCGTGGCTGTTGCCCGGCGCGCTCGTGATGGGCGCCGTGCTGCTCGCCCTCACCCTCCGGGCCCGCCGCACCGACCGCGAGCGCGCCGCACTGCTGCTGTGGGGCGGCTCGCTCGTCTCCACCGGCCTCGTCATCAGCCTGGCCCAGGGCATCATCCACCCGTACTACTTGGTGGCCCTGGCGGCGCCGCTCGGCGGCCTCATCGGGATCGCCACCATGGGCCTCTGGCAGCGCCGCGGCACCTTGGCGGGCCGGGTCGGCCTGGCCGCGGGCCTGGGCGCGACGGTGGTGTGGAGTTACGTCCTTCTCGGGCGCACGCCGGACTGGTTCCCCGCGTTGCGGCCCTTCGTGGCGGTGGCCGGAGCCCTCGGGGTCGTTGCCATCCTGGCTCTGCCTCTCCTGCGCTCTGTCCCCAAGCTGGCCATCGGCCTCGTCGCGCTGCTCGGCTTCGGTGCCGCGCTGGCCGCGCCCCTGTTCTCGACGGTCGCCACGGCGGAGACGCCGCACAGCGGTGCGATTCCCTCCGTGACGCCGAGCGCTGCGAGCGGCTTCGGCGGCCCCGGCGGAGGATTCCCCGGCGGAGGTTTCCCCGGTGCCGGGCGCCTGCACCGCGCCTTCGCCGGCGGCGCGTTCCCCGGTGGGGCCCGACCCTCGTTCGGCGGCGGCTTCCCCGGCGGCGGCTTCCCCGGCGCCGGAACGGGTACCGGCACCGGCGGGTTCCCCGGTGCGGCGGCCCCCTCGTTCGGCGCCGGCGGTGGCGCCGGGCGTGCCTTCCGCGGTGGGGGCGGCCTCGGCGGGATCTTGGGTGCCAGCCAATCCAACGCTGCGTTGGACAAGCTGCTGCAGTCGAACGCGGGGCGCTACGACTGGGCCGCCGCGACGGTGAGCGCCAACTCGGCCGCCGGCTACCAGCTGTCGAGCGGCGAGCCGGTGATGGCCATCGGCGGGTTCAACGGGACCGACCCGGCGCCGACGCTGGCCCAGTTCGAGAAGTACGTCGCCGAGGGCAAGATCCACTACTTCATCGCCGGCGGGCGCGGTGGAGGCCCCGGTGGCGCAGGCGGCTCGAGCGATGACGCCTCGCAGATCACCTCGTGGGTGGAGTCGCACTACACGGCTGAGACCGTCGGTGGCGTGACCGTCTACGACCTCGCTTCGGGCACTTCGGGCTCGTCGGCCTGATACCGGACCGGCCCGTCTCGGCGTCGGGCGAGGGGAGCCGGTAGGAGTACCGGATTCTCCGTACAGTGGGAGTCCTCTCTATGCAGGACCCCGAGGAGTCCGTGGTGACGTGGGCGATCCGGCGTTGCCGCGCGGAGGACTGGCGCGACATCCGTCGTCTGCACGTCATGATGGCGTTGGGCATCCCTCTGGCCGTCGACGTCGAGCTGAACGACGTGTTCGCGACACCGGACGCCTACTGGACGGAGTACACGACAGCCTGTGCGCTCGGTGGCGAGCAGGCGCTCTACGTCGCCGACGGGGCGCGGGCCTGTGTCGGGATGGGCCACGTCCGACTCGATCATGGCGAAGGGCGCCTGGCCATGCTGTTCGTCGAGGAGAACCACCGGCGACGGGGCGTCGGCTCGGCCCTTTTCGTCGCCCAGGAGAGCTGGGCACGAGATTCGGGGGCGACCCACCTGGTCTGTCACATACCGGACACGAGTGCCGCGGTCCGGCTCGCCGAGCGATCCGGCTGGACGCGTACCGAGGAGATCTTCGTGGCCAAGAACAGGCTCGTCGAGCGCCGCTGGGCCAAGACGATCTCCTAGCCCCGCGGCGAGCGCCACAATGTCCGGATGGGAGTGATCCGGTTCACGACGCAGCTGCGGGCACACGGCCCCGCGGCCGCCATCGTTCTCGATGATGCGCAGGTCGCCGACGTCGGTGAAGGTGCCAAACGATTCCCCGTCGTCGCCACCGTGGACGGGTACACGTGGCGAACGAGCGTGGCCCGCATGGGCGGCGAGTTCGTGGTGGGGTTGAATCGGGCGGTTCGCCACGACGCGGGCGTGGAGTCCGGGCAGCAGGTCGACGTCGTCCTGGAGCTGGATCTCGCACCGCGGACGGTCGAGGTGCCCGATGCGCTAGCGGCTGCGCTGGCGACCGATCCGCGGGCCAAGGCCGCCTTCGAGCGCATGTCCTTCACGCACCGCAAGGAGTACGCCCGCTGGATCGCCGAGGCGAAACGCGAGGAGACCACGCGGCGCCGCGTCGTACAGGCGCTCGAGATGATCAAGGGGGGCAAGCACCGCTCCTGACCGGTCGGCCCCGCAGGCGACCGCGGTATCGTCCGAGTCTGATGAGCACCTACGTTCTCATCCACGGAGCCGGGTCCGACTCGTGGTACTGGCACCGGGTGAAGCCGGAACTCGAGGCGCTCGGACACGATGTCGTGGCCGTCGACTTGCCCTGCGACGACGACTCCGCCGGGCTCTCCGACTACGCGGACGAGGTCGTGGCGGCTGCGGGCGATCGCGACGACGTCGTCGTGGTGGGCCAGTCGCTCGGTGGCTTCACCGCTCCGCTCGTCTGCGGTCGGCTGCCCGTCCGGCTCATCGTCCTGGTCGCCGCGATGGTGCCCAGGCCGGGTGAATCCCCAGGGAAGTGGTGGGCCAACACCGGTCATAGGTTCCCCGATCCCTTCGACCCGCAGGAGATCTTTGCGCACGACTTGCCGGCCGACCTGGTGGCGGAACTCCCGTCACATCTCCGCCAGCAATCCGGGACGCCGTTCGAAGACCCGTGGCCCCTCGACGCGTGGCCCGACGTGCCGACGCGATTCCTGCTCTGCCAGGACGACCGCTTCTTCCCCGCGACGTTCCAACGTCGCGTGGTCCGCGATCGATTGGGGATCGAACCCGACGAGATGCCCGGTGGCCACCTTCCCGCCCTTGGGCACCCCGACGTGCTCGTCCGCCGGCTGGAGTCCTATCGCCAGGAGCTCTAGAGCGATGCGGGTGCGGGCTCGCCCTGCTCCGATGACCCCACGCGTCGTGGCGTGGCCCTCTCAATGGCCTTCCAGCCGCTCAAGGCCTCTCGGCGGGCCATTTCGACGCGGTGCCCACCGCGCAGGCCGAAGAGGCGCTTGGCCAGGAGGAGGTAGATGGCGACCGCCAGGTTGATCGCCAGGACGACGAGCTTGAAGACGCTGACCCGGAGCGTCAGTTCGTAGACCTCGTAGGGGATGAGCACCGTCGTCGCAACGAAGGTGAGGTATTCGGCCCACCGCTTGTTGAACCACAGGCCCACCATCTCGGTCGCCTCGAGGGCGGCGTAGGCGACGAGTACCAACGCCAAGGTGATGAGGTGCGCCGGCGAGTACTTGAAGGCCCGTCCGAAGTAGCCGAGGATGCCCCGGGCCTGGGTCGAACCGGGGTCACCTCCCGCCAGGTCGTTCATGATGTTGGTGTAGTCGCGGTGCAACGACTGATCGTGACTGGCAAAGGTGAAGAGCACGAGGGCGAGGGTCGTCAACACCACCACGTGGATGGCCCGATCGACGGCGATCAGCCGTAGCACGTAGCGGTCCCGCAGGACCGCGCCTCGCGCCGGTACCTCAATCTCCTCCCGGCGTTCCACGCGGTCCCTGGTCGGGTGCTCCGGGATCGGGTGCATCACCCACGCGTCACAGCGGAGGCAACGGTGGAACCGCACCCCGTCGCACTCGCGCACCACGATGTCGTCTTGGGGGGTGATTTCGGCGGCGCCCACACCGACCAGGTCGTGACCCTTCCAGGCGCAGGTGAACAGTTCGTAACGGTTGGAGGGTCGGCGTCGGCCTGCCACGTCGTCAGGTTAAGCGGCGGGGTGAGACGAGGATCGGATATGTCATGTACCGGCGACCGTTTGCATCGCTCCCCTCAGAGCAGACCCAGGTAGTGCTCGAGCGTGGCCGCGTCGAAGGCGACGAAGCGGACCAGGGTGACGTCGGTGTCGGTGGCGCGGACGGTGGACACGGCGACCTCGGCGGCGAGGTCCGGGGGGTAGCCGAACACCCCGGTCGAGATGGCGGGGAAGGCAACCGAGCGGGCGCCCACCTCGTCGGCGACCGACAGGGCGCCGCGGTAGCACGATGCGAGCGTCTCGGGCTCGTCCTCCGTGCCGCCCCGCCAGACCGGGCCGACGGTGTGGATGATGAAGCGGGAGGGAAGGTCGAAGCCGTCGGTGACGACGGCCGCACCGGGCGGGCACCCGCCGATGGCCCGGCAGGCGGCCTGGAGCCGATCGGCGCCGGCTGCGCGGTGGATGGCGCCGTCGACGCCCCCGCCACCACGCAGATCGCGATTGGCCGCGTTCACCACCGCGTCGACATGCTCGGCCGTGATGTCGCCCTGGACGGCCTGGAGCCGGGGCGCCACTGGGTCTAGCCCCCTGTGGTCGAGGTGGCGCCCGAGGTCGCGCCCGAGACCAGTTTCAGCAGCGACACGGAGTGGGCCGGCGCCCGTTCGGTCGTCTTCTCGCCCCACGAGGAGAAGGACACCGTGCCGTGAATGGCCGATGAGCCGCCGCCGGTGCCGGGGTTGGTGTCCTCTTCGATGGGCAGGGGCGTTCCGGAGGCCGGGACGAGGAGGACGACCGGCACCGTGCCGGTCTGCGTGCCCTGGGAGCCGCGGATCGCCAGCACGGACTTACCGTTCACCGAGGTGGCGGTGCCGTAGGTGAATGGCCCGGTCATCTCCAGCTCCCGCGGCACCTGCGAATTGAGGAGGCCCGCGACCAGCTGGGCAAGGCCGTTGTTCGAGGTGGGGAAGGAGAGCCAGGCGCCGGCGTACTTCGACGACTGGGTGCTGGTGAGGCCGATGACGTGGTGGAGGGCGGTGGCGTTGGCGTTGATGTACCCGGTGGACCCGACCAGCAACGCCGTCACGTGCTCGCTGAGCGACCCGTTCTTCACCATGAGCGTCTGCGCGCCCGTGGTGGCACCGGTGTCGCCGTGCACGCTGATGGTCACGCCACTCTGTCGCGCCGAGGAGCTGAAGTGCACGCCCTGGGTGCCCACCGCCTTCAACATGGCCTGGTACTCGGACTGGGCGCTCTGGGCGGGTGTCGCGGCGGCGCCGGCCGCCGCGGACGTGCCGGCGGTGAGGGCGGCCAGTGCGACGACGGCCGAGACGGCGCCGGCGGTCGCGGCGGTGCTGATTGGGAACTGGCGCAGGGGGCGCATGACCTTCACTCTCCTGGAGGACCCGGCCTGGCGGCGCCCGAGCGCCTGCTCCAGCCGGTAGGGGACAGGTGACATCCTCTCACGCCGAGGCGGGCACGCGGGATCGGGTCGGCTCCGAGCCGCCACGCAGTTCCGCCGCCGACATCAGGCGGTGCCGGGTTCGGCAGCAAGGTGGGGTAATGGTGGGTAAAACGTCACACCCTGCGGCGACACTGTAGGCGTGGAAACAGGCGACGAGCAGGGCTTCTACACCCGAGGAGTGGTCTTCACCCTCGACCCCACGCCGGCCCAGGAGCGCCTGCTCTCCAGTTACGCCGGCTCCGGCGCCGCGTCGCCTACAACTGGGCTATCAGACGAGCGTCTTCGAACCTGGCTCAGCGACGGGCCCAGCGTGAGGCGGGTCTGCCCGAAGAGGACCTGACCCCGGCCATCTCCTGGTCGGCCTACAGCCTCGCCAAGGCCTGGAACGAGGCCAAGGGCGAGGTGGCGCCATGGTGGTGTGAGGTGTCCATGCACGCCTTCCGCTCAGGGACGGCCGCCGCTGCGGCAGCGCTTGCCAACTTCTCGGCGTCGAAGAAGGGCGAGCGTATGGGTCGGCTCGTCGGCTTCCCGCGCCCGAAGACGCGTCGGCGCTCGACTCCTTCGGTCAGCTTCGTCGAGATCAACCACCAGCTCTCTTGGCTGGCTCCCGACCGCCACGGTGTCCGCCTCATGCTTCCCCAGTCGTCCCCGAACCCCGACGTCCGGCGTCGATGCAGCCAGCTCGAGTGGATCCACACCACCGAATCGACTCGGAGGCTCTACCGCCTCGTCGAGTCCGGTCGGGCCACCATCCAGAAGGTCACGATCTCGCATCGCGGCGGTCGTTGGCAGGTGGCCTTCAGCGTGCGGCATTTGGTCCGCCCACCGGTGCCGCCTCGTCGCCAGAGCGCGGCCGGTCGAGTCGTCGGCATCGATGCTGGGCTCGTCCACCTGGCCACACTGTCGACTCCAGTACCAGGACTGAGTGATGAAGATGGCCACGTCGCCAACCCCGCCGTCCTTGCCGCGCACCTCCGCCGCCTCAAGAAGCTCGACCGGGCCGTCTCGCCCTGCCGAGGTGGGGTCGAAGAACCGGAGGCGGCTACTCCAGCGCCGGGCCCGCTTGCACGGACAGATTGCCAAGACGAGGGCCTTCGAGCTACACCGCGCCTCCAACGCACTGGTGCGCCGCTTCGGCACCATCGCGATCGAGGACCTCAACGTGGCTGGCATGGGTGCGCGCAAGGGTCGCCTGGGGCGTTCCGTCGCCGATGCGGCGCTCGGGGAGCTCCGGCGCCAGCTCACCTACAAATGTGCCGATCGCGGTGCCACCTTGATCGCCATCGATCGTTTCTACCCTTCGTCGAAGACCTGCTCGTCGTGCGGCTCGGTGAAAGCCAAGCTGGACCGCGCGACCAGGGTCTTCGATTGCCAAGGCTGCGGGCTCGTCATGGACCGTGACGTGAACGCAGCCCGCAACATCGACCGAGAGGCCACACGGCTCCTCGCGCGGCCCAAATGCCTGTCGCCGGGCTACGACCGGAGACACAAAACGCCGGCCCGAGGCCACGTAAGACCCGACGAGCTCATGCTCGGACGGCAGCGGCCGTCTGAGGGCGGAACCAAGCAACGCTGCCTCCCTGGTTCACCAGGAAGGGCAGCGTGTGAGACTTGGACGGGGCGCTGGCAACGGCGCCCGGTTCGCAGCAGTGAGGTTGGTCGGTTTTTACCAACCATCTACCCCACCTTGCTGCCGAACCTAGGCGGTGCTGACCGGCCCGATGGACACGGTGGCCTGGGGGGCCAGTGGGCGCACGAGCTCGCCCCACTTCGAGTAGGTCACGTGTTCGGCGGCGGTGGGCTGCCCTTCGCGTCGACCAGTCCTCCTCCACCGGGAGGTGGGTCCCCTGGGCGCGCACGTACAGGACGACGTGGACCTCCTTGCGCTCGAAGGTCTGCGTCCCATCGATGGCATCGACGGCATACCCGTCGAGCGCCCGCCGGCGCCCGAGAGAGCGGCCCCTTGAGTAGCAGCTGGGTGGCGACGTCGTGTGAGCGGACACCTGCGACCACCTGGGCGAATGCACCGTTGCTCGTGGAGAACTCGATCCACTGGCCCGCAGCGTCGGCTGCCTGGGACGCGCTGAGACCCGCCAGGCTCTGGAGCCCACCGGCGTTGCCCTTGATGTAGGTGGTCCCGCCGATCACGAGGATCGTGATGGTGCCCGTGCCCATGCTCACGGTCTGGCTCCCCGACGCCGGCCCGGCGTCCCCGGCCACGACGAGGGTCTGCTTCGACTGCATCGAGGTCGAGTTGTAGTGGACCGACCACGATTGCGTCGTCGCCACGGCCTGGCGGTAGAGCGTCGAGCGCGTTGACGGGGGGACCGGTGGCCGCGGCAGGCGCCGGCCTGCGCCGCCGTCGCGCCGAGCACGGGGCCGGCGAGCAGGATGCCGGCCACCACCCTTCGTCTGAACACCAGCTGCCCTCCCGATTCTCCCGTTCCCGCCCCGGGAACCGTCAGCTTCGCACGTCACCGGCACGCCTCTCGGTCACGGCCGCCACGCATTTCCGGGACGGATCGGGGAGGTGGGGACCGTTCTCCGGCCGTTCCACCCAGCCGGCGGGAGCATCCGCGTCGTACGAACACACGTTCGTTATGCTGCGAACCGCAGCGCCGGCGGGACCGTCACACCCTCGCCGTAGGGTCACCGCAAGGGACCGGCCACAAGACCGCACGGGTCGCCGAACAATCGCAGAACGAACAATCGCAGAACCAGAGGAAGAGGAGAGAGGCAGATGGCCGAAACGGAACGCGACAAGGCGCTGGACATGGCGCTCGGCCAGATCGAGAAGCAGTTCGGCAAGGGCTCGATCATGCGGATGGGCGAGAACCGTGCACGATGGGCATCGAGGCCATCCCGACCGGCGCGCTGTCCCTCGACCTGGCGCTCGGCATCGGCGGCCTGCCCCGGGGCCGGATCGTCGAGATCTACGGCCCGGAGTCGTCGGGCAAGTCGACGCTCGCCGATGCACGTCGTCGCCGAGGCGCAGCGCAACGGCGGCATCTGCGCCTACATCGACGCCGAGCACGCCATGGACCCGGTCTACGCCGAGGCGATCGGCGTGAACGTCGACGACCTGCTGATCTCGCCAGCCCGACACCGGCGAGCAGGCGCTCGAGATCGCCGACATGCTGATCCGTTCCGGGCGCGCTCGACGTGCTGGTCATCGACTCGGTGGCCGCGCTCACGCCCCGGGCCGAGATCGAGGGCGAGATGGGCGACACCCACGTCGGCCTGCAGGCCCGGCTGATGTCCCAGGCGCTGCGCAAGCTCACCGGCACGCTGTCCAAGTCCCGCACGATCGCCGTCTTCATCAACCAGCTGCGGGAGAAGATCGGCGTGATGTACGGCTCGCCCGAGGTGACGCCGGGCGGCCGGGCGCTGAAGTTCTACTCGTCGATCCGGCTCGACATCCGCCGGATCGAGGCGATCAAGGACGGCGCCGACGTCGTCGGCAACCGCACGCGGGTGAAGGTCGTCAAGAACAAGTGCTCGGCGCCCGTTCAAGCAGGCCGAGTTCGACATCATGTACGGCAAGGGCATCAGCCGCGAGGGCTCGCTGCTCGACGTCGCCGTCGACCTCGGGTTCGTGAAGAAGTCGGGGGCCTGGTTCACCTACGAGGGCGAGCAGCTCGGCCAGGGCCGGGAGAACGTGAAGACGTTCCTGCTCCGAGAACCCGCAGCTGATGGCCGAGATCGACGACCGGGTGCGCGAGCGCCTGGCCCCGAAGGACCCCGACGCCGAGGGTCGCCGAGGGCGCCGTCGACGCCGACGACCTCCCCATCACGCTCGACTCCTAGCACCACCCTCGCCTCCCACGGCACCAGAGCCTCCGGGCGGTCCCCCACTCACTCCCGGGGTGACCGCCCCGCAGGCTTCTCGTCCGGACCACAATGGTGCCGTGCCAGCCAGGGAATGGAAGCAGCGGGCATCCCGCGTCCTCGACCGATTCGTGCCCACCGTGCCCTTCCGCTACCTCCCGCCCAAGCACGCGGTGCGCATCGCTTTCAACGTGATCCTCGACCGCGAACCCGATCCGGCGGGAGGAGCCGAGTACGCCACGAAGCTGGCCAGCGGAGAGCTCTCCCGCCACGGCGTCGCCGAGGCGCTCGCTCACTCCGAGGAGTTCCGCCGCCGCGTGCCCATCACCAACGTGCTCCTCTCCATGCACGTCAGCCGCAGCGAGTTCGTGGCCGGGCTGCCCCCGGCCGCCCGTATCCTCGATCTCGGTGGGACCCACCAGGGCCTGCCGGACGGGGCGCTGGTGCACCTGGGCTACCCGTACCCCTTCGAGCGCCTCGTCGTGGTCGACTTGCCGGTCGACGAGCGCGACACCATCTACCAGGGGGGCTCGACGGGCGACACGGTGCTCTCCGAGCTCGGACCGGTGGAATTCGCCTTCCACTCCATGGTCGACCTCGGGCGCTACGAGGACGGTTCCTTCGACCTCGTCTACAGCGGCCAGTCCATTGAGCACGTGACCGAAGCCGAGGGCGACACGGTGGCGCGGGAGGCCTTCCGGGTGCTCGCCCCAGGCGGATGGTTCTGCCTCGACACGCCCAACGGACCGCTGTGGCGGCTGCGATCGGAGGCACCGATGAACCACGATCACAAGATTGAGTACGGGGCGGGCGAGCTGGTGGCCAAGCTCGAGCGGGCCGGCTTCGAAGTGACCGAGTGCAAGGGCCTCAACCTGATGCGCCAGGGCGCGGCGGCGGGCGTGTTCGACGAGGCCGAAGCCAGCGCGCACCCGGGCGTGTTCGCGGCGGCGGAGGACTGCTTGTTGCTCGCGGTGGTGGCGCGGAAGCCGCCGACCTAGGGGTCCTGCGAGGTCGCCGCGAGGTCCGCTACGGCGTCGTGGTGGCGATGATGGTGTTCGGCACCAGCTCGACCCAGGTTTGGCCCGGCTGCAACGGGATCGGCACGCCGAACGCGTTGACGAACTGCGTCGGCGACCCGAGGGTGGATCGATGCCACGTGGCGTTGAAGGCCATCCCGTTGCGGTAGACGACGGCGGTGCCGGAGGCGTTGGGGTACAGGTCCGCCTGCACCTCCAGGCCGCCCCCGGAGTTCTCGGCCCACGGCCCGTAGCTGATCTGTACGTACTGCACCACCACGTTCGTCGCCGCGTTCTGCACGTTGTCGGCCAACATGTCGGGCATCAGTCCGTAGAAGCGCTGGAAGGTGTTGGTGCCCGGGTTCCACTTCCAGGTGACGTCGGACGTGCCCGAGAAGGGGATGTGCACGGTCGAGACCGGGGTTCCGCTTCCGGGCGGAGTCGTCGAATAGGTGAACAGTGGCTGGGGCGGGGTGGTCATGGTGGGGTGCGTGCCGTAGACGATGGCCGTCGAGGTGTAGTCGGCATCGGGCGGCACCTTCCCGGGCGGGTGGATCATCAGCGAGTTGCTGGCGCCGAGGTCGACGTTGACGATCGGCGACGCGTTGAGGTTGGCGAGGACCGGATTGATGCCGCCCACGTGGGCTTCGAGGGGGTTGCCCAGCTGCCCGAGGATGCCGATGTCGATGTTGCGGGCGGAGCGAGCGGGACCGATCAGCGCCACGTCCTGGCATTGGAACACGGCGGCGTAGCGGGTGATGCCCCCCTCGACGGGCTCTTCGAACACGATGTCAGCCTTGTCGAGCCCCGATTGGGGTCGTCCGGCGGGATAGTTGTCGATCTTCACCGCCATGGCGGGCCGCTGGGGGACGCTGCCGTTGGGGGCCGGCAACCCGGTGAGGGGGCAGGGAGGCGAGGGGGCGGTGGTCGTCGACGTCGTGGTCGTCGTGGGCTTGAGGGCGTCGTGGTGCACCGGATCCGAGGCGCAGGCGCTCATGACCAGCCCGGCGAGTCCGGCGGTCGCCAGAACGCCCCAGGCGAGGGGCCGGCTCGCCCTGGTGCGGTAGTCGTCGGATTTCCCCATCGCTGGGCGTCGATCGTAGAGGGGCGGCGCCGCAAAGTGGTGTCAATCCACCCGGCGCGCTCGATGCGCTCAGGCCGAAGGGGTCCCCGCGGCAGTGCCCTGGGCGGCGGCGGCGCCGGAGTAGACCGCTGACCAATTGCCGCCCGAGCTGCCGTACGAGCTGGCCGGTCCCAGCCCGAAGCGGCCGTACACGTTCTCCATGGCGCGGCGGATCACGTCGGTGACGCCCGGGAAGGGTCCGGGGATCACGAGGGAGGGGATCGCGCCCGTGGTCGAGAGCAGGGAGACGAAGCTGGCCGAGCCGCTGGCCAGCACACCGCCACCGTTGCCCGGCGCCGTGTAGTAGGTGACGTCGGACCAGTTGGACTGCTTGGGGACCGGCGAGTGCGCCAGCACGTCGACGTTGCGCGGCCCCGAGACGGCGGGCACGTAGCGGTCGTACTCACCGAGGATCACCTGGGGGAACGTGTGCCCGTCGGTCAGGTTGCAGCCGTCGTAGAACCACGAGGACGCGTCGGTCACCACCATGTCCGCCTTCGCTCCCACCGACTGGTACATGGAGCCGATGAGGCTCTGCTCCGGTTCGTTCACCGGCGACTCGGCCCAGTTGACCGTGGTGAGCGCGGGCTGTTCCCGGGCCAGGGGGTCCTCGGCGGCGCTCTTGTAGCAGACCTCCAACCGGTTGGCACCGACCGAGCTCGGTTCCAGCCGGATCTGTCGGTAGATCGCGTTGGCCCCGAGGAAGGCCAGGTTGAGGCCGTTCGCATTGGCCTGCGCGGCGGCTTGGCGCATGGGCTGGGACCAGTACTCGTCGTGGCCCAGGCTGAAGAGGCAGCGATGGTTGGCCAGGAGCTGGGGCCACGCGTGTAGGTCGACGTCGGTCCAATAGGTCATGTCCAGGCCGAGACTCTCGAGGTGGAACAGCAGCGGTAGCTCGTTGCCGACGAAGTCCGCCGCGCCCGAGGCCCACGTCTGGGGGTAGGGCCGGTCGAACGACACGACCCGGGCCCGGTTGGCGAAGTCCTGCTTCCCCCCGCGGCCAGGCCGTAGTAGAGGCTGTAGTTGCCCCAGAGGTTGTAGGCCTGCCAGGTCGTCACGCTGTTCTGCAGCACGTACGACGCCATGGAGGCGTCGTCGCGGATGGTGAGCGGCACGAACTGTTCCTCGCCGCCGCTGCCGACCAGCTTCAAGAGGTAACAGCCCGGCAGCCAGTCCTTCGTGACATTGAGCGTCAGGGTGGGCGTCCACGGGCAGGACACCGTGGACGTGCCGGGGGTGACGACCGGAGCGGGCTGGGGCTTTGCCGCGACGAAGTCCGTCTGCATGATGAGGCGGCCACCGAGTCCTTGGTAGTAGCCCATCCGGTACACCTGCACCTGGACGGCGCGGGCGGTCGTGTTGACGAACAGCGGGACGTCGTCGCCGGGCACCGCGCTCACCTGGCCGGCGAAGCCTTCGAGCGCGTGGTCGGGCTGGACATGGTTGCAGATCCAGTTCAACGTGCCCGGCTTGGCGTTCTCGGCGATCAACCACGGCGCCGTCGGCACGATGACGCCGCTCGGGAGCTTGGCGTCGACCACGGCCGGGAGGTCCTGCTGCCCGTGGCGGCGGGCCCGGGCGGGCAGGCGCGGCGTCGAATGGGTGGCGCTCAGGCGTGAAGTCGTCGCGAACCCGGCCGCACCGAGCGCGGAGAGCTGCAGGAACTGCCGCCGGTCGATGGGACGGCTTCCTGGCAGGGGCGCGGAGTCGGAGCCGCCGTCCGGAGGGAGGGGCTGCACGGGACAAAGTCTACCCCTCTACCCCTCTGCCCCTCGTACCCTCCATGCAGGCCCGTCGCGTGGCCGTGGCTCGGGCACCTAGCATTCCCGCGTGAGCTGGGCCCGTTCCCTCCCCGGACCGCTGCGCCGGGCCCTGTCTCGTCTGGTCCACACGACGTGGGAGGGCGCCGTCGAGCTCGGGGCGATCGGGCCGGGCGATGCCCGAGGGCGGCGTTTCGGGCGCATGGGAGCGGGTGCGTGCCTGCTCTTCCCCCAGGGAGCCCTCTACAACGAGCACCTCGTCCACATCGGAGCCGAGACCATCGTCGGACCCTACGCCTCCATTTCGGCGGGGATGGCACCCGGCCAGGACATGCCGACCGATCCGGTCGTGTCCATCGGCAGCCGTTGCCTGATCGGCCGGGGATCGCACATCGTGGGCCACTGGGAGATCGTGATCGGTGACGATATTCAGACGGGTCCCTACGTCTACATCACCGACCAGAACCACACCTTCGAGGATCCGGTCGTGCCCATCGGGCGCCAGTGGCCGACCGAGGCGCCGGTCCGCATCGGGTCGGGCAGTTGGCTGGGCGCCAACGCAGTGATCCTTCCCGGTGCGCAGATCGGTGAGCACGTCGTCGTGGCGGCGGGTGCGGTCGTGCGCGGCGAGGTCCCGGACCGTTGCGTCGTTGCCGGCGTGCCCGCCCGCATCGTCAAGCGCTGGGTCGAGGGGGCCGGATGGGTCACCGAGAAGGACGCGGCTGTCGTGATGCTGGTCGTGATGCTGTCGTGACCCTGTCGTGACGGCGGCAGAGGGCTCACCGTCGCCGTTCCTGGTGACGGTGAGCGGCCAGGACGCCCCCGGCATCGCGAAGCGGGTGTTCGCCGCGCTGGCCGAGCACGGTGTCGAGGTGGATGACGTGGAGCAGGTCCGGGTGCATGGGCGCCTGCTGCTCTGCGTCGAGGCCGACATCGCGCCGCCCGGTGTCGAGCCGGTGCGGGTCGCGCTGGTGCGGCGGCTCGGTGAGGGCGTCGAGGTGACGGTCGAGCCGCTCGTCGAAGCGGAGCTGGACCAACCCTGCGACCGCCACCTGGTGACGGTGTTGGCCCCCGAGGTCGATGCCACCACCCTCGAGGCGGTGACGGGCCGCATCGCGGCGTGCGGCGGCAACATCGAGCGGATCGTGCGCCTGTCCTCGTACCCCGTGCACTCCTACGAGCTGTCGGTGGCCGGTGCCGACCTCGACCGCCTGCGCCGTGCCCTGGCCGAGGAGGCCGCCAGGCATCAGGTCGACGTGGCGGTCCAGGTGGCAGGCCTGCACCGGCGCGCCAAGCACCTGATCGTGATGGATGCCGACTCCACGCTGTTGCAGGGCGAGGTCGTCGACCTGCTAGCCGAGCGTTGCGGGTGCGGCCCGCAGGTGGCCGCCGTGACGAAGGCGGCGATGGCGGGAGACCTCGATTTCGAGGAGGCACTGCGCCGGCGGGTGCGGCTCCTGGCCGGCCTCAACGAGGCGGACCTCGACGCGGTGCGCGAGGGCGTGCTCCTGACGCCGGGTGCCCGCACGCTGGTGCGCACGCTCAAGCGACTCGGCTATGAGATCGCCGTGGTGAGCGGCGGGTTCCGGCAGGTGATGGAGCCGCTGGTGCGGGATCTGGGCATCGACCATCTGGCGGCCAACGTCCTCGAACTCGACGGAGGAGTCCTCACGGGCGAGCTGGAGGGCGAGATCGTGGACCGGGCCGGCAAGGCGGCCGCTCTGGCCCGGTTCGCGGCGGCGGCCGGCGTCCCGCTCGCCCGCACCATCGCGGTGGGCGACGGGGCGAACGACATCGACATGCTCGCGGCGGCGGGACTCGGCATCGCGTTCAACGCAAAGGACGTCGTGCGCCGCGCGGCCGACACGGCACTGAGTGTGCCCTACCTCGACGCCATCCTCTTCCTGCTCGGCATCTCGCGCGGCGACGTGGAGCTGGCCGACCGGCTCGAACGGGAGGGGACGCGATGACGGCGCTGGCCCAGGGCGAGCAGGGGAGGGCAGCCGACAACCGGGGCGGTGGGCGTCCCTTGCTGCGGGGATGGCTGCACGTGGTTGCGTTCTGCGGCTGGCTGATCGGGGGCCCGTTCCTCATCGCGGCCGGTCCCGATCGCGGTGCCAAGGCGGCGCTCTCCGTCTACGTGGCGGGCATGCTCGTGATGTTCGGCACCAGCGCGGCCTTCCACCGGCTGCGTTGGTCGGCGCCCGCGTGGCGCCGCATGCGGCGGGCCGACCACAGCGCGATCTTCGTCGGGATCGCGGGGACGTCCACGGCGGTGGCCGGTCTCGCGCTCACCGGATGGGCCCAGGTGACGGTGCTCGCCATGGTCTGGGGAGGAGCCGCCGCGGGCGTGGCGTTGCGCCAGGTGTGGCTCGACGCGCCGCAGCTGGTGGTCGCCATCCCCTACGTGGTGGTGGGCTGGTGCCCGATCGTCGTCGCACCCCAACTGGTGCGGGACCTCGGGTGGGCGGGCTTCTGGCTCATGATGGTGGCGGGCTTTGCCTACACGGCGGGGGCGCTCGCCTACGCCCGCAAGTGGCCCGACCCGTGGCCGCGGGTCTTCGGTTTCCACGAGGTGTTCCACCTGTGCACCCTGGTGGGCGCGGGGTTGTTCGCGTACCTGATCGCCTTCATCGCGCTGCCGCGGTACTGAGGCGGCGGCGCGTGGGCGGCTGGGGGAGGCGGCGGGCGGCGGGAAGACAGGGCACGCTCGGGACGGGTGTCCGCGGGGATGTCTCCGGAAACTATAAGTATATCGGTTTATAGTCTGCGAAGACAGCCGCGGGACGCTGGCCCCCCGCCCGATCACGCCGTCGCGTGGGCCGAGCGAGCCGACGTCCGCCCGACTCAGGTGATGCTCAGGCCGAGCATCGCAATGGCGTTGCCCCGCATGATCCGGTGTACGTCGTCGTCGGACAGGTCCCGCACCATCCGCTCGGCCACCGTGCGGGTGTCGGGCCAGGTCGAGTCGGTATGGGGGTAGTCGGTCTCGAAGGTGATGCGATCGGACCCGATCACGCCCAGGGAGTCGATCCCGTGCTGGTCGCGGAAGAAGCAGCCGTAGACCTGGCGGTGGAAGTAGGTCGACGGGGGTTCGGGGACGATGTCCTTCACGCCGCCCCAGGCCCGGTGTTCGCGCCAGACGTCGTCGGCCCGCTCGAGGATGTAGGGCAGCCAGCCGATCTGCCCCTCCGAGTACGCGAGCACGAGCCGTGGGAAGCGGACGAGGACACCGGAGAAGAGGAAGTCGGTCAGCGAGGCCATGGCGTTGCCGAAGCTCAAGGTCGCCGCGACCGCCACCGGTGCGTCGGCCGAGGTGGCCGGCATCTTGGACGACGACCCGATGTGCATGCAGACGACGGTGCCGGTCTCCTCGCAGGCCCCGAAGAACGGGTCCCAGTACCCGCCGTGGATGCTGGGTAGCCCGAGGTGGGGAGGGATCTCGCTGAAGCAGACGGCGCGCACGCCCCTCGCCGCGTTGCGACGGACCTCGGCCGCTGCCTTCTCGGCGTCCCACAGCGGGATGAGGCACAACGGGAGCAGGCGGCCGCCGCTGTCGCCGCACCACTCCTCGACCATGAAGTCGTTGTAGGCCACGACACAGGCCTCGGCCAGCTCCCGGTCCTTGGCTTCGAGGAACGTCTGGCCGCAGAAGCGTGGAAAGGTCGGGAAGCACAGGCTGGCCTCCACCCAATTGGCCTCGTTGTCGGCGATGCGGGCGCGGGGCTCGTAACAGCCGGGTCGCATCTCGTCGTAGGTGATCGGGGACATGGTCATGTCGTCGCGGTCGAAGCCCACGGCGGCCACGTGGCGCTTGTTGATGTAGACGAGATCCTCGTAGACCCAGCAGTCGGCCTCGGGCCCGTCGGGCTCGAACGTCTGGCGGTAGCTGCCGCCGCCGATGTGTTCCATCTCCCCGATGCCGCGGCGCTCGACCTTTGGGCCACGGTCGCGGTATCGGGCCGGGAGCCAGGTGTCCCACAGGTGTGGGGGCTCCACGATGTGGTCGTCCACGCTGATGATCTTCGGGAGCGGCGTGGTGCTGCCGAGGCGTGGCGTCGTGTCGTGGATCAGATCGGTCATGGTGACCCCAGTGTGGCAGCGAACGGGACGAGCGGCGCCAGCGACTCGAGCTCTGCCCGCACCGACGGCTCGTCACCTGCCCTGATGCGCAGCACCACCTCGGTGATGCCCAGGCCGGCGAAGTGCTCCAGCTTGCCCTCGTCGGCGATGGTCCCGAACGGGACCACGCGCAGCGTCGCGGGGTCGCGGCCCGCCGACTCCCCGAGCGCATGCAGGCGTGGGATGGCCCGGGCCAGCCCGCTGCCGCCGATGGGGATCCAGCCGTCGGCACAGTCCACGACGGCGCCGAGCACCGCGTCGGTCGCGCCGCCCCCGACGAGCGTGCGCACCCGCGGCTGCTGGCGGGGTTTCGGCCAGGACCAGGTCGGGTCGAAGTCGACGAATTCGCCGTGGTACTCGGCCTGGTCGGTGGACCAGATGGCCTCCATGGCGGCGAGGTGCTCGCGCGCGACGGCGTGGCGGCGTGCGAAGTCGACGCCGTGGTCCTCGGCCTCGGCACGGTTCCACCCGAAGCCGACGCCCAGCGTGAGGCGGCCACCCGAGATGTGGTCGAGCGTGGCCACCTGCTTGGCCAGCACGATGGGGTCGTGCTGGGCCACCAACAGGATGCCGGTGCCGAGCCGCAGACGTGTCGTCGACGCGGCGGCAGTCGCCAGCGCGACGAGCGGGTCGAGGCAGCGCTTGTAGTCGTCGAGGCGTACGCCCTCGACGAGCGACGGAGGCGTGTCCTCGCGCACCGGGAGGTGGGTGTGCTCGGGCAGGTAGAGCGAGTCGAAGCCGAGCTCCTCGGCGGCGACGGCCAGCGCCGCGGGTATGACGTCGCGGTCGGTCAGTGCGGCGGTGACGCCCAGGCGCACGGTCAGGACGCGGGCGGGGACTTGGCGGCGAACTCGGCCAGCGTGCCGCCGCCGACGGCCGCGCCCAGCAAGGTGGCGAACGCGGCCTGCTCGCGGTGGTTCGCGGCTGCGACGGCGTCGCGCCGGGCCGCCCGCATGAGGGAGGTGATGGCCCGGGTGGCGGCGCGGGGATGCGCGGCGATACGCGCCGCGAGATCGACCGTCTCGTCGAGCACGCGGCCCGGGGCGCAGACCCGCAGGGCCAGGCCCAGCTCGACCAACTCGTCCGCACCCACCCAGTCCGAGGTCAGCAGCACCCGGGCCGCCCGCTGCCAGCCCATGGCGGCAGGGAACAGGAGGCTGCTCGCCGCCTCGAGCGGCACCCCCAGCTCGGCGAACGGCACGCGCAGACGGGCCCCCACGTCGACCAGCACGAGATCGCAGTGCGCCAGCAGCGTGAAGCCGAGTCCGACGGCCACGCCGTTCACCGCGGCGAGGAGGGGGACCGAGAGCCCGTTGACGCACTCGAGCAGCCCCTGGAAGCCCTGCCCGGCGCCATCGACGGCAGTGCCGGTGGCGATGGCGGCCATCTCGCCGAGGTCCTGGCCCGAGGTGAAGGCGGTGCCGTTGCCGGTCAGCACGACGGCGCCGACGGCCTCGTCGGTATCCGCCGCCCGGAGGGCGCTCGTCACCTGCTGGTACATCGCGGTGTCGAAGGCATTGCGCATCTCGGGGCGGTTGAACGCGACGACCCGCACGCCCGGCGCGGCCTCCGTGGTCTCGATGCGGTCCACGGGCCCGCTCATTGCTTCACCATTGTCGAATTGCCGCTGCCGGCGATGCATCCCTGGTCACGGCGGCCTCCCTTTGCGGCGCGACCCTACAGAGGCGGAGCGAGACCGGCGAACCTCTGGCCCGTCACTCTCGGCGTCGCACTGCCTTTGGCGGCAACCGGGAGCTCCCGGGGGCGGCGTGGGTGGGAAGGCCCGGGCGAGCCGGACGGAGAGGGCCGACCGTTCGTCGCGGCCGAGGGGCCCGCCGGCGCCCAGCAGTGCGGCGAGCGCGCCCGGCCAGGTCACAGTGACCCCGCGCAGCACGAAGGGCCGTGCCCAGAGGCCCCACTCGGCGTCGGCGAAGCACAGGACGGCGCGCACCGCCACCTCCTGGCCGGCCACCGATTCCACGAGGGCCCGCTGGCGCAGGGCGGCGTCGAGGAGGTGGCTCCGGTCCTGGTCGTTGACGACGAGGGTGCTGCGTCCGGCAAGCCGGCCAGGTCGGCGCGCCCGGCGCACTCGCCCGCGGTAGCACTTGGTGTCGATGACCCAGACGCCGGACGGGACGACTGCGATGTGGTCGATATTGGCCCGCCCGCGCGGAACCGCACGGTCGTGGAGCACGGCACCGGCGTCCCCGACCGCTGCGCTCAGGAGCTGGCCCACGCGTTCCTCGGCGTCACTTCCCACGCGCCAGCGGGCCGTGGAGGGACGGGTCCCGGTGACCAGCGCCACGACGGGCGCCAGGACAGGCCCGAAGCGGCGGCGGCGCACTGCCGCGTCGCCTCGTCGACGCCGTTCGAATTCGGCGTGGGCGGACGCGCGCCGGATGCCCGAGCTCGATGCCCCGCGGGGCTGCGGCGTGGTCGATCATGGCTCCTCTGGTGGTGAACGGTCGCGCCCGGTTGGTTCGTGTCACTGTTAGCCCGGTGATCGACGGGCCTCAGAAGGCGACGAGAGTGCTGCTTGCCGCCGGGGTGGTGGCGCTGGCGGCAGCCGGGTGCGGACGCCTCAGTGGGGCACCGGCTTCGCCGGCGTCAGCCCAGGCGGCTCGCCATGCCACGACGACGTCGAGCACGACGACCACGTCGACGACACTGCCACCCGTCGCGCCCATCTCGTGGTCGCCGTGCAACGGAGACCTGCAGTGCGGCACGCTGGTGGTGCCACTGGACTACGCAGACCCAGGCGGCCCGACGATCCCCATGGCGGTGGCCCGCCATCCCGCCGAGGACCCCGCGGCACGTATCGGCTCGCTGGTGATCGATCCCGGGGGACCGGGGGTGTCGGGCATCGACGACATGGCGAACGAGCTCGCCTCGCTCACGCCGCTGCTGCTCGACGACTTCGACATCGTGCTGTTCGACCCTCGCGGCGTGGAGCGCAGCGACGCGGTCACCTGTGGGGAGACGTCCGGCGGCCCGACCGACCCGTCGGATCCTGTCCCGACGACACCGAGCCAACAGGCTGCGACCTTCGCGGGGTTGAAGCAGTTCGCAGCTGCCTGCGAGAAGGCGAGCGCCAACGTGCTCCCGTACGTCGGGTCGGTCGACGCCGCCCGCGACCTCGAGCAGCTCCGCCGCGCCCTCGGCGACGCCGGACTCACCTATATGGGGCAGTCCTACGGCACGCTGCTCGGACTCACCTACGCCTCGCTCTTCCCCACCCATGTGCGGGCCATGGTGCTCGACAGCGTCATCGACCCCGCGCTCAGCTTCGATCAGATCACCGCGGGCCAGGCCCAGGGGTTCGAGTCCGTGCTGCAGTCGTTCTTCGCCTGGTGCGCCGCCAGCGCCAGCTGCCCGTGGCGCCCGGTCGGTGACCCGACGGCGGCTCTGCTGGCGCAGATCGCGGCCGCCGCGGCAACACCGGCCCCGGCGGGGGGAGGCCAAGTCGCCGGTGCCGGCGAGCTCTACGACGCGTTGCTCGGCGGCCTGTACGCCCGGTCGGACTGGTCGGAGCTGGGCAGCGCGCTGGCGGCGGACGCCGCCGGCAACGGCGCGCCGATCGTCGCCATGTCGGACCACTACAACCAGAACGGATCGACCAACGGCGACGACGCCGCCGTGGCCATCGACTGCCTCGACCACCCCGTCTCCCACGACCTGGCCACCTACGGCTCGCTGGCCGACATCCTCAAGGCTTCGGCTCCGGTCTTCGGCCCGCTCCTGGCCTGGGGTGAGGCGGCCTGCGCGGTGTGGCCCGCGCCACCCACCCGCCCGGTGGGCCCCGTGGTCGCCCCCGGCGCACCACCCGTGCTGCTCGTCGGTACGACGAACGATCCTGCAACGCCTTATGCGTGGGCGGTGAACGTCTCGAAAGAGCTCGCCCACGGCGTCCTGCTCACCCGGGACGGCGACGACCACGTGGCGTACTTCTACAGCGCCTGCGTGCGCGGGTACGTGGACTCGTATCTCGTCGGCGGGGCCACGCCGAGCCCGGGCACGATCTGTTCGTCGTAACTAGGGTCTGCTGGTGGCGTACGAAGGCGGTTGCCGAGGCAACGGCCGAAAACCGGAGGTCCTGACATGTGGGCACAGCTGATCACCATGCGTCTGAAGCCCGGCAAGGAGGAAGAGCTGCCGCGCCTGTACGAGCAACTACGTGCGGCCGAGCAGCCGGGTTCTGGTCTCGTGCGGACGTCGGCAGCACGTTGCGACAAGGACCCGAGCCGCCTCTACCACTTCGTCATCTTCGAGAGCGAGGAGAAGGCACGGGCGCGTCGAGCAGGACCCGGCGCGCCAGGAGGCGCTCGAGGGCGTCAGAGCCACGATGGCGGACCTCTTCGAGGGACCGCCGGAGTTCGTCGACCTGACGGTCATTGAGGACGCGGTGTACTGAGCTCTCGTCGCATTCCCTCTCACGCGCTCGTGAAGCGGTAGGTCCCGCTCCCCACCGACAGCACGGCCATCCCTCCGCCGATGGAGTAGACGGCCACGCCCGGCACCCTCGCCGCGGCCACGCCGCCCTCGCGCACGCTCGATCGATCCGTGGCCGGCAGGTGCACCAGCGCCGAGGCGTTGGCCGGCACGGCCAGGTCGAGCGCCGCGCCCGCTCCTCGCCGCTGCCACGACACCTGGACCGGCCCGGCGATGGTCGGCATCGACCCCGTGGCGCGGGCCAGCCCGGCCGGTTGCGAGGGCGGCGGGCACCCGAGCCGTGCCATAGTGGGCGGCGCACCGACCACAGCGCGACCGCACCACCACACGCGGACCGTGAAGAGAAGGAGGCCGCCGTGCCCGCACCCGAAGAAGCCCTCTCGGCGCGAACATGACGTTCACCGGCTGCGGGGGCGCCCAGATCAACGCCTACCGGTCTCTCCCGGCTGGTGATGGCCCACGGTGGGGTTCTGGTCATTCACCACCTGCCGGGCTGGGACGCGGGGACCAAGGAGATCACGCGCCGTTTCGCCGCCCGAGGCTACAACGCGATCTGCCCCAATCTCTATGCCCGTCAGGGGTTCGATGTCGACCCCGACGAGCGCGGCCGCGGCCCGCGAAGCCGGCGGCATCCCCGACGACCAGTTCGTGGGCGACGCCGACGGCGCCATCAAGGCGCTGCGGGCACTGCCCACATCCAACGGCAAGGTCGGTGTCATCGGTTACTGCTCGGGCGGTCGGCACGCCTTCCTCACCCCGGTGAGCCTGCCCGTCGATGCGGCGGTGGGCTGCTACGGCGCCTTCGTGACCGGTACGCCCCCCGAAGGCTTTCCGCTGAAGGTGACGCCGCTCGTCGACCGGACGCCGCGAGCTGCGCTGCCCGCTGCTCGGCCTGTTCGGCAACGAGGACAAGTTCCCCAGCCCCGAGCAGGTCGACGAGCTGGAGAGAGCGCTCGAGGCGGGCCAGCAGGACGCGACGAGTTCCACCGCTACGACGGCGCCGGCCACGCCATCACCGCGGTCGATCGCAAGGCCTACCGGCCCGAGGCCAGCCGTAGACGGCATGGCGGCACATCTTCGAGGTGGCCGGCACGCAACCTGGCGGAGGACGTGACCATGATGCTCCTAACTCACCGTGGCCAGCGCCGTAGCGGGCAGCGCCAAAGGGCCGCAGGACTGGTTATCGGTCACGTCGGCACAGTGTCTACATCGCCCATACCTTTCCACGCCCCCGACGACCACACGCTCGATATCGCCGCCGCCGATCGTCGTCCCGTGGTCCCGGTGCGCGGGTCGCCGCTGTCGCGCCTCAGCAGCTAGTCGGCACGCCGTCGATGGTAGACGGCGACCGGGTTCAGAGCTGGGCCGACGACAGGGGCCGCCCTGGCCGGTCGTGACCGCAGACGCCTGCCGACCGATCCGGCGGCCGGCGTTCACCTGCACCGTGGGCCACACGTACCCTGCGGCGGTGAAACGACAGTGGGCGGCCGGCTAGTGGGCGGCGGGTGCGCCCGAGACCGTCGCCGTCTGAAGCCACGCGGTCCCGTTCCCGCCACGGTGCGACCGCGGTCCGGGAGTGCCCGGGCCTCACGTCCTCTCTGTGCTTCGGCGATAAGCGGTCGGGGTCGACCGCCACGCCGACTCGGGCCCAGAGAGGCTGCGCCGCGAGCACGTGCCCCCGGACCGTGGGCCTGCCCCGATCCCGTCGGCGTCCCGCACGGGCTCGACACCTACGACGACGGCAGCCCGGTGTCGGCCCCTGCCGCTATCGAGGCGATCCACGGCCGCCAGCCCAGCCATCCGTGGGACCACGAGGTGCTGGAGCCGGGCGCCAGCGGACGCGCGCGGGCACAGCGGCACGTAGAGTGTCAACCGCGAGGTTTGAAGTGGCGAAGTGGCAGATTGCGTGGATGCAAACGGGTCAATCATCAAATGCCGGTTGCGAGGGCGGCGGGCACTCGAGGCGCGCCATAGTGGGCGGCGCACCGACCACAGCGCGACCGCACCACCACGCGCGACCGTCAAGAGAAGGAGGCCGCCGTGCCCGCACTCGAAGAAGCCCTCTCGGCCCAGAACATGACGTTCACCGGCCACGGGGGCGCCCAGATCAACGCCTACCGGTCTCTCCCGGCTGGTGATGGACCCTACGGAGGGGTCCTGGTCATTCACCATCTGCCGGGCTGGGACGCGGGGACCAAGGAGATCACCCGCCGTTTCGCCGCCCGAGGCTATAACGCGATCTGCCCCAATCTCTATGCTCGTCAGGGGTTCGATGTCGACCCCGACGACGCGGCCGCGGCCGCGCGCGAGGCCGGCGGCATCCCCGACGACCAGTTCGTGGGCGACGCCGACGGCGCCATCAAGGCGCTGCGGGCACTGCCCACATCCAACGGCAAGGTCGGCGTCATCGGTTACTGCTCGGGCGGTCGGCACGCCTTCCTCACCGCGGTGAGCCTGCCCGTCGATGCGGCGGTGGACTGCTACGGCGCCTTCGTGACCGGTACGCCCCCCGAAGGCTTTCCGCTGAAGGTGACGCCGCTCGTCGACCGGACGCCGCAGCTGCTCTGCCCGCTGCTCGGTCTGTTCGGCAACGAGGACAAGTTCCCCAGCCCCGAGCAGGTCGACGAGCTGGAGGGAGCGCTCGAGGCTGCCGGCAAGACGTACGAGTTCCACCGCTACGACGGCGCCGGTCACGCGTTCTTCGCGGTCGACCGTCCGGCCTACCGGCCCGAGGCGGCCGTCGACGGCTGGCGGCGCATCTTCGAGTGGTTCGGCACACACCTGGCGGGGGACTGACCATGTGCTCCTACCTCACCGTGGCCACCGACGTCGCCGGCAGCGCCAAGGGGCCGCACGGATGGTTCTCGGTCACGTCGGCCAGTGTCTATTTCGATCATCCCTTTCACGCACCGTTCGACCACACGTTGAACATCGACTTCGCAGACCCTTCACGCGGGCCCGGCGCCCGGGTCGCCGTCGAACTGAGTGCCGAGTCGGCACGCCGTTTGGTCGAGAGCATTCAGGCAGCGCTCGCCGCCGCAGGGGCCGCCGCCTCGTGATGACCTCGTGACGACACCGAGTGCTCCGGCGGCCGGGGTCCACCTCCCGTGGGCAGGCGTGCCGGCAGCGGTGCGGTCGTGGGCGGCCGGAGTCGGCGGTGGGCCGCCCGAGGTCGTGCGTGATCTCCGCGGTGGGTTCTCGCCCGGGGCGACCTCCATCCTGGAGTGGCCCGACCGCGCCATCTTCGTGAAGGCGGTCGGGACGGAATTGAACCCCGAATCCCCTTCCATGCACCGCCGGGAGGCGCTGATCTCGGCCGCACTCCCGAGATCGCGTCACGTTCCCAGGTTGCTCGATTCCTACGACGACGGCGACTGGGTCGGCCTCGCCTTCGAGGCCATCGAGGGTCGCCCGCCCCGCCATCCCTGGGACCCCCTGGAGCTGGAGGCCGTCACCGGCGGCCTCTCGACCATGCACGCGGAGCTCGACCCCCAGCCCGGCGCCGTCGCTGGAACCGCTCGCCGTGTACGCACGCGGGATGTTCGGGGGCTGGGCGGATCTCGCGTCGATGGCGTCGGCTCCGGCGTCTCTCGACGGGTGGGCCCGAGAGCATCTGACCGAGTTGGCGGATGTGGAGGCAGGCTGGCCGGAGGCCTGCGCGGGCTCGACGCTCGTCCACGGCGACGTGCGCTCGGACAACGTGCTCCTCGGAGTCGACGGCGTGGTGTTCGTGGACTGGCCCCATGGTGCGGTGGGGAACCCGGCCTTCGACGTCGTCGCCTGGGCCCCCTCGGTCGTGCTCGAGGGCGGGCCCGATCCCGAAGTGCTGCTCACCGCCTACCGCGCCTCCACGCCGGTCGAACCCGACGTCATCACGACCCTCCTGGCCGCGATTTGCGGTTTCTTCGTGTCTCGGTCGCTCCGGCCGCCGCCACCCGGGCTCCCGACCCTGCGCGCGTTCCAGGCGGCCCAGGGCGAGGTGGCCCTCGCTTGGCTCCGTCGCCGCACCCGCTGGGGCTGACGTTCGGCGCGGCTGGCGGGTGGCGCCGGTAGGTTGCTCAGCATGCGTTTCGGACTGCAGATCCCGAACTTCACCCCGAACGAGCCGCCCGGCGCCCTCTTCGACGGCGTCGTCGACATGGCGACGGCTGCCGAGGAGTCGGGCTTCGACTCGGTGTGGGTGATGGATCACTTCTACCAACTCCCGCCGATGGGCGGCCCCAGCCAGCCCATGCTCGAGGCCTACACGCTCCTCGGGGCGCTGGCGGCCCGCACCGCGAGGGTCAAGCTCGGCGCCATGGTGACCGGCGTGACCTACCGCAATCCGGCACACCTGGCCAAGATCGTCACCACCCTCGACGTGATCAGTTCCGGTCGCGCCATTCTCGGCATCGGTGCGGCCTGGTACGACGTCGAGCACGAGGGGCTGGGGTTTGACTTCCCACCCGCCAGCGAGCGGCTGGACCGGCTGGAGGAGGCACTCCAGATCTGCCGGGCCATGTTCAGCGAGGACGCGCCGAGCTTCGGGGGGCGGTACTACCGGGTGCGGGAGGCTCGCAATGTCCCGCACCCGGTGCAGGCAGGGGGGCCGCCCATCCTCGTCGGCGGGGGCGGAGAGAAGCGCACGCTCAATCTCGTGGCGCGTTACGCCGACATGTGCAACTTGTTCGGCGACGCTGCAACGATCGCCCACAAGGTCGACGTGCTGCGCGGACACTGCAAGGCAGCTGGACGCGACCCGGCGGCGGTGACGGTCAGCCGGCTGAGCACGCTCGTCCTGACGGAAAGCGACGAGGAGACGGCAGCGACGAAGGACTTCTTGCGCCAGGTGACCGGCGAGGAACCGACGGGATCCGACGTGGGCACGCCGGACCAACTGGTCGCACGCATTGAGGAACTCGCTGCGGCCGGTGTCGAGTATTTCGTCTTCAACGTGCCGACGGGCACGCCCGAGACGGTGCGTCGGGTCGGCGACGCGGTGGTCGGCTCGTTATCCGGCTGACGCGGCTCACGCGGTTCGGCTCAGGCGGATCAAGCGGCGGGTGCCGGGACCAAGGAGAACGTTCCCCCGTCGTGGGCCGGGCCGGCAAGACCGTTGCCGGTTCCGATGGTGGCGGGATTCGAGCGGATTTCCATTGGCCGGGTTCAGCCGGGGGACTTCCTCTGAGTAGAAGTACAGCGGCTTACCGTGGAAGGTGAGCTGTCTGGTGCCGTCCGACCGTGTGATCTCGCCGAGGGAGCTCGCAGTCCACTCCGGTCGCCTGGGGTGGAGCGGTCGTCAGGACCGGTGGCCAGGTCAGGGCGCAGGTCCCCGTGCACGCACTGTGACCCTTCGTGTCCTTGCTGTAGGTGTAGACGACGATCGGTGTCGCCCCCACTCCCTGGAACATGTCGGCCGCCAGAACGCTGGGGCCATTCGGGATCGTCTGGGTCGTGACTGCGGTGGCTCCCGAAGCCGGCTTCCCGTCCTTCGCCGACACCAGGTACCAGTACCCGTGCCAGGGCGGGAGCGGGAGCACCGTCTCGACGAAATTCTCCCCGGTGAACTGGTCGTGGCGCCATATCGAACAGGTAGAGCAGCTTCCCGGCGTAGGTGACCTGCTCCCCCCCGATGTCCTTGCGGTTGACCTCTCCGAGGAGGTGCTTGTTGACCCCGGGTCCGGCGACGGGCTTCCCCACCGTGGTGAGCACCGGCCAATCGGCCGACTTGTCCGTCTCGGGCCCAGCGCACGAGAGCGGCATCGTTCCCACCATGACGACCTTGGTCGTGCAGGCACTCGGCGTGTTGAGGTCGAAGGCGTAGAGCGAGTAGCCGGCGAACTGACCGGAACCCACCATCAAGACAGTCCCGAACGGGCTCGACTCCGCCGAAATCGACCGTCCCCGTCGGGGCGGTCGTCGTCGTGAGTCGACGACGCGGCGGCCGGGAGGGTGGCGCCGGCTGCCACGAAGGCGAACACCAGCGCCAAGAAGAGGACACGGGGCGCCAGCGCGCGTGCAAGCCGCGAGTTATGCGACGCGTTCTGAAGACCCCGCCTCGGCGGCATGTGCATGTGCATGGTGCCATTCACGCAGACCGATGAAGCCGGCGACAGGGTGCGACCACACCCGAACCCGATGGTGCCAGCACCCCGCGCCGGGTGGGGCCACCGTGACGCGCCGGATTTCGAGTTACTCGACGCGCAGGAGCTGTGACGTAGTCGTGCGAGCTGCAATGCGCCCCGGGACCATGGCGACGAGGACGGCCAAGCCAACCGCGATGAGCCCGATGGCGACGATGGCTCCCGTGGGGACGGTGGGGTAGGGGACGGCGCTGATCTCACCGGCGAACAGGTCCCACAGCACGCGACCCAGCGCGATCCCGGCCGGGATCCCGATGGCGCACCCGATGACGGCGGCGACTCCCGCCTGCACGGCGACGGCAATGGCCAGCTGACGTCCGGTGAAGCCCAGCGTCTTGAGGATCGGCCAGATCGCGCCGTCTTCGCCGGACCGAGGTGACGAGCGTGATGCCGAGGGCGCTGACGGCACCAACGGCCAGGGCCGCGCCCAGGAGCAAGGGCGTGGTGCCCAGTGATCCGTAGTTGATGATCTGCGCCGGCCGCTGCACGGCCAGCACCGAGCCGCCGTTGATCGCGATGTCCAGTTTGTGCCCGATGGCCTGGATCGACCGCAGTGCCGCCTGGCTCGCTCCTCCCTTGGTGCGGATCAGGATCGCGTTGGGGCCCGGCGTGACCTCGAAGAGGTTCCTCGCCGCGGGCGGGATGAGCTGGTAGGAGAGAAGGGCGCCGCGTTCCCATCTCGAGATGTGACGACCCGGTGACACCGATGGGGGGCAGCGTCGCAGTGCCGACGATCGTCAGCCTGACCGGTGCGCCGTGGGGTGCCCGCTCCTCCACCGTGTCCCCGACCCGCTTGTGCAGCTCGTGCAGCGTGCCGGCGCCGAGCACCACCTGATCGCGGGCCTGGAGGCCGTGCCCGCTGAGAAGAGGAGGTGCCACCGGGGCACGGGGCGTGGTTCCCATCACCGGCACGTTGATCCCGTCCATTTGCAGGGTCGAGTAGGAGACGCCACTCCAACTCTCGACGAGGGGGTCTGCGTCGAGGAGCTTGGCCGCGGCCTGTCCGGGGATGTCGCCGAGCCCACCACCACCGTCCATGTCGTAGGTCCAGTTCCAGCCGTAGAGGGCCGGGTGGTTGACCAAGGTGTTGAGACTCGACCCGAAGGTGACCGTGGCCACGACGACGGTGACGGCGAGGATGGCGCCGAGGATGGCCGACCGCACGGGGACGGCGCTTCTGCCCACCCCCGGCTCGAGGGCGAACCGCACCCCGGTGATCGCCGGCGGCGGGAGACCGGCCCGCGCCGCCGCAGTCGTCACGCGTCGACGAGGAGATTCGTTGGCCACGGACGTGTGCTCTGCCCGGCAGCGCTCGCCACGAAGCCAGGGCCGCGATCGGCCCCGAGGGACAGCAGGAGGCCGGCCACGCCGAGACCGATCACCGCCCAGTCTGCATGCACCTCGACGCGCAGGAACGGCCGCACCGGTCCCAGCGGCGCCAGCGGCGAGAGGCAGAGGGCCACCACCCCGGCCAGGACGGAGGCGACTGCCACGGCGCCGAGCGTGCCGATCAGGTCGTCGCAGAAGGTCATGGATGGGCTCGCCCCGAGGGCCCGGATGATGTCGAGGTCTGCGGCTCTGAGGCGGATCCGGCGGCTGATGACCTGCCCCGCAATGAGGAGGGCGGCGATGCCGGCGATGCCGCCGAAGACGGCCAGCGCGATGGCCTCGGGCCGCAAGGTGTCGTTGGCGATGGCGACGCGATCCTCGACTTGGACGTAGACGAAGGGGAGACCCTTGGGCAGCACGCCTTTGATCTCTGCTTCCACCGCGGCGAGGAACCGGTTGCCGCCCTGCAGCGTCAGCGCGGTCAGCATGGTATTGCTGCAGCAGGCGAGCAGCTTGTCGGTCAGCGCCGGCGTGAACAACACGATGGACTGGCCTTGTGCCTCGTCCTGGTCCTGGAACAGGTTGGTCGCCTGCCCCCCTGCGATGCCGACCAGCTTCACCCGCGCACGTTGGTCGGCGGGGATACGTCGAGTTCAGCGCGACATTCCCCGAGTTGGCCTGCGCATTGGTGAGCCACCCGACGGGAATCTCCTCCCCCACGTGATACCCGAATGCCTTCGCCGTGGCCGCATCGAGGACGAACTCGTCGGCCTTGTGAGGGTCAGGCATCCGTCCCTCCGTAATGGCGACAGGATCCTCGGTGAAGTACAAACCTTTGACGCTGGCATCCGCGGGAATGGAAGCGCTTGCCGGCAGAGGTCGGCCCTTGGGGGTGAGTGGGCCCACGTTGAGCTCCAGCGTGTCAGCGACTCGTTCGACGTGAGGCAGATGGGACAGCTTTCGCAACAGGGCGGGGTTGTACGCCGAGTCGAGTCCGATGGCCGGGTTGATCACCCCGTCCAGGACGAAGAGATTGGGGACGTGCGAGGCGGCGACGTAGTCGGAGAACGAGGACTCGGTGCTGCGGGCCGCCGCGACAGCGCCCATGGAGAGGCCGCCGAGCGCACCCACCCGCAGGATCACGGAGACGTAATAGGACAGCTCCGACCGCAGGGTCGTTCGGAACCGGTACCCGGCGAAGGACATCGCGCGCGCCAGCATCAGGACTCCGACGAGCCGGCTCCGTCCCGGCCGAGGTCGTGCAGGGCGGCGCGCGCCGCACCGAGCCCGCACATGCCGTGCACGCCCCCACCTGGTGGGGTGGAGGCGGAGCACAGGTAGACGCCCTTGAGCGCGGTGCGGTACGGGTTCCACTGCATGGTCGGCCGCAACACCATTTGGCGGAGCGTGGCGGCGCCGGCGTTGATGTCCCCTCCGACGTAGCTGGGATTGCGCTCCTCCTCGTCCACCGCGGTGGAGGTCGCACGGCCGAGGATCAGGTCGCGAAAGCCGGGGGCGAACCGTTCGATCTGCGCTTCCATCCTCTCGGTCATGTCCACGTCGGAACCGTTGGGGACGTGACAGTAGGCCCACAGCGTGTGCCGGCCCGCCGGTGTCCTGTGGGCGTCGACGACGCACGGCTGCGTCACCAAGCAGTACGGGTAGAGCGGGGTGCCGACCGGCGTTCACGTCCGCCTCCCCGCGGGCGATCTCTGCGAAGGTGCCGCCCACGTGGACCGTGACCGCCTGCCGACAGCCTTCGGCGCTCCACGGAACCGGTCCGCTCAGCGCCCAGTCGACCTTGCACACGCCGGGCCCGTAGCGGTAGCGCGCCAGGGCCTTGCCGTAACGGCGGGGCATCGCGTCACCCGCCAGGTCCAGGAGTTGGCGCGGGGTGACGTCGAGCACGACGGCGCGGGCGGGCGGGCAGCTCGTCCAGCCTCTTCACCAGACGGCCGGTCTCGATGTGCCCGCCGAGCGCCATGATCTCGGCCACGAGGGCGTCGACGACGGCCGCGCTCCCGCCCTCGACCACCGGCCAGCCATAGCGATGGGCCATGGCCGTGAAGAGCCGGGGGAAGACGCCCGAGAGCGGCGCGGTGAGCGGCAGCATGGAGTGCGCGGCGGTGCCGGCCACGAGCGCCCGAGCCTCCTCGGTCTGGAACCTCTTGGCCATGCGCTGGGCGGAGCTGAGACCCCGCAGCCCGAACTCGGCGGCCGCCAGGGGGTGGGCGGGCAGCTGTCCGCATGGAGCCCAGAAAAGCGGGGAGGATCTTGTCCACGTCCCGGACGAGCGGCGAGAAGATCCGCGCGTACGCGGGTCCGTCCTTCCCGAGCGAATCGGCCACGTCGTCGACACTGTGCCCGACGCAGACGGCGCGCCCGCCGTCGAGCGGATGGGCGAAGGCGACCCCCGGCGTCAGCAGCCGCACGCCGTGGGCGGGAGAGGTCGATGTCGCGAAAGCGCGGGTGATGCCAGCAGAAGCGGGTGAACCGCCGAGCAAACGTCGTGACGGAATCCGGGGAGGGTCAGTTCGGCCGTGCGGCAGCCCCCGCCCGGCTGGTCCGCCGCCTCGTAGACGTCGACGACCAGGCCGGCACGGGCCAGGGTGAGCGCCGCGACCAGTCCGTTGGGACCGGCACCCACGACAAGGGCGTCCGCTTGCCTCACCGGTTCGTCACAGGGCCAGCGTCGTCGCTTCCCTGGCCCCGATGACGGGCACGCGGCTCTCTGCGAATCGGCACAGAGTCCGCTCGACCTCCGTGTCGTTCCGTTCGGGCCGATGATGGAAGAGCGCGACACGACCCGCACCCGCCATGGTCCCCAGTCGGACGGCGTATTCAGCCGCCGCGTGCCCGAACGAGCCCTCCGCCGCCACTTCCTCAGAACGGAGATGCGAGTCATGGACCAGGAGATCGACGCCGCGCGCCAACTCCAGGGCCGCCTCGTGGTACTCGCCGATCCCCTCTGGGCCCGGCCCGAGCGCCGTCGGGCAGTGATCCGGAATGTAGGCGACAGACGAGTGCCCGTCGCTCACCCGGAAGCCCACGGTGCGCCCACCCTTGTGGGGTACGTCGATCGCCACGACGGTGAAACCCTCGGCTTCGAAGGTGCCGCAGGGGATCAGACCGAAACTCCAGTCGCCGCGCAGCTGCGAGGGCCCGATGGGGAAGAAGGGTGGTGACATCATCCGCTCGAGCAGCGCTCCCGCATCGGTGTCTCGGTCGTCCGCGGGCAGCAGCAACGTCACCTTGGCATCGTCGCGGTCACCGCTGCCGAAGAAAGGCAACCCCTGCACGTGGTCCCAGTGCAGGTGGGTCAGGAGGACGGTGCCGCGGAACGGGCGCGGACCGAGGAGCTCGGGTAGTCGCCGCAGACCCGTTCCCCCGTCGAGGATGAGCGTCGGTGGCGCAACGGGATCTTCTCCGTCCTGCGACAGCGCCAAACAGGAGGTGTGCCCGCCGAATCGGGTGAAGTCGGGTCCCGGTGCGGGCGTCGACCCTCGGGTCCCGCAGAATGTGACGCGCACCGGTTCAGTCTCGCGCGTCGTCCTCGCGGCGATGCCCCACCGACAGCTGCTCCAGATGCGAGCGGTCGATGAGATCGGCCTCGAACATGGCCACCCGGCAGGGCGTCACGGCGATGTTGCTCGACGTGCGGATGCCGCCCTCGAGGTGCGCCCGCTCCCCGAGCAGCGCGCCCGGTCCGTACTCGGCCAGGCGTTCCCCGCCGCGCTCGACACGGACGATCCCGTCGAGGATGAGGAGGACCTCGGTGCCGGGCGTCCCCTCCTCGAAGAGGACTGTCCCGGCGGGGAAGCGCTCGATGCGGCGCTTGCCGCCACCCTGCATCAGCTGGGCCGACAGGAATGTCTCCAAGGCCGTCTCGACGGCTGACACGAGCGCTTCGGAGTCCTCGTCTCCCCACGGGCTGTGCTTGCCGAACGACTTGCGGTACCAGTCCTTGAAGTCGGTCAGGCCCGACTTGTGGGAGAGCCTGTTGTCGGCGCCGTAGACCCAGTGCCGCGGGAACCGGCTGGCGCCGATGAGCTCGTGCTCAGATCGTCCGTCCGCGTGCAGGGTGAGTGAGAGCGTCGTCCACACCAGGGGCGCCTGCCACTGCACGAAAGGCCGGCGACGCACCCGACGCGGCGCGGGGACTCCGGTGCGGCCGCCGCAGGTCTGGACGAAGCGCACCCATCCCTCTCCGCGCTCGGGCTCGCGCTGGATGTCGGGCAGCTGCACCGCCTGGAAGCGGTGCTTGACCGCACCAAGGTTGACCAGCGTCGTTCCCATCAGGCCGCAGCCCTCGTAGCCGCAGTCGACGATCCTTCCGTCATCGACCGTGATGAAGGCCCGCAGCTGGTTGGCAAACCGGAACCGGTCTTCGTCGCGCAGCTTCTCGACGTCCATGTCCTCGGTCGGTGGCGGCGGGTCGTAGTGCGTGATCCCCGAGTCGAAGGCCAGTCGCTGGGCACCAGCAATCGCCTCGGTCGGGATCCACGACAGCGAGGTGACGAGCCCGGTGTGTCGGGTCAGCGGTTGTGTAGTCATGGATCCAGCGTCTACCGGCGGGTCCGACATGGCGAGTGTGGTGACAGGTATCTGGAGGTGTGCCTACCACCACCGTTGCCGGGATGGTTCCCACCTGTTGCCGGGGCCCCGAGTGTGTGAGAACTACAACCAATGGATGACGCAGCAGGTGCCGGTACGGGCACGATCTCGGTGCTCCTGGCCGACGACAATCTCATCGTCCGCGAGGGTGTCCGGGCACTCATAGAGCGGCACAAGGACCTCCGGATCGTCGGCGTCGCCTCCGACTACGACGAGGTGGTGGAGGGTGCCACCTCGCTCGCACCCCAGGTCCTGGTCACCGACATCCGGATGCCTCCCGCCTTCAACCGGGAGGGGATCGATGCGGCCAAGGAGGTGCGCAAACGCCATCCGGGTACCGGCGTGGTGATCCTCTCCCAGTACGACGACCCAGAGTACGCCGTGTCACTGCTCGGCGAGGGTTCCGCGGGCTACGGGTATCTCTTGAAGGACCATATCGCGCAGGGCGATCAGCTCGTGGACGCCATACGCGCCGTGGCGACCGGCGGCAACGCACTCGACCCGGCCATCGTCGACGCTCTCGTCCGACCCGTGACGACGCACGGTGGCCTGTCACCCGAGGAAGAGGAACTGCTCGGCATGGTGGCCGAGGGCAAACCCATAAAGGCGATCGCCGCCGCGAAGGGTCTCCCGCCCGAGGCGGTCGACGCTGCCGTCGAAGCGGTGTTCGTCAAGCTGGCGGAGGGAGTCTCGGCGGGAACGGAGGGCGCACTCCAACGGCTGCGTCTGCTGCACAAGGCGATTGTGGACCGGGAGGAGCAAGGTGAGACGCTCTCACGCCTTCTCCCCGGTGGGCTGGCGGAGAAGCTCCGCCGCGACGGGCGCCACATCGGCGAGACCGAACGGGTCATCGTGACGGTTCTCATGAGCGACATCCGCTCGTACTCCACCATCGCCGAGCACGCGGACCCCAGCCAGCTGGCGGGACAGCTCAACGTGCACCGGGCCGCCATGAACGACGCGATCCTGGGGGAGAACGGCACCGTGATGCAGTTCGTGGGTGACGCCGTGATGGCGGTGTTCGGCGCTCCCTTCGAGCAGGAGGACCACGCCGACCGGGCCGTCGCGGCCGCGCTGGCCATGCACGAGAAGCAATCGGGCATCAATCGCCGATGGGAGGAGGAGGGCCTGCCATCCTTCGGACTGGGCCTGGGACTGTCAACCGGCGAGGCCGCCGCGGCCCTCTTGGGCTCGGAGGAGCGGTTGGAGTACACGCTGGTGGGAGACACCGTCAACATGTCGCAGCGCCTGCAGCAGCTGGCTGAGGCGGGCGAAACCGTGGTCTCCCAGGCGACGGTCGAAGTTTGGCGCTGTACCCGTCACACGGTGGCGTTGCCTCCCCAACTCGTCAAAGGACGCGAGACCCCCGTGATCGCATACAAACTGGTAGAGGACGGATGCCCGCCCAGGGACCGCGTCACGAAAGAGAGAAGCTGACATGGACGCCTTGATTGTGGAGAAAGTTCGCAAGACGTTCGAGGCGGAGAACGCACCGGTGCGGGCCCTGCGCGGCGTGAACCTGATCGTTCCGTCCGGGGATTTCGTCGCACTGATGGGCCCCTCGGGATGTGGCAAGTCGACGCTCCTCAACCTGATCGCGGGCCTCGATGTGGCCGACGAGGGCACTATCAAGGTGGCGGAGGAGCTGGTGTCCGGCCGGACCGAGGATGAGTTGTCCCAGCTGCGCCGGCGCCATATCGGCATCGTCTTCCAATTCTTCAACCTCTTGGAGGGGATGACCGTCCTCGAGAACGTCGCGCTGCCAGCGGTGATCGCCGGCTCGAAACGGAAGACGGCAGAGAGCCGGGCCCGCGATCTTCTCGATCTTCTCGGGATCGGTGACAAGGCGGGGACGGTGCCGGGCATGCTCTCGGGTGGCCAAAGACAGCGGCTCGCGATCGCGCGCGCGCTGGCCAACGAGCCGACATTGCTGCTGGCTGACGAGCCGACCGGTGCGCTGGACTCGGAGGGCGGCATGGAGGTCATTGAGCTTCTCAGCCGGCTCCATGCCGGTGGACAGACGATTGTGCTCGTCACCCACGACGCCGGGGTTGCGTCGGCAGCCGACCGGATCGTGCGCATGCGCGACGGAAGGGTCGCCGTGGACGAAGACCTCGACGTGCCTGTGGTCGTCCAGTCCTAGCGAGGACGGAGTCTGTGACGGTCGGCGGTGAGGTGAAGCTCGAGGTGGGCGACCGGCCCGCGGTGGCCGCATCGGCCACCCCGTCGGTGCTGTTCGGCTCGTTCCGCCTGCTCCAGATCCTCATCCTGGGGCTCACGGTCGCCGGCGTCGTCGTCGGTCTGCGCATCCCAGTCCCTGGGGGGATCGCTCCGGTCACCGCAGTGGCGTTCGGCCTGACCATCGCTTGGGGGATGGTCGGATTCGTGGACACCCGGGCCCGGGAACGAACGGGGTCGAAGGTGTCCCCGTTCCATCTCCTGGCGGGTCTCGACGCGCTCGTGGCGACGCTGGCACTCAGCGCGGGCCGTAAAGCGGACACGGGCCATGCGCCCGGCAGCGCCCGCGACATCGCAACCATGGCCGCGATCGTCGTGACGGCGATCTCACTCCACTTCCTGCTGGCTTTGCCGGACGGACGCCTCCACGATTCGTTGCGGCGCGGCACCGCGGTCACGGCCTACGTCGCAGCGGTGGCGGTTGGCATCGTGCTCATCGTGGAGCATCAGCCCTTCACCATCGTGGACGGAGCCATCAGTTGGGCCATCGCCGGCCTCCTGGCAATCGCGCCGATGCGAGCGCGCTACATCGGGTCGATCGGCTACCACCGCGAACGGCTGGAGTGGTTCGGGATCGGGGTGTGCCTGGCGGGCACGGTGGCGTTGATGGCGACCGTGCTGCACCTCCTGGTGGGCTGGCCCGGTCCACTGGGCGCGGTCGCGGCCGGGGCGACGGTGCTCGTCCCCCTGGGCTTCTTGGCCGGGGAGAACAAGACGCTGGGGCCGCATGCGAGCCGGGGACTCGTCCAGGTCCTGGCGGTGTTCGGGTTTGTCGTCGTGGTCTCGGCCATCTACCTCGTCGTCGTCCTAGGCCTCGGGCACGCCCCCAAGACCACCGGTGACAAGGAGGTCTTGGCGCTGTCCATGATCGCCTCGGGCGTGGCCGCCGCCATCTTCGTACCGGTGCGCGAGCGTTTTCTCGGATCGGCGACGCGTTTCGTGTACGGCTCTCGGGAGGCACCGGACGAGGTTCTCCGGACGTTCGGGAGCAGGCTGACCCGCGCCATTCCGATGGACGAGTTGCTCCTCCAACTCGCGGAGTCCCTCCGCAAGACCATGAGCCTGACCACGGCCGAGGTCTTCACCGGGACGGGCGAAGTCCTCGATCGCACTGCGTCCGTTCCTGATCTGGGCCATCGGTCGATCGTCGTCACCCCACGGGAGCGCCCGGTCGTCACCCGAGCCGGGGTGTCGGGGACCGCCTGGGCGTCCATCTGGCTGCCCGCTCTCCTCGAGGGTCGGGAGAAGGAGCAGATCCGCGTCGCCCCGGTCAGCCACGCTGGTGAACTGTTGGGGCTGATCGTCGTCGAACGGTCGTCGATGGCGAGCACGTTCTCAGAGGACGACGACCGGGTGCTCGCCGACCTGGCGCGCCAAGTAGGGCTCGCCCTGCACAATTCCCAGCTCGACACAGCCCTGCAGACAACGCTGGACGAGGTGCGCAAGCAGGCGGACGCGTTGCGTGAGTCCCGGGCCAGGGTCGTCGCGAGCGGGGATGCCGAACGGCGCCGAGTCGAGCGCAACCTCCACGACGGCGCACAGCAGCACTTGGTCGCGCTGGCTGTGAACCTCCGGTTGACCAAGGACATCATCGTCGACGATCAGGAGGCCGGCCTCGAGATGCTGGACCAGCTGGCCGGAGAGGTCCAGGAGACCATTCAAGAGCTGCGTGAGCTCGCACACGGGATCTACCCTCCGTTGCTCGTCGACAGCGGGCTGGTCGAGGCGTTGCGCGCCGCGGGAAGCCGGAACCCCCTCCCGGTCACGATCATGGCTGACGGAATCGGCCGGTATCCGTCGGAGACGGAGGCGGCGGTCTACTTCTGTTGCCTCGAGGCGTTGCAGAACGCGGCGAAGCACGCGCCGGACGCGCACATCGAGGTCCGGCTGTGGGAGGACTCCGGTGGCTTGCTCTTCACGGTGTCCGACGACGGACCGGGGTTCGACCCCGAGAAGGCACAGCGGGGCCATGGCTACGTCAACATGACCGACCGGTTGGGTGCCATCGGCGGAACGGTGCGCTGGGAATCAGAAATCGGGAAGGGATCGCAGGTGCGCGGCTCGGTCCCTCTCGTGTGAGGGAGTCAGGCAGAAATGAACTCCTGCGCGTCGCGCTCCTCCCAGAGCCGGCGCAGGGTGTCCGCACCGAGGTGCTCCTTGTTGAGGTAGGCGCGCGCACCGCTCGTCGCCACCTCGGGCGGGAGGTCGCCGGCGTCGTAGGTCGAGCACAGGATCACGACGACTTCGGGGTGTCGCGACACCATCGTCCGGGTCGCCTCGATCCCGTTCATCTCGGGCATGTTGATGTCCATCAGGACCAGGGCGGGGTTGAGCTCCTCCTCGAGGGACACCGCCTCGCTCCCGTTGGCGGCCTCGCCCACCAATTCGAACTCCGTGGACCGTTTGAGCACGGCTTTCATGGCCGCCCGGAACGGTGCCTGGTCATCGACGATGAGGACGGGGAGCCTCTCGCTCATCTGGCCATTCTCGCACGAGGACCGCAATACTGACCGGGGTGGTGCCACGCACGAAGGGTGGTGGTGGTGTCACCCTCCCCCCGGGTCGCTCAGGTAGACCAGCACGGCCTTGACCCTCCGGTTGACGTCGCGCTCCTCGGTCAGGCCGAGCTTGGAGAAGATGGAGTTGGTGTGCTTCTCCACCGCCCGCTCGGAGACCTTCAGGCAGGCTGCGATGGCCGCGTTGCTCTTGCCCTTGGCCATCTCGCCCAGGATCTCGGATTCTCTCGGCGTGAGCCAGGACAAGTCCGATTTCCGCCGCGCCGACTTGGCCTCAATCAGCTCGTCCACGATCTGCGGGTCGATCATGGAGCCCGCCTGGGCGACCGTTCGGATGGCCTGGGCCAACTCGTCGGGCCCCGCCACCTGCTCCTTCAGCAGGTAGGCCCGACCGGCGGACCCAGTCTCGAGGAGCGCCAGCGCATACGACGGCGTCTTGTACTGGCTCAGCACCACAACGCCCACCTCGGGCTTGTTCTCCCTCAGCCACGACGCAGCCTGGATCCCTTCGTCCGTACCGGTCGGAGGCATCCGGATGTCCGTGACTACCACCTCGGGCGATTCCTTCTCGATTAGATCCAAGAGCTGCGGCAGGTCGGCCGCCCGCCCCACCAGGTCGAAGTCGGGCTCGCCGTCGATAATGCGCGAGATGCCCTCCCGGAGGAGGGCATTGTCCTCCGCCAATACCACCTTGATGCTCGCCATGCGTTGCCTACGGTAGCGCGGCGACCCGATGGGGCCTGGTGGAGCCGTCGACGACCAGGGTGCTGGCACCACCCGCAGGCACTGGCTGGCACCCTTGGTGAACACCGGCCCGTTGGCGACACTGCATACCGGTGGAGCAGACCGTCGCGAGAGAATGCGGGCCGTGATCGAACAAGGGTTCGCCGTGGCCACGTATCGGATCCGCGCCACCTTCCGTCGCCGGTGGGCGGGCTACCTCTCGCTGGTCGTGCTGGTCGGCTTGGTGGGAGGCCTCGGCCTCGGCAGCCTCGCCGCGGCGCGGCGCACGCAATCGTCCTTCTCGACGTTCCTCGCCGGGACCAATCCGTCGGATCTGCTGGTGTCGGTCTACAGCGGGAACGTGTCGGGCTCGGGCAACCCCGACTACAGCCCACATCTCACGCAAGCCATCGCCCGGCTTCCGGGCGTCCTCCATGTCGCGCCCGGGCTCGAAGTGACGGGCGCGCCGCTCACCGCCGACGGTTCACCGAGGATCAGGGTCACCGGGCTGGCGTATCCCGTGGCCAGTCTCAACGGCCTCTTCTTCACCCAGGACCGCATGGCGGTGAACCAGGGACGCCTGGCGTCGCCGCGGCGACCCGACGAGATCATGATGGCGCCGGCGGTGGCCAAGCTCCTGCACCTCCACGTTGGCCAGGTGATCCCTTTCGGGTTCTACTCGGACGCGCAGCAGAGCCTGTCGGGCTTCGGCACGAAGGCGGTGCCTCCCGCCGTGCGCGTGAACATGAGGCTCGTCGGACTGGCGTCGCTGAACTCGGAAATCGTGGAGGACGACGTCGACGTCCTTCCGACCTTCCTCCCCCTCACGCCCGCGTTCACCACGGAGCTCCTGGCGCACAAGGGTGAGTCGTTCACCGGGGCCCTGACGTTCGGCATCCGGGTCAGAGGTGGGGCCGCCGCGGTGCCGGCGGTCGAGCGCGAGGTCGCGCATCTGATCCCGCCCGGCTTGATCTCCAGCGACCACCTGCTGGCGCCGGTCGTGGACAAGGCCGATCGCTCGCTCAAGCCGATCTCCATCGCCCTCGGGGTGTTCGGGGGTGTGGCCCTCCTGGCTGCGCTTCTCATCGCGGCACAGTTGATCGCCCGCAGGCTCCGTGCGGAGGCCGATGACGTCATGGTCTTGCGGGCGCTGGGTGCAGCGCCGACGGACACGATGCTCGACGGTCTGATCGGCATCGGGGGCGCGATCCTTCTCGGAACGCTGCTGGCCGGCGCGCTCGCGGTGGCGCTTGTCACCGCTCGCGCCCCTCGGACCCGTGCGTTCGGTCTACCCCGCCCGCGGCATCTCGTTCGACTGGACGGTGCTGGGTTTCGGCATGCTGATCATGGTGGTGCTTCTGGGCGTGGTGGCCGTCCTGCTGGCCTACGCGGCAGCTCCGCACCGCGTCGCGCTGCGGCCCCGTCTCCGATCGACAACGGGCGCGCAGGTGGTGGCCGCGTTGGCCCGGGCCGGGTTGTCCGCCCCCGGGGTGGTCGGAGTGCGCATGGCCCTGCAGCCGGGTGAGGGCCGAGCCGCCGTGCCCGTCCGCTCCATGCTCCTCGGATCGTCCCTGGCCGTCGCCCTCGTCGTGACGACGCTGACCTTCGGGAACAGCCTGCAGACCCTGGTCTCCAACCCCCTCGCTGTACGGGTGGAACTGGACCTACATCCTCAACCCGGTGGGAGCGGGCGGGGGCAATGTCCCGCACGGTTGCCTTCTCGATGCTCAAGCGCGACAAGGACGTGGCGGCCTACGCGGGGATGTCCTACAACGACATGGAGATGGACGGCCAGGAAGTGCCCTTCCTCATCGCGAACGAGGACGCCGCCGTCGACGCCACCCATCCTCAGCGGCCACGGCATCGACGGTGCGCATCAGGTCGTCCTCGGCGCGGCGACGATGGCCCAGCTCCACAAGCGCCTTGGCCAGTACATCACCGTCACCTACGGAGCGCCGGCGAACGCTCCGATCTACCTGCCACCCACCCGGCTCCTCATCGTCGGCACCGCGACGTTCCCCGCCATCGGCTTCGCCAGTACCGTCTCGGACCACACCTCAATGGGATCCGGCGCCCTCATGGCCTTCCAGATGCTGCCGAAGGCGTTCGCGGCGGCGTTCAACAGCGGCCCGAGTCCGGCACTGGACGGGCCGAACCTCGCGCTGGTCCGCATGCGGCCTGGCCTGCCCGCGACGGTGGCGCTCGCCAACCTCCAGCGCATCGTCGTCGCGTCGGACCGGGTCTATGCCTCCGCGGAGGGCGGTTCCGGTGGCAACGGCATCGTCGTGCAGGGCGTCCAGCGCCCGGCCGAGATCGTGAACTACAAGACGATCGGCCTCACGCCCACGCTCTTGGTGTCGGGACTCGCCCTGGGTGCCGTCGTGGCGTTGGCGCTCACGCTGATCGCATCGGTCCGGCAGCGACGGCGTGATCTTGCACTGTTGAAGACCATCGGGTTCGTCCGCCGGCAGCTGGCCGCTGCCGTGGCCTGGCAGGCGACGGTCGCCGCGGTGGTGGGGATCGTGGTCGGAATCCCGCTCGGGGTCATCGCGGGCCGGTGGTTGTGGGACCTCTTCGCGGATCAGATCTACGCCGTGCCATACCCGACGGTGTCCGTAGGGTCGATCTTCCTCGTTGCGCTCGGCACTCTCGTGCTCGCAAACGTCGTCGCGGCCGTACCCGCCCGGACGGCGGCACGCACGCCGACGGCCCTGATGTTGCGGGAGGAGTGAACCGGGCGCAGTCATCCTGCTGGTGCGGGAGAGCGCGGAACTACCGCGTTGGGGCGATCGCCGACCTCATGTCCCGCAGCGCAGCGTCGAGCTCGGCGGAACGGTTTCGCCGGGCGGCATCGGCCGTGGCCAGTTGCTCCCCGGTCGGATGCCCGCCACCAGAACGCAAGAGGTAGTCAGCCTCCACCGCGAAGGCGAGGCCGCGCAGGCTTTCTGCACACCGGGTGCAAAGGTCGCGGTGTGCCTCGTCAGGGGCCGAAGCCGCCGCCCGCTCCAGCGACGCAACCGCCTCGTCGACCTGCACGGCGACCTCGGCGCGGCGCTGCGGATCGTCCGTCGTCGTGAGCGAGAGCACGAGCTCACGGGCGAGCGCCGCTGCCGTCACTGCCGGCGCCACCGAGCGCTGCCAGTCCGACGCACGTCCTTGCCGCCTGTTACGCGCGATCAGGAAGGCGACGAGGATGGCTGCCAGGGCGATGGCGAGGGCCAGAAGGAGCCAGCCCCAGGCTTTCGAGCTCGATGACGCCGAGGCCTTCGTGGTGGTCGTGGACGGGTGCGATGTCGTCGTGCTCGGACGCGTTCTCGTCGTCGTCGTGGTCGGCAGCGTGGTCGTGGTGGCGGGTGCCGAGGTCGTCGTGACCGGTGCCGTCGACGTCGTTGTGGCGGGAGCCGTGGTCGTCGTGATCGGCGCCGTCGTCGTGGTGGTGTGGTCTGGCCGGAAGCACTCGATCCGAGCAGCCCGAAGCTCAGCGGCACGGCGGTGCAGGCGATCAGGATGGCGGCCGGTCTGGGAGCCCTCCGACGCATGGGTGGAAGCCGACGGTGACCGGTTGCCGCCAAGGGGGGACCATAGTGAAGCGCCCGCCCGTGGATCGGGGGTTGCAGTCGAGGCTCCTGTCAGGGCTGATGCCCTATCTCGGCGCAGGCGGGACCTTCACTCGGCGTCCCGGGGTGAGGAGTTGCCCCACCGGGCCCTGCATGGCCTTCTCGAATTGGTCGCGACGGTGCGTGACCGAGACGCCGTCCCAGTACCGCCCGCCGTAATAGAACTGGTCCCGGATCCGCCCTTCGACGGTGAAGTATCCCGCCACCTCGCCCGAGGAGAAGTTCTGGAACGCGATGCCCACCGTCTCCATGATGATCATGCGGAAGTCCCAGCCGTAGTACACGTAGCGGGCCAGGCCCATGAAGGCCTCGATCCCGAGGCCACGGCGGTGGAGGCTCGGGTGCATGACGACGGCGGCATGGCAGAAGCGGTGGCGGAAGTCGGCGTTGTAGGCGACGACGAGGCCGAGCACCTCCTGGGAGCCGTGAGGGCTCACGACGAACTGGCACAACACGCCGGGATAGAGCTGTTTGAGGAATTCGTCATAGCTGGGCGTCGTGCCGCGGAAGCGCCACTGAAACGTGACGTCGGGATCGCTGGACAGTCGGTACAGCGGAGCGTGGTCCTCGTTGGTGAGCATGCGCAGCTGGAGGCGCCGGGTGTGGAGGCTGGGGGAGAGCCGAGCCTCTTCGCCCGCCGTGATCGAGCCGCTCACCGAGGAACCTCGCTCTCGTAGGGGAGGTGTGCCAGGGCGCAGTACTGGAGGTAGGCATCGCGCACCGTTGTGATCTGGAGCAGAAGCTCAATCGGCATGATCACCTCACCGCCGACTGCGTCCTCAATGGCTGCGATCAGGTCGACCGCGCCGACAGAGTCCATGCCGAGATCCTCGACGAGGTCGTTGTCCTCCGTGATCTCGGCGGGACTCCATTCGATTTCGGTTACGAACCACGACTTGAACTCTTCGAGCGACATCACGTCCGTGCGGGTGTTCTGGTCTGATGTGTTCGACGCTGACATCTCTCCCCGTTCGAAGATCCATGACTCACGTGCCCGCGATGCCGGCGACAGTATCAGGACACCGTGGTCAGACAGCCACGCCGCCTGTTCAGCCGCTCACGAGCTGTTGCAACTTGCCCTCGGCCCAGAGGAAGCGCAGATGGTTCCGCCGCACCTTGCCGCTCGGTGTCTTCGGCAGCGTGCCTCGCTCAATGAAGACGACGGCGGAGGGGCTGGCGGCGAACCGGCTCGCCAGCGATACCCGGATCTCTCTGGCGCCGGCGCGGAGATCATCAGGATCCATTGCCGCGGTGCGCGGCTCGGCCACGACGACATAACGTCCCGAGCCGTCGGGGACGCAGGCCGCATTGCCGGGTCGGCAGGCCGGGTGCGCACCCGCCACCGCATCGAGCGCCCGAGCGTCGATGTTGCGGCCGGCCACCATGAAAACGTCGTCCGTGCGGCCCGCTATGTAGACCTCTCCGTTACGGAGGTAGGCCAGGTCCGCCGTGTGCAGCCAGCCGTCGGCAGTCAGCGGGGACGAGTCATCCCCGACGTACCCGCTGAGCAACGACGGGCTCCGGATCTCGAGCTCCCCGAGGCCGTCCGATCCGGTCGTGCGAACGACCGTGCCCAGGACGGGCGGTCCGCACGAGACGAGCTCGGTCCCGCCCTCGTCGACCTCCTGCCATTCGCCGGCGGCGATGCCCTCCGGGTCGACATGCACCGACGACCACGGCCTCGTCGTGGGATCGATGGCCACGGCCAGTGCGGCCTCCGCCATGCCGTAGCCGGGGCACAACACCGTGGGTGGCAGGCCCGAGCTCCGCGCGATGGCTTCGAACTCGCGGAGACCCTCTGCGGGTACCGGCTCGCTGCCGACCACGAAGCTGCGCAGCGAGGAGAGGTCGAACGAACCCGATCGTAGGGAGCGGGCCGCCAGACGCAGCGCGAAGGGCGGCGAGGTGGTGGTGGTGGCCTGGTAGTCGGTGCACGCCCGCATCCAGCTGGCGGGATCCGCGAGGAACGCCTCGGGGGTCATGAGCACGAGGTCCGACGGGACGGACCAAGGGGGATTCACCGAGCACATGGCGTACAGGGCGAGGCCGATCAGGCCCATGTCGTGGGAGAGGGGCAACCAGCTGCAGACGACCGCACCGTCGCTCGGCGCCAACCAGTCGTACATGGAGGTGAGGTTGGCATCCAGAGCGTCCAACGACAGCTCGATGCCTCTCGGCTCACCGGTACTCCCCGAGGTGAACTGCACGAACCGGCCCGGCGTTTCGTACGCGTCGGGGAACCCCCCGGAACCCCAGCCACTGAAGGCCGACGCGGCCACCGGACCAACAGAGAGCAGGTCGACCAGGCTGGGGTCGCACAGCACACGGTCCGCCCCGGTGACGGCGCACATTCGCCCGATCTGGGCTACGTACTCCTCGGCATCCATGCCCCGGGCCGGATGCGGCAGCGACACGAGTGTGATGCCCGAACGGAGTGCTCCGAAGAAAACGGCCAGGCAGTCGTGTGACGCCGTCAACAGGGCGGCGACGGTGCCGGCCCGGCCGGCTAGCTGCTCCAGCCACCCACCGGCGCCTCGGGCGTGGACGCCGAGCTCGTGCAGCGTGAGCGGCCGCGAGCCGTCGGACAGGCAGTGGACCCGCGCACGCTGCGCGAGGGGCGTATCGAGCGCGTCGGTGACGAGGCCCATCCCGGGGCGACAGTACCGTCTCGGTGCACCGAACCGGGCCGATCAGGGCCGAACCGGTCCGAACCGTCTGTCATGCCGCGCGGGTACCCTCCTCACCAGCGACGGGAGGACAAGATGCAACTGGATATCCATGTGCCGCGGTTCACGTGGCCGGGTGGCCCCGAAGCCATCGGGCCGACGTTCACCGACTTGGCCAAGACGGCCGAGGCAATCGGGGTGCGAACCCTCTCAGTGATGGACCACTGGTTCCAGATGGAGATGATGTGGCCGGCCGAGGAGCCGATGCTCGAGGGATACACGACGCTCTCGTTTGCCGCAGCCAAGACCGAGCGGCTGCGTTTCCGCCTCCTTGTGGGAGGCGTGACGTACCGTCACCCGGGATTGCTCGCGAAGACGGTGACAACACTTGACGTCCTCTCCGGTGGCCGCGCGGAGCTCGGACTCGGGGCCGCGTGGTACGAGCGCGAGCATCGCGGGCTCGGCGTCCCGTTTCCTCCCCTGACGGAGCGGTACGAACGGCTCGAGGAGACTCTCCAGATCTGTTTCCAGATGTGGAGCGACGACAACGGGCCGTTCGAGGGCGTGCACTACCAGCTGGCCGAGACCCTGTGCTCCCCGCGACCAGTCAGCGTGCCACGACCGCGGGTACTCATCGGCGGTGGTGGAGAACGTAAGACGCTACGAATCGTCGCGACCTACGCCGACGCCTGCAACTTCATCGGCGATGCACAGACTGTCACGCAAAAGGTCGAGGTGCTGCGGGGTCACTGCGAGGCGGTCGGCCGTGATCCCGCCGATATCGAGGTCACGGCGCTCATCATGGTGTCCGACGACGCCTCGGCCGACGAGATCCTGAGGGAGGCAGAGGCTCTGGCGGCGGCGGGAACGCGTGCCATCATCGTTCGCTCGACCGGTCCCGAGCCGTCAGGCTGGCTCGAGAAGACGTGGGCGCCCGTGCTGCCAAGGCTGGCCGACATCGCGTAGGAACGACGTCTCGTGTCCGCCGTCTCTCAGTATTTTGTGGGTTATCTTGCAGTCCCGGGCCGCTAGCTCATCCGGAAGAGCAGGGGACTTTTAATCCCAAGGTGCCGGGATCGAGACCCGGGCGGCCCACCAGACCCAGGCCCACCAGACCCACCAGACCCACCAGACCCACCGGGTAAGGGACAGAAATTGACCAAGGCCGTCGACCACACGTTCTGATCGGCGTCGTTTGGCATCTGCCACCTGTCGCTGGCCCCTTCTCTAGGCGCTCTGCGCCGGGCTGCCCAGTGCGTCAGGAGTGCCTGTTCGCCCTGGCGGACGAGTCCATCACCGGGCTTTTGAGCGGACTGGACGACGGCAACCGGCGGTAGGTGCGAAGGTAGCCTCTTGAACATGGCGCGAAAGACAGCCAAGAGACGCCGGCGGGAGCGCCAGCCGTGTTCCTACTGCGACCGCTATATCTGACGATGCCGATCAACGACGAGCTTGCCGTCCCCACAGTCGAGCGGTTCCTTGCCTTAGTCACCGCACTTGACGCCATTTGGGACCCGGGCTCGAGCTACTTGGACGACCCGAGATACGCCGAGCTCAGGCGGGAGATCGACGGGTCCATCTCTCGTGTCAAGACCATCGCGGACGAGTGCGAACCAGGCCTGAGCGATCGGATCACGAAAGGACTCCAGGGCACATTTGGCTATTCAGGAGCCGTGACTGCCGTCACCCAGCTATTGGGTCAGCTCAGGAGGGCCGAGCAGCATCGGAGGAACTAGGTTGCCGAGTGCTTGTGGACCTCCCAGCGGAGTCCCGCGAGCTGCGTTCGGGCTGTGCCCTACGGGTTAGGTTTCCGGCTCAACACGCTCCAGGCCGCGACGGGGTCCGCTTTCCGAAGGCCCTGAGCGGCTATCTGGTGCCGAAGGGGCGGGGGAAGTGCACATCTTGCTCACGGGAGCCTTCGGCAACGTCGGACAAAGCGCCCTCGATGCCATGGCCGACCAGGGCCACCGGGTCAGGGCCCTCGACGTCGACAACCGGCGCAATCGTCGGCGAGCGCGGCAGTACTCGGGACGCCCCGGCATCGAGATCCTCTGGGGAGACATCAGGGACCGTTCAGTTGTGGAGCGCGCCTCATCCGGATGTGACGTCGTAGTCCACTTGGCGTTCGTGATCCCTCCGCTCACTGACATCGATCCCACCACGCTCTCAGAACAAGTCAACGTCGGGGGCACTCGTCACGTGCTCGAGGCCGCGGCCAACTCTCCCCGCCGGCAAGAGTGCTCTTCGTTTCCACCTTCGACCTCTTCGGACGCACCCAGGACAAGCCGCCTCCAAGACGGGTGAGTGTTCCGGTGGTCGCCACCGACCGTTATACGGCCCACAAACTCCAGTGCGAGGATTTGGTGCAGAGTTCCGGCCTCGCCTGGTCGATCGTGCGGCTTGCCGATGTGCCGATTATTGGGTTCCGTTCGCCGTCACCCATCATGTTCGAACTCCCACTGGCCAATCGCTTTGAAGTTATCCATTCCAAGGATGCTGGACTTGCCCTGGCGCGTGCCGTCACCTGCGATCAGGTGTGGGGCCGGGTCGTCCTGGTGGGCGGGGGCCCGTCCTGCCAGGTGACTTACCGAGACTTTCTCGACGGCATGCTTGACGCCATGGGCGTGGGCACGTTGCCCGATAAGGCGTTCACCCCAAGGGCGTGGCCGTGCGACTGGATCGACAGCACCGATGCACAAGAGCTACTCGACTACCAGCACCACTCCTTCGCCGACATCATTGACGAGGTGCGCCACCGGACGCGTGTGGCCCGGCCCTGGATCCGAGCTGTGAACCCCATCGCTCGATGGTTCATTGTGCGGGGATCTCCCTACTTGCAAGAGAGCCGCTTTGACGACAATGCGCGAGTGGCGGCGGATTAGAGCGCGATGGCCCCCGGCACCCAGACCAGATGGAATTAGCCACTTTGCTACTGCGTTGCTACTGACAGGCCCGGACAACTCCAGATCTGAGTTCACAGCGTGGACAACCCACCTGATCTGATCAGCATCGACGGCGGACCCGAAGGAGCCCAGACGCCCGCGCGCATCAGCCCGGGGCACCGGGCGCTCCGCTCTGTGGCCTGACTCGGCAGGGTTTCTGGCCTAACTCGAGAGGGGCGACAACGGCGTCCTTCGGCACCGGGCGGCGGCCCGGGCGGATCGCTCGGAGCTCGCCCCGGCCTCGGCGCGCACGGCCACCAGAGGTCTCGGCAGGATGGGGTACCCGTCAGCCGACCGGGATCGGGGCATCGCCGAGCAGCTTGATCCGCTCCTGTTCGATGAATTGCTCGTGCTCCTCGCGATCTCGGCGAGCGGTGGACGGTCGCCAGCGGCCGACCAGGACGAAGATGGTCGGGAGGAACAGGATCTCGCCGACCACGCACACCCACCACCAGGTCTCCCACTGTGCGGGCGCCTGCTTGCGTGCCGCCAGCACCTGACGCCCGTGGGCGGCAAGGAACGCACGGTCGGTCGCCGGGACCGCTTTGAGGGCCAGCAATCGCTTGATGGCGACCGGCTTCGTGACGTGCTCGCCGGCGGACACCTCGAGCACCGCCTTGACGAGGGCGCCCCTGGGTGTCGGGGTGGACTGGAGCTGTTGCAGGGTCGTCGCGTCGAGCACCTTGGCCGTGGCGATCTCGGGCCCGTAGCGGGCCGTGATGGCCTGGATCTGGGGTGCGTAGTCGACGACGGGTGAGACCGAGGTCACCACGAAAGGCAGCACCAAGAAGGAGATCGAGACGACGACCCGCAGGACCCAGCCCCAGACGGCGAGGCCGGTCGCCACGAGCGCCGGGTTGCGGTGCTCCACGCTCTCGGTAAATGCTGCCATCCATGGTGCGTAGGCAAACCCGCGGCTGGCGGAGAGTATCGAGACGATGACGATGAACGTGACGTACGTCGTCGCGGGGTGGGTCGCCCGTGTGGCGAAGATCGAGGTCATCACGACCGCGACCAGGCCACCGGCCACCATGAACGGCTTTCTGACACCCACTCGGTCCGACACGATCCCGACCACCACGACGGTGACGGCATCGGCGGCCCAGAACCAGTTCCCGAGTCCGTTGGCCTGTGCCTGGGAGAACCCGAACACCGACGTGAAGTAAATGACGAAGAAGGCGACAGCGCCGTAATAGATCAGCAGAAAGAGGCTGACCCCGAGCGCCGGAACGAGAATTGACGGGTGCACCATCTGTTGCCACGGCCGGCGTGTGGCCTCGCCGAGGTCGATGCCCCGGGCTCGGGCCTCGAGGACCACCCGTTCCCGGTTCGACACCATTAACTGGTCGCGCAACGAGGGTGCAAGTTCGCGCAGGGCAACGAAGGCGATCACGAACATCGCGAGGCCTGTCAGCCCGGCGATGTGAAATTGGTCCTGCCAGGGGTGCAGGTACCCGAGTGTGCTCGACGCCACCTCCGAGACGATGAGGCTCCCGAGCACCGGTCCGAGCGTCCAGAACCCCATGGCGGCGCCTCGGTGCACCTGGGGCGAGAAGTCGCGCACCAGCGCTGGTGTGGCCACGAGGACGATGCCCTCGACGAACCCGAGGAGGGCGACGAAGACGCCGTACTCGGTCTTCGAAGAGGCGCTCGGAATGCCGAAGGCTGTGATGAGGCTGGCCGCCAGGAGGCCGCAGACCACGAGGTTGGCCCGGCCCCACCGATCGGCCAAGCCGGCCAGCAGTGAGGCGACAGCCCCGGCCACGCTCGAAACCACCACGACGGTCAGGTAGTACCGGAACGTCATGTCGAAGTGGGCAAGGACCGACGGCGCGACGGCACCTCCCACGTACTGCTGGTAGTACATGATGACCGTCGACAACACGACGACCACTAGGTAGCCGGCGCGGGCGCGCGGCTCGGGGTAGTGGGGAAGCGAGCGGTCCCACAGGGATCGATACCAGGGTCCCACCGCCTCAGACACCATGGACTCCTCTCGGACTGACGGGTCGGGGCACCGGCCCCTTGGCCGAGTTCAATTGCCAGGCCCTTAGGCGAAACTTGGCCTCAGTCGAGCCGACAAGTGCCATGCGTCCCTGCTGACGTTCGGTGATGAACCGAGTCGCCCGCTCCAGGCGTTCCGGTGGCATCTGTTGGTCTTGATCGAGCGGCAGCATCACACCGGCCTTGGCCACGTCGGCCTCGTAGAACCGGCGGTAGCGGTACATCGTTTGGTCACCCACTCGCCGCCGGAGTCCTCGAGGAGGTAGTCGATGAAGGCCACCACCGGGTCGACCGGACCAGGCTCCGGTCGGCAGCCAACGACTCGAGCCGCATGATCAGTGGCGAGGAGTCGATCGCGCCGTCGGGGTAGCCGCCCTCGTCGGGGAAGCTCAGAGCAGGGAGGAGCTGCACCGGGGGCGCAGGCAGATCGTCGAAGCGAGAGTTGCGGAACACCCACTCGTCGGGGAACCGGCGGTACAGCAGCACCGCGTGCATCTTGATCGAGTACGGCAAGCCGAAGGCGCCGGCGATCTTCATCGGGTAGCGACGTTCTTCTGGCAATTCTTGGTGATTCTATCGATCGACCGCTTGTCCCACCAGGGATCAGATACCAGTGGAGGGCATCTTGTGTCAATCCGCCTGTCAATTCCAAGGGCACCTCGATCGACTCGAGGTACGGAGCGCCACTGCGTTCGTTCAGGACTGGGGGAGTGTGATCGGTCTGCGGGTCATAGTCGACGATCCAGATCCTTCCATCGAGTGGTCGTCGCAAACGCATGCGGTGGCGACCAGCACCGGATTCTGACCGCGCCCGAACGTCGTGACTTGACGCCACGTTCTGGCGCGGGACCCAAACCGTCCGGGGGGTACAGTGCCCGCCGACACGGCATCGCGCTGGGACGACCGAGGCAGCCTGGGCTCGCGACGGGAGATCACATGAGCAGCAGCACCGATCCGATCCAATCGGCTGGGCCCGAGGCTCTCGGCAAGTCGAGGGAGGCTCTCGACTGTGAGGAAATCGCTCGAGGAGTCCACTTCCTGGCCGGTTTCGGCAACACGACCATCATCATCGGGTCCGAGGCCGTCGCGGTCGTCGACCCGGGTCTCTTCACCAATGGGCCTCGAGTCGTCAAGGAACTGCGAAGTCTGACCGAGCTGCCAGTTCGCTACGTGATCTACACGCACGGCCACTATGACCACGCGTTCGGCACGCCTGCGATCCTCGAGGATGCGAAGTTGCTCGGGCACCGACCGCCAGACATCGTGGGCCACGTCAACGTCGCCAAGCGTTTTGAGCGGTACGCCAAGACCGCAGGGCATCTCGCAGGGACCTTCGATGTCCAATTCGCCATGTGGAGTGCCACGGGCGGAGATGTCGTCCGCAACGCGAAGTACTTCCCGCCGACGATCGCATTCGAAGACCGGCTCGTCCTCGACGGGCTCGGTGGAATCGCGCTCGAATGCCGACACGGACTCGGCGAGACGGACGACCACACTTGGATCTGGATCTCCGACGCGCGGGTCATTGTCGGCGGCGATTTCATCGTGTCGTCGCTCCCGAATGCCGGAACCCCGTTCAGGGTGCAGCGGTACGTGCCGGAGTGGGCCCAGGCGCTCGAGGAGATGGCCGCGCTCGAACCGGCAGCCGTCGTGTCGGGCCATGGGGGAGTCTTTCGTGATCACGCCCAGGACATGCTGCTCATCACGGCACGGGCGCTCCGGTTCCTCGACGACGAGGTGGTTCGTCGGCTCAACGCCGGTCAATGGCAAGAGCAGATCCTCGACGAGGTCGAACTGCCGGAAGAACTGGCCACCAGTGGCTACCTCCAACCCCTCTACGGCTGCACTACGTTCCTTGTCCGCGACCTTATGCGACGGTACATGGGCTGGTACGACGGCAACCCGTCGATGCTCTTTCCCAGCACCCGAGCCGAGATCGCCAGCGAGGTGGTATTCCTCGCCGGCGGAGCCGATCGGATCCTCGAGCGGGCACGTGACTTGGGCGGCTCGGGCAGGACAAAGGACGTCCAGTTGGCGCTCCACCTTGTTGACTTCGCGCTGTTTCACGGCGGAGCAACCTCGGCTGAAGCTCGGATGCTGAAGGCGGACCTCCTCGACCAGCGCGCCAGTGACGAACGATCATTCGTCGCTCATAACATCCTCGCCTCAGCCGCCAAGCTCGAACGAGAGGGCCGTTCGGCGGTCTGAGCCGTGGCAAGCGCACCTCCTGCCTCGTCGCTTTCGTATCGCCACTCTGGTGTCGACGCCCTACAGAGCGCGCCGGCGGGATGATTCGGGCACCAAACGAAGACAGAGATCAGCCAGAAGGCTTGGAGGCGAGCCGGTGGCTACCGCGGCATCAGCGTTGGCCAGCCGACGCGGGCGATGAAGGCGAGCACTTGGCCCGCAATTGGTCACGTCGAGGCGCTCCGTCGATTTGGCCCCAATGAGACCGGAGTTCGGGGTAAACGGCGGTCCGGTTGCTACTGGCTCGCTACTGAAACACCTGGACTGCTTCCATCCTGAGTCACCTGGGTGGACGATGTACCCGACTTGACCTGCACGAATGGATCTGGGGTACGCAGGCAGACGATCGGGCCCCGACTTTTAATCCCAAGGTGCCGGGATCGAGACCCGGGCGGCCCACCGAATCTGTCAACCCTCATCGGTTAATCTGACCTACGACGCCGATCAGAAACCGATGTCAGGCCCTTCGAAGCCGATTGATCGAGAACGTTCTAGGACTTGACGGAGTATCGGCAAGACCGCCCTGTCCTTTTCACGTCCGGCAGCCTCCTTCGAGCGGATCACATCGGCCAGACTGGCCACGTCCACCCGGAGGGTCTCGGTGATCTGCTCGCGCGTTGCACTGCGGTGGAGATCGTCGTATCCCTGAGTCCCATCTGGGAGGAGCGCGACGTCGAGATATCCGAGGTCGGTGACGAAGGTCCACGTGGTGCCCCAATCGAAGGAGTGCTCGTCGAGCGGGAACTCCACCGGTTCGTCAACTCCGGCCACACGCAACTGCGCGTTGAGTTCACGAAGAGCAGCTGCAAGCCGACGAAGGTTGGCGCGATCGCGGGAGGGCGTAACATCCACGTCCCGAGTGATGTACGGCGAGCCGCGAAGTTCGGCAGCCAGTCCTCCGATGACGACATAACGGACGCCGTGCCGTTCGAGGACCTCGAGAAGATCGCCTGGTCGATATGGGACGAGTTCAGGCACGGTCTGTGACGGGCTCACGTCGTTGCAGCTGATCGTGGAAGTGGACCCTCTCCAACAGATCGGCCAGCCGCTGCGCGGGCGTCATCTTGAGGTGCTCGTCGATAACGGTCGTGCTTGACTCGTCGAGCCGAGAGAGGTGGAAGGACAACTCGAGGCCGCAACCGCGGATCGCCTGCCGGAGCGCCTCAAAGCTCGGCGTCACGTCGCCTCGTTCCCAGCGAGCGATGACCGACTGCGGCTTGCCGATGTTCTCTCCGAGCTCGGCTTGCGTTAGGCCAGCACGAAGCCGGGCTTCTCGGATCAGGTCTCCACTCACCATGGGATCTATAATAGTACAGATGTGCTATAGTTCGGCCGCATCGGACCGTTAGTCGGCGCGGAACTCTTTCGAATGCCGCCGGGCAGCTCGGGTGCAGGTTTTGCTACTGACTTGCTACTGAACTGTCCGGACAGATCTGTACCGGGGCCCACGGGATGGGATCGGTACTCGAACCCGAGCAGGCGATACGGATCGGGGCGCACAGGCTGGACGATCGGCCCCCTCCTTTTAATCCCAAGGTGCCGGGATCGAGACCCGGGCGGCCCACTAGATACTCCCAGTTCAGAGCCATAAACGGGACGCTGCGTAAACATCCAGCTCCCTGGTTACTACTGAATGCAACTGTGTTTGCGGCGGCGCCGATCAGCCGCCGGCCAGGATCAGGAGACGCAATGAAGAGGGCCACGTTCGCCGAAGAAGGAACTCTTGGGAACTGCGTGCGTACGTCGGAGTTGATCCCACGACGAATCGAGCCAAGTACCAGACCCGCACGTTCCGTGGCGGAAAAACGCAAGGCGGACCAAGCGCTGGCACGATTTCGTAACCGAAGTGTCCGGCGGTGGACATGTCGCGCAGGACACCACACTCAATGACTTGATTCACCGATGGCTAGATCTTGTCAGAGACAACCTTTCATCGTCGACGGTGCGCGGATACCAGCGGATCATTCGCAGCTACATCAACCCCGCCATCGGAAGGGTCTCACTTGCCAAGCTTCGAACTGACCAGCTCGACCGGTTCTACTCGGAGCCGGTGTCAGCGGACAGCAACGGCGGCATCATACTTAAGACGGTTCAGTCCCTCCAGGGGTCGCCATGTGCGTTGGGTCGTCATCACCGAGTTCGAGTTCAATCTCGCCTACGGGGCGACATCGACATACCCCACGAAAGAGGAGACGATGATCAGCAATACTCAGATAACCAAGGCATTCAAAGCTCACCAACGCACTCGTGAAGCGATCAGCCTCCGCGGGCTGCGAGTTCAGGTCAAGAGGGCTGACGGAATCAATGCCAAGATCGCCGTCTTCCTGACAAACGTCGTCGGGTCAATGTGGTGTGCCTACGCGTTTGCGATCCTTGCCCTTATCGGATTGCCTGCAGCATTGAAGCCGGGCGGTGAAGGGATCATCTCCTGGATTGCGCAGACCTTCCTCCAGTTGGTGTTGCTGTCCGTCATCATGGTCGGGCAGAACGTACAGGCCGAGGCAGGCGATGTTCGATCGCAGCACACATATGACGACACTGTGCAGATACTCGATCGCCTCGATATACACACTCAAGGTGGCATCAAGGATCTGGCTGATCGGATCGATGAGTTGGAAGCGAAGATCGGCGGTTAGCCGATACGGGTCTGAATCTCGCCGGAGTGCCCCAGTACACCGCCGGGACGGCGGGCCAGTTCAGCGCCCCACCCGGAAGCGGTCAGCTGCGCGGACGGAGGGCAGCGTGGCCGACCGCTGCCAGCGGGTAGGCACGACGTGGCAGCATCAAAAATCGGATCGTTCCTCTAGGTGGTCCCGCAGCGACTCTAGGTGGTCCCGTAGCGCCGGCGGAACAGCCCGTAGGCGACGGCGCCGGCGACCGTCGGGAGCCAGTACTGCGCCAACCGGTAGGCCAACGTGGCCACCACCGCGCTGCGCCCGTTGACGCCGGCGAGTACGAGGAGGCCACTGAGGCTGGCCTCGACGATTCCCAGGCCACCGGGAGTTACCGGGAACAGGGCGATGATCCCGGCCGCCGAGTATGCGAGGAGGACGAGCCAGATGCGGGGCTGGCTGCCGGTCGCGCGCAGGGCCGCAAGAAGGCAGAGATAGTCGAGGCCGAGACGCCCCACGACGAGCAGGAAGATCTGCCTCCATTCCCTTCCCAGGGCCGCCCGGACCTCGTTGCGTTGCTGCAGTAAGCGATTCTCGAGTCCCGCCAGCGAAGGATGCGGACGGCGGACTTTGTTCCAGATCCATTGGGCGGCCCTCCCCAACGCCCGTAGCGGTCGGTCCGTTTCAAGGAGCACGGCGCCCAGTCCCATGTACACCACAAACGCGGCGACCCCGATGAGAGCCGCGCTGACCAACGTGTGGTTGAGCCCGGAGTCGCCCAGGACGGTGGGGAGCGTGAGGATCGGGAGCATGAGCAGACCGCCCACCCCGAGGAGCGAAGACGCTGCGAGCCCTCCCGCCGCGGCATCGGAGTTCACCCCGGCGGTTGCCAGCATCCGGTACTGGACTGCCGCGCCCGCAGCGGCGCCACCCGGGAGTGTATTGGTGACGGTGTTGCCCGCGAGTCCCGCCGTGACTACGGCGAACCAACCACGGGTTCGCAGGACGATGCGTTGGATCGCAAAGTTGCAAACAAAGCTCCCCCATTCGAACAACAAGGCGAGAACGAGCCACACGCCGCTCAAGGTGGCCAACTTCGGCCATGCTCCGAGCACGGCCGAAAGGCTCGGAAGCACGACGTAGAGGGCCAGGCCCGTGACGAGGAGCGCGGCGATACGCGTGACGAGGCTCCGGCGGCTTGGCTGGGTCTTCCGTCGATCAGCCATGCCGAAGTCGGCCGAGGCGGGCGTCCCGGGCATCGGAGCCGACGTCACCGGTCACAGATACTCCAGAACAGGGAACAGCACGTCAGCCTGTGGCGTGCCTGCAAAGCCCTGCTCATCGGTGCCCCGGCCCTCGGTGCCAGTGGGCTTCTGCGCCGGGCCGTCTTCCCGTCCCGAACGGTGACCGGTCATTCCACCATCTTCCGTTACCGGCCGGCCGGAGGACATCACGTGTGAGCCTACGTGTCGCGCTCTTTCGCGCCCTGTCCTCGACCGACAAAGCGGCCCTTACGAACGTGGCGCGTGAAGGGTGACACTGAATATGGCTACGAAGACTGCTTCCGCCGGAGCGGCGGCGGCGCGGGATGGCGCCGGCCGGCTGGAGTCCGGATGCGCAGGGCTGCCGGGAGCGACTCGAATTGGAGCGGTGGCTCGAGCCTGACGGCCTCGCCGTCCAATCCAACGTCGATCGTGGCCCCGGAATCGATCTCGAAGCGAATGGTGGTCCATTCCCGCCAGCGGGCCAACGGCGGTCCGTCAGGCACCACCACAACGCCGAGCGTCCCTCCGTCCATCGTCCCCCGGGTGCCCTGAGCGGCGAGCGGGTCGAGCAGGTAGCGGTTGTTGGACACCAAGACGAGCTGAGCCCTCTCGTATTCCGCTCCCCCCGGGTCGCTGAAGCGCAGGTCGAAGGGCACCGCGCCGGGGCCTAGCAGGTCGGGCAGCATCTCGATGACGGTGCGCAGCTTGGCATCACGGTACTCGGGCGACTGAACGACCTTGCCGTAGAAGCCGATCGACGCGTTGTTCACGAATACCCGACCGTTGACCTGGGCCAAGTCGATGCGGCGCTCGGAACCGTGGTGGAAGGCGTCGAGGGCACCGATCACGTCTTCCCGGTCGACGCCGATGTCGAGTGCGAAGTGGTTGCGCGTCCCGGCCGGTATGCAGACGTACGGGATGTCGTGCCTGGAGGCGACGCCGGCCACGATCGCTTGGGAACCGTCGCCGCCGGCCATGCCGATGACGTCGGCGCCCGACGACACGGCGGCGGCGGCCAGTGACGCCAGGTCGTCGCCCTCCTTCATCACGACCGGCTCGATCCCGCGGGCGCGGCACCGAGCGACGAGGTCGTAACGCTGGGCCTTCCCGCCGCCGGACCTCGGGTTGACGAAGAGGACCGGGCGCACCGGCCCGGAGATCGCTGAATCCGTCATCTCGCCTCTCCCTCTCGCGACGTCGGCTGGGACCACTTGACACTCTATCATCGATTCTGTATTCTATCATCAGTTCTGTGGTCCCATAACAATAACTGGTCTCCACAGCTACCACAACCACCGAAAGGAGCTGTCATGTTGAAGTCATTGAGTACATCCCTCATAGTCCGGGGCCTCCTGGCTGTCGCCGTCGGCATCGTGGCGTTGGCGTGGCCGGGGATCACCGTCTTGGCGCTGGTCATTCTGTTCGCCATCTACGCGTTCATCGCCGCCGGCATGGAGGCCGTCAAGGCCTTCAGCAGCGAAAGTGCCGGTCCCGTGATGGGTCATCTGCTGCTCGGTCTGGTCGACGTCGGCGCCGGGGTGATCGCCCTGGCCTGGCCTGGGCCAACTGCGCTGGTGCTGGTGTTGCTCGTCGGCGCGTGGGCGATGGTGGCCGGCCTGGTCGAGATCTACGCCGGCTTCGAAGTCGGCGAGTCAGCCGGAACCCGCGCCCTCTTTTTCGTGAGCGGGCTGATCTCGATCGCCTTCGGGATCGTCCTCTTCGCCCGTCCCGGCGTCGGCGCGGTGACCCTGGCCTTGCTGTTCGGCCTGTTCAACCTGGTCTACGGGTTCTGGGCGCTCATCAGGGCATCGAGCTGCGCCGGGTCCACCGCACAGTGGACTCGTTGGTCGACGAGCAGCCGGACAGCGCGACCAGCTAGCGTCAGTTATGTAGTGATCCCTCAGTAGTGATCGGGGTTCCCACCCTGGCGGATCCGCCCGA
>CAVSLS010000049.1:0-71187 GCA_963728845.1 uncultured Acidimicrobiaceae bacterium
AGGACAGGCCTACGGATATGCGCTGGGCATATGAGGGCGCGCTCCCATGCGAGAACGAAGTGGTGATGCAGCTGATAGAGCTCCGCCGGCGAGCAGAGGATCCTTCACGCCGCGACGGATGGGTGGCGGACGACGAGTACTTCTTCGCCGAGCAGAACGCCCGGGTGGTGCGTGACGCCGAGGAGTACTACCAGCAGATGTACCAAGCGGAAGTCTCGTCGTGGAAACTCCGTGACCGTCACATGGCGGGACCCCGAGGCGCTCGGTCGATCACTGACGAACAGGTTGCTCGAACCAAGGTCGTCGTGTGGGAGCACAATTCACACATCGGGGACGCGCGGGCCACCCGGATGGGTGCACGGGGCGAGCTCAACGTGGGACACTTGGGCCGGCAGCGCTACGGCACCAATGCGGCTTGTAGGGCTTGACGACGTTCGACGGCACGGTCACTGCGGCAAGCGAGTGGGGCGGGCCGGCCGAACGCAAGCGCGTCCGACCCGCCCTGACGGAGAGCCACGAGGCATTCCTCCAGGGTCGGGGCCCAAGCTTCTGGCTCAATACCCGCGATCCGGACGTCCGCGCCCTAGCTGGCGAGCCAGCGCCTGCACCGCGCCATCGGCGTCATCTACCGACCAAAGAGCGAGCGCGGAGCCACTACTTCCACGCTCGCCTCGGCGACCAATTCGACGCGATCGTCCATCTCGGCCATACCGGCTACTCGAGCCGCTGGAGCGCACCTCCCTCTGGGACCGGGCGAGCCAGCCGAGACCTACCCGACCGGCATCTGACCCCAAGTCCTCGGCAGCCGCACCCTTTCCGTCACCGCGCCCAGCCATGGGATCCGGCCGGCATCAACCCACGAGCTGTTCGACCAGCCTGCGGCTCGGTCGACGGCGCGGCCACGGAGGGGCTGAGGCCCACGCCGGCCCGAAGTCAGCACCCACGATGCCCACCAGCACGACGCGCGCCGGAGCCGTGCCTCGCACGTGGGCCAGCCTGAACGCTTCGACCGCGCCGAAGCCGTGGCTGCTCGTTCGCGGCGGCCGAACGCCGATCGCCTCGGGAACGGCACCGCCCGAGCTCGACGGCGAGCACGACCCCGGGCTCACCCACGCCGAGAGCGTCGACCACGACGGCAAGCCCCGCACCGTCCCAGAGGTCCAGGAGGTCGAGGGCGCGGCCATCGTGGCCAGCACCGCAGTTCGTCAGAATCGAGCCGCAACTCGCTGAACCACGCCGGACCGACGCCGTCGTCACGTCGTGAACTCGCACCCGATCGCTGCCACCACGATCCCGCGGGCGGCGCAGTCGGTCACCGCCGCGTGACCGTGACGTCGAGGAAGTGTGTCGCGCACGAGATGCAGGGGTCGTGATTGCGCACCGCCTGCTCGCTCCTCCACGTAGCTCGTCGTCGTGCAGGTCGAGTGAGGCCTGCACGGTCCGGCGGATGTCGGCCTCAATCGTGATCTGGTTCTGCGACGTGGGGGGCACGATCCGTGCCTCGGCGATGGATCCATCGGGATCGATGTGATAGCGGTGGAACAGGAGCCCTCTGGGTGCCTCGGTGGCACCGGTGCCGAAGCCACCACCCTCGGGGACAGGGGCGTCGGGGGGTTCCGGCGGCTCGTAGCGCTCGACCAGGATCAGCGCCTCGTCGCAGGCGAAGCACGATCTCGACCGCGCGCACGATGATGCTCTGGAACGGATTGGTGCACGTGGTACCGAGACCCGCCCGCGTCGCTGACTCGGCGGCCAGCGTCCGGCAGCTCGGCCGAATTGAGGGCGTAGCGGGCCAACGGTCCGGTCAGGTACTCGAGGCGGCTCTCAAGGCGGGCGTGCAGTGCGGTCGAGCGGGCCACGTGCTCCTCGACCACCAGATCGGCGAAGCCGGCCGGAGTCGTGTCCAAGCCGTCCGATGAGGCGACTCGGCCCGACTCGAGGGGATAGCGACCGGGCTCGCGCAGCGCCACGAAGCGGTAGTCGCCTCGCACGTCGGGGAAGTCGAACCCCGCCACCCATTCGACGGTGGCCAGCGCGTTTTCGAGGGCATCGATGCAGTGGACCCGCCAGGGCGGCCACCTCGGCCTTGCCGGGAGCACGGTAGAACCCGCCGACCTTCACATTGACCGGGTGGATGGCCCGCCCGCCGACCGTCTCCATGATGCGGTTGCCCATCTTCTTCGAGCGCGAGGCCCCGCTCGAAAGTCCGACCGGTGCAGCTGCGCCATCTCCACCGCATCCTGGCAGCCGAGGAAATCGGGGGCATGGAGCATGTGGACGTGCAGCGAGTGACTCTGCATCCATTCACCGCAGTAGAGGAGGCGACGCAGGTCGGCGATTCCGCGCCCGACACGGATCCCCAGGCATCCTCCACCGCGGAGCAGGCGCTCATCTGGTACGCCACCGGGCAGATGCCGCAGATGCGGGCGGTGAGGTCAGGTGCTTCGGTCGCACGACGTCCCCGCAGAAAGGCCTCGAAGAACCGGGGCGGCTCGAAGATGTTGCAGCTCCACGTCCTCCACACGCCCGTCGCGAACCTCGACGCGCAGCGACCCCTCGCCCTCGACCGCGCCAGTCCTTCGACCGAGACCGTGCGCCTGCGCTCATCCGCAGGTGTCACGGCGCCGCCTCCGTCGGAGCAGTACCGGCACGCTCGCGGAGCGTGACCGCTTGACGGCCGAACACCTCGTTGCCCGTATAGAAGGTGGAGAAGAGGCGCGACGCGTCCACGGGCGCCATGCCCTGTTCGAGCAGCTGCTCGGCCAGCGCGTCCGTGTTCGCGCCGCCGACGGGTCCAAAGCAGCCATAACAGCCCCGGCCGACCGAGGGACACAATGCGCCGCAACCGGCCCTGGTCACGGGCCCCAGGCAGGGCGTCCCGTGGGCGACGAGGACACACACCGTGCCCCGGCCCTTGCACTGCTGGCACACGGTGTGATCCGGGATGACCGGGCGCCGGCCGACGAGTGAGGCCGTGATGACCTCGAGCAGCTGGTGCCGATCGATCGGACAGCCGTTGAGCTCGTAGTCGACCGTCACGTGGGCGGAGATCGGCGTCGAGGTCGCGAGCGACGAGACATACTCGGGGTGAGCGTAGACGGCGCCGACGAACTCCCCCTCCTCGGTGGCGTTACGCAATGCCTGCACGCCGCCCGACGTGGCACACGCACCGATAGTGATCAGCCGGTGGGATGCGGCGCGCACCGCTCGGATCCGCTCGGCATCCTCGGCGGTGGTGATGGATCCCTCGACCAGCGAGACATCGTAGGGACCGTCGACATGCGCCCGCGTCATCTCGGTGAAATGTGCGATCCTCACCACGCCGGCGAGGGCCAGCAACTCGTCTTCGCAGTCGAGCAGACTCAGCTGGCACCCGTCACAGGAAGCGAACTTCCATACCGCCAAGGTGGGAGTGGCGTCAGGCGTCACCAGATTTCTCTCCATGAACAGCACATCGGCCAGGCCTCCGTAGCGGACGATCGGGCCGTCGCGGCACACCAGCAGCGGACCGAGCTGGCAGTGACCGCACAGGCCGATGCCGCACTGCATGTTGCGCTCCAGTGAGACCCGGACGCGCCCGGGGTCGACTCCCCGGTCCACCAGGGCGCGGCCACCGAAGCGCATCATGATCTCGGGACCGCAGAGCAGCGCCAGCGACCCGGGCGCCTCGAACGGAGCGCCTGGCAGCAGCGCAGTGACGACACCGACGAGCCCCCTCCATCCCGGTGACGCCACGTCGACGGAGATCCCCACGTGGACCCCCGCCTGCTCCCAGGCCATGAGGTCCTCGTGAAACAGGATCTGGTCCGGCGAACGGGCCCCGGCGAGCACGAACACACGGCCACGGCCAACGCTCTGCCGCGCCACGAGATCTCGCACCGCACCGCGCAGCGGCGCCAGGCCTATGCCCCCCGCCATGACCACGACGTCGGCACCGTCCTCGACCTGGTCGATGCCCCACGACGTCCCGAACGGCCCACGGATCCCGACCAGCGATCCTACCGAGGCGTCGCACAGGGCCGCGGTGACCGCGCCCACCCGGCGAATGGAGTGCTCCACCGGTCCCGGCGCGCCGGGCGCACTCGACATGGACACCGCGACCTCGCCACGTCCGAACGACGTGACCATGTTGAACTGGCCGTGCCGGAAGGCAGGTGCCGACCCCTCGGCCGGCTCGAGCGACAGCGTCACGACGTCGGCGGCCTCCTCCCGCCGGCCCACCACCACGTACGGCATGGGAACGAGCGGCCCGGCGGCCCAGGAGCCGGCGACGGCCTCAGTGCACATCGCTCTTGCCGTAGATGTCGAGCAACCTGATGCGGGTGGCCTGGAGCCGTTCGAGGATCACCGCCGTCAGTCGGTCCAGGAGGAGGAACCCGACCACGGGGTTCTCCGCAAGCGCCACGCGCAACCGCGCCGTGTCCACAGACACCACCTCCACCTGGTCGACGGCGCGAGCGTCGAACTGGTAGCGGAAGGGAGGGGCGGCCCAGGACAGCCCCGACCACCTGTCCCGGCCTCAGCGTCTCGACGACCATCGGGCCCCGGTTGGGCACGTGGACCTCGATGGAGACACAGCCCTTGGTGATGAAGTACGTGACGTCAGCAGGGCTCCCTTCACGGAAGAGCAGCACACCAGGGCGGAACGTGGCGGTATCTGCGTGCTCGGCCACGAGCGCGATGGCCGCGGGGGGAAAGCCGGCCAGGAACGCGTGGCTCGAGAGGAGGTTACGTGCCGCCTCGCTCATTGGACGTCCCGCGCACCGTCGGTGGCACGGATGGCCGCCGCCTCCTCGGTGATGTCGATACCGACCGGGCACCATGCGATGCAACGCCCGCAGCCCACGCAGCCCGACGTGTCGAACTGGTCCCACCAGGTCGACAGTTTGTGGGTGAGCCACTGCCGGTACCGCGACGAGGTGGTGGGCCGGATGGGCCCGCCGTGCAGATAGGAGTGCTCGACGTCGAAGCAGGAGGCCCACGACCTCGTGCGCTCGACGGTGCCGTCGACATCGCTCACGTCCTTGACGTCCGCGCAGAAGCACGTGGGGCAGACCAGGGTGCAATTCCCGCAGGACAGACAACGCTCGGCCACCTCCTCCCAGCGCGGGTGCTCGAGGTTGCGACCCAGCAGCGCGGCGAGCCCCTCCGTCTCGAGGGAGCGCCCCATGCCGGCCCGGGCCCCGTCCACGACGTCCTGGCGAGCACGGCGGTCGTCCTCCGTGGCCGCGCTCCGGTCCAGCTGCTCCAGCAGGTCCGCCCCGGCCTCGCTGCCCACCCGCACGTAGAACCGGTGCCTTCCCACGAGCAGCTCGGTCAGGGCGAGGTCGTAGCCCGCGCGCGGATCGGGACCCGTGTCCATGGACGTGCAGAAGCAGGTGCCGGACGGCTTTCCGCACTCCACGGCGACGATGACCGCCCCGGCGCGGCGAGCCGTGTAGCGGTCGTCGGGGACCGCCCCCCCGGCGAGGACACGGTCGAGGATGTCCAGCGCCGCCAACTCGCAGGGACGGGCTCCGACGATGGCCACCGGTCGCTCCGGATGTGGCGGCACCTGCAGGGACAGGACGCCGTCGGTCACCGACGTCCGCCACACCGTCTCGGCAGGCCGGAAGAACTCCGACTTCCACGACGCCGGCCCGACGGCCCAACCGAAGAGTTCCGGGTCCCCTCCCTGCTCGATGCGGTACCGGCCCGGGGCCTGGATGTCGTGCCAGCCCGCCGGGAGGTCTGCGGTGCCGGCCACCTCGCCCTGCACGATGGCGCCATCGCGCACCACAGGCCCGATGGTGCGGTACCCGAGCTCGCCGAGCAGCGTGATGAGCTGATCGAATCCCTCCCGGTCGATGATCGCATCGTCGGCTACGCCCACTGTGCCCAACCTATGCGCTCACGGGTCCGGCGCGCCGGACACGACGCCGCGTGTCGGCACCATGTTCGGGACGGTGTTCAGTGGTCCACCGTGCCACCGATGACGGTGGCCAGGTCGACCAGGCGGCTCGAGTAACCCATCTCGTTGTCGTACCAACCCAGCACCTTGACCAGGTTGCCACTCGCCATGGTCAGCTTGGAATCGAAGATGCACGACGCCGGTGAGCCGACGATGTCCGTGGATACGAGCTCGTCCTCGGAGTACTCGAGCAGACCCGCCAGCCGACCGCTCTGGGCGGCGGCCGAGTAGGCCGCGCAGATGTCTTCGACCGCGGGCGTTGCCCGCACCACGGCGACGAGGTCGGTGATCGACCCATCGGGCACCGGAACCCGCAGCGAGAGTCCGTCGAGCCGTCCGGCCACGTCCGGCATGACCAGGCCGGTGGCCCGCGCCGCCCCGGTCGTGGTGGGCACGATGTTGATCGCGGCTCCCCGCGAGCGGCGCGGATCCTTGTGCAGGGCATCGACGAGGTGCTGGTCGTCCGTGTAGGCGTGGACGGTCGTCATGAATCCCTGCTCCATGCCGAAGGCGTCATCGAGCACCTTGGCCAGCACAGCGAGGCAATTCGTCGTACACGATGCGTTGGACACCACGAAGTCGCGCCCCGGGTCGAACGTGTCCTCGTTGACGCCGATGACGAAGGTGGCATCGGCGTCCTTGGCCGGAGCGGAGATGATCACCCGACGCGCCCCGGCGCGGATGTGAGCCGCAGCCTTGTCGCGGCTCGTGAACCGGCCCGTGGACTCGATGACGACGTCAATGCCCAGCTCCCGCCAGGGCAGCTCCTCGGCGTGCGGCTCCATCAACATGGTGATGGGTGAGGCGCCAACCATCATCGTGTCGTGCTCGACCGAGACCGGCACGGGGAAATGCCCGTGCACCGAATCCCGGGCCAGCAGGCGGGCCAGGGCCTCGGGCGCGCCGAGGTCGTTGACTGCTGCCACCTCGATGGGATGGGGCGACTTGATCGCGGCGCGCAGGAAGGCCCGCCCCGTGCGCCCGAACCCGTTGATTGCGACTCGTATGGCCATCGTCAGCTTCTCCCGTGTCTCACTGGGGTCCGCGGGCCCCTCTTGTTTGGATGGTCACACCGACCTGGGGGGCGCAGTAGTGCCAAAGGTCCCCGATCGGGCCCGGTCCGCCCCGGAGTCCCTCGCGGTAGGTTGCATTCTCCGTTGCAGCCATTTCGGTATGGATATCGCGGCAGGGACTTCTGTCCTGCCGCGTGTGCGGGCACCGGGGACTTTTGGCTCTATTCCCCTCGCTGAGCCCGGGCCACCCTGGAACGGTGTTCGAAGTGCGCTTCCACGGGCGCGGCGGCCAGGGAGCCGTCACTGCCTCCGAACTGCTTGCGCTGGCCGCGTTCGCCGACGGCCGTCACGCGCAGTCCTTCCCGAGCTTCGGTTCGGAGAGGATGGGCGCACCTGTCGTCGCCTACTGCAGGTTGGACGATCGGGAGATCCGAACCCGGGAGCCCGTGCTGACCCCGGACTGCCTGATCGTCATCGACCCGACACTGGTGCACCAGGTCGACCTCTTCGCGGGCCTCAGCCCGGACGGATTCGTCCTGGTCAACTCGTTCCGCACGCTCGACGAGCTCGGCCTCGGATCACTTGCCGCCGACTTGCGGCCCGAGCGCATGCTGACGGTGCCGGCCACCGAGGTCGCGCAGCGCCATATCGGCAAGCCCCTGCCGAACGCCGCTCTGCTCGGGGGCTTCGCCGCCCTGACTGCGGAGGTCACCATGACGTCGCTGAACTCGGCCCTCCAGGCGCGGTTCAGCCGCAACCCCTCGGTGGCCGAGCGCAACATCGCCGCCGCAGCCGAGGTGTTCCAGTGGGCGCGCCAGGCCATGACGACGAACGGAAGGGCGGTGCTGAGTGCTCCGGCAGATTGAGGGCTCGCGGGCGGTGGCCGAGACCGTGGCGCTCTGCCGGCCCGAAGTGGTGTGCGCCTATCCCATCTCGCCCCAGACCCACATCATCGAGGCTCTCGGAGAGCTGGTGAAGACCGGCGAGCTGTCCCCCTGCGAGTTCATCAACGTCGAGTCGGAGTTCGCGGCGATGTCGGTGGCGATCGGCGCCTCTGCGGCCGGGGCACGTGCCTTCACCGCCACGGCCAGCCAGGGCCTCCTGTTCATGATGGAGGCCGTCTACAACGCCAGTGGGCTTGGGCTGCCCATCGTCATGACGCTGGCCAACCGCGCCGTCGGGGCTCCCATCAACATCTGGAACGACCACAGCGATGCCATGGCGGCGCGCGACGCCGGCTGGGTCCAGCTCTTCGCCGAGACGGTCCAGGAGGCCGCCGACCTGCACATCCAGGCCTTCCGCCTGGCCGAGGAGGTGTCCGTCCCGGTCATGGTCTGCATGGACGGGTTCATCCTGACCCACGCCACCGAGCGGGTGGACCTGCCCACCCAGAAACAAGTGGACGCGTTCTTGCCCGCCTACGAGCCGCGTCAGGTGCTCGACCCCGACGAGCCCTACTCCATCGGCGCCATGGTCGGACCCGAGGCGTTCCAGGAGGTGCGCTACCTGGCACACGCCCGGCAGCTCACGGCGCTCGGCTGCATCGGGGAGCTGGGCGCGGAGTTCGCGGAGGCCTTCGGGCGTGACTCGGGTGGCCTCGTGCACCCGTACCGGAGTGCCGATGCCGACGTGGTGGTCGTGGCCATGGGCTCGGTGCTGGGGACGATCAAGGACGTGGTGGACACCCAGCGGGCCGCCGGGGCGCGGATCGGCGCTCTCGGCATCACCTCGTTCCGGCCCTTCCCCATCGACGCCGTCCGGAGCGCGCTGCAGAACGCGAGGCAGGTCGTCGTCGTCGAGAAGGCCATCAGCGTGGGCTTTGGCGGCGTCCTCTCGACCGACGTGGCCATGACGCTCACCGGGTTACCCGTATCGGTCGCCACGGTGGTGGCCGGCCTGGGTGGCCGTTCGATCACCAAGGACTCACTCGGAGGCCTCTTCGAGGCTGCGCTGCGAGCCGAGCTGGGGCGGCTCACCTTCCTCGATCTCAACATGGGCCTGGTCGAACGCGAGCTGGAACGCATGGCCCTGCATCGCCGCTCCGGGCCCACGGCCGAGAACATGCTGCGCGACCTGGGCGTCGTCGGATCGAGGATCGGCTGACAATGGCGGTCCGCTTCTACCAAGTCGGCAGCTTCGCAGTCGGCAACAGGCTGGTGAACCGCTCGGATCGCACCGTCCAGTCCGATGCCGACCGGTCGAACTCCTTGACCTCGGGCCACCGGGCCTGCCAGGGCTGCGGCGAGGCGCTCGGCGCGCGCTACGCCCTCGACGCGGCGATGCGCGCCACCGACGGGCAGATGGTGGCCGTGAACGCCACGGGCTGCCTCGAGGTCTTCTCGACGCCGTACCCGGAGACATCGTGGCAGATCGCCTGGTTCCATTCGCTCTTCGGGAACGCGCCCGCAGTGGCGACCGGGGTCGCCGCGGCGCTGCGGGTCAAGGGTCGGGCCTCGACCCGGGTGATCGGACAGGCCGGCGACGGCGGCACGGTCGACATCGGCTTCGGATGCCTGTCGGGAATGTTCGAACGCAACGACGACGTGCTGTTCATCTGCTACGACAACGAGGCCTACATGAACACCGGCGTGCAGCGGTCTGGCGCAACCCCGCCGGCGGCTCGCACCGCGACCACCGAGGCCGTCGGCCCCCATCCCGGGAACGTCTTCGGCCAGGGCAAGAACCTTCCCGAGTTGGCGATGGCCCACCGGATCCCTTACGTGGCCACCGCCACCGTGGCCGACCTGCACGACCTGGAGGACAAGGTCACGCGGGCAATGGAGCTTCACGGCGCGCGCTACATCCACATCTTGGTCACGTGCCCACTGGGCTGGGGATCGGCACCGAGCGACACGGTCAAGGTCGCCCGCCTGGCAACCCAGACCGGACTCTTCCCCGTGTTCGAGGCGGAGGACGGCGAGGTCGTGCGGGTCTCGACCATCCGCCGGCTGGCCCCTGTCGAGGAGTACCTGCGGCTGCAGACCCGCTATGCCCATCTCTTCGATGCAGACGGCAACCCGGCCCGGCCGGACGTGATCGCGGCGCTGCAGGCCGGGGCCGACCGCAACATCGCACGCTACGGATTGCTCGAGCAGGAGCAGGTCGCGCCGTGACGGAGAAGCCCTTCGCGATCACCCTCGAGGTCGGGTCCAGCCTGGCCAACAAGACCGGGTCGTGGCGGGTGGAGCGCCCGGTGTACGTGGACCGGCTCCCCCCGTGCAGCAACGCGTGCCCCGCCGGCGAGAACATCCAGCAGTGGCTGTACCTGGCCGAAGACGGCTCCTACGAGGCGGCCTGGCGGCAGATCATGCGCGACAACCCGCTCCCGGCCGTGATGGGGCGAGCGTGCTTCCATCCATGCCAGACGGCATGCAACCGGGCCACGGTGGACGAGACGGTGGGGATCAACGCCATTGAGCGCTTCCTCGGAGACCGGGCGCTGGCCGAGGGCTGGGCACCGGACCCGCCGGGGCAGGCCACGGGCCGGCGGGTGCTGGTCGTTGGCTCGGGCCCGGGTGGCCTGTCCGCCGCCTATCACCTGCGACTCCTCGGCCACGAGGTCGAGATCCACGAGGCGTCGCCCCTGCCTGGCGGCATGATGCGCTACGGGATCCCGGCGTACCGGCTGCCGAGGGACGCCGTGGAGGGCGAGATCGAGCGCATTCAGTCGATGGGCGTCAAGATCGTCTGCGGGCAGACGGTCGACGACCTCGACGCGGCCATGCGGGACGGGGCCTTCGACGCCGCGTTCCTCGCCGTCGGGGCCCAGCGGGGCAAGCACGCCGACATCCCCGCCGGTGACTCCGCTCGCATGCTCGACGCCGTCACGCTGTTGCACGAGACCGAGGACCACGAGGCCCCCGCCCTCGGGCGCCGGGTGGTCGTCTACGGCGGCGGCGACACCGCCATGGACGCCGCCCGCACGGCCCGACGCCTCGGCGCCGAGGACGCCGTCGTCGTCTACCGGCGCACCCGCCAGCGCATGCCGGCCAACACCGGAGGAGGTCGAGGACGCCGTCGCCGAAGGCGTGCAGCTCAAGTGGCTGTCGACCATCGTCGGCACGGACGGCGAGGTGCTGAAGATCGAGCGGATGGAGCTCGACGCCGACGGCTTCCCGCAGCCGACCGGCGAATTCGAGGAGCTGCAGGCCGACTCCGTCATCCTGGCGCTCGGGCAGGACGCGGATCTCTCGCTCCTGGGCGGGTTCCCGGAGATTCAGGTGGGAGACGGGGTCGTCCCGGTCGGCCCGGACATGATGACCGCCCGGCCCGGCGTCTTCGCCGGGGGCGACATGGTCGCCGGGTCCCGCACCTTGACCGACGCCATCGGGCACGGCAAGCGCGCGGCAAGGGCCATGGATGCCTGGCTGGCGGGCCGCAGCCTCGAGCGTCCGGCCCGTCACGCCCTGGCGACGCTCGACCACCTCAACACCTGGTACTACGCCGATGCGCCCCATGCCGTCCGCCCCCATCTCGACGCCGCCCGGCGGACCTCCACCTTCGACGAGGTCGTCGGCGGGCTCGACGAGGCAACGGCGCTGTTCGAAGCACGCCGGTGCATGTCGTGCGGCAATTGCTTCCAGTGCGACAACTGCTTCGGCGTCTGCCCGGACAATGCGGTCATGAAGGTGGACGAGGCGCACGGCTACCGCTTCGACTACGACTTCTGCAAGGGGTGCGGACTCTGCGTGCAGGAATGCCCCTGCGGCGCGATCGAGATGGTGCCCGAGGAGATCTGAGGGGCCGGTCGAGGTTCGTCACCAGGGAACTCGCGACCGGGGCCGGGCTTGGCACGGGACGACCCGGCCGGACGGGTCGCAGGCGGCCGGCCCACGCGCCGATCCCCTTCGGAACCTTCAGGCGCCTCCGGCCGCTCGATGGTTCCAGGGCCTGGCCCAAGGGTATTTCCCGGAACTATAAACAGAACAGTTGAGAGTTTTCCGACTACACCTGTAGGCGCACACCTGCAGCCGCGGGCTCTACGCCCTTCGGCCGCGGGGTTCTACGCCTGCGGCCGCGGGATGACGAGGGGCGGGCGCACGACCAGCCGTTGGCCGAAGGAGTGGCGGGGAGGCACCCCGGCCGACATCACCGGGCGGTCGGGCACGGCGGCCTCGAGCAGCATCCGCCACTCGGCGGCCGCCACCGTCTTGCGCACGGCCCCGACGGCGTCGGGGTTGACCGAGATCGACGTGATGCCGTGCCGGACGAGGTGCTCGGCAAAGGCCGGCCGGTTCGACGGCGCCTGTCCGCACAGCGACGACGTGATGCCCGAGGCCTGGCAACCCCCGATGATCCGCCCGATGGCATCGAGCACCGCGGGGTCGGCCTCGTCGAAGACGTCGGCACAGATCTGCGAGTCGCGGTCGACCCCGAGCATCAGTTGGGTGAGGTCGTTGCTCCCGATCGACACGCCCTGTACGCCCATGGTGGCGTAGGTCGGAATCCAGTAGGCCACCGATGGCACCTCTGCCATCACCCACACGGGGAGGGCACCGGCGACGGGGCTGGTGTCGACCACTCCGAGGCACGCCTCGAGCTCCCAGGCCGTGCGAACGAACGGGATCATCAGCACGATGTTCGGGGTCTCCTCGAGCACGCGGGCCAGCACCTCCAGCTCGAGTTGGAAGAGGTCGGGCTCTCGCACGTAGCGGTAGCAGCCGCGGTAGCCGATCATCGGGTTCTCCTCGTGCGGCTCGAACTGGTCCCCGCCCTCGAGGTTGGAGAACTCGTTGGAGCGAAAGTCGATGCTCCGGTACACCACCGGCCGGGGCTCGAACGCCCTGGTGATGCGCAGCAGTGACTTGGCCATGCTGTCGATGAACGTCTTCTCCTCGCCCCGCTCCAGGAGCTTGCGCGGGTGCACGCCCGTGAGGGCGTCCGTCACCATGAACTCGGCGCGCAGCAGCCCGACGCCATCGACGGGCAGGTCGGCCACCTCCTCCGCGTGCTCGGCGAAGGCCAGATTGGCGTAGATCCTCGTCGCCAGCGCTCCCGGGCCGCCCAGCCCGCCCACCTGCGGTGCGGCCGGCACGGCCGCAGCACCGGCGGTGGCCGCTGCGCCTTCGGTCACCGTGCCCTGGGCCCCGTCGACGGTCACCAGCTCCCCGTCGCGCAGCACCGTCGTGGCGTTGCGGGCGCCGACGACCGCAGGCACCCCGAGCTCGCGCGAGACGATGGCCGCGTGGCACGTCATGCCGCCACCGTCGGTGACGATGGCCGCGGCCCGGCGCATGGTGGGCACCCAGTCGGGGCTCGTCATCGGCGCCACGAGGACCTCACCGGCCTGGAGCCGCTCTCCCTGGTCAGGCGACTGCAATACCCGCACCACCCCCGAGGCCCGGCCGGCGGAGGCCGCGAGGCCCTGGACGAGCAGCGTGCCCAGTTCGGCCGCCGGTGCGGCGGCGGTGGTGCCGACGGCCGTGACCGGCCGCGACTGCACGAGGTAGGTCTTCCCGCCCGCCATGGCCCACTCGGTGTCCTGGGGTGCGCCGTAGTGCGCCTCGACAGCCAGGCCGATCCGAGCGAGTTCCAGGATCTCGTCGTCGGAGAGGACCCGGCGGCCGCCCTCGCTCGCGTCCAGCTCCACCCGCTCGTCCTGTCCGTCGGACCCGCGCACGATCTCGAAGAACTGGGTCCCGACCCGGACGTGCAACAACCGCGGTCCGTCCTTCGACACGACATAGGTGTCCGGCTCGACCTGGCCGCTCACGACAACCTCACCCTGCCCAAGGGCGGCCTCGATCACGATGTGATCCGTCTCACCGGTGGACGGGTCGACGGTGAACATGACGCCCGAGCGCACCGACGGAACCATCTCCTGCACCACCACGGCAATGGCGGGCTCCGCGGTCAGGTCCTTGTCGCCGCGGTAGAAGATAGACCGCGCTCCCCACAGTGAGGCCCAGCAGTCGACGAGACGCGTCAACAGCTGATCAACTCCCGCGACATTGGTGAAGGTCTCGTTCATGCCGGCGAAGGAGGTGCCCTCGGCATCCTCCCCGATGCCCGACGACCGAACGGCAACCCAGATGTCGTCACCGAGGCGCCGGTACGCGGCTGCAATCTCCGACGCCAGCTCCTCGGGGACGGGGACCGAGTCCACCAGGTCGCGCGCCTCGCCGGCGAGCCGGTCGAGCTCCTCCTGCGTCGCGTCGCGCGCCTCTCGCAGGATGTTCACCAGCCGATCACGAACGCCGGCCCGTCCGATGGCGTCGAGGTACGCCTCGCCGGTGATGACGAACCCGGGAGGGACCGGCAGACCTCCCGCCGTCAATTCGCCGAGATTGGCGCCCTTGCCGCCGACCGAGTCGGTGTCCCTCAGCCCGATCTCCTCGAACCACAGAATTTGCTTTGCCTGCACGTCTCGTACCTCCGCGACTGCGCTCGCGCGCCTGCTCGTCCCATCGATCGTCCCTGATCACGGGATCCACCGATAGGGTCCAATGTCCCTGTTTAGGGCCAGTCGGCTCTGTGACACTGGGGGCCATGCGCACGCTCACATTCGATGAAGTCGTCGCGCGGATTGGCACGCTTGCCGACCGCGAGCCACGGATCGTGCTGTCCGGCAATGCGGCGACGCCCCTCACCCTCGTCAAGGCGCTGACGCAAGCCCTCGAGGGTTGCCGGGTGTTCCAGTTGAACGCCCAGTACCCGTTCGCCGAGCATCCGACCATCATCTGCGAGACGCCGTTCGTGGGGCCCGGGATGCGCCGAGACCCCCAGCTCGACTACCTGCCGATGCGCCTCTCGCTCGTGCCCCGACTCTTCGACACGGTGCGGCAACCGGACGCCGTGCTGCTCCACACATCGATGCCGCGGGACGGCAACGTCTCACTCGGCATCGAGGTCAATGTGCTCCCGGCCGCCATGGAGCAGGCAAGAGCGCGCGGAGGCTTCGTCCTGGCACAGATGAACCCGCACATGCCCTACACGTTCGGCGCGGGCGAGATCCCACTCGAGTCGATCGACGGTGTGATCGAAGTCGACGAACCGCTGTCCTGTCCAGTTTCGACCGGGTCCGAGGAGGCGGCGGCGGCCATCGGTGAGCGCGTTGCCGCCTTCGCCGCCGACGGCACGACCCTGCAGCTCGGCATCGGGCTCATCCCCACGGTGGCAGCCCGGCTGATGTCCGGTCGCCGGGGGCTACGTGTGTGGTCGGAGATGATCAGCGACGGCGTCATGGACCTCCATCGCGCAGGGGCGCTCGATCCCGATGCGCCCGTGTTCACGTCCTTCCTGATCGGTTCCCCGGAGCTCTACGCCTGGGCCGATGGGAACAAACAGCTCCAAATGGTGCGGACCGAGACCGTCAACGATCCGGCACGCATCGCCGCCCACCCATGCATGCTGTCGGTCAACGCGGCCATGCAGGTGGACCTGTTCGCCCAGGCCAACGCAAGCTTCGTGGACGAAAGCATCCACTCGGGGTTCGGTGGGCAACCCGACTTCGTGTCGGGTGCACTGCACTCTCAGGGTGGTCACGCCGTCGTGGCCCTCCACGCCTGGCACGACAAGACCGACTCATCGACGGTGGTACCGGTCCTGCGCAACCCGGTGACATCCTTCCAGCACTCGGCCATCGTGAGCGAGCACGGATGCGCAGAGCTGTTCGGTCGTTCGCAACACGCACAGGCCCAGATGATCATTGAGCAGGTGGCCGATCCGCGGGCACGCGCCGACCTCAGCGACGTTGCAGCCGGCCTCGGACTGCGGCGCGACTTCGACTGACTACGAGCGCTCGGGTTCGTCCTCGTCGTCGGCGTCGCCGGCCACGAGCGGAGCGTTGAGGTCCCATCCCTCGCCATCCTCGTGGCGAGGGATTCGCGCCGAGCGGTCGATGCCGTCGGGGTCGTCCATGCCGCCCTCCAGGGTGACGATGAGCTCGGGATCGTCGAGCTGCGACCCCAGCTCCTCGAGCTCGAGCTCGTCGGCCACCAAACTGGGGTTGAGAGACGGGTCGAGCTCGAGGTCCTCGAGGAACGAGCCGCTCAGGCGCTCGCCCTCGTCCTCGGCGACGTCACCCTGGCGGAAGGTCTCCGTGCCCAAGTTGTCGTCCGGTGACCACTCGTCGCCGCTCTGCATCTCCCAGTCTCCTTGTCTCGCCCGCACCGACTTGCTCGCGCCCAGTCTGCCTCCCGGCTGGAGCCGGCCGGTAGGGCCGAACGGCCGCGCCGTCCCAAATGGGGTCCAACGGCACTTCCGGCTGGGCCGGCGATGGTGCACGCTCTGGTCGGCGCGAAGATGGGCCGGCGGGCCCTTGCACGGACCGAGACGAGAGGAGCCCTTGTGGGAGTGCCGGAACACTTGAACAGTCATCATCGGGACACCCTGGCGCAGGTCTTCCGGCACCCGACGAGCCACAACATCGAGTGGCACTCGGTGCTCTCCCTGCTGAACGCGGTGGGCGCTGTCCACGAGACCCACAAGGGAAACATCATGGTCACAGTGGGAGCGGACACCGAAACCTTCGAGCCACGCCACAAGGACATCGACGCCGAGCAACTGGCCACACTGCGCCGCCTGCTCCGCAAGGCGGGTTACGACCCCGCAGACGTCTCCGCGTAGGGCATTTGGCCCCACGTCCCGCTCGACGGGGCCGCCGGGTGACCAAAGGCCCTGTCCAAACGAACCGTCGCGCGCCAAAGTTCCACCATGGCCCAGTTCGACGTACTCAGCGTGGGAGACACGGCCACAGACGTCTTCATCCGGTTGTCCGACTCGCACATAAAGATCTGGGCGGACGACCAGGGGCACTGGATGGACCTGCCCTTCGGTGGCAAAGTCCCCTTCGAGTACGCGCTGACCGTCGAGGCCGGCGGCAACGCGGCGAACGCCGCCGTCGGCTTCTCGCGCCTTGGCCTGTCGACGGCAGTCGCGGCGCATGTCGGAAGCGACCAGATCGGGCGCAACATGCAGGCGGCGCTCGAGCGTGAAGGCGTCGACACCCACCTCGTGCGCTTCGACCCTGGGCAGCCGAGCAACCGCAACTTCGTGCTCTGGTTCGGTCAGGACCGCACGATCCTGGTCCACCACGAGCTCTACGACTATCACTGGCCGCACCTGAGTCCGCGCGAGATTCCCCGCTGGGTCTATCTCAGCTCCGTCGGGAACGACGCTGCGGAGTACTACGAACAAATCGTCTCCTGGCTCGACGACGAGCCTTCCGTGCGCTTCGCGTTCCAACCGGGAACCTTCCAGATTGCGATGGGCACCGACGCCTTTCGGGCCTTGTACCGGCGGACGGACGTGCTCGTCTGCAACAGGGAGGAAGCCGTCGAGATCGGGGGCGGTGACCACGGTCACATGGGAGAGATCCTCGACTCCCTCCACCGGTTGGGACCCCGCATCGCGGTCGTGACCGACGGACCCGAGGGCGCCTACGCGTCGGACGGGACCACTCGCTACCGCGTTCCCGCGTATCCCGATCCTTCACCACCGAAGGAACGGACCGGCGCCGGCGATGCCTTCAGCTCTGCGCTCGTCGCCGCCCTCGTCCAGGACCGCCCCCTCTCAGAAGCGCTGGCCTGGGCCCCGATCAACGCGATGAGCGTCGTGCAGGAGGTGGGGTCGCAGACGGGGCTCCTCGGCGAGAGCGAGTTGCTCACGTACCTCAAGGGCGCTCCGGAGGCCTACGCCGTCACCGCCTGGTGACCGGAAAGGCCCAGCTCGGCACCGCGACCGCACGTCGCCCCTGATGAAGACTGTCCCCATGAGGGCTGCCTGGATGACGAGGCCACCCGTCCTCGCGGCGGACGTCGGTGGCACGCACATGCGCGCCGCGCTGGTGGACGCCCAGGGCGTGGTGCTGTTGCGGGAATCGGTGGCCACAGCCGGGCCACGCTGCGGTACCTGATGCGCTGATCGACCTCATAGGCAGGGTCGGCGCCGACGCATGGCCACGGCACGGTGGCTCGCACGCCGTGGTGGGGTTGCCCGGCGGCATCGACTATGTCAGAGGGCGGCTCCTCTGGGCGCCCCACCTTCCGGGGCGGTGGACGGACGCAGCTCTCGCGAGAGAGTTGTCGGCTCGCCTTGGACATGCCGGTCGCACATCGCGAACGACGCCGACTTGGCCGCCGTCGGTGAGGCAACGTTCGGTGCCGGGGCTCAGGGAACTGACGTCGCTTCCTCACGATCTCGACCGGCATCGGGGCCGGCGTGGTCAACAGCGGCCGTCTGCTCCGCGGCGCGGCGCTCGCTGGCCGAGGTGGGCCACACCGTCATCGACTGGCGTGCCTGGCGGGAAGGGCGACCCAGCACCCTCGAGGAACTGGGGTCGGGCAGTGGCGTGCGCGCGCCGGGCGAGCGAGTCCGGCTCGCGGCCGTCGACGCCCAGGAAGTGGAGGCAGCGGCTCGTGCGGGTGACGACAAGGCGAGCGAGATCTGCGGGATGCGATCGCCGCCTGCGCCGCCGGCGTCGCCAGCCTCGTCTTGTCGTTCTACCCCGACACGGTGGTCATCGGCGGCGGCCTGGGCCGGCAGGAGGAGTTCTTCGGCCCTCTCCGCGACATGGTGATGGCTCGCCCCGAGCACTACCCCGACGATCTGGTGATCGTGCCGTCGGCTCTGGGTGACGACGCCGGGCTCGCCGGGGCGGCGGCGTGGGAGGCCGCGACCAGGACACCCTGAGGCCCCTTCGTGACCCGGATTGTCGACTACGCGATCCCCAGGTCAAATGTTGCATTTCCGTTTTCACAGGCGCTGCCCAGCAAAAGGACCTTGTCCTCTATAAGGTTCTCGAAGCCGCAACGAAACTGCAACGATCCACGCCGATTCGGAGTGGTGGCAACGGCAGGTCAAGTTGCAGGCAGTGAACAAATGCGGTGACAAGGGTCCGCTTGACCGAGTGGGCCAGAACCTAAGGAGACAATGTGCGTTTCAGCAGGGCAGGCATGCTCGGGGGGCTCTCCCTCGCTGTGTCGTCGATGCTGGTCGGCGCTGTGTACGGGGGGGCTTCGGCCTCAGTACGAGTCAGCGGGCCGTCCAACATCTCGACCAGTTCATTCACAAACAGCTTCGCCGCCATGAAGGCGTTCAAGGGGCTGGCTGCGTCCGGCCACGGGAAGGTTGCGGCGATCTTGCCCGACACCGTGAGCTCGACGCGTTACGTCGAGTTCGACCAGCCGGACATCACCAAGGCTCTTCAGACGGCCGGCGTGAGCTCGTCCGAACTACGTGGTACAGAACGCCCTCGGGAGCGATGCCACCCAGCTGACCGACGCCCAGACCGACATATCGAACGGCGCCACGGTCCTGTTGGTGGACCCGCTCGACTCCGGCGTGGGTGCCCAGATCGAGAGCTACGCCAAGTCCCGCGGCGTGAAGGTCATCGACTACGACCGCCTGACACTGGGCGGCAGCCGCGCCTACTACGTCAGCTTCAACAACGTGACGGTCGGCAAGCTCCAGGGTGTGGGCCTCGTGAGCTGCGTCAAGGCCTGGCACGTCTCCAAGCCGCAGGTCGTCGTGATGCACGGCGCGGTGACGGACAACAACGCCACGCTGTTCGCCCAGGGCTCCGACTCGGTGATCAACCCGCTATTCAAGTCGGGCAAGTGGACGGCCGTGGCCCACACGGCCGGGTCGTGGGACCGCGCCGACGTCCGAGACGGAGTTCCAGGCCGTCTACACGGCGCACCCGAGCACCAACTCGGCGCTGATCCCCAACGACGACGAACGCGGCCCCGATCATCACGTACCTGCAGTCGCTCCACGTCAAGCCGAAGACCTTCCCCACCACGGGGCAGGACGCCCAGCTGACGGGCCTGCAGAACGTGCTGTCCGGCTACCAGTGCGGCACGGTGTACAAGCCGATCTACCTTGAGGCGCAGGCCGCGGTGGCCCTCGCCCTGTACCTGCGTGCCGGGGTCAAGCCCCCATCGGCACTGGTCAACGGCAAGACCCAGGACAGCACCGCCAATGTCAGTGTGCCTTCGGTCCTCGAGACGCCGAAGTGGGTCACAACGAAGAACATGAACTCCACCGTGATCAAGGACAACTGGATCCCGGCTTCGCAGCTCTGCGCCGGCTCGTACGCCAGCCGACTGCACCGCGGCGGGCATCACGCCGTAGCCATCATTGGATCGCGGCGCCCGGCTGGGTAGTGTCGATCCATAGAGGTATCTTCCGGACCGACCCCCCGTCCCGACAGAGGACGGGGGGTCGGTCATGGGAGGTCAGTGCATCGACGGTGGCATCGTCGACAGGGGGTGCCGACAATGACTGAGGGTGCACGCCACTGCTCGAGCTACGCGGCGTGAGCAAGGTCTTCGGGCGCGGTGCAGGGCCCTCAGCCAGCGTCAACTTCACGGTCCCGTCCGGCAAGGTCACGGCTCTTGCGGGCGACAACGGCGCCGGCAAGTCCGTTCTGATCAAGACCGTGTCGGGCCTTTGGGAGCCCGCCGAGGGGCAGATCCTCTGGGAGGGCCAACCCGTCCACTTCCACAGCCCCAAAGACGCCGAAGCGCACGGGATCACGACGATCTACCAGGACCTGGCACTGTGCGACAACCTCGACATCGTGCAGAACATGTTTCTCGGACACGAGAGGCGGCACCACGGACTGCTCGACGAGTCCTCCATGGAGCTGGCGGCGCGCCAGACGCTGGCCGACCTCCACGTGACGACGGTCCGCTCCATCCGCCAGCCTGTCGCGTCGCTGTCCGGCGGCCAGCGACAGTCCGTTGCGGTCGCAAAGGCGGTCATGCAGGCCGCCAAGCTCGTGATCATGGACGAGCCCACCGCCGCCCTCGGCGTGGCGCAGACGCATATGGTGCTCGAGCTCATCAGGCGCCTATCGAGCCAGGGCACCGCGGTGATCCTCATTTCGCACAACCTCAACGACGTCTTCGAGGTGGCAGACGTCATCGCGGTCCTCTACCTCGGCCAGATGGTGGTCGAGGGCCCCGCGTCGGAATTCGACCGCCAAGTGATCGTGGACTACATGACCACGGGCCAGTCCTCCCGAACGGTAGATGCGGGGTGATGTGCCCGATGACCGACACGATCGACGACCCGGTTGCACCCGACGAGAGCTCGGACGGCCACGTCCGCCAGCGACACGGCAAGCGCTCCCGACAGCGCCGTCGCATCCGACGAGCTCGTCGTCCTGGCGCCGGATGTCCTCGCAGGATCCCTCGGTGACTACCTTCACGCCTGGTGGAGGCGCATCCGGGGCGGTGAGAGCGGCGCGCTGCCCATCATCATGGGGCTTATCGTCATCAGCATCTTCTTCGAGGTGCAGTCGAGCGCCTTCCTGACGGCCACCAACATCGTCAACCTCTTCGTCCAGGCGACCTTCATCATCCTGCTCGGGATGGCCGAGCTCTACGCACTCATCCTCAGCGAGATCGACCTCTCCGTCGGATTCGTCGGCGCTGTCGGGGCGTCCATCGCCATGGCCCTGATCGGCGAGTCCGCAGAACTGGGTCTGGTGGGCCGCGCTCATCGTCGGCATGGCGGCATGCGCCCTGATCGGAGCCTTCCAGGGCACCATCATCACCCGGCTGAAGATCCCGTCGTTCGTGGTGACCCTCGCCGGCCTGCTGGGTTGGCAAGGGGTACTGATTTACGTCTTCGACGTCGACAAGGGCGCCATCGGGGGCGTGATCACGGTCTCTAACAGCGTCATCGACGACCTCGTGAGTGGCAACATGACCCCGGCGGCAGGTTGGATCCTCCTCTTCGTGCTCGTTGGCCTCTATCGACTCACCTCGATCCTCCGCACCTCCCGCCGCCGAGCCCGTGGGCTCAGCCGCTCCGCCGCTCAGCATCACGCTCCTGACCGTCGGCGCGGTGGCGGTCGCCGGCGTCGTGCTGGTGTACATCTGCAACCTGAACCGGGGGGTGCTGGTCCCCGTCGAAGGGGTCCCGTGGGTCATCCCCTTCGTCCTGGTCGTCCTGGTCGCCCAATCGTTCCTGCTCGCCGCGGACCCGACTCGGTCGCTATTTCTACGCCATCGGTGCGAGCCCCGAAGCGGCCCGCCGTGCCGGCATCAATGTGGCGCGGATCCGGACCATCGCGTTCGCTCTCTGCAGCTTTACCGCCGGCCTGGCCGCCGTGGTCTACGCCTCACGTCTCGGCTCCATCTCGGTGGGCTTCGACGGCGGCACGTACGTACTCTACGCCGTCGCCGCCGCGGTCATCGGGGGGGCCAGCCTCTTCGGGGGCCACGGCAAGCCCATCCACCCGCTCCTGGGTGGCCTCGTCATCGCCACGCTGACCAACGGGCTGGCCCTCCTCAACATCAGCACCGCCGGCACCGACATCGCCACGGCCATCGTCCTGCTGGTTGCCGTGGCGGTCGATTCGACGCTCCGACGCCGCGGTCGCACGGCCGGCGCCTGAGAGGCGGCCACGCCCGCTCGCGCCTGCAACGTGAGGCGGGCCTCGCCCCACGCGCCATGCAGTCGCCGGAACGGCGGTCGCGCTCGTGGCGTTGCTCGCGCTGCTCGTCCTCACCCGTAGCGGACCCGCACGGGCGGGGGCGGCCGCGACCACGACCACGGCGGCGGCGGCGGCGACGGCGGTGGGCCCGTCGTGGACCGTCTACCACGGCACTCCCGCCGGGACCGGCGTGGCGACTCCCGTCTCGTCCGTCACGCTCTCCTCGCCTGCCTGGACGTCACCGGCCCTCGACGGCCAGCTCTACGGTGAACCGCTCGTCTCGGGCGGGCGCGTGATCGTGGCCACCGAGAACGACACCGTCTACGCCCTCTCCAGCGCTACCGGGGCGGTCCAGTGGTCCACCCATGTCGGCACGCCCGTGCCTTCAGGTTCGCTCCCCTGCGGCAACATCTCCCCCACCGTGGGGATCACCGGCACCCCGGTGATCGACGAGACGCGCTCGGAAGTCTTCGTCGTCGCCGACGAGCTGGTGCACGGGACCCCGGCACACGAGCTAGTCGGGCTGGACACGGCATCGGGGAGGACGGAGCTGACCCAGGACGTCGACCCGGCACGGCTCCAGGCCCGCCGCTCTCTTGCAACGGACGGGTCTGACCCTCGACGCAGGCCGGGTCGTTTTCGGCTATGGAGGGAACTACGGCGACTGCTCCTCGTACAACGGCTGGGTCGTCTCCGTGCCCGAGGCCGGCGGTAGCCCCGCCGAGTTCGACTGTCGACTCGGCCTCGGGCGAGAGCCAGGGCGCCATCTGGATGGGTGGCGGGGCTCCGGTCGTGGACGCGAGCGGCAACATCTGGGTCGAAGCCGGGAACGGCTCGGTCTACTCGTCGTCCCACGCCTACGACGACAGCGACTCGGTCCTCGAGCTCTCGCCGTCTCTGACCCTTCTCCAGTACTTCGCGCCGTCCTCGTGGGCCGCCAACAACGCCAACGATCTCGACCTGTCCACCGCTCCCGCCCTGCTCGCCGACGGCGAGGTGGTGGCCGCCGGCAAGTCGCGGATTGTCTATCTGCTGAACGGATCGAGCCTGGGCGGGATCGGCGGCCAGCGGTCGCAGGTCGGGAGCGCCTGCGGCGACGACATCGACGGCGGGGTCGCCGTGCAGGGCACGACCGTCTATCTGCCCTGCCTCAGTGGCACGATCGCAGTGGCGGCCACCGAGTCCCACGACCAACTCCGCCTGCTGTGGAGCGCGTCGGTCGGTGGCGGGCCGCCCATCATCGCGGCCGGACTGGTCTGGACCATCGGCAAGGACGGCGTCCTCTACGGCCTCAACCCCTCCACCGGAGTGGCCCGGGAGCAGCGCCACGATCGGCGCGTCGGCGAACGACTTCCCGACCCCGTCGGTGGGCGCCGGCCTCCTCCTGGCCCCCGCAGGGGAGCGTGTGGTGGCGTTCTCGGCTCCTTCTGCCGCGGCGACCAGCACGACGACGGCTCCCTCGACGACAACCACGACGTCCCCGCCCACCACCACGATGACCCGAACCGTCACGACGACCTCGACACCGGCGGCCCGATCCACCAGCTCCTTGGCCGTTGCCGGCGCCGTGGTCGGCGCGTCTCGGCGCTCGCCGGCGGGCTGACCTGGGTGCTGGTGCGGCGCCGGCGCGCCGGGGGGCGTCCCCGGGCTCAGTGAGCGGAGAGCAACACCTCGAGCACCGTGCCGATGCCGGCGAGAACCAGTGAGGCGGACAGGATGACGGCTGTCACCTTGACCAACGGCCGGTGCATCGGTTCCCACTCGCCGACGTCGTCGAACTCGTCGAGCACGTACAAGTCGTCACCGTCCACCCAGCCGGGCTCCTGAGGCACCCGCTCACGCTCGTCGATGGGTCGCGGCTCGCGCGTCGCCAGGTAGCCGATGAACGGCCCCAGGCCCTCCGGAAAGTGAGGCTGCGGCGGTCCAGGGAGATGCCCTTGCATCGCCCGCCACGTTAGCCCTGGGCACAGCGTCCGCACAGTCCGACCGTCTACCCTCACGGGCCATGGACGAGCCCCAGCAGATCGGTTTCACGGCGGCCGAGTCGACGCCGCGTTTCCCCCGCCACCCGAAGCCGCCTCCGGGCGCCCCGAACGTGATCGCGATCGTGCTCGACGACACCGGCTTCGGGCATCTCGGCTCGTTCGGCTCCGACATCGGGACGCCGCACATGGACGCGCTCGCCGCGGGGGCGCGCCCTTCAACCGATTCCACGTCACCTCCCTGTGCTCGCCGACACGAGCGTCGTTCTTCACGGGGCGCAACCACCACGCCGTCGGGATGGGATTCCTGGCCGACATCCCGCTCGCCTTTCCCGGTTACCATGCCGCGCTTGCCGAAGACGGCCGCCGCCCTCCCGCGCCTGTTGCGCGACGCCGGGTACTCCACGCTGGCCGTCGGCAAGTGGCACCTGACGCCGCGCTGGCAGCGCTCGGCCGCCGGGCCCTTCGACACCTGGCCGCTCGGCCTCGGCTTCGAGCGCTACTACGGCTTCCTCCAGGGCGACACCAACCACTGGACACCGAACCTGGTCTGTGACAACCACTACATCGAGCCGCCGCGTCGGCCCGAGGACGGATACCACCTGAGCGAGGACCTGGCCGACCAGGCCGTTCGCATGGTCCAGGACCAGCAGCAGGGCGCACCCGGCAAGCCCTTCTTCTTGTACTTCGCCCTCGGGGCGATGCACGCACCCCACCATGTCGCCCCGGAGTGGGTCGACCCGTACCGGGGCGTGTTCGACAAGGGATGGGACGCCTGGCGGGACGAGCTGTTCGCGCGACAGGTGGCGTCCGGCGTCGTGCCCGAGGACACCGTGCTCACGGCGCGGCCCGAATGGGTGCAGGCCTGGACCGACCTCACGGCGGACGAACGGCGCCTGCTCGCCCGCCAGCAAGAGGTCTTCGCCGGCTTCCTGACCCACACCGATGCCCAAATCGGCCGCATGCTCTCCTCGCTGAGGCGCCTCGGGGTGATGGACAACACGATGGTGCTGGTCTTCTCGGACAATGGCGCCAGTGCCGAGGGAGGCAAGGTCGGCAGCTTCAACGAGCACCGGTTCACCGCACACTTGCGGGAGAGCGTGGCCGACAACCTCGCCCACTACGACGACTGGGGCGGTTTCAGCACCTACAACCACTACTCGTGGGCCTGGGCGTGGGCGGGCAACACACCGCACAAGTTGTGGAAGCGCTATACCTGGCTGGGAGGGACCCGCACGCCCCTCATCGTGCACTGGGGGGAGCGCATCGCGCGTCCCGGCACCGTGCGGTCCCAGTTCGCGCACGCCGTCGACCTGATGCCCACGATCATGGCCGCCGCCGGGCTCGAAATGCCTGACGAGGTGGACGGGGTGGCCCAGCAGCTCGTCGACGGGGTCAGTCTCGTCCCGGTTCTCGAGGACCCGGCAGCAGGGGAGCTGCATCACACGCAGTACTTCGAGATGATGGGTTCGCGCTCCATCTACCACGAGGGTTGGAAGGCGACGACGAACCACATCAGCACGGGCGTGCTCGACGAGGAGGAGCTGGCCGTCGGCAGCCGCAGCTTCGACGACGACCGCTGGGAGCTCTTCGACCTCTCGGTGGACTTCTCCGAAGCAGTCGACCGCGCCGGCGACGAGCCGGAGCGGGTCCATCACCTCAGCGAGCTCTGGTCGGCAGAGGCGGGACGCAACAACGTGCTCCCCATCTCGGACGGCTTGGTCGACCGCCTGGCCGGATTCATCCCCCCCACCTGGCCCCCGGGTCCCTCGCAGACGTTCCGCCCGGGCGGTGGGGCCGTGGCCGACGAGTCGGTCCCCCTTCTGTGGGGCGGCTTCACCATGACGGCCGAGATCGATGCGGGACCGGACCGACGGCGGCGTCGTCTTCGCCATCGGCGACTGGTTCGGGGGTTATGCCCTGTACCTGGTCGACGGGCGGGCGCATTTCACCTTCGCCCGCTCGGCCGACACCCTCGAGCTGGCCGCCCCGGAGCCGCTCTCGGCCGGCCGCCACGCGGTCGCCGTGTCCTATGCCCTCGGCCCGGACGGCGCACCTGGCCGCATGGTTCTCCTGGTGGACGGCGCCGCGGTCGACGAGATACCGGTGGAGGGAATGCTCCCGGTCGCCCTCCAGCACGGAGGGGCGGGCCTGCGCCTCGGGCGAGACAGCGGTTTCGCCGTCTCGCCGCGCTACACGCCCCCGGCGCCGTTCAGCGGCGCGGTGCACCTGCTGCGCGTCGAGACGCCGGGTGTGTTCCAACCGGACCCGGCCGACGAGGTGCGGACGGCACTGCACGCCGACTGATGGCCGGGCTCTCCGCTGCCGTGCGCAACGTGGTCGAAGGCGGTCACCTCGCGCACCTCGTCACGCTCAACGTCGACGGCAGCCCCCAGGTCACCATCGTCTGGGTCGGGCTCGACGGCGACGAGGTGGTGAGCGGGCACCTCTTCCTCCACCAGAAGCTCCGCAACGTGGCCCGCGATCCCCGCGTGGCCGCCTCCATGGAGACGGGGCGCCCGGGTCCGGGCGGCCTGGACGAGTACCTGGTGCTCCACGGCACGGCACGGGTCACCGACGGAGGTGCGCCCGAGCTCTTGCAGCGACTGGCCCACCGCTACATCGGGCCGGATGTGAAATTTCCCCCCATGGACGATCCACCACCAGGTCACGTGCTGCGGATCACCGTCGAGCGGGTCGGGGGCAACGGCGAGTGGGGCTGAGGCGGGTCCCCTCGGAGCCCTAGGAGGCCGAAGAGGCTTCCGCCACCGCGGCGCGGGCGTGGGCGAGATGCTCACGGGTGTGGCGGGCCGCCACCGCCGCCAGGTCCATCGTCGGGACCATCCGGCCGTCGGCGGGGCCGAAGGGTGCACGGCGGTCGAGATCCGCATCGCGGAGCGACCGCAGCAGAGCTTCGAGACGGGCCCCGTTCGCCTCGAGGAGGTCGACGGTCTCGGCCGGCCGGGCGGTCTCTGCTCGCGCCGCATGCGCCGCATTGGCCCGGTCGATGTCGGCGGCCGTTTCGGCGACGCCGTCGCCGCGGGCCATCTGCGCCAGCCACTCCAGGCCGTGCACGTGTCCCTCTGCGACGTGGTGGAGAACCACGCCCACCGTCCATCCCTCGCCCGGCACGCGGCAGCGCCCACGCGGTGTCGCTGCAGGAACGAGCGAACGCCACCGCCTCCGCGTTCGCCGCGGCGAAGTCGTCGGCCAGCGCGGCGGCCCGCTCACTCGCCATGGCGCACCCCCGCCAGGTCGGTGAGCTCCTCGATGCGCCATGTTCCCGGGGCGGCCCCGTCGTCGGCGGCGCGGACCGCCAGCGCGCTGCAGCAGTGCGTTCACCGGCGTCGGCACACCGTGGAGGCCACCGAGCAACACGATCTCCCCGTTGAGGAACTCGGCCTCGATCGACCCGGCGCCGCGGGCGAGGCTCTGCCAGCTCGACCCCCCCTGCCACTCTCCCGATGAGGTGGACGACAGCTGCAGGTAGTCGCCTCGCCGGGCGCGATCCTCCTCGGAGCTCGTCACGTCGATCCCGGCGGCGGCCAGCACGTCCTTGCCCTCACGCTGTGCCTCCCGCGCCAGTGCGCTGAACCTGGCCTCGGACCCGCAGAGCGCCTCCACCGCGTTGGCGAGGTTCATCAGGAGCTTGCGGTACTTCCAGCGCATGATGTCGGGTCGGGCCACCGATTGGAACGCGGTCGTCGCGATGGCGTCGGCGATCGCCTGCCCCCGATCGCCCACGCCCTCGGGGTAGCGACCCAGGTCGAGCAGCCCGCTGACGGGGGACGAGTGCACCTGGACGACGCCCGGTCGCAGCTGCGTGGCGGGGCACATGACGCACATGCCGTAGGTGAACGGGAAGTGGCGCAGGATCCTGCGCTCGTTCTCCACTCCGTTCTGCATGGAGACGACCGGCGTCGAAGGTCGGCGCCACACTGAGCTGGGTCGAGCGCGTGATCGGTATGCTGGCCCTTGACGGCGAGCAACACGATGGTGTCCCCGTCCGCGTCGGCAGCCCATGACACCTGTGCCGGATCGGCGACGACCGGAATGGGCAGGGTGACGGTCTCGTCGGGACTCTCGAGGACGAGGCCCGACTCGAGGGCGCGGCCATGGTCGCCCCGGGCGACGAGCGTCACGTCGTAGCCCTCCTGGAACAGGCGGGCCCCGACAGCACCCCCGATGGCACCGGCCCCCATGACGACGAAGCGCACGAGGTGCACTCTGCCACGTGCCAAGCTCTCCCCGTGGCCTCGTTGAACCCGGTTGAGCGTGCAGCAGCGCTGGGCGGCACCGTCGCGTCGGCGCCGCTGCGCCTGGTCGGGGGGTTGGCCACGCCCTCGCGGGGCGACTTGGCGCGCACCGTGCGGCGCGCCGTCGGGATCAGGGAGGAACCACACCGGATCGCCAACGACCCCGACGACGCCTACCTGCCGCCCGCACGGCATGGCGCGGTCGGTGCACGCCGACCTGCCCACCATGCTCATCGGCGGGCTCAGCGCTCTCCTGTTGCAGTCGCTCCACCCGCTCGCCATGGCGGGCGTGGCGGAGCACTCCAGTTATCGCGAAGACCCGCTCGGCCGGCTGCGGCGGACGGCGGCGTTCGTCGCCGCGACGACCTTCGGGACGGTCGCAGAGGCGGAGGCCGCCATCACCCAGGTGCAGCGCGTCCATCGCCGGGTGAAGGGGACCGCGCCGGACGGGAGGGAGTACTCCGCGGACGATCCCGATCTGGTCACCTTCATCCACGTGGCCGAGGTCTCGAGCTTCCTGGCCTCCTCGCAGCGCTACGGGCCCCGGCCCCTCGCGCCCGAACAGTGCGACCGCTACTTCGAGGAGGTCGCGCCGGTGGCGCTCGCCCTCGGGGCGAACTGGGCGCCGCGCTCGTCCGACGAAGTGCAGAGCTACCTGTTGCGGATGCGGCCCGAGCTCTACGCCGGTCCACAGGCCAAGGCGGCGCGGGACTGGCTGGTGCGGGGCGTGGCGCGGCGGCCCGGCGAACGTGCGGTGTACTCCCTCGTGCTGGGGGCCGCCGTCAGCGTGCTGCCCGGCTGGGCCCGCCGGGAGCTCGGGTTGTCGCTCGCCGGCCCCCTCGACCTGTTCGTCGACACCGCTGCGGTGGCCCCGCTCACACGAGGGCTCACCGCCGCCCTGCGCTGGATGGTGACCCCGCCGTCCTGAGGTGCTCAGGTGGCGATGGAGATCCCGCCGTCGACGACCACGACCTGGCCCGTGACGTAGGCGGCGCGGGCCAGCGCCAGGATCACCTCGGCCACGTCCTCGGGCTGCCCGGAGCGCTTGAGCGGTGCGACCAGGCTCACCGCTTCGCGGACGACGTCCCAGTCCGCGGTCCAGGGCGTGTCGACGAGTCCGGGCGCCACGGCGTTGACGCGCACCTCGGGCCCGACCACCTTGGCCAGGAGCGCCGTCATGTGATTGAGGGCCGCCTTGCTCGCCGCGTAGGGGATGGACGAGCCCGTGGGTCGTACGCCCGCCACGGAGGCGACGTTGACCACCGACCCGTGCGCGGCGCGCAGGGCCGGGAGCGCCGCCACCGTCACGGCCCACGTCCCGAACACGTTGACCTCGAAGATGCGCCGCCACACCTCGACGGTCGCCGCCTCCACGTCGTGGTGCGGGATCACGGCGGTGGTCCCAGCATTGTTGACCAGGGTGTCGAGGCGTCCCCAGCGCTCGAGGGCGGCTCGCGACGAGGCGCCCGGGGATGTCCGGCTCCGTGATGTCGCCCTGCACGTAGAGCGCGTCGGGCAGCGAGGCCGCGACCGCCTCACCCTCGGTGACCGAGCGCGACGAGTTGACGAGGACGGCGGCACCCGCGGCAGCGAAGGCGCGGGCGGTCGCGGCCCCTATCCCGCTGGACGAGCCGGTCACCGCGACGACCTGCCCGTCGAGGGACGCGTCGCTCAAGGCCGTGCCGTCATCGGCACGATCCCCCACCGGGCGGTCCACTCCTGCCCCGGTTGGAGGTCGATGACGTCCTTGCCGGTCCGCAGCGCGTTCGGGGGGCACGTCATGGGCTCAATGGCGACGGCGTGGCGCCGACGTTGCACCTCTTGCAGGGTGTCGCCCGTGTACACCATCAGGTAGGGGAACCCGGGGTCCACCCACAGCGTGGCCCCGGTGGCCCCGCCGGGCGCGTCGAGCGTGGCCCGGGCCACGCCGTCGGCGTCACGCTCCAAGCTGGTGTAGGCCGTATCGAGCACGGCGGGTCCCACGAAGCGCGAGGTGGTGAAGTCGCGCTCGGTGCCCTCGACGGGCGAGATCGCTCCGGTGGGCAGCCCGCGGTCGTCGAGATCGAGCGTGTGGCGTGCCGGCAGGTGCAGGATGGCGCCGTCGACCGTCACGGAGCCTGGGTTCAGGTAGGGGTGGAAGCCGAGGCCGAACGGGATCGGCCCCTCGTCGAGCGACTGGGCGGTCGTCGTCACGGTCAGCCCGTCCCGGCCGACGTGGTACTCGAGCTCGAGCAGGACGGAGAACGGGTAGCCCGGCGACGGGTGGAGCTGGAGCCGGAGGGAGAGCTGGTTCTGGTGCCGGGTCTGGAGCGTCCAGGGCAGCCACCGCACGAGGCCGTGGATCGCGTTGCGGCGCTCGGGCTCGTCGAGGGCGGCCTGGGCCCGCACCCCGTTGAACTCGTACCGACCGTCGGCCAGCCGGTTGGGCCACGGCGCGAGCACCTGGCCACGGCTCGAATGGGACCACTCGTCGGCGCCGAAGCCGTCGATGACCTGGGTGTCGCCCACCGAATAGGCGCGCAGCGTGGCGCCCACCTCGCAGACGATGACCTCCTGGCGGCCGTGCCCGATCCGCCATTGCTGCCCGGTGGGCGAGGCGACGGAGATCCTGGGTGTGCGGGCGGGCATGGCGAGTGAATTGAAGCAGACCAGGGCCCTGGACGGGGGTGAGGGGCGGATCCGGCGGGAGTGAAGGCCCGGTGACCGGGGTCCGACCGTCGCGTGACGGCCCCTGCCGCCCCGGGCGGGGGCCGGTAGGGTGAGGGCACGTGAGAATTCTCGTCACCAACGACGACGGGGTGACGGCGCCGGGGTTGGCGGCGCTGACGAGGGCGCTCGTCGCCTGGGCCGAGAGCGCCGGCACCGACGGGCCCGGGCCCCCGCACGAGATCATCGTGGTGGCCCCCAGCTCCAACTTCAGCGGGGCTGGCGCGGCCGTCGGCTCCGTCACGGACCGGACCACCATCACCTATCAGCGCGCCTACGTCGAGGGCGCCGAGGGCGTGGAGGCGTACGGGCTGGACGCATCCCCGGCGCTGTCGGTGATCGCAGGCGCGCTCGGTGCCGTCGGGCCCAAGCCGGACCTGGTGCTCTCGGGCATCAACCACGGCGTCAACGTGGGCCGCTCGGTGCTCCACTCGGGCACGGTGGGCGCGGCGCTGACCGCCAGCCAGCTGGGGATCAGCGCACTGGCGGTTTCGCTGCGGGCCGGGGACGAGCCCGATCCGTGGGAGTCGGCCGCCGACCTGGCGGTGGCGCTCCTGCCCGTGCTCGCCGCGGCCCCGTTGCGGACGGTGCTCAACCTCAACGTGCCACACCTACCATCGGCCGACATCCGCGGCGTGCGCTGGGCCCGGGTGAGCGGGGCCGGGTTGATCAAGTCAGCCCGGGGCACCGGATCGTGGGAGGCGCCGAACCGCGAGGAGATAGAGGGCCCGGCCGCGGCCGAGGCGGCACGCTCCGTCATGGAGGGCGAGCCCGAGGAGAAGGGCGAGATCGTCCTCACCGTGGGATCCCCATTCCCCCACTCGGGCGATCTCGGTCTGGCCGATGCCGGGGCGGAGGACGCCACCCTGGTCGCCCAGGGTTACGCCGCCCTCACCGCACTGCGGGGACCCCGGGCCGAGGAGGATCCCGAGCTGCTGGCCCAGCTCGACGCCGAGCTGGGCCATGCCCTCTCGGACTTCGGCTTCGGGAGCTGAACGGGCGGCGGCCCCACCTCAGTCATCCTCCCGGGGCGGCCGCCGCTGCCGCTTCGTCTGGGCGCGTCGCCGTTTGCCCTCCACCCGGCGCGCCTGGGAGCTCTTGGTCGGCCGGGTGGGCGTCCGTACCGGTTGCACCCGGAGGCCCGAATCGAGCTTGGTCGCCAGACGCGCCAGGCGCGAGCTCCCGGTTGCGCGCCTGGGAACGAGACTCGGAGGCGCTCGCCCGTACGACCGGCCCCAACCGCTCCAGGAGCCTCGCGCGCTGGCGCGGGCCGAGCGTCGGCGATGCCGCGACGTCGAATTGCACCTCCACCCGGCTGAGCGTGCGGTTGGCGTGCTGCCCTCCGGGCCCGCCCGACGTGGTCGCGCGCCAGGAGATCTCCGAGAGCGGCACCTCGAGCCCGCGATGCACGTGCAGCGTCTCCTCGGCGGCCATACGACGAGCGTACGAGCACCCGGGTACGCTCCAGGGCCATGGACTACCGACACCTCGGACGCTCTGGCATGGTCGTCTCGGCCCTCTCCTACGGGAACTGGATCACCCACGGGAGCCAGATTGAGGAGGAGACCGCGGCAGCGTGCGTGAAGGCCGCGCTCGATGAGGGGATCACCACCTTCGACACGGCCGACGTCTACGCCTTGGGGCGGGCCGAGTCGGTGCTGGGCCGTGCGCTCAAGGGCGTGCGGCGCGACTCCATCGAGATCTTCACCAAGGTCTACTGGCCCACCGGCCCCAACCCGAACGACCGCGGTCTCTCGCGCAAGCACATCATGGAGTCGCTCCATGCCTCGCTGGAGCGGTTGCAGACCGACCACGTCGACCTCCTCCAGGCCCACCGGTTCGACTACGAGGCCCCGCTGGAGGAGACGATGCGGGCCTTCGACGACCTGGTCCGCCAGGGCAAGGTGCACTACGTCGGCGTCTCGGAGTGGACGGCGACGCAGATTGAGGACGCGTTACGCCTCGCCGACGACATGGGCTTCGATCGCATCGTCTCGAACCAACCCCAGTACTCGATGATCTGGCGCGTCATCGAGGCCGAGGTCGTCCCCCTGTGCCAGAAGGAGGGAGTGGGCCAGATCGTGTGGTCGCCCCTCGCCCAGGGCATCCTGACCGGCAAGTACCTCCCGGGCGGGTCCGGGCCGCCGGAGGACTCACGGGCGACGGGGCCCGAGGGCGGGGAGATGAGCTGGCTCCTGCGCGACGAGGTGCTCGAGCCGGTACAGGCCTACGCCGGCCTGTGCCGGGAGGCCGGCTACACACCCGCGGCCGTGGCATTGGCGTGGGTGCTGCAGAACGAGAACGTCAGCAGCGCCATCGTCGGGGCCAGCCGACCAGAGCAGATCGCCGAGAACGTCAAGGCGCTCGACATCGTGCTCGAGCCGGCCTTCGTCGAGGCGATTGAGCAAGCGCTCGAACCCGCCACCCTGTTCGACCCGGGTTTCACACTCAGCCCGGAACGCCGGCCCTGACAGCGGTCGAGCCGCCCGCCAGGGTCAGCGGGAGGCGCCGAAGCGCGAGGTGAACGAGCGCACCTCGAGCGTGGAGTGGGTGCGCTGTTCCTCGAAGACCCGGGTGTAGCCCGTGTGTGCGATGCGCCACCCCTCCCCCGTCAGCCGGTAGCGGTCGCTGTAGAAGGCGGTCCCGGCGATCTCGACGTCGGCGCCCGGCACGATGACCCGGTCCTGCAGGTACCAGGTGCCATCGGCAGTCGTGTCGGAGGTGAACGTGATCTCAGGGTGATGACCGTGGTGCTCGGTGACGATGCCCAGGTCGCCCAGGACGGCCGAGAGCCACGAGACGATCGCCGATCGCCCCTCGAGCACGGTGGTGCCGTCCTCGTAGGAGGCGGTGGCGTCCTCGGTCAGCAGCTCGCCGAGTTCGTCGAACTCCTTGAGATCCAGCGTGCGGAAGTACGCGTACTTGAGGCGCCGTATGGCCTCGAGCTCGGCCGCCGTGTCCATGTGCGCACCTCTTTCGTTCCTGGCCGCAGGGGCCCCGGCCAGGGTAGTTCCGGCGGACTTGGCGGTCGGCCCGGGTCGGGACCAGCATCTTCGGTGTGCCCACGGCGAAGCAACGCCAGCGGATTGCCGCCTACGGCGTGTGCCGCGACGCCGAGGGGCGACTGCTGCTCGCCCGGGCCGCCCCGGCTCTCAACATGCGAGGGCGCTGGTTCCTGCCCGGAGGCGGCGTCCAACATGGCGAGAGCCCGCCGGACTCTCTGCGACGGGAGATCGAGGAGGAGTCCGGGCTGACCGTGTCGCTCGGACTTCTGCTCGACGTGCTCTCCGACGTGCGGACGATCCCCGACGGCACCAGCCTGCACACCGTCCGCCTCATCTACCGGGTGGAGTCGTGGGAGGGGTCCCTGCGGCCCGAGGTCGGCGGCACCACCGACGCGGTCGGATGGTTCACCCCCGAGGAGGTGCGGGACATGCCCCTGGCCCTGTACGTGCAGACCGTCGTGGACCGCGAGCTGTGACCGTGGGCGGTCGGCGACGCGCGGCACCATGTCGTGATCGTCGGATGCGGCTTCGGGGGGCTCTTTGCCGCTCGCGCGCGCTCAAGCGTGAGCCCGTGCGGGTCACCCTCATCGACCGCACGAACCATCACCTCTTCCAACCGTTGCTCTACCAGGTGGCGACCGGCATCCTCTCGGAGGGGCAGATCGCTCCCGCCATACGTGACGTGCTGCGGAACCACAAGTCACTGCGGGTCGTCCTGGCGGAGGTGGAACACATCGACGTCGAAGCCCGCCAGATCCGCGCCAACGAGTTCGGCCGGTCGCTGCGGATCGGCTACGACAGTCTCATCGTCGCCGGCGGCGCCACGACCTCGTACTTCGGCCACGACCAGTTCCGCGCCTCGGCCTCGGGCATGAAGTCCCTCGACGACGCTCTCGCGCTGCGGGGCCAGATCTTCGGCGCCTTCGAGCTGGCCGAGGCCGAGGCCGACGCCGAGGCCCGGCGGCGCCTGATGACCTTCGTCGTCGTCGGGGGTGGCCCGACCGGTGTCGAGATGGCGGGACAGCTCAAGGAGCTCTCACGGCGGGCGTTGCGCAGGAACTATCGCGTCATCAACCCCCACGACACCCGGGTGGTCCTGGTCGAGGGCGTCGACCGGCTCGTGGGTTCCATGGGGCCGCGCCTGTCCCGCCTGACGGCGCGCGACCTCACCCGCATGGGGGTCGAGATCCATCTCGACGCCATGGTGACCAACATGGATGGCGACGGCGTCGGCATCTCGAAGAAGGACGGCACCACGGAGCGGATCCCGGCCGCGACGAAGATCTGGGCGGCCGGGACCCGCGCCTCGGGGCTCGGGGTGGCGCTGGCCGATGCCACCGGCGCAGGCCTCGACAAGTCGGGGCGGGTCATGGTCGAGCCGGACTGCTCCGTTCCGGGACATCCGGAGATCTTCGTCGTTGGCGACCTGATGGCGCTCAACGACCTGCCGGGCGTGGCCGAGGTGGCCATGCAGTCCGGAGCCCACGCGGCACACACCATCGTGCGCCGTCTCGAGGGAAAGCGAGCCCAAGCCGTTCCGCTACCGCGACCTCGGGACCCTGGCGGTGATCTCACGCTTCCGGGCCGTGGCCAAGGTCGGCCCTCTGCGAGTCGGCGGGTTCCTCGGATGGCTGCTCTGGCTCGTCGTGCACATCACCTTCCTCACCGGCTTCAAGAACCGCTTTGGCGCGCTCACCCGCTGGGTGGTCAGCTTCGTCGGGCGGGGTCGCTACGAGCGGGCGCTGACCGGGCGCTGGGTGGCCCGGGCGGAGCGGGCCACCGAATCTGCCTAAGGTTCGGACCAGAAAGAGGAAGGAATCGGGGGGACCCATGCCCATCAACGTGACGCCCATCGCCGGGCTGACTGACGACATCAACGACATCCGGATCCGCACGGCCCGCATCGTCAACGAGAAGATCCTGCCCAACGAATCCATGTTGTGGCATGCCCGGGGGAGCAACGTGACCGATGCCGAGCGCGCCGAGGCCAAGGCGCTGCGGCACCAGATCCAGGACAAGGTGAAGGCCGAGGGGCTCTGGGCGCCCCACCTCCCCCCCGAGTACGGCGGCATGGGCATCGACTTCATGGCCCACGCCTACATGAACGAGATCCTCGCCTACGCCGTCGGCGCGGCCTCGCTGTTCGGTGTGGTCGCGCCGAACTCGGGCAACCAGACGATCCTGGTCAAGTACGGGACGGAGGAGCAGAAGAAGAAGTGGCTCCTCCCGCTCGTCGAGGGGACGATGCAGTCCGGCTTCTCCATGACCGAACCGGAGAATGCCGGCTCCGATCCGCGCTCCATTCAGACCACAGCCATCCGCGAGGGCGACGAGTGGGTGATCAACGGGCACAAATGGTTCACCTCCAACGGGCTGGCGGCGGACTTCTTCATCGTCATGTGCCGAGCCAAGGAGTCAAAGGACGACGAGGGGCCGGGGCGCATGGTCCAGATCATCGTGCCGACCTCGAACCCCGGCGTCATCATCGAGCGTGGCATCGGGATCTGGGGCAGCCCGAAGTCGGATCACTGCGAGGTGCGCTACGACCACGTCCGCGTCCCGATGGAGAACCTGCTCGGCCAGGTCGGCGACGGCCACCGGGCGGCCCAGGACCGCCTCGGCGCCGGTCGGATCTTCCACTGCATGAATTCGGTGGGCCAGATGTGGCGTGCCTTCGACCTTATGGTCGAGCGCCTGCTGTCCCGCGAGGTGCACGGTGGCCTGCTCAAGGACAAGCAGTTCATGCAGGGCTTCGTGGCCGACAGCTACATGGACCTCCAGGCCGCCCGACTCATGACGATCCACGCCGCGGAGAAGGTGGACAAGGGCGACCCCCAGGCCCGAACCGAGATCAGTGCGATCAAGGTCTTCGTGCCGGCCGCCTACAGCCGCGTTGTCGACCGGGCCATCCAGGTCTGGGGGGCGGCCGGGGTCACCAACGACCTGCCGCTGGCCCAGATGTACCTCGGTGCCCGCACGCTGCGCCTGGCCGACGGCCCCGACGAGGTGCACCGCATCCTGATCGCCAAGAACGTCCTGCACCACTACGAGAACGGCGACAGCTGGGACTTTGCCGGGTGAGCCCACGGTGACCTGGGAGGCGGGCCCGGGGGTCTCCGTCTTCACCGACCAGCTGTTCGACGAGAGGGTGGGCGTCATCACCGGCGGAGGCTCAGGGCTCGGGCGCGAGGTGGCCCACGCGTTCGCGCGCCTGGGGGGACACGCCGTCGTCGCGGGACGCCGGGAGGCCCCCCTCGACGAGGTCGCAGCCTCCATCCGGGCCGGCGGTGGCAGCTGCCTGGCCGTGCCCACGAACATCCGGGAGCCCGAGCAGGTGGAGGCGCTGCGCGACGCGGTCTACCAGCGCTTCGGCCGGGTCGACTTCCTCGTCAACAACGCCGGCGGCCAGTTCCCCGCCCTGCCGAGCACGATCTCCGACAACGGGTGGCGGGCCGTGGTGGACCTCAACCTGAACGGGACCTGGAACATGACGAGTCGCTTCATGGGACCGATGGCAGAGGCGGGGTTCGGCTCAATCGTGAACGTGGTGCACACCTTCTCCTTCGAGCGGGGCGCGCCGATGTTCGTCCACTCCGGCGCGGCGCGGGCCGGCGTGGTGAACATGGTCAAGACCCTGGCGCCCTACCTCATGCGGCGCGGCGTCACCATCAATGCCTTCGCCCCTGGCATCTTCTCGACACCGGGCATGGTGGAGGCCGAGCTGGCCACGGTCGGGCGGACAGAGCCCGGCTTCACCGACGAGCTGGTGGCCGAGGGGACGACCGTCCGCATGGGCACGGTCGACGAGATGGCGGCCATGGTCCTCTACCTGTGCTCTCCTGCCGCCCGCTACGTCTGCGGTGCCACCATCATCGCCGACGGTGCGTCCATGCAGACCAACTGGGTCAACTTCTTCGACGAGGGGGAGATGTAGGACCGGGCACCCGATGACAGGGGAGCCCCCTCCCCGGCGGGTCGGTCAGGCCTGGGAGCGCCAGCGGGCGTTGGCCTCTTCGAAGAGCCGGCGCGTGCGTTCGAAGTCACGCGGCCCCTCCTCGAAGGTTCCGAAGGCCCACTCGGAACGCTCCACCGTGAAGAAGTCCCCGCCGTACACATGGAGGGCGACGGCGAACTCACGACGGGAGTTGGCGACGGAGTGCACCACGTCGTCACCGAGCACGAGGACATCACCCGCCGGGAGCTCCCGGCCGCCCGAAGGCTCGAGGCCCCCGGGGACCCGGCGATAGAAGGTGTTGTCCTCTTGGCCCCCGTACATGCCGATGACGGCCCACATCCGGTGCTCGTGGGGGTTGAGTGCCATCCCGGGCGTCCAGGCCACGTGGAGGACGGTCAGGTCGGAGCCGTTGTAGAGCGTGGTGATGCCGCCGGCGTCGACCGGACCGAGCGCCCCTTCCAGCGCCTTCGGGTCCGCGAGCATCTCGTCGAGGACGTCGCGCACCGCCAAGGCGGGCGTGTGCTCGGTCAGAGCGCCCTGACAGCGGGCGACGATGTCGTGGACGGCGAGGGCCACGGGTTGACACTAGGACCGGTTCGGGGTGGCGCCTGACCGTGTGATCGTCGAGCGAGCAGTTGCCGGACTCCGGGCGGCTTCGTGCCCGGGGAACCTCAGAACCCCATTGCAGCGATGATCGGACCGTTGAGCGGCGTGCCGGACATGTCCCCTTCGTTCGGAGCGTCGCCAAAGGGATACACCTTGCCGTCCGCGGTCACGACCCAGTAGCCGAGGCCGTCATCGGTCACGAAGATGGCGGCAGCCGGATCCGAACCGCCGGCCGCGCCCGCAGGCAAACTGCCGAGCGCCTTGGCGTCGCCGTAGTTGAACACCTGTCCGCTGGCGTCGAGGACGTAGTAGCCGAGACCACTCGTCGTCGCCACCGCGGCGGTGATGGGTGTGCTCTGGACACCCGGCCCGCCGTGGTAGGTGGCGTCGCCGAAGCCGTAGACGCTCCCGGTACTGGTCACCACCCAGTAGCCGTTCCCGCTGGCGTCGGGCACGACGGCGACGGCCGATCCCGCACAACCTCCGACTCCGGGGCAGCTGCCGGCGAAGTGGGCGTCCCCGAAGGCGAAGACCCCCCCGTCGGAGGCGACCATGAAGTAGCCATGGCCCGTCGTCGACGGCACCATCCCCACGATCGGAGCGTTCAAGCTGTGTGGGAGCCCGGAGCCCGCCGGGTTGAGACCGAGTCCCGGGAGTGAGCCGAAGAAGCCAGTGTTGAAGGAGAAGATCCCCCCGTCGGAGGCGACCAGCCAATAGCCGCTGAAACCGGTGCCAGGAGTCGCCGGCGAGATGCCCACCACGGGGCGCTGGAGCTTCAGCGAGCCGGTGGATCCGTAGAACTGGGCCTGCCCGAAGGTGAAGATCCCGCCGTCACTGCCGACCAGCCAGTAGCCACAGGGGGTTGATGTCGCAGAGGCCACGCCTTCGTAGAGCGGCGCCGTCAGCGCAATGATCGCACCGATCGCCACGGCCATCCGGCGGAGACGACTCCGGCGGATGGACAAAGCACTACCCACGGCCAGACGGAACCCGGAACCACCTCATCGCCAATTCGCCTCCGATACGCCGGCCGTCCAGGCCATGCTCGATCTCGTTGAAGTTAGCAGTCTTCCCATGCCGGAAAAAAGACTTCTGCGATGGACTGCCCCGGTCCTGGTGGGCGCGGGACGAACCCGCGGGGAGGCACGACCTTCGCCAGGCGCCGGTCGCGCCCACCCGCGGCGACGACCGGCCGCGCCAGCCATCGAGGTCCCGAGAGCGGGCGCCATCGCAACGGCCGGAGTTGTCCCCGAGTTGTTCGGGTTAGGTCCGACCGGCTCTATCGCGCAGCGTCCGAGGTCCGCCACAATCATCGTCAGGCGGACGAGATGATCGCGGTCGGGCAATGGGGCCCGACCCGCGATCATCTCCGGTCCGGACGTCAGTGGGCGCGGGCCGTGCAGACCCACCCGAGGTCGTAGGTGCGGACGTCGACGTCGTCGAAGCCCGCCGCTGCGAGCCTTCCCGTCCAGATCCTCCGCATCGATGGGGTTGTAGGTGTCGCCTTCGTGGAACAGCGACCGTCGCCTCCATGTAGCCGGCGTCGGCCGCCACGAGGAGGCCACCGGGCACGAGCACCCGGGCCAGCTCGGCGAAGACGCGGTCTTGCGCGTGCCGCCGGTGCCACGTGATGGAGCATGTGGAACGAGGCCGCCCCCGTGAAACGGTCGTCGGGGTACTCCAGTGCGGTCGCATCCCCGATCACCACATCGACGTTCCCACCGCGCGAGACGATCGGCCAGGGACGCCGCCAGCCGCTCATCGACCTCCACGGCGGTGAGATGGGCCGTCATGGTGCACAGGACGTCGGTCGTGAACCCGGGTCCCGGCCCGATCTCGATCGCGTCGTCCCCGAGCGCGACGCCGTGCAGCGCCGTCGGCAGGATTTCCTCCTGCACGATCCTTCGCCAGTCCTCGCTGGCGCAGAACACCATGTGTTGGTCGTTCACGCGAGGAGGCCGCTCATCCGGGGGCTTGGACCTGGTACTCGTCCTTCCACCAGCGCGCCGCCCGCACCTCCTCCGGATCGGTGCGCAGCGCCGGGTCCTGGCCCAGGTCCGCCGGCGTCGGGCCGATACGTTCCGCGATGATGCGCAGCGCGTCCAGGTCGAAGCCATAGCAATGCGCCGCCGTCTCGCCGAGCAGTTGGCGGGCGTCCTCGACCGGGATGCCGCGGAAGTCCCCCCGCAGCCGTTCCTGGGTATGGGGCCACGTGCCTTCGGGATGCGGGTAGTCGGTCCCCCACATCACGACGTCGCAGCCCAACACATGGCGGCGTCGGATCTCCTCCTTGGACATCGTCGACGCACCGATGAAGATGTTCTCCCCGAAGTAGTCCGACGGCAGCTTCGAGATCTTCCCCTTCAACAGCGCCGCCATCTTCTTGGTGGTGTGGCCCCCGCCCATGTACTGATCCCACTTCCACATCATGTCGGCGGCCCAGTAGGCGGCCGCCTCGGTCACCACGTACTTGAGGCGCGGGTAGCGCTCGAAGACCCCTGAGAACAGCAGGTGCCACATGGGGCGGGCGGCCCACCACACCACCTCGGCCAGGTAGATCCCGATGTTGTCGTTGTACTCCTCTTGGGGAGCCTCCCCCGAGTGCGTGTGGACCGGGAATCCGGCCGCCTGGCAGGCCGCCCACACGGGGTCGTAGTCGGGATGGTTGTACGGCACCAGGTCGTGCCACATCGTCGGCACCATGATGCCGCGGATGCCCGGCTGCTCGGACAGCCACTCGATCTCGGCCACCGAGCGCTCGACGCCGTGCGTGATCGGGACCAGCGCGATGCCGCCGTGCCGCTCAGGGCTGCGGGCGCACATCTCGGCCAGGAACCGGTTGTGTGCCCGCGCTCCCGCGAAGGCGAGCTCGGGGTCCGAGATTGCACCGGCGGAGAGGCCGGCGCCGAAGGGCGGCGAGGCCATGCCGGTGATGGCGTCGGCGTCGGCAAACATCACCTCGGCCGTCACGCCATCTGCGTCGAGCTCCTTGTCACGCTGCTCGATGTCCCAGGCGCCGCGCAAACCCTCCTCGTTGTCCGTCTCCCAACCCATGATGTAGTCGTAATTCATCTGCAGCGCCTGATCGCGGTTGGCTCGGCGTTCGGCGAGGTACTCGTCGAACTGGCGGTGATAGGCCGCATCGAGGTAGGGCCGGTACTCCTCACAGGGCAACCCGGCATGGGCGTCGGCCGAGATGATCGTGTAGCGGTCGCTCATCGTCTCGCCCCCAGCACCGAGAGGTCGTCGTAGCGCTGGTGGATGAAGGGCTCGAGACCGGCGCGCGGCACGGGCCCGATGATGCGGCCCACCTGGGTGGAGGCCCGCTCCGTCCAGTTGAGGTCGACCATGCGGCGCACGACCAGGTCGGCCACGGGGTCCAGTGGGGCCTCCTTGAGGATCAGCTCGCCCTCGATTCCCTCATGGACCCGGGAACGCTCCGTCTTTTCGCCGTACACCAGCAATGGGTCCTGGTCGAGCACACCGGCAGCCTCCGGGGAGGGCGAGAGCTTGAACCAGAAATCGGTCTTGGCCAGCTCGTAGTTGTCACGGGGCCCGGTGACACGGCCCGTGATCTCGCACACGACCGAGCCCATGCGTGCGATTCGGGCGGAAACGGCGGCGCCCTCGCGGCTGACATCGACCTCCGCCAGCTTCTTGGGCTCGCCGTTGATTTCACGGCCGCCGATCAGCGATTGCTCGGTCGTCATGGGCATGAGGATCGGGTACTCGCCCAGCCGGTCCTCGTGGCGCGCCTGGACGCCGATCCATCCGGCGCCGAAGACCGGCAGCCCGGGCATCTCGACCCGGGTGATCGTGATGCGCACCAGGGGTTCGGGGCCGGGCACGAGGGGCGGGGGCAGGACCGCGGCCACGATCTCCGGATCGGTCTCGTAGACGGCGGTGACCGCCTGGGACCAGATGTCCGCCTTCTTGGCCTCGATCTCCCGGTTGACCTGAACGGCGCGGGCGCCGTATCTCACCGTCTGCATGTTCCCTCCCTCGTCACCAGGCACGCAGGATCTGCGTGGGGTCGAATGCGTTGCAGGTCGTCTTGGTCGGCCAGTCCTCGGATGCGAGCGGCTGCGCCACCTCGGCCACCAACGGCCCGACGCGGTCGCCGATCGGTCGCAGCACATCGAGGTCGAACCCGTAGAAGGAGGCCGCCGTCGACTCGACCATGGCACGGACGTCGGGTTCTGCGTAGGCGGCGAAGGCCACCCGGAGCGCCTCCGTCGTGTAGGGGTAGCTCCCCTCGGAGTGCGGGTAGTCGGCACCCCACATGACACGGTCGATGCCCAGATCGTGGCACAACGGTGCCTCGCTCGGCCGCAGGAAGCTGGCGCCGATCCAGAAGTTGCGCGCGAAGTACTCGGTGGGGGTCATGGTCATCTTCGCCGCGGCGGCGCCGAAGAAGTTCGCCTCGGCCGCGTTCGCCGTCGTCATGCGGCCGTAGAACCAGTCCAGCGTCTGTAGCCCGCGTGGCAACCAGGCCACACCCTGCTCGGTGACGGAGAAGCGGAGTGTCGGGTAGCGCTCGAGCACACCGGAGAAGATCAGGTGCCAGACGGAGCGGTGGCTGAACCACGGGATCTCAATCAGCATCATTGCCCGCGCCGCCTCGTGCTCGCCGTAGTCGGGCAGGGCAGTGCCCCCGTGGATGTTGATCGGCACGTCCAGCTCGGCGCACACCCGCCACAGCGGCTCGTAGTGGTCCTCCCAGAGGGGAGGGAGGTGCGAGTTGGGTGGGATGGAGGGGAGCAGGATGCCGCCGAACGGCTGGAAGGTCTCCGCGGCCCAGCGCACCTCGGCCACGGCGTCGCTCATGTCGTTGGCGAACACCTGGACGATCCCGGCACGACGCCCCGGTGCCCGGGCGCAGAAGTCGGCCAGCCAGCGGTTGTGCGCCTGGACTCCGGCCCATCGGCGCTCGTAGTCCTCGGGGGTGGGCGGCAGGGCGACGAGGTTGCCCTCGGCGAAGAACGGCGGGACCGTGTTGGGGAACAGAACCTCCGCCGCGATGCCGTCGGACTCGGTCTCGGCCAGGCGCCGATCGCTGTCCCAGCTGCGGTAGGCGATGGGCGCGATGAGATCGGCGTAGGGGTTCACGTACTCGGCCGCCCAGGCGTCGAACTCGTCGTGCCAGCGACGAGCCAGATAGGGCCGGTAGTCCCCGATGTCGCCGCCGGCATGGCCGTCGGCGGACACGACGGTATAGCGGGCGGGCGCCGACGAGGTGGCGGTCATCAGCTCAGTGCGGCCGGCGGCAGCTGTCCCGCTCCGATCGCATCGGCACGCCGGTGCAACAAGGCCGCCGATTCCTCGAGGCCCATCCCGATGATGAAGTCGCCCCGCTTCACTCCCTGCACGCAGAAGCGGCCCAGCTCCAGGAGGTCCATCACCTCGACCGGGCGGCCCGCCGCCTCCAGCTGCGCCTTGAACTCCTCGAAGGTGGTGCCGGGGGCCGGGGGCCTGGGCTTGACCCGTGCGAGCGCGTCGGGGCGGTTGCGCTGCGCCGTCCAAAGGCCCGTGTCGAGCAGACCGCCCGAGGGATAGAAGACGGCGGCTCGCAGGTCGGTGCCCGCCGCCACGAGCTGGTGGGCCAGTGCCTCGGTGAAGCAGGAGATCGCCGCTTTGCTCGAGGCGTAGACCGACGCGTAGGGGACGGGCGCGATGCCCCCGTCCATGCTCGACGTGTTGACCACCACCCCCGGCTCGCCCGACTCGATCATGCGGGGCACGAAGGACAGGACGCCGTTGGCCACGCCGAAGACGTTGACCGAGAAGCACCAGGCCCAGTCGTTGGCCTCCTGCTCCCATGGTCGCCCTCCCCCGCCCGAGGTCACCCCGGCGTTGTTGAAGAGCAGATGGCAGGCACCCTCGCGGGCGAAGACGTCCGTCGCCAGCGCCTCGACCGACTCCGCCGATGACACGTCGGTCACGACCCCGCGGACCGGGCCGGCGTCGGCGAGCTCCTTCACCGCGATCTCGAGCACCGCCTCCTCGACGTCCGCGATGACGACCCTGGCCCCTTCCTCCAGGAGTGCTTCGGTGATGCCACGGCCGATGCCCGCCGCTCCCCCCGTGACCACGGCAACCTTGCGGCTCAGATCGTTCAACCCGTTGCCCCCAGTTTCTGACGCCCCGTCAGCCGACCACCATAACTCCCGGCCTGCGGAGCCACCACGTCGTCGAGAAGTTGATGAACCGCCGAGGGCTCCTCTGCGTGCACGACCAGGTCAAGACCGACGATCCTGTGGCGCGTGTAACCGCAACGGGTGCTGTAGCGTCCATCCTTCGGTTCGAGCCCGGGAGGTGGCCGAAGTGAAACACCGTACGAGGTGGCAGGGGGTCGGTGTCGCAGCGTTCGGCCTGACGCTGGCGCTCGCCCCGATGAGCGTGGCGGGCGCCTCGCACGGTCACCGAAATCACTCGTCGGGGACCACCAAGGGGCTCTGCACCCAACAGCGCGATGTGCAAGGACGTCAAGAACGAGCAGTCGGCCTCGAGCTCGGTCGGCTCGTCCATTTCGAAGGCGATCGAGTCCGGGAACTTCGCCACCGCCAAACAGGCCATGCTGGCCGCGTACGACCAGGACACGTCGAACGTGCAGAAGGCACTGAGCGTCATCCACTCTGCCCCGGCCAAGGTCCAGGCGGCGTTCAAGAACCTGCTGTCCTTCGTGCAGCAGGTCAAGAACGACATCCAGAACGCTTCGAGCGAACAGGGACTGATCACGTCCTTCGAGGGCCTGGGCAAGAATCCCCAGCTCCAGACGGACGGCGCGACCATCGCAGACTGGTACACGTCGGTGTGCGGCGGCACGGTGGCGACGACCTCGACGACCGGCCTCGGGTAGCCACCGGGCGAGCGCGGGTCCCCGGTGCCCGAGACACCGCCGCAGCTGAGCGTCGCGCGGCCCGACGAGGCAACGCCGCTCGACGAGATGGCGATGGCGCGGGCGTGGCTGCGGCACCTCCGCGACAGCGCAGTCTTCAAGGTCCAGGGCCTGACCGGCGACCAGCTGCGCTGGCGGCCCGCACCGACAGCCAATTCGCTGGGGGTCATCGTGGTCCATCTCGGGTACGCCGAGAGGCTCTGGCTGCGCGCCGTCTTCGCCGGCGAGGCCATGGACATGGGCTGGCGCACCCGCATGTTCGAGTTGCCGGACGGCTGGGGTGTCGAGGACGTCGCCGCGTTCTACCGAGCCGAGACGTCGCAGGCGGACGCCGTCCTGGACCGGGCGGCGTCGTTCGACCTGCCCTCCTCGGGCGACCTCCGTCCGACAACGCTGCGCTGGGCCGTGTACCACCTGATTGAGGAAACGGCTCGGCACGTCGGGCATATGGACATCACCCGTGAGCTGCTCGACGGGAGCATCGGCCGCTGAGCGGCGCGGGACGCGTTCGCCTCGTCCTTGGACCGGCTTCCGTCGTGGGGATCGGGCTCAGGGCGGACCCTGGGCCCCTGGAACGGCTGTACCCGGTGGCGCGACCCACCTGACCCCCTGCAACGTGGGATCCTGGTAGCGGTCGCGGGAGGTACCGTGGCGTTGTTCCTGACGCCGGCACCAGGTGCTGGGGACAACAGGTCAGTTGGGGGTGTGCCCAGAGAGAGGGGCCGACCCCTTAAATTGGCAGCGCCGAGATTAAATTGGCGGCGCAAGAGATTGACAGAGTCAAGCTCGGGGCGTGGGAGGTCGAAATACCGGCCATGGACGTGCAAGCCGACGACACCGGGCTCCTGCCCGACCAGTCCGCCACGGCCATTTTCGAACGGCCGGTCTCGGGCGCCCAGCAGCCTGTCAGGGCGGCAGCCGCCGGTCACGGGCAGCCAGCCGCCGGTCACGGGCAGCCAGCAGCAGCTCTTCGCGGACGCCTACCCCACCTACGCCGACACCGACAAGGTCCCCGCTGTCACCGGCGGCCGCGGCGGTCCCGGCCGGCGGAGCCCGGGCCGCGTCCTCCGGGTGGCGGTGGTACTGGTCGCCCTCGCGGTCCTGGCTGCGGGCGCGGCGCTCGGGCTCGTGAAGGCGGGGGTCATCGGCAGCAGCAACGGCGGCGGCAACGGCAGCGGCGCGCCGCCACCGCCGCAGCACAACACGACGCCCGCCGCCCCCAAGACCCCCCTGCTGACCCAGATCTCCACGGGGACGGGGACGGCCAGCTACCGCATCGACATCGCGGCCTACGCGGTGACGGTGGCCACGACGACGGGCCGCTCATGGGTCAGCATCGGGATCACCGGCCATAGCCCCAGCTACGAAGGGATCCTGGCTCCCGCCTCGTCCCAGAAGGAGATCCTCATCGGCTCCTCCACCGTGGACGTCGGAGCCGGAGGGACCAAGTTGATCGTGACGTCGGGCCACAGGTCGGCCACGTTGACACCGCCCTCCGCGCCCTTCACGTACCAGTTCATGACCAAGGGCTGAGATAGTCCCGGGCGAAACTCACTCGAGTCGCTCGGCCGCCCGCTCCAGTCTGTGCAGCGCCGCCACCGCGGAACGGTGCTCCTTGCGGGCCCGGGTCACCCGCTGCACCGCCTCGGCTTCCGCCGCACGCAGCGCGTGCACCGCGGCCTCCGCCTCCTCCAAGCGTTGCCGAATGGCGCGGTGCTCGTCCTCCGCCTCCCCGAGCGACGCCGACGCGCGCGCCACATCGTTGGTCGCTCGTTCGGCCGCCCGCTGAGCCGACCGTCGCCCGCCTGCCGGCGCAGGGCGGCGCGGCCGCGTTCGTCCGGGTCGCGTCCGTCGGCTGCTCACACCCGGTGCGGACGGAGCCACCTCGAGTCCCAGGCCCGAATAACGCAGGGCGACGCTGAGCCGGCCGCGTTGCAGCGCCTCGGCAGCTGCGGGGTCCGCCAGCGCCGCCTCGAGGGTCGCCGTCACCTCCTCGAGGACCGCGTCGGAGACGGACTGCCCCTCCGCCAGGGCGAGGTCCTTCGCCTGGGCGACGAGTGCCGCCACGGCGTCGCCCCGGCGGCGTGACAGGCGACGCAGCTCGGCGCCGGACAGCCCCGCCTGGGCCTCGCGGAGTCGGGCGCCCAGTCCGATGAGTCCCTCGATGTCCTGCGGGCGCTCGCGGGCCAGTCGGTTTCCCAGCCAGGCAGAGACCGTCGGCCGGCGGAGCTTCTTGATCCGCTCCGCCAGTGCCCGGTCACCAGCAGCCCGGGCCTCGCCGGCGCGGGAGTCCCGGCTCGCCGTGAACCGCCCGGGTGCCAGCCCGTAGAGGTCGTCGGCGATGTCGTCGAAGTCCACGGTCCCAGTCTTCGTGAAATGGCGCCGCGGGCCAAGCCACAGGACCGCTGGCTCAACCCGATCTCCTGTCGGGCCACGCTGATGGGTCCCAGCTCCTCGGCCACGGCCGCGATGGCAGACTTCTCTCGCTGCCAGGCCGATCCGATCCCTTCGGCGTAACCCTCGCGCAGGAGGCGCTTGTTCGCGACCAGCGCGGTCAGGTCATGGGTCGCCAGCTGCCGGGCGAGCGCCATGGCGTGATCGAGGGCCTGACCCGCCGGCACCCGGGCAAGGGCGAAGCCGGCGGCGACCGCCTCGTCGGCGTTCACCGTGGCTCCGGACAGCAGCAGCCACGACGCCTGCTGCGCGCCGACGTGCCGTGGCAGGAGCCAGCTGCTCCCCGCCTCGGCACACGTGCCCAGCGCCACGAAGGGCAGGCGGATCTGCGCCGTCTCGTCGACCACCGTCAGATCGCAGTGGAGGAGGACGGTTGCGCCGAACCCGACGGCCGGCCCGTTGACCGCCGCCACGAGCGGCTTGGGGAACCGGGCCAGGGTCTCGACGAGGACGTCGAACCGGGCTCCGAGCTCCGCGCCGGAGCCTGGACGGCTCGCCTCGTCCAGATCGACGCCCGCGGAGAAGGCCCGGCCCCTCCCGGTGAGCACGCACACCGAGACGCGCCCGTCCCGCGCGGCCGCATCGAGCTGTCCCGCCAGTGCGCCGTAGCCCTCCGCGGTGAAGGCATTGAGCTTCTCCGGCCGTTCGAGGACGAGCACGCGGATCTTCTCGTGATCCTCCGCCGAAACGACGAACCCCGAGGTCGGCTCGGACACGAGGGCGCCCTGCTACCGGACCGACGCCATCGACATGAAGATGCGAGTCATCGGGCAATGCTCCCGGGTCGTCGTGGGCACGCGGCCACACGACTCGTGACTCGCCCAAGGACTGCCTGAAGTCCGGTTGCATGTCGCCAGTCGGTATAACACCGATCGGGAGAGGGTCCGGTCGGTCCGTTCGTGGCGGGCCGCTCGCACAACGGGGTCCCAACTCGCGCCGGCCTCGGGGTGGGCACCGCTCAAGCGGGCTCGCCGGAACGCCGACCTCCTCCCCATGCACGCTGGCGGGTCGCGGCGCGACGTCGGTCGTGGTCGGAGCAGCACGAGCCGGACCCGGACCATCGGGTCGTGGGTGGCGGGGCTCGTCATGGGTGTCGTTGGCCTGGGGGACCCTCGGGGTGGCAGCGACGTCCGCGGCCGGGGGGAGCACCCCGGCGACGACCGGTCCCTCCGGGGGCGTCGAATCGCTGACCAGTGTCCCGACGGACAACTTCTGGCTGGCCAGCGCACAGGGCGCGGTGTGGAACTTCGGCAACGCCGTCTCCTACGGTTCGGCCGCGGGCCTGCCCCTCAACCACCCGATCGTCGCCATCACCCCGACCGACGACGCCAAGGGCTACTGGCTGGTGGCCAGCGACGGCGGGATCTTCTCCTACGGTGACGCCGGCTTCTACGGCTCGACCGGTATCGATCACGCTCAACAAGCCCATCGTCGGCATGACGCCCACGCCCGACGGCAAGGGGTACTGGATGGTCGCCTCCGACGGCGGGATCTTCTCCTACGGCGACGCCGCCTTCTACGGCTCGACCGGTTCGATCAAGCTCAACAAGCCCATCGTCGCCATGACGCCCACGCCCGACGGCAAGGGGTACTGGCTCGTGGCCTCCGACGGCGGGATCTTCTCCTACGGCGACGCCGGCTTCTACGGCTCGACCGGTTCGATCACGCTCAACAAGCCCATCGTCGCCATGACGCCCACGCCCGATGCCAAGGGCTACTGGATGGTCGCCGCCGACGGCGGGATCTTCAACTTCGGCGACGCCGGCTTCTACGGCTCCCCGGCCGGTGGTCCGGGCCTCGACCCGACCGAGAAGGTGGTCTCGACCCAGTCGGGGCAGGGCTACTGGGTGGAGGCGCAGAACGGGACGGCCTACCCGTTCGGTGACGCCCAGGGCACGCCACCCACGGAGGGACTGATGTTCTCGCCCGTCACGCCCGGGGACAAGGCCGTGCTCTTCGCCTTCGCCCAACTCGGAAAGCCCTACATCTGGGGAGGCAACGGGCCGGTCGGCTACGACTGCTCCGGACTGGCTCTGGCGTCATGGGAGAACGGAGCCGGCGTCGGCTTCGCCCGGGTGTCCAACGACCAGTACAACACGGCGGGCAGCCCGGTTGCGCTCACCACGCTTGCGGCCGGGGACCTCGTGTTCTGGGGTTCCAGCCAGACCGACTGGACGAGCGTGTACCACACCGGCATCTACGTGGGCGGCAACCAGATCGTCGAGGCGACGGGCGACCAGGTGCAACTCAACTCGCTCGACCAATGGGGTCTGAGCGACATCATGCCGAACGGACGTCGTCCCTAGTCTCGCGCGAGCAAGGGCTACCGCCCGAGACGTCTCGCCGGAGACCTGTTCAGTCGGCTGCGGCAGGCGCCTGTCGGCACACGCGGAGCTCACTACGAGCACCCGCTGGTCGACCCGCAGCTCCCGCAGACGTAGCACGAGCCGGCCCGCTGCATGGTGTTGCCGCAGCTGTAGCAGAGCGGCGCATCGAGCTGCTCTGCCCGCGCCATCGGCCGGGGCGTCGGCGACGCCGCCGGACCACTCGCGGCGGCGCCCGGGCTCGGCCCGTCGTCCACCAGGCCCACCGACGGCGTCGCCATCTCTTCCACACCGGGCAGCGTGGGCTGGCTGCGCTCCTGCGTCGAGAGGATCCCGAGCTCGGCGCGGTCCTCGGCCGAGAGATAGTCGAGCGCGAGGCGGCGTGCGATGTAGTCGATGAGGCTGGTGGCGATGCGCAGCTCGGCGTCGTCGGTGATGCCGGCCGGCTCGAACTTCATGTTGGCGAATTTGCGCACGAAGGTGGCCAGCGGCACGCCGTGCTGCAAGCCCATGCTCACGGCGATGGAGAAGGCGTCCATGATGCCGGCCAGGGTCGAGCCCTGCTTGGACACCTTGATGAACACCTCGCCCGGCCGTCCGTCCTCGTACTCCCCGACGGTCACGTAACCCTCGCAGTCGGCCACCCGGAAGGAGAACGTCTTGGAGTTGCGCTTGCGGGGCAGGCGCTCGCGCACCGCACCCACGACGAGCGGATCCGCCGTCCGCTGCCGCTCGTGCACGAGTGCCGCCTCGAGCTCGGCGATGCGGGCCGCGACCTTGCGGTCCCTGGCCTCCGCCTCCGATCCGGCCGGGGCGTCGTCGCCCCCGACCGGCGCGGCATCCTTCTTCGTGGTCGAGAGCGGCTGCGCCACCTTGCAGTTGTCGCGGTAGATGGCCACGGCCTTGATCCCGAGGCGCCAGGCGTCGACGTGCAACTGCTCGACGTCCTCGACCGTCACGTCCTCGGGCATGTTGACCGTCTTGGAGATGGCCCCGCTGATGAAGGGCTGGACCGCCCCCATCATGCGGATGTGACCCGAGTAGTGGATGGTGTTGTCGCCCATGGAGCAGGCGAACACCGCCAGGTGCTCGGGTGCCAGGTGGGGTGCACCGAGGATCGACATGTGCTCGTTGACGTACGCCACGATGTCGTCCACCTGCGCCGCGCCGTAGCCCAGCTTGGCCAGCGCCCGCGGCACGGTCTGGTTGACGATGGACATCGTGCCGCCGCCCACCAGCTTCTTCGTCTTGACGAGCCCCAGGTCGGGCTCGACGCCGGTGGTGTCGCAGTCCATGAGGAGCCCGATGGTGCCCGTCGGCGCCAGCACCGAGGCCTGCGAGTTGCGCACGCCATAGGCCTCGGCCAGGTCCACCGCCTGGTCCCACGACTCCTGGGCGGCCGACAGCAGCTCGGGCGGCACGACGTCCTCGTCGATGCGGGCCGTCTCGGCCTGGTGCATCCGCAGCACGTGCAGCATCGCCTCCGCGTTCTCGTGGTAGCCGGCGAAGGGGCCCATGCGGGCCGCCGTGCGGGCCGAGGTGGCGTAGGCATGGCCCGTCAGCAACGCGGTGATGGCGGCCGCCCAGGCGCGCCCCGCGTCCGAGTCGTAGGGCAGTCCCTGCGCCATCAGCAGCGCGCCGAGGTTGGCGTAGCCGATGCCGAGCTCGCGGAAGGCGCGGGTCGTCTCGGCGATCTTCTCGGTCGGGTAGTCGGCGTTGCCGACGATGATCTCCTGCCCGGTGAACACCACCGCCACCGCGGCCCGGAAGCCATCGACGTCGAAGTCGTCGTTCGTCGTCGAGGAAAGTCAGGAGGTTCATGGAGGCCAGATTGCAGGCTGAGTTGTCGAGGTGGACATACTCGGAGCAATTGCGACAACGACCCCATTGACCACGTACGAGTGGTTGCGCGGCTCGGTGAGGTTGTACGTCAGCTCGACGCCGTCGTTTGTCCGCTCGAGCAGGTGAGCCGTGGTGCGCGCCGAGTACGGCCCCCTCGGAGCCTCGACCACCAGGCTGCGCAGCAGCGCCGCCTTGCGACTCAGCGAGAATCCGACGTGCTGGGCAAAGCGCAGGATCGATTCCGAGGAGACACGGAGATCATATGCGGCGGCGTGCCCGTAGTTCCTGGTCTCGCCAGCCTTGTCGGTGTAAGTGAACGAACCCTCGTCAGCGGCCGACTTCGTCTGGTACAGGCGGCTCATGATCCCGAACGTGCTGAGCAGGGTCTGGACTCCTCGCAGTAGCTCGGGTGAAGTGGAGCCCAGACCGACGTAACTGCTCTTACCGGAGCCGGCAGACGATGTGATGACACACCCATCGGCGTCGAACAGGCCGCGGAGGAACGCCGCCACCATCTCGGCCGGCGCCTGTTCGATCGACCACGGCACCGTCTTTTGCGGACCCTTGACCGGCTTCACACCGAGGGCCTCGATGAACTGCTTGAAGGCACGGCGACCCAGGCGCAGCTGCACGGTCCCGTTGGCCTGCTCGGAGACCTTGATCGGCCGCCCGCAGTTGACCCGGTCCAGGAGCTCGGCATGGCGCGGCAGGATCTCTGCCTGGTCCTCGACGCTGCCGTAGATGCTGGCTACCGTCGTTCCGGAGGTGGACCCGTCACCGATCAGCCAGCCCAGATAGTGGGCGAAGTCCTCGGTCCACGTCTCGGGGAAGTCCAGTGGCTGCGAGTGGTCGCCCTTCGTCCGGTAGTCGCCCGGATCGGACGACACCGGCATGTTGAGATCCGCCTCGACGGCGGGGGCTTCGAGGTCGAGCAACTTGATCTCGTCGTGAAGGCGAGCTGGCGCGCCTCGACGTAGCCCCGGTTGGCGGTGAAGATCTTGTGCGACGGTGTGCACCGGAGCTCGACGCCGTTGTCGAGGCGAAGGCGGACGATATCGTTGTAGCCGGTGATCATGAACGCCTCGGGCGAGGTGATCAGCATCTGATCCGACGGCATGTCGGGGTTGGTGGCGTCGTGGGTGTAGATCCCGAAGCACTCGCCCTGGTTTGCCCGCTCGAACAGCTCGCGGAAGGGGATCAGGCCCTTGTCGGTGTGCACCTTCGCCGAGCCAGGGAAGCACGGGTTAGCTGCCGTTGATCCGCCCCGTGTTCGGCGCCGTGTGCCAGCGGTTGATGGTGGTGTCGTACTGGAGACCCGGGTCGGCGCACTCCCAGGCCGAGTGGGCGATCTGGCGGAACAGGTCGCGCGCCGGCACCGTCCGGACGACCGAGCCGTCGGTGCGCGCGACCAGGTCCCAGTCGCGCCCGTCGAGCACCGCCTCCATGAACTCGTCGGTCACCCGCACCGAGTTGTTGGCGTTCTGGTACTGCGTCGAGTGGCTGTCCGCCCCGTCGAGATCCATGTCGAAGCCGGCGTCCCGCAGCACGCGCGCCTTGCGCTCCTCGATCGCCTTGCACCAGATGAAGTCCTCGACGTCGGGGTGGTCGGCGTCGAGGATGACCATCTTGGCGGCGCGGCGGGTCTTGCCGCCGGACTTGATGGTGCCGGCCGAGGCGTCGGCGCCCCGCATGAAGCTCACCGGACCCGAGGCCGTGCCGCCGCCCTTGAGCAATTCGTGCGACGAGCGGATGCGCGACAGGTTCACGCCGGCGCCCGACCCGCCCTTGAAGATGATCCCCTCCTCCGTGTACCAGTTGAGGATCGAGTCCATCCTGTCCTCGACGGAGAGGATGAAGCAGCGCTGAGCCCTGCTGGGGCACGCCCTGCACGCCGATGTTGAACCACACCGGGGAGTTGAAGGCCGCCCTCTGGTGGATGATGAGGTACTTCAGCTCGTGGTTGAAGACCTGGGCCTCCTCGTCGTCGACGAAGTAGCCGTCCTTGATCCCCCAGGCGGTCAGGGTGTCGGCCACCCGGTCGGCCACCTGGCGCAGCGACCACTCGCGCTCGTCGGTGCCGAGCGTCCCCCGGAAGTACTTCTGCGCCAGGATGTTGGTGGCGTTCACGCTCCAGGACTCGGGGACCTCGACACCCAGCTGCTCGAAGGCGACCGTGCCGTCCCGGAAGTTCGTGATGCGGGCGTCGCGCCGCTCCCAGCGCACCTCGTCATAGGGGTGCACGCCCTCGGTGGTGAAGTGGCGGCGGATGCCGATCTCGGATCGCTGGGGGGCGATGGCCATGGCGCTGGGGTCCTCCTCGTTGGCTCGCTGCTGGGGGTGTACTGCTGGTCCTGCTCTGTCCTGCTCGTCGGCGCCGTCACCCCACCCCCATTCCAGTGGAGCGGTGTCTCACGGCGCGTCTCCCGATCCGGCGCCCGGGAGGGGCACGAGTCGCCTCACCACAAGATATAGTGGCTGACCCTCCCCCGAGACACGAGATGCTGTGTCATTACAGCACTGTAGTTACGCCCTTGTCAACCAAATCCACGCACCATCCGTGCAGGTCACGGGCCGCTTCGCGATTGTTTGCGCGGGAAGGTCCACGGCGCCGGTCGGCCACGGCGCCGAAATGCCCGCGGAGCCGTTAGCGTCACCGCCCATGGCCAAGGTGGTCGCCATCGATGCGGGCACGACCGGCGTGCGCGCCCTCGCCGTCGACGAGCGGGGCCGGGTGGCCGACGTGGCCTACCGGGAGCTGACCCAGCACTTCCCCCGCCCCGGCTGGGTCGAGCACGATCCGGCCGAGATCTGGGACGCCGTGCGGGCCACGCTGGCCGAGGTGGGCGGCCGCCTGGCCGAGTCCGGGGAGACCGTCGCCGCCATCGGCATCACCAACCAGCGCGAGACCCTGGTGGCCTTCGACCGCTCCACCGGGCGGCCGCTGCACCGCGCCATCGTCTGGCAGGACCGGCGCACCGCCGCCCTGTGCGCCGAGCTCACGGAGGCGGGCCACCTCCCGCTCGTGCGCACCAGCGACCGGGCTGGTCCTCGATCCCTACTTCACGCGCCACCAAGGCGGCCTGGCTGCTGCGCTCGGGCGAGCTCGCGCTCGGCCGCCGACGACCCGAGGCTCTCCTTCTGCACGGTCGACACCTGGGTCCTGTGGAACCTCACCGGGGGGCCGGCGGGGGGCGTGCTACGCCACCGACCCCTCCAACGCCAGCCGCACCCTGCTGCTCGATACCGCGGCGCTGGCCTGGTCCGCCGAGCTGTGCGACCTCTTCGGCGTGCCGCTGCACACCCTGCCCGAGGTGCGCCCGTCGGCGGGCCGCTTCGGCACCGCGGCCCTGGCCGGCCTCGGCCCGGCGTCCGACGTGCTCGACGGCGTCCCGGTCTCGGGCGTCCTCGGCGACCAGCAGGCGGCGCTGTTCGGCCAGGCCTGCTTCGAGCCCGGCATGGTCAAGGTCACCTACGGCACGGGCAGCTTCGTGCTCGCCAACGCGGGGGCGGAGCGCCCGCCGCACCGGAGGGACTGACGGTCAGCTGCGCGTGGGACCTCGGTGAGCACGGCGACGGCGCGCACGGCCGCGTGGCCTACGCGCTCGAGGGCTCCGCCTTCGTCTCGGGCGCCGCCATCCAGTGGCTGCGCGACGGGCTCGGCATCATCACGCGCGGCCGAGGAGGTGGGCCCGCTGGCGGCGTCGGTCCCCGACAGCGGCGGCGTGACGTTCGTGCCCGCCCTGACCGGGCTCGGCAGCCCGTGGTGGGATCCGCAGGCCCGCGGCATCGTCACCGGGCTGACCCGCGGGGCGGGACGCGCCGCAGCTGGCACGGGCGTGCGTGGAGGCCATGGCGTTCCAGGTGCGCGACATGACCGATGCCATGGCCGCCGCCTCGGCCCACCCACTGTCCGCGCTGCGGGCGGACGGCGGTGCCGCCGCCATGGACCTCCTCCTGGAGCTGCAGGCCGAGCAGAGCCGCATGCCCGTGGCCCGGCCGCGCTCGCTCGAGTCGACCGCCCTGGGCGCGGCGACGGTGGCCGGGCTGGCCGAGGGGATGTGGTCGTCGCTCGGCGAGCTGGCCGGGCTCTGGGAGGCCGACCGCACCTTCGAGCCGCAGCTGCCGGCTGACCTGGCCGACGCGGTGCACGCCGGCTGGCGCCGCGCCGTCGAGAAGTCGATGGGCTGGGCGGCCACCGAACCGGCCTAACGCCACCGGGCGGAACGGCGCACGAATGCTGCGTGCGCGGCCTCTCATTGCCCCTACCGGTCCGGGGGCCGAGGGAGCAGACTGAGGGGAGCACTGCGAGGCGTGGACGAATGGCGTCGCGCTGCGCAGCACGGAGGCTGGGAGGGCATCGTGGTTCGTCGCCATCCGATTCCGCGGGGCGTGCGCCGCGGAGCCCGCCGGCACCCGGTCAGGAGTCTCGGCGCAGCCGTGGCCGGCCTCGTGGTGGTGGCCGGGAGCCTGGCGATCTACGGCGCCACCGGCACCGGCGTCGCGCCCGCGGCCGACACGGTGCTCGGCTGCAGTGACACCTGGACGGGCAGCGGCGGGACGACCGACTGGAACACCGCCGCCAACTGGAGCGCCGGCGTCCCCGACGCCACCGGTGTCGACACGTGCATCCCCGGCGGCGCGACGGTCGTCGACCAGGACGCCACCACCGTCGTCGGCGAGCTCACCGTGGCCAAGGGAAGCACGCTCTCCGTCGGCACCGGAGGCACCGGGGACGCCCGATCGGCTGGCGCGCGGACTCTCGGTCTCCTCGGGACTGGACAACGACGGGACGCTGACGGCCGGGCCCTCGGGCTCCGGCACGGCCACCCTCACCCTCGACGGGCCCATCACGAACAGCGGCGCCTTCGACGTGTTCGGTACGGTCACCGTCGGCGGCGGCGCCGTGTCGAGCCTGACCAACGCAGGCACGCTCGGGGTCGCTCCGGGTGGTGTGCTCAATCTCGAGCAGTCCTCCACCCTGACGAATGCGTCGAACGGGCTGCTCGCCTTCGGCATCGGCGGTCCGCCGACGTCCCCGTCGGACTACGGCAGGATCGTGAACGGGGCGTTGTCGCTCGACGGCAGCGTCGCTCCGGTGTTCGAGAGCGGGTTCACTCCCTCGTCGGCTGCCGAGTACGTCGTGGCAAACAGCTCCTTCAGCGGGACGTTCGCCACCGTTCGTAACGGCGCGACAGCCGATTACTCCCACCCGGACGGACTCGGCCTGGTCGGCGGCGCCCCGGCTGCGGCGACTGCCGTCGGCATCACGAGCACCGTCCCGGCATCGGTGTTCGGGCAGGACGTCAGGTTCACGGCGACCGTGACGCCGGCGTCGGGATCGGAACCGACGGGCTCGGTGTCGTTCTCCGCCGGTGGCGTCCTGCTCGGGACCACACCGGTGGCGACCGCAGCCGGGGTCACGACCGCCACCTTCGACACTGCGAACCTCCTGGTGGGATCGCAGCCGGTCACCGCGACGTACGGCGGGGACGTCCTCTTCGGCCCCAGCACCTCACCGGTCGACGCGCAGGTCGTGAAACCGGACGCCGCGGACATCGCGATCGAGGCCGCACCCGCCGACGCGGTCCCCGGCCAGCAGGTCACCTACACGGCGACGGTGTCGGCCGCCGCACCCGGCGCCGGCACTGCGTCCGGCACCGTGGCGTTGAGCGACGACGGGAGCCCCGTCGCAGGCTGCGAGTCGCTCGCCCTCTCGTCGGCTGCCTCTCCCCAGGTCACCTGTAGTGAGACCTACGACGCCGATGCGACCCACTCCATCGTCGCCACCTACGGCGGGAACGCCGACTTCCTGCCGTCGACGGCCGCCCTCACCGAGACCGTCGCACCGGTCTCCACCACGACGTCGGTCACCGCGTCGTCGAGCACGTCGACCTCCGGCGAGGCCGTCTCGTTCACCGCCACGGTGGCCGCGAGCGCAAGCGTGGCGAACCCCACGGGAAGCGTCACCTTCTCCGACAACGGCGCACCGCTCGGCACGTCGACGCTGACGACGTCGGGAGGTGTGACCACCACCAGCATGCTCCTCACGACGCTCCCGCTCGGCGTCAACTCCATCACGGCCTCCTACGGCGGGGACCCCGACTTCGGGGTGAGCTGTCGGGCTCCGCGGCGCCGGTCACGGTGAGCCGGGCGCCGACCACCCTGGGCCTCGGCAGTTCCGCCAACCCGTCGACCCTGGGGCAGCCGGTCACCATCACGGCGAGCGTGTTCCCGGCCACGGGCTCGGGGGAGACCGGCACCGTCACCTTCTTGTACGACGGCGCCGTCATCGGCAGCGGCAGCGTGTCGAACGGCCAGGCGACCCTCACCACCGCCACGCTGCCCCTCGGGACCGGCTCCGTCACCGCCACCTACGGGGGCGACGGCAACTTCACCGGCAGTGCCACCACGGCCCCGTGGTCCCAGGAGGTCGATCCCGCGCCGCCTGAGCACCCTGCGAAACCGAATAAGCCCTGGGCACCTGCGAACCCGAAATAAAGCAAGGAAAACCTTGTTATATTGAGCGGTAGAGCGGACCCGCCGCTCGGAAGGGTGGGCAGCCATGAGCGTGGCCATCGTGACAGGGGCATCGCGGGGACTCGGGGAGGCGTTGGCGACCGGGCTGGCGACGGGCGGGCTGGTCGCTGGTGGTCGACGGACGCGACGAGGTCACACTCGGGGCGGCGGCCGACCGGATCCGCGGGCAGGCGGCAGCGGACGCCCGCGTCGTCGCGGTGGCCGGCGACATCACCGACCTCGACCACCGCCACGAGCTCACCGGCGCCGCGTTCGAGCTCGGCGGCCTCGACCTCGTCGTGAACAACGCCGGCACGCTGGGTGCCTCCCCGCTCCCGTCGCTGGCCGACTACCCGTTGGGTGATCTGCGCGTCGCCTTCGAGGTCAACGTCGTCGCCCCCCTCGGACTCGTGCAGGACGCGCTCCCGCTGCTCCTCGACGCACCCCACCCGCGCGTGCTGAACATCACGTCGGACGCCGCGGTCGAGGCCTACGAAGGGCTGGGGTGGGTACGGAGCCGGCAAGGCGGCGCTCGAGCACCTCGGCGCCGTGCTGGCCGTCGAGTTCCCCGCGCTGACCGTGTGGTCGGTCGACCCCGGGGACCTGCGCACCGCCATGCACCAGGCCGCGTTCCCGGGCGAGGACATCTCGGACCGGCCCGAGCCCTCCACCGTGGTGCCCACCTTCCTCGAGCTGATCGAGAGCAGCCGACCGAGCGGTCGCTACCGGGCCAGCGAGCTCGTCTCGACGGGAGCCGTGGCATGAGCGCCCTGGCCGCCCCGTCGCTGGAGCCCGGCCTCGCCGCTCGCCTGCCCGAGCTGCACCCGCTCTCGTTCTCGCTCCCGCCCGAGCTCGAGGCACCCTCGCCGCCCGAGTACCGCGGCATGACCCGCGACGCGGTGCGCATGCTCGTGGCCACGAAGTCGGACGGCTCCCTCGTGCACTCGCACTTCTCCGAGCTGCCCCGCTTCCTCGACGAGGGCGACCTGGTGGTCATCAACACCTCGGGGACGCTGGCCGCCGAGCTCGACGGCACGGCGCCCGACGGCTCGGCCGTCCAGGTGCACCTCTCGACCGGGCTGCCGGCCGGACTGTGGACGGTGGAGGTGCGCCGCGACGGGCAGGCCCACCTGGGGGCGAGCCCGGGCGACGTCATCGAACTGGCGGACGGAGCCCGCGTCGCCCTGTTGGCCCCCTACTCCCCCGGCCCCGGCGGCGTGGGCGTGCGCCTGTGGGTCTCCCGCGGTCGACACACCCGAACGCCTGCACAGCTTCCTGGCCCGCCACGGGCGGCCCATCCGGTACGGCTACGTGCGGGGCAGCTACCCCATCACGGCCTACCAGAACGTGTACGCCACGGAGCCGGGGTCGGCCGAGATGCCGAGCGCCGGGCGCCCGTTCACCCCCGAGGTCCTGACCCGACTGGTCGCCAAGGGCGTCGGCGTGGCCCCCCTCCTGCTCCACACCGGCGTCGCCTCGCTGGTGGCCAGCGAACCGCCCTACGCCGAGTACTTCCGGGTGTCGCTCGCCACCGCGCACCACATCAACGACACCCGGCGCTCCGGCGGCCGGGTCATCGCGATCGGCACGACCGTCGTGCGCGCGCTGGAGTCCGTCGTGGACGAACATGGGCACGTGCACCCGAGCGAGGGATGGACCGAGACGGTCGTGTCGCCCGAGCGGCCCGTCCGCTCCATCGACGGGTTCCTGACCGGCTGGCACGAGCCCGAGGCCTCGCACCTCGCCATGCTCGAGGCCATCGCGGGCCGGCCGCTGCTCGAGGCGTCCTACGCCGCCGCGCTGGCCGAGGGCTACCTGTGGCACGAGTTCGGCGACGTCCACCTGATCCTGCCGTGACGCCCGAATCCGTCGCACCGGCCGAGGCCCCCCGGGCAGAGTCGCCCCTGCAGCAGCTGCCGACGACGCGGCGGGCCATCTTGAACCTCTTGAAGCGCCAGGGGCCGCTCGACGCCTCCGCCGTGGCCGGCGCGCTGAGCCTGACTCCCGCCGCCGTCCGCCTGCAGCTGGGCCGCCTCGAAGAGGACGGGCTCCTCGTGCACCGCGACGAGGTGGCGCCGGGGACGCGGCGGGGACGCCCCCGCCATGTCTACGAGCTCACCGGGGCAGCCGAGGCGCTCTACCCGAAGCGCTACGGGGACCTCACGACCGAGCTCCTGGGCTACCTGGGCGGCCCGGGCGCCGCCCAGGTCGACGAGCTCTTCGAGTCGCGGCGCAAGCGACGGGTCGCCGGCGCCCTCCCCCGGACCGCCAACCTCCCCTTCGACGAGCAGGTCGCCGCGCTGACCGCCATCTTGGACGAGGACGGCTACCTCGCCGAGGCGGAACGGCTGCCCGACGGCAGCTGGCGGATCACGGAGCACAACTGCGCCATCCTCACCGTCGCCCACGGGTTCTCACAGGCCTGCACGAGCGAGCTGGCCTTCATCCGCGACGCGCTTCCCGGTGCGACGGTGCGCCGGGTGGCCCACCTCATGGACGGGGCGCACGTGTGCGCCTACGTCGTCAGCCCGCCGGCGTCGTAGAGTCCGCCGCCCGGATCTCCAGGACGGTGACCCCGTCCACCTCGTGGATCTCGCTCTGCAGGAGCTCGATGAGATGGTGGCCGCCGATCTCGATGACGAACTCGTCGACCGCATTCCCCCCGTCGCGCTCGAGGATGTTGATGGCCACGATGTCGCCCCCGACGGCACCGATCCGGCTGGCCACCAGGCCGAGAGCCCCCGGCCGGTCGGGCAGCGCGATCCGCACGATGTAGCCAGCATTGGTAGTCAGGGGCGCGGTGCTGTAGTCGGCCCGGTTCCCCATCCCCTTTCAATCCGTGCATGCGGTTTTCCCGCACACGGCTTAACGACGGTCTTTTAGACATGGTTACGCAGCTTTCGGGTAGCGGATAGTGCCACGGAGCTGATGCAGGCCCTGGTCGTGGAACCAGGATTCGGTCCATGCGTCCCGCCTGACCGGCGCGCAGGTTGCGACCACGCTTCTTGACAAGCAAGCGGTGCAGTCGCCACGCCACGTAGCGGTCGAGTTGACGGAACTTCTGGGCCGCATTCCCGGTGCGGAAGTAGTTGCCCCAGCCCCGAAGGAACTGGTTAAGCCGTGCGATGACGTCAGGCAGCTGTTGTCCGACCTGGCTTCGTGCGGTGAGAGCCTTGACCCGGGCTCGGGCACGTTTCATGGACCGCAGCGACGGCCAGCGGTGGAGGTAGAAGCGGATGATGCGCCGCTGCTCCCAGAGCTTTCCGCTCATGCGGGCAGAAAGTGACAGCCGAAGAAGTCGAAGCCCTCCCTTCCCTCCCGGAGGTCGACCACGCGGGTCTTGTCCGGGTGGAGGACAGACCGAGATCACCCAGGAGGGCAGTGCTCGCCTGCTGGACTTGCTCGGCCTGCCCGGGAACGGCACAGCACCACGAAGTCGTCAGCGTAGCGGACGAGGTTTCCAATGCCGCTTTGTCCCACACCGCATCGAAGGCGTGCAGGTAGATGTTGGCGAGGAGAGGAGAGATCACCCCTCCTTGGGGCGTCCCGCTGACCGTCTCGGTGACGACACCGGCGTCCAACACGCCTGCACGCAACCACAGTCGAAGGAGCTTGAGCACCCGACGGTCCGACACCCGCAGCGCGACCAACGAGAGCAACCTCTCGTGGTCGATCTGGCCGAAGAAGTTCTCGATATCGGCTTCGAAGACGAAGGTGTTGCCCTCGATGAAGCCTGTTCGGAGCCTCTCCATGGCGTCGGTGGCCGAGCGCTTCGGGCGGAACCCATAGGAGCAGTCCAAGAAGTCGGCCTCGAAAACCGGCTCGAGGACGATCTTGGCCGCTTGTTGGACCACCCGATCCTTGACTGTTGGGATGCCCAACGGGCGCTTTGACCCATCGGGCTTTGGGATCTCCACCCGCCGCACGGGCTTTGGGCGGTAGATGCCTGCACGGAGGCTTTCGTGGAGTTCGTGAGCATCTGCTCAACCCCATAGGCCTCCACCGCAGCGACGGTCACTGCATCGACCCCCGCTGCGCCACGATTGGCTCGGACCCGCTCCCACGCCTCCCAGAGAATGTCGTCCCTGTAGATGCGGTCATAGAGGGCGTGAAAGCGCCGACCCTTCGACTGCTTGGCCGCAGCCCATAGCCGGTTCTGGAGGCGTCGAACTTTGACGGGGGCCACATGGCGGCCCTCGGGATAGTTGGGTGAGGCGGTCCCCACCACGCCCTCGCTCGTTCCCTGTTCCCGGCATGACCGAAGTCGGGGTCCTTCCCGCCCCTGGAGCGGTACTACGACCCCGTCGGACTCCCGCTGACCTCCGGCAGTTTTCACCACTGGCTTATGCCGCCGGTCTTTGCTGACAAGGCTGGCCAGACGGGCCTCTCCTGTTCCGAACGAAACCCTGCGCACGTGCCGCTCCCCGTACCCGGGGGGATCCGACCGTGGGCATGTCCGGAACGCCAGTCGGTCGGATGCTGCCTTCGCCGTGACATGAGCGGCTCGGCTCCTCCATCGTACGTTTGACGAGGCTGCAGGACTCGTGCCTTTCGGCACTACGGCCCGCGCACTTGCTCCCTCCGAAGAGGCTCTTGACACCCCGCTCAGCCCGCCGCCTCTCGACGACGAACCGGGGCCTGCTACCGGGCTCTCCGGCGATTACCCGGACGGGACTTCCACCCGCTGGCTTCGTCCAGCTTTCAGGACGCAACATGCGACAAACGTTAGGCGGTCAATGTGAACTGCCTGTTTCGGAGTGCTTACGAATCGTCTGTGCTGCGAATTCGCTCACGCCGCGGCCGCGCTCGGGCGCGAGGGCACGTACTCGTCGACGTACTCGCGCTCGGAGAGCCGGGCGATCTCTCGCATCAGCCGGTCGGTGAAAGCCCGGCACTGGCCATGGTCGTGGTTCTCCAAGGGGTCGTCGGGGTTCTCGGGCGGGTCCATCTGCATGGGTGCGCCGAAGCGGACGATCACGGTCTTGAAGGGCCGCATGAAATTGGAATTGACCGGTTGCACATCGACCGTGCCGACGACCCCGACCGGGATGACCGGCACCCCGCACTCGCGCGACAACCGCGTCACCCCGGTTCGACCCTTGTGCACGTACTGGTCGACGGTACGGGTGCCCTCGGGGTACAGCCCGAGGATGTTCCCCTTGCCGAGGACGTCGTTGCGCGCCGTGTCGAGCGCACGCTCCGACGCGCTCCCCCTGTCCGCCGGATGGGGATCTGGCCGGCGGCCCGGAAGAACCATGCCGTCTTCCACGAGTCGAAGTACTCCGCCTTGGCGAGGAACGTCACCTTGCGCCGGACCACGAGAGGGATGAAGAAGGAGTCGCAGAACGACTGGTGGTTGGACGCCAGGACGGCCGGGCCGTGTTTGGGGATGTTCTCCGCGTCCCTCCACCTTGACCCGGAACAGGAGGAAGAAGATCGGGGTCAGGACCGCCTTGAGCACCCAGTACGTCACGCTCCCAATGTAGGTCTGGACGCGGCACGACGCACCGGAAAGTCGGCTGTGCTGTACTGCGGGCCGTTCGATCACTCATGGAGGTGCACCGTGCCGAGCGAGACTCTGACCGCCGAGCCATTCCTGTCCGGGCTGTTCTTCGGGGAGTGCCCACGCTGGCACGAGGGGCGCCTGTGGTACTCGGACTTCTTCGATCACGCCGTGTTCTCGGTCTCGCCGCAGGGCGAGCGCCGGACCGAGGTCGCATTCGAGGGCGAGCCCGCCGGGCTGGGCTGGCTCCCCGACGGCCGCCTCCTCATCAACTCCCGGCTCGACCGCCGCATCGTGCGCCGCGAGCCGGACGGCTCGCTGGTGCGGCACGGCGACCTGACCCCGTGGGCGACCTGGCACGCCAACGACATGGTGGTGGCGTCCAACGGCCAGGCCTACGCCGGGAACTTCGGGTTCGACCTCGACGGGATCTACGACGGGACGGTCGACGCGAGCGTCGTCGGCCCTGCCTCGCTCGTCCGCGTCGACCCCGACGGCTCGAGTTCCGAGGCCGCCGCCGACATCGCGTTCCCCAACGGCACGGTGATCACCGAGGACGGACGCACCCTGATCATCGCCGAGAGCGCGGCGGCCAAGCTGACGGCCTTCGACCGTGCCGAAGACGGCACGCTCGGCAACCGCCGGGAGTGGGCGGCGCTCGGGAGCGTCGCCCCCGACGGCATCTGCCTGTGCGAGGACGGCACCATCTGGGTGTCCAATGCCTACGCGGCGGAGTGCGTCCGCGTCGCCGAGGGCGGCGAGGTCCTCCAACGGGTCGTCACGAGCATGAACTGCTACGCCTGCATGCTGGGCGACGACGACCGCCGGACGCTGTACATGATCACGGCACCGGTCAGCCACGCGTCCGTCGCCCGGGCGGAGCGCAAGGGCGCCATCGAGAAGGTGCGCACCGACGTGCCGGGCGCCGGCCTACCCTGAGCGGCGGTCCTCAGCCGAGCTTGGTCAGCGCGCCGCGCAGGTTGCGCACGGCCTGGCCGATGCGCTGCTCGTTCTCGATGAGGGCGAAACGGACGTGGCCGTCGCCGCCGGGCCCGAACCCGACCCCGGGCGAGGTGGCGACGTCGGCCTCGTTGACCAGGTACTTCGAGAACTCCAGCGATCCCATCTCGCGGTAGGGATCCGGGATGGGGGCCCAGACGAACATCGTCCCCTTGGGGGGCGCCAGGTGCCAGCCGATGCGGTTGAGCCCGTCACACAGCGTGTCGCGGCGTGACCGGTAGATCTGGTTGATCTCCTTGGGGTACTCCGGCGCCTCGTTCATCGCCACGATGGCGGCGATCTGTATCGGCTGGAACGTCCCGTAGTCGAGGTACGTCTTGAGCTTGGTCAGCGCCTGGACGATCTCGCGGTTGCCCACGACGAAGGCGACGCGCCACCCGGCCATGGAGAACGACTTGGTCATCGTGTAGATCTCGACCGCGACGTCCGTCGCGCCGGGCACCTCGAGGATGGAGGGAGGGTCGTACCCGTCGAACCCGAGGTCCGCGTAGGCGAAGTCGTGCACCAGGACCACCTCGTGCTCGCGGGCAAACCCGACGAGACGCTCCATGAAGGACAGGTCCACGCAGGCGGTCGTCGGGTTGTGCGGGAACGAGAGCACGATGACCCTGGGCTTGGGCCACGACTCCTCCCAGGCGTGCATGAGCCCGTCGAAGAACGCGTCGCCGGGGTCGGGCGCGTCGTCGGAGGCCACCTCGGGTCCCTGCAGGGGGACCTGCCGGACGTCGGCACCGGCGAAGAGCGGGCCCCAGATGTGGATCGGGTAGGAGGGCGAGGGCACCAGCGCGGTGTCCCCGGGGGCCACCAGCACCCACATGAGGTGCGAGAAGCCCTCCTTGGCCCCGATGGTCGTCACCACCTCGGTGTCGGGGTCGAGCTGCACGCCGAACTTGCGCTGGTACAGATCGGTGATCGCGCTGCGGAGCTTGGGGATCCCCCGCGACGCGGAGTAGCGGTGGTTGCGCGGGTTGTGCGCGGCCTCGGCGAGCTTGCCGCACCGCCACGTCGGGCGAGGGGAGGTCCGGATTCCCGAATCCGAGGTCGATCACGTCTCGGCCGGCTCGCCGCGATTCCGCCTTCAGGTCGTTGATGGTGGCGAAGACGTAGGGCGGCAGCCCGTTGATCCGGCGGAACTCCATCGGGGAAGTCTACGGCCCGGGCGCCGTCCCTCCCGACTCTTGGTGGGCTTCGACGGACCCGGGGTCGGCCTCGACGGACCCGGGGTCGGCCTCGACGGCGCGTGCCGCGGCCGCCAGCGCCTCGACGTCGACCGGCCAGCCGAACACGGCCCAGCTGGCTCCGGCGTGCTGCAGCACCCGCAGCCTCTCGGTGAGGCTCGGCGGTCCCGCGGGCGGCGGCCCCGCCCACGTCACCTCGAGGGCATCGGCGCCCGAGGCCCGCTCGGCCACCAGCTCCGGCTCGGCGTCCCACAGGGTGAGGGCGGCGCCGGCGGCCCTGGCCTCTGCCGTGCGCCCGGCGGGCCCGCCGCCGACCCACACGGAGAGACCCGCCCGCACCAGCGCGCCGGCCAGCTCGACCAGCTCGGCCCGCCGCTCCGCCGCGGACGGGAACGGGATGCCGTAGGCGCGGTTCTCCTCCGCGCTCAGCCGGTCGCCGGTGCCGAGCCCGGCGATCACCCGTCCCGGCGCCAGGTGCGACAGCGCCACGAACTGTCCGGCCAACACGGCGTTGGGGACCAGGCCCACGCGCGCCACGAGCGTGCCCAGGAACGGGCCCTGGCCGCTGCCGCGGGCGGCCCCAGCAGCGTGGCCAGCGCGCCCAGGAGCGGAAAGGGAGCCAGCGCCGGCCGCTGGGGCTGGCCCAGCGGCCAGATGTGGTCGTAGCAGAACACGCCGTCGACGCCGGCGGCGACCGCCGCGGCGGCCGCGGCGAACGCCTCGTCGGGTGTGTCGCGGAACGTCGGCAGCACGACACCGGTCCGCATCACCACAGTCCGCCCTGGCGTGCCGCCAGCGCCGCGCCGACGGCGCCCGAGCGCTCTCCGAATGCCGCGGGCACGATGACCGCGAGAGGGCGGCGCTCCCCTCCCTCGACGAGCTCCTCGAACGTGGTGCGGGCGGCCTCGACCAGGAGATCGCCGGCCTGCGCGACGCCACCTCCGAGGACGAAGCACTCCGGATCGAGGACGGAGGCCAGGTTGGCCAGCCCGAAGCCGACCCACCACGCCGACCTCCTCGATGACCCGCCGCGCCGCCGGGTCGCCGGCGGCGGCCGCGGCCGAGACGTCCTCGCCCCGCACGCTCTCGGGGTCGCCGCCCGCCACCCTGACCACCTCGCCGAGGCGCCCCGCCAGCGCGGCCTCCCGGGCCAGCACGCCCAGCCCGGCGCCCGACGCGAAGCGCTCCCAGCAGCCGCGCCGGCCGCAGGGGCACGGAGGACCGGCCGGGTCCACCACCATGTGCCCGATTTCGCCGGCGAAGCCCGCGGACCCGACCTGGACCCGACCGTCGAGCACGATGCCACCCCCGATGCCGGTGCCCAGGGTGACCATCACGACGTGGCGGTAGCCGCGGGCGGCGCCCAGGCGGTGCTCGGCCAGCACCGCGAAGTTGGCGTCGTTCTCGATCACGATCCGGCGTCCCGGCAGCCGGTCGCCGATGAGCTCGGTCCAGTCGACCCCGTGGGCCTGGGGCAGGTTGGGCGAGAAGCACAGGCGGCCGTGCCGGTCCAGCATGCCCGGCGGGCCCACGCCGACGGGCGCGTCACCGGTGGCGGCGAGCTCCCGATCGAGGTCGTCGACGACCTGCGCCACCGCGTCGGCGACATGGCTGCCGACAATGTCCGAGCCGCCGGTCGGCGTCGGGACACGCGCCTCCGCGACGACGTCGTCGGCGGGGCCGAGGGCGACGCCCAGGACCTTGGTGCCGCCGATGTCGATGCCGTAGGTCACGTCGGCGGCCGGACGGCGGCCCCCGTCAGGAGTCACGAGATGGACTCGACCCGCGCCTTCAGCTCTCGCATGGCGGTCGCCATGATGCGGCTCGTGGCCCGCATCTTGATGAAACCGGGGATGGGCACCCGCAGGGCCGCCTCGACGTGGTACGTGACCTCGGTGCCGCCGTCGCCGCTGGGCTCGAAGACGTAACTCCCGTCCCACTTGGTCGTGATGTCGCCCTGGGTCAGCTTCCAGGCCAGGACGTGCGGTGCCTCCGAGTAGTCGTAGGCCAGCGTCATGCTGGTGCTGCGGCCGAACGCGGCGGCCCGCATCGTCACCAGCTGCGGCCGGCCCTGATCGTCACGCTCCTTGACCTCGACCTCCTTGATGTCGGCCGCCCATTCCGGGTACCGCTCGAGGTCGGCCACGACGGCGAAGCACCGCTCGGGCGGTGCCGCCACCGACATGTGCTCTGTGGCTTGATCGGCCACGGTGGGTGCGTCCTTCCTGTCCGGTACTGCCACGCGGCAGGTGCGTCAGATTGCCACTCCGGCCAGCGCCTCGGCCAGCCTAGAAGCGAGAACGTCGTTGTCGAAGGATTCCGTCACCCTGGAACGGGCCGCCCGGCCCATCCGGCGCCGCCGGTTCGGGTCGGCCAGCAGGCTGCGCAGGGCCTCGGCCACCGCCCCCGGGTCCTCCGGCGACCGCACGACCAGGCCCGTGACCCCGTCCAGCACGGCCTCGGAGGCCCCGCCGCTGTCGCCGGCGATCTGGGGAACCCCGGCTGCGGCCGCCTCGAGGAAGACGATGCCGAAGCCCTCCTGCTCCAGGCCCAGCCAGCGGTTCCGGCAGGCCATGACGAAGACGTCGGCCGCGCCGAGGAGGGCGGACCGATCCTCGTCGCTGACCGGACCGAGCACCTCGACGGTCAGCGGGCTCTGCCCGGCGAGGCGCCGCAGGCGGGCCAGCTCCCGGCCCTCGCCCCCGATCGCCACGACCAGGTCCGGGTAGGACGGCGCCAGGCGAGCGGCCGCCTCGATGAGCACGTCCATGCCCTTGCGCGGCACGAGCCGGCTCACGCTGACCACGAGCGGTCCGCGCCCGGGCAGTCCGAGCCGGGCCCGCGCGGCGCGGCGCTCGGGCGCCTTGAGCGGGACGATGGTGCCGGTGTCCACGCCGGGCGGGATCACGACCTGGGGGCCCATGGCGTCGCCGGCGGCACGGCGGCCTTCTGCCGCCGGGTAGCTGCCCGCCGACACGACGAGGCGCGCGCCGCGCAGCACCCGGCCGAGCGCGGCACGCGAACCCGGGATGCGACCCGGGACGGTGACCTCCGCTCCGTGGAGGAGGACCCCGTAGGGGACGCCGAGGCGAGGGCCGAGGAGCCCGAGCGGGAGCACGGGGTCGAGCAGGACCATGTCGATCTCGTTGTCCGCGACGCACGTGCGCACCGCCGCGAGCGCGGCGGCGGTCGGGAAGAAGAGCAGGGTCCCGGGCACCCGCTCGATGCGGACGCCGCGTTCGGCCTGCGCGGCATCGAAGGCGGCGGCGCCCGGGTCCGACGATGCGGTCAGCACGACGTAGGAGGCGGGGTCGAGCCGCTTCCACAGCTCCCAGAGGTAATTCTGGATCCCGCCCACCTTGGGCGGGAAGTCGTTGGTCACGAGGAGGTGGCGCTTCACCGGGTCCCTCCCGCGACGCGGTGCGGCCGGGACCACGGCCGGCGGCGGTCAGCCCGCCCGCGTGTCGAAGCGCAGTGTCGGCACGAGCCCGGCACGCTCGAGCATGCGCATCGCCCGCGCCTCGTCGGCGTCGATGACCACGGCGTCATCGGGTTCCCTCCCGAGGAGGAACGTGACGACGCAGTCGTCGCAGGCCGCGGTCTCCCGCAGCACGCAGCGGTCGCAGTCGATGGTGAGCCCGCCCTCGGGCTCGACGCGGGTGTCCCTGGAAGTCGGCATGACGATGACCCTCTCTGTTCGGGCCCAGCATGTCGAGGGGGTGTGACACCCGACGCGACGCCGGCGGCGCGCACGGCACTAGCCGGCGCGCGCAGCGCGTCGAGCGCGGTGCGCAGGGTCTGGTCGAGGCCCCAGGCCACGCTCTCCGTGCGCACCGCGTCGGCGTCGGCGACGGAGAGGAACGGAGGACCGCCGACCCGGTAGTCCCCGAAGGCCGGCGAGCTCATGACGATCTCGATGCCGAGAGGCGCCCACTCGTCGCCGGCCAGGGCGGCGATGGCCGCGGGGTCCTCGTCCCCCGGGCTCCTGGTCACCACCACGAGGCGCGCCGCACCGGCGAGCCCGGCATGCAGCCGGGCCAGGCCGTCCCACAGGTCCCGGCAGCCGAGGCAGGCCGCCGAGAGGAAGAGGAGCAGAACCGGATCGGCGGCGTGCTCCACGTCGATCCGGCGCGCCCGGCCGTCGAGACCGACGCCGACGACGTCGTGGGGCCTCGTCGTGGGGTGGTCGGTGTAGGTGGGAACGGGGCGAAGCCGGCGCAGGATCTCTGCCGGCGGCTCGCTCACGGCACTTTGGACGGCGGGCCCGGCTCCTCGAGCGTCTGGTCCTCGGCCGCGATCTCGACGACGCTGCGCCCGTGGCCGCACCAGCGGCACACCACCTCGTCGACGTGGCGGGAGAGGATCTCCTCGTCCTCGATCACGAGGTCGCCGCCGACGGTGAAGTGGTGGAAGGCCCTGGTCTTCTGCGAGACGATCACGTCGAAGCGGGTGAGGTTGCCGCAGCCGTCGCAGCGGTATCGAGGGAGGCCCACCCGCACCACGGTAGCCGTCCGCACGACCGCCCCCGCCCTTGATTTCAGACCGAGGCGAGCACCTCGCCGACGCTGACGCTCGTCATCCTCACGCCGTG